>NZ_JBWQOI010000001.1:0-1544790 GCF_056591755.1 Maritimimonas sp. 2205BS37-2
TTTCAAAAATATTAAGCCGAATTTCTACTGGCATTCACATTACCGAATAATGACCGTGTAACCATTTTTTCAAAAATCTCAATCTCCTCGTTATTTTTCTCAGGTTGTTTCTGTAGTTCTTGGATTTTTTTCAGTGCATATTGCTGTACTGTTAACAATGGTAAAACAATAGATTCTCTTACATCAATAGAAGCTTTTCCTGACGGCTCATTTTCCATTAATTCCTGATAACCAGTTAGTTTTAAAATAAGACGTTTCGTAGTAGTGTATTCTTCATAAATTATTTCCCAAAACTCTCCGAACTCTTCATCATCCTTCATGTACTTGGTAAGGTCAAAAAAAGATTTGGAAAGCGACATCATGCTATTCTCTATCAATGTCTTAAAAAATCTAGAATCGTTATAAAGCTTTATTACTTTGTCAAATTCGTTATTGTTTTCATAATATTTAAGTGCTGTTCCTACCCCAAAAAAGCCAGGCACATTTTGTTTTAATTGACTCCATGAGCCAACAAATGGAATTGCACGTAAGTCACTAAATACTAATCCACTTGATTTCCCTCTTTTTGAAGGCCTACTGCCAATATTCGTTTTTGCATAATATTTTAAAGTACTCATTCTCTCTAGATATGGTAAGAATTTTGGATGACTTTTAAAATCCATATATGCTTTATGACTTATTTCAGCCAGATTCTCCATGATCGACACATTGTCAATTAGCATTTTTGTATTTGTCTTATTAAGCTTGTTTGAAATTCCAGAGCTTATAAGTTGTTCTAAATTATATCTTGAAGAATCCAATGTTCCGAAGTTTGAACTTACTGTTTGTCCTTGTATGGTTAATTGAACTTCTTTGGCTTCAATTGTTGGCCCAAGCGAGGCATAAAATTGATGCGTTTTTCCTCCACCTCTTGCAGGCGGACCACCACGCCCATCAAAGAAAATTACTGCAATTCCGTATTTCCTCGATATTTCAGTTAGTCTCTCTTTGGCTTTAAAGATAGCCCAATTGGCCATTAAATATCCACCATCTTTTGTTCCGTCACTAAAACCAAGCATAATTGTTTGCTTATTATCTCTTTCATTTAGATGTTTTTTATATGAAGTATTGGTATATAACTCTTCCATTACGTCACTTGCATTCTCTAAATCAGTGATGGTTTCAAATAGAGGAACAATGTCAACTGTAAGTTTATCTTCAAATGCTATAAGCTTTAACATTGTATATAATTGCATAACATTTAAAGAAGTTTGATTATTGCTTATTATATATCTATTCGCAGCTTTTTCACCATTATTATTTTGAATGGTTTTTATCGCTTTAATAGTATCAACAATATTAATTACATCCTCATTATTAAAATCTGAAGTATCGACTGTTTCTTTTACCGTAGATAATATTTTTATTTGCTCGTTTTCAGATAGCTCGTTGTAGTTTTTAGGAAAAATAGTATTTCCACTAGAAATGAGTTCGTTTACCATTTTCGTGAAAACCGCATGATGAATTCTACTATCTTGTCTAATATCTAATGTTGCGAAATGAAAACCGAATAGTGAAATTTTATTTAATAAGCTATCCACGTCATTAAGATATAATGATTGATGCTCATTAATTATAGAATCTTTTATCGCTTTGAGCTCTGAAGAAAGAAAATCAAGCGTAATTTCATCGTTGCCATAATGAGTAAAGCTATTATAAAGAGAATCTTCTAAATAAACTATCTTATCTTTTACGCCATTAAAGGTTAGCTTTCTTTTTAATGACCGAACATCTCTATAGTAGTTTTTAAGAATTGTAGTTTTTAATGTTTCAGCAACTTTTAAAGTCGTTTTGGCGGTAACAAATGGGTTTCCATCTCGATCACCTCCGGGCCAAAATCCGATATTTATAATATCATTACCTATTTGATCATTTTCAAAAATAGTTTGCTTTATATAATCATAAATTTTACCAAAAGATTTATAGAAAACATTTTCTAAATACCATATTAGGTTAATGGCTTCGTCATATGGAGTAGGCTTTTTTTGCTTAAAAAATGGTGTTTTTCCTAATTGAGCCATCAATTCAGTTATTCTTTTTAAGTCATTCTTAGTAATGGCTTCTGATAAATCTGTAATAATACCTAAAACGGATCCTGGATAAAATTGTGTTGGGTGTGCTGTTAATACAATTCTTACTTTAAAATCTTCTAAATATTCTTTTAATTCTTCTAAATTATTACTCGAACTAGCCGATTCTTTAAGACTTCTTAAAGTACCAATGCCATCCATATTATTTACGGTAGAAAATGCTGCATCTTCAATGGCATCAAATAGTACAACCTGCCTTTCTATATATTGTATAAATCTAAATAGTAGATTAATCTGGCTTTTTTTATCTCTTCTAGCCTGATACTTTTTAAAAAAACTATTTACAATTGTAGAAGCATCATCGCCATTCGCAAATCCCTTTTTACAAGTTTCATGAAATAGGGGAAGTAAAACTCCCGTTTTAGTAATGCTTGTAAAAGGTAAAGTCATAAATATACTATTGTATATTTTGTATTTAGCCTCAACGTTTTCCTGAAACCTAATTAGTTTTGGTAGAGTAGGCATATTCTAATTTTTTTGATAGCTATTATATTTTAAACAGATATTAAATCTCCTATACCTTTTGTTGGTAAATAAGAGGTTTGCATTAAATACTCATCTACTGCTTTTGCAGCTTCACGTCCTTCGGCAATGGCCCAAACAATTAATGATTGTCCTCTTCTCATGTCGCCTGCCGTGAAGATATGAGGAATATTGGTTTGATATTTTCCATATTCAGCTTTGTAATTCGATCTTGCATCTAGTTCAATGCCTAACTGATTTGCCAGCATGTTTTCTGGACCAGTAAAACCTAATGCTAGCAGTGCCAAATCACAAGGCCATATTTTTTCTGTATTCGGTTTTTCGATTAATTCTGGTCGCTTATCTGGTTCGATTTTCCATGCCACTTCAACTGTTTTTAATGCAGTTAACTCACCACTTTCATTTGTGATGAATTCTTTTGTGTTTATTAACCAATTACGATCACATCCTTCTTCATGAGAAGAACTTGTTTTTAGTTGTAATGGCCAGAAAGGCCAAGGAGTCTTTTCACTTCTATTAATTGGTGGTTTAGGCATAATCTCAAAATTGGTTACTGATTTTGCTCCATGTCGGTTTGAGGTACCTACACAGTCCGATCCGGTATCACCACCACCAATAACAATTACATGTTTGTTTTTAGCACTTATTACCTCTTTTTCTAGCTTGGTATCATAGAGTGCTTTGGTTTGCTGCGTTAAGAAGTCCATTGCTTGTACAACTCCTTTGCTATCAATACCTTTTATTGGGAGACTTCTTCGTACAGTTGCACCTCCACAAAGAACAATTGCATCAAAATCATCTAGGTTCTTAACATCATAATTTTTACCTACATTAATGTTGGTTTTAAATGTTATTCCTTCGGCCTCCAGAATAGCAATCCTTCTGTCAATTATTTCTTTTTCTAATTTGAAGTTAGGAATTCCATATCGTAATAAACCACCAATGGCATCATCTCTTTCAAATACGGTCACAGCATGGCCTGCTCTATTTAATTGTTGTGCTGTAGCTAGTCCTGCTGGGCCAGAGCCAATGACTGCAACCGTTTTACCAGATCTTTTTTGCGGGGGCAATGGAGTAATCCATCCTTCTGAGAAGGCACGTTCTACTATATTCTTTTCAATATTTTCGATTGAAACAGGATTATCAATAATTCCCAGTACACAAGCTTTTTCGCATGGGGCAGGGCATAGACGTCCTGTAAATTCCGGAAAATTATTTGTTGAATGTAAAATTTCTGATGCCAACTTCCATTCACCATTATGTACGGCATCGTTAAAATCGGGAATCAGATTACCAAGCGGACAACCACTATGACAAAATGGAATTCCGCAATCCATGCAACGTGAACCTTGTTTTTTTTGATTACCTTCTTCTAGAGGAACAGTAAACTCATTATAATTTTGAACACGAGCTTTTACTGCTTTATTTTTTTCATCCTCTCTCATGTACTTTTTAAAACCACCTAATTCTCCCATAATCTATGCTGTTAGTTGTTCTACTTGAGCTCCCTCTTTGGCTAGGCGAGCTAATGCTTTTTTATAGTCAATCGGAAATACTTTTACGAAATGATTTATTTCCACTTTCCAGTTGTTTAGTAACTTTTCTGCTAAACGACTTTCAGTATATTCTTTATGATTTTCAATTAAATTATTGAGCTCTTTTTTGTCTTGAGAGGTTAATTCTTCTAGCTCTACCATTTCCATATTACATAAGCCATTTCTAAATTCTTTGTTTTTATCATAAACATATGCAATTCCACCACTCATTCCAGCAGCAAAATTTCTACCTGTTTTTCCTAGCACTACAACTTTACCGCCGGTCATATATTCACAACCATGATCTCCAACACCTTCAACTACTGTGGTTACTCCAGAATTACGCACAGCAAATCGTTCACCGGCAATGCCATTAATAAATGCTTGACCAGATACTGCTCCGTAGAAGCTTACATTTCCGGTAATAATATTCTCCTCAGCTTTGAAATCGGCTTCAGAAGGTTTTTTAATAATAATTTTCGCGCCTGATAAGCCTTTACCAAGATAATCGTTAGTCTCTCCTTCAACTTTAAGAGTAAGGCCTTTTGTTGCAAAAGCACCAAAACTTTGTCCTGCCGATCCTTTAAAAGTAAGATGTAGCGTGTCATCTGGTAAACCATCACTTCCATATAGCTTTGATATTTCATTGCTCATAATGGCACCAACCGCTCTGTCTGTATTTTGAATAGGATATTTTAAGTCTATTCTTGTTTTGTTAAATACAGATTCTTTGGTGTCTTTAATTATTTTTGTGTCTAATACATTCTCTAATTTATGATCTTGTTTCTTAGAATTTGAAAGTTGTGCTTTTTCATCATATTGCGGTTGATATAGTATAGCTGAAAGATCAATTCCTTTTGCTTTATAATGATCAATAGCAGGATTGGCATTAATTTTATGGGTCTGACCAACCATTTCTTTTAAGGTTCTAAAGCCAAGCTTAGCCATTATTTGTCGTACTTCTTCTGCAACGAAATACATGAAGTTAATTACATGCTCTGGTGTGCCCTTGAAGTTTTTTCGCAACTCAGGATCTTGCGTAGCAATACCAACCGGACAAGTGTTTAAATGACATGCGCGCATCATTATACAGCCCGATGCTACTAAAGGAGCAGTTGCGAAACCAAACTCTTCAGCACCTAATAAGGCTGCAATAGCCACATCACGTCCCGTTTTTAATTGGCCATCACATTCTAATACAACTCTTCCTCTTAAATCGTTTAACACTAAGGTTTGTTGAGCTTCGGCTATACCTAATTCCCATGGTAAACCAGCATGTTTCAACGAGGTTAACGGAGAGGCTCCTGTACCACCATCATAACCTGAAATTAGTATAACATCAGCTTTAGCTTTTGCTACGCCAGCAGCAATAGTACCTACACCAACTTTCGATACTAGTTTTACATTGATTCTAGCCTCTCTATTGGCATTTTTAAGGTCGAATATTAACTGCGCAAGGTCTTCTATTGAATAAATATCGTGATGTGGTGGCGGTGATATTAAGCCTACATAGGGAGTGGAGTTTCTTACTTCTGCAATCCATGGCAATACTTTTTCTCCCGGAAGTTGTCCACCTTCTCCTGGTTTAGCTCCTTGTGCCATTTTAATTTGTATTTCACTGGCATTTGTTAAATAATTACTTGTAACACCAAATCTACCAGATGCAACTTGTTTAATGGCACTATTTTTAGAATCTCCATTGGGTAAAGGTTTGAAACGATTTTTATCCTCACCGCCTTCACCCGAGTTACTTTTACCACCAATTCGGTTCATGGCTATGGCAAGATTTTCGTGCGCTTCTTTACTGATAGAACCATATGACATTGCACCTGTTTTAAATCTTTTTACAATTTCTGTCCATGGTTCAACTTCTTCAATTGGAATTGGATCAAGGTTATTGAATTCAAATAACCCTCTAAGAGTCATTAAGCTTTTATTTTGGTTATTAATTGCCTTTGAATAAGTTTCATAAGCCTGTATGTTCTTGCCTCTTACTGCCTGTTGGAGTTTTGAAACCGTAGTTGGATTGAACAAATGCTTCTCTCCATTTCTGCGCCATCGATAATCTCCACCAATGTTTAAATCTAATACCTGTGGAATTGCCTTTTTAGCAAAGGCTTTTCTATGGCGTTTAATAATATCTTTTTCTAGTACATAAATTCCGATTCCTTCGATTCTTGATGGTGTAAATGGAAAATATTTCTTCGTAAAAGATTGCTTTAAACCAACAATCTCAAAAATTTGCGAGGCTCTATAAGAGTGCAAGGTAGAAATGCCTATTTTATTCATTATCTTCAATAGCCCTTTACCAATTGCTTTGTTAAAGTTTTCTACAGCCTTATGAGGAGCAATATCTTTTAATGTTTTGTTCTCAACAAGCGATGTAATAATTTCATTTACCAAATATGGATTAATAGCACTTGCGCCATACCCAAAAAGCGTTGCGAAGTGATGCGGTTCTCGTGGCTCTGCCGTTTCTAAAACAATTCCAAATTTTGAACGCTTTTTTAATCTATTTAAAGTGTGGTGAAGGTATGAACAGGCTAAAAGTGCTGGTATGGGAGCATAGTATTCGTTAACACCTCTATCTGAAAGGATAATTATGTTTGCTCCTTCGTCTACTGCCTTTTCGGCTTCCCTTAATGCCGCCTCCAATCTATTTTCTAATCCATTTACGCCTTTTTCTACATCATAGAGAATCGAGATAGAATGTGCTTTGAAATCTGGATGATCAATATTTTTGATCTTATCTAAATCTTCATTTGAAATTACAGGATTTTGAATCCGTAGTTTTTTAGCTTGTTCTGGTACAACATCAAAAATATTTCTGTCACCGCCAATAGCTAAGCTGATATCAGTAATTATTTCCTCACGGATACCATCTAATGGAGGGTTGGTTACCTGAGCAAATAACTGTTTAAAATAATTATATAACAATTGTGGTTGATCAGAAAGCACGGCTAATGGTGTATCTGTACCCATCGAGCCAATGGCTTCTTTTGCTTTTAGTGCCATTGGAGTAATGATCGTAGAAATATCTTCGTGAGTATATCCAAATATTCGTAAACGGGTAGCGTAATCAGTAAGTTCTACGGCACATTTATTATTGGTATATGGAACTTTTGCTAATGGTAACGTGTGCTTTTTAATCCATTCTTTATAGGGGTGTTTTGAGATTATCAGGCTTTTAATTTCTTCATCTTCGATAATGCGTCCTTCATTCATGTTTACCAAAAACATTTTCCCTGGTTCTAAGCGCCCATGTTTCACAACATTTTCTGGTTGAATATTTAGCACACCTATTTCTGATGACATTATTACATTACCGTCTTTAGTAACTGTATATCGAGAAGGGCGTAGTCCGTTTCTATCTAATAAAGCGCCGATATAATCCCCATCAGTAAATGGTACGGAAGCTGGACCATCCCAGGGCTCCATAATACAAGAATTATATTCATAAAATGCCTTTTTATCCTTACTCATTGTTTGATGTTTTTCCCATGCTTCAGGTACCATCATCATCATTACTTCAGGCAAAGAACGTCCTGTCATTAAAAGTAGTTCTAAGGCCATGTCCATTGATGCAGAGTCTGATTTCCCTTCTCTAATGATCGGGAAAACATCTTTTAGGCTTTCACCAAATAATCCGCTTTGCATTAGTTCTTCACGTGCACGCATTCTGCTTACATTTCCTCTTAGTGTATTAATTTCGCCATTATGACACATATATCTAAAAGGTTGAGCGAGATCCCAAGACGGAAATGTGTTTGTAGAAAATCGCTGATGTACGAGAGCTAGCCGTGTAACCACGTCTGGTTGTTGCAAATCCGTATAGTAACGACTGATATCTTCTGGAACTAAAAGGCCTTTATAAATCAACGTTGTTGTTGATAGGCTGGGTAAATAAAAATAATCAGCTTCTGAGATTTTTGATGTTGCTATTTTATTCTCTGTAACCTTTCTTGCTGCAAAAAGTTTGGCTTTGAATTGAGCATCTGATATATCGCCACTCTTTCCAATAAATACCTGCTTAACATATGGTTCGGTTTGTGCGGCTATATCTCCAAGAACAGATCTATCAACAGGAACGAATCGCCAACCTAAAATTACTAAATCCTGATGTTTTAATTCTTCTTCAAAAATTGAAATGCAATACTTTCTTTGATTTTGGCTTTGTGGTAGAAATACCATACCAACGGCATATTCTTTAATATTGGGTAAATCAAAGCTGCATACGCGTTTAAAGTATTCATGCGGTATATCGATTAAAATTCCTGCGCCATCTCCGGTTTTACCATCGGCACTTACGGCACCTCTATGTTCAAGTTTTACTAAAATTTCTAAGGCATTATGTATAATTTCATTAGACTTTTTACCATGTAGGTTACAGATAAAACCAGCTCCACAATTATCACGCTCAAACTCATTCAAATACAATCCTTGATTTTTCATATTATTGAATAATTTTCATTAAAATCGAGCCAAAGCTATATTATTTGTGTTAAACAATAAAGTTATAATAAAAAAAATGCAATGAATTTAAAATATCATTGCATTTTTTGTAAAATGATAAAATTTAAGGGGGAAAATTATCAAATTGTAAATAAAGTTTTAGATGGTTTTGTCAATTAATGCTCATTAAGTCTAAAATCTGGATAAGCATTCATGCCATGTTCGTATTTGTCCAATCCTTCTAACTCTTCTTTTTCACTAACACGTATTCCAATAGTTTTCTTTAATGTGAAAATGATAATAAAGGAACTGATAATGCAAATTGCAGCGTATGAGGCAACACCTATTAATTGACTTAAAAATTGCGCTCCGCCTGCTAATTCTCCAAAAATGCCTACTGCTAGCGTTCCCCAGATACCACAAACTAAATGTACTGCAATGGCTCCAACTGGGTCATCTAAGCGTAGCTTATCAATTAGACTAACGGCAAATACAATAAGTGCTCCGGCTATTCCTCCAATAATAATTGCATCAGTTGGACTCATTTGGTCAGCACCTGCTGTTATACCCACTAAACCTCCAAGTATACCATTTAAAAACATCGTGAGGTCAAAGTTTTTATACAGAGTGGTTGAAACCAAAAAAGAAACAACGCCACCCGCTGCTGCTGCTAAACAAGTTGTTACCAGAGTTAAAGAGGTTAATGTTGGATTAGCAGACAATACAGATCCTCCGTTGAAACCAAACCAACCAAGCCATAAAATGATTACCCCAGCCGTTGCTAAAGGAATGTTATGACCAGGAATCGCCATTGGTTTTCCATCTTTAAATTTTCCAATACGTGACCCTAATAGCCATACCGCTACCAGTGCGGCCCATCCTCCTACAGAATGTACAAGGGTTGAACCTGCAAAATCATAAAAGGGGGTTGTTCTCATATCTAAAAATCCGCCACCCCATTTCCAAGATCCGGCTAAAGGATAAATGATACCTACATACATGATGGTAAATATCATAAAAGGAGCTATTTTCATACGTTCGGCCACAGCACCAGAAACAATTGTGGCTGCGGTTGCTGCGAACATTCCTTGAAATAAGAAATCTGTCCAGTAGGTATAGCCTTCATTATATGCAAGATCTAAAGCGCCTTCGGTTGTTAATGGCGCGTCTAAACCAAATCCAGCAAAGCCAAAGAATCCAGATGAACCTTCTGCGAATCCAGGATACATTAGATTGAACCCCACTAAACAATAGAGTAACAGACCAACTGTTATAATGAATATATTTTTAAATAGAATGTTAATTGTATTTTTTTGCCTTGTTAACCCTATTTCTAAAAATGCAAAACCTAAGTGCATAAAGAAAACTAGTGCTGTACAGATCATCATCCATACATTATTTGTGGTTAATAATTCCATAATTCTTGTTGATTAAATAGTTTTTATTTTAAGGTTTCGCCACCTTTTTCTCCTGTTCTTATTCTGTAGCACTCATTGATATCTGATACAAAGATTTTTCCATCTCCGACCTCACCTGTTGATGCAGAAGAGAGAATAGCTTTGATAGTTGCTTCTTCAAAATTGTCATTAACTACTATCGATAAATATCTTCTTTGGATATCACTAGTGCTGTAGGTTACACCTCTATATACATGTCCTTCTTTTTCATTACCTAAACCGGTAACATCCCAATAAGAGAAGAAGTTCACACCAACTTCATGCAATGCTTCTTTTACTGCACTGAATTTGGATTTTCTTATAATTGCTTCTACTTTTTTCATGATTCTAAATTTTAGTCTTATTAGTTAAAATGCATAAACTGCGGCTAGTACAAATGAGCTTAGGCTTTTTTGAGCTTCTGCATCATTATCTAAGAAAAAGTCATCTGAACTTGCATCTAAGCGTAATTCTGGTGTTATTGTTAAATCGCCAATTTTTATGTTAGCTGTTAATGTTGTGGCGAAAACGCTTGAATCTTCGGTTCCAGTTCCTATAGCTCCAAACTCACCATCTTCAGCGAAGTATTCGCCTCTTAAACCAATTGCCAATGTTTCTGAAACAGTATATTGAGGGTATAAAGCAACTCCACCGAAGCCCACATCAGTATCATCACCACCATCAAAATATGCTGCGTTGATACCTAAAAAGAATTTCTCAGAAAGATCAAAGCCTCCGGTAAAATCAATTTCAAAGGCTCCGTCATCGGCTAAGAAATTTAAGTATTGGCCACTATAACCCAGTTGGGCACCAAAAGCATAATTTCCATTTGGATTGAACTCGGTAGCATCGGTAGGATTCATTATCGCCAGCATCAAGCTAAATTTTTCTGATAAAGAAAAATCTGCTTTTAACCCTGTGTGGCTAAATGGCCCGTATGAGAATAGGTAGCTTGTGCTATAATTGAAGTTGCCTGTAGGAGATATAACTTCATAGCCCAAAAAAGTATTGAAGTTTCCGAAAGTTAATTTTACACTTTCAGAAACATTCCAGTAAGCATATAATTGATTTACTATGTTAGAGCTGCCTCCCGGTCTTAAAAAAGGAGAGTTGAAGGTCGCATCTTCACCCCGAGGACCATATACTAGATCTGCAACAAAGCCTACTTTTTTACCTTCATAGCTGGCAACAACATTAGCCATGCCGAGTGCAAAGCCTGACAAATTTGCAAAAGATGATCCTGGTGCCACGGCCGCTTCATCATTTGGGGCATTAAAGTTTGTTCTAAAATAAGCATCAACACTTCCGGTTAATGTAAATTTTTTTGTTTCTTCTTTTTTTTGTTCTTGAGAAAAAGAGGTAAAGCTCATAATTAATAACGTACTAAATAATAAGGGTCTTGTTTTAAGCATAATGCAACGTTTTTAAATTTTCGTTGCAAATATTTCAACAAAAATTTGATTTTAACAAATTTTTATAGGGGTTAAGATTTAAAAATGATAGTATTTTTAATTTTATATATCAAAAAAATAGGGGTTAATTTTATAAAATGATAAAAAAAGGAAATGATACCCCCTAAAAATTAGGGGTTATAAAAAATACACTTTATAAATTCTTAATGTCATAAAAATGCGATTTTTGATAAAAAAAATGAAAATTCTACATTAAAATTGTTGTAATCATGATGAAATGGAAAATGGATTAAGGAATTATTATAGCTTTGATTTATGAATTATAATTTTTCCTATCTAGTTCAATTTCAATATTTGGGCTTTCGATTTCATGGTTGGCAAAAGCAGCCTAATCAAAAAACTGTTCATTTTATTTTAGATAAAACTTTAAAATTTGTGTTTAACGAAGTAAGGTTTAAGACAATTGGTGTTGGGAGAACAGATGCGAAAGTTTCTTCCACTGATTATTTTTTTCAATTTTTTATTGATCAAGAGATTAAACCCTTACAGTTTTTAAAGGATTTTAATCGGAATTCTCCAGCAGATATTAGGGCACTTAAAGTGGAAAAGATGCGCCTTAAAAACTTTAATATTATCCAACATCCAAAGATTAAAGAGTATAGATATTATTTTTCTTTTGGGAAGAAGAACCACCCATATTGCGCTCCATTTTTAACCGGTTTTATTGATGTATTAGATATTGAATTAATGATGAAGGCTGCTAAGCTCTTTGAAGGTTATCATAATTTTAGGCGTTATTGTACAAAGCCTTCCAATGAGACCAAAACCGAACGTACAATTGACTTTTGTGAAATTAAAGAAAATATCGAACTGAAAGCTTCATTTTTTCCTGAGAAAAGCTATGTGTTAATTATTAGATCTAGTGGATTTTTACGAAACCAGATTCGTTTGATCATGGGGGCATTAATAGAATTGGGTAGAGGTAATTATGATTTAGAATTTATTCAGCAAAGCTTAACCGATGCTTGTGAAGACCAATTTATTAAAACAATAGCCCCAGCTTCAGGCTTGCACTTACATAAAGTTGAATTAGATAAATAAAAAAAATCCGGTTAAAACCGGACTTTTTTCACTGTATTACTAAAAATTTAGCCTTTTATCAAACTTCTCGAAATAACTATTTTTTGAATTTCAGATGTTCCTTCGTAGATCTGTGTAATTTTTGCATCACGCATTAAACGTTCAACGTGATATTCTTTAACAAAACCATTACCACCATGAATTTGAACTGCTTCTACAGTTTGCTCCATTGCTACTTTCGAAGCATATAATTTTGCCATTGCACCAGATTGATCATAGTTATTGCCTTGATCTTTATCCCATGCCGACTTCATTACTAAATGACGTGCAGCTTCAATTTCGGTAGCCATATCTGCTAATTTAAAAGCGATGGCTTGATGGTTGCAAATTTCTGTGCCGAAGGCTTTACGTTCTTTAGAGTATTTAAGAGCCAATTCATAAGCTCCAGAGGCAATTCCCAGGGCTTGTGAAGCAATTCCAATTCGTCCGCCCGATAAGGTCTTCATTGCAAACTTAAATCCAAAACCGTCTTCACCAATTCTATTTTCTTTAGGAACTTTGACGTCATTAAATTGTAACGTGTGGGTATCGCTACCACGAATTCCTAGTTTGTCTTCTTTTGGACCTATATCAAATCCTGACATGCCTTTTTCAATAATAAAAGCATTGATACCTCTATGGCCTTTATCTCTATCTGTTTGAGCTATTACAAGATATACGTCAGCGCGACCACCATTAGTAATCCAATTCTTCGTTCCATTTAAAAGGTAGTAATCTCCTTTGTCTTCTGCAGTAGTAGCTTGTGACGTAGCATCAGAACCAGCTTCAGGCTCACTTAAACAAAAAGCACCTAGGTATTCTCCTGTTGCTAGTTTGGTTAGATATTTTTGTTTTTGGTCTTCAGTTCCATAGGCTTCTAACCCATAACATACTAAAGAGTTATTTACAGATACCATTACGGAGGCTGATGCATCAATTTTCGATAATTCTTCCATAATTAATACATAAGAAATAGTATCCATGCCACTTCCGCCATATTTTGGATCAACCATAATTCCTAAAAAGCCAAGTTTACCCATTTTTCTAACCAGCTCGTCTGGAAATTGTTGCTTTTCATCACGTTCAATTACGCCCGGCAATAATTCAGCTTGGGCAAAATCGCGAGCCGCATCGCGAATCATTAAATGCTCTTCGGTAAGGCTAAAATCCATTTTGTATATTAAATTATTAGATTCGTAAAAATTGTGCCCAAAGATACTTCTTTAACAGGATATTTTCAACAGACTTTTCCTATTTTTACAGATATGCAAAAAAGTATTTCTCATGCCATTGGCTTGATGTCTGGTACTTCTCTAGATGGAGTGGATATTGTGTACGCATTGTTTGATAAACAATCGCCATATTCATTTAAAATTATTAATGCAACCACCATTGCATATTCCGGCGAATGGAAGCAAAAATTAATGAATGCCTATTCGAGTCAATCGGCTGCGGAGCAACTCGATGTTAGTTACGGACGATTTCTAGGGAACTTGATTAATGATTTTGTAAAACAAAATATGATTACAAAAATAGATTTTATTGCTTCACATGGTCATACCATTTTTCATAAACCGGAAGATGGTTATACCATTCAAATTGGTAATGGCCAAGAGATTGCAGATAAAACCAATTATAAAGTGATTTGTGATTTTAGAACTCAAGACGTTGATTTTGGAGGACAAGGCGCTCCGTTGGTTCCTATTGGTGATCAATTATTATTCTCTGAAAATGAATATTGCTTAAACTTAGGTGGTTTTGCTAATATATCTTATGAAGAAAATGAAAAACGAGTGGCTTATGATATATGCCCTGTAAATATTGTGCTAAATCACTATTCAAAAGTGCTTGGGGTTGATTACGATGATAAAGGAAAAAATGCATCTCAAGGGGAAGTTAATCTACAATTATTAGATAAATTGAATTCATTGGCTTTTTATGCTAAAAAACCACCTAAATCATTGGGTCTAGAATGGGTAGAAGAATGTATATTTCCCTTAATAGATGAATTTGATCTTGACGTAAAAGATGTATTATGTACATTTGTTGAGCATATCGCAATTCAAATTTCAAATCAATTTATAAAAACGGAAGGTTCGGTTCTAGTAACGGGCGGTGGAGCATTTAATGATTTTTTAATTTCTAGAATTTTGCAATTAACGAAGGTTAAAGTTCATATTCCTGAAGGAAAAATTGTTGAATATAAAGAAGCTTTAATTTTTGCATTTTTAGGATTACTTAAATCGCAACATAAAATAAATGTTTTGAGTTCTGTGACCGGTGCTAAAAAAGATCATTCTTCTGGTAAAATTTTTATACCAAAAAGCTAACATTTATTCTATATTTGCTCAATTTCTAATTATAAATATTTTATCATGGATCAGCGCTAACTCCCATATTGGGAGCATATATTTTGAACACTTCAGACAGATAAATTAAAGTTTAATTAAAAAACAACCCTAACAATCGTAGGGTTTCTAAGCGTGATCATGAAAGATTTACTACATAAATATGAAACTAAACAACCTGAAATAGTTTTCAATTGGAAAGATTCTGAAACAGAAGCTGAAGGGTGGACCGTTATTAATTCATTACGAGGAGGCGCTGCCGGTGGCGGTACTAGAATGCGTAAGGGGTTAGATATGAATGAGGTATTGTCATTGGCTAAAACTATGGAAGTTAAATTTACAGTTTCCGGCCCGGCAATTGGAGGAGCAAAATCAGGAATTAACTTTGACCCGGAAGATCCAAGAAAACATGGAGTTTTAGAAAGATGGTATGCGGCAGTTTCGCCCTTGCTAAAAAGTTATTATGGTACAGGAGGGGATTTAAATGTTGATGAAATTCACGAAGTAATCCCGATTACCGAAGAAAGTGGAGTTTGGCACCCTCAAGAGGGTGTTTTTAATGGACATTTTAAACCAACCGAAGCAGATAAAATTAATAGAATTGGGCAACTACGTCATGGTGTGATCAAGGTAATCGAAAGTGAAGAGTATACTCCAGATATTACTAAAAAGTATAAGGTGGCAGACATGGTTACTGGCTTTGGTGTAGCTGAAGCAGTTAAGCATTATTATACCATTTATGGTGGCGATGTAAATGGGAAAAAAGCCGTAATTCAAGGCTTTGGTAATGTTGGTTCAGCGGCGGCTTATTACCTGGCACAAATGGGGGCTAAAGTAGTTGGAATAATTGATAGAGCGGGAGGTGTAATTAATGAAGATGGGTTTTCCTTTGGAGAGATCAAACAATTTTTCTTAAATAAAAAAGGAAATACTTTAATTGCAGATGAATTGATTCCTTTTCAAGAGATGAATGAGCGCATTTGGAAACTTGAAACCGAAATTTTTGCGCCTTGCGCTGCTTCTAGATTAATAACCAAAGATCAGATTGATGTAATGATTGATTCTGGTTTAGAGGTAATTTCTTGTGGAGCTAATGTTCCTTTTGCGGACCCTGAAATTTTCTTCGGACCAATTATGGAGCACACCGATAAGCAAGTAAGTTTAATTCCCGACTTTATTTCTAATTGTGGTATGGCGAGGGTTTTCGCTTACTTTATGGAACGAAAAGTATCTATGAATGATGAAGCCATTTTTAACGATACTTCAAAAACTATTTATAAAGCTTTAGAGAAAGTTTACACTAAAAAAATGTCTAAAAAAGAGATAAGTTCAACTGCTTTTAAAATTGCACTTGAACAATTGATATAATTTTATATCTTTAAATCTCACATAAACTTAAAAACTAACCGAATGGAATCACTCATCATTTTAATCTTCGTTTTAGGATATTTAGCAATTACATTAGAACATTCTTTAAAGATAGATAAGCTTATTCCGGCTTTAGTTATGATGGCTCTCTGTTGGGCTTTGATTGCATTTGGTATCGATGCATTTCCAAATTGGTTTGATTCTGCGAAAGGGGCTTTGGTAGATGGTTTTAAATCATTGGGCCATGAAGAGAAAATGCACCTTATGGAAGAAACCTTGTTGCATCATTTGGGTAAGACTGCTGAAATTCTGGTTTTCTTGCTTGGTGCAATGACAATTGTTGAGATCATAGATTACTTTAATGGTTTTGCTACAATTAAATCTTTTGTGCGAACAAAAAGTAAAGCAAAACTTTTATGGATATTTAGTTTTTTGGCATTTATTCTGTCAGCCATTATTGATAACCTTACTGCTACCATTGTATTGATTACAATTTTGAGAAAAATAGTTTTAAAAAGGGAAGACAGAATTTGGTTTGCTGGTTTAATTATTATCGCGGCAAATGCTGGAGGTGCTTGGTCTCCTATTGGAGATGTAACAACAACTATGTTATGGATTGGTAAAAAAGTTTCTACAGGTAAACTCATAATGTATTTACTAATTCCATCGTTGGTTTGTATGTTAATTCCATCTTTCTTAGCTTCAAGAATGAAGGCCTTTAGAGGTGAAATTGAAGATGTTGAAGATACCGGAGGTGAGGCTAATAAATATGGTAAAATCATGTTTTATCTTGGTTTAAGTGCCATAGTATTTGTACCTATATTTAAAACGGTTACGCATTTACCACCTTATGTTGGAATGATGTTGTCTTTAGGAGTGGTAGCTACTTTTGCTGAAATTTATAGCCGAACGAAGTTTAGCATTTCATCTGCTGTGATACCTTCAGAGCACGAAGATCATGCACACCATAGTCCTGTACATGGCGCATTATCAAAAATAGAAATGCCAAGTATACTTTTCTTCTTGGGTATTCTATTGGCGGTAGCGGCACTAGAATCTTTAGGGCAATTGTTTGGTTTTGCAAATTGGCTACGTGAATCGACGCCTATGTTAAGCACCGAATTACAAGGTACAGGAGTTTCAGATTTAGTAGTAATCCTTTTAGGAATAGGATCAGCAATAATTGATAATGTACCATTAGTGGCAGCAAGCTTAGGAATGTTCTCTGAGCCATTAGATAATCCACTATGGCATTTTATCGCTTATTCTGCCGGTACGGGAGGTAGTATGCTGATTATTGGGTCTGCAGCTGGAGTAGTTGCAATGGGTATGGAAAAAATAGATTTTTTCTGGTATTTAAGAAAAATTAGCTGGCTTGCATTTGCTGGTTTTATTGCCGGTGCAATAGTCTTTATTGCCATGAGATCAATATTATAAATTATAACCCGAGAAATTTCTCGGGTTTTTTATTTGCAACAAAACAATTTTGCCCTCGTATTTTCGTTAGAAAATAGTATTCCCCCTAATTAAGAAGAATTTTATGTTTTTAAGTATTCAAGATGGAGCACAAACAGCTCAAGAGAACTTAGAAGAAGTAGTCTCAGAAGAAAAAACCCTTTCAATTTATCAATTAATTATGGATGGCGGCATTGGCGGTCAGGTAGTAATTCTTGTATTATTACTATTGCTGGTTGTAGGTCTCTATATTTATTTTGAACGCTTTTTTGCTATAAAAGCGGCCTCAAAAACTGATAAAAATTTCATGAACCAAATTCGAGATCATGTTTCTAATGGCAAGGTAGAAGCAGCACAAATTTTATGTGCACAAGCTTCTTCACCTGCTGCACGATTGATTGAAAAAGGAATTTCACGCATCGGAAAACCATTAGAAGACATTAATAAGGCAATTGAAAATGCAGGAAGTTTAGAAATTTATAAACTCGAAAAGAATGTAAGTGTTCTTGCAACAATTGCCGGAGCTGCGCCAATGATTGGTTTTTTAGGAACCGTTGTTGGTATGATTCTTGCCTTTCATGAAATGGCAACAAGTGGTGGGCAAGCCGAGATGGGCTCGCTGGCATCAGGTATCTATACGGCGATGACAACAACAGTAGCCGGATTAGTAGTTGGTATTATTGCTTACATGGCCTATAATCACATTGTAGTAAGAACGGATAAAGTGGTGCATGAAATGGAAGCAAAGGCAGTAGAGTTTTTAGACCTATTGAACGAACCGGCTTAAGATTATGAAATTTAAAAATAGAAATAAGGTAAGTCCTGAATTTAGTATGTCATCAATGACTGACATCGTGTTCTTACTATTGATCTTTTTTATGTTAACCGCTAGTACGCCAAATGCATTAGATTTAATTTTACCTAAAGCAAGAGGGAAATCAACAAATACGCAACATATTGCTGTTAGCATTAAGAAAAATGAAAATTATTACGTTAATAACAAGCTCGTTAATGAAGGAGCTATTGAGGCAGAATTACGAACACTATTGGCGAATCGAGAGAATCCTACGGTATTGTTGCGGGTAGAGGAAACTGTACCTATTGAAAAAGCGGTTTTGGTTATGGACGTAGCAAATAGAAATAAATTTAAAGTAATTTTGGCGGTAAGGCCCAATTAAAAATGTCATTTTTAGATACACCACATAAAAGAAAATCAGCAGCAATTACAACGGTAATTATGGGATTGCTTTTACTTGTGATTTTTACATTTGGAATGACATATCTTGACCCTCCAGAAGAATTAGGAATTGCTGTAAATTTTGGAACAACTGATTTTGGAAGTGGAAATATTCAACCTACAGAACCAATTAAATCTACTCCTGTAGAAGAAGAACCCATTGAAGAAACTCTAGAAGAAATTGTAGAAGAAACTCCTACTGAAGAGGTTGAAGAATCAGTAGCAGAACCTGAAGTTGCATCTGAGAAAGTAGTAACATCAGAAGCTGATGAATCACTAAAAATTAAAAAAGCGGAAGAGGCTCGTCGTAAGGCAGAAGAAGATGCTAAACGAAAAGCTGAGGCCGAAGCCAAACGAAAAAAAGAGGAAGCTGAAAGAATCGAACAAGCGCGCAAAGCAGCCGAAGAACGAAAAAGAGCGGAGCAAGAAGCGAAACGTAAAAAATTAGATGCCATGATGGGCGGTCTAAACAATTCTGATGGTACAGCTACCGGAGGAGAAGGTAATGATAGTAGAGCTGGTGATAAAGGGCAATTGAGTGGAGATCCATACGGTATTAGCTATTTTGGTGATGGAAGCGGAAGTGGAGGTTACGGACTTAAAGGTAGAAACCTTGTTAGAAAAGGTACGGCCTATCAACAAGATTGCAATGAATATGGAAGAGTAGTGGTAAAAATTGAGGTTAATAAATCTGGTAAAGTAATTAAAGCAACACCAGGTGTAAAAGGTTCAACGAATACCGCACCTTGCCTATTAGCACCTGCTAAAAGATCGGCTATGTCATATAAATGGAATATTGACTCTAAAGCTCCATTAAAGCAAGTAGGTTTTGTGATTGTTAACTTCAACTAAACTCTTAGATTTACATTGAACTATCAACAAACTTTAGATTGGATGTTTTCTCAACTTCCAATGTATCAGCGTCAAGGGAAGACGGCATTTAAAAAAGACTTAACGAACACGCTTGCCTTTTCGGAGTACCTCGATGATCCGCATCAAAAGTTTAAAAGTATACATGTAGCAGGAACGAATGGTAAAGGTTCTACCTGTCATATGATAGCTTCTATTTTGCAAGAAGCAGGATATAAAGTAGGATTATATACCTCACCACATTTAAAAGACTTCAGAGAGCGCATTAAAGTCAATAATAAAATGATCAGAGAGAAAGAGGTGATTGATTTTATTAAAGACAATAAAGAATTTCTTGAGAAGCAAGGACTGTCGTTTTTTGAAATGACGGTAGGGTTGGCTTTTTACTTTTTTGCAAAAAAAGAAGTTGATATAGCAATTATAGAAGTTGGTTTAGGAGGAAGGTTAGATTCTACGAATATAATTACTCCTGAAGTTTCGGTAATTACCAATATTGGTTATGATCACACGCAATTTTTAGGAGAGACGCTGTCCGAAATTGCTTTTGAAAAAGCGGGAATTATAAAAGAAGGAATACCGGTAGTTATTGGCGAAAAACAAAAAGAAACTATAGAAGTATTTATAAGTATCGCTAACGAGCGTAAAACAGCGCTTAATTTTTCTGAGAGTATTATAGGTAAAGAGTATAAAACAGATTTGTTGGGGAGATATCAACAAAAGAATGTTAAAGCTGCAGTAGCAACCTTAAGATTATTGAGTGGTTACGAGATTTCTGAAAAAAGTATAGAATCGGGACTTTTAAAGGTAGCTAAAAACACAGGGTTGTTGGGGCGTTGGCAAGTTTTACAGAATCGACCTAATGTAATTTGTGACACTGCACACAATAAAGAAGGTTTAACTTTTGTGCTAGAGCAGTTATCGGAAGAGAACTTTGAACAATTGCATATAGTTTTAGGTGTGGTTAATGATAAAGATTTAGACAAAATTTTACCTATGTTTCCTACAAATGCTACATATTATTTTTGTAAACCAAATATTCCTCGTGGTTTAGAAGCAAACGTATTACAGCAAAGAGCTAGTCGGTTTGATTTGAATGGTGAAACGTACTTGTCAGTAAATCAAGCATATAAAAAATCACTTAAGAATGCAACAGAAAAAGATGTGATATTTATAGGTGGTAGTACTTTCGTAGTTGCTGAAGTTGTGTAATATTTTTTGATAATTTTTTTGCCAGTATTAAAAACTAAATTATATTTGCATCCGCATTCGGGCGCGTAGCTCAGTTGGTTCAGAGCACTTGGTTTACACCCAAGGGGTCAGGGGTTCGAATCCCTTCGCGCCCACCAAAATAAAAGCCTTGTATTTTTAAATACAAGGCTTTTTTGTTTTTAGATTTCATTAATTTCTCACTTAAGCGTTACTGCCAATAATGAAATTACTACTAGTTTTAGGTATGTATTGATAAAGAAACAGGAAAAACCCTATATCAAAATGGGTGTTTTTCCTCTTTTTTGTTTTATGGAAAAGTGGCATAATTGCTAGTTCAAACTTTAAATTAAAATTAAACCTGAACTATGAATAAATTGTATAGATTTTTTGGTATCGTATTTGTATTATGTATACTGGTAATTTTTACCAATTGCGAAACGAATGATGTTGTTATGGATCAAGCAGATTTGGCAGAACAACAATCTGAATTATCTGAAGTCGTACAACGAATTAAAGAAAATTTTACACTTGAGAACTTTGAAGATCCTTTGCAATTGATAAAAGGTAACATTGTGGTGAATTGGGAAAATCATATAAGAGCTAAAACAGATGACGTTAATTGGTTTGAATTCAATACGAACCAATTAAAACCATCTGCAATCGAATCTGAAATATATGATTCGTCAACTTATAAGGTGTTAGCAGGGATAAAAGAAACTGACGAGTTATTTTATTATGTAGTTAAATTGACACCAAAAAAGGGTGCTAATGATTCAAAAAACGCATATTATTTAAAGCCAGATGGGTACACTGGAGATATTTATGTTTATAACAATAGGGGAGCGGTAGAAATGATGGAATATTATGATAAAGGTGAATTGAAAAGCTCTATCGTTGATATTGATGTTGAAAATCTAGGAGCTTTACCATTAGGAAATAGATGTTATGCAAGAGATACTGCTTATCCAAGGTGTACAGGTAGAGATTGTGATGCGCCAACAAATCCGGGTTGTAATACTGATGGAGATCGAGGAGGGTATGTAAGAG
This sequence comes from Maritimimonas sp. 2205BS37-2, assembly GCF_056591755.1. Lineage (NCBI taxonomy): Bacteria > Pseudomonadati > Bacteroidota > Flavobacteriia > Flavobacteriales > Flavobacteriaceae > Maritimimonas > Maritimimonas sp. 2205BS37-2. The sequence goes on from NZ_JBWQOI010000001.1 coordinate 22,101, forward strand.
TGACAACATATTATTATACAGATTGGTATACAAGAATGAGCAGTGGCAGATATGAGTATAGAGATACTAGTTATAATGGAAGTAGCTCAGAGTATGTTTGGGTATCTTCTGGGGGTTCAGGGCCATTATATCAAAATTCTTACGAATATTACCATAGTGATGGAGAAGGAGGGGGGCATTATTCATCTAACCCACCAACTGCTGTTGAACCAAACAGAATAATATTAGATTATTCAATGAAAAGAACTAAGGCGCTTTGTGTTTATTATAAATTGCAGAATTTAAGTAGCGGTTTTAAGGCGGCTATAAAAAAGTTTGATGGAGATTTTCCTGTAGCTCACCTTAAATTCATAATGGATGATTTAGGAAATGCAAGAGGAGAAACACGCGCACCTGATAATTTAACAAATACTAATTCACCTGACTTTGTTGTTACAATTGCTTTAAATAATAATTCTAACGAACATGGCGTAGCTTACAGGCCCAATTTATTAACGGCTAAAACGATAATACATGAGGTTATACATGCTGAAATGTATAGAAAGTTGTTATCTCTTGCCAATCAAGGTCATTTGGATTTTAATGGATGGAGTAACCAGCAACATATTGATTATATTAAAAGTATAAGAGATAATTTTCCAGGAATATATGATTATTATAGAAGACATAATAATTGGCAACATCAGCAAATGGCTACTCACTATAGACAAACAATTGCCGACGTATTAAAAGAGTTCGATAGTGGTGCTCATTCAGATCAATTCTATTTAGACTTAGCATGGGAAGGTTTGAGGTATGGTGCAGAAGCTGGAGATGAGTCTATACATACGTGGGAAAGCCTATCTCAAGCTGAAAAGGATAGGATAAATGAAGTAATTCAAGGTTATGTGAATACTAATAAAAATGAATCATGCGACAATTAATTAATAGCCTAATAATAGTCCTGTTTTTTGGGTTACCTTTTACCACTTTTTCTCAAAAAGATGATACGATTTATCTTCATTTTGATGATTCGAACAACGAAACAATTAATTTGGCATTAGAAGGAGGAGGCATAGAGAAGGTGAAAAAGTTTAGGAAAATTTATAATAAATCTAAAGCTCATATTTTCTTCATCGGGAAGGAGAGGTTTACATTGAGTGCAAGTGGTGAGATAGACACTTGTAAGATTAAAGACCTTAACAAGTTAAGGTTTGATACTATTGAAAGTATTAATGAAAAAAGAAATGAATTAAAAGAAAAACGTTTTTTTAAAAACAGTGTATTCAAAAAAATGTATTTGATAGAAAAACGAAAAAACTATTATATAAAATATCCAGTAATTTGGACAACAGATTTAGTTGAAAATTGAAACCATAACATATAAATTCTATCTTGATTTTAGAAAAGTAAGGATTATTAAGAAGAACAAAACATATGTAAAGCATATGTAATTAATGTAAAATCCACTTAAAATACTGATAGTCAGATAATAAATATTTGGCTGGCAGCCAAAAGGTCATCGGCTCGACTCCGATATGCTCCACAACCCTTAGACCCCTGAAAAAGCAGGGGTTTTGTTATTTTAGGGCTTCACTTTTTCATATCAAAAAGGGTGTTTTTCCTCTTTTTTGTTTTATGGAAAAGCGGCATAATTGCTGGTTCAATCTTTGAATTAAAATTAAACCTGAACTATGAATAAATTGTATAGATTTTTTGGTATTGTATTTGTGTTATCAATTTCGTTATTATTTGCAGGTTGTGAAACTAATGATGTCATTAGCGATCAAGAAATTTTGACTGAACAACAATCGGAATTACAAGAATTTGTTAAACGAATTAAAGATAATTTCACTCTTGATAATTTTGAAGATCCTTTGCAATTAATAAAAGGAAACATAGAAGTGAATTGGGATAATTATTTAAGAGCTAAATCAGACGAAATTAATTGGTTTGAATTTAATACAAATCAATTTAAACCATCTAGTATCGAATCTGAAAAATATGATTCATCAATTTATAAGGTACTAGTAGGGATAAAAGACACTGACGAGCTAATTTATTATATCGTTAAGTTGGTCCCTAAAAAAGAAAATAATGAGTCAATTAATGTTTATTATTTCGCACCAGAACTGTATACAGGAGATGTTTACCTATATAACGATAAAGGAGTGGTAGAAATGATGGAATATTATGATAAAGGTGAATTATTGAATTCTATCGTTGATATCGATGTTGAAAACATTGAATCGTTACCTTTGGGTAATAGATGTTATGCTAGAAGCACTGCTTATCCAAGATGTTCAGGGGATGATTGTGATGCTCCTACGAACCCAGGTTGTAATACTGATGGTGATCGAGGAGGATATGTAAGAGTGACAACATATTATTATACAGATTGGTATTGGAGAAATAATAGTGGTAATTACCAATATACTCATACACAATATAATGGAAGTAGTAGTGAATATGTATGGGTTTCTAGTCCAGGTAATGGAACCGTGTATTTAAGCGCTTATAATAATTATTCGAATTCTGATGATGGGAGTGGATATTTATCTTCAAATCCAACGGATGAAGAGCCTGATCGAATAATCGTAGATCCATCATTTGAAGAGGATTATAAATGTCAATCTAGAGTTGCCATTAAATCATTGTCTAGAACGGGCCCATTAACAAAACTCGTACTGGATATTTTTGAAGATGATAATACCAACTTTAACTTAGTTTTTGCAGTAGATGAAAGTTTGGAAGGAACAGATTTTCAGGGTCATACTAGTAATGTTTATGATTCGGCTTGGGATCTAGATAAATTAGAGATTGAAATAGGTCTAAATCCTGATTTATTAAATAATGGAACCGATTTAGCGGTAGCGGCAACTGTTATTCATGAATCCGTTCATGCTATACTGTTATACGGACTTGAAAGCGGAAAACTTAATTCTGACACAACTTCTCCAGAAGAAGATGCTAGTCTATATAGATTAATAGACAGGTATTTACGCCTTAAGGTTATTGAAGGTGAGTTTAATAATGTTGATCCAGAAGATCGGCAACGAATAAATAATTATATGCATCATTATATGCAAGGTCTAATTGACGTAATGGCTACATCTTTGTCACAATTCGGTAAAATTAATGGACAAAGTCTTTCTTTTAGTTATTACAAAAAAGTTGCTTCAATTGGACTATTAGAAAATATTGAAGAATATATGTCGTATGATGGGTTGAGTGACGAAGAAAAAGAAGAATTGGATGATATATTAAAGACATTACATGATGAATTTAAAAATAGATCAGACGCTAAAGGGAAAAAATGTGTAAGCAAATAAAACCATGAAGTATTTAAAAATAACAAAATATATTATACTAGTAATTCTTTTGAATTTTGTTTTTGAAATTAGCGCCCAGAAGAAAATAATAATTTCCAATGATGATTATGATGTTTTAAATTTAAGTCTAAGTAAAATCATCAAATCTAATGTTCTTAATGATTCGCTTGGTTTAATTTATAAAGACAAGTATCCCGATGATGAATATAACAATCATCTATATGAAAAAAACAAAATTTTTTATTCTAAAATATACATTAATGTACTTGCTGATAATTTTCACTATGATCAATTTTTTGATAAAAATGCAAGTTGGAGGCGTTATAGAAATAATAAGAAGAAATTAAAAGAATTAGATTCAATTCTCACGAGAAATGAAATTAATCATTTAAGCGAACAAATTGAGGACAATTCAAACATATGGAGTGGTGAAAAAATTGAATTCGAAAATAAAGTATTATTAATTGACGATTTAAGATATACCCGAAAAGAAATTAGAAATCTATCAAAGAAAGAGAAAAATATTGAACTCAGAAAAATGTATGATTTAAATAAAAAATATAACTTTTATACTTTCTCCAAGCCGATATATTCTGCTAACAAGCAGTTTGCTTTTATAGCTTATAATAGAAAAGGGGATAATGCATTTTTTGTTTTTGAAAAAATTAATAATCATTGGCATTATATGTTTTCTGTAACAAATAACAAATTTGTTGATAGTCTTAGGCCATAATATGTTGAACTGGGTACAGTTCATGGTTAAAATGAAAAGCATTATAAATATTTTTACTCTAGTTTTTTTTACTTGTATTTTAAAGTCTTTTGGTCAAGACAATAACTATTTTTCGTTGTGCAAAAACAGTGATAAGTATTTAAAGTCTGTGAAGTACATAATGTTTGATGATCAAAAGAATAAAGTCAAGACAAAAAATGAAGATTTGACAATGTTTTATATTGAGGGGGAGAGATTTGTTCATTCTTCGAAAACACAGAAATTAGATACCTGTAGCTTGGCATCTCTTGATAAAATACAATTTGAAAAAGCAAATGAACTATCGGATAAAGAATATCTGTTTTTTAAAGAGAAGATAAAAGAGGTAAATAAAAACAGAGTAAAAAAATACCTGGGTTGATGCCAGTTGTTGAAAAACATAAATTTTTTAAGGTGTATGTAATTAGAAAAGTAAATAACAAATTACTTAGTTATGAAGTTGATTGGGAACAGTCACATTCTTACCATTAATATCTAATTGTTATTGAAAGGGTAGGGGAACAATTGTGAATAAAAATATGCTTGACTTGGTTTACACCCAAGGGGTCAGGGGTTCGAATCCCTTCGCGCCCACCAAAATAAAAGCCTTGTATTTAAAAATACAAGGCTTTTTTGTTTTTAAAGCTTCACTATTTTTTAAGAATATTTGTAATTAAATGATAATTAGGTAAATAAACTTATCTGTACGCATGTTTTTATAATCGAATCAATGAAATCAAGATTAGTAAGTGAAACTTAAAAACACCCTTATTAAAATTGCTAAAAAGCTATTTTATAATTTGTGAGCTTATTATGTTAATTATGTGCACTTTTTCTGCTAGTCTATTTCTAACCCAAATTCTAAAACTAGCAGAATTAAAGTGCAACAACCCTAAACTTTTTCTTTTTCAATAGTTTCCTTAACTTTAAACTGTCATTACCCTTCATTAATTTAATTAGAAGGTAGTCCCTGACTTAATATTTTGTTTTAGCTAGAGCCTAGGCTCTAGCTTTTTTTAAATGGCACTTGCTTCCAGAGAAGACTAAACCTAAACTTAAAAGGGCAGGCTGTGAAATAAGTGTTTAGAAACAAGTGCCTCGATATTAAAAATCTATTTCAGTTTAAATTAAAAGAACATATTGTTTTACTAAAACCTATATACTTTATAGGAATACTAATTTCAGGCTAACTTAGAATAAAAATTTTCTTTTCAGGTAAGGTAAATCCGTAATAATTTTACGGTTGAAGCATAAATTATCTCCTTCTATTCGCAAGTAGAGGTGGCGGTTCTCCTGTAAAAGGATTCCACCTACTAATACTTTTTGCTTCCATACCTGCTGCACTAATTACGGCACGATCTCCATAACGTTCTCTCATTTTATCTACTGCCTGGCTTAGGTTAATTAACTTTTCATCGTCTTCGAATAAGTTAATTTGATGACCACCTTCTACTAGATGACTAAATTTAACGCCGATTAAACGTACTAACAAACGCCGATTATATTGCTTTTTAAACAATTCTAAAATTATCGGTACAATTGAACTATCTAAAGAGCTATAAGGTATTCGCTTCTGCATAGTATACGTTTGAAAGTCTGAATACCGGATTTTAAAAGTTACACAAGCTGTTAATTTATTACCACGCCTAAGTTGATAAGCTAAGTTTTCAGTCATTGCTATTAAAATGCTTTTCAATTTTTCAACATTTGTGGTGTCTTTGTCAAAAGTACGTTCTGTAGAAATAGATTTACGCTCATGGTATTGTACAACAGGGTTATTATCAATACCATTAGCTTTTTTCCAAATGCTTAGCCCATTTTTACCCAAAACACGATGCATTAATTCCATGGGCATTTTTTGTACAGTGAGAATTTGTTTAATGCCTAGGTCGCATAATGATTTATAAGTCACTTCGCCTACCATAGGTATTTTACGTACCGATAATGGAGCTAAAAAAGGTTTTTCTGTTCCCTTAATAATACGTATTTGATTATTAGGCTTGGCTTCTCCGGTTGCCACTTTAGAGACTGTTTTATTGATGGATAATCCAAATGAAATTGGTAGTCCGGTTTCTTTAATAATACGCTGTCTTAATTCACTAGCTAGTTGGTGGCAACCAAAGAATTTATCCATTCCGGTTAAGTCTAAGTAAAACTCATCTATAGATGTCTTCTCATAAAGCGGAACACTTTCTTTAATTACTTCAGTAACTTGCTCAGAAAACTTAGTATAAATGCCAGAATTTCCCCTCAGTATGATAGCATGAGGGCATAATTGTTTTGCCATACGCATAGGCATTGCAGAATGTATTCCAAACTTTCTGGCTTCATAACTACAAGAAGCTACTACACCTCGATCAGAAGTACCACCTATCAATACAGGTTTTCCAATCAATGCACTGTCTAATAAACGTTCACAAGACACAAAAAAAGTATCTAGATCCATATGCACAATGGCTCGATCTTCTGCCATTATGCAGTAATTTTTTGTGGCTCATTCGAGTATCTAGGATCTTCGATAATTGCTTTTCGATACATAGAGATGACTTCTATGTTAATGCATTCAAATTCTTCTAATACTCTCCCTGTGATTGTATAAATTCCTTTCCCTCTAAAAGGATATTTAGCAGCTATTGGAGGAAAATGAACGGTATCTATAAAGTTGCCATCTCGATCTAAAAAAGTGCCAAAATGCATGGCCTTACCTGTTGATGTATTTGTGTTCTTTGTGGTTACTAAATAACCTTCAATAGTGATTATCTTATTTTTATAATTGCCTAATTCTTTAGCTCTCAAAAAGCTTTGTTGAGGTTTGGCTAATAGATCAAAGGGGTTACATAAAGGGAAGCCTAATAATTCATACTCATCAAAAGCATTTTCTAAGGCAGTACTTTTTAATTCGGGAGTTTCATAAGAGATTCGTTCACTTCTAAACAGCGTAATAACATGTTCTTCTTTGGGGATTTTACTAATCTTTAAACGTGCATCCCATAATAATTCTCGCTTATTGATACCTGTAAAGCGAAATGCATTAATTTTAATAAGGATAGATATTTGTTCAATAGAAATGGCTACTCTATCTATAAAATCGTCTAAATCTATAAATGCACCATCACGTTCACGAGTATTAAGTATTCTTTCAATAGTATTTACTTCTAGTGCACGTAAAAAATTAAAGCCTAAATAAATGGTTTTGCTGGTTATTATGGTTAGATGGTAGCAAGAATTAATACAAGGTGATTCAATAATTGCTCCATGCATTCTGGCCTCGTGTACATATAATTCTCTACTATAAAATCCGCCACCATTATTTAATGTCGCTACCATATATTCTAAGGGATAATAGGCTTTTAAGAATAGGCTCTGATAACTTTCAACGGCATAAGATGCAGAATGTCCTTTAGCAAAGGCATAACCTGCAAAACTTTCTATTTGCCGCCATATATCTGCAGTTAAAGCTTCAGATTTCCCATCAGCTTTACAATTATCAAAAAATTGCTGTTTCACTTTTAAAAACTCTTCTCGTGAACGGAATTTACCTGACATTCCGCGGCGTAACATATCTGCTTCTCCTAAAGTTAGCCCTCCAAAATAATGCGCCACTTTTATAACATCTTCTTGATAAACCATGACCCCATAAGTTTCGGGCATAATATCTAATAATACAGGATGGGCATCATTTCTTCGTTCAGGATTTCGATAACGTAATATATATTCTCGCATCATTCCAGACTTTGCAACTCCAGGTCGTATGACTGAGCTAGCGGCAACCAAGCCTAAATAATTATCTACTTGTAGTTTTTTTAGAAGCATTCGCATAGCAGGAGATTCCACATAAAAGCACCCAATGGCTTTTGCATTTTTCAATAAGTATTTAATGCGTTTATCTTCTTTGAATCGCTTGATGTCATGAATGTCTATTTGTTCTTTTTCAGGATGGTTATATTTAATAATCTCTACTGTATCTTTAATCTTCCCTAATCCTCGTTGACTTAGAATATCAAACTTATATAAGCCAATATCTTCAGCAATAACCATATCTATTTGAGTAGTAGCAAATCCTTTTGGTGGTAAAAAAGTAGCACAGTAATAATGAATGGGTTTTTCTGAGATTAAAATTCCACTAGCATGAATTCCTAAATAATTTGGAAACCCTTGAATGTATTTGCTATACTTAATAACTAATTGAGATAATCGATCTAAGGCATTGAAGTTATATTTACCTCTTGTAAGTACATCCATTTCAGATTTTGGTAAACCAAATACTTTTCCTAATTCACGTACCGAAGCTCTAAATTTAAATGTGTTGTAAACAGTGATTAATGCTGTATTCTTAAAACGTTTAAACATAAATTCAGTAATATCATCGCGATCAGCCCAGGAGAAATCAATATCAAAATCAGGCGGATTCTTCCTGTAAAGATTAATGAACCTCTCAAAATAAAGATCTAATTCAACAGGATCAACATCTGTTATTCGTAAGAGGTATGCTATAATACTATTAGCACCACTACCACGTCCAACATAGAAATAACCTTTATTGCGAGCATACTTTAAAATCTTCCAATTGATCAAAAAGTAAGAAACAAAGCCTTTCTCTTTTATGATAGAGAGTTCTTTTTTAATACGGTTGTAAATAGTTTCATCGGGATTTTCATAGCGATAAGCTAACCCTTGATAAGTAAGTTTTTCGAGTAATCGATAATCTAAGGCTTCATTACCAGTATAAGAGCGTTGATTGTTTGGGGTAGTTTGCGAAAAATCAAATTCGACAGAACAATCATTCAAAATTCGTTGTGTGTTTTCAATAAGTTCTGGGTAATCTTTATAGATGATCTTAAGATTTTCTAAAGGCAAAAATTGATCTGTCTCACATCCTTGTTCATTTAATGATAGCTTACTTAATAAAGTGTTATTATCTATAGCTCGTAGTAAGCGATGGGTGTTAAATCCCTTTTTATCTTGAAAAGAAACAGTTCTTAGAACTACTAATTTATGGAGTTGCTTATTCCATTTCGAAAATTTTAAATGGTTAAGGTCTTTAGGAGAAATACCTAAAAATTCATTTTCCTTAAGTGTGTATAGTTTTCCTTTTTCAAAAGGATAAATTACAAAACTGTCAGCTATATCAATTGGTTTTTGTGGGATCACTAAAGAACTATCATGTAAAAAAATAGATAAATAGTTATTGATCTGTTGAAATCCTTTATTGTTTTTGGCCAGTAATATAAATTGTTGATCAACTCCATTTCTAAAATCTACCCCTAAAACAGCTTTGATATTGTATTTAGAAGACAAGCGAACAAAATCTAAACACGCCGAAGTATTATTAATATCGGTTAGCGCAATACTTTGAAGCTTTGCCTCAGAAGCTAAAGACAAAAGTTCTTCTGGCTTAATAGTTCCATATCGAAGGCTATAATATGTATGGCAATTCAAATACAATTTGTCAATTAATTTATTTTATGTAAATTTAGCTACAAAATGTAGTGAATGATTGCTACAAAATGTAGTAAAATGAATTATTTTAAATCAAACTTACAGTACTTAAGAAGCCTTAAGAGCTTGTCTCAAGAGGCTCTATCAGAAGAGTTAAAGTGTACAAGGTCAAGAATTGGCTCATATGAAGAGGGTCGATCAGAGCCTCCAATTGATATATTAATTGACGTTTCAAAATATTTTAACCTGCCAGTAGATACATTGATTAAAGTTGACCTGAGAAAGTCAAAGAATCAAACATTTATTAAGATCGGGAGTAATAGAGTATTATTTCCAATTACAGTTACAGAAGCGAATAAAGAAAACATTGAGATAGTTCCTATTGAAGCTTCGGCTGGTTACTTAAAGGGCTATGCTGATCCAGAATATATAGAAGACCTTCAACGGTTTAATTTACCATTTTTACCCGCTGGCACCCATAGGGCTTTCCCTATAAAAGGAGATTCTATGTTACCTGTAAAACCAGGAGCATTTATTATCGGAAAATACGTTGAAGACATTAAAGATGTAAAAGATGGGAGAACGTATGTGCTTTTAACAAAAGAAGATGGATTGGTATATAAACGTGTATATAATAGAATTAAGGATAGAAATAGTTTATTACTCTATTCCGACAATAAAAAATATGCACCTTATGAGGTGAAAATTGAAGATATTCTTGAGCTATGGAGATTTAAATGTTGTATTAATACACAAGAATATGATAAGAATGAACTTAAATTAAGTAGTATTGCAACCATGCTCACCGAGTTACAAATTGAGTTAAAATCTATTGATAAAAATGTTGTATCATGAAAGAATAATTTAATTCTTTATTTGTAAAAGGAAAATTAAGTTTACCAATCAACTAAAATAAACAGAGCATAAAGATGTGATATTTTAATACTTTTGCCAGTAATGAAGCTGCCTGAAAAATTACATCAAAAACTAACCGAACGTGAGGCTAATAATTCTTTAAGAACGCTAGGAAGTCATGCCAAGTTAATTGATTTTTCTTCAAATGATTATTTGGGTTTTGCTAAGTCTTCATTGATTTTTGACAAGACACATCAATTTCTAATAACATCTAACCTACAAAGGAACGGAGCAACCGGATCGCGATTACTATCGGGAAATCATCAATTATATAATGAGGTTGAAAATGTTATCTGTAATCATCACAAAAGTGAAGAGGCATTAATTTTTAATTCTGGATATGACGCTAATATAGGGTTCTTTTCATCTGTGCCACAGCGCGATGATTTAATATTATATGATGAATTAATTCATGCCTCCATTCGAGATGGTATAAAAATGACAAATGCAAAGTCTTATAAGTTTAAACATAATAATCTTGAGCGCCTCAATGAAATACTAGAAAGATCACAAGACAATAATCAAATAATTTATGTAGTTACAGAGTCTATTTTTTCTATGGACGGTGACTCACCAGATTTAATTAAACTATCTCAATTATGTAATAGGTATAATGCATATTTGATAATCGATGAAGCACATGCGGTTGGTGTTTTTGGAAATAAAGGATGTGGATTAGTTCAAGAATTAGGTTTAGAAAAAGAAGTTTTTGCTAGACTGATTACATTTGGTAAAGCTTTAGGGTGTCATGGAGCTGCTATTCTAGGAAGTAAAGAACTAAAGCAGTATTTAGTTAATTTTTCTAGAAGCCTTATTTATACCACAGCTTTACCACAGCATTCATTGGCTACAATAAAAACAGTATATGATGCACTCACCAACGAAGTCTCTAAAAAACTTCATGATAACATTGAACACTTTAAATTGGAAATAAAGAGATTAAGTTTGAACTTTATTAATAGTCATTCAACAATACATTGCTGTGTAATTCCAGGTAATACAGCTGTTAAATCAATTTCTAAAAAACTTAAAGAAAACGGATTTGATGCGAAACCCATTTTATCGCCAACGGTACAGGCAGGAACAGAGCGTTTACGTTTCTGCATTCATGCATATAATTCTAAAGAAGAAATTACAAAAGTTTTAGAGAAGCTTGCTACTTTTGTGACGCAATGAAAAACATATTTGTCACAATAGCAACATATCAATATTCATCCGAGGCCTATATTATAAAAGGCAAACTTGAAGCGGAAGGAGTAGAAACACTTATATGGGATAATCTCACCATTGATACAGACCCCTTAGTTAGCAATGCTATTGGAGGAGTTAAACTAAAAGTTTCTATTAAAGATAAACCAAAAGCTTTAGAGATATTGAGTTCTATTGATAAAAATTCAATTGATGATGAAGGGAATCCTATCAAATGTGTAAAATGTAATAGTACAAATGTTAATATGTTTTCTAGTGTAAAAAGCGCAAAATCTTTATTCTGGTTTTTAATAGGATTACTATATACTCTTTTACCTTTTTATACTAAATTTATTTATAGATGTAATGATTGTGGAACTGAATTTGATTTGAAATGAAAAAATACTTTATTACCGGTATTTCAACAGACGTTGGTAAAACTATTGCTGCGGCAATTGTTACCGAGGCGTTAGAAGCTGATTATTGGAAGCCAGTGCAAGCCGGAGATCTAGAAAATTGTGATACGAAAAAGGTTGAACGATTAGTTTCAAATAGTATATCTAAATTTCACCCAAATAGCTATGCGCTGAACACACCTATGAGCCCGCATGCCGCTGCTGAGATTGATAAACTCAAGATTGATCTCAAAAAAATAAAAGAGCCAATTACTAAGAATCATTTGGTTATTGAAGGAGCTGGAGGTTTACTGGTTCCATTAAATGATAAGCATACCGTTTTTGATATAATCAAACCTAATTATAAAATTATATTGGTTTCACGTCATTACTTAGGAAGTATTAATCACACCTTACTAACAGCTAATTTTTTAAAAGAGAAAGGGTTTGATGTATCTATTATATTTTCAGGTAACGAGCACCCTACGACCGAATCGATTATTAAGGGAATGACAAATACTGCGGTTATTGGTCGTATCGAAGAGGAACCCTATTTTGATGAGAATGTAGTAAAAGAATACGCAGAAAAATTTAGAAGCAAACTATGACCTTAAAAAGTAGAGATAAAAAACACCTTTGGCATCCGTTAACGCAGCATAAATTACAACCCGAAACCATCGGTATCGTTAAAGCAAAAGATTGTGTGCTTTATGATGAGGAAGGTAATGAATATATAGACGGTATTGCTTCATGGTATACCTGTATGTATGGGCACTGCAACCCATATATTATAGATAAAGTAGCAAGGCAAATGCAACAGCTAGATCATGTCGTCTTTACCGGATTTACTCATGAACCAGCGATAAGATTATCAGAAACACTAATTAATATATTACCAGATAATCAGCAAAAATTATTTTTTTCAGATAATGGCTCTACATCAGTTGATGTAGCAATTAAAATGGCGCTACAATATTATTTTAATAACGGCGAAAAACGAGGAAAGATTATTGCGTTTGAAGATGGTTTTCATGGTGATACTTTTGGAGCAATGTCTGTTTCAGGGTTGTCTGTTTATAATGGCCCTTTTGAAGATTTCTTTATTGATGTAGAAAGAATTCCTGTACCTACAGCAGAAAATTTTGAAAATGTTAGATCACAATTTTTACAAATTTTAGAAAAATATCAAGTGGCTGCTTTTATATACGAACCCTTGGTTCAAGGAGCGGCAGCTATGAAAATGCATCAGGCAGAATATCTAGATGAATTTCTAGCTATTGCTAAAAAACATGATGTGTTGACAATTGCTGATGAGGTGATGACGGGCTTTGGTAAAACAGGTAAATATTTTGCTTCAGATCACCTAAAAAACCAGCCCGATATTATTTGTTTGTCAAAATCATTAACCGCAGGATTGGTGCCTATGGCCATCACCTCATGTACACTGAAAGTGTATAACGCTTTTCTAAGTGATGAATTAGCTAAAGGTTTTTTTCATGGACATACATATTCTGCGAATCCAATTGCTTGTACAGCAGCATTGGCCGGAATAGAATTGTTACAATCAGAAGAGCTACAGAATAACATTAAAAGGATTACCGAAGAGCATAAAATTTTTGATCAACGTATTAAAAACCATCCTAAAGTGAAAGAAACCCGCCAATTGGGTGTTATTTATGCACTGGACTTAGATGTAAAGATGGAGCGTTACGGTAATTTGCGTAATGAGCTTTTTAATTTCTTTATGAAAAATGGGGTTTGTTTACGACCGTTAGGAAATACAATATACATTTTGGCACCTTTTACAATTTCTAATGAGCAATTACATAAAGTTTATGATGTAATTGAATCAGTATTAAACACTTTTTAACAGGCTTTATATTATTAGTTTGATACCGAAACTAGTTCAGTATGGCGTTAAATACCCTCTAAAGACTGGTCAATTAAGTTAATGCGTTCATTAGTTTCTTTGATCAGAACATAAAGTTCACTATAATTCCAATCACCATCATGTTTTTCAGCTTTAACTATAATACTGGCTTTACCATTAGGTCCTTTAATAGGGATTTTAATATCTGCATTTCCATCATTATTACTAAGCGAGATATTACCTTGCATAATACCATTCGTTTCTATAGGCTCGCCTAATATCTGAATAACTTTTTCATTAGTTTCCGCCTGATCTAGTGCATACTCATACGGCTCAGAGCCCGTAATTAATTTAGTAACTCCAAAGATGGCTGCTCCTACTCCAAAAACCATAAGAAGAACTATCAAAAGACAGCCACTTACTGGCACTAACCACATCCAATTTCTTGAAAACCAGCTTTTTTGTTGTACATGTTCGTTCATTGCTTACTCTTTTTATAAATATAAGTGTTTTATGACTGGTTTTTGTTACATAGAAACTTATTTTTGCCAAAGTTTATGAAGAAACCAATCTCTATAACAGCTTTAGCATCGATCTCTCCTTTAGGTAATTCCTTAAAAGAAAGTTGGGATGCATATCAGAACACAAAACATCATATTTTGCCAAAAAAAATGCAAAATAAAGATGTTTTAGTTGCGTCATTATCAGACGATTCCAGAACTAAAATAACTGAATTTCGAAATTCAAATTCTAAATATATTGATTTAGACGATTCTGTTCTCTATGCGCTATATGTGTCTCGAGAAGCCGTTAAGCAAGCAGATTGGAAAGCTCAAGATAATTTTGGCGTAAATATTGGTTCTTCAAGAGGCGCTACAGGTTTATTCGAAAAATATCACAGTGAATTTTTAACTAAAAAAAGGTCTTCAACATTAAGCTCTCCTACAACTACCTTAGGTAATATATCATCATGGGTGGCTCACGATCTACAAACAAAGGGGCCCGAAATTTCACATTCTATTACCTGCTCAACGGCGTTACATGCGCTATTAAATGGCATAGCCTGGCTTCATTCTGGTATGGCAACTAAATTTTTAGTGGGAGGTAGTGAAGCTCCTTTAACACCATTTACAATTGCCCAGATGCAAGCTTTAAATATTTATGCTAAAGACTTTATTGATTCTTATCCCTGTCGTGCTTTAGACTTAGAAAAGACTAAAAATACCATGGTGCTTGGAGAAGGAGCTTCTGTAGCTTGTTTAGAAATCGGGCAAAAAGAAAATGCTTTATGTTTTGTTGAAGGAATTGGGTATGCAACCGAACTTTTAAAGCATAACACTTCACTATCTACCGAGGCCGATTGTTTTCAGCAATCAATGAAGATGGCACTAGGAGATTTATCAACCGAAAATGTAGATGTGATTATTACACATACCCCTGGCACAATTAAGGGTGATTTAGCTGAAATCAAAGCTATCGAGAAGGTGTTTTGTAACAAAACCCCTTTTTTGACAACTAATAAATGGAAGCTGGGCCATACGTTCGGTGCTTCAGGCTTATTGAGTTTAGAACTAGCCGTCTTAATGTTACAACACCAACAAGCTATAGAAGTACCATACGCCAAAACACAAAATCAACCAAAAACTATCCAAAAAGTACTGGTAAATGCCGTTGGTTTCGGTGGAAACGCTGTTAGTGTTTTGTTGTCGAAATAATTCTAAAGACGCTGTTCTATTAAGTATATTAAAATTGATAAGGTTACCGTTTGGGAGAATGGTACTGCAAAAGATGGCAAAACATCTACATCTAACTTTATTTCTGGTATGTATAAAGCAGTTCCTCCATTACAGGAAATGTTCAATATGGCAGGTATGGAATTACCCGAATATCTAAAAGGAAAAGATGTTCAAAAACCAGAAAAGCCTAAAGGGGCAAAACCTGATGATAAATCTGATGATAAAAAGTAATTTAAAAATTCCGCCACTATGGCGGAATTTTTTACTTTTGACCATACCTAATAACTCGAATGTATGAGCATGACAAGACACGACTGGACAAAAGAAGAAATCTTAGCTATTTATAATAAACCTTTGATGGAGCTGCTTTATGATGCGGCTACTATTCATAGAAAGTATCACGATCCGAATACAGTACAGGTATCAACGTTGTTATCAATAAAAACAGGTGGTTGCCCTGAAGATTGTGGGTATTGTCCGCAAGCAGCACGTTACCATACCGATATTGAAGGAAATGATTTAATGTCAGTTCCTCAGGTTAAGGCCCAGGCTTTACGGGCAAAAGCTTCAGGAAGTTCTCGCGTATGTATGGGAGCTGCTTGGCGTAATGTAAAAGATGGACCAGAGTTCGATCAGGTATTAGAAATGGTTCGTACTATTAATAAGCTTGATATGGAAGTATGTTGTACATTAGGTATGGTTACAGAAAATCAGGCAAAACGCCTGGCAGAAGCTGGATTATATGCATACAATCATAATTTAGACTCTTCAGAAGAATATTATAAAGAAGTAATTTCTACCAGAGGATATCAAGATAGATTAGATACTATTGATAATGTTCGTAAAACAAATGTTACTGTTTGTAGTGGAGGAATTATTGGTATGGGCGAAAATGTAAAGGATAGAGCAGGGATGCTTGTGGCATTATCTACATTAAATCCACAACCCGAATCAGTACCTATTAATGCGCTGGTGGCTGTAGACGGAACACCACTAGAAGACCAAGAACCTGTTTCTATTTGGGAAATGATTCGAATGGTGGCTACTACCCGCATTGTAATGCCTGAAACACAGGTACGTTTGAGTGCAGGAAGAACCGATATGAGTAGAGAAGGACAAGCAATGTGTTTCTTTGCAGGTGCTAATTCAATTTTTGCAGGTGATAAACTTCTTACAACCCCAAACCCAGATGTAAATGAAGATATGGAGATGTTTAAATTATTAGGTTTGAACCCTCAAAAACCATTTATTAAAAAAATGCAACCAGAAACGGTTGAGGCCGAAAACTCTCAGTATAAAGATTTAGGTGAAAAACCTAAATGGACTCGACCAGAACATAAAATTGATCGCAACGAAGAAGCAAAACTGAAAGCTAAAGAGCTTTTGAAGTAACTTTTGATTTTTTATGCGCAGTTTTCAAGATGTTCATAATAGAAATAAAAGAAGAAAACAAACAAAAGTTGGTAGGTTTAAAAAAGAGCATTTAAGTTCAGAAGTAAATGATGCCTTATATGATTTACCAAAAGTTTCAGATCAAAGACTTAACAAGGTTAAAAAAGATATTCGAACTAAACTAAAAAATGAAAATAGAAAGAATTTTATCTTATCCATTTTGATTTCACTTTTAGTTTTTTATTTCCTCTATTACTTATTTATTAAGTAACATATAATATCATTTTCGACTTATTTCCAGGTTTAACCTTAAAGTTGTTATAGAAGTAAGTTAATGAAATGCCTAAATAAGTTCGGCATGACGGATAAGATACATTTGTCAACTTTAAATCTTCTTTTTTGCTAATTTACCATGGTGTTTATTTACAAAACCTAATGCCGCAGAGCCATACCAAGGATGTAATTCTATTATTAAACTACCAGATTTTATAGCAGGATCAGTTTCCGTTAAAGCTTTAGCTTCCTCAATAGATTCAACATTGAAAATATAGATACCACGTAATTCTCCATTATCTAAAAAAGGCCCTGCTAAGGCTAACTTTCCTTCTTTCGCTAAGCGCCTAATATTTCCCATATGAGCAGCTTGTAATTTAGCAGCTTCAGCTTTGTCAGTAGGTCTGTTTGGTCCCCTTTTTAAAAATGCCATCACATATTTGCGCATTCCATAGTCATCGGCTTTCATTTCTTTAGCTAATTCTTCATTAAATGTTTTTTCTGATATGGTGTCGCTTGTTGTCTGACTGATTACTGCCGATGCAGTAAAAAATGTAATGAGGATTATTATTTTTTTCATAGTTAATGCGTTTATAACAAAGATATTAATTTTAAAAAGCTTCATAGCAAGTAAAGAAAAAGTAAGGGAAAAATTAAAATACGTCTATTCATAAAAAACTATTTTAAAATGTATAAATTATTTTTCACAGCTATTCTTTTAATTTCTATTTCAGGGTTTTCTCAAATTGACAACGATTATTTACAAGTGGGAGAAGCTGCACCTTTAATTAAAGGAAAGGATCAATTTGGTAAAGAAATCAATTCGAAGAAAATATTAAAAGACCATAAGATATTATTGTTGTTTTACCGTGGAAATTGGTGCCCATATTGTAAAAAGCACCTAAAGAAGTTAAGTGAAAATCTTGAAGAATTGATTAACAAGGGATACTACGTGGTTGTTGTGACACCTGAAAAAGTTGAAAAAACCAAAGAAACATCAGATAAGGTAAATGCCAAATATTCAATTGTGCATGATGTTGATAATAGCATAATGAATGCGTATAAAGTAGCCTTTGAAGTCAATGATAAAAATGTAACTAGCTACTACGGGTTTACTAAAAATAAAGTAGCTAAATACAACGAAACGAATAATAATGTTTTACCAGTTCCTGCAACGTATATTATAGCTAAAAACGGTAAAATATCATATGCACATTATGATCCAGATTATAGTAAAAGAGCAAGCATAGAAGAGATTATAAACATGTAAATCTTTATACTGTAGCTTCAATTTTATATTTCAATGAAGCTGCAACAAATGCAACAAATAATGGATGCGGGTTGAGCACTGTACTTTTATACTCAGGATGATATTGTACGCCTACAAACCATGGATGGTTAGGTAATTCAACAATTTCTACTAAACCTGTTTTAGGATTTTTACCTGTAGCAATCATACCAGAGGCTTCAAATTGCTCTAAATAATCATTGTTGAATTCATATCGATGGCGATGACGTTCGTCTATCACATTTTTGTCATAAACCGATTTAACAACAGAATTGTTTTTTAGCTCACATTGCCATGCGCCTAAACGCATGGTGCCCCCCATATCTGTAATGTTTTTTTGCTCTTCCATTAAATTAATAACAGGATGAGGGGTATCTTCAACCATTTCTGTAGAATTGGCATTCTGTAGGCCTAAAACATTTCGTGCAAACTCGATAACTGCCATTTGCATACCGAGACAAATGCCTAAAAACGGAATATGGTGTTCTCTAATGTATTTTATAGCATCAATTTTACCTTCAATACCTCTATTACCAAAACCTGGAGCCACTAAAACTCCATCAAGGTCTTTAAGTTGATCAATAGTTAAGGTTTCAGAATGAATCCAATGTAAATTGACTTGTACTTCATTAGCTGCACCGGCATGAATAAAGGCTTCAGATATAGATTTATAGGAATCATGTAATTCAACATATTTACCTATCAAGCCTATTTCAACAGTGTGTTTTGGGTTTTTATGACGTTTCAAAAAGTCATTCCATTTGTTAAGAACCGGTTTATCTTCAGCCGAAAGGTTTAATTTTTTAAGTACTACCGTATCTAAACCTTCCTGATACATTAAGTTAGGAACATCATAAATGGTTTCTGCGTCAAGTGATTGAATAACATCTTCTTTTTTAACATTACAGAATAATGCAAGTTTACGTTTAATATCATCGGAGATTTCATGTTCCGTTCTACACACAAGAATATTTGGACTTACACCACTTTGCATAAGCATTTTTACAGAATGCTGTGTTGGTTTTGTTTTCAATTCGCCCGCTGCGGCTAAATAAGGAACCAAAGTAAGATGAACAACAATAGCATTTTCTTCACCTAATTCCCATAATAATTGACGTACAGATTCAACATATGGTAATGATTCAATATCACCAACTGTACCACCAATTTCTGTAATTACAATATCAAACTCTCCTGTAGTACCTATAAGCTGAATTCTACGTTTAATTTCATCTGTAATATGAGGAATTACTTGAACTGTTTTACCCAGATAATCACCTTTGCGTTCTTTATCAATAACCGTTTGATAAATTCTTCCTGTAGTTACGTTATTTGCTTGTGAGGTAGGAATATTCAAAAAACGTTCGTAATGACCCAAATCAAGATCCGTTTCGGCACCATCATTCGTAACAAAACACTCTCCATGCTCGTAAGGATTCAAAGTTCCGGGATCAATATTGATATATGGATCTAGCTTTTGAATGGTTACTGAGTAGCCTCTTTCTTGTAGTAATTTGGCCAAAGAAGCAGCAATAATGCCCTTTCCAAGTGATGAAGTTACGCCTCCGGTAACGAAAACGTATTTGGTGTTTTCCATTGCTATTAGGTTTTGCCAAAAGTACGAAGTCTAGAATTTCTGACAAATGAAAAAGAAGGAAAAAATTTAAATCGAGTAATTAGTTTAAAAACTTATTTAAAACTAAATAAATCATAAAGGCACTCTTCTTGTAAGCGTTTCCAACCCTCTTTAAATAGCGAAATTTATCTCCTTTTTTAATGGAATTTCCATTAGTGCCGGTAGCGCGCTTAATATGTAATGAGGTCAATAAGGTTTCCGAACTATTGGTGGTATAAAAATCAAAATCTACTTTTAATTTTGCAGGTTCATTGGCTACGCCTACATTATACCCTAAGTAGATCCATTTTGTTCTTACAACTAATTTATGATCAGCGTTCTCAGCAGTTAGTGCAAAGATTACTTTCTTTTTTGCTTTTGCCAATCTCTTGTTTAGCTCATTAACAAATTGTTCTTGCCAGTATTTGTTTTTGTATGCTTTATATTGATCTAGCCATTTATAGCCTATAGAATCGGAACGTTTATTTAACCTGTTCATTCTATGTTCTAAGTATTCTGCTTCGGCTTTATCATCTTCAAATGTTAATTGAGAAAAATCAAATTCTACTAAAATTACTTTAGTAGAATTTAAGAATGATAATGCTTTTTTATCGTATTTAACAGACTGTGCACTTAGATTTAAAAAGCCAATGACAGTAATGAGAAGTATCAGATTTTTAGCTTTCATTTACATCTTTATTGTTTAACTAAAGACATTTTGGCCGTTGTTTCTGAGGTGCTTCTAAATCCATCTATTACAATTTCTTGATTGATTTCTATTTCAAATTTTAAAGTGGTAGCAGTTATTTCAGTAATTATTGCAGTTGCTGACTCATTATTTTGCGTAACTGTTAATTCTGTACCGTTTATTGCCCAGGTTCCTTCACTTAAAAATTCATCAATATCTACAGGGATTTCCTGAGTATTACCTTGCCCAAGAATAGTTATGGTTACTACACTCGTATAGCTCCCAGATCCAACAAAATTATTTGGGTTTTGAGTAAAAATAACTTGTGCATCAATATTTTTACCAACTGCTGTGAAATTGGTTTGAACTGGAACTCCTTGTATTTCGGTAGTCGTAGTGCCTTCTTGAGTTATTTCTACTAATTTCCAGGTACCCGCTACCTCATCGGCTGTAGCATTTACTCCAATAGTATCATCTTCAGAACAAGAAAAAAGTAAAAATGCTACACAAACTGTTACTAAAATTTTTATTGATTTCATTTTGGCGTTTTATTATTACTATGATAACGACGAAAAGATATCTTATTGTATAAGAACTAAGTTTATAAACCAAATATTTTACAAGTATTGGGTAATGCTAAATTTCATCTCAAACAGAATCGAAAACATTTAGCTAACCTTTAGCAGGAATATTTTTTAAAATCTCGATAACGTACTTCCAATATTTTTGAGCTGAGCTGATACTTGCTCTTTCATCTGGAGAATGCGCTCCTCTAATATTTGGTCCAAAAGATATCATGTCCATTTCTGGGTAGTTGGTACCCAAAATTCCACATTCAAGTCCTGCATGACAAGCAAGAACATTGGGCGCTTCATTGAACATATTTACATAAAGATCTTTTAGAACTTTTAAGATTTCAGAATTCGGATTGGGTTTCCAACCAGGATATGAACCAGAAAGGTCAACGCTAAAACCAGCTAACTCAAATACAGATTTGATGGTATTTGTTAAATTCTCTTTGCCCGATTCTATTGAACTTCGTGTTAAACAAAGTATTTTTATAGTGCCATCTTTAACTAGTACGCGTGCTACATTGTTAGAAGTTTCTACTAAATCTTTGATATCTGGGCTCATTCTAAAAACGCCATTATGTGCGGCATAAATAGTTTTTAAAAGTATGTCTTGCTCCTCACTGGCAATTGTAGTTTGAGGTAATAAACTTTCTTCCAGCTCTATTTCTATATCACTTTCTATTCCTTGGTATTCATCAATAATGGTTTTTGCAATTTGATAAAATTGATCTTCCAAAATTTCTGGTACGCTAGTTACAATGATGGCATTACTTTCTCTAGGGATTGCATTTCGCAGTCCGCCACCATCAATTTCAGCAATTAAAATCCATTCATTGAGAGCGAATAAAATACGATTCATTAGCTTATTAGCATTACCAAAATCTTTATGAATATCCATGCCCGAATGCCCGCCTTGCAATCCTTTTACCGAAATTCTATAGGCAGTTTGACCTCCTTCGATTTTTTGCGGAACATAAAATTTAGTTGCTGTTATATCAATGCCTCCAGCACAACCCACACCGATCTCATCATCATCTTCTGTATCAAGATTAAGTAATATTTCGCCTTTTAATAAACCCCCTTCAAGACCCATTGCACCTGTCATTCCGGTCTCTTCATCAATAGTAAAAAGTGCTTCGATCGAAGGGTGTTCGATATTTTTAGATTCTAAGATAGCCATGATAGTGGCTACTCCTAATCCATTATCCGCACCTAGGGTAGTTCCTTTTGCCTTCACCCAATCTCCATCAATAAACATTTCAATACCTTGAGTATCGAAGTCAAAAACAGTATCATTATTTTTTTGGTGAACCATATCTAAATGCGATTGCATCACAATGGTCTTTCGGTTTTCCATGCCAGAAGTTGCAGGTTTTTTAATGATCACATTTCCAACCTTATCAATAAAAGTTTCTAAATTTAATCGATTTCCAAAGTCAACCATAAACTGAATAACGCGTTCTTCTTTTTTGGAAGCACGAGGCACAGCATTTAAATCTGCAAAATGATTCCATAGTGCTAGTGGTTCTAAATTTCTTATTTCTGAATTCATTTACTTTAAGAGATTTTTATAATTGTTTCTTCGATTGGTTTTCTTACTTTTTTGAGTGTACTCATAAAATCATCTTCAGCTCTAAATCCTACCGGAAATAGTAATACCGATTTTAGATTTTGATCACGTAAGTTTAAGATTTCGTCATATTTCTGCGCTATAAAACCTTCCATCGGACAAGAATCTATTTTTTCCAGAGCACAAATGGTCATTAAATTTCCTAAAGCAATATAGGCTTGATTTATGGCCGATTTTTGTTTTTCATTCGTAGATTTATTCGCAAAAATATCTTTAAGCTGTTTGCGATACGGCTGTAAAATTTCTTCAGAGGTACCTCTAATCTCCCTTTCTAGATCAAAATAAGAGTCAATATCATCTAAAGTAAAATAATCCTGAATACAGATAACCAATAGATGTGAAGCACTATACACTTGTTCTTGATCAAATGAGTGGGTAACTAATTCTCTTTGTAATTCTTTATTTTTTATAACCAATAGCTTAATTGGTTGCAACCCAAATGATGTTGCCGTTAAGTTAAAAGCTTTTGTGAGAGTTTCTACCTGTGAATCTGATAAAAACTTTGTTTCATCAAATTTTTTACAAGCATATCGCCATTTTAAATTTTCAATAACGTTCATTGCGTTTACTTTTATGCAAGAGATTGCATTTCAACTAATTTTTGATAAACTCCGCCTTTCTCTAATAGCTCTTTATGTTTACCTTGCTCCACTATTTTTCCTTTTTGCATAACCACAATAGTATCGGCTTTTTGTATTGTTGATAGTCTATGTGCTATAACAATTGACGTTCGATTTTGCATCATCTTTTCTAGTGCATCTTGCACAAGGCGTTCAGATTCAGTGTCAAGTGCTGATGTTGCTTCGTCTAAAATCATAATTGGTGGATTCTTTAATACGGCTCTTGCGATACTTAACCGCTGCTTTTGTCCACCAGAGAGTTTATTACCACTATCGCCAATATTTGTATCAAATCCGTTCGGCAGGTCTTTTACAAATTCCCAAGCATTTGCCACTTTTAAAGCTTTGATAATATCTTCATCTGAGGCTTCCTTAACACCTAATAAAAGATTGTTTTTAATGGTGTCATTAAATAATATGGCATCTTGTGTCACAATACCCAATTGCTCGCGTAGCGAAGCTATTTTTAAATCTCTTATATCGACACCATCAATGGTTATTTTACCCTGATTAACATCATAAAAACGTGTAATTAAATTAGCTAAGGTCGATTTACCACTACCAGATTGACCAACTAATGCAACCGTTTTTCCTTTAGGGATAACTAATGAGAAATTTTCAAGTACATTCTCTTCTTCATACTTAAAGGTAATGTCTTCAAATTTTATTTCTTGATCAAAATGCTCTTTATAGATAGCATTGGGCTTGTCTTTTAATGGATTTTCAGTTTCAATAATTTCAAGTACGCGTTCTGCAGCAGCGTTACCTCGTTTTACTCCATAGGATGCTTTTGAGATGGCTTTTGCAGGAGTTAAAATATTATATGCTAAACCCATGTATGCAATAAACGAGCTTCCATCAAGACTTCCTTCTACTAATACCATGCGCCCTCCATACCATAATAATATAGCAATTACAGTGATACCTAAAAATTCACTCGTTGGTGAAGCCAGATTTTGGCGGTTTAACAACTTGTTTGAAAACTTATAGAAACGGCCAGTAGATTCTTGAAACTTCTTATTGAATTTACTTTCGGCATTAAATCCTTTAATAATACGGAGCCCGCCTAGCGTTTCTTCTAAAGTTGAAAGAAAAGTGCCTTGCTCTTTTTGAACTCTGTCTGATTTTCGTTTTAAGCTTTTACCTATTGCCGAGATTATGAATCCCGAAATTGGTATAAAAATAAATACAAACAAAGTGAGTTTTGTACTTATTAAAAGCATCATTACAATTGTGAAGATAATGGTAAGAGGTTCTCTTACTATCAATTCTAAAATTGATAAAAATGAATGTTGAATTTCTAGAACATCGGTACCAATTCTAGCCATTATATCACCTTTACGTTTTTCAGAAAAATAGGAGAGGGGCAGTTCCACTGTTTTTTCATAGAGTACATTTCGCAAATCTTTCAATACACCATTTCTTAAAAAAGTAATAAAATACATGGCCAAATAATTGAATATATTCTTTAATAAGAATAATATAATTACCAAGCTAATTACTAAGAACAATGCTTTAGAAGCATCATCTTGTGCATACTGATTTACATGGTAGGCAAGGTATTCTTTAAAAAAATCTTTAATGTTGGAAATACCAGAATAAATGGGCTCTACTATAGGTTTAGCCTTATCTTTTTCAAATAGAATATCAAGCATTGGAATCAATGCTATAAAAGAAAGTGCACTGAACAATGCATAAAAAATGTTACAGATTATGTTTAGTATTCCATAGGTTTTATAAGGTAATGCAAAACGAAAAATCTTTTTAAAATAGTTCATTAATGTAACTTCATTTCTTTGATAATGCGCTCAATCTTTTGCTCAAGCAAACGTTCAGTAGGCATTAAATTCTCTAAATCATCTAATGGAAGATTTACACTAAAATAGAATTTTATTTTAGGCTCGGTTCCACTTGGTCTAGCGGCAACTCTTGTGCCATCTTGCGTTTGATAGATTAAAACATTCGATTTTGGCAGATCAATGTCAGTTTTTTCGCCAGTAAGTAAATTTTGGCAGACTGATGCTTGATAATCGAATAGGTATTCAACTTTAGATTCGTCTATTTCTCTTAGCGGATTTTTACGTAGGTCAGCCATCATTTGCTGAATCTCTTGTGCACCATCTGCACCCTTTTTTACAATAGAAATTAAGTGCTCTTTATAAAACCCATGCTTTAAGTATAAGTTAATAAGTTCTTTATAGATGGTTGAATTATTATTCTTAGCATTCGCTGCAATTTCACAGGCTAATAAAGTAGCTGTAACCGCATCTTTATCACGTATAAAATCACCAACCATATACCCAAAACTTTCCTCACCACCGCCAATAAATTCTAAATGATCAAAATCGCGAATCATTTTAGCAATCCATTTAAAACCAGTTAAGCTAACTTTGGTTTCAACATTATAGCTTTTGGCAATTTCGTTAACCAAATTGGTAGAAACTATTGTTGAAGCCACAAACTGACCACCGTTTAGTTTACTGCTCTCATACCACTGTTTTAGCAAGAAGTCGGTCATGATACTCATGGTTTGATTACCATTAAGCAGTAATAACTTGTCATTAAGATCGCGTACTGCAATTCCTAATCGGTCAGAGTCTGGGTCAGTTCCTATTACAATATCAGCTCCAATCTTTTCTGCTAAATCCGTTGCCATTTTTAAAGCTTCAGGCTCCTCAGGGTTTGGCGAAGCAACCGTAGGGAAATTACCATCTGGTTTTTTTTGTTCTTTAACAATGGTTACATCAGAAAATCCACCTTTTTTTAATGCTGTTGGTATTGAAATTACTGATGTGCCGTGTAATGGGGTAAATACAATTTTTAGCTTGCCCTTATTTGGTATGCCAAAAGTTCCATTCTCAACGGATGCTTTTATAAATTCGCTGTCAATTTTTTTACCTATTTTTTCAATTAAAGAAGTGTTTTCAACAAATTTTATTTCAGAAAAGTCTACATTGTTTACTTCATTAATGATCTCTTTATCTTCTGGAGGTACTATTTGCCCGCCATCATTCCAATAAACTTTATAACCATTATATTCTGGAGGATTGTGAGAGGCAGTTAATACAATACCAACATCACATTTTAAATGGCGTACAGTAAAAGATAATTCAGGCGTCGGTCTTAAATCTTCAAATAAGTATACTTTAATATTATTAGCCGAAAATATGCCGGCTACAATCTGTGCAAATTCTTTACTATTATGTCGGCAATCATAGGCAATAGCCGCTTTTAATTCTTTATTTGGAAAACACTTGTGCAAATAATTAGATAGACCTTGAGTGGCCCTACCTAAAGTGTATTTATTAATTCTATTAGAACCAGCTCCCATAATGCCACGCATACCTCCGGTGCCAAATTCAGTGTCTTTATAAAAGCTATCAAAAAGATCTGATGAATTGTTATCGATTAAGGTTTGAACTTTTTGTTGAGTTATAGCATCAAAAGGCTGTTGAAGCCAACTTTTAGCTTTTTCTAAAATTTGATTCTCTTCCATAAATGATTTTCTGAATTTTAAGGCAAATGTAGTAAATTTAGCTTTCTCTAAGGCTCTCTAGCGTCTTTCCAAATTAATTTTTCTTCGGTTCTTTTTGTAAAGAAATCACTACATTTTCCATCACCTTTTCCGGTTATTCCTCCGCTAGGATAACATACAACATTACAATTTTTGTCATAAAGTATTGTAAATCTATCACAACATGGGGCAGATACATAGTAGACATCTTTATCTCGATATGTATATTTATAGACACTTATGGGCGGATTTGCAACTTTTTGCTTCTTGAATTCATCAATTTTTTCTTGGATACACTTTGGTATTTCCTTTTCAATATTGGTGGAAGCACATGAAGTAATAAGTATTAAAAAAGAGCCAATTAGAATAAATGCTGTCTTCATAATTAAGTATGCAGATGATGATTTTTATAAGTTGGTTGTTTCGCTAACCTTATAGCGCGTGGAATCACGTTTACTTCTTAAAATAAGCTCTCCTAGAAATCCAGCTAAGAATAGCTGTGTACCTAAGATCATTGCTGCCAACGAAATGTAGAATTGCGGTCGTTCTGTAATTAATCGCCCTGTGGGGTTTAGAACTAATTTATCAATACCGAGGTAAAGCGCAAATAAAAACCCTATAATAAACATTAGACTACCTAATAAACCAAATAAATGCATAGGTCGCTTACCAAAACGAGATAGAAACCAAATGGAAATGAGGTCAAGAAATCCATTAATAAAACGATCCATTCCAAATTTGGTAACTCCATATTTTCGAGCCTGATGTTGTACTACTTTTTCACCAATTTTATGAAACCCTTCGTTTTTGGCTAAAACTGGAATATAGCGATGCATTTCTCCGTATACATCTACATTTTTTACAACTTCTTTTTTGTATGCTTTTAAACCGCAATTGAAATCGTGCAGTTTTAACCCAGACGTTTTACGCGCTGCGGCGTTAAATAATTTAGAGGGAAGGTTTTTCTTAATCTTAGAGTCATAGCGTTTTTTCTTCCATCCAGAGATTAGATCATATCCATCTTTAGCAATAAGTTCATAGAGTTCTGGAATTTCATCAGGGCTGTCTTGAAGATCAGCATCCATAGTAATTACCACATTACCTTGAGCTTCCTTAAAACCGATATTCAGAGCTTGAGATTTACCGTAGTTCTTTTGGAATTTAATTCCTTTTACATGTGTATTTTTATCTGATAGTTCTTCTATGATTTGCCATGAGCGATCGGTACTACCGTCGTCTATAAAAATAACTTCATATAAAAACTGATTGGATTGCATCACACGTGCAATCCAATCATATAATTCTTGTAAAGATTCTTCTTCGTTAAGTAACGGTATTACTACCGATATATCCATATATCTTGAAAGATTTTAATATTCTTCTTTTTTCTGCATAGCTGCAGAAGCGATCAAAGATATAACAAAACCAATGAATAAACTAAAAATTAGCATAACAGCCGATAAAATTGCCGGTGACGAAAATTTTTTTTGCATTTCGAGAGCACCTTCAATTTGTTCTTCACTCATGTTAGGGTTATCTTCAAGTTTTTGACGGGCTAATTCTAAACCTTGCTCCATAGTATCAGGGGCAATAACGTTTAGAAATAGTTGTGTGTAGATTATATAAATAATTGCACTAATCAGTGCAATAGCTATTCCTGTTTTAAGGCCTTGCCCTAAAGTTAGTAAACCTCCATTTGCTTCTTTGTATTTTTTTATACCTAATACAATTAATACAGCTGTAATTGCTATGCCCAAAACAGTTATTTTCCAATCTTGTTCGAGGTGTTTTCCCATTGCAAATAATGCAACATGAAGAATAACGGATGCCACCGCGAGGTAGATACCATAGGTTAAAGCAATGCCTTTTGTTGGGTTTTGTTGATTTTCCATTGAGTTAAATTTTTTGAGTTAAACAAATATAATTATTTAAGAGTTAGACACTTAATTTTTGCGATTTATTAAACAATTAAAAAAGAGCAAAAATCATTGAAAAATTAGAAATAGGTTGTAAATTTGCACCGGCAAGTCCTACACAACCAGCTCCCTTTGAATCCTCCAGGGCAGGAATGCAGCAAAGGTATTAGGTCGTAGCGGTGTGATGTAGGTCGCTTGCCATTTTTTATTTTACTACCTTTCTATTTTCACTTCATTAGTACCACAATCATTCAATTTGTTACATTTGCGGCAAATGAATCTATTATGTCTAAAGTAGTTTTGATTACTGGCGCTTCTTCAGGAATTGGAAAAAGTATTGCCGAATTCCTTTCAGATAAAGGGATGACTGTATATGGAACCAGTAGAAACCCAAATAAGTTAACTGAAACTAATTTTAAACTTGTTGCTTTAGATGTAACCAATACATCTAGTATTAAAGGTGCAATTGATACAGTTATTGAGAAAGAAGGGAAACTCGATATCTTGGTAAATAATGCAGGTATGGGAATTACCGGGCCTATAGAAGATACTCCCACCGATGAAATGCGCCGCGTTTTTGAAACTAATTTTTTTGGAGCCATAGAAGTAATGAAAGCTGTAGTGCCCTTTATGAGAAGGCAAAAGTCTGGACTCATTATTAATGTAACCTCAATTGCTGGCTACATGGGTTTACCTTTTAGAGGAATTTATTCTGCTACAAAAGGAGCGCTAGAATTAGTTACGGAAGCCATGCGAATGGAAATTAGTGAATTTGGAATCAAAGCAGTTAACGTGGCACCAGGTGATTTTGCAACAAATATTGCAGCAGGACGCTATCATACTCCGGTTTTTAACGATTCTGCATATAAAGAAAAATATGCCGCAAATTTGGCGCTAATGGACACTCATGTCGATTCAGGGATGAATCCAAATGAAATGGCCAAAACCGTTTATAAAATAATTAAAACAGAAAATCCTAAGGTGCATTATAAAGTTGGGGCATTCATGGAAAAGTTTTCGATAGTTCTAAAACGCATTCTTCCAGATAAAATTTACGAAAAGCTATTAATGAATCATTATAAGCTATAATCATTGATAGCTTTTAAAGGCAATATTGTGCTCGCATAGTGTTACTGTATAACATGTTAATAATTTGTTCGTTATCCTTTTAGCAACTTTTAGAGAAGCAGTATATTTGCTCAACTTTAAATAAAACTTTAAACAACACAATGAAATTTTTTATTGATACAGCTAATTTAGACCAGATAAAAGAGGCGCAAGAGTTAGGCGTTTTAGATGGTGTAACAACAAATCCATCTTTAATGGCTAAAGAAGGGATTACGGGAGAAGAGAATATCTTAAATCATTACAAGAATATATGCGAAATTGTAGATGGAGATGTTAGCGCCGAAGTGATCTCTACGGATCTTGAAGGTATAATTAAAGAAGGAGAAGCCCTAGCTAAATTACACCCCCAAATTGTGGTGAAAGTTCCTATGATTAGAGATGGTGTAAAAGCTTTAAAATATTTCTCTAGTAAAGGAATTAAAACCAATTGTACTTTGGTGTTTTCAGCTGGCCAAGCACTTTTAGCAGCAAAGGCAGGAGCCACATATGTATCACCATTTATTGGTCGCTTAGATGATATCTCTACAGATGGTTTAGGCTTGATTCAAGAGATTCGTTTAATTTATGATAATTATGGATTCGATACACAAATATTAGCAGCTTCTATTCGCCATACAATGCATATTATGGATTGTGCGAAAATTGGTGCCGATGTTATGACAGGACCATTAAGCGCCATTGATGGTTTATTAAAGCATCCTTTAACGGATATTGGTTTAGAAAAATTCTTAGCAGATTACAGAAAAGGTAACTAATTAGAACTAACTAAATAGAAATAAAAATCCCGCGCAAAGCGGGATTTTTTTATTGTTTAAAATATTCTTTTTTATAATGCTGGCCTAACTCTTTAGTAAGAAGTAATACTTCTGGCTTATCCTTACGAAGTCCAACCTGCCAATTATTAAAGATTTCCCAGTGCTCGTTTTTAAAAATAGGGTTTCCATAAATAGCTATTAATTTTTGCCTAATTCTATTTTCTTCTCCCTTTCCTGTTAAAATCCAAACCACATTTAATTTTCCATTTCCAAAACGTGCTTCCATTTTTCTTGGAAATCCCGCATATTCAATGCCAAAACAATTAAGTTGTACTTGTGCATTTGGGTCAGAACCATCTAATTGCTGCGTATGCATGAATGCACTTTTTGATTTGAAAATTGGTGACAACTTTTCTATATTCCCTCCCATTTCAATAAAGTCAGGAATTTTGGCTGATTGTTCATATTTCGGTTGTGCTGTAATTGATGTTAGGTAAGGATTCTGCCAAGTGAACAAATTGGGATGCGTTGCTTCTTTTGTTAACATCCAAACAATATCATTTTTGGTATCTCCGAAGATCAACTCAGAAAAGTATACCTTATAATCCAAGTAACTTTTGGCAGTATCTTTTCTTTGATTGATTATCACTTCAATGGCATTACCTCGCGCTTCAATATAATTTAACTTGCCATCTGAAAAAGTAAATGCCACTTTTTTTATAATGCCATTTTCGGTTTTAAGATTAGTGCAAATTAAATGGGTTTCAGTCTTGTTAGCCAATGGAAAACTTGGTTTTTTTACATTTACTATTTCTATGGTTTCAGCATTGACCTTTATTTTCTCTTGAACAGCTTCTGGAGATTTGTAAAATAATGACTTATTAAATATAGTTTCTATTTGAGCAGCCATTGATAATGGTATCACTAGTGTGATAAGAATGAACGCGGTTTTCTTCATAAAATTAGATTAAAGTAGGTAGTTATTTAGATAGACGCGGTCAAATTGAACTTTGTTACAGTAATTTTGAAGCAAGGTTAATTTTACTAAGGTTATTTCGTTATTTTAATTTAAGACATATGATATTATAAAATAAAGAACCCTGCAATTAGCAGGGTTCTTTATTACGTATACAAGTAATTTATTATTCTGTTTTTTTATCTGCTTTATCCGCTACAATTCTGCTTTCTCGATTTGCTAATTCCCATGCCGTATGAAATATTAAGCGTGTTCTATTTTCTAAAAGATCATATTCAATTTTATCAGGAGTATCTGTTGGTTTATGATAATCGGCATGCGTTCCGTTAAAATAAAATATTACAGGAATATTGTTCTTAGCAAAATTGTAATGGTCAGACCTATAGTAAAATCGATTCGGATCATTTTCATCGTTATACTTGTAGTCAAGCTCTACATTACAGCAGTCTTTATTTACTTCTTCAGACAAATTATGTAATTCAGTACTTAATTTATCGCTTCCAATAAGGTATATATAGTTTCTATCTCCAGTTGTTCTTTTTGGATCAGTACGACCTATCATATCAATATTTAAGTTCGCTACGGTATTGGCAAGCGGGAAAATGGGATCATTGTCTGTATAATGACGTGAGCCTAGTAGCCCTTTTTCTTCACCGGTAACATGTAAGAATAGAATTGATCTTTTAGGGGCTTGCCCATTTTCAATAGCAGCTTTAAAGGCTTCTGCAATTTCTAACATGGCTACACTTCCAGAACCATCATCATCAGCACCATTGTAGATGTCTTCACCTTTTACACCTTCGTGATCTAGGTGAGAAGAAATTACAATGATCTCCTCAGGCTTTTCAGTTCCTTTTATAAAGGCAACCACATTCTCAGAATCAATTGACTTTGTATTGCTTTTATAACTTAATGCTAAAGGAGCCTTAATTATTTTAGAACTAATATCGGTGTCAACATTTTTTTCAATTGCTTTTGCGATCGATGAATTCACAAAGAAATAGTACATTTTTTCAGTGGCAGCATCTGCCTTCAAGCTTATTTGACCACCTTTACCATATTGATTTGCCACAAAAGAATAGATTTTAGGGGCATAGAATAAGATTCCCTTGGCGCCTTTACTCAAGGCAATTTGCCTTTTAGCGCGATATTGTTGATTTGTTGACCATTGTGATGCTTCATTAGATCCTGAAATAACAAAAGTACCATCCTCTTTTTTAGGTTCTCCGGCTTTGATAAGTACAAATTTTCCTGAAACATCTAGATCATTATAGTTAGAATAATTTTCGGCATCGATTCCATATCCAACATAGGCAATATCGTCGATACTTATTTCACCGTTTTCACCTTCGGTTACAGAAACAAAATCGTCAATAGGTTTAAAGTCAGAATTATTAATTTTTAACGTCATGTCTGGTGGACTTAATTTTTCAAGTGGAACTTTTTGAAAATAATTACCATCACTTTTCGGAGAAGGAACCCCTAAAGAGATATAGTAATTCTTTAGATATTCCACTGCTTTTTTCTGACCGGGTTCACCAGTTTCGCGTCCCTGAAATTCATCAGAGGCATAAGTATACAAGGCTTCTTTTAATTCTTCTGCTGTGATTGTATTTGCAAAATAATTGACATTTTGTTTGGGTTTAGCTTCCGGTGCTTTCGTTGTTGTTGTAGTTTTAGAAGTACCGCATGCTATAAGTAACGTTGTTGCACTTACAGCCAAAAGTATTTTTCTCATGGATCTAATTTTAGGAGTACGATAATACGAAAATAACCGCAAATATGGATAATGACTCTTAACAGGCTTTTTTATTTTGATAATAGTTCTTCTAATTCAACGGTATAATCATGCCTTAGATCTTCGTGAAGGGTAGTAATTAATTTTCTGATCGCAAGTATTTGCCGATTAAAAATATTGATTAACGTTTGATTTCTAGCAATAGAAGGATTCATTTCTTTTAAAGCTTCGCAAAAATATAATAGTAGTTCTACTTCGGTCTCTTTATTTTTTGAGTAGCGAATGTATTTTTTAACTAATCTTAGTATTTTACGAACACTTTTTTTGATATAGAAATAGCTTTTAGTATTTATCATTTCAAACTGCTCATCCATCTCATGTTTTATGCTTTCAATATATCTAGCTTCATTATCTGATTCAAATAACAAATATGTAAGTAATTCTTTATTTTCTTTTTTGAATTTGGCTAATCTAAGGCATTGCTCAAGTAGTTCTTCTTTAGATCGATATTGAAGTTCTGTTTTTAATTCTTTTATGGTGGCAGCTTTCATAAATTAATCTTTTCTTTTTAAGATTAGAAACGCATCATCCATCACATTACCGGTTAAGATAAGATTACCAAAAGGAGCGGCAACGGTAGATCCAGACATTTCGCTACCATCTTCAACGTAGATTTGTTCAACGGTATAATCTCCTATATTTCGGTAGTCAATTTTAATAATCTCTGATGGAGAAGTTTCTTTTTTTCCTTTGGCGTAGGAAGCGAATCGCAATAAATTAGGATGTGCCCCGATCCATAAATTGCCTTTAGTATCAAACTCTATATTATCAACACCAGTTTTGCAATCAATATTTTCAATAAATTCTAAGGTTCCATCAGTATTTCTTTGATACACTTTCACCAAAAACTTTCGTGGTGAAGCAACAAAAAGCAGATTGCGCTTAGCGTTATAATTAATACCATTTGCATAAGAAATGCCGCCCGCAACCTTAGCGTAGTTTTCACCATCGAAATACATTACATTTGAGATTGATAAACCAGCATAATCCTCTAGCAATCTACCAAAACCCTTGGTGTATTTATGATCATTTGTAAAATAAAACCGATTTGCATCTATCATAACAAGGTCATTGGGGCTAATCATCGTAGCATGTTCTAAAGTTTTTATGTGTTTTAAGTTTTTATTGTGAAGTTTAAAAACTTCTATAGAATGACCTGTTGAGGTATGATTTATAGCCAATATTTTATAAGTACTATCTATTTTGATCATAGAAATACCGTGTGGTGCAAAAGGTTTTTTAAAGCTAGAAGTTAAATGAATAGGTTGATATTTATTGTTCCTTAGATCTAGATAATACAGGCCACCGTGTTCTTCTTGTTTTTTGGGTAATGACTGTCTTGCTGTAGCTGAAATAATTGCAAAACTATCAATAGTGCTTATTGTAATATCCTCTGCACCCGGAATTGGAATTCTTTGAATTATCTCACCATCAAATTTATTTTCAATAGTTCTAAAGAAGCCTGTGGTAATTAAAATATGGGCAACAAAGGCGATAACTATTATTAGAAAAAGAGCTATAATTTTTTTAAGGAGCTTCATGTTAAAAAAGTAAAACCCGAAGGTACCCATTTTTTAAAGAAGTTGAAATTTGTTTAAAAGCTTTGAAGTTTCACTCATTGGTAGCTAAGTAATAGCTATAAATTCTAAAGCCTTAGTTGCTTCGAGCATTAATTTTTAACAAACTTAACACTGGCAGAAGTAAATTTTTGACAGTTAATTTTAACTTCCTTGGTGTGTAAAATAGCAAGTATTGAATCCTTTATTTTGAGTCCATTTGACACCAGATGATGACCTATGAAGGTTATAGATACAGTCTGGCGATTAATGAAGAATTTTTATTTTACATTCTTGTTAGCATTACAAAAAAGAATATAAATTGAGTTAAAACTAATAGTATAATAATGATACTTAAAAGAAAGTTTACCTTGTAACTATTGGATTGCTTTCGTATCGTTTTATCAAATAATTTCTGATCACTATCGTTAAAATATTCCCCATTCACATAGTTCGAAAATATGACATCTATTTTCTCTTCTTCCTTGTCATTTTCAAGGTCATTTTGTAAATCATTATTTTTAATGAGGTTGAATTCTATAGTTAAAAAATCAAACATTCTCATTATTTGAATTGCCTTATTATTATACGTCTTAGTTATATATCTATGAATAACTCCTAGCATTAAAATTATTATAAATAAAATTGCTTGTATAGTAATAAGATCCAAATCCTTTTTTTTGATCATGGTATATTTATTAAAACTAAAAAGCAAGCCACCACCTGCAAAGCTTAAAAACCAAATAACAATTTTTCCATTTTCAGTTATCTGATTAATATCATTTTGATAAATTGATTTCGTATGAGAATTAATTTTCTCTAAAAATTCTTTGAAATTCATAAGAAGAAACAATATTTAGTTAATAATTATTTTATAATTCAGAGCTATTATTGATCGCTTGTAAACTTTCTATATAATGCTCTATTGAATGATTCGTTAGAAATTGTCTTAAAGGTAAATTAAGGGCATATGCCAATCTAGAAGGCCATCTAAAGTTATCTTTGATGTTTTTATCACCAATCCATAATTGGGTTCCTACATGCCAATAAAAAAATGGAGGTGTAAATGGAACGATATCAGATCCGTTAACTATTCTTGTTGTTTTTATTCTAAAACTATCATAATAATTTTTGAAACCCTTCAAACCTACCGCCGGTGACCCGAAGGTAACTACTTCTTGAGTATTTGCTAGCGCGTAATTTTTAAATTTATTAAATAAGTTAATCGCAAAAAGTAATGCCAAAGCTCCGCCTAAAGAATGTCCGGTTATCATAATTTTTCTACCGTTGAACAAATTATGTTCTAAAATATAATGCCATATTGCTTCTATGCTTCTTTTTTCAGTAGGTTTATCCTTGTAATTAATTAATGTTTGTTGAAACCCTCGATGAACTCTAATTGTTTGAAGGTTCTTGGTGCAATTTTTTAATTTCTCGGGGAACAATCTAAAATTTGATACAAACCAGTCGTCTAGATCTCGAGTTCCTCGAAAAGCAAAAATAACTACATCAGCATTCCAAAAGATTCTGCAGAAGCCTTTACCATATGATCCGAAAACAATTTTTTGCATTTCCATTGATTTGGCCTTGTAATAGAGGATTTTTTGATTAACAGGACCAGGATAGACTGCTTTGGAGATTTTGGCCAACTCTATATATCTATCATAATGACTCATTCTAGAGCAAATCGATCGCATTCAAATACGAAATGGCTAGTTTGTTGATTCCAATGGTATTCATAAGGTCACAATCTTTTCTATTAGAACCAAAAAAAGGTTCTACAATTATTGCCGGTGCTTTGCCTGAAACCAATGCTAAATAACCTCGAGAGCCTTTTTTTCTCACTTTTACACCTCTATTTTCTTTTTTTGACCGATTGAATAGCTTTACTTGCTCATTTTGTATAAGTCTAGCGAATTTTTTAGACTTTGCACTTCCACTTGTAAGTACTTCGCTGCCTGAAACTGTAAATACGGCTGAATTAAAATGCAACTCTATAGAATAATCTGCCTTCCATAGATCTACTTTTTTATAGACCTCTTTGATTTCTTTTGAATAAGAATTTTTAAAATGTCTATTAAATATTTTTAACTGAAAAGAAAAGTTAACTGCGTTTTGAGTCATTTTTTGAGCTAATTCACTATTGAAGTCAAATTCTGATCGATTAATAGGGATTATCGATTGTGCTCCTTGATGATGTTGATTATGCCCTATTATTATTGCAATTTTTTTCATAGATTAATTTTAATTAAGAGAAGGGACTGGTTCAGGAAAATAACCGTTTTTTGATTCATAATAATTGAATATAACTTCTACCCTTCTATAAAGTTGTCGTTTTTTTTCAGGATCTTTCTTTTGGCCAATTATTTTTCCAAAATTTTCTTGAATGATATTCTCGTTAATTCCTTCTTCTATGAGAAGCTTTTTAATTTCTTGTGCCCGTTCTAAACCTAAAGATTTATTCTTTGCTGAATCTCCAACCGCATCTGTGTAACCTATTAAACTTACGCCATGAGGTAAAATATCATTAATTATATTTTTTAAGTTGTTTTTACCAGTTTCATTTAAATCTTTTTTGCCAAATCCGAAATAAACATTCGTTTTAAATAATGCAGGATAACTTCTTTGCTTTTTTGATTTTGTTAAATTTTCATTAATAAAATCTTCAACCTCTCCATTATTCTCAGTAAGCATAGAGTCAGCATGTTGTTCACTAATCCATCGGTTCAAAACAATTTTACCATCAAGCATTAAAGTATCTAAGACATCTCCATATTTGCCAATTTTCTTGATCAATTTTTTTTGATGTTTCTCGGTATTGGCAGAAAAAATACTTCCTGTAATTGCTGAAACCAATGTGCCAAGACTATTTTTTGCTATTTTACCTGAATTGGTTCCACTATTTTGTAGATAAATAATTATTATTTTTTTGTTTGGACTAATCAAGTCTCGATATGGAACCAAAACAGAATAAACATCTCTGATGGTAGAAAGACCTGAATTATCATATACTCCGCCATCATAATATTGGCAATTTTTATAAGTAGCACTAGCACTCAAAACAGGAAACATTTGGCTCAGGTTTACTGCCTGTGCGGTACTTATAGTTTTATTTTCATTAATTAGTTTTTCCATCAATTCTTCGTAGTGACTCGTACTATCTGATATTTTTACAGGGGAAATAATACTTTTTTTCCGTTCAGTAATATTGTAGGTGTTTGGAATTAACAAAGGGGTTAAATACGTTGAGTCATTTTCAACATCTTTCTCTTGTATTATTGGAAACTCACTTTTATATGAATAATGATCACCAAAATACTTAGAGAAATAGTTATTCTCCTCATTCATTAATTGTTCATTTCTATTCACATTAAAAGGATAAATTTTTTGAAAGGGGTTGATATAAAATATCCTCATTATACTTGAACTGAAATAGTCTTGATTAAAGAATTTTTTTAAAGAGGCTTTGTTTACAAATGAGCTCGAGTCTTTTTGTGCTAATTTATTTTTCTTAGCATTTAAATATACAGCCGCCCCAACCGAGCTTCCAGAAACTGTTGAGATGGCTAAACAGTTATTATAAAAAGATGACTTCCCTTTCTTAGTGGTTAATGAATCTAGATTGGTTAAGCTGACTGAAGTCCAAAAACCTGCTCGTGATCCACCACCTTGTCCGGCTACTAAATAGATATTTTCATTATTGTTTTTTCTTTTAAGAAGCCATTCTTTGATGTAGGTAGATAACCGCATTCGCTGTATTTTATTTTCATTTTTTGTTGGTTTGGTTTCGATTTCAACGAAGCTTTCATACCCTTTCATGAAAGGATTAATGTTGGCGAATAAGAAAAACAAAAGCAGTAATAATAACGTAAGCGGAATCAATTGTTTAGGCTTAAAAGATGATTTTCTTTTTACTAGGTTAATAAGGTTAGGCGATTTGGCATATAAATAAAAGATTAAAGCAAATAAACCTCTTAATGTAATTATAGACATTAATAATATATCAATGGAACCAATGCCAATTTTGTTTTCAAACCCATCGCCATGAGTCATAGAAATATATGTAATAATTAGTATTAAATTTATGAGAGCTAGCAGCTTAACTACATTTTTTATTTTTGAGCGGTATTTATCTACATGTTCAGATTTAACTTTATTGTTTGGAATTAAAAAGTAAAAACTTGCAGCGCATAACAATAATGTTAGAATACTTAAAAAAGGAAAAACACTAGCTTTTTTATAAAAAATAACAAAACACAAAAGACCAAATGCAAGACCAATAGGAATGATAAGATAGCTAAATACCATCCAAAGCCCATCTTTGTCTGGTAAAGGAGTGTTATTACTACTTTTTTCTTTAAGCTCATTTCTTTGAATTTGTACAAACTTGCTAAGTGTGTAAAAAGAAAAGCTGATAAAACAAAGTAAAAAGGTGGTTATAAAAGGATCATTATTGAAGTTATTAAGGTAAAAAGAAACAATTTCTTTGGTCTGGTTTAACACAAAAACGATAATAACCAATAGCGTACTAAGAATTATATTAATTATGTGTGTAGAATTAACCCTTAAATTATCTAGTTCAATATTTTCTTCTAAGTCATGAGTGTGCTCTTCAATTCTTTTTCTCGTTTCACTATATCTGTCTTTTGCGTATTTGGTTATTTTCTTTCTATCAATCATGGTTAAGATTTTTACAGTTAATTTCAAGCATGATTTAATCTTTGGTTTATTTATTAAGACTTTGTAATAAGTCCTTATCAATTCCTTTATGCTCTAATCCAAAATGAATCGTATTGAGTAATGCCTCTTGTTTGTTTATGGTATCAACGAAACTTCGAAAGTCTTTAAATTCTTTCCCATATAGATAGGGGGGAGTTGATGAATAATCGAATATTTGTTTTTGTAACCTATTATAACCTTGATAACTATCGAAGTTTTTATTAATGGTATCTACCTGTTTGAAAATGGTTGGAAACAAACCATACAAAGCAGAAAGCGCGATAAAAAATATGAGTAAATTTTTAATAATGGGTTCAGTCAAATTCCACCCTTTCTGTGCAACAAAAAAAGATAAGACAGCAGCGATTCCCGTAAGCCAGGGGAAAATAGTAACTCCCGAATAATAATTTTTATAAACTTCAACTAAAATGAATTTGTGATGATTTTTCTTTTCTTCCATTATATCTAACTTCGATAGTAAAAGTCTTATCTCATCACTGCTTAAAGTTGATTGTTCTTTTGTCTTGGCTCTTTCTTTTTTATAAGCATTTTCAAGAGGTTCAAATGCATGTTTGCTTTTACATTCAAAAAAGGTTCTAAAACGATACCCGGCAATAATCAAAATGCTAAATATTAATAAAATAGCTAACGTAATGTAAATCCACTTAGGTAGGTTTTTTAAACTTGTAAGTAATTCCATAAT
Source organism: Maritimimonas sp. 2205BS37-2 (assembly GCF_056591755.1). Taxonomy (NCBI): domain Bacteria; kingdom Pseudomonadati; phylum Bacteroidota; class Flavobacteriia; order Flavobacteriales; family Flavobacteriaceae; genus Maritimimonas; species Maritimimonas sp. 2205BS37-2. The sequence goes on from NZ_JBWQOI010000001.1 coordinate 62,849, forward strand.
TAGTCAAGTTATTTATTCTTTTTAAATCGATTAACTAGTGAGGTTAAATTGGTTGCGTAGCCCACCATCACTTGTGGGTAGATATCAGAATTTTCTGTATGATAAATCGCACCTAAACGGGCATAAACACCCCCTTTAGATTTTTTCGGATCAGTTAGCCAATAAAAGTCAGCTTTAAGATTAATAATATTATGCTTTAAAAAGATAAGTTTGTTGTGACCTTGATCGATCATAAGTGAGCTAACTGTATTGCCATCTATAATCTCACTATCGTTATAGCTTAAGTTTTCAAAACTAACTCCAACATCAGCTCCAAAATTGGTTTGAGGTCTAATTTCTATATTCAAAGTTGGGCCATGACTAAATGAAAATACTTGTGAGGAAGTTTCGTTGTCTTGGGCAATTGTAGTATTGGTAAACCTGATTCCTGTTCTATAGAAATTTGTGTTATAACCTAAAGAGATATAAGAGAAAAAACCTTTAGCTTCATGTGATAAGAGTTCTAAATTTAATCTCCCGTTCATGTTATTTTTTCTCAACAGGTCAAAATGAGAGAATGTACTACCATCTACTATATTAATAAACTGAGCATCATTTTCAAAACCATTGTATAATGCTAAATTTAATTCTGTAGTTAATTGACGAATCCATGTCCATTTCTTTTTGTTTCTTTGATTAAGAGGTAGTAAAAGCCGTGCTTGTGCATTTAATAGGTTATTGTCGTTGGAACCATCAAAACCCAATAAATCAGTGAATATCACTGCAGTAAAAAAATCAAAAAAGCGTCGTTGTATAACTTTTTCATCATGATTTACTGTGTCTAGTTTTATTTCTGCATTTGCGATAGAAAAATTAAAATGTTGATCAGACATATAGTCTAACACATCATTATAATCCATTTGATATTTTACCGAATCTATCCAAAAAGTTTGGGTACTACCACTACCACTTCTATTAAAATATCTAAGGGGAATGCTATAATCTTTATTAAAGATAATAACCTTTTTATTATGTTTTGTGAATTGTGCAGTAGCTTCTATAACAATTGTTGAAGCCTTATTATTAAAGAAATTAATATAAACGGTATCTATTAATAGCTCAGGCTTATTTCCTAAAAAAAGAGAATTGATTTGTTTTTCTTCTTTTTTGCTACGATCGTAGTAATAGTAGTTTTTTGACAGTAGAGACCTTTTAATAGTATTATTTTCCTCATTTGATTTTTTAGTTTCCTTTTTTAGATTAGCCAGATAAACAACTTCATCATTTTTAAAAACCGCTATAGGTTTAATCTTTACTCTTTTATGAAGTCTCAATTTGCCGGAGTATTCAATTTCATCTTCATCAACAAGTTTTGCGGTTCTAAGTTCTTCATCAAGTTCATTCAAAACGGCTTCTCTATACCTGTTATTATTTCTTTTAAAAGTGCTAATGATTTGTGATTTTTGTTCATGTTCTACATTTTCTATTGTAAGGCCGGTTCCGAATCCATGATGAATTTCTTTTACTAATCCGTTTAAATAGATATTTTCGTTAGCGTTGGTATCAAATCTTTTAGTGGTGTGAACTTTAGAAGTATCTGGTAAAGTTATTTTGATTATAAACGAGTTGTTTTGGTATTTAAATTCAAGACTATAGACAGTACTTCCTATTAATGCATTATCAAAGAAGGTGTATGTCTTTTTCTGTTCTTTTTTTGGATCTTGAGAATATGTAGTAGTGTGAAAAAGATGAAAACATATAAAAAGTATTATAATGAGGTTTTTCATCTTTGAAGGGGGTTTGACTAGTACTCCTTCAAAATTAAGCTCGAATGGGTATAATATTCAAGAGGGAAAACCCTTAATTTGAATAGGCTTTTTCCTGTTTTTTTAAAAGGTTTTTTCCTGTGATGATTACAATTGTTCCTTTAACACCTTAATCTCATCACGTAACTGAGCAGCAGCAATAAAGTCCAAAGCTTTAGCGGCTTCTTCCATTAATTTTTGACGATCTCTAATACGCTTTTCGATTTCCGGCTTAGGTAAGTATTCTAAATCTTGTTCTGCAGCTTTTAATGCCGCTGCATCATAATGATAAGAAGTGATATTATTTTTTGTTAGACTATCGTCAATATTCTTTTTAATCTGCTTTGGTGTAATATTATTAGCTGTATTATAGGCTATTTGCTTTTCACGACGTCTATTGGTTTCATCGATTGTTAATTGCATGCTGTTCGTGATCTTATCAGCATACATAATAGCTTTACCATTTACATTTCGTGCTGCACGCCCTACGGTTTGCGTTAAGGAGCGATGACTACGTAAGAATCCTTCTTTATCAGCATCTAATATTGCCACCAATGAAACTTCCGGTAAGTCCAGTCCTTCACGCAAAAGATTAACACCAATCAATACATCAAATAAACCTTTACGCAGATCTTGCATGATCTCTACGCGCTCAAGCGTATCAACATCACTATGTATATAGCGACATCGAATTTGAATTCTACTAAGATATTTAGTAAGTTCTTCAGCCATTCGCTTCGTTAATGTAGTTACCAAAACGCGTTCATCTATTTCTACTCGCTGCTGAATTTCTTCGATGAGGTCATCAATCTGATTTAAACTAGGGCGTACATCAATTTCTGGGTCTAATAGCCCTGTAGGTCTAATTACCTGCTCTACAAAAACGCCTTCTGTTTTTTGCAATTCATAATCTGCAGGTGTGGCACTTACATAAATAACCTGATTTTGTAGCGCTACGAATTCTTCGAATTTCAAAGGCCTGTTATCCATTGCGGCAGGTAATCGAAAACCGTATTCCACTAGATTCTCCTTTCGTGATCTATCACCTCCATACATGGCATGTACTTGTGGTATGGTTACATGACTTTCATCAATCACCATTAAATAGTCATCTGGAAAATAATCTAATAAGCAGAACGGTCGCGTTCCTGCATCTCGACCATCGAGGTAACGTGAATAATTTTCAATACCTGAGCAATAACCCAATTCACGTATCATTTCTAAATCAAACTCGGTTCTTTCTTTAAGACGTTTCGCTTCTAAATGTTTTCCGATTTCATGAAAATAATCTACTTGTTTCATCAAGTCTTCCTGAATACTATGAATGGCTTGTTGCAATACATCTGGTGAAGTCACAAATAGATTTGCTGGATAGATATTCAGTTTACTATATTTTTCAATGATCTTATTATTAACAATGTCAAAACTTTCAATTTCTTCGATTTCGTCACCAAAAAAATGAATTCGATAACCATAATCACCATAAGATGGAAAGACCGTGATTGTATCACCTTTTACTTTAAAGGTGCCACTCTTAATTTCAAAATCAGTACGCGAATAAAGACTTTGAACTAATTGATGCAAAAATTTGGTGCGTGGAAGTTTTTGATCAACTTCGATAGAGATTACATTCTTTTTGAACTCTATTGGGTTTCCGATACCATATAAACAAGAAACGGATGCTACCACTAATACATCTCGACGACCAGAAAGTAGCGAAGATGTTGTGCTTAAACGCAAGCGCTCAATATCATCATTGATAGATAGATCTTTTTCAATATAAGTACCTGAAACAGGAATATATGCTTCAGGTTGATAATAGTCATAGTAAGAAACGAAATACTCAATGGCATTGTTGGGAAAGAACTGTTTAAACTCTGAATATAGCTGAGCGGCTAAAGTTTTATTGTGTGCTAAGACAAGTGTTGGGCGTTGTATTTCTTGTACCACGTTCGCAACGGTAAAGGTCTTACCTGATCCGGTAACGCCTAATAAAGTTTGACCATCATCACCAGAAGAAATCCCTTCACTTAATTGTCTAATTGCTTCAGGTTGATCGCCGGTTGGTTTAAAATCAGATTCTAGTGTAAACTGCATTCTACAAAAATAACTGAACTATTTTATTTAAGAACGTGCAACGAATTAATATTTAGTTAATACTGCATATTAATTTTAACATTAACTGAATATTAAAAGACGCTTTTTTAAAACTGGGTTAACAAAAAGAATTATGATACCACTTAAATTTGTGGTATTCATAAATTACATATTTATTTGGGTTAGTAAAAAGATGAGCATTGCTAGGTTAGGGGCAATGCTCTTTCTTTTATGATGTTTTTATTAAGAAGTACATACAGCCATTTATAGGTCTCTTTTCTTCAATAATCGGTATGACAGATAGATAAAGATGAAGGTCCAAGCTGATACAATGATCATATCCGTAAATTGTACTGAGAAATCTTTTGATAGGTCTTCCCCCACTTGTTTTGCTACACTTTGTACTGCATTTAGACGCGTAAAAGGTTCTTTAATAAGATTAGCCATTGACTCTAAAGGTAAGAACTGCATAAGCTGATTCACTTTGTCACCAATATCTCCAAAATCATTGTCTTTAAATTTCCAATATAAAAATCCCTTGAAGATACTTTCAGCAAAAAACCAAACTAAAATACCTCCTACGGCAAAAGCAGATCGTTTTACCAAAATACCCATAAATAAACCAAAAGAAAAGAAACCTACCAGTTTTAAGAAAAAGGCAAATAGGTATTCAAGATCAGAAAATACAATTGCAAATTCGTTATAATCAGAATAAGAGTACCCTAAAATTAATGATACAATGAAAACAAAAACTGTAGAAATGGCTGCAAAGGCTAAAACAGTATAGAATTTTGATAGAATAAATTCTTTCTTACTCAATCCGTCTATGAGGTTCTGCTTTAAGGTCTTATTACTGTATTCATTGGCCATCATAGAAACGATCACTAATAATAAGAAGAACTTAAAAATGGCCGCCATAAACGTATTAAAGTGCCAGATATATGGAAAGTTAAAAATTCCTTGATCTGCTAGATGAAATTTAACGGGCCCAATGTCAAATTTAATTGCCGCGATAAGGGCGATAGATGTTAATAAAGCAAAGTAAATAATTGATAAAACTCTACTCGCTCGATTGTGTTTTAATTTATGAAATTCTATATCTAAAAGTCGTAACATGGTTGATTAGTTGTTGTTGGTTAAGGTTAAGAATTGTTGTTCTAAGCTTGGTTTACGTTTCACCAAATGTGAAAGGACCACGCCATTTTTAAATAGGTATTCATTGATCTCCGCAGCCGATAACTCTTCATTTAGCGTAGCAATTAATTTACCCTCTTCATGTTTTACAGTACTTATAGATTTATGCTGTTCTAACAATTCTTTGAGTTTGTCTTCTCCATTTTCTGTGTTTAATTCAAAGAATCCCGATGTGGCTACGATTTCATCTACGCGCCCGTCATATAATTTTTTCCCTTTACGGATAACAACTACATGAGAACATACTTTCTCAACTTCGTCCAACAAGTGTGATGCTAATAAAATAGTTGTACCATTAGAAGCAATTTCCTTAATAATTTTACGAATCTCGTGAATACCTTGAGGGTCCAATCCATTTGTAGGCTCATCTAAGATCAATATTTCAGGATCATTTAGCAATGCCGAAGCAATAGCCAAACGTTGCTTCATTCCTAATGAATAGGTTTTAAATTTACTATCTTTTCTTTCGTAAAGGTTAACGATTTTTAATTTCTCATCAATCTTATCATGAGGCACTCCTTTAATCTTACAAATTAATCTAAGATTTTGAGTAGCTGTCATGTATGGATAGAAATTTGGCCTTTCAATGATAGCACCAACTTTCTTCAAGGCATTGTGAGTAGAAATGGTTCCGTCAAACCAACTAAAATCGCCAGAGGTTTTATTTACTACGTTTAAAATAATTCCCAAAGTAGTTGACTTTCCGCTCCCATTGGGCCCCAAGATGCCATATACATTGCCTTTCTTTATATCGAATGATAAATTATTAACAGCATGGACTTTTCCGAATTTTTTATCAAGGCTTTTAAGAGATAAGATTGTTTCCAAGGATAAGATTGTTTTGGTTGTTGTATAGTATGACGACGAAAGTTAAAAATTGTAACATTATTTCATAAATTCCCTTGCTATTTTATAACAACGGCAATAAGAGAATTTCATTAAGAGCAGTAATTATTATGAAGTTGTAAGTGATGAAATAGATTAATTCATCAGGTCGTCAAAATTGTCGAAATCTAATTCGTCAATATTAAAATCATCATTTTTCACATTAGAAATGTCGTCAATGTGCTCACTTTTAAATTCTTTTTCAGGAGCTTTATCGGGCACATTTCCTAAAGACAATAATAATAAGGGAAGCTCATGTTCACTATAGTCGTCATTAATATCAACCAATTCTACAAAAAATGACCACATGGAGAAAAAGTCATAAACATAAATAAGCTTCGATTTTTGCTCATCAATAATTTCAGAAAGTAAAATATGTTGCATAGTTAATGCATCGCCATTTTCACTCATGTCGAATAATGGAATTTCTTCTCCTTGATTCCAATTATCATCAGTTGTAAAAAATGAAGCCATTTCAGAGCCATCAAAACCAAAGGCATTTGTAATGGCATTATGCAAATCTTCTAGAGAATTTTCTTTGTGAATCGCAATTTCTCTAATCACATCTTGCTCAGTGTCTAATATGATACGAAGTTTATAGATCATGTACAGTTCTAATTCTGCGCAAAGTTAGCTATTTTAGCGTCATAAAAACGATAGTTTTTATATTTTAATCCGTTACATTTTATGACAGAAAAAAGTAAAATATTAGAAATGATGAATGCGGTTTCTAAAAATACACTCATGGAAACGCTAAGTATAGAATTTTTAGAAGCCCATAAAGACAAAGTAGTGGCTAAAATGCCGGTAACTCCCAAAGTACATCAACCAGATGGTGTTTTACATGGCGGAGCAAGTGTGGCATTGGCAGAAACTGTTGGTAGTTTTGCTTCGGTATTAAATATAGATATGGAAAAACAAATGGTTAGAGGCATGGAAATTTCAGCGAATCATATTAGAGGAATACGAGATGGATACGTTACTGCTACTGCAAGTGCCTTACATAAAGGTAGAACTACTCATCTATGGGAAATTCGAATTGAAGATGAAGAAAATCGATTAATATCTTTGTGTAAGTTGAGTACCATAATTTTAAAGAAAAAATAAGCTAGCCATAATTTTACATGAGAATTCTAAAAAAGATCTTAAAAATAATCGGAATTGTTCTTTTCGTGCTTTTGGTAGGACTATTAATTGCAGCACATCAATTTTTGAAACCAGATTCTGATGAAGAGATTATTCAAAAATTAACGACTGATTATATAAAACCAACGATTACTTATAATTCATACAATGATTATAAATATAGAGTTATCCAACTACAGGAGAAAATAGATACAACATTACCTATTTTAGTTTTTGTACATGGTTCGCCGGGTTCTGCGATGGATTTTCAGCGCTATTTAAGAGACTCGTTGTTAAATGCTAAATCTAATATTATTACCTATGATCGTGTGGGGTATGGTCCCAATAATTTAGGAAAAACTCCTGCCGAAATGAAGGTAGAATTAGGAGTGTTGCATGATTTACTACAAGCTTACCCTAAAGAAAAGATTGTTTTAGCCGGTTATTCTTATGGAGGTCCGGTTGTATTGGCTTCAGATAAAGAATATAAATACAAAGTATCTATGGCTAGTGCTGTAGTGGGTGAATACGAACCTATGTTTAAGGCATTAACTTTTTATAAATGGAAATTAACACGTTGGTTAATACCTCCAAAAGCTAGGGCAGCAGCGAAAGAAAAATATGCACATGTAGAGGAGTTTCCTAATTATAAGGATGTTTGGAATCAAAGCCCTACAAAAATTATCAATATTCATGGTGATCAAGATTGGATTGTTCCCTATAAAAATTCCGTATTTCTACAAAAGGTAATCGATAAAGATAAATTTACAATGGTAACAATACCTGGTGGTGGTCATGATCTTATTTGGTCAGATTTTGAATTAATAAAAAAGGAAATCTTAAAAACATTAAACTAGCTTGAAACTCGATGAACTTTTAGAAAAGGTAAAGGTGCAACATGCATTGAACTTGCCTTTTGTTATCTATAATAAACCGAAAAGTAATTCAGTTAAGGCTTATTTTCAAAAAGATCCAACACCTCATTTTTTAGAAGATTATACGAGCAAAGGGTTTGTTTTCGCACCTTTTGATACTAATAAAAAATCAATTTTTATTCCTGAGAAAGAGGCAGAATGTATTCATGTTGAATTTTCTGAAATAGCTATTGTTAAAGCTGAGAGTGGATTTCTTCTTGTAGAAGAGGAGGTTTCAAAAGCTGGGCATTTAGAGCTAGTTGCAAAGGGGATTGAGTTTATTAAGCAAACAAAAACAGCTAAGGTTGTGCTTTCTAGAAAAGTAGCGCTAAACCTTACTTCATTTTCAATTGTAGAGATTTTTAAACGGTTATTGAGCCATTATCCAATGGCAATGACCTATGCCTGGTTTCACCCTAAAACAGGATTATGGATAGGCGCAACTCCCGAAACGCTGCTATCAATGCATGAAAAGCGATTTTCTACCATGGCCTTGGCAGGAACGCAATCATATAATGGGAGTATGGCGGTTAAATGGCAGCAGAAAGAGAAGGAAGAGCAGCAGTACGTTACTGACTTTATAACTACTGCCATTGAAGACAGCGTAATTCAATTAAATGTTTCAGAACAGCATACTGTAAAGGCCGGGAATCTATTACACCTAAGAACAGATATAGCTGCTACTTTAAAAGAGAGTACTGATGTGGAGTTGTTGATCAAGAAGTTGCATCCAACACCCGCTGTTTGTGGCGTACCACAACTAACAGCAAAACAATTTATTATAGAAAACGAAGGTTATGACCGTGAGTTTTATACCGGTTTTTTGGGCGAATTGAATCTCGATGATCAAATAAACTTATTTGTCAATCTTCGCTGTATGAACATTGATAATAAACTTGCAAACCTTTTTATTGGTGGAGGAATTACAGCGGATAGTATTCCTGAAAAAGAATGGCAAGAAACGGTTGAAAAAAGTATGGTAATGCGGAAAATAATTCAGTAAAAAAATAGCCTTAGCTTTTTATGACTAAGGCTATTTCTTCCCTTTTTTTAATTCTTAACTTACTTGTAGTTTCTAATTGTTAAGTTAATAATCTTTTTTACTCTTCGTATTTAAGACAACCGGAGCTTTAAAATTCCTACCTCAAAAGAATATTTTTTTTGAAATATTTTTTAAATTATTGATAATCAGAAAAATAAACTTCTATTTTTTTGCCTTAAAATGGGTCCAGTATTTATCTTTTATAACGATTTCAAAGTTTCTAAAACCAATTTCGCGAAGCCATTTTAAGTGATCTTCTAGGCTTGTAGGCTTATCAAATTCGTCATAATGCTCCATGATCCAAGTCCATTTTTCGCCATCTGGAAAGTTACCATTGACTAAATTTCCCCATTGACCAATTAGTTGCGGATGATCAAGGCTTGTTTTATCGACCATTAGATCAGAAATGGTAAATATTCCTCCAGTTTTTAACGAAGTATATATTTTTTCAAACACATCCTTTTTTTCAACACCTGTACAATGATGTAAACTAAATCCGGCACTTATAATATCGTAGTGATGTTCAGGGAAATCATAAGCATTGAAATACGACTCTACCAAATTAATTTTATAATCCTTAAATCGATTGCCACAAATATTTAGCATTTCAGTAGAGGCATCCAGCAAGGTGTAACGAGCATTTTTAAAAAGCTTTAATAATTGCTCGGTAACATTACCGTTACCAGAACCAAGGTCTAAGATGTTTTGAGGACTAAAGTTAGTTGCATAACCATTAGAAAAACATGACAATAAAAAATCATAATGCGGTACGCATTTTTGCATATCACTTGTGTAGTTTTTTGAAAACTCATTAAACTCAGATGCTATGTTGTCTTGTATTTTCAAGTTTGGTTATAAGTTTGTATTCGATTAGCATTAGCACTTTCTCGATATAAATTTAATTAAAAAACAATAACAGCCAGTTGTTTTTGCAAGTTATAACAAGAATTAGATATAGCTACTTCGCGAAGTTATTTGTTTAGGGGGATTGAAATTCCAATTGCGGCCGCTCCGGCAAATTGTTCCACGCTTGGATGGAAATAATATGTAAAAGCAATATCGAAATTGCGTTTGGGCCCTAGTTCCAGTCCGATAGAAAAAGGAATATGGAAAATTAATCCGCTGTCTTTTATATTGGTTAGTGGCGTAAAGGTCTCAAAAGAACCAATTGATGCTCCTATTCCTAATTCCACATACGGAGCTACCCACGGAATTGGAGCAGTAGTCCTTGCCTTTCCACCAATTAGAAAGGCATTTGCCGTCGCTTTGAATTGAGGTGAGTTTTGCTCATTGTCATCGGCTTTGGTCAATATTAAGCCCGCATAAGGCCTTACATCGATCCATTTAGCGAGTGTCATTACATATTCTCCTTGCAAATAAAACCCCGAACCTGAAATATCAACATCATCATAAGACGCACTCAATCCATAACCTACAGAAACGTCAATTGATTTTTCTTTTATGAGTTGAGCATTTACCTGAGCAGAAGCCAAAATGATCCATAATATCGCAAAGATTTTTTTCATTGTATAATTCAATTTAAATAAGATTCTTTTCTATTGAATGGTTGATACCAAATAAGCGGGCGAATTTCGGAGAAATTTTAATAATATACAATAAGAGTTTACAAGCTTGCTTTGATCATCCTATCATTGCTAAACAAGTCTTTTCTCAAGGTTACATTTTTGAACCCTTTTCTTTCTAAGAGATGCACGGTTTCTTTACCCAAATATTGATTGATCTCAAAAAATAATAACCCGTTTGTATTGAGTTGATCTTTTGCGATTTCAGCTATTTTATCATAAAAAAGTAAAGGTTTTGAATCATTAACAAATAATGCTAGATGAGGTTCGTTGTCTAGAACATTTGCTTTAATTTCTTTTTTCTCATCCTCTAAAACGTAGGGCGGATTGGAAACAATAATGTCAAATGTTAAAGAATTTTTTTCCGAAGAAATTGGGATCGAAATAGCAGAAATATTTAGAATATCCTGCTGGATAAAATTCACATTAACTTTGTTTAGCTTGGCATTGTTTTTTGCAACTTTTAAAGCTTCTTTTGAAACATCAAGCGCATATACAATAGCATTTGGCAAGTGCTTGGCAAGAGAAATTGCAATACAACCACTTCCGGTTCCAACATCTAGAATATTTAATTGTCTGTTGCTATTTTTAGTCTCTCTAATGATCCAATCTACCAATTCTTCCGTTTCCGGACGTGGTATTAGCACATCATTGGTAACCTTAAACGACAACCCGTAAAATTCGGTTTCACCTATAATATATTGTATAGGTTTTTCATGTTTTAGTGCTAACAATGCGTTCAAAAGAAAATCTAAATCACTAGTTTCAATTGTTAGGTTCGGTTGCATGGCAATATCAATCCTAGAGCGTTCTAATTTAAATTGAATCAATAATTGAAAAAAAGATGCAATTTCTTCTTTGGGGTATAATCCATTTAAATCGGTATTGAATGTAGCTCGTAATTCTTTTATGGTCATATTTACAGATCTTTTAGCATCCATATGCCGCAAGCAGTATGTCCGGTGCTGCCAATTGAGCCTTGTAAGTGTTTAAATCCATTCTTTTCGTAGATATTAATGGCTGAGGTCATGCTGGGGTCAGATTCTAAATAACATTGTTTATAACCAAGTTCTTTGGCAGCCAGTAGGCATGCATCAAAAATTTGTTTTCCATAGCCTTTACCACGTGCGGTGGTTTTTAAATACATTTTTTGAAGTTCGCAAACGGTGGTATCATAGCCTTGTAATGGTTTTATGCCGCCACCGCCAATAACTTCATTGTTGACTTCAGCAACAAAATAAATGGCATTTTCACCTTGATACGCTTCATACATCGCCTTTGTATCGTTATCCTCATAGGCACTTCCAGTTGTTGGTAAACCAAATTCAACAATAGTTGACTTTATAATTTCTTCAATTTCTTGATTATCTTTTGCTTGTATTTTTCTAATGATCATTACTAGAGAACTATATTGTAAAACTGTACATTTGTGCTGTGAAGATACACGAAAAATACATATTACGTTGTCTTGAATTGGCTAAAAACGGATTAGGTACAACAAACCCAAATCCAATGGTAGGATGTGTGATCGTTCATCAAGAAAAAGTAATTGGAGAAGGATTTACTAGTCCGTATGGAGGAAACCATGCCGAAGTAAATGCAATTCATTCTGTGAAGGACACTTCATTGCTTAAAGATTCAATTTTGTATGTTAGTTTAGAGCCTTGTAATCATTATGGAAAAACTCCGCCATGTTCTGATTTAATCGTGAAAAGCGGAATCAAGAATGTGGTCATTGGTTGTGTAGATCCGTTTGAAAAAGTAGCTGGTAGCGGAATTCAAAAGCTTAAAGCTAATGGCTGCAACGTTATCGTTGGTGTATTAGAACAAGAATGTATAGAAAGTAATCAACGCTTTTTTACATTTCACAAAAAAAAACGTCCGTATATTATCTTAAAATGGGCAGAAACCCAAGATGGTTTTATTGATATAAGTCGAGAAGTAGATTCCAAAGAAGAAGCAAAGCCAAATTGGATTACAAATCAATATTCTCGTCAAATTGTTCATAAATGGAGGGCAGAGGAGGACGCGATTCTCATAGGAACAAACACAGCTTTAAAGGACAATCCTACATTAAATATACGTAATTGGACAGGTACAAATCCGGTTAGAGTTATTTTAGACAAAAATCTTCGAATTCCAAAAAACTATACCATATATAATGGTGAAGTGAAAACGATCATTTTAACCGAGCAACAAGAAAAATCATCTAAGAATTTAATCTTTGAAAAACTTGATTTTTCGGAAAATATAGCCAAACAAATCTGTGATGTTATGTATAAACATAATTTAGTATCTGTGATTATTGAAGGAGGTCAACAAACCTTGCAAACTTTTATAGATGCTAATTTATGGGATGAAGCTAGAATATTTAAAGGGACTACGGCCTTTAGAAATGGTGTTAAAGCTCCAAATATTTCGGGAAATATAATATCCAAAGCTACCTTTGCAGATGATGAATTAGAGATTTTAAGAAACTGTTAATTGCAAGCTTTAGACACATATAAAACGATCTCAAAACCCTCAGCAGAGGCTTTATTTAAGGATAGGGGAAGTAAGTTTTTAGGTTATGCTTTTCCGTTGCATAGTGAAGATCAAGTAAAAGAGATTATAGGCACCTTAAAGGAAAAACACCATAAAGCTCGTCATTGGTGCTATGCATGGAGACTTGGAGTTGAAGAGGGAAAAATGCATTTTAGAGCGAATGATGACGGAGAACCAAATAATTCGGCCGGACTACCTATATATGGGCAAATACTATCAAAAGAAGTAACAAATGTTCTTGTGGTGGTTGTTCGCTATTTTGGAGGAACAAAGTTAGGTGTGAGCGGACTCATCAATGCTTATAGAGCAGGGGCAGAGTTGGCTTTAGAAGCTTCAAATATTGTTGAAAAAACGATAGAAGACACACTAGAACTCGTCTTTGAATACAAAGATATGAATAAGGTAATGCGTGTTGTTAAAGAGCAAAACCTGACTATAAAAAGTCAAAAAATGGAATTAAAATGTGAGTTTTTGATTTCAGTTAGAAAAAGTGAAACCGAACGAATTAAGAATATTTTTGAGAGCTTACGTTGCTTAAAATTAAAGGAAATTTAGAATAAATTTTCAACTTTTTCAATAATATAGGCGGGTGCTTTAGTAGGCCTATTTTTTTTCATATCTATAAATACTAGCGAGCAGTATGCCTTAGTGAGTAATTCTTTTTGCTCATTAAATAACTCAAAATCAAATTCTATTCTAACCGAAGGCGTTTTTATTAGGGTAGTTTTTAAAGTAAGTAAATCGTCATATTTGGCCGGCTTTAAATAATCTATGTTTAATTTTAAAACGGGTAACATAATACCGAGCTCTTCCATACGTTTATATGATAGGCCAAGGTTACGCAACCATTCAACTCTGCCCATCTCAAAGTATTGAGCATAGTTGCCATAGTAAACATAGCCCATTTGGTCGGTTTCGCCATATCTGACGCGGATTTCTATAGAATGTGATCGCATTTTTGAATTTTCGAAATGGTCAGAGTTTACGGAAAAAAAAATTAAAAATCAATAGTAATTTTATTTTTTTATGACAAAAAATATTCACACTTTTGTAACACTAAAAAAAGAGAGAATAAGCCCTTAAAACGAGTTCTCATTTTTTCCTTAACCAAACAAAAAAAACTAAACCCTAATAATGACAAAAACTGCAACTTCAGTTTGGAATAATTGCCTGTCTTTTATAAAAGATAACATCAAGCCACAAGCATTTAAGACTTGGTTCGAACCAATTAAACCAATTAAAATAACTGGAGAAGCATTAACCATACAAGTGCCAAGCAAATTCTTTTATGAGTGGTTAGAAGAACATTATATTAAATTGCTTCGTGTAGCTTTGGTGAGAGAATTAGGGGATGATGCGAAATTAATTTATGATGTACGTATGGAAAATGCGTATAGTAGTAAGAATCCGCATACGGTTAAAATACCAAGTTCAAATAGAAAACCTTTTAACTCTCAAGGTGTCACTGTTCCATTAGAGATCGACAAACGTGAGTTAAGAAATCCATTTGTAATTCCGGGTATTCAAAAAGTTAAGATTGAATCTCAATTAAATCCAAATTATAATTTCGATAGCTTTATTGAAGGTGATTCTAACAGGTTAGCCCGTTCAGCAGGAATGGCTGTTGCTAATAAGCCTGGAGGTACTTCATTTAACCCATTATTGATATATGGAGGTGTTGGTTTGGGTAAAACCCATTTAGCACATGCCATTGGAGTTGAGATAAAAGATAAGTACCCTGAAAAAACAGTGCTTTATATTTCTGCGGAGAAATTTACTCAGCAATACATTGATTCTGTAAAAGGTAATACCAGAAATGATTTTATTCATTTTTACCAAATGATTGATGTGCTCATTATTGATGATGTTCAATTCTTATCAGGTAAATCGGGTACACAAGATGTATTCTTCCATATATTTAATCATTTACATCAAAACGGGAGACAGGTTGTTTTAACTTCTGATAAGGCTCCGGTTGATATGCAAGATATTGAACAACGTTTATTGTCAAGATTTAAATGGGGATTATCTGCGGAATTGCAAGCGCCTGATTATGAAACTCGTATTTCTATACTTCAAAAGAAGTTGTTTAGAGATGGCGTAGAGATGCCAGATGAGATTGTTGAATATATTGCTAAAAATATCAAAACAAATGTGCGTGAGCTAGAAGGTGTGTTGATCTCCATGATTGCGCAGGCATCGTTTAATAGAAAAGAGTTTACCTTACCTCTTACAAAGCAGATTGTAGATAAATTTGTTAAGAATACCAAAAGAGAAGTTTCTATTGATTACATTCAAAAAGTTGTGTCTAAATACTTTGAAATGGACGTAACAACACTTCAATCTAAAACCAGAAAGCGTCACATTGTTCAAGCGCGTCAGTTAGCAATGTATTTTGCTAAAAAAATGACAAAGGCGTCATTGGCAAGTATAGGTGCTCAAATTGGAAGTAGAGATCATGCTACAGTATTGCATGCTTGTAAAACGGTTGATAATCTTACAGAAACCGATAAGCAGTTTAGAAAGTACGTAGAAGATATTTCTAAGAAATTATCATTTTAACTCATTGTAATGACACGTATTCTAATGGTTTGCCTGGGGAATATTTGTCGCTCTCCATTAGCTGAAGGCATTTTAAAGTCTAAAATTGGCTCTGATCGATTTTTTGTAGATTCGGCAGGTACCGGCGGATATCATGTAGGGGAATTGCCTGATAAACGTTCTATAGCCGTTGCAAAAAAAAATGGACTAGATATTACCGATCAGCGTTGTCGAAAATTTACGGTAGAAGATTATGACAATTTTGATGTCATTTATGTAATGGATAACGCTAATAAGAAGGACGTGCTTTCTTTGGCACGAAATGATGACGATAGATCGAAAGTGAAAATGATATTAAATGAGATTTTTCCAAATGAAAATGTAGATGTACCTGACCCTTATTATGGAGGAGAATTTGGCTTTGAAAGTGTTTATGAAATGCTTGATAAGGCTTGTAAGATAATAGTAGAAAAATTATGAGTTCGGGCAAACTTTATTTGATCCCTACTACTTTAGGAGATAATGAGCCATTGGTAGTTTTACCAATATCTGTAAAGCAGGTTGTTGAAAAAACGAATCATTTTATTGTTGAAAATGAAAAATCCGCTAGGCGATTCATAAAAAAAATTACACCTCGCAAATCACAACCAGATTTACATATTTATAAGCTCGATAAGTATACCAAAGCTTTAGAGACACAGCATTACTTAGACGCCTGCCTTGCGGGAAATAATATTGGCTTACTTTCAGAGGCTGGTGTTCCGGCTGTGGCCGATCCAGGAGCTGTTATTGTTAGTTTGGCACATAAAAAAGGGATTCAAGTAGTGCCGCTAGTTGGCCCTTCATCTATTATTATGGCATTAATGGCTTCAGGCTTAAACGGGCAAAACTTCGCGTTTAATGGATATTTGCCAATAGATAAAGCTGAGCGAAAGAAAAAACTGAAGCAATTAGAGAAATTATCTTCAGAAAAGAATCAATCGCAAATTTTTATTGAAACGCCCTATCGTAATGAAAAAATGATGAGTGATCTACTGCAGGTTTTAACTCCGAATACTAATTTATGCGTTGCTGTTGATATTACTTTGCCTAATGAAAATATTAAAACCATGCAGGTGCAGGAATGGAAACGAAATTCAATAGACTTACATAAACGACCAGCTATTTTCATTATACATAAGCCATAAAAAAATCCTCAACAAAGTCGAGGATTTTTTTAATTAACTAACCAATAATTATAACCAATCAAATTGCAGGTTTACGGTTGGCTTCAATGAATGAAGTATCATAGCCTGCAAACTTTTTTAAGTAATGTTCAATTGAAGTACCATAAGCATCTTCAAATTTAAATGCACCATTACTTCTAAGGTATTTTTTTACGTTTCCGGCACCAGCTAAATGAGCAGCTGCTAAAATGCCAGATTCTGTAATTTTAATACCGTTTATTCTTTTACCCACACTGCGTTTAATGTCTCTTATTAAGATCCATTTGTTTACCGAGCACAAAGCTTGAAAAGCATCTTCTTGTAGCTTAGCATCATTTAAAAATTGAACAGTGTTGTAGATTCTAAATCGTTTTAATGTAGATTTGCCAAATTGGTACTTTCCTAAATATCCTAAGGTGTTAACAGTGCTGTATTTACCTTGAGATTCTTTAAAACCAATGGCCTCTTTAAAACCAATGAACGATTTACCCGTTATAGGTAATAAGGGAGCTTCGTTTGTCTCAATCAACCCGGTAGGTAGTACCGTATAGATTGCGTTTTCCTGTGGTAGGTTGTACTTTACAGTTACCTGTTTCCAAGTGGTAAAACCTGTAGTTACAAAGTATAGTACTGTAAGTATACCTGATACCTTTAAAACTTTCCTTTTCATGATATTGCAAATTTAAAAATGGTCGTTAGCCGATTTAAATTTTGAGCGTGCAAATATATAGCAATAATTCAAATGTACAAAAAATATTATAAAAATTTTAACATGTTGAAAATCAATAAATTACAATTGTGATTTATTCAATTTTGGCGATGGTTTAATGCAGATTTCTTAATTTGAAGGAGTTTTTTTGTGGAATTTCGCAATAATATAATTTACAGATTGCTGTTTTCTATAGAAACATGATTTCTTGCAATACAGAATTCATATAAGCCAATAGGGAGTAACTTATAAGGTTTGAAATAAAACTATTAACGATTAATGCCTTGTTGACTGATCCATTTATGGTATTTACGAGCATTTCTATTATGCTGTTCTAAGGTCTTAGCAAACTCATGATATCCTATTTTATTTACGCTTGCACACATATAGTAATAATCATGTCTTTTATCATTTAAAACGGCATCAATTGAAGAAATATCTGGCATTGCTATGGGGCCAGGTGGTAATCCATAGTTTTTATAGGTGTTGTATGGTGAATCAATTTCCAAATCTTTATTCAATACCCTTTTGTATACTTTATCTTGCCCGTATTTCTGCTTTAAGGCGAAAATAATAGTTGGATCAGCACCTAGAGGCCATCGACTTCTCAGTCTATTTAGATATAAACCTGCAACGGTAGGCCTTTCAGAAGCATTTGCCGTTTCTTTTTGTACAATAGAAGCCAGTGCCATTACTTCATTTTTAGTAAGATTTAGTTTTTCAGCTTTAGCTAATCGACTTTTATTCCAAAATTTATCATATTCCTTTTGCATACGATTAACGAATGTTTCGGCCGATGTATTCCAGTAAAATTCATAGGAATTTGGGATAAAAATACCCAAAACTGTTGCTTTTGTTAGTTTATTTCTTTCTAAGAATGCATCATTTAAGACAGTCGCAACTAGCGATGTTGAATCTGCCTCAAGTTGCTCAGCAATTCTACCTGCTAATTTTTCTATAGTATCCTGATTATTAAAAGAAATCTTTATTGGAGTTTGCTCACCGCTTCTTAATAAATCAACCAAGGCATTATTGTTCATTCCCTTTTTTATAATATAATGCCCTCCCTTAATAAGATTTGGATAATTTTTCTTTTTAGCTACCCAAGTGAAACTTTCGGTACTGTTGATATGTGGTGAAACTATTTTTAGAACATCCTCGAAATTGGCCTTTGACGGAATGTATAATGAAGTATCTTCTTTGACATTGCCATTAAATATCTTTGAATAAAAAGTATACCCAATAATTCCTCCTATTAAAAGAAGTGCGGCTACTACTATTAAAATAATTTTCTTTAAACTCATTTATTTATCAATTGAAGTAAAATTTCATCTTTATAAACTCCGTTTGAACGAATCCATTGTTTTTTGATGCCCACTTCTATAAAATTTGACTTTTTAAATAATGTCATACTATGTGTATTGTCTGACGTAATATTAGCGTATAATTGATGGAGATTTAACGTATTAAAACAATAAGGGATTAATACTTCGAGTGCTTCAGATGCATACCCTTTATGTTGATGCGTTTTAGTTATTAAAACCCCTATTCCGGCTCGTTGATGTTGTGGGCTGTAATCAAAAAGATCGACCATTCCAACGGTTTCATTGGTTGCTACAATAGAAATCATTAAACGCAATTGCTTCGCTGTATAAAGATCTAAATGAGCATTCGCGATATATTGTTCTAATAAATGCCTAGAAAAAGGTGCTTGCGTGCTACTCACTTCCCAAAAGGAGGGGTCGTTTTCTGTATCAAACAGAAAGTTAAGGTCTTCCGGCTCGATCGCCCTTAGGTAAATATGGTCTCCTTTTAGTGGTTGCATTATACATCTATTGTTCCGGTAAAAACCATTGCAGCTGCTCCTTTTAAGAACACATTTTTATAACCATTATTGTTAAGGTCAAAAGAAACCATCAAATTTCCTCCGGGAGTTTTTAGTGTAATAGTATTTTCTGAGGTTCTTTTAGATTTATGGGAAGCAATTGCCACAGCGGTTACACCGGTGCCACAGCTCAAAGTTTCATCTTCTACGCCA
This sequence comes from Maritimimonas sp. 2205BS37-2, assembly GCF_056591755.1. Classification (NCBI taxonomy): domain Bacteria; kingdom Pseudomonadati; phylum Bacteroidota; class Flavobacteriia; order Flavobacteriales; family Flavobacteriaceae; genus Maritimimonas; species Maritimimonas sp. 2205BS37-2. Next base: position 82,510 of record NZ_JBWQOI010000001.1, read on the forward strand.
CGTTCATAAGTACGCACCTTAAAAGTATTATTATCTATTTGTTCTACAAAATTCACATTACTTCCGGCTTCAAAATAAGGAGCTCCATATCTAATTTTGCTCCCTGTACTTTTCACATCAACGCTTTTAACACTATCAACATAGGTAACATGATGCGGTGAGCCTGAATCCATAAAGATGTGATTTTCAAATTCTTCTATTTCTTGTACATCAATCATTTTTAGGCTTACCATAGAGTTTTCAATACTGGCTTCATGTAATCCATCTACAGCTTCAAAAACGGCGCTGTCTTCAATAATGCCTAAATGTTGTGCAAAAGCAACAATACATCTTCCGCCATTGCCACACATACTGCTGGTATTACCATCAGAATTGTAATACACCATGGTAAAATCTACTGTTTCACTATGCTCTAACAAAATTAGCCCATCAGCACCAATACCAAATTTTCTATCGCAAAGTTCTGCAACGAGTTTAGTGTTATTTTTAGGAAAGCTTTCTTGACGGTTATCGATCAAAATAAAGTCATTACCCGTACCTTGATATTTATAAAAATTGAGTTTCATAATCAGGGCAAATGTACTAATAATTTCACTAGAAAAAGGCGCTGTTAAAGTATCGTTAAAGTATTAAAAATCTTATAATATTGGCTTAATTTTGGATGTTAGATGGTTGATTATTATAACTAAATTTACAAGATTAAATATTTGAAATATGAAAAGAATAGCAAGCTTAATATTAGCATCTGTTTTTGGAGGAGCATTAGCTCTAGGAGGTTATATTTTATTGACAGGTAAAAATTTGGAACCAGGAGCTTTAAAAAGTGCTGAGAAGAGTCCTAAAGTTTTTCAAACAAAATATGTACCCACTTCGAAAGCTGCTTTAGATGGTGAAGCGATCGATTTCACTAAAGCTGCAGAAGAAACTACGAATGCCGTGGTACACGTTAAGAACAAAGCGGTAGCTAGTAGTAATCCTATTGAAGAGTTTTTCTTTGGACGCAATAAAAGAGGCTCAGGAGAACGTAGAACGGTAGGTACAGGCTCAGGTGTTATTATTTCACCCGATGGTTATATCATTACGAACAATCATGTAATAAGAGGCGCTGAAGATATTGAGATAACATTAAACAATCAGAAGACATATAAGGCAGAGATTGTTGGTGCACACCAAAATTCGGATATAGCACTATTAAAAATTGAGGATAGAAACCTTCCTTTTGTTCCTTTTGCCAACTCAGATAATGTGCGAGTAGGAGAGTGGGTGTTGGCGGTAGGAAACCCTTTTAATTTGACATCTACGGTAACTGCAGGAATTGTAAGTGCTAAAGGAAGAGATATTAATATTTCAAACCCATATATGATTGAATCTTTTATACAAACTGATGCGGCGGTGAATCCTGGTAATAGTGGAGGCGCTTTGGTGAATGTACGTGGTGAATTGGTAGGGATCAATACAGCCATTACCTCACAAACAGGTTCGTATGTTGGATATTCTTTTGCGGTACCATCTAATATTGCCAAAAAAGTAATTGAAGATATTATGGAGTTTGGCGATGTGCAAACGGCTTATATTGGTATTGGTTATGCGGAGTTAGGAAGTGAACAGGCAAAGCGATTTGATACCGGCGGAATTACAGAAGGTGTGTTGGTAACCAGATTAACAGAAAATGGTGGTGCAGAGCAAGCTGGTATTAAGGTTAATGATATTATTACTCAGGTAGAGAATGTTAAGATTGGTAAATTTGCAGACTTACAAGGCTTTTTAAGTAGCAAAAGACCTGGAGAAATTGTGAATGTAGAAGTTATTAGAAATGGCGCCATGAAAACATTTGATGTAAAATTGGCAAATCAATTTGGTAAAGTAACCATTGATAAATTCGATTTTACAAATAATTATATAGGTTCTTTAAAGAAGGTATCTAAAAAATCTGCTGAAAAACATAGAATTAACTATGGAGTTGAGATCGTAGGCTCAATTGATAACTTTTTAGTTGAACAAGGAGTTAAAGTTGGAGATATTATTTTGAAGGTTGGAGAAACTAAAATCTACGATGTTGAAGATGTAGAAGCCGTACTTCGAAAGAATAAAGGTAGTAGAATTGTATTGCAGGTACTAAATCAAGATGGGTACGCTGAATATATTCAAGCTTTTGTACCTAATTAATCGAAAGAATAAACAACATAAAAAATCCCTCATTTTCTACGAGGGATTTTTTTATGAAAAACCTTTTCGAAAACGTTTGAAATAAGTACTTTTGCGCCGAAAATAAAACACAACAAAATTTAAAAAAATGCATACAAACGAAACCTATGAAAAAGAGTTGGCTTTTCAAGCAGATAGAAGAAGAGCTACTGTAGAGTTTATCAATATCACTAGTGATCTTTGGTATGATCATGCTATTGAATTGGTGCTTTTTAGGAATCAATTGATTGACAGAAACGTAAGTGAAATCTTAAACTTAATGGAATATGCTGGCGATTTTGTGCAAAAGCCTATTTCAATTTTTGATGCCGTTGAAATTGCAAGAGCTATTAAGCAATTAGATTTGCCACCTGCTAAGTTGGACATCGGAAAACTAGCCTATGAATTTCATATGGATACTTCTGATGATGTATTGGCGTTTGTTTCAAGTAAATTAAATGATGCAAACAAGAATGGCGAAATTCAACCAAAAGACGTGATATTGTACGGTTTTGGTAGAATTGGACGTCTATTGGCTCGTGAATTAATGACTCGTACAGGTAAAGGCAAGCAAATGCGTTTACGTGCAATCGTTACACGTGGAGAAATCAATGAAACCGTTTTAGAAAAAAGAGCTTCGTTGTTAAGAAGTGATTCTGTTCATGGTGATTTTCCGGGTACAGTAAAGGCAGATATCGAAAATAAAGCATTAATTATAGATGGTACAACAGTACACATTATCTCTGCAAATGCACCAGAAGATATCGATTATACTGAATATGGGATCGATGATGCTTTAGTAATTGACAACACAGGTGCTTTTAGAGATGAAGTAGCTTTAGGGCGTCACCTAAAAGCTAAAGGTGTAGATAAAGTATTATTAACAGCACCGGGTAAAGGTGTACCGAATATAGTACATGGTGTGAATCATGAAGATTATAACCCAGATGAAGTGCGTATTTATTCTGCTGCGTCTTGTACTACGAATGCCATTACTCCTGTATTAAAGGTTATCAATGATAGTTTTGGTATTAAATCAGGTCATTTAGAAACCATACATGCTTATACCAATGATCAGAACTTAGTGGATAATATGCACAAGAAATACCGTAGAGGTAGAGCCGCCGCTTTGAATATGGTAATTACTGAAACAGGCGCCGGAAAGGCAGTGTCTAAAGCATTACCAGAATTAGAAGGTAAATTAACTTCAAATGCCATTCGCGTACCGGTACCAAATGGATCGTTAGCAATTTTGAATTTACAATTAGAAAATGCAGCGAGCGCCAAGGCTCTAAATGCAACGATGAAAAAATATGCCTTAGAAGGTGATTTGGTGGAGCAAATACAATACTCATTAAGCAATGAGTTAGTATCATCTGATATTGTTGGTACATCGGCACCTTCAATTTATGATAGCAATGCCACGCTAACAACACCCGATGGTAAAACAGCGGTGGTGTATGTATGGTATGATAATGAATATGGTTATAGCCACCAAGTAATACGTTTAGCAAAACATATCTCTAAAGTAAGACGTTATACGTATTATTAAATATGTCTTCTAAGCATAGCAAAAAATCTAAAAAGCCGAAACACATGTTTCGGCTTTTTTTATGTTGTAATTCTAAAGTTTAGATATAATTAATAAACTTAAGTTTGTTTTGATGAATTATATACAGCCTTAACAAGGTTCGCATTTAACCATTAGAAATCAAAAAGTTTTTCGCTATCTTTTGTATGGATTTTTCCTATTTTTAACGTCCCATTTTTTTAATCAATGCCAACACCTAAAGAACAGATTGAACAGCTGCGTGATGAGTTAAGAACACATAATTATAATTACTATGTGTTAGATAAAGCAACCATTTCTGATTATGATTTCGACATTAAACTCAAGGAATTAGAAAAATTAGAGATTGAGAATCCTGAGTTTTTTGATGCCAATTCACCGACACAACGTGTGGGCGGGCAAATCACCAAAAACTTTGAAACGGTAACGCATAAAAACCGAATGTATTCTCTAGATAATAGTTATTCTAAAGAAGACCTTCTCGATTGGGAAAAACGATTACATAAAGGTTTAGGTATCGATCAAATCGAATATACCTGCGAATTAAAATATGACGGGGCGTCAATCAACCTTACCTATGAAAATGGTATGTTAAAAAATGCTGTAACACGTGGGGATGGTTTTCAAGGTGACAATGTTACTACCAATATAAAAACAATACGCTCAATTCCATTAAAACTAAAGAGTGATGATGTAACTGACTTTGAAATACGCGGTGAGATTATTCTTCCGCTTGACGGATTTAATAAAATGAATGAAGAGCGCGTAGCAAATGGGGAAGAGGCATATAGAAATCCACGTAACACCGCTAGCGGAAGCTTGAAGCTGCAAGATAGTGCTGAGGTTGCAAAACGTCCACTAGACTGTTTGCTCTATCATATGGTTGGGCGACTTCCATTTAAAACACATAATGAATCTTTAGAACGCGCACGTGAGCTTGGATTTAAAGTGCCAGATGCAATCAAAGTTTGTAAAAGTATTGATGAGGTATTCTCATTTATTAATCATTGGGATACTGAGCGTCATAACTTACCCTATGAAACAGATGGAGTTGTGGTGAAAGTAAATTCATTGGCATATCAAGAAGAATTAGGTTATACGGCCAAAGCACCTCGTTGGGCGATTGCTTATAAATTCAAAGCAGAACAAGAAAGTACGGTTTTGAATAAGATTACCTATCAGGTTGGCAGAACCGGAGCGATTACACCAGTAGCAAATTTAGAGCCTGTGCAGTTAGCCGGTACAATCGTAAAGCGTGCTTCTTTACACAATGCTGATCAGATTGCGAAATTAGATATTCGTGAAAGAGATACAGTATTTGTTGAAAAAGGAGGAGAGATTATTCCTAAAGTGATCAAAGTAGACTTGTCAAAACGCGCTAAAGATTCTGAGGTGACACAATATGCTACGCACTGTCCGGAATGTGCCACCGAACTTATTCGAAAGGAAGGTGAAGCGCAGCATTATTGTCCGAATGAATATGGATGTCCGCCGCAGATAACAGGGAGAATTCAGCATTATATTGGTAGAAAAGCAATGGATATTGATGGCCTGGGAGCAGAAACAGTTGAGCTTTTATTTAACGAAGGCTTAATTGCTAATTACGCCGATTTATATGACTTAGCTGTAGAACAAGTAATTCCGTTGGAGCGTATGGCTGAGAAATCTGCTCAAAATTTAGTTGCCGGTATCGAGGCTTCTAAGCAAATTCCTTTTGAAAAAGTATTGTTCGCTCTTGGTATACGATATGTTGGTGAAACGGTAGCCAAAAAACTAGCGAAGCACTTTAAAAGTATGCAAGCCTTGATGCAGGCTTCTTTTGAAGAACTTATTGCTGTTGATGAAATAGGTGATCGAATTGCTGAAAGTGTGCTAGATTTTTCACAAAACGAACAAAATATTGAGCTAATTAATCGTTTAATGAGCTATGGCGTTCAGTTGGAGCTTTCAGCTGAGGCTCAAGAAGGGCAAACCGATAAACTGGCAGGTAGGGTTTTTGTGGTTTCAGGTGTTTTTACTATACTAAGTAGGAATGAGCTAAAAAAATCTATAGAAGATAATGGCGGAAAAGTTTCTAGTTCTATTTCTAAAAAAACAAGTTACGTAATTGCCGGTGATAATATGGGGCCAAGCAAACGTGTTAAAGCAGAAGATTTAGGGGTGCCAATTATTTCTGAAGAAGATTACTTAGCAATGTTAGATTAGTATTGAATAATTATATTAATTGAAAAAGTAATACTAACTTTATAGCCACAATGTTAGCTCTGTAAATGCTATGAAAAACTCAGATCTGATAAAATTTTCGCTAGTTCTATTTTTTATAGCCTATGCTTTTGATAGTTTAGGTTTGATTCTTAGTGAATGGTCAATGCGCTTTATATTTAAACCATTGATAATACCTTCATTGGCATTATTGTATTGGTTTTCTGCAAAAAAGGTGAATAAAATTTATTTAATTGCACTCTTTTTCAGTTTTTTAGGAGATACTTTATTGCTAAATAAGACTAATAATTTTTTTCTATTAGGGCTAAGTTCGTTTTTAATTACACATATTATTTATCTAATCATTGTTACTAAAGATATTACAGAATATAAGTTGAAACCAATTCTGGTAGCGGCATTTCCTTTTGTTATCACATTTGTTTCGGTATTTTTAGTCATAAAAGATAACTTACAAGAACTTCTAATACCAGTTTTGATTTATGGCTTAGTGATTACCTTACTAGGTACGCTTTCTTTTTATAATTATCTGCAGAAAAGAAATAGAATCACAATGTTAATGTTACTTGGTGTTTTTCTATTTATAGCATCAGATGGAGTACTGGCTATTGAGCGTTTCATGATCTTACATCGAGAACTTGAACTAGGTTTAATTGTTATGTTTACCTACGCGGTTGCTCAATATTTAATTTGCAGCTATATGATTAAAAAATCTACAACTATTTAAAAAAGTCGAGTCCAGGGATGTCTGGCATTCCATCTTTTGCAGCAGCAGCGAGTTCAGCTTCATTAATTTTTGAGGCTTTTGCTAAAGCATCGTTTAGAGCGAGAATTAAATAATCTTCTAATTCTTCCTTGTCTTCGAGCAGCCCATCGGCAATTTGTATAGTTTTAACTTCACGATTGGCAGTAACTGTAACCTTAATTGCTCCATTATTAGATTCGCCATCTACAAGTACTGTATTTAGTCGTGTTTTGGTCTCTTCAATTTTCTTTTGACTCTCTTTTAGCTTTTGCATCATTGAGAAAAGGTCTCCTCCAAACATATTTTAAGAAATTTAACAGTTTAGTTGCAGCAAAATTACTATTTTCAGCGGTTTGAAACCTTTAAAAAATGAAGAAAGTATTCCTTTTAATTGCAATTGTATCTCTTACTTTTGCAACTTCCTGTAAAACAGAAAATGAACAAATGAAAAAAAATAATGCAGAACCGCCTGTAGCCGAAAAACAACCGAAGAAATTAGAAAAGCATGGAGATGTACGAGTTGATGACTATTATTGGATGCGTTTAACCGATGCACAAAAAAATGCCAAAGATCCAGATACGCATACGCAAAAAGTACTTGATTATTTAAATGCAGAAAATGCTTATTACGATACTATAACTGCACATACCAAAGATTTTAAGGAAACCTTGTTTGAAGAAATGAAGGCCCGTATTAAAGAAGATGACGAAACGGTTCCTTATAAAAATAATGGGTATTATTATATTACACGTTATGAAAAGGGTGGGCAATATCCGATACATGCGCGTAAAAAAGAAAACCTAGATGCAGCGGAAGAGATCATATTTAATGTTAATGAAATGGCCGAAGGTCATGAATATTATGCTTTAAGAGGTGTAAATATTAGTGAAGATAATAAGTTGGCTGTTTTTGGAGTGGATACGATAAGTAGACGTCAATATGTATTACAATTTAAGAATTTGGAAACCGGTGAAATCTACCCAGATAAAATTGAAAATACCACTGGAAGTGCTACCTGGGCCGGTGATAACAAGACTGTTTTTTATACCAAAAAAGACCCTGTTACCCTAAGAAGTGAAAAAATATATAAGCATGTTTTGGGTACCAATTCTGCTCAAGATGAATTAGTATTTGATGAAAAAGATGAGACCTTTGATACGTTTGTTTACAAAACAAAATCAAAAAAGTATATCATAATTGGATCTTACAGTACGATAACTCAGGAATATCAATTTTTAGACGCCAATGAGCCTAATGGTGAACTAAAAATGATTCAGCCAAGAACAAGAGGATTAGAGTATAGTGTTTCGCATTATGGAGATCATTTTTATATTTTAACGAATAAAGATGGTGCTACAAATTTTAAGTTAATGAAGACCCCAGAAGATAAAACGACGCAAGAAAACTGGGTAGATGTAATTCCACATAGAGAAGATACATTGTTGGAAGATATCTCTATTTTTAAAGATTATTTAGTTTTAGAAGAACGTACAAATGGCTTAAACAAAATACGAATCAAGCGATGGGATGCCTCAGAAGATTACTATTTACCATTTGATGAAGAAACATATGCTGCGGGTGTCTATGCTAATCCTGAATTTGAAACTGATATTATTCGCTATAGTTATAATTCATTTACAACTCCGGCTTCGGTGATTGATTTTAATATGAGTGATCGTTCTAAAGACATAAAAAAGGAACAAGAAGTACTTGGGGGTACATTTGATAAAAACAATTACACGAGCGAAAGAGTTTGGATTGATGCCAGAGATGGTAAAAAAGTAGCAGTTTCAATCGTAAGAAGAAAAGATACAGAGCTAACTAAAGAGACTCCATTACTTCTATATGCTTATGGTTCTTATGGATATACAATTCCTGATAGCTTTAGTACAACACGTTTGAGTTTATTAGATAGAGGTTTTGTTTTTGCACTAGCACATATTCGAGGAAGTCAATATTTAGGGCGTGAATGGTATGAAGATGGTAAAATGTTTAATAAGATAAACACCTTTACAGATTTTATTGATTGTGCTAAAGGGCTTATTTCTAAAAATTACACATCTGCAGCACATCTTTATGCGATGGGTGGCTCGGCGGGCGGATTGCTAATGGGTGCTGTGGTTAATATGAATCCTGAGCTTTTTAATGGAGTCATTGCAGCAGTTCCTTTTGTAGATGTAATGACAACGATGTTAGACGATAGTATTCCTCTTACAACTTCAGAGTATGACGAGTGGGGGAATCCAAATAATAAGGATTCTTATGAGTATATGTTGTCTTATTCGCCTTATGATCAAGTTAAAAAGCAGTCCTATCCAAATATGTTGGTAACTACTGGGCTTCACGACTCTCAAGTTCAGTATTATGAACCAGCTAAATGGGTTGCTAAATTGCGAGATTACAAAACTGATGATAATATTCTATTAATGCATACGAATATGGAAGCCGGGCATGGCGGAGCTTCAGGTAGATTTAATGCATTAAAAGAAACAGCTATAGACTATGCTTTTTTACTTGATTTAGAAGGGGTAAAAAAGTAATTAAAAAAAAAATAGTAAATTTGCGCGGTTATTTTAATACGAACTGTATTTAGTTATTATGAAACAAAATTTAGGTGTAAACCAAAATGTGTTAGAACTGATTGGTCATACTCCGATGATTAGATTAAATAAGATCACGGAACATTTAGAAGGAGAGTTCTACGCAAAGTTTGAAGGCTTCAACCCTGGCCATTCAACTAAAGACCGAATAGCGCTTCATATAATTGAACAGGCTGAAAAAAAGGGTATTCTTAAAAAAGGAGATACAATTATTGAAACTACTTCTGGTAATACTGGTTTTAGTATTGCAATGGTAAGTATCATCAAAGGATATGACTGTATTTTAGCAGTAAGCTCTAAGTCTTCTCAAGATAAAATTGACATGCTTAAAGCTTTAGGAGCTAAAGTATATGTTTGCCCAGCGCATGTAAGTGCAGACGACCCTAGGTCTTATTATAATGTTGCAAAGAAATTACATTCTGAAATTGCTGATTCAGTATATATCAATCAATATTTTAACGAATTGAATATTGATGCTCATTATAACACTACTGGCCCTGAAATCTGGAAGCAAACGCAAGGGCAAATAACACATTTAGTGGCAGCCAGCGGTACTGGAGGTACAATTTCGGGTACAGCTCGTTTCCTAAAAGAACAAAATCCAAATATTAAAATTTTAGGTGTAGATGCTTTTGGATCTGTATTACAAAAGTTTCACGAAACTGGTGAATTAGATCCTAAGGAAAGCTATCCTTATAGAATAGAAGGTTTAGGAAAAAACTTAATACCTACAGCCACAGATTTTGATATTATCGATAAATTTGAAAAAGTAACTGATGAAGATAGCGCGCATCGTGCTCGTCAAATAGCATTGACAGAAGGTATATTTGCAGGATATACTAGTGGCGCTGCGATGCAGGCTACTGCGCAATTGGCAGAAAAAGGAGAATTTGATAAGAACAGTAAGGTAGTTATTATTTTTCCTGACCATGGATCAAGATATATGGCTAAGGTTTATAGTGATAACTGGATGCGTGAACAGGGATTCTTTGATTCTCAAAAACACGAACAAGAAGTAATAGAATACATAAAATAACAAATAATTTATACAATTAGATAAGAGGTGCTTCGCTTGCGAGCACCTCTTTCTTGTTGAAAAAAATAAAAAATACCTTTTGCAGAGCCTTAAAAAAGTAGTTACTTTGCAAGCGTCTAAAAATCAATGGAGATGAAGGATTTATTTGAAAGAATAATAAAGGATAAAGGTCCTTTAGGGAAGTGGGCAGAACAAGCTGAAGGTTATTATGTGTTCCCTAAATTAGAAGGTCCTATTTCTAATAGAATGAACTTCAATGGTAAGAAGGTTGTAACATGGAGTATTAATGATTATTTAGGCCTGGCGAACCATCCTGAAGTATTAAAAGTTGATGGTGAGGCAGCCCTAGAACATGGTATGGCATATCCAATGGGAGCCAGAATGATGTCAGGACATACAAAGTATCATGAGCAATTAGAAAGAGAATGCGCTGAATTTGTAGGCAAGGAAGCTTCTTATTTGGTGAATTTTGGGTATCAAGGTATGGTGTCGGCAATCGATGCTTTAGTATCTAAAAATGATGTGATCGTTTACGATATGGATACCCATGCATGTATTATAGACGGAGTGCGTTTGCACGCAGGTAAGCGCTTTGTATATAAACATAATGATGTTGAGAGTCTAGAAAAGAATTTACAGCGTGCCGTGAAAATGGCTACTGAAAATAACGGAGGAATTCTTGTAATCTCTGAAGGTGTTTTCGGAATGCGAGGAGAACAAGGGAAGCTTAAAGAAATTGCTGAACTCAAGAAAAAATATAACTTCAGATTATTAGTTGATGATGCGCACGGATTTGGTACCTTAGGTGATGGCGGAAGAGGTACAGGATATGAACAAGGAGTACAAGATGATATTGATGTTTACTTTGCAACTTTTGCAAAATCAATGGCCGGAATAGGTGCTTTCTTTGCCGGCGATAAAGATATCGTTCAGTATTTGCAATATAATATGCGTTCGCAGATGTTTGCCAAATCACTACCAATGCCAATGGTAAAAGGTGCTTTAAAGCGTCTAGATATGCTACGCAGTATGCCCGAACTGAAAGAAAAACTGTGGGAAAACACGAATGCACTTCAAAATGGACTTCGTGAAGCCGGATTTGATCTTGGAACTACACAAACATGTATTACTCCTGTTTATTTAAAAGGAGATATTCCTGAAGCAATGGCAATGGTGCATGATCTTAGAGAGAATCATGGTGTATTTTGTTCGATCGTGGTTTATCCGGTAATTCCTAAGGGCTTAATTATTTTAAGATTAATTCCTACTGCATCGCATACAATGGATGACGTAAAAGAAACAATAGAAGCATTTTCTGCTATTCGTACTAAGTTACAAGGCGGAATTTATAAACGTATAGCTGCTACGCTTACGGCTCAATAAGATAACAATTAGTTAAAAGAAAAAGATCCAAATTTCTGCTATGAGATTTGGATTTTTTTTTGATGAGAATTCAAGTCTAAAATTTCATCCTAGCTTTCGCAGAAATTGAGCTCGTGTCAAATTCTTTGTTTAAATACTTAAGATACCCTACAATACCTATCATGGCTGCATTATCTGTAGTGTATTCAAATTTTGGAATGTACGTTTGCCAACCATAAGTACCTTCAGCCTCTTGTAATGCTCTTCTAATACCAGAATTTGCAGAAACTCCACCTGCAATGGCTATACGCTTAATGCCTGTTTCTTTAACTGCCAATTTTAATTTTTTAACTAAAATATCAATGATAGTGTATTGTATAGAGGCACAAACATCATTAAGATTGTTTTTAATAAAATTAGGATCTTCTTTTTCCTTTTTTTGAATAAAATATAAAATAGATGTTTTTAATCCGCTAAAGCTGAAATCTAGTTTATTTTTTGTTTTAGGGTTCGGAAACTCAAAAGCGTTTGGGTTACCAAGTTGTGCATGTTTATCAATTAGTGGTCCGCCGGGATAATCAAGACCTAGAATCTTTGCAGACTTATCAAAAGCTTCACCTACGGCATCATCTATAGTTTCACCTAAAATTTCCATTTCAAAGTAGTCGTTTACTTTGATAAGTTGTGTGTGCCCTCCACTTATGGTTAAGCATATAAATGGAAATTCTGGCTTCTTTTGAGTCACATCATCAATAAAATGTGCTAGAATATGAGCCTGCATATGGTTAACAGCTATTAACGGAATGTTTAGAGCCAAAGCCATTGACTTAGCAAAAGATGTACCCACGAGTAAAGAACCCATTAAACCAGGACCGCGTGTGAAAGCCACAGCATGCAAGTTTTTTTTGTCGATAGAAGCCTGTTTTAAAGCCTGATCTACAACAGGAACTATGTTTTGTTGATGCGCCCTTGAGGCCAGTTCGGGCACCACACCACCATATTGTGAATGAATCTCTTGGTTGGCAACAACATTAGATAGCACTTTATCGTTTTCTAAGATAGCGACACTAGTATCATCACAAGACGACTCAATAGCTAATATGTACGTTGATTTTTTTTGCATGAATAAATATAAAAAGGCACAAAAATTGTGCTTATAAATTATGTACTTTTAAGGTTGCAAATTTATAATAATTAAAGCTATAAAACGGTTTATTAAAATAACTAAGAAAATACTGGTAGGATTGATCCTTTTTCTCTTGCTGGCAGTTATTTTATTGAGAGTACCATTTGTACAAACCCACTTAGGTAAAATTGCTACTTCTCAGCTTAACCGAGCGTACAACACAAATATTTTAGTAAAAAAAGTCGATCTCTCCTTCTTAGGGAATGTTAATCTTAAAGACATTGAGATTAACGACCACAAAAATGACTCACTTATTTATATTAAAAGCCTCAAAACATCTTTGTTTAGCTATAAAAATATAGTTGATAATAGGTTAGAAATGGGTGATGTAGAATTAGAGAATGTTACCGTTAACATGGTAACACATCAAGGTGACTCAATAGATAATCTCACAGTTTTTGTTGATAAATTTGATGATGGTAAACCCAGGAACCCAGACACTCCTCAATTTTTATTGACGAGCCCCAAGCTTAATTTAACCAATGTAAACTTTATTCTCTACGATAAAAACAATCGAGAAGAACCAATAGTTTATTATAAACATATTACAGGGCTTGTAAGAGATTTCAAAGTAGAAGGGCCGAATGTTTATGCTAATATAAGACGTTTAAGTTTTTATGAAGATCATGATATTCGAGTAGTTGATCTCACTACTGATTTTACATATACAAAATCACAAATGACCTTTGCAAACACCAAATTGCAAACTGAAAATTCTTTGGTAAATGCAAACATTCTATTCAAATATTCTATTGATGATCTTGCAGATTTTAATAATAAAGTACAAATAGAATCTGATTTTAGTGAATCGTCGGTATCACTAATCGATCTCAATAAATTTTACAATGAGCTCGGTAAAAATGACAAGGTGAACTTTACAACGAAGTTAAGAGGAACCCTTAATGATTTTAAATTAGAAGAACTAAGCTTAATATCGAATAGAAATTCTATCATCGATGGCGACCTGCATTTTAAGAATGTCATTAATACAGAAAACGGTTTCTCTCTTGATGCACGTATTTATCAGCTCTCATCAACCCATGATAACTTAAAACAGTTATTACCAAATATTTTAGGAAAAACACTGCCAAGCGTTTTGAACAAGTTTGGCCGGTTTTCATTGGCCGGTGAATCTTATATTACCGAAGATATGGTTAATGCGAATGTTATGATAAATAGCGCATTGGGTAGATCAATCACTGATTTAGAACTTACCAATATTGATGACATAGATAATGCAAAATATAGAGGAAAAGTAGAATTTGTTGATCTTGATTTTGGTAAAATTGTAAATGATAGTTTGATTGGTAAGCTATCCTTAATAGCAGATGTTGATGGTAAAGGGTTTACACTTGAAAAACTTGATACAAGAATAAAAGGAATCGTCTCAAAACATCAATATAAAGGATATACTTACAGTAATATTGACGTAAATGGTGTCTTTAAAAATCAGCTTTTTGATGGACAGCTAATCACGAATGATGAAAATCTGAAAATGAACTTTAATGGCTTGGCCGACTTATCATCTAAAGACTATAAGTTTGATTTTAAAGCAGATGTTACCTATTCTGATTTTAATAAATTAAATCTCTTTACCCAACACGCTAAAGCCATACTTAAAGGTAAAATTGACATTAAACTAACAGGAAATACGCTTGATAATATTGCAGGAACGATAGCTTTTAAAAACGCATCTTATACAAACCATATCAGTGATTATTTCTTTAAAGATTTCAATGTAACATCAGCATTTGCAGATTCAATTAGAACCATAACGATTAATTCTACTGATATAGTTAACGGAACTTTAAGAGGACGCTACAGGTTTAATGAATTATCAAAGCTTGCTAAAAATTCTTTAGGTAGTATCTATGCAAATTACAGTCCTGATAACGTAACACCTGGTCAGTTTTTAGATTTTAATTTTAAAATCTATAATAAAATTGTAGAGGTGTTTTATCCAAAAGTAAATTTAGGAGCAAATACTTCCATTAAAGGAAAGGTGAATGCCGACAATAATAAATTTGAACTTTTGGTAAAATCACCAAAAGTTAAGGCCTATGAAAATGTTATAGAGCAGATAAGATTACAAATAGATAATAAAAATCCACTCTATAATACTTTATTAAGTCTGGGCAAAGTAGATACCAAGTATTATAACATAGCCGACCTTAATTTGGTTAATGTTACTTTAAACGATACACTCTTCTTTAGAACCGATTTTGTAGGAGGTGATAAACTTCAAGAAAAATTTGATCTAAGTTTTTACCACACTTTAAATAAAAATAACCAATCGGTTATTGGTATTAAACCTTCAAACATTAAATTTAAGAGAAATAGTTGGGTTCTAAATCCTACTAATAATAAGCAAAACAAAGTAGTTATTGATGAGAAACTACAAACCTTTGCGTTTGATAAAATTAGTGCAGTTTCGGGTGGGCAAAAAGTAAGCTTTTTAGGTGTTATTAATGGTAAAAATCATAAAGATGTGAACCTCTCACTTGAGAATGTGAAGTTAGAAGGGGTTACCCCACGTATTGATAGTCTTGCATTAAAAGGTATAGTAAATGGTAATTTAAACTATCAACAAATTAATGATGTAGTGCTGCCAATCGCTCGCTTAGATATTGATGATTTTTATATTAATAACTATAAACAAGGTAGTCTTATTATAAATGCTGAAGGGGGGAGGTCTTTAAAGAATTATATCGTAAACCTTACGCTCCAAAATGAAAGTCAAAGAAAATTGGTTGCAACGGCCGAAGTTGATTTTACATCGAAAGAACCAACGGTCATTGCAAATTATAATTTAGATAAGTTTAAACTTAAACCTTTTAATCCTTTAGGAGAAGGAGTTTTATCCAATATTCGAGGAGAGGTCTCAGGAAGTGGTACAGCTATCGGTCTATTAAAGAATCCTGATTTGGATGGCGTTCTTTATTTAGAGAATGCAGGTTTAGCTTTCCCCTACTTAAATATTGATTATGATTTTATAGGTAGAACGGAAGTAAGTCTAAATAAACAAACTTTTACATTTGCCCCCACAACACTTGTTGATGTTGTTCATGATACCGAGGCAACATTGTCAGGTAGAATTTTGCATAACCAATTTAAAAGATGGTATCTAGATCTACTTATAGATACAGATAATCTGTTAGTGTTAAATACTCGAGAAACCGAAGAGATACCCTATTACGGTACTGGATTCATACAAGGGAATGCTACAATCAGTGGTTTTACCGATAAGCTTGTTATTGATGTAGAAGGTAAAACAATGCCAGGCACCGAATTTATTGTGCCTTTAAATGATGTAAATACTATTGGAGATTCTAGATTAGTGAAGTTCATCTCTAAAGTTGAAAAAGGAGTTAATGAAAATGTAGTTGAAGATGTAATCTTCGATTCTGTAAAAGGGTTAACACTTAATTTCTTACTAGAAGCTACCGACGATGCTTTGGCAGAAATAGTTATTGATAGAAATACGGGTAGTGTATTAAGAGGGAAAGGTAATGGTATCTTAGATATAAAAATTAATACCAACGGTAAATTTGAAGTAGAAGGAGCCTATGTGGTTAGTGAGGGTATTTACGAGTTTAGAAATATTGTTAATAAAGACTTTACGGTACAACCCGGTGGTTCTGTGATATGGGATGGCAACCCTTTTGATGCTTATTTAAATAATATTACTGCAGTTTACCGAACCAAAGCAAATCCGAGCGTTTTATTAGATAATGTTAATACAAGTAGAGAATTAGATGTAGATCTAATTGCAAAGATTTCGGGTCAATTGTTAAATTCAGATATAGAGTTTGATTTGAATATTCCTAATTCTAATTCGCTGGTGAATTCAGAATTACAATTCAAATTAAGTGATCAAAATAGAAAAATGACACAGTTTTTCTCCCTATTAGTTTCGGGAGCATTTACAAATATTGACGAAGGAGGAATTGGAATAGATGCCGGAGTAGCAGGAACCTCATTATTATCTGAGAAAATTTCTAGTGTTTTATCGAACCTACTAAAAAGTAGAGGCGATAAATTTAATGTAGGTGTTTCTTATGCTATTGGCAATAGAAATAATTTAAATGAAGCGCTTAATACAGACGATCAATTAGGTATTACCGCTTCTGGGCGTTTAGGAAAACGAATTATATGGAATGGAAGAGTTGGTGTGCCTGTTGGAGGAAATACACAATCTCGTGTGGTTGGAGAAGTAGAATTAGAATTACCATTGAATAAAGCAGAAACGTTTAGACTTAAAGGTTACAATAGACAAAATGAAGTAGAATTTGCCGTAGCCGATGAAGAAGGATATACGCAGGGTATTGGTCTCTCTTATCGTGTAGATTTTGATACCGGCAAAGAATTAAAAGAAAAGATTTTTGGTAAGAAAAAACAAAATCCCAAGACAAAAAAAGCAGATAGCTTAGAAATAAAGAAAAGTCTGGTAAACTTTGTAAAACAAAAAAAAGATACTGTTAAAAGTAATAGGTCTTCTCAGCCCAAGTAAACAGGACTTTCAATCGAAAACGTTATCGTATAAAAGTACTATTTTATATATCAAATGGCCTTGAAATGGCTAATTTTACATAGCTTTTAAAAATGAAGAATAGAATTAGAAAAATAGGTGTTATTACATCAGGAGGTGATGCTCCGGGTATGAATGCTGCAATACGTGCAGTGGTTCGTGCTTGTTCATATTATAAGGTAAAATGTGTTGGCTTTTATCGAGGCTATCAAGGTATTATCGAAGATGATGCGGTAGAATTAACTGCTCGTAGTGTTAAGAACATTATTAGTAAAGGTGGTACCGTTTTGAAAACGGCACGATCAAATGCTTTTAGAACCGTAGAAGGTAGAAGACAGGCGTACGAGAATTTAAAAAAGAATGAAGTTGACGCTTTGGTATTAATTGGAGGTGACGGAACGTTTACCGGAGGCGTTGTTTTTAGTAAAGAGTATAAGCTGCCATTTATTGGAGTGCCAGGAACCATAGATAATGATATCGCGGGTACAGACTATACAATAGGTTATGATACGGCTTTAAATACGGTTGTAGACGCTATTGATAAAATTCGAGACACTGCCATTTCTCACAATCGATTATTCTTTGTTGAAGTAATGGGGCGTGATGCCGGTTTTATTGCTTTGAATGCCGGTGTAGGAGCTGGAGCTGAAGAAATATTGATTCCTGAGGAGGATCTTGGTTTAGATAGATTGCTTGAATCATTAAAGCGTAGTAAACGCAGTGGCAAGTCATCTAGTATAGTTGTGGTTTCTGAAGGAGATAAGATCGGTAAAAATGTGTTTGAATTAGCCGATTATGTAAAAGAACACCTACCAGAATATGAAGCACGAGTTTCTGTGCTTGGTCATATGCAAAGAGGAGGAAGCCCAACATGCTTTGATCGAGTACTGGCAAGCAAATTAGGTGTTAAGGCAGTAGAGTTTTTATTAGACGGCCAATCAGACGTAATGGTTGGATTTGTAAATAGTGAAGTAGTGACTTCTAGTGTTGAAGGGGCTATAAAACACGAGCCAGATATCAATAGAGAATTATTAAGAATATCAGATATATTATCAATATAAATTAGATTAAAAAATGATTAAAATAGGAATTAACGGATTCGGAAGAATAGGTAGAATTGCTTTTAGAGCGACAGTTGAAAGAAACGATGTTCAAGTAGTAGCAATTAATGATCTTCTTGATGTGGACTATTTAGCATATTTATTAAAATATGATTCAGTACATGGAAAGTTTAATGGTGATGTTGAGGTTAAAGACGGAAAATTAGTAGTAAACGGTAACGAAATTAGAGTAACCGCCGAAAGAAATCCTGAGGACTTAAAGTGGGATGAAGTTGGTGCAGATTATATTATAGAATCAACAGGATTCTTTACAACAAAAGAGCAAGCAGGTTTGCATTTAAAAGCCGGAGCAAAGAAAGTTGTCATTTCTGCTCCTTCTAAAGATGCTCCAATGTTTGTAATGGGTGTAAACCATGAAGAAGTTAAAGAAGAAGATACTGTTATTTCTAACGCTTCGTGTACAACAAATTGTTTAGCGCCTGTTGCTAAGGTGTTAAATGATAAATTTGGTATTAAAGAAGGCCTAATGACAACAGTGCACGCTTCTACCGCTACGCAAAAAACGGTTGATTCACCATCAGTAAAAAACTGGAGACTAGGTAGATCTGCAATACACAATATAATACCATCAACAACAGGTGCTGCAAAGGCAGTAGGTAAAGTAATACCAGAATTAAATGGTAAACTTACCGGTATGGCTTTTCGTGTACCAACAATGGATGTATCGGTTGTTGACCTAACCGTGAATTTAAACGAACCAACTACGTACGAAGCTATTTGTGATGCTATGAAAGAGGCTTCTAAAGGAGAACTAAAAGGAATTTTAGCATATACAAATGATGACGTAGTATCGCAAGATTTTGTTGGTGAAATATGCACTTCTGTATTTGATGCCAAAGCAGGAATTGCCATTTCTGATACATTTGTAAAAATAATCGCTTGGTACGATAATGAATATGGATATTCTAATAAAATCGTAGATTTACTAATACACGCTGCAAAAGTAAATTCTAATAAAAAAGAAGCGGTAATGGCATAAATCAAAAAAGATAATTGATACTAAAAGATCCCGCTTTGCGGGATTTTTTTATGCTTTAATTCTAGCATATCCTAAATAGCTATATCTCAATAAAAGTAGTATTTTTATCAGCGATGACTTCTACTGTAAAAATTATTGAATGCCCACGAGATGCGATGCAAGGCATTAAAGAATACTACATTCCTGCTGCTATAAAATCGGCCTATATCAATTCACTATTAAAGGTTGGATTCGATACAATAGATTTTGGTAGTTTCGTTTCTCCTAAGGCGATACCACAAATGCGAGATACAGCAGAAGTTTTAGGGCAGTTAGATCTCTCAAATACTCAAAGCAAATTGTTGGCTATTGTAGCTAATGTGCGTGGAGCGAATGATGCTTCGCATTTTGAAGAAATTAATTATTTGGGTTATCCATTTTCTATTTCAGAAAATTTCCAGATGCGCAATACGAGTAAAACAATTGCTGAATCGGTTGAAGTACTTAATAAAATATTAAATATTGCTACAAAATCAAATAAAGAGGTGGTAGCGTATCTGTCAATGGGCTTTGGAAATCCATATGGAGATCCTTGGAACGTGGAAATTGTAGCAGAATGGACAGAAAAACTGGCATCATTGGGAGTTAAGATTCTTTCCTTATCAGATACTATAGGTAGTTCAACACCCGAAATAATTGATTATTTGTTTGCTAACCTAATTCCTCAATATCCAAATATTGAATTTGGAGCACATCTGCATACAACGCCTACAAAATGGTATGAAAAGGTTGACGCTGCTTATAAAGCAGGATGCAAACGATTTGACGGAGCGATAAAGGGATTTGGAGGTTGCCCAATGGCAAAAGATGAATTAACCGGTAATATGCCAACGGAACACCTTGTTGCCTATTTTCAAGATAAAAAGATCAATATTAATATAAATAAAGAAGCCTTTGAGCGATCGTATAAGCACTCTTCAAAAGTATTTCATTAAAAACTAAACCATGCGGAGACTACATTTATTTTTTACATTCTTTTTAATAACAGTTCTAATCTCGTGCAGATCAGTTAAACATACTACTACCGAAAGAACCTCAATAAAAACTGATGATAATAAAATTAGTTTTACTTTTTTACAATTGAATGATGTATATGAAATTGCGCCCCTTGAAGGAGGGAAGGTAGCTGGTATGTCACGCGTAGCTAACTTAAGAGGTCAACTTAAAAAAGAAAACCCTAATACGTTCACCTTTATGGCGGGTGATTTTTTAAACCCGTCTTTATTAGGAACGTTAAAAGTAGATGGGCAACGAATTAAAGGAAGGCAAATGATTGAAGTCATGAATGCCTTAGGAGTTGATTTAGTCACTTTTGGAAATCATGAATTTGACCTAAGTAAAAATGAACTACAGCAACGATTAAATGAATCTCACTTTGCGTGGACATCAGCAAATGCTCGTCAGAAAGTATGTGGAACAACGTATCCTTTTTATCGAGAAAAAAATGGCATTAAAGAATTTGCAGGAGACACTCATATTATGGAAGTTAAAGATGCAGATGGAACTACAATTAAAATTGGATTTTTTGGTGTTGTTCTGCCATCTAATCCCGTAAGCTATGTGCATTATACTGATATGTACGAACAATCAAAAAGAGCTTATAATTCCTTAAAAGAAAAAGCAGATCTCGTTTTTGGCTTAACACATGTTGAGATAGAACAAGATCGTAAAATTGCCGAGATGTTGCCTCAACTTCCATTAATTATGGGAGGGCACGAACATAATAATATGTTAATTGAGGTTGGTCAAACAAAAATTGCAAAGGCTGATGCGAATGCAAAAACAGTATATGTGCATAAAATTCATTACGATAAAAGAACAAAACAATTGCAATTAACTTCAGAGTTGGTGCCTATTAATGAAAAAACAGGGGAAGATGAAAAAGTAAAAGCTATTGTTAATAAATGGAATGAAGTCTTAGAAGCCAAAATTAAAGAAATAGTAGCAAACCCTTATGAGGTAATACATGTTACTAAAACACCTTTAGATGGAAGAGATACATCTATAAGAGGTGTGCAAACAAACCTTGGTGAGCTAATAACAAAAGCAATGGCTTACGGTTTTGACAATAAAGTTGATGCGGCCTTGGTTAATGGTGGCTCTATTCGTTTAGACGATCAACTGGAAGGCGCAATTAACAGTGTTGATATTTTTAGAGTTTTACCTTTTGGAGGAGGAATTCTTAAAGTAGAATTGAAGGGAGACTTGCTAAAAAAAGTATTAGATTATGGTAAATCACAGGCTGGGGATGGAGCCTATCTTCAAAGATATTTAGTTGCTAATGAGAATGAAGAATGGCTTATAGATGGTAAACCTATTAACCCTGATAAGGTGTATACAGTGGCTTTTAGTGATTATTTACTTAGGGGTTTTGATATTCCTTTTTTAAAACCTGATAACGAAGGGGTAATCTCCGTTTATACTCCTAAAAAAGATGAGTTGGGCTTTGATATTCGTAAAACCGTAATTGCTTATTTAAAATCTGGAAAATAATTATTTAGAATTATTCTAAATAATAAAAACTTCTACTATATTTGCATATCTAAAATAGAGATATGTGCGATCAACTGAATATCATTAGTAAAACAAAAAATGGCATTGTTTTTCTTTGTAAGAATTGTGAAAACTATAGGGTGCAATTTAATAACCTAGATTTTAGTTTTGATGATAAAGAATACTTCCATTTTTGCGAATATATTTCAAGTATCGATCTTGGCTATTTTAATCACTATTTTGATGATCCTTTGCAGGACAAAAAGATACCAATCCCCATAGGGCATAAAAACTTAATGGTAGCTCTAAATTTTAATGAACTTAAAGAACTCCAAACACTTTTTTCTCATTCTAAGAACCCAAATTACACATTGATAAATCTTGACAAAATCAATTATAAGTTATTTATGAATTGACATTTACTTCTGATTGTCAGTTGATTATAATTTTATCTAAAATTAATCTAAATAAATTTTGCTCAAACATTTTAGTAATGTACATTTGCCCTCGAAAACAATTTGTTATTTGTAATTAGTCTAAATAAAATTTAAAAAATGAAAAAAATCAGCCTATTCATTGGTCTAATACTACTTAGTTTAAACCTATTTGCTCAAACTGTTCCAGATTCGTTAAATACGAACCCACAAAACCAACAAAATGCAGCCCAACGTATCCTTTCGGGTAACATAAATACAGGTGTAACCGTTGGGGGATATGGTGAAGTACTTTACAATCAGCCAGAGGGTGACAATGGGGAGCTAGATGTACAACGTTTAGTTATTCTTTTTGGCTATAAATTTAATGATCGCACCCAATTTGTAACTGAGATAGAATTTGAGCACGTTGAAGAGGTTTTCGTAGAACAGGCGTTTTTACAATATAGTGTAAGTGATAATGTAAATTTGAGAGCTGGTTTAATGTTAGTGCCTATGGGTATTGTTAATGAATTTCATGAACCTACAACATTTAATGGTGTAGAACGACCTAGTATTGATGGAGCGATTGTTCCTACAACCTGGCGTGAAATTGGTTTTGGAGTTGCTGGTAGATTAAACAATGCCTCTTTACGTTATCAGGCTTATATTATGAATGGTTTTAAATCTACAACGCCAGATGGTGACGGTGTAAGAGGTTTCTTAGGTGGAAGTTCTGGATTACGTGGAGGACGCCAGAAAGGAATTCAATCAACTATAAACAAACCTACATTTTCTGCGAAATTAGATCACTATGGTATTCCAGGATTGCGCTTAGGGCTTTCAACTTATTTAGGAAGAACACAGGCTGATGATGATGTAGACGCCATAGAAGGTTCAGATGTTGGTATCGCAATGTTTGGTTTAGATGCACGATATGCTTACCAACGATTTACCGCAAGAGGACAATTCATTCATGCAAATATTTCTGATTCAGAAGAATATAATAATCTCACCGGAAGAAACTTAGGAAGTGCCTTACAAGGTTGGTATTTAGAAGCGGCCTATAATTTATTATCGCAAGAGAAAAAACAGCAATTATTTGCCTTTGCTCGCTATGAAGACTATGATACACATCATTCAGTAGATGGAGATTTGGAAAGAAACCTTTCATATGATAGAGATGAATGGACCTTTGGTTTAAGTTATAAATTAGCTCCCGGAGCTGTTGTGAAAGCAGATTATCAAATAAGAGATAATGCGGCAAATACAGGGACCAACAGACTTAATTTTGGCGTTGGTGTTTGGTTCTAAAAATAATTATTTGAGTTAGTAAGTTTGTTAAATGAAAACCGAAGTAGCATAAATTTACTTCGGTTTTTACATTTATTTAGATTTATTTTAAATAAAATACTACTTTTGTAACATGAATTTTTCAAGGATTGTTGTTGTAATTTTAGCTTGTTCAGCGTTTTTTTTGATGTCTTTTAATGGCCTTTCTAAGAGCATAAAAAAGAAAGTTGATAAAGAAATTAAATCAGCTTTTAATGCAGAAATTTTTCAATTAGAGCCAGTTGAGGTTACAAATGAACTTAATGTTAAGTTACAGACCAAGATTAAAAAAAATACCTTTTTCAAAATTCATTCTAACAATAAGCTCATTGGCTATGCATTTATTGATAAAGCGCCAAGCAAAACTGATGAGTTTGATTATTTAGTATTGTTTGACACCAATCTAATAATTAAAAAAACAAAAGTTTTGGTTTATCGAGAAGATTATGGAGGTGAAATAGGCAGTAAGCGCTGGTTGAAACAGTTTATTGGAAAAACATATGCTGATAGATTAAAATATGAAAAAGATATTATCGCTATTTCTGGTGCTACCATATCAGCTAATTCTATGACGGTTGCTGTTAACAACCTATTAAAGTCTATAGATACATTACAAAAGCATAAGATTATTTAATGTATGCAGCTTAACGGATTGCTTTTAACCTTACCGAAGGAAATCAAATTACTCATAGGTGCTTTTCTAGTAGTGCTAAGTATTGGTTTTTTCAGTGGATTACTCTTTGTAGATAAAACTACCTCGTTGCAACCTTCAGGCATTGAAGAAAACTATAATGGCAATGAAGATCAGGAAGACATTACAGTAATGAAATTTAAAAAATCCGATAAAGAAATGCTTACTACGGTTCATACGCATATTTTATCGATGTCATTGATCTTTTTTCTTACCGGATTAATTCTCTCAACAGCTAAATTAAACAATAGCCTGAAGCTGTTTTTAATGATCGAACCTTTCTTTTCTGTTGTTTTTACTTTTGGAGGAATCTATTTTCTCTGGAAAGGTATGTCTTGGATGAAATATATTGTTATGATCTCTGGTTCTTTAATGACCCTTTCTTTTGCCCTAGCTGTTATAATAATTTTCACACAATTACTTAAGAAAAAATAAATTACTTGTTTTTCATTATTTTTATAGAAAGCCTTAAGTATAGTGTTAAGTAAAGTAAACCTGCATAAAACATTACTAAAAGAACGTAGTAAAACGATCAAAAACAATGATGCTTTAGTGTGGGTTGCGCAAATTTTTACCGACTTAGATACGCAAAGGGAAGCTACACTTCAAAAAGTAAAATCTTCACAAGAACAGGCTTCAAACAAATTTAATAGTGATAAAATTGATGTAAATAGGGTTTTTCATATTAATGATATAAAAAAGATATGTATAGACTATAGACTCCGGTTTTTAGATACAAAATTTTTTAAAGGAGGCTATCCGGAAGAAGTAATTTCTAAGATTCATGAATTAGAAAAAGAGCATGAAACCGAACTCAACGGATTTAAGATTATTGCACCTTCGAAGCTATTCGTTTTAAAAAAGGCTGATGATCCTTTATTATTTGCACCCATGGGGAATGACTATTATTATTTTATTCACAAATGGGGCAAGGATCTACACCCATTACGAAAGTATAAGGTATGGTCTTTAAAGAATGTTGGTAATCTAATTGCGATAACTTTAGTAGCTAGTTTACTACTTACTTTAGTCTTTAAAGACTTTGTATTTGCAAATAATGCAAGTCCAAAATATTCATTAGTATTATTTCTTTTCGTTTTTAAATTTGCTATAGGATTTATTCTTTTCTATGGTATTACAACCGGAAAGAACTTCAATGAAAATATCTGGAAAAGTCAGTATAACAAAGTACAGTAAACCTCCTAAAAAAATCGCACTTCATTAATTAGATTAATTCTAAATAATGTGTATTTTTGCTCACCTAATAGGCGACAGCGAATATGTTAATTACGATTGATGAATTGATAAAGGGAGAGCGAGCAGTTATCAAAAAATTTTTGATTAAGAAAATTCCTTTAAAACTAATAGAAATGGGATGTATAGAAGGCAGCCATGTCGAATTAGTGCAGCATGCTCCGTTCTCAGACCCGTTATATCTTAACATTAACGGCACCTATTTAGCTATTCGCAAAGAAACGGCAGCTTTAATTCAAGTAGAACGTGTATGAAAGAGCGGTTGAAAGTTGCCTTAATCGGTAATCCTAATACTGGGAAAACCTCACTATTTAATAGACTCACCGGCTTAAACCAAAAAGTAGGTAATTATCCAGGGGTTACCGTAGATAAAAAAACTGGAAATAGTCGATTATCAAAAAATGAGCAAGCCAAAATTATTGACCTCCCCGGAGCCTATAGTTTAAACCCGAGCTCGTTAGATGAAGACATTGCCGTTAAAGTACTTTCTAACGCTAATAACAAAGATTACCCTGATATTATTGTGGTGGTAGCAGATGCTCAAAATCTAAAACGTAACCTCTTATTATTTACTCAAGTTAAAGATTTAGGCTTACCTACTATTTTGGCAATCAATATGCAAGATCAAATGAAAAGTAGGGGCATTTCTATTGATGTAAAGAGCCTGGAGAATGATCTAAAAACCAAAATTGCATTAATCAGTACTAAGAAAAATACTGGTATTAATGAGCTAAAACAACTCATTTTAGATTATAAGAATCTTCCTTTAGAACCTTGTTTTACTGATATAAATGGGATATTAGACAAACAAAAAAAAGGCGAGAAAAAACAAAAACATCGCGAAACGATTAAGCGCTATCAGTTTTTAACAGATATCCTTAATAAATCTTATACGATTAACCGAGATAAGGCAACCGACTTGCGTGCTAGACTTGATGCAATACTAACGCATCCTGTTTTTGGATATATAATCTTCTTTACCATTTTATTTTTAATTTTTCAAGGGTTGTTCTACTGGTCAGAAGCCCCTATGGATTATATTGATACTTCATTCGCATCATTAAGTGAATGGGTAAAAAATACCTTACCAAAAGGAGCTTTTACTAATCTATTGGCTGAAGGCGTTATACCTGGTATTGGTGGAGTAGTAATTTTTATTCCTCAGATCGCCTTTCTCTTTATGGTTCTATCAATATTAGAAGAAACAGGATACATGAGTCGTGTTGTCTTTTTAATGGACAGGATTATGAAACGATTTGGACTAAGTGGAAAAAGTGTGGTCCCTTTAGTTTCGGGTACCGCTTGTGCTATACCGGCAATTATGGCTGCTAGAAATATAGAAAGCTGGAAAGAACGTTTAATTACTATTTTGGTAACACCGTTTACTACCTGTTCTGCAAGAATACCCGTATATGCTATTATTATTAGCTTGGTAATTCCAAATAATGCAATACTTGGCGGCTTTTTGAACCTGCAAGGCCTTACATTAATGTTGTTGTATTTATTAGGCTTTGTATCGGCTATTATAGCAGCTGCAATTTTAAATCGTACACTAAAGATAAAATCTAAATCGTATTTCGTAATCGAAATGCCAGATTACAAACTTCCATTGTTTAAAAATGTAATCTATCATGTGCTTGAAAAAACCAAAGCTTTTGTATTCGGAGCTGGTAAGATTATTCTAGCAATTTCAGTGCTCTTGTGGATATTAGCCTCTAATGGACCAACCGAAAAATTTAGTAATGCTGAAGAAATCGTAAAAAGAGACTATGCCAATACGATAAATGATGTTGATATTGACACTAAAATAGCATCTTATAAATTAGAAAATTCATACATCGGTATTTTAGGTAAAACCATTGAACCTGTTATAAAACCTTTAGGTTACGACTGGAAAATTGGTATTGCATTAATTACCTCATTCGCAGCGCGAGAAGTTTTTGTAGGGACATTGGCTACCATTTATAGTGTAGGCTCAGAAGAAGAAGACTCTATAAAGAATAAATTACGGAAAGAGCGACATACTATTTCAGGGAAACCCGTATATAACTTGGCTTCGGGAATCTCTATATTGCTATTTTATGCCTTTGCCATGCAATGTATGAGCACTTTGGCAATTGTAAAAAGAGAGACCAATAGTTGGAAATGGCCTATGATACAGTTAACGTCTATGACAATTATTGCGTATATTTCTGCTTTATTGGCCTTTCAATTCCTAAAATAATGCAGTGGGTTCAAAACATATTGGTGATTTGTACAGCGCTAATTGCAGTATATATTCTCTACAGTAAATTCTTTAAAAAAAAGAAGAAAACACATGACTGTGGTGGAAGTGATTGTAACTGCTAGTTTTAACTGTTTTTATTGTTTCTAATTACTTTAAAAGAAGTATATTTGCTCGCAATTAAATCTTAATTGCACCATGAAAGCTCATCAGTCTAAATTTGTTGGCGAAGGATTAACATACGACGACGTATTACTCGTTCCGGCTTACTCAGAAGTTTTACCACGCGAGGTCAACATTCAAACAAAATTTACCAGAAATATTACGATCAATATACCAATAGTATCTGCTGCCATGGATACGGTTACAGAATCGGCAATGGCAATAGCCATTGCGCGCGAAGGAGGAATTGGTGTTCTACATAAAAATATGACCATAGAAGCACAGGCAGGTGAAGTGCGAAGAGTAAAAAGGGCAGAATCAGGTATGATCATTGATCCGGTAACTTTACCAATTTCGGCAAAAGTAATTGATGCCAAACGTAATATGGCAGAGCATAAAATTGGCGGAATTCCGGTGGTAGATGATGAAGGTAAATTATTAGGAATTGTAACCAATCGTGACTTGCGATTTGAGAAAAACAATGAGCGTGCAATTTCTGAAGTAATGACAAGCGAGAATCTTGTAACTGCAGGTGAGGGAACTTCATTAGGTGATGCTGAAGTAATCTTACAAGAAAATAAGATTGAAAAACTTCCGGTTGTTAACGAAAACTATAAACTTATAGGATTAATCACCTTTCGTGATATTACAAAGCTAACCCAAAAGCCAACAGCTAATAAAGATAGGTATGGTAGGTTACGCGTTGCAGCAGCAGTAGGTGTAACCCCAGATGCCGTTGATAGGGTAGAAGCTTTAGTAAATGCTGGTGTTGATGCCGTGATTATTGATACTGCGCATGGGCATACAAAAGGTGTGGTTGAAGTTTTAAAAGAGGTAAAAAATAAATTTAAGAACTTAGATGTGGTTGTTGGAAATATTGCTACGCCCGAAGCCGCAAAGTATTTGGTAGAAGCTGGAGCTGATGCTGTAAAAGTAGGAATTGGTCCAGGGTCTATTTGTACAACAAGGGTGGTTGCCGGAGTAGGGTTTCCGCAGTTTTCTGCCGTGCTAGAAGTGGCCGAAGCAATTAAAGATACCGGAGTGCCCGTTATTGCAGACGGAGGGATTCGTCATACAGGTGATATCCCGAAAGCCATTGCGGCGGGAGCAGATAGTGTAATGTTAGGATCTTTATTAGCTGGAACTAAAGAATCTCCAGGAGAAACCATTATCTATGAAGGGCGTAAGTTTAAATCTTATCGCGGAATGGGCTCTGTAGAAGCTATGAAACAAGGCTCAAAAGATCGTTATTTTCAAGATGTTGAAGACGATATTAAGAAATTGGTGCCTGAAGGAATTGTAGGGCGTGTACCATATAAAGGAGAACTATTTGAAAGTATTCATCAGTTTATTGGAGGATTACGAGCCGGTATGGGCTATTGTGGATCGAAAGATATTCAAACACTTAAAGATTCGGGTAAGTTTGTAAAAATAACGGCTTCTGGGATCAATGAAAGCCATCCGCATGATGTTATGATTACTAAAGAAGCTCCAAATTATTCAAGGAGATAACCAACCGATTATAAGTTACATAAAGCAACTTAATAATACGAGGATTTTAAAGCTATTCCGGTAACGTACCCCAAGGTTTATTAGATGCATTTAGGTAACGTAAATTTTGTATTTCCTCCTTCCATTTTTTTGAAATATACTTGCTAACTTGAAGTCTAGAATCTACTTTTTTGAATACGGGACTTGAAATCCACATAGGTTGAGAAGACCAATCTGAATTTATATAACTAAATGCTTTTATAACGTCGGCGTTATCTTTTATAGTATTAAAAAAGGGAACGAACCATTCTTTCCATATTATTTTTTCATATACCGTTTTCTTTAAATCACTATCAAAGTATAGATTTTCTATTTGCCTTACTGGAGTGGCTTCAGAAATAAATACCGGCTTACCATGCTTCCTTGCAAAAAGAAGCATTTCTTGATCTGGTTGTCCAAAATATGAATAAGCACACCAATCTACTAAACCATCTCCTGGGTACCATCGCTCTAAAACCTTCTGATTTGATCCCTCGCCTTTTGATTGCCAAACAAATGCAACATTAGTTATTTCCATTCTTTTAAAAATTGAATGTATTCTTTTCCATGCATTTAAATAATGTTTCCTTTTATAGTGATTCCATTCCCAGCCATCAAACTCATAGCCGATTCTTAAAAAAACAGGACGCTTCGCAGATTTAATCCACATGCCGAGTTCTTCAATTAAGAGATCATGCTTTCCTTTAGAAATATTTTTCTCATGATTAACAAGTGATAATCCAATGGCAATTGCGCTATTTTGATAGGTTGTATCCTGAAGGTAGAGATTAGCCCATGAATCTCCTGCTCCCCAATTAGCCTTAGTTTTGATTCCGTCTAATCCCTTATTATAATATCCAAAAGATTCATCACCAGGTGATAGGTTTGTATATGTAGTGATACCGGCAGGAGTTTTGAAATAGTCTGTATATCCGTTGCTATAAGTTTCTAAACCACCTATTGCGGTTAAATCTTGGCCAATAAAAACGAGGCATTTTCCGTCTGCGGGTTCATATTTTTGTGCAAGCAGTGAGTGTGCTGAACAAAAGAGTAATATTAATAGAACTATGCTCCTGATTCTCATAAGTTCTAAAATTAAGCAGAAAGTTTAAATATTAAATTATTGACCAACAATTATATTTCAATCTTTTATTTTCTATCGAAAAAAATACCCTCTGATTTTAAACCGGAGGGTATTTTAAACTAAAATATGGTACTCTATTGTACAGTTATATTAATTTAACTGTTTAAAGCTAAAGCAAGTTTTAATTCATCTTCAGGGGGTATTAAAAGGTTAAATATTAAATTGTAGACCTACAACTATATTTCTACCCATATTTTGTATACCATCATTTTTCAATCGAGAAAGATGAGAAATATATTCTTCATCCAGCAGATTGTTAACATTTAAACTGGCATTAAATTTTGTTTTTCCTAAAGAGAAATCACCTCCAAAACCAAAGTTAAGTAAGCTATAGCCGTCAGTTACTGTTTCGAATTGACTTACATTATTCTGTTCAAAAGCTGTTTCTAGAGTTAATGCAATAAATCCATCTTTTAACCAATTACTATTGTTAAATTCTGCTCTTATTGTATTATTCCATTGGTTCGCAGGTATTAAAGGCAAGTAATCACCATTATCTTGTTCACCAATAACTAATTCAAAACTACTTTCTATATGCAACCAATCTAAAGGGTGAGGGTGAAAGTGAAAACCAGCCTCTCCACCATAAAGTTTAGCATTTTCTTGAACATAATTAAATACGGCATTATCTTCTTCAAATTCGCCGGTTGGACTAATAAAAATATAATCGTTAATGGCATTATAAAACGCATTAACGAAAAATTCTATATGTTCATTCTTATATTCAAGTGCTAAATCTACCTGGTAATTTTGCTCATTATTTAGATTAGCATTACCAATTTCAAAACGATTGGTACCATGATGCACCCCATTGGAAGTTAGTTCAGCTAAATTTGGAGCTCTAAACCCTGTTGCTAAATTCAAACGTGTGGTAATTACCTTAAATAAAGTTGTTTTGTAACCCAATGAAGCTGTAAAACTATTAAAAGAGCGATCAATTGCTTCAAAAACGCGCTCTTCTTCTTCATGCTCTTCTTCCTCTTCCTCATGTTCTTCACCTTCCTCGTGATGTTCTTCTACAATCATTCTTTCAGACGAAATATTTCTATTGTCAAAACGAATTCCACCCTGTATATGATGATCATCCCAAGTATATGCTACGGTACCAAAAACACCAATATCATTTACCTTAGCATTAGGAATTAAAAGCTCTTCACCAAAATTTCTATTTTCTTGATGTAAACCTTGTACTCCAAATATAGTTTCTAGTTTACCAAACTTTGGTAAATGATACTTTGCATCATAGGTTAAGGTTTTTAGCTTCATATGTAAGGCTAATTCCGGAGCTTCTTCGTCGTGTTCTTCTTCATGTTCCTCCTCTTCTTCCTCGCCATGCTCCTCCTCGTGTCCATGCTCACCTTCAAACTCTTTTCTATTATTGGCAACGTAGCCAATATTGAAATCAAGGTTTGAATTTTTAAAATAAACATGATTATGTAGACTTAAAATATGATTATCAATACGTTGATATGGTGCTTCAAGAGCAATATGAGTGTTTTGCTCACCAATTTCTTCTGGGATACCAATTCTAGACTGATTATAATTATAGCGTAGTTCAGAACTAAAACTTTTTAGTTCTAATCCCAATGCCGTTTTCATATCATATTCACTAAATCTTGAGTTTGTAACGCGTTCGTCATTTCCAGTTTTATAATCAATATGTCTATTATAGGTTCCACGGCCCAAAAATTTTAATTTATCACCCGATGCTTTAAAAACATATGATGTATTTGTTCCTTCTGTATTCGAAAAATATTTAGAACTTACATTAGAACTCACTGAATTAGTTTTAGCGAATTTTTCTGGATTTAAATATAAAACTCCACCTAAAGCATCAGAACCATAAAGCAAAGATGCAGGACCTTTTATCACTTCTGCACTACCGATACCGGCTTCATTAATACCAAGACCATGCTCATCACCAAATTGTTGATTTTCTAATCGTATACCTTGCGTATAAACCAAAACGCGATTGCCGCTAAGCCCTCTTATAACAGGCTTACCTATATTGGTTCCGGTAGAAATTGATGAAACTCCCGGAATAGTAGTTAGTCCCTGAATTAGAGTAGGAGCACCGGCTTTTTGAATTTGTTCAATGCTTTTATGTTCTACTTTCATTACATTTTCACTTTGTAATTTATTGAAAGGAGTAGACACAATAATTTCATCCATTTCAAAAACAGATTCCTTTAGAGCAATATTTAATTCTTGAGGGGCATTATTAAAAGTTATTGTCTTCACGACAGATTGATATCCTATAAAAGCAAAAACAATAGTTACTTTACCATTGGGTAAATTTTTAAATTCGTAAGAACCATCTTCATTAGAAGTTACGCCTTTATGTAACTTAGGTGCATAAATTTCAACACCAAATAAAGGTGCATCATTGGTATCGGTTACCTTTCCGCGTATGCTATTTTGGGCATACGAAAAAAAGCATAATCCTATCAATAGGATTGATAATTTTAATTTCATTAGTAGTATATTTTATTGTTGTATTCTCAGTAAATGAGAAATTCATTGTTGATTGTTGAATTTTTAAACAATAAAATATGGCGGCGCTCTTGATGACTTAAGTTTGGTGAGACCAAAAGATATTGTTTGTGTGTCATCGATAAAATGAACAACAAACTTTTTAGGTATAAAAAAAGAATATGCAATACCTGTGTCAAATGAATTTTGCTGCACAGGAGTGTGGTAGATACTACAATCTAAGTCTTTATTATGAAAATGCTTTACATCTTTAGCCGTACAAACTGCATGCTCATGACTATTTAAAGCATGAGATGCTTGTAAAGCAAAAGGGAAAAGAACTACCAGAGTTAGTAGTATCGCCAAAATTTTATGCCGTAAAGCCGATTTCAATGTTCCTTTTTAGATTTTAAAACTGTTTGAGCATTCTTACGCAGGCGGAAGTTAAGCATTTCAACGCCTAATGAAAATGCGATGGTAAAATACAAATATCCTTTAGGAATCACACCTACTTCGGTGTTAAATATTTGTAAATGTGCCATATGTGCTCCTTCTGAGATCAATATGAATCCAATTAGAATTAAAAATGCTAAACCTAACATTTGTACAGTTGGATGCTTGCTCACAAATTTGTTTACCGGGTTTGCGAATACCATCATGATAATCATTGACAAAACTACGGCAATTATCATAACGATTAGAGCTTCATCTATAGACGTTGCTTGTTTATCAATACCAGTAGTCATACCAACCGCTGTTAAAATAGAATCGAATGAAAAGACAATATTGATCATTGTAATTTGAAAAATAACGCTATTCAATGAAGTCTTGGCCGTAGCTTTTTTAACTTCATCTTCTTCTTGACCTTCAACCTTATGATGTATTTCTTGAACACTTTTATATAATAAGAATAATCCACCACCGAGCATAATGAGGCTTTGCCCAGTAACACCAACTTTTAACCAAGAAGTATCAATATGATAGATTACTTTGTCCATTGCAGTGAGATACGAGATTCCAAAAAGAAGAATTACGCGTAAAAGCATCGCTAAAAAGAGACCGATATTGGTAGCTCTTTTCTGCTGCTCTCCAGGTAATTTATTTGAGGCAATCGATATAAACAGGATGTTATCTATACCAAGTACAATTTCTAAGAAAACGAGGGTTAATAGCGCCATCCAAATACCTGGATCGGAAAACATTTCTAACATGGTTTTAGTTTTTTAGTTTTACAGCTTTGCCGGTTTGTTTAAAATTTGAGCCTTTATAATAGGCTTTAAATTTATATGAATTGCCTTTAACACCAGTAATCTTTACATAAAAAGGAACACTATCCAGTCCTTTTTTAGGGTTCACCTTGGTTAAAATATATTCAAAGTTAGACTTCCACTTAATATTGAATGTGTCTTTATGATTGTTATAAGTTTCTATTTGAATGGAGTCATTTCTTACCGCTGTAGAAACCGCATCAGAATCATCTAAATAGGTAGTAAAAGTACCCGTTCGTAAACTTTCAGCATTGAGTTTTTCACCGCTTTCACAAGATGAAAACATAAACAAGATACCAACAATTAGAGCGAAAAATTTCATGATTAAATGCCTGTATAATTACTTGGAGTGATTGCTTTTAATTCTGACTTAATGGTATCAGAGATATCTAATTCTTCAATAAAAGAAGCAATAGATTTCTGATTGATTTTCTCATTAGTTCTTGTTAAGCCTTTTAAAGCTTCATATGGATTAGGATAATTTTCTCTACGTAAAATAGTTTGAATAGCTTCGGCAACCACGGCCCAATTATTTTCTAAATCTTGCTCAAACTTTTCTTCATTTAAAAGCAATTTATTTAACCCTTTCAACGTAGATTTAAATCCAATAATAGTATGTGCTATAGGAACACCTACATTTCTTAAAACGGTAGAATCTGTAAGATCACGTTGTAATCTCGAAATGGGTAGCTTGGCAGCTAAATGCTCAAAAATGGCATTTGCAATGCCTAAATTACCTTCAGAATTTTCAAAATCTATTGGATTTACTTTATGTGGCATTGCCGATGAACCTACCTCACCTTTTTTAATCTTCTGTTTAAAATAATCCATTGAAATGTAGGTCCAAATATCTCTATCAAGATCAATTATAATAGTATTGATTCTTTTTAAAGTATCAAACAAAGCAGCCATATGATCGTAATGCTCAATCTGAGTGGTTGGAAATGAATGTTGTAATCCTAAACTTTGAACAAAACTTCCTCCAAAATCCTTCCAGTTAATAGTTGGATATGCTACTTTATGTGCATTAAAATTACCTGTGGCTCCACCAAATTTTGCGGCACTCGGTATATCATTTAATAGATTGAATTGTTCCTTTAGGCGAACCACAAAAACCTCTATTTCTTTACCTAAGCGTGTAGGAGAAGCCGGTTGCCCATGGGTACGTGCGAGCATTGGAACGTTTGACCATTCTTTGGCAAAAGCTTCTAGTTTTTCAAGAAGCATAAAATACTCGGGTACATAAACATCACCTATTGCCTCTTTTATGGATAACGGTATGGCAGTATTATTAATATCTTGTGAGGTAAGTCCAAAATGAATAAACTCTTTATATGCTTGAAGCTCTAAAGCATCAAATTTTTTCTTAATAAAATATTCAACAGCTTTTACATCATGATTTGTTACCTTTTCAATCTCTTTGATCTCTAAAGCATCTTCGGATGAGAAATTTTTGTAAATAGCTCTTAAGTCTTCAAATAAGTTTTGATCAAAAGCCTCCAATTGTGGCAAAGGAATTTCGCAAAGTGCAATAAAGTACTCTATTTCTACTTGTACTCTATATTTTATTAAGGCTTCTTCAGAAAAGAATGGTGCCAATTGAGATACTTTGTTTCTATACCTACCATCAATTGGTGAAATAGCGTTCAAGCTGTTTAAATTCATTAGATCTGCTGTTTGAGCAACAAAAATAATGATTTAAAGAGAAGTGAAAACCAAAAAGTTAAAAGATTTCTAGGCCATGTTATTTTTACCCATTTTCTCTAATATTTTAGCCGCTCGGGCTCCATAGGCTGAGCTTTCGGCGTCAATATCGCGCTCTATAATAAGCTTTAATTCGTAGTGAATCCAATTCATTTGATTACCTAGAAAATAGAGTGCTTCCATGGCATGTGCCTTACTGGCTACTTTGGTATCTTTCATTAACCAATCAAAACAAGTTTCAATAATTTGTTCTGTTTGCTCTTTGGTTACAATTACTTTTATTGGTGAATCAAATTTAGAATCAACTTCTTTTGCAATGAGATTACAGATTTTTGCTGCAGGCCTTATGGCGCTTTCATTTTTTAGATAAGCAATATTTTCTATAAAATAAGGTAAGTTATAGGCAATCCAATCTACCCGCTCTTCACAGACTGTCTCTAGAATCAAAGCAGCCTTGACAGCGGTTTCGTCATCATAATCAAATGCAATCTCTATGAGTGATTTAAAAAGAACTTCATTTTTTAAAATTACTTTACTCACTTTATCTTTATGAGACTTGCTCATAGTTTTGATTGCATTCAATTCTTTTAATAAAGAATACTTTGTCATTTTAGTTATGGCCCCCATTTTCTTTTTCGGCTAATTCGGGTTTAGTTAATATTTAGGCTTCTATAGGATAGTTAAAAACTCATTTTTTAGCATTTTATTATATAAAGAATAGAAATTTAGTTCCATATTTTTGCTATTCGTTAAAAATAAAGCAGTTAAAATTGCGTTTGTATTTTTGACTTGGTATAATAATTGTTTTACTACAACAAAAAATAACTTATTGAGTTTATAGCAATATGAAACTACTTAGAAAAACAGCTTTTTTTTGTGTTACTTTTTTAATGTTCTTTACTGTTGATGCCCAAGAAGGGGTTAATAAATTTGATAAAGATGGTAAACGAAATGGAGTATGGCGTAAGTATTACAACAACGGGCGCGTTCGCTACTCTGGTCAATTTGAGCATGGTAAAGAGGTAGGTACTTTTAAATATTATTCTGCAGCAAGTTCTGATTTCCCTATTGTAATAAAAGAATACAATCGAACAGATAATACAGCAAATGTAAAGTTTTACACGCAAAAGGGTATTTTAGAAAGCAAAGGATTAATGATTGGTAAGAATAGAATAGGGAAGTGGTTATACTTTCATATAGATGGGAAGACCGTAATGTCTGAAGAAAATTATAATGATGGTAAGCTAGATGGTGTGTATAAAACTTTTTATAATTCTGGCAAACCAACCGAAATTGCCCATTATAAAGATGGAAAGCTAGATGGAAATTATAAGAAGTACTCAATTAAAGGTCATTTGTACCAAGATTTTAATTATAAGAATGGTTTATTAAATGGTCCGGCAGCATATTATAATAGAAAAACAGGAGAATTAACTACTAAAGGACAATTTAAAGACGATATACGCGTTGGTACTTGGGAGAACTATGTTGATGGAGAGTTAGTAAGTACAGAACAACCAAATAAAAAGAAGCCACGTTTGAAAAAACAGGTGGCAACAAAAGAGAATTAAAAAACCCTCAATACTAAACTGAGTTAGCGCTAAACATTTAAAACTAATCAAACCATAGCTAAGCTATGGTTTTTTTATGCCTAAAAAAAGCCTCTGGGTTACGCATCACCAGAGACTTTCATTAATTAACCAAACTAATTACCAACCAATATTTTTTATTGAAGAGGAGGCAAAATCACTTTATCAATTGCATGAATTACCCCATTAGCTGCCTGTACGTTAGTTGCAATTATAGTACTAACCCTACTATTAGCATCTGTTAAGGTTGCACCACCAGTAACATTCGCAGTAATGTCACCACCCAATGTAGACACCGTTAAACCATCTGATAAATCCGAATCTAAAACATTAGCTCCTCCAACTACATGGTATGTTAAAGTTGCATTTAATGTGGGCTCATCAATATCAGTAAGCGCCGTTAATGATAATTCAGATAAAAGGTCAACAAAAGCCTGATCTATAGGTGCAAATACGGTAAAAGGAGCAGGATCTGTACCCTCTGATGTTGACAAAATGCCTACAAAGTCTGTTGTAAGAT
Source organism: Maritimimonas sp. 2205BS37-2 (assembly GCF_056591755.1). Classification (NCBI taxonomy): domain Bacteria; kingdom Pseudomonadati; phylum Bacteroidota; class Flavobacteriia; order Flavobacteriales; family Flavobacteriaceae; genus Maritimimonas; species Maritimimonas sp. 2205BS37-2. Next base: position 120,877 of record NZ_JBWQOI010000001.1, read on the forward strand.
CATTTCGAGTTAATGCCTGAACTAAAATTGAAAAGTTTGGATCTGCCAAGGCGAAAGTTACCACAGAAGGTAAATCAATAACCGTATTAACAACATGAATTACACCATTTGTGGCGACGACATCGGCTAAAATTACATTCGAATTTCCATTAAGAACTACACCATTATCTGTATTAATATATAAGCTCAATTGATTTTGCGTGTCACTAAATGTAGCAGCAGTGTTTACATAACTGTTTGAAAGCTGATTTGAAATTGCTGTAACTCCTGGAACCACATGGTTAGAGAGAATTGCATTTAGATCATTATTATTCGGGTTGATGAAGTTTGTAAAAGCGTCATTATTGGGCGCAAAGACAGTAAAATTCCCTGGTGTAGAAAGTAAATCTGTGAAAGTAGTATTACCATTACTAGTAAGGGCTCCCACTAAACTTGATAACTGCGGATTTGCTAAGGCATGATCTACAATATTTGGTAAGCCTATTACAGCATCGACCACATGAATAATACCATTAGTTGCTTGAATATCTGGCGTAGTCACGTTTGAAATGCCATTAAGCGTAACTCCTGATACAGTATTTATAAAGATACTTAGGTTTTCATTAGTGCTGGCGTTTGTTGCTAAAGTTTTGGCATAGCCTGTACTTAAACTACCGGAAGATAATTCACCACTTATTACGTGATTGAGAAGTACCTGAGTTAATACATCAACTGGTACATCTTCTAACGAAGCAAAACCATTAGCTGCTAAAAAATTAGAAAATGCCGAATTCGTTGGGGCAAATACCGTAAAAGAACCAGAACCGTCTAACGTAGCAAATAGATTAGCCCTGTCTAATGCTGCTACTAAGCTAGATAGATCATCATTCGCATCTGCTATATCACTGATTGTTTCAGGTTGAAGAACCACATTGACTGCATCATCATCGTCACTACATGACCATGAAATAACAACCAATATTAATAATACCATTGTCTTTTTTAATGTTGCTGTAATTTTCATTGTGTTTAATAATTTTACAGTAAAGTTAAACAAAATATATTTTGTTTAACAAATTTTAATAAAAGTTTAACAAAATTATAAACGAATCATAGACATAGATGGTTCTTTTTAGATTATAACTAGGAAACTAATTATCTTTGCAAATTCAAATTTGATATATGAAACGAGTTATTGTTGGACTTTCGGGAGGTGTAGATTCTAGCGTTGCTGCTTATTTATTAAAGGAGCAGGGTTATGATGTGATAGGCTTGTTCATGAAAAACTGGCATGATGAGTCTGTTACCATTTCAAATGAATGTCCTTGGTTAGAAGATAGTAATGATGCAATGTTAGTTGCAGAAAAACTGGGTATTCCATTTCAAGTGGTTGATTTAAGCGAGCAATATAAAGAGCGCATTGTTGACTATATGTTTAATGAATATGAGATGGGTAGAACGCCTAACCCAGACGTTTTATGCAACCGAGAGATTAAATTTGATGTCTTTTTAAAAATTGCTTTAAACTTAGGAGCAGATTATGTAGCTACCGGCCATTATTGTAGAAAAGATCAGATTATAAAAGATGAACAAACCATTTATCAATTAAAAGCCGGTAAGGATGTAAATAAAGACCAATCTTATTTTTTATGCCAACTATCTCAAGAACAATTGGCTAAATCATTATTTCCTATAGGTGAACTAACTAAGCCTGAAGTGCGTAAAATTGCTGCTGAGCAAGACCTGATTACAGCAGAAAAGAAAGATTCACAGGGTTTATGCTTCATTGGTAAAGTAAGATTACCCGAATTCTTACAGCAAAAACTACAACCAAGAGAAGGTGCCATTATTCAGATACCCGAGAATGCTTCTATATTTAACAGAGGAACAAAAGAGTTTGTAGATAAAGAAGCAGAACTTGCATATAAGGCAAAAAAATATCACTACGCTATTGGTGATGGGAAGGAAGTTGGAAAGCATCAAGGAGCTCATTATTTCACAAAAGGACAACGTAAAGGATTGGCCGTTGGAGGTACTAAAGAACCCTTATTTGTAATTGAAACAGACGTTCTAGAAAATGTAATTTATACGGGTGAAGGAAAGGACCATAGAGGATTGTATAGAAGTACATTGTTGGTTAAGAATGAAGAAATTCATTGGATTCGTGAAGACTTGAGACTTAAAGATGGAGCATCAATGAACGTAAAAGCTAGAATACGTTATAGACAAGCCCTAGAAAATGCTACGCTATATAAAGTTTCTAACGGACTTTATGTAGATTTTGAGAATGAACAATCTGCGATTACAGAAGGGCAATTTGTAGCCTGGTATCATAATGATGAGCTGTTAGGTTCTGGGGTTATTTCTTAAGTTTGCGTTCCCTCAAAAGAGGAACTTATAACAAAATATTTCCTTACTTTAGAGCCATGCAAAACCGAATTACGCAACTATTTAATATTAAATATCCTATTATTCAAGCTGGTATGATTTGGGCTAGCGGTTGGCGATTGGCCTCAGCAGTAAGTAATGCTGGAGGTCTTGGTCTTTTAGGGGCAGGCTCGATGTATCCAAATGTACTTCTTGAGCATATTAAAAAATGTAAAAAAGCCACTGATAAACCTTTCGGAGTTAATGTGCCAATGCTTTATCCTAATATTGAAGAAATCATTAAAATTATTGTAGACGAAGAGGTAAAGATTGTTTTTACCTCCGCCGGCAATCCAAAAACTTGGACGAGCTTCTTAAAAGAGAAAGGGATCACGGTTGTGCATGTTGTTAGTAGTGTGAAATTTGCTTTAAAGGCACAAGAAGCTGGTGTAGATGCTGTAGTAGCCGAAGGATTCGAGGCAGGAGGGCACAATGGCCGTGATGAAACAACAACGTTTACATTGATACCAATGGTGAAAGAGCAAATATCAATACCATTAATTGCAGCTGGAGGTATTGCTACAGGGCGAGGCATGCTCGCTGCAATGATATTAGGAGCCGATGCCGTTCAAGTTGGTAGTCGATTTGTTGCCAGCCATGAAGCCTCTTCACACATTAATTTTAAGCAAGAAGTGGTTAACGCGAAAGAAGGCGACACACATTTAACCTTAAAAGAACTGGCACCTGTACGTTTATTAAAAAATAAATTCTATCATGATCTACAAGATCTGTATAAAAAAGCACCTTCGGTTGATGACCTAAAAGAATTATTAGGTAGGGCCAGAGCAAAACGTGGAATGTTTGAAGGTGATCTTGAAGAAGGCGAGCTAGAAATTGGTCAAATAGCAGGGCTAATTCATGATATTAAACCTGCGGCACAGATTTTGAATGATATGATTACTGAATATAAAGAAGTAAAACAAAATATAGCTGTACTATGAAAAAAAGATACCTATTGATTATTTTCACCCTAATTACTGTTTCAATAACCGCGCAGTCAAAGATTAAAGGAAATAAAGTGGTTGTAACAGAAGAACGAACCCTTGATTATTTTTCTAAGTTAGAAGTTAGCGACAAAATCAAATTGACTTTAAAGCAAGGAAATCAAAATTCATTAGAACTCGAAGCAGATGAGAATCTACATGATGTATTAGATTCTGATGTGAAAAATAGCGTATTAATGCTTTCATTAAATAAAAGGATTACACGTTCTAAGCGATTCAATATTACTCTATATGTTGAAGACTTAGACCAAATCATTCTAAATGATGATAGTGAAGTAAATGTTCCCGAAGAATTGGATGTCTTTAACATCGAGATTATTTTGAATAACAAATCTGAAATTAAACTTGATAACTTAAAAACAAGACTTTTAAGCCTTGAAACCAATGAGCGTGGAAAGGGTGATATCCGAGTTAGGGCAGATAGTCTTGTTGTAAACGCTAAAGAATCGTCTAGAATTAAATTAGATGCTATTACCGAAGGTAGTACCTTCAATTACAGTGGCAGTTCCACAATTGAGGCAGAAGGAAAAACCGCTAACTTAGAATTAAATGCTTCTGATAATGCTGGGTTTAAAGGAGCTGAATTTGTAGCGGATAGTGTTATGTTACTAGTACTAGATCGCACAGATTCTTATGTAAATGCAAGAGAAACGATAAGCATAGAGGCAAAAAACAAGGCTAAAGTTTACCTATTTAATAATCCGGAAATTACATTAAATACTTTCGAAGACAATGCAAGTTTATTAAAGAGAGAGTCAATGACCCTACTTGAAAACCTGTAATCTAACGCTCAGGAATTTTTATATAATAAACTTTACGTGTTTTATTATGGAGCGTATTTTCACGTAACCAAGGATTGTGGATTTTTAGTTCTTTATAATGTGTTCCAAATTTTTTAGCAAACGCTGCGATATTAGTAATTGGGGTATCTATTTTAACGGGATAGCTCTTTGGTAATGTATATAAATCTTCTTTATCGAAATGAAAGCCATATTTATTCGGGTTAGATAAGATTTCTTTCGCAGCAATAATTCTCGGAACATAGCGTTCGGTCATTTCTCCGGCTAATACATCCCAATAATTATCTACCATTTGAGTTCCCATGCGCTTATCAATACCATAATTTCCTGCATGATAAGCTCCAGCAGCTAGTGTCCAGCTACCTAGCCTCTTTTTTGCCTTTATCAAATAATCACAGGCTGCGCGTGTTGCTTTCTCTAAGTGATAGCGTTCATCAACATTGCTATTTACTTCCAATCCATTTTCACGAGCGGCTGATTTTAGCATTTGCCACATGCCTTTTGCACCAGCAGGAGATGTAACATTAAGTAAATCACTTTCAATTACAGCCAAATATTTAAAATCATCAGGTACTCCTTTTTCTTTTAAGATTGGTTCAATAATCGGAAAGTATCTGTTAATACGTTTTAACCATAATAAAGCATTCGATTGCCAATAAGTATTCACTAATAATTCTCTATCAATGCGTTCTTTCACATCATGACGTTCTAATGGAACCCGTTCACCCGCAAACGACAAGTTTTTAGGTATTTTTAAAGCCTTGATATTATAGGTGTCGCTAGTATTCTTAAAAGACACCTGCTCTTTTTTTGATTGAAATTCGGTATCTTGTTGTGTAGCATTGATTAGAATGCCACTCACAATAATAATGGCTAATAAAATAAGTATTTTATGATGTAAACGCATAAATTAAGGGGGTTAAAAAAGTGATTTAAAATCCACAAATTTTAGGCCAACTTTATCTTTTTCAGAAATAACTGGTTCTTCTATTTGCCAATTAATATTTAATGTTTTATCGCACCATAATATAGATGCTTCTGAATCTTTATTGTAATAATCAGTACACTTATAACTGAAAATCGTATCATCTTCAAGCACCAAAAAACCATGTGCGAATCCCTCAGGAATATAAAGTTGTTCTTTATGTTCGCCAGATAGTACATGTTTATAATGTTTGCCATAAGTAGCTGAATCTTTTCTTAGGTCGACTACAACATCGAGTACACTACCTTTAATAACACGCACTAATTTTCCTTGCGCGTACGGAGGATTTTGAAAATGTAATCCTCTTAAAACACCTTTTTGAGAAGCTGATTCATTGTCTTGAACGAACTCAACATCTAATATATCTTCAAGGACTTTTTTATTATAACTTTCTAAGAAATAACCCCGATCATCGGCAAAAACTTTTGGGGTAATAACTAATAGACCGTCAATAAAGGTTTTTTCAATATTCATGACGCGAAGGTACTAAATATGTTCAATCAAAAGTTGAGAAATTTTCTTTGCTTTATTCAAAATCATTACATGCGTACCTCCATGAACATTAATATAGTTCTTAATATGTTTTATTGGAAAAACACCATCATCACTACCATGGATATGAATCACATTTTCAGTAGGACGCTCTTGACTCCAATGCAATACATTGTAAATTGCCCATGGTAAATAACGTTCATCATTCATGGACATGTATTTCTTATAAAGTTCAATGCGTTTCTTAGTGAATCCGCTAAACGCATATTTCTCATAAGCCTCAATATTGCTTATTGATTTTGTGGGAAAAAGTTTATAAGCTTTTGTTGCTTTTGCCAATCGTAAGCGTTTTGGAAGTTCTTTTTTTGATTTAACGCTAGAAATGATAATAATTTTTTTGGTATTAATTAGTTTGCTCATTTCTTGCACCATTACACCTCCGAAAGAAACTCCTACTAAAACAGGATTTTCATGATGAATTCTGTTACACATGCGTTGGGCATAGTGTTGAATGGATTCATCTAAAGAAGTAGGAACGAGCCAATCTAAGTAATGAACCTCGTACTGATCTGGTGGAAATTCGAGATTTTCAAAAATTAGCGAGTTGGCACCCAAGCCTGGCACAAAATAAATAGGAGTCTTACTCATATCAATTATAAACAGGCTCTTTTACAAAGTTAAAACGTACCAGTCCGTCGGCATCAATTTCGGTTAGTTCAACTGAATGTAAGGTATTTACTAATTCAGGATTCCAAGGAGCTTTTACTTTTACATAGTTTTCGGTAAATCCATGAATGTAACCTTCTTTATTTTCACTTTCGAATAATACCGTCAATTGACTTCCTAGCTGACTTTCATAAAACGCCCTTCTCTTTTTAACCGATAGGCCGCGCAACATTTTGCTCCGTTTATGGCGGACGTTCTTCGGAACAATGCCCTCCATTAAGACCGCTTCAGTATTTGGTCTTTCAGAATAAGTAAATACATGCAAATAAGAAATATCAAGGTCATTTAGATAATTATAGGTTTCTAAAAATAATTCATCTGTTTCACCAGGAAAACCTACAATTACGTCGACACCAATACAAGCATTTGGTAGTACTTCACGAATTTGGGATACCCGATCTGTATAGACCTTTCGCAAATAGCGACGTTTCATTTTTTTTAATAACTCATCACTTCCACTTTGCAAAGGAATATGAAAATGCGGAGCAAAATTATCTGACTGCGCTACAAAATTTATGGTTTCATCTCTTAAAAGATTGGGTTCAATAGATGAAATACGTAATCGATGTATGCCTTCAATTTTATCAAGGGCCTGTACTAATTCAAAAAAAGTATGCTCATGCTTTTTATTACCAAATTCACCTTTTCCATAATCACCTATATTAACCCCTGTTAAAACAATTTCTTTAATACCTTTTTTAGAAATCTCTTGAGCATTTTTCAAAACATTATCAAGGGTATCGCTTCGTGAAATACCACGAGCTAAAGGTATAGTGCAGTATGTACATTTATAATCACAGCCATCTTGCACTTTTAAAAAAGCACGAGTTCGATCACCAATAGAATAAGATCCTACATAAAAATCAGCCTCAGCGATTTCACATGAATGAACCTCTCCAATCTCATTTTTAGTAAGATCATTCAAATAACTAGTTACATTAAATTTTTCAGTAGCTCCTAAGACGAGATCAACACCATCGATAGCAGCTAACTCTTTAGGCTTTAGTTGGGCATAACATCCCACTGCGATCAAAAAGGCATTTTCATTTTGCTTTAGTGCAGACTTTACAACAGTTTTAAAGCGTTTATCAGCATTGTCAGTTACCGAGCACGTATTTATTACGTAGACATCAGCCATTTCCTCAAAACCAACTCGCGTAAAACCTTCGTTTTGAAAATTGCGCGCAATGGTAGAGGTTTCAGAAAAATTCAACTTACAACCTAAGGTGTAAAAAGCAACTTTTTTTTGTGCATTCATTGCTGTACATTTACGGGGAGCAAAAGTACAATTTTTACCGCAAATGAGCTTAATTTTTGAAACGGAAAACTTTAACGTAAGAAAGTTGAAACTAACTGATTTTGAAGCATTTCATGAAATGCAAGGAAATGCTAAAGTTATGCAGTTTGTTAGAGGTAAACCAATGACATATGACGAAGATAAAGCCGAATTAGAAAAACTAATAAAATCTTACAACAATGAGAAGAATGATTTTTGGATTTTTGCTGTAGAACGAAAAGTTGATACTGTTTTTGTAGGATCTGTTGCTTTAGTGAAAAGTGCCGACCATGGAGAAGCATCTAGTGAAGACACATTAGTATTAAATATTAAGGAAAACGAATGTGAGATTGGCTATAGATTACTCGAAAAATATTGGGGCAAAGGATATGCCTCTGAAATTGCCAAAGGCTTAAGAGATTATGCTAAAAAAATCGGATTTAAAAGGTTAATTGCTTGTGTAGCAGACGAAAATATCGCATCCAGTAAAATCTTAGAACAACTAAAATTTGAATTTATCAAAAACTACGTGGATAAAGATCTAAAAATACCTGAAAAAAAATTTGAACTACATTTATGATTGCAAAAACTCCACAACCACCGTATTACGCAGTAATTTTTTCTACCTTAAGAACAGAGATTAATGATGGGTATTTAGAAACAGCCTATAAAATGGAGGAACTTGCAAAAGAGCAAGAAGGTTACTTAGGTATAGAAACGGTTCGAGAAGAATTGGGTATCACAGTATCTTATTGGAAAAGCTTAGAATCTATTACAAAATGGAAAAATAATATAGAACATACCATTGCTCGTGAAAAAGGGCGTAAACTTTGGTATCAAGAATATAAATTGCGGATTTGCAAAGTAGAACGTGATTATGATTTTAAAAGAGAATAGTTAATGTATGCACAGTTAACCAAGATACTGTCTAAATTTTTTACCAAAAGACAAATCTTTAAATACGGATTCAATATTTCGCCAATGTATCGTCGATCTACTGGTAGAATTTATTATGTTTCTGAAGATTTATTAACGGTTAAAGTAAAAATTCCATTGAGTGTTAAGAATCGTAATTATGTGGGGTCTATTTTTGGAGGAAGTTTATTTTCTGCGGCAGACCCCGTATACATGGTACAGCTTATTAATATTTTAGGCGACGACTATGTAGTATGGGATAAAGCTGCCAATATTAAATTTAAGCGCCCGGCAAAGGAAACGGCCTTTATAGAATTTGAGTTTACCAATGATGAAATTGATCAAATGAAACGAGCTGTGAGTGAAAAGGGAGAAATTGATTTTATTAAAGAATTAAATATTTCAAATAAAGATGGTTCAATAGTTTTTTGTGAACTTCTAAAAACAATTTACGTTGCAGATAAAATTTTTTATAAAGAGAAAAGAAAGAAAGCCTAATTGCTATTTTGATCATTCTACAGAATTAAAGGTAGAAAGTATGAAGTCTGTTTTTTTTAGACTTTTTACTTTGCTTAGTTTTGCATTACTCCTTTTATTAACTTCTATTGCTTGTAAGAAAAAGTCTAATTTTGATGATTCACAGGTGTTTAGATACAATGAGCATTCTAATATTAGTTCATTAGACCCTGCCTTTGCGAAAAAACAAGCAGATATTTGGGCTGTAAATCAGCTTTATAACGGGTTAGTACAATTAGATGACAGCTTGCATGTGCAACCGGATATTGCCAAGAGTTGGCATATTTCAGAAGATGGAAAAAAATATACCTTCTATCTAAGAAATGATGTGCAATTTCATAAACATGTGAAATTCGGAAAAGATTCTACAAGAAAGGTGATTGCTTCCGACTTTGAGTATAGCTTTAAACGCTTATTAGATAAAAATGTAGCTTCACCTGGTGGATGGGTTTTACAAAATGTTGCAAATTTCAAAGCACATAATGATACTACTTTTGTCTTTAATTTAAGGAAACCTTTCCCACCATTTTTAGGTTTATTATCCATGAAATATTGTTCAGTCGTTCCTAAAGAAATAGTAACTTATTATGGTAATGAATTTAGATCAAATCCAATTGGTACAGGTCCTTTTGAATTTAAAATTTGGGTAGAAAACACAAAGTTGGTTTATCGTAAAAATCATAGATATCATGAAAAAGATAAAAACGGTAATCAGTTACCATATATAGAAGCCGTTGCCATTACTTTCTTGCCAGATAAACAAAGTGAATTTTTACAATTGGTACAGGGTAATATCGATTTCTTGTCAGGTTTAGATGCTTCCTATAAAGATGATGCACTGACTACGCAAGGTAAATTAAGAGAGAGATATGATGATCAATTAAATTTAATTACTGGATCATATTTAAATACTGAATATTTAGGTTTATTAATGGATGTAGAGCGTCATTATCCAACATCAAACCGTTTGTTAAGAAAAGCGATCAATTATGGGTTTGATAGAGAAAAAATGATTCTTTACATGCGAAATGGTATTGGTACGCCGGCAATTAATGGTTTTGTACCTAGAGGATTACCTTCATTTAATAATTTAAAAGGCTATGAATATGATCCTAGAAAAGCCAAAGAATTGGTAAATGAATATATGCGAGAAACGGGTAATCAAAACCCAGAAGTAACGATAACTACGAACAGTCAATATTTAGACTTATGTGAGTATATTCAGCGTGAATTAGAAAAAATAGGCTTAAAAGTAACCATTGATGTGGTGCCGCCATCGACATTACGACAATCAAAGGCTACCGGAAAACTTCCTGTATTTAGGGCGAGCTGGATTGCAGATTATCCTGACGCTGAGAATTACCTGTCATTGTTTTATAGTAAGAATTTTGCCCCAAATGGACCTAACTATACGCACTTTAAAAACCTAGAATTTGATAGATTATATGAAGAAGCTTTTATTACTGTTGAACCTCAAAGACGTTACGATTTATACCAACAAATGGATAGTATTATTATTGCCGAAGCTCCAATAGTACCATTGTATTATGACGCTGTAGTACGTTTTTCTCAAAAGAACGTGAAAGGGCTTGGTATTAACCCGATAAATTTATTGAATTTAAAGTTTGTTTCTAAAACGAAACAGTAGCCTGAATAGGGTAGTGGTCAGAGTACTTAACCTTATAAGTTCTATGTTGTGATACTTTTAAAGTTTTATCAACCAAAATATAGTCAATTCGTAAAGGGAAGCCTTTAAAATCATATGTTTTTCCAAAGCCGGTTCCGGCTTCAATAAAAGAATCTTTTAGATTTCCTTTTAAATTTTTGTAGACCCAAGAATACGCGGTATTGTTTAAGTCTCCAATCGCAATAGTTTTTCCCTTATAACCATGTTGCATTTCAATTAAAGGCATTAGTTGACGCTCTTGTAGTTTAAAGGCTTTTTTTAAACGACCAATTAAGCGATCAGAATCTTTTTGCCCTAAATATTCTTCATCGGGTACTAGTCCTAATGATTGTAAATGGAAATTGTATAAGCGAAGCGTGTCATTATCTTTTAAAATATCAACATAGATAATACGATCATGATGTTTTTCTGAGTTGACCCTTCCTTTCGCTATGATTGGAAATTTTGAATAAAATGCCAGTCCAGAATTATGACGCTTACCTATTTTAGGATTATAGATATATGGAAAGTCAAAAGTAACTTCCTCAGAATTTACAAACTCTTGCAAAGCAAGAATATCCGGGTTTTCCTGTGCAACGAATTCACTTATTTTTTTAGGTATAGAATGATCTTTTGTCCATTTTTTTTGATTGAACTTTCGCACATTATAGCTCATTATTTTGAGCTCCTTTTCTTCGCTTTTATTTGAGCTAGATGAGAACTTATAAATAGGAGTTGATAATAAATATCCTAAAATTAGAACTATAGTAGATAAAAGAAATTGTTTCTTAAAACCAATAATAATCCAATATATCACAAATAGAATATTTGCGAATATGAGCATTGGTATTGTGAGTCCAATAACTGGTGCAACAGGAAGGGATGAAGGTTTAAAATAAGGCACAAAGAATGATAGCAATAATACAATGGCAATTATATTATTAACTAAGAATAGAATCTTATTAAAGAAGTTAAGCTTTTTCATAGAGGCTTGTAGCTTACTTTTTCTTTCCTACCGAAAATAAGAAATCTTTTTCTTCTTTGGTTAGCGTATCATAGCCAGATTTACTAATCTTATCTAAAATAGCGTCAATTTTTTTCTGTTCAACGTTTTTATCGAGAGATGAAGGTGATGGCCTGTCTTTCTTGTAAACGGTTTTTAATGGTTTTTGTTTTTTTGGCTTTTTTATATTTGAAAAAATATTATTAAAGTTCTTTGCTTCATTAAGTTGGCCAGTAAGTAAAAAACCAACTAGAGCACCACCCAAATGAGCTAAATGACCTCCGGTATTACTTATAGGTAATTGAATAATATCCATTAAAACAAATGCGGCTGCAATATACCATAGCTTAATAGATCCAATAAATCGAAAATGCATCGCGTAGTTGGGTATTTTAGCTGCTATTCCAACTAATATGGCGGTAACACCCGCTGAAGCCCCTACTAAAACAGAGCGATCATTTTTTAACGCGGGAAAATAATTATAACTCAAAATAAATATGACTCCACCAACAAAAATTCCTAAAAAGTAATAAATTAAGAATTGTTGTTTTGAAAAGAAATTTAAAAACAAATTGCCAAAATAATAAAGAACAATAGAGTTCAATAATATGTGTAAAAAATCGGCATGTAAAAATCCATAGGAAATGATCGTCCATGGCTTTGAAAAGAAAAAGCTTAAATCTGCAGGCAACGAAAACCAGTTGGATATGATATTGGTTTCCCACTGCATTAATGTTGCAACAGCTTTTAATGCATAAGTTAGAATAAAAACAACGATATTGATATAAATAATCTGCTCAACTATCGTTGCTAAATTGAATTTTTGTTTTATCTGTTCAATCGTATACCCCATTCTTCAATTTATTGAATCCCTTGCAAAACCTTATTTATCCCAACGTTTGAATTGATTCTTTTTCCAATAGAAAGCGATAATAAAACCAATTAACGCTCCTCCTATATGGGCAAAATGGGCAATATTTCCTACAGAGTAACTTGTAAATCCAAAGAAGAAATCCCCAAAAAGAATCAGCGGGATGAAATATTTAGCGGCAATGGGTATTGGGAGAAAGATCAAAGCTAACTTAGCGTTTGGAAACTTCATACCAAATGCAACAAGTACACCGTATACAGCACCAGAAGCTCCTACGGCAATAGCATCATAACTTTGAGTATAGTAATTGGCCAATGTATAGATTAACGCAGCTCCTAAGCCTGCAGAAAAATAAAAGAATAAAAATTTATTTCTTCCCCACATCTGTTCTAATGGAGAACCAAAGGCCCATAAAGCATACATATTAAAAATAATATGCATCGGACCACCATGCATAAACATATGGGTAATAAATTGCCATGGTTTAAAAAAATTACTAGTTGGATAAAACAATGCAAATAACTCATACATCTTATCTTGCATGTTTGGAACAAAATACGTTACAACATAAAAGAGTACATTTATAATCAGTAAGTGCTTGATTGCTTCTGTGAGTCGTCCCATAAAATTAATTATCAAATTTTAATTGTATTTCTTCTAGTGGTAAGGTTATAAAGGTGTTTTTACCATAAGGAGAGTGGTTGGGTTCTTTGCATAAAAATAGTTTTTCCAACAATTCTTCTTGCTCTAATGTATCTAGCTTTTTGCCATTTTTAATAGCAAGGCTTTTAGCAAAACTCTTTGCTATAATATCTATTTGACTAAAACTATTTTCTGGTATCTCATGACGAAGATTATCAAGAAGTTGCTCAAAAACAGGGCGAATTTCTCCCTCTTTTAAAAGTGTAGGGATGCCGTTGATAATAATCGTATTAGGTGATGAACTATCTAATAGAAAACCAACGCTTTCAAGATCATTTTTCATATCTTTTATCAATTGCATTTCTACAGAAGTAAAGTTTAATTCTATAGGAAATAACAATTGCTGACTGCTAGCCTCGTCAATTGTAATTCTTGTTAGAAAATCTTCATACAAGATGCGTTGATGTGCTAAGTGCTGATCTATTAAAACCATACCAGATTTGATAACACTCAAAATGTACTTTTGATGTATTTGAAAGGTTTTTGCATTTCTTTGAATTGCACCTTCATCAAATAATTCTTCAGTTACCTCTTGAGCATCTACTTCAATATTTTCTAATGCTAAGGCGTCATTTTTTATATTGACATAGAGTGAATTCCAATCGCCATTTTTTTCTTTTTTAAATGATGATGCGCTCGATTTCTTTTCAGAATCAAAAGGGTTAAAAGTTGGGTCTACAGTAATTCTAGGTGTGTCAGCTTTTTTTTCTTTATAATCATAAGGAACTTCGAGCGTTGCATCTTTATCAAAATCTAAAACCGGTGCTACATTATATTGCCCTAAACTATGTTTTATTGTTGAACGAATGATTGCATATAAAGCATGCTCATTGTCAAATTTCACTTCTGTTTTAGTAGGATGTATATTAATGTCTAACGTAGTTGCCGGTACTCGTAAATATAAAAAATACGATGGATGGTATCCATGTGCTAGCAAACCTTCAAAAGCACTCACTACAGCATGATGCAAATAACCATGTTTGATAAAGCGATCGTTTACAAAAAAGAACTGTTCACCCCTTTTTTTCTTCGCGAAATTAGGTTTAGCAATAAAACCTTCAACTTTTACTATATCTGTTTCTTCATTAATAGGTACTAACTTCTCATTTGTTTTACTTCCTAAAATTGCAACGATACGTTGTCTTAAGTTACCACTTTTTAGATTAAAAAGTTCACCTTCGTTGTGATAAAGCGAGAATGCAATATTTGGATGAGCTAAAGCTACTCGCTGAAATTCATCAATAATGTGACGTGTTTCTACGCTATTAGATTTTAAGAAATTACGTCGTGCAGGAATATTATAGAACAAATGTTTAACAGCCACACTTGTGCCACTTGGTGTTGAAATGACATTTTGAGAAGTTACTTTGCTTCCCTCTAATTTAAGCTGTGTACCTAGTTCTTTATCCTTTGGTTTTGTTTTTAGTTCTACGTGCGAAATGGCGACGATAGAAGCCAGGGCTTCACCTCTAAATCCTTTAGTGGTTAAGTTAAATAAATCGTCCGCAGTCTTTATTTTTGAAGTGGCATGACGCTCAAATGCTAAGCGAGCATCGGTCTCGCTCATCCCCATACCATTATCAATCACTTGAATAAGCGATTTACCGGCATCTTTTATTATTAATTTAATTTCTGTTGCCTCAGCATCTATCGCATTTTCTAATAATTCTTTTACAACAGAAGCTGGACGTTGTACTACCTCACCAGCTGCGATCTGATTTGCAACATGATCGGGGAGTAGTTGAATGATGTCTGGCATTAAAAAAACGTGTGTAGTTTAAAAATATAGGCCACAATACCAACCAAAATGGCAATAATAATAGCTAGCCTTCTATTGGCATTTCTATCTGCAGTAGATTTTTTAGCCCGAGCCCATTTTCCTCTTAAATTTGTTTTACTAAATGTAATACGATCCTCACCGTCAGAATCCACTCCTTTTAAACGTTCTTTTCGCGGATCATAATACCGAGGTTTATAATCATAAACATAATGAGATCGCTGCTTAAATAAACTACCTAACATAACCCTAGATTTTGAATCCTAAACATCAAAAATATCAAAATTAACAAGAGTTATCAAGTTTTGTTTATAAGTAGACTGTTAAATCTATGATAAAGTTGCCATTTTAATGGCGGCCACAGCGCATTCAACGCCTTTATTACCCAATTTACCTCCAGAACGTTCAATTGATTGTTGTTTTGTATTGTCAGTTAATACACAAAAAATTGTTGGTGAATTGAATTGAATGTTTAAGTCTTTAATACCTTGTGAGACTGCATCACAAACGAAATCGAAATGCTTGGTCTCACCTTGTATAACACAACCTATCGCAATCACTGCATCGAATGTATCTTTTTTTAATAAGTGTTTGGCTCCGTATACTAATTCGTAACTTCCAGGGACGTTAACTCGCTCAATGTTTCCCTGAAGAGCACCGCATTCCAGTAGGGTGCTTTTAGCACCTTTATATAGATTTTCGGTAATATCACTATTCCATTCAGAAACAACAATCCCAAATCGAAGATCTTTCGCATTTGGGATTGTTGCTTTATCGTATTCTGATAAATTTGTAGTTGCCATATTTGCTAATTATTGTTGTGCAAACTGAGCTCTTTGTATAAAAGCATTGATGCCTTTTGCTTCCTCTGATTTAGAATATGTATCCTTTATTCTAGTAAATAAAGTTTCAGCTTTCTTGAATTTTTTAAGGTCCATTGCAGTTCTTCCAGCTTTCATTAGATATAATGGAGAAGTAAAATCATTACTTTTAAAATCTGCAGCTTTTTCATAATACTCTAGAGCTTCATCGGGTTGATTAATCTCTGCGAATGCATCACCAATATTTCCCAATGCCAAAGCACCTAAAATTTGATCTTCTGTAGAAAAATTACCTAATTGACTAATAGCATTTTGATAATCACGCATTTTCAAATAAGAAATACCTGCCATGTATTTAGCAAGATTACCTGCATTTGTACTACCATAATTATCAATAATGTCTAGTAGACCATATTTACCATCTGCTCCATTTAAAGCCAATGTATATAATGAGTCCGCAGCTAACGTATTTGTTTGTGCCTGGTCGAAAAAACTCTTTGAATATGCCAATTCATCGGCAGCTTCAATTTCTTTCGGCTCTTGGATGTACTTTTTATAGCCTCCATAACCTAAAACTAAAGCCAGTACCAATATAAGTCCTGAAAATAATATTTTACTATTCTTTTCTATCCATTTTTCTGATTTAGAAGCAGTTTCATCTAAAGTGTTAAATACTTCAGCTGTTGTACTATTAGCTTCTATATTCTGTTGTACCTCTTTCTTCGCTTTATTTCCTCTTTTCTTATAAGTTGCCATTAGATATCTAAATTTGGATGCGCAAAAATATAATTTTTTATCGAAAACAAAAGGGTATAATTGCTGTAATTTTTGTTTTTTTGCATAGACACTTTTTGTTGGTATGCACCTTAAAAAAATCACACTAGTTAATTATAAAAATTTTGATACGGCTGATTATGCTTTCGATCAAAAAATTAACTGCTTTGTTGGGCACAATGGTGTAGGTAAAACCAATATGTTAGATGCTATCTACCATTTAGCTTTTGCTAAAGGATACTTTAATAGTATTGCTGTACAAAACATTAAGCATGAAACAGACTTTTTTTTAGTGGAAGGTGTTTTTGAGAAAGATGGTCGTGAAGAAGTTATTAATTGCAGTTTAAAACGAGGACAAAAAAAAGCGATCAAGCGTAACGGTAAGCTCTATGAAAAATTATCCAATCATATTGGACTAATTCCTTTGGTAATTATTTCGCCATCTGATACAGATTTAATTAGAGAGGGTAGTGATGTTCGAAGAAAGTTTATGGATAGCGTGATTTCGCAATCAGATAAGCTCTATTTACAAGACTTAATAGCTTATAACAAAGTGCTTTCACAGCGGAATTCGTTATTGAAGTACTTTGCAATTAATCATACGTTTGATGCGTTGAACTTGAAAATTTATAATGAGCAATTAACGGATTTAGGGAGCAAAATTCACACTAAAAGAAAGCAGTTTTTAGAAGAGTTTATTCCACTTTTTAAGAAGCGCTATGCCTATATCTCCGAAACTAAAGAGAATGCAGATCTTATTTATAAGTCTCATTTAAATGAAGGGTCTTTAGACAATTTACTAGAAGAAAACTTAGAAAAAGACAGGATTTTGCAATATACTTCGGTAGGAATCCATCGAGATGATCTGTTATATACTATAGATGGTCATTCCGTCAAAAAATTTGGATCGCAAGGACAGCAAAAATCATATTTAATTGCTTTGAAATTAGCACAATTTGACTTGATTAAGAATCAGTCGAATACCGTACCCATTTTATTATTAGATGATATTTTTGATAAATTAGATGAAGCCAGAGTAGAAAAAATAATTTCTTTGGTAAATGATGAAGATTTCGGGCAGTTATTTATCTCAGATACACATGCTACGCGAACTGAAGAAATAATTAAAAAAACAGAACAGTCTTATAAAATGTTTGAATTAAAAAAGAATACGAATGTCCAAGCGAGCTAGTGAGTTTCAGTCAATACAAGATTTAATGAAGAAGATGCTTCAAGAAAATAATCTGCAAAAAGGCATGGATCAAATAGCGGTAAAAGAAGCTTGGTTAGAGGTTATGGGACAGGGAGTTACGAGTTATACAGAGCTTGTTGAATTGAGAAGAAACACCTTGGTTATACGATTAACTTCATCAACTTTAAGGGAAGAATTAAGTTATGGAAAGGAAAAGATTATTAAAATGATGAACGAAAGTTTGGATAAAATCGTTATTAATACTATAAAACTGCTTTAAAACAGCTAGATTTATATATATTTGTACTAAGAGAAAAAGATAAAAAAGGGAATTTTAATAGACTACTTATGATGAAAAAATTACTATGTATACTGTTATTTGCTGTTTTTACTGTAGGAGTAGTACAAGCGCAAAGTATATCTGTAACTGGTTTAGGCCAGCCAATAAACAATGGGGATGTTACCATTAGTGTAGCTAATGATACCGACTTTGGGGATGTAGATATCAATGACCCTAATGGCGATACACATATTTTTACAATATCTAACAATACATCTTCGGTATTGAGTTTAGGACTGGATAATTTGTCAAATCAAGCGGATTTTTTTTATACGTTACCAGGGACACCTAACCCATTAGATATAGGACCAACTGAAACTTCTCAATTTAGTGTGACTTTTACCCCACAATCCACGGGCCCACTAGAATCTGTTGTTACTATAACAGTTTTAAATAATGATACCTTAGATGAAGAGACGTTTACGTTTACTGTAGGTGGAGTTGGAGAAAATCCTCCCCCTCCAAATGAGCCAATTGTTCGAGTTTTTGGAGGACCAGGATTGGATGTTGAAATATTTGATGGAGATCCTGCGAGTACGGCTCAGGGCACGGCATTTGGTGACGTTGAGGAAAGTACCAGCGTAGTTAATACATTTAGAATTTTTAATGATGCTTCGGCAACTGCAGATCTAATTATTAGTAATGCTGTTGATACGGGTAGTAGTGATTTTGTATTCTCGTTAGTGCCGTTTGGTTCTGATATTACTATTACACCAGGAAACTTTATAGAAGTTACTGTTACTTATACACCTGGCACACCTGGGCTCGATAATGGTAATATGGTATTTGCGCATAATGATAATACTCCGTCCGGTTTGAGCCCGTTTAATTTTTTTGTTTCTGGAAATGGTGTTGTTGCACCCCCGGATGAACCTGAAATAGATATTTCATATAGTGGAGGCAATATTACAAGTGGTGGAACGGTTGATTTTGGAGTTGTTAATGTCTCACCCGGAACTGCTGAAATTGAATTTACTATTACAAATACTGGAACTCAAGAATTAGTTCTTGATGGCGCACCAATTATTGATATTACGGGAGCAAATCAAGGAGATTTTATAGCAATTACCTTTCCAACGACTCCAGTACCTGCAAATGGAGGAACTACAACCTTTACAGTTCAATTTAATCCGTCCGATGTTGGAATAAGAACTGCTCAGTTGTCTATTGATAATAATGATTCTGATGAAGATCCATTTATAATTAATCTAACTGGAGAAGGTCAAGATTTGAATATTGGTAGTCCATTACTTATAACTCAATATTTTGAAGGTGGAGGAAATGAACAGTATTTGGAAATAAAGAATATTTCTTCGAGCGCAACCTCACCAGGAAGTTTTTTTGTGGCTATATATTTAAATAATAGAACAACAACAGGTATAATATCTGCACAAATACCAGATTTGAGCTATCAATTACCGCCAATTAATGCTGGAGATGTGTTTTTACTTAAAAATATTAATGCTAGTGGTAATGGTACGCCAACTGATCAGCTAAGTTTTGATGGAAATGATGTTATCTTAATTACTGGGTCAGTAGATGCAGCAGAATGTTTTAGTGAGAGAATTGATATGGTAGGTGTTTCTCAAAATGGACCACCTCCAAATTGGGGAGCTAATACCTCATTTATTAAAGGATGTGGTAATACTGAGTTACCATCAACTACTTTTGCCTATGATTCTGGGTCAAATACTGTTTTAGATTATATTGAAGTATCAGATTTATCTGAGGTTACAGCTGCAACTTCTGGTACAAATTTAGAGCTTGGTACGCAAACTGTTGGCTCAACTACCTATAATGGTACTTGGAATAATGGAATACCTGATAGAACCAAAGATGTTATAATTTCTGGAACCTATGATGAATCCGCTGGCTCATTTGAATCTTGTAATTTGGTGATTAATGGGAGTATAGATATTAATGGTGGTACTTCTACTTATGTAAAAGTTGGAGAAAATTTAACAATTAATGGTAGTTTTATTATTGGTGATACAGAATCATTGATTACTACAAGTTCTGCAACCAGCCCTATTTCGGGGGTAATTACAAAAATTGAAAGTTCCAATATGGTTGATCATTATAGGGATTTCACCTATTGGTCTTCTCCGGTGCAGAATGCTGTGGTAGGTAATGTGTTTAACGGAGTTGAGAGATTTTTTTATTGGAGGGATGCTGTTTTTGGCGATCCAGGAGGTTGGGTACGCCCTGAAGATACAGATACATTGGAAAGAGCCAGAGGTTATGCATCTGAAGCTCCTCCAGCTCCTGGTGGAACGCAACATACAATTTCTTTCACCGGAACACCACATCATGGATTTTTCTCTAAAACCCTTGGTTTTGATGCTGATTTTACAGTTAATGGAGGCTTCGGATTTAATTTAATTGGAAATCCATACCCATCTGCTATCGATGCTGATACATTTATAGAGTTTTCTGATAATGATGCCGGAGATATTTTTGATAATGTAGCGATTGATGGTACCTTATGGTTTTGGACACATACTACCGGATACCAAGCTAACCCAGGTGAAAATGATGATTACACCGCTAGTGATTATGCTACTTATAATCTAGTTGGCGGAACAGCTGTAGGAAGTGGTGGCGGTAGTGGCTCTCCCACAGGAAGCGCTGTTCCTAGTGGTAATATTGCTTCAGGTCAAGGATTTTTGGTAAATGCTGTTGTTAGCAATGCGACAATATTTTTTGATCCATCGATGCAATTGGAAGGAAATAACACTCAATTTTTTAGAGAAGGAAATTCTAAAAAATCTACTAAAAAAGAACCTAAAGATAGAATGTGGTTGAATGTAGAAAGCAAGCAGGGAGGAGCATTTAGCCAAACATTATTTGGTTTCTTTGAAAAGGCAAGTGATGGATTCGACCGAGGTTATGATGGAGTCAAATATTATGCCGCAAACCAGGTAAGCATTTATTCGCTTATGGAAGACGGAAGTCACTATGCAATTCAGGGATTTGGTCCTTATAGTTCAGACAAAAAAGTGTCTATTGGTTTTAACTCTTTTATTCAGGAAGAATTTATTATATCAATTCATGAGACCGAAGGGATTTTGGATAATGAAGAAATTTATTTAGTCGATAATGAGTTAGGTATAGTACATGACTTAAAGGCTGGTGGCTACGAATTTGAAGTTACCGAAACAGGATTTTTTACTAATAGATTTAATATTCAGTTTAACAAATCTGTTCTTAATGTAGGTGAAGAGAGCCTAGATGCTAATTTCTTAGTTATTAATGAAGAAGATGGATTAAGACTAAGATCTAATACATCTTTCTCAAATGTTAAGGTATATGACATGCTAGGTAGAAAATTAATAGATGCACAACCTAATGTAAACGATTTTGTACTTGAGGCGGGTCATATTGCTAAAGGTACAGTATTAATAATTAATGCTACTTTAGAGAATGGTGCTGAAGTGAGTAAAAAAGCATTAAAATACTAAGTATTGTAAAATTATAAATTAAAGCCTCGCTTAGCGAGGCTTTTTTATTCAAGATTATGAAAGAAGGTGATAAAGTAAATTTAATTATAGGAAAAGAGTCTCCTCTAGGATTTGCCGTATTGATTGACGAAGAATATGAAGGGTTACTATACAGAAATGAATTATTTCAAAAGGTAAATGAAGGAATGTCACTTATTGGCTACATTAAAAAAGTGCGTGAAGATGGTAAAATTGATGTGAGCTTAACTCCTCAAGGATTTAGAAAGAATATTGAGAGCACAACAATGATCATTTTAGAAGCACTAAAAAGCAATAATGGAGTGCTATACCTTTCAGATAAAAGTTCTCCTGAAGAGATAAAAGAAAAGTTACAAATGAGTAAAAAGAACTTTAAAAAAGCCTTAGGCGTTCTTTACAAAAAGAAGGAGATTGTTATTACAGAGGATTCTATACGTCTGCAAAAAAATAAAGGCTGAATAAATATTCAGCCTTTATTTTAAAACTTTCTAGTTTATTATTTCCCTTCTTCGCCTTCAGAACCTTCTTCAATCACAGCTTGTTCTTCTGTAGACCCTTCTTCATACTGTTGCTTTTTCTTTTTTGTTTTAGCTAAAACACGTTCTACGTTTTGATAATAACCATCGGCATTCGGATCATCTGAAGAAATCTTCGCATATCCATTTTTATAATATTTTAAAGCTCTTTTCATATCATTTCCGGTTTCATAATATTGACCAATATAATAATCACCGATAGGAGATTCTGGATACAAGCGATTGATCATCTTTCCAAATTCTTCTAAATATGCACCATCTTCTTTATCTAAAACAATCGATTCAATAGCGAAAATATCACGTTGTCTCACTTTTAAGTTCGACCCGAATAAATATTGAATTTCTACATACTTTCTTTCTAAATACTCTATAGCCTCACCAGGACTTAAATCAGCGATATGGTTATCAAACTCATGCTTAGAGATAGCAGAATACATTTCAAATATATGTGCTATAGCTGCTGGAATGGCTTGACCTATTGAAGATATTTTGGTTGAATTATCAAATTCATCAAATCGATAAACAAAGCTCTCGTTTTCAATATTATTTAAAATGTAGTGTATTTTATTGATGGCCTCATCTCTTTTTACACCGTTATATTTACCGGTATTCATATAGAAATAAGTGTTTGTTTCTAAATTTGGAACCTTTCCCTGAAAAAGACCATTGATATCAGGAGAGAATAACGGATTAACATTAATGTAGGCCGTAAAAGGTGGGTTCTGTTCCACCATATAAAAGTTTAAAAAATTTGCCGTTAGTGTATTTCCAACGATGGTTTTAAACGGAGAAATTCGATACCTGTTTTCTATATCTGGTAACAATTCATTTTTAACAAACTTATAGAATTTAGAACTTGTCTCAGTTAATAATCCATTGGCTATACTTATTTCGCAATCGGTTTTTCGTTCATTTTTCTGATTTTGAAAAATACCTACTACTATTTGTTCAGGAGCTTTATCTTTTGAAGCAAAGAGTCTAGAATTAGCTACGTAAATATCAAATAAATATTCTGCATCTAAAACGATAGCAAGCGGGTATACTCTTGTAGAATCTTCTTTATATGAATCTGGTACATATATTTTTAAGATACGCTCATTATTCATTTCACCCGCCATTTCAGAAGAGGTGAATTTTTCAATATGCGTGTTTTGCGCAAATCCGTAGATTGTAAAAAGTAATAAAAATAGTTTAGCGACTATATTTTTCATGATAAATAATTTAATTGTCAAGGGCTAATTTTTTTAGTTTTTTCCTTAGTCATATCTTTACAAACGAATTAAAATCTAAAATATGATACAGATTGACTGGAAAGTTGCAAAAAAATATGAGGACATCACTTATAAGAAATATAATGGAGTGGCTAGAATCGCTTTTAATAGGCCAAACGTGCGTAATGCATTTAGGCCAAAAACGACCAGCGAATTATATGATGCCTTTTACGATGCGCAAGAAGATACCAGTATTGGAGCTATATTACTTTCTTCGGAAGGACCATCGTCCAAAGATGGCGTATTTTCATTCTGTAGCGGTGGTGATCAAAAAGCCAGAGGCCATCAAGGATATGTTGGTGATGATGGGTATCATAGACTGAATATTTTAGAAGTACAGCGGTTAATTCGTTTTATGCCTAAAGTTGTTATTGCTGTAGTTTCCGGCTGGGCAGTAGGAGGAGGGCATAGTTTACATGTAGTTTGTGATATGACCTTAGCAAGTAAAGAACATGCTATTTTTAAACAAACAGATGCTGATGTGACAAGTTTCGATGGAGGTTATGGTTCTGCTTATTTAGCCAAGATGGTAGGGCAGAAAAAAGCGCGAGAAATTTTCTTTTTAGGACGTAATTATTCTGCACAAGAAGCCTTTGAAATGGGTATGGTAAATGCTGTGGTTCCACATGAAGAATTAGAAGATACTGCCTATGAATGGGCGCAAGAAGTTTTGGCAAAATCTCCTACTTCAATAAAAATGTTGAAGTTTGCCATGAATTTAACAGATGATGGTATGGTAGGGCAACAAGTTTTTGCAGGAGAGGCCACTCGTTTGGCATATATGACCGATGAAGCAAAAGAAGGTAGAAATGCTTTTCTTGAAAAACGTAAACCAAATTTTGATAAGAAGTGGATTCCTTAATGGATGTTTGATTTCACTTTTTATAAATAATTTTATAATTAACCGATTTTAACTGATGAAAATAATTTGTATTGGCCGTAATTATGCAAAACATATTGCAGAATTGAAGAATGAACGACCTCAACATCCGGTTATATTCTTAAAACCAGATTCGGCTATTCTACCAAAAAAGATGCCTTTTTTCATTCCTCCCTTTTCAAATGATATACATTATGAAGTAGAAGTATTAATAAAAATAAGTAAAGTTGGTAAACATATTTCAGAAAAGTTCGCACATAAGTATTATAATGAAGTAGGGTTGGGCATTGACTTAACGGCCAGAGATATACAATCCTATTGTAAAGAAAAAGGCTTACCATGGGAAAAGGCCAAGGCTTTTGATGGTAGTGCGGTAATAGGAGACTTCTTCCCAAAACAAAATTTTAATTTAGAAAACTTAGGTTTCGAATTATTAAAGAACAATGAGGTTGTTCAAAAAGGAAATACAAATGCCATGCTTTGGAAAATTGACGAGCTAGTTGCATATGTTTCGCAATTCTTCACACTTAAAAAGGGAGATATTATTTTTACAGGTACACCAGCAGGCGTTGGTAAGGTTGAGGAAAATGATATCTTATTAGGAAAACTAAGTGGTCAAAAGGCATTTGAAATAAAAATTAAATAAAAAGGCGACATTAAAAATGTCGCCTTTTCAAATTAAACAGAATGATTAAAATTATTTAATCTCCTTAAGCGCATTATCGATTAATGTGCGTAGGTGCTGTCTATGGGCTCTGGTAGCTATATTACCAGTTGGAGTAGCCATATTTCTTATGTTCTTAAGATTGTAAAGAGCCATTGACTTAGCTGCATTGGTATACCTTCCTTGTTGTTTACCAGTTAGCATATCAATTAACATATTGGTATATTCTATTTGTAAATTTTGTCTAAAAGAATTTACGTTCGTATATCTGTCTGCTCTAAACATAGAATTATTTAAATCATTCATCACTTCAGAAAGCTTATACTTGTTACCATATAGCTCAGAATCTGTAATTCTTTGTAATGTATTTGGATGTAATAAATGTCTTAATACGTTTCGCTGAATTCCTAAAACTCTACTATGAATTTTTGGATCTTCAGGGTTTCTAAAGAAATTAAATCCTCTTCTTTGACCTGCTAGGTAATTATATAAATCACTAGGAACTGTAAAAGCCTTTGCAGAAAACACATAATCATTTAATGCTTTCATTGCTTTTTTCTGCTTTTCGTATTCAACAGGTGTATAAGGTTTAGTAGCTCCATTCTGTCCATTCATAGCCCTATCTACATAAACACCACCTATATACCTAGAAATTGTTCTTGCTGATGCCGCTTGTTGTCCAGTTAATACAAAATATGAATTTCTTAGCTCATGGAAAGATTTACCATTGGCATCTTTTTTATATCTATCTAATACTTCTTTAGCTACTTCATCTGCTAATTTTATGCGGTCTATTGAATATTGAACAGCATCATTGGTCATGTCGCCAACATTAACTCTTGGATCTATAGCTTTACCAGGAGCACGCATGTCATCTGCATCGTTACCGAAAGTTAGTCTTGGATCAGAAGATTTTTCTAATAGAGCTTTCATTTCAGATTTATTCATTGGCTGATAACCAAACTGAATCGCCCATTTATCATAAGGACCAGGTGTTGTAGTCCAATACTGCCCTTGATTATCTCTATCGGCATTATAGTTAATCGCAGGATAATCCATTACCGAACCTGTTAAACCAACTTTTGAAGTTATAGCTTCATTATTTACATCAGCAATTGAATGTAATTGACTAGATTTCATATTATGGTTTAAGCCTAAGGTATGACCTAATTCATGCAAGATTAAGAAATGTATAAACTCATTTAACATTTTACTCTTTTCCATTTCACCATCATCAAAAGCACTACTTGCAACATTGGCAAACATATTATCTAAGTGTGCCATTTGACTTGCCGCACAAAATTTACCATGATTATTATCATCTATATGGTTAGCCATTTCATTATAAAAACTAGGCAAGGCTGCTTTTTCAAATAATTTTTCATTGCGCAATGAGTTACCCAAAACAATGTGCTCTAGCATAATATCTGCTCCTAAAATTTGTCCTGTTCTAGGGTTCACAAAACTTGGTCCGTAACCACCAAACATGATATTTGGTGAAGAAGTCCAGCGCAATACATTATAGCGAATATCACCAGCATCCCAATCAGCATCATCAGGTTGCTCTTTTACAACTAAAGCATTTTTAAATCCAGCCTGTTCGAAAGCAACATTCCATTGTTCTGCGGCTCTTTTAATGATAGGTCTTATATCTCTTGGGGTAGTATTTTCCATCCACCAAACAATAGGCTCTACAGGCTCAGATAGTGCAGCATTTGGGTCTTTCTTCACTAAGTGCCATCTATGTACTAAATCTCTATACGGTGTAGCACTTGTAGAAGATTGATCGTTTACCTGCGTCATGAAATAACCAACTCTAGGATCATCAAATCTTGGTTTGTAGTCATTTTCAGGCATCGCAATCAAACTATGATTTACCTTTACACTAACATTTCTTCCATCTACTACAGCTCGTGATCCACCATTTAAAACAGAAGGTTTAGAATATACATACTCAATAACCAAATCTGTATTTTCAGGGTAATTTTTAATAGCACTTACTTTCGTTTTATTTTTATCTAGGTTCCCCAGTGTGAAGGCTGTAGGTTTTTGACCTGGGCGACGCGGAGGCTTAATTTGAGAAAATGTTTCTTTAAGGAATAATGGATCGGCTTTTATTAAGTATAATCCATTTTTCTTATCATGAGCTTCAATTTTTAAACTCGCCATATTTCCATTACTTATGTTAGCATCGCTAGCTTTCGAAATGGCTTTATCTTTATTATAATAAAATGAAGTATTTTGAGTGATAAATTCCATTTTATTAAAGTGTTTTTTTACTTTAAAAACCTTAGATCCTCGATAAATACCTCTTCCGGCAAATCCTAAATCACCTGGTGCATCTGCCAATTGAGTAAAGTAGATAAATTCTTTACCAAGTTGATCTTCAGAGACAACCATTTGTAAAGAACCAGTAATGGTATCTTGATAAATTTCAAATAAACCATCTATTTTTTTACTGCTTTTAGTCAGTTCTTTGATAGTTTTTCCGTTTTTCTTTTTCGCAGCTGGCTTGGCGGGCATTTCGGTTTTGCCTTTTTTCTTCTTCTTTTTTCGCTGGGCATCAATGTTTTGCGGGGCTAAAAAAGCTACCGCTAACATCGCCATAGAGAAAAGCTTTGCCGCTTTTAAATAGTTAAGTTTCATAGTAGTACGTTAAGTTTTATTGTATAAATGAATATTATACTTATTTGAATTTAGCTAAGATAGAAAAATAAAAGGCCTCGGAAAGAAAGGAGAATGTTAAAAAATGTTAACAGATTAAAACAAAAAACCAGCTCTTAAGAGCTGGCTTTAAAAATCTACTAAACTTTGTTTTTAATATATTCTTAAAAACAATATTCATTTTCTGCTGCTACTTTATCTGCAATCATAGTTCGTAAGGCCACAACATTAGGCATATTAGCATATTTTGTAAATCGTTTAAGCCCCATAAGCATCATACGTTGCTCATCGCCTTCGGCAAAAGAGATAATACCCTCTTTCCCTTTTTGATTTACAATATCAACTGCATTATATAGATATAATTTTGCCATAGCTATTTGTTCCTTTACATTTTCTTCGCCTTTAGACTTCGCCATTTTTTCAGTACGAAGTATCGTAGATTCAGCCATATAAATTTCAATCAACATATCTGAGGCAGCCATTAAAAGTTGTTGATGTTCTTCTAATTTGGGTCCGAATTTTTGTACACCAGCACCAGCCACCATTAGAAATGCTTTTTTCAACTTAGCAATCATTTCTTTTTCTTCTGAAAATAATTCAGAATAATCAGGGGTGTCAAAAGAAGGAATGCCCATTAACTCTTCCTGTACTTTCATTGCCGGGTTCAATAAATCAACATGGCCTTTCATAGCCTTCTTTACTAACATTCCTACAGAAAGCATTCTATTAATTTCATTGGTCCCTTCATAGATACGCGCGATACGTGCATCTCTCCAAGCTGCCTCCATTGGTGTTTCCTTTGAGAAGCCCATTCCTCCAAAAATTTGAATGCCCTCATCTGCACAATTTTGAATGTCTTCTGATACAGCTACTTTTAATATTGAACATTCTATGGCATATTCTTCAACGCCTTTTAGTTCGGCTTCTTGATGTGAATTACCTTGAGCTTGACGAATAGCGATTCTGTCTTCGACATTTTTTGCAGCTCTATAGCAAGCAGATTCTCCTGCGTAAGCATTTGTTGCCATTTCAGCCAATTTGGCTTTAATAGCCCCAAAATTTGCAATAGGTGTATTAAATTGTTTACGCTCAGTAGCATATTGCACCGCTGCAGTAGTAACTCTTCTTTGAGAGTCTAAACAAGCAGCAGCTAGTTTAATACGCCCCACATTTAAGGCATTCATTGCTATTTTAAAACCATTACCTCTTTCAGAAAGCATATTTTCAACAGGAACCACGCAGTCATTAAAGAAAACTTGACGTGTGGACGAAGCATGAATACCTAATTTTTCCTCTTCTTCGCCTAAAACGATTCCATTATTAGGGTCATTCTCAACAATAAATCCAGTAATATTTTTATCATCTTCAATACGCGCAAAAACTATAAATAATTTAGCGAATCCAGCATTAGAAATCCACATTTTTTGTCCATTGATCTTGTAGCTTTTTCCATCCTCAGATAAAGTAGCGGTAGTTTTACCAGAGTTAGCATCTGATCCAGCGCCTGGCTCTGTTAAACAATAGGCGCCAAACCATTCTCCTGAAGCGAGTTTAGGTACATATTTTAACTTTTGCTCTTCGGTTCCGTAAAGTGTAATTGGCATGGTACCAATACCTGTATGTGCGCCAAAAGCGGTACTAAATGACCCTGTTCCACTAGAGATATAATCACAAACAAGCATTGTAGATACAAAGCCCATATCCATTCCGCCATAAGCTTCAGGTACCGAAACACCTAAGAACCCTAGTTCACCGGCTTTACGCATACACTCTTCTGTTAAAGCGTAATCCTTTTTTTCAAATCGCTCTTTATGAGGAATTATTTCTCTATCATTAAACTCTTTTACCGCATCACGCATCATTACTTGCTCCTCAGAGAAATCTTCTGGAGTAAAAACATCTTCACATTTAGTTTCTTTTACAAGGAATTGCCCTCCGCGTAAAATCTCTTTTTCCATCACTTCCATATTTATTGATTATAATTTAAATTTTGATTATTAATTTTAAAATGGCTCAGCAAATCACATTTTAGTTAAATGTGAAGCAAAAATCTTTTTAATTAAGGAATTCAAATATTCCAGCTGCGCCTTGACCGGTACCAACACACATGGTTACCATACCATGTTTACCCTGCATATTGCGTTTACGCATCTCATCAAATAATTGAACTGATAGTTTTGCGCCCGTACATCCAAGGGGGTGACCTAAAGCAATAGCTCCACCATTCACGTTAATGATGTCGTTATTTAGATCTAGTTCTCTAATTACAGCAAGAGATTGCGAAGCAAAGGCTTCATTCAATTCTATAAGTTCTATATCTTTTTGCTCGAGGCCTGCTTGTTTTAATGCTTTAGGTACAGCAGCAATTGGTCCAATTCCCATAATTCGTGGAGGTACGCCAGCCGCAGCATAACTTACTAAACGCGCTATAGGCTCCAATTTTAATTCTTTTACCATTTCTTCACTCATTACCATAACAAATGCGGCACCATCACTAGTTTGTGACGAGTTACCCGCGGTAACACTACCATTTGCAGCGAAGACGGGTCGTAATTTTGCTAGAGCTTCCTTACTCGTTCCGCGTCGTGGACCTTCGTCTTTAGTTACTGTGAATTTTCGGGTATCTTTTTTTCCATTTTTTATGTAGGTCTCTGCAACATCAATTGGTGCGATTTGATCTTGAAAGCGATCTTCATCTAAAGCTTTTAAAGCTTTCATATGCGAATTGTATGCAAACTCATCTTGATCTTCACGAGATACTTTATACTCTTGCGCAACTGCTTCGGCAGTATTTCCCATTCCCCAGTAATAATCTTCGTGACCCGAATTCACAATATTATAGTTCAGTTCTGGTTTAAACCCCGTCATCGGTACGGAGCTCATACTTTCTGCACCACCAGCAATAATACAATCGGCCATACCGGCTTGAACTTTTGCTACTGCAGTACCAATTGTTTCAAGACCAGATGCACAGAATCTATTTACAGTAACACCCGGAACATCTACCGAGTCTAAGCCTATTAAAGAGATAATACGTGCCATATTCAAACCCTGAGATCCTTCCGGCATTGCATTTCCTACAATAACATCATCAATACGTTTAACATCAAACTCGGGTAATTTGCCCATCATATATTGAATGGTTTCAGCAGCGAGTTCATCTGCTCTTTTAAATCTGAACCCACCTTTTTTTGATTTTCCAACGGCGGTTCTGTATCCTTTTACTATATATGCTGTTTTCATTTTCTTAATTTCTTAAAGGTTTACCAGTCTTTAACATATGCTGTATGCGTTCTAAAGTCTTACGTTCTGTACATAGACTTAAGAAAGCTTCACGTTCAATATCTAAAAGGTATTGTTCAGATACTTTAGTTGGCTCAGAAAGATCACCACCAGCCATTACATAAGCTAGTTTGTTTGCAATCTTTTGGTCATGTTCACTGATATATTTACTTGCTTCCATAGAATCTGTTCCAACTAAGAACATACCTAAAGCTTGTTTACCTAATACCAATACATCTGTACGCTTAGGTTTTTGTGTATAACCGGCATCGGCTAATAGCTTAGCATGTTTTTTAGCTTCTGCTATCTGACGGTCTTTATTTACCACTACGATATCTTTACCAGGTTGAAGCAGTCCTAGATCAAAGGCCTCGTAAGCAGAAGTTGAAACTTTTGCCATACCTACCGTTAAGAAGTACTCTTGTAATACATTTAATTGTACGTCTCCTTTATGGAATTGATCTGATGCTCTTAGGGCCATTTCTTTAGAGCCTCCACCGCCGGGAATAACTCCAACTCCAAATTCTACGAGTCCCATATAAAGTTCGGCAGCAGCAACTACTTTGTCGGCATGCATTGATAATTCACATGCACCACCTAAAGACATACTGTGAGGAGCTGCAACTACTGGTATTGATGAATAGCGCATACGCATCATGGTATCTTGAAAATATTTAATAGCCATATTCAACTCATCATATTCTTGCTCAACGGCCATCATAAATATCATACCAATATTCGCTCCAACAGAGAAATTAGCACCTTGGTTACCAACTACAAGTCCTTCAAAATCTTTTTCAGCTAAATCGACTGCTTTATTTAATCCAGCTAAGACATCACCTCCAATGGTATTCATTTTCGATTGGAACTCGCAGTTCAAAACACCATCACCTAGGTCTTCGATTACAACGCCAGAGTTTTTAAAGACTTCGTTTGACTTACGTATATTATCTAAAATAATAAATGCATCTTGACCAGGTTTTTTAGCCTGAGCTTTTGCAGGAACATCATAATAATAGGTGGCACCCGCTTTAACTGTATAAAAAGAAGTTTCACCCTTTTCTAACATTTCTGCTACCCAAGAAGCTGGTTCTTTGCCTTCGCCCTTCATTAATTCTATACCTTTTTCAACTCCAATAGCATCCCAAATTTCAAATGGACCATTCTCCCATCCAAAACCAGCCTTCATTGCATCATCTATTCGATACAATTCATCAGAAATTTCTGGAATTCTATTTTGAACATACGCGAACATCGCCGCAAAGTTTTTACGGTAAAATTCACCTGCTTTATCTTTTCCGTTTACTAATACTTTGAAACGGTCAATGGGTTTATCTATGGTCTTTGTGAGTTCTAAAGTTGCAAACGATGCTCTTTTCTTAGAACGATACTCCATGGTATCTAGATCTAAGGTTAGAATTTCCTTTTTGCCGTCTGCATTTACTGATTTTTTATAAAACCCTTGTCCTGTTTTACTACCCAACCATTTATTTTCCATCATAGTATTGATGAAATTAGGTAGTTTAAATAGCTCGTGGGCTTCGTCATCTGGACAATTATCATAGATACCATTTGCTACATGAACTAAAGTATCTAATCCTACCACATCTACAGTACGGAAAGTAGCAGATTTAGGGCGGCCAATTACGGGACCGGTTAATTTATCAACTTCCTCAACAGTTAATCCTAATTCTTTTACTTGATGAAATAAAGATTGTATACCAAAAATACCAATACGGTTTCCTATAAATGCCGGAGTATCTTTGGCTAGTACTGAAGTTTTTCCTAGAAATTTCTCTCCATACTCCATTAAGAAATCTGTAATTTCCGGTTTACAATCAGGTCCAGGAACTACTTCAAACAATTTTAAATACCTAGGAGGATTAAAGAAGTGAGTAACCGCAAAATGCTGACGGAAATCCTCACTACGTCCCTCATTCATAAATTTAATTGGAATACCAGAAGTATTTGAAGAAATAATAGTACCTGGAGTTCTGTATGCTTCAACTTTTTCGAAAACTTGTTGTTTAATATCAAGGCGTTCTACTACAACCTCCATTATCCAATCGACATCTTTAATCTTATGCAGATCATCGTCAATATTACCAGTGGTAATTCTACTTGCAAATTTTTTATTATAAATTGGTGAAGGCTTAGATTTCAATGCAGTTGCCAATGCACTATTTACTAAACGATTGCGAACAGCTTTGTCCTCTAGCGTTAAACCTTTAGCTTTTTCAGCATCATTTAGCTCTCTCGGAACAATATCTAGTAGCAATACTTCTGCTCCAATATTAGCAAAATGACATGCAATTCCAGATCCCATAATACCAGATCCAATAATTGCTACTTTTTTAATTCTTCGTTTACTCATTTTTTAGTGATCCTACTATTTTACATTACTTTGCGATCCACTTTTGTATAGATGTCACGCTCAGCGATTAATTGATTAATTTTTTCTGTTACCTCAAAAAAGTGATTTAGTTTTTCTTCAGAGATTTGCGCTCTTACTTTTTCATTGAAAGTAATTACATGCTCGCGAGAAACCTTGCGCATTTCTTTGCCATAATCGGTTAGTTTTATTAATACACTTCTACCATCATCTGGGTTTTTTTCACGATAAATAGCACCTTTGTCTTCCATGGTTTTTAAAATACGAGAAAGACTTGTAGGCTCCATTCCCATTTGCGGGCCCAAGGCTGTTGAAGGTGTGCCATTTTCGAAATCGATATTTAATAAAACAAAGGCTGTGGCCATGGTGCTACCATGTTTTGCAGCTTGCTCGTTGTACATTTTGGCTACGGCTTGCCAAGTAGCTCTTAATGCATGATCAATGGTTGTTTCTTTTAGCATGACACAAATATATAAAAAAATATTATGCACGCATAATAAATTTTATGCATTGTTAACCACCTTGTAACAAATTATTAAAATAGATGACTAACTTTTACATACTTTTGCGAAAACTTAAATCAAACGGATGAACAACTTACTCGAAGCCAAAAATGTTATTAAGAATTTTGGTAATTACAGAGCGCTTAATAATGTTTCAATTGATGTTCCTAAAGGAAGTATTTTTGGACTCTTAGGACCCAATGGGGCCGGTAAAACTACGCTGATACGAATTATCAATCAAATAACGATGCCCGATGAGGGGCAGGTGATTCTGGATGGAGAAAATTTAAAACCAGAACATATTAAGGATATTGGTTATTTGCCTGAAGAACGTGGTTTATACAAATCGATGAAAGTTGGAGAGCAGGCTCTGTATTTAGCACAATTAAAAGGACTTGATAAAACACAAGCAAAAGAACGTTTGAAGTATTGGTTTGATAAGTTCGAAATAGGAGATTGGTGGAACAAGAAAATACAGGAACTTTCAAAGGGCATGGCTCAAAAAATACAGTTTATTGTTACTGTATTACATCAGCCAAAACTATTAATCTTTGATGAGCCTTTTTCAGGTTTTGATCCGATCAATGCCAATAGAATTAAAGATGAAATATTACAATTACGCGACGAAGGGGCCACCGTTATTTTTTCAACCCATAGAATGGAATCTGTTGAAGAACTTTGTGATCATATAGCTCTAATACATGAATCAAATAAAATTTTAGATGGTAAATTAATTGATATCAAGCGTCAATATAAATCAAACATATTTGAAGTAGGTTTATTAACTGATAGAAAAGCAGAAATTACTCAAAGCCTTCGTGAGAAGTTTGAATTATCTGAAGCCACTTTTAAAACTATTAATGATGAGTTAAAGTTCAATATCAAAATTAATGGTAATGGTAATGCCAACGATCTTATTTCGCATTTAACAGCGCAAGGCGAATTAACTCATTTCGTTGAAGTGATTCCAAGTGTAAATGATATTTTCATCCAAACAGTACAAAACAATTAACATGAACCATTTAGCATTAATTACAAAAAGAGAATTTTTAAATAAGGTAAAGAATAAGTCATTTATTATTATGACTTTTTTAAGCCCTGTGATTATGGTTGCGTTAATTGCTTTAATTGGTTATTTAACACAATTGAATAATGATAGTGTTAAGACGATTTCAGTATTAGACGAAAGCGGATTCTTTGCCAGTGAGTTTAAAAGCACAGAAAACACGAAGTATGATATCCTCAGCAGCCTTAGTTTAGAAGACGCTAAAAAAGTGGTTCGAGAAGCTGAAAATTATGGATTACTTTATATTCCGAAGGCAGAAAATGTAGATCAATTATCTGATAAAATAAAGTTTTTTTCAGAGGATTCCCCATCATTATTAGTGATGGATAGGATAGAAGACAGAATAGAAGAGAAGGCGAGAAATATTAAATTGAAAGAATCTGGTTTTGATCCTGAAACCATAAGGAAACTTGATGTAAATATCAATCCAAACCTTGAAACATTTGAAGGTAAGAAAACTTCAAAATTAGGAAGTGGGATCAAGCTTATTTTTGGTGGTGCAGCCGGTTATTTATTATTCATGTTTATTATTATATATGGTAATATGATTATGCGTAGCGTAATTGAAGAAAAAACCAGTAGAATCATAGAGGTCATTATTTCATCTGTAAAACCTGTTAAATTATTATTAGGTAAGATTTTCGGAACTTCTCTTGCTGGTATTTCGCAATTTTTAGTTTGGGTAATTATAGGAGGTGTCTTAATAACTGTAATGTCGGCCTTATTTGGTATTAATATGGGAGGAGCTCAAATGGCCGAGCAGCAAGAATTAATGAAGAATGTTGCTGAAACTTCAGAGTTTCAAAACCAAGCTACTGCCGTAATTCAAGAGATAAATAACTTGCCAATTGTTAATTTGGTAATCATGTTTATTTTCTTTTTCATTGGAGGCTACCTATTGTATAGCTCTTTATATGCTGCAATTGGAGCTGCAGTTGATAATGAAACTGATACGCAGCAATTTATGATGCCAATTATTATGCCATTGATGCTAGCAATTTATGTTGGATTTTTTACAGTGATAGAGAATCCACATGGTACGGTATCTCAGGTATTTTCGTATATACCGTTAACCTCTCCCGTCGTAATGCTAATGCGTATTCCTTTTGGTGTACCATTATGGCAACAATTGATATCGCTTGTATTGTTATTTGGTACTTTCTTTGTGATTGTAAAATTGGCGGCAAAAATCTATCGCGTTGGTATTTTAATGTATGGTAAAAAGCCAACATACAAAGAATTAGCGAAGTGGTTAAAATATTGATGAAGAATTGTCGTTATGTTTTGTTAGAGAACAACTCCCTAATTTGAAGCGATTATTTCTTTTTATCTATTGTGTACTAGTTAGTAGTCACTGCTTATGCCAAATTAAAGATATTGGAGGTGTGGATTATACTTCTGTTTTTGGAAAAAATACAGAGCCCACTTTCAGTAGATCTCGTATATGGGCTAATTTTCCAGTTAAATTAAAAAAGAAAGGACATATCCTTGTTAATGGTCTAAGATATAGTAATGTTAAATTAGATTTTGATGCTACCTATAATTTTGATGTGGCTCCATTACATGAAATTCATGTTTTAGAATATACCTTAGGATATACTTTTTTAATGAATGAAAAATGGCGCTTTACAGCACAGGTTTCACCAACTATTTCATCAAATTTAGCCAATAAAATTACAGGTGATGATTTTACTTGGAGCGGTGGAGTATTATTGATACGAACCAATTTGAAACCTAAAAAAACAAGACTTACAATTGGGGCAATGTATAATCAGCGTACGGGCTTACCCTTTCCATTACCGTTTGCTACTTACTTTAAAGAAGTTAATAATCACTTAACCTATACCATTGGAGTACCCATAAGTAAGATTAAATACTTCTTCAATAAGAAAACCAGTTTAGAAGGATTCATTACGCTTGACGGATATTATGCTAATTTGAGTAATAATCTAACAATAAATAATCAGGTGGCAGAAAACATATCAATGTCGGCAATTATATCAGGTATTGGATTTGATAAGTATTATGGCAAGCATCTAAACCTTTTCGCTAAGGTTGGTTATACATTAAGTAATTCGCTAAGACTTGTTCAAAATAAAAGAGACGAGGTGTATGATTTTGATATGTCTAAAGCGTTCACTTTTAGAGCTGGCTTAAAATTCAATTTTTAACAGATAGATTGCATAAAAATATGCAGAATAATGCTTGGGTTCCATTTTTTTAAAAAGGAGAATACATATTTTTCAGCTAGCATATAGTTTGGTATAAAGATTGTAACTTCGCAATTAACAATCAATAAATAATAGATTCAATATTAGAATGAGCAAAATACTAATTATAGAAGACGAAGCAGCAATACGTAGAGTGTTGAAGAAGATCATTTCAGAAGAGAATGATAAGTATCAAGTTGAAGAAGCCGAGGATGGACTTTTAGGGATTGAGATGATTAAAAATAATGACTATGA
Source organism: Maritimimonas sp. 2205BS37-2 (assembly GCF_056591755.1). Classification (NCBI taxonomy): domain Bacteria; kingdom Pseudomonadati; phylum Bacteroidota; class Flavobacteriia; order Flavobacteriales; family Flavobacteriaceae; genus Maritimimonas; species Maritimimonas sp. 2205BS37-2. The sequence goes on from NZ_JBWQOI010000001.1 coordinate 158,345, forward strand.
TTTAGTATTATGTGATATAAAGATGCCTAAAATGGATGGCGTTGAGGTTTTAGAAAAAACACAAAAGTTGAAACCAGAAATACCTATGCTAATGATTTCTGGTCATGGTGATTTAGACACCGCTGTTCAGACAATGCGGATGGGTGCTTTTGATTATATTTCTAAACCACCAGACTTAAATCGTTTACTAAATGCGGTAAGAAATGCACTTGATAAGAAAAATCTGGTAGTTGAAAATAAGCAGCTAAAGAAGAAAGTTAGCAAGAACTACGAAATGATTGGTGAGAGTGATGCGATTACGCATATTAAGGACATTATTGAAAAGGTTGCAGCTACAGATGCCCGAGTTTTGATTACCGGACCTAATGGAACTGGAAAAGAACTAGTGGCACATTGGTTACATGAAAAAAGTGAGCGATCAAAAGCATCAATGATCGAAGTAAATTGCGCAGCAATACCTTCTGAACTTATTGAAAGTGAATTGTTCGGACATGTTAAGGGTTCATTCACTGGTGCGAATAAGGATAGAGCAGGTAAATTTGAAGCCGCTAATGGGGGCACAATCTTTTTAGATGAAATTGGAGATATGAGCCTTTCGGCGCAAGCAAAAGTATTACGTGCACTACAAGAAAATAAAGTGAGTAGAGTAGGTAGTGATAAAGATATTAAAGTTGATGTTCGCGTTGTTGCTGCTACCAATAAAAACTTAAAGAAAGAAATTGAAGAAGGTAGATTTAGAGAAGATTTGTACCATAGATTGGCTGTTATATTGATTAAAGTTCCTGCATTAAACGATAGGAGAGAAGATATTCCATTACTTGTAGGGCATTTTGCAAAACAAATAGCTCAGGAACAGGGCAATGCTATTAAAGAATTTTCTGATAAGGCGATAAAGAAACTTCAGGAGTATGATTGGACAGGAAATATTCGTGAATTGCGCAACGTTATCGAGCGATTAATTATTTTAGGTGGTAGTGAAGTTTCTGAAGATGATGTGAAATTGTTTGCTAGCAAATAACATAACCGTACGGCATACAAAACGTTAATAGAAATATGCTAATCGAAAGGAAAGTCAAGAATTACAAGTGGTAATTATTTTATAATCATTTGTTAGAGATGCTTTCATTCTTTTTAAAAAGTAATCGAACAAGATTTTGACTGTCCAAACCATTTCACCCTATTTTTTGAGGCAATATTATAAATGGTGTCCCTTATGATTCTAGGTACATATGCTAATAGAGCAGCTACAAATTTCCATTTTGGAATTTGAGCGACAATCTTTAAAAAACCATCTGAATGCGTGTGCACTCCATTTTCATCAATTAGGATAACGGTTTCTAATTGCTCGGTTGAAAAACCATATTTTATAAGAAAATCTTGACCTATGGGTGATTGAAAGGGAATAAACTTAAAATTAGATTGAGAAGCAAAATTCATTAGCCATCCCACAACTCCGTTACACAAATTACACTCACCGTCAAAAATAATAATGTTTTGTGCTGTCAATTTTTTCATGTCATTTTTGTTTTAGAAGGAATGGTTTTATAGTCGTAACGAACCATTAATCATTTCAATAGCTCTATGCGACTTTTTATATAAGGCTGGATTATGGGTAGTCATTATTACACCTTTTTTCTTAACCTTCGCGATATTTTTTAATAAACCAAAAATTAACTCAGAATTTTTTTGATCTAAGTTTCCTGTTGGTTCATCGGCAATAATTAACATAGGATTATTGATCAAAGCCCTAGCAATGACAACTCGTTGTTGTTGACCACCAGAAAGCTCGTATGGATTTCTTCTTATTAATGATTTCATTCCCAATTCATCAAGCAATTGTAATGCTTCTTCTTTTATTATTTCAGCTGGCTTTTTAGCCAGTTTTAAAGCTGGAAGCATTACATTTTGTAGTGCGTTAAACTCATTTAGTAAATAATGAGATTGATAAACAAAGCCTATATTTTCATTTCTAAAATGGGGTAATTGCTTCTTTGACAGGGTTAAGGTATTAACTCCATTGATTGTAAGCGTTCCTTCGAAATCGGTATCTAAGGTTGAGAGAATATATAGTAAAGTAGATTTACCACTTCCTGAAGAACCGTATATAGAAATGAGCTCTTCATGGTAAACATCTAAGGAAATATTGTTTAACACCCTATGCTTCTCAGGATTAAAAAAAAGCTTATTTATATGTTGAGCTGAGAGTATCATATATCTCTAATAATTTTTATAGGATCTATTTCACCAGCTTTCTTTGAAGGAAAATACCCAGATAATAGTGTGGCTATAATCCCAAAAAAGAATGCGAGAATATAATAGCCTATTTTAAAATTTATAGGATAGGTTTCAACAATTATAAAATCGGTAGTATCTAGTGTAGTTATCGAAATAAGATAACTTATTAAATATCCAAACCCTAGACCTAATAAAGAGCCCAAGAGACCTACGATGAGCGACTGAATTAAAAAAATATAGATTATATCGTTACCAGAATAACCTATTGTTTTTAATATAGCAATATCTTTTCGCTTATGAATTACAGTGCTATTTTGAATGTTATATATACCGAAACCAGCAACTAAAAGTAAGGCAAAGGAAACAGACCATGTTAAAACGTTGCGGACTTTATTTCCTATTACAATTGTTTTATTAGCGTCTTTCCAGTTTTGAACATCAATTTCTTCTATTTTTTTCAGTAATAAATTTTCAATACTTACATCATAGCGATTTTTTAGCTTTAGGTTTACATGTGTTACAGATTTTTGATCCTTTAGCAGCTGTTGTAGCGTAACAGCAGAGGTATAGGTTCTATAATTATCAATAGTGGTGATACCGAAACTAAATATACCAGTTACATCTAATAAAGCATTTTTCCCATTGGGTAAGAGGATACTTAAAGTATCATTTACAGAAATGTTTAATCTTTTGGCTAAACTTACTCCTAATAGTATGGTATTTTTTTTGGTTAAACTTTCAAAACCGTTGCCTTTTACCAATCTTTTTTCAAGATTAACCATATGTTTTTCTTGCTCTGGGAAAATCCCATTGACACTACCAGATAATTGTTGGGTATCACTTATTAAAATCGCTGGTGTAATTAGCTGACTTGAAAACGCCTTAATGTTTTTATTGTTTTTTAAAATATCATAGATTGTATCTGTATTTTCAATAGATGCACTACCGAGGTTAATAGTGTTTTTTGAAATCACTGGTTTTTTGCTAATAGTGACATCTGGATTCCCATTAAAAACTGCTTGATCTAAAAAATCATTAACACCAGTCATAAAATTCATCAATACTATAAAAGTGGTAACACCCAATAGCACACCTATAATAGCTAAGAAAGTTTGTTTTTTTCTAACTGATAAATATTGTAATGCAATAAAATAAACTGTTCTATTAGAAATAAGCATAATACATGGGTCGTATTTGCTTAAAAAGAATTACATGATATAGTAAACCTTACGAAGAAATTGTGATATCAATAGCAATAATCTTGGGTATTATAATAAATAATAAGAAGTTAAGTGGCCGGTTTATATTCTTTACCATCAATGATCATTTTAGCAATGATCTCACGAAGTATTTCAGATGTACCACCACCAATAGGGCCAAGACGGCTATCTCGCAGTAGCCGTGCCATAGGATAATCTTCCATATAGCCATAACCTCCTAGCAACTGCAAACAGTTGTAAGCAACTTCATCTGCTACTTTAGTAGATATTAGCTTAGACATGCTAGCTTCTTTTACCACATATTCACCATCGTTTAAGCGTTTGGCAACCGTATAATTAAATGTCTTGCAAACTTCTACTTCACTTGCCATATCGGCAACTTTATGTCTAAGAGCTTGATATTGATTGATAGACTTACCAAATGTTGTACGCTCACTCATATATTGCAATACATATTCTATTGCATATTCTGACCGTGCATGGGCATTAACACCCATTACCAAACGCTCTAAGGCAAAGTGTTGCATAATGTATGGAAAGCCTTTACCTTCTTCACCCATTAGATTTTCTAAAGGTACTTTTACATTATCAAAAGCTATTTCGGCAGTGTCAGAAGCACGCCAACCCAGCTTATCTAATTTAGTGGCTGATACACCCGGCGTATCACAATCAACTATAAACATGCTAATGCCTTTATTACCAAGTTCAGGTTGTGTTTTGGCAGCCACAACCATATAATCACCATAAAAACCGTTCGTAATAAAAGTTTTAGAGCCATTTAATAGGTAATGATCTCCATTTTTTATTGCGGTTGAGCGCATACCGGCAACATCAGATCCACCAAAAGGCTCGGTAACACAAAGGCATCCTATCTTTTTACCTTCTACGCTTGGTATTAAATATTCTTTCTTAATTCTTTCGTCGCCTTCCTTTCTAACATGCGTCATAGCTAAATAGGCATGCGCCCACATAGCAGCTGCAAATCCTCCAGAATTAATTTTCTGTAATTCTTCAAGAAAGATAACAGTATAAAACAGGTCTAGTTCAAGTCCGCCATATTCTTCTGGAACATTTAATCCAAAATATCCCATTTCACCAACTTTTTCCCATATAAAGCGGTCTATAGTTCCTTCATTCTCCCATTTTTCAATATGAGGCACAACTTCTTTTTGTAAAAAGTCTTTAAAACTTTGCCTAAAAAAATCGTGTTCTTCAGTAAAATATAAATTGTTCATTAATGACCTATTTTGCTTCCAAATATAAGGCTATTCTGTCAAATTTTTCTACAGGAAATCCTGCTATTTGCTTAAGTTCTTGGATTGATTGAATTTCAGCTACTTCTTCGCGATATTCTACAATTTTTTTTGTTAGTTCGTAATCAATATAGACAATTGAAAGCAGTTCTTTAAATGTAGCTTCGTTCACGTTTATTTTTTTAATGAGAGGTTTTTTTATGACTTGAAAACGTTCTAATACCTTATCGGCAATTTCTTTATCTAGATAATACACTTCGTAAAGCTGATTATCTTTTAAAAAACCTCCAAGCTTTTTTCGATAGTTTATGATTCTTTGTGCTAGTTTCTGGCCAATACCATTAATAGATTTTAGTTCTTCTATAGTAGCTGTGTTGATATCTTTTATAGGAAAAGATCTTTTATCATTATTTGAGGTGCTATATGAAGTTTTTAATGTGGTTCGTTTGTTGGCTATCCAATCAGGGAACTTAAAATAAGGAGAGATTTTGTTGAGTAGACTGTCTGATACTCCTGTGATCTGTTGAAATTCTTGTGCTGAACTAATATATTTTCCTAAAGATCGATGTGCTAACAATCGGTCTATTTCGTCGGTTGACATTCCTAATTGATATCCTTTAAAATCGCTTATAAAACTTGGATTAAATGGATAAATTTTTGGTTTCCTTTTTTCTAATTCAACTCTTTTTAGAGAATCAAATTCTTCTTGAAACTGTTTAATTTCTATAGTGCTCATTTCGACTATTTCATCAGAAGAAAAGTCGACGAAAAAGAAAATCAATTGTAGGGTAATAATAAGAACTGTCAAAAGAAAAATCCCATTTCGTTGACGTTTATTATACCAGAAATGGGATTTCTTTATGTTCATAAAAAGTTAGCTTAGTTAGCTTCTTTTATAGCATTTACATATTTTGTGATTTCTTCTTTTACTTTAGGGAATAAGAAAAACAGTCCTATCATATTAGGAAAAACTAATGCGAGAATCATTGCATCTGAGAATTTAATTACGGCATCTAGTGTAGCAGCTGCACCAATAACTACAAATACTAAGAAAAGTATTTTATATACTAAATCGGCAGTTTTTCCTTTGCCAAAAAGGTATTTCCATGATTGTAATCCATAATAAGACCATGAAATCATAGTTGAAAAGGCAAAAAGCACAATAGCAATTGTTAGAATATATGAGAAGCCAGGTATTACTGAATCAAAAGCTTTTGATGTTAAGTCTACACCTCCTAATAGCTCTCCAGATCCATTTAAGATTACGTTACTTCCATCTACAGCTCCATATTGGAAAACACTTTGCATATTCGTTCCATCTATGTTAAAAAAGATAATCACTAAAGCAGTCATAGTACAAATTACTACAGTGTCAATAAAAGGTTCAAGTAAAGCAACAACTCCTTCAGAAGCCGGATATTTAGTTTTTACCGCAGAATGCGCAATTGCTGCTGAACCGGCACCAGCTTCATTAGAAAATGCTGCTCTTTGAAATCCAACAATTAAAACACCAACAAGCCCACCAAGTCCAGCCATTGGTGTAAAAGCCCCATTAAATATTAATCCAAACGCATCGTCAATATAGTTAAAGTTTGCAAAGATAATTACCAAGGCTGCTAACACATAAATACCTGCCATGAATGGTACAATCTTTTCAGTAATTTTTGCAATACGTTTTATTCCACCAATGATAACTATACCAACTAAAATAGCTAGGATAATTCCTATAATAGCGCCAGTTGCTCCTCCTTCTATTCCAAACAATGAACTTAATTGAACAGCAGCTTGATTAGATTGAAAGGCATTACCACCACCAAATGAAGCTCCAACACATAGTATAGCAAATAATGCTCCAAGCACTTTTCCTAAATTACCAACTCCAACTTCTTTGAGACCTTTAGAAAGATAATACATTGGCCCGCCATAAACAGTACCATCTTCGCCTACATCTCTATATTTAACACCTAGTGTGCATTCAACAAATTTTGTTGCCATGCCTATTAGGCCACAAATAATCATCCAGAAAGTTGCACCAGGCCCACCTAGAGCTATTGCTACAGCAACACCAGCAATATTTCCTAACCCTACGGTACCAGAAACAGCAGTCGCTAATGCTTGGAAGTGTGAAACCTCACCATCTTGACTTTCATCTCTAATAGTGTCAGGTATATCACCATCAATTGACATATCAGTTTTTTCAACCCCATGACCTTCTATTTCATCATATTTTCCTCTTACTGTATTAATAGCTAATGGAAATTTGGTAATGCTGGGAAATTTAAAATAGAATGTGAAAAAAGTAGCTCCTAATACTAGCAATATAACTACCAAAGGAATATTATATTGACCTAATGGTATAGTGGTTAATACTAGGCCTTCCCATGCGGAAGCAATGGGCATAAACCAGTCGTTTATTTGTTCATCTAAACCTTTTTCTTGAGCAAATGTTAAATATGGAATTACTAATAATAGTAATGAAAGGATCTTTTTTCTCATAATTATCTGGAGTTAGTTTTTATTCTATCGCAATATGCTAAAAAAAAACACCAGCTACAAGTTTTGTCACTTAAATGTGTACTACAGTAAGATCAAAAAACCATAAAACCCCTACTCAAAAAATTGAAATAGGGGTTTTAATTAACCAAAATTGAAAAAATGTATTTTATAAGAAACCGCTTCCTTGCGTTTCGTTATCTCTTCTGTTTTTTCTTCTTCTACTTTTAGTTTTACCTTTACTAAAACGATACATAAAACCTATATAAGCTGTTCTACTTTCCCAGTTAAACTGTCCATTAGAAGGGTACGGGTTATCAGATTCAAATTGGAATTTCATGCCCTTGAAAATATCGTTTACTCTAAAGCTAATTGTTCCTTTTCTTTTGAATACGCTTAAGCTTGCTCCGGCATTTAACATCCACATAGGCTCAACCTCAAACTGAACACTTCTACCACCACCTCTATACATGGCGAAGAGTTGGAATCTTAACGTTTTCGTGGCGGTAAAGCTATTGCTAACGCGTGCATTAAAGGCTGTATTGGTAACTTCAAGTCTTTGTTCATTACCAGGATCATTTTGATCGGTAATACCTATTTCTTTTTGAACGAATAGATCAGTACTCGCATTCACTCTCCACCACTTTGCTATTTTATAACTAGCAGAGGCCTCAACTCCATATCTGTCATTACTTTCAGTATTAAAATAGGTAAGCTCAACTTTATCAGGATCTATTAAATCTCTATTTAAAACTCTAGAGATATTATCGTTAACTCTTCTATAAAATGTACCGAAGGTAATCGAACCATTTTTTAACTTACGCGTATAGTTTAATTCAAATGAATTAGTAAACTGAGGTCTTAATTCTTGATTACCTATAGAAACAATTTGAGGTGTACTCCATTCTCTAATAGGATTTACCTGTTGCATAGACGGTCTATCAACTCTACGACTATAACTTATTTGATATTGATTTTTTTCGCTAGGATTATAGGTGATAAATGCCGATGGATAGATTGAAAAAATATCATCTTCAAAAGTTGTATTCGGTTGCCCTACTTCTTGTAATAGTGCTTCAACTTCATAATTTTCAAAACGCGCACCTACTTGAACAGATACTTTCTTAAACTTATGGTTGTAATTTACATAAGCAGAATAAATATCACGATTGAAATCAAAAATTGAATTTGGTGTTTTTTCAGATACAACAGGAGGGCCTAAATCAAGAACTCTAAACTGATCAGTATCGCGCTTATTTCTGGCTTCTCTTAATCGTACTTCTAAGCCAAGCTCAAGTTTTCCTTTTTTAGAAACCGGATTGGTATAGTCTAAATTAAAAAGCTTAGTGTTACGCTCATTATTAATATCATCATTATAATTTAAGGTATTGTCGGTAGGATTATTGAATTCGTCGAAATCTGCATCTTCTGGAGATTCATTTTTTGAGTAGTTTGCCTCGAATTCAATATTATGGCCTTCTTTTGCAAAATCTAACTTATAATTAAAATTATAGGCTTGAGATTCTGTATCACTTATTGATATTGTTCTAGCATTTCTATCAAAAGTGTTGCTATTCGCAAAATCTACTAAGGTAGTACCCCGAGCTCTATCTTTTGCAAAGTTTTGAGTGGTGTATACCGAAATGGTATTTTTGTCATTTATATAAATATCTGAACCAATTTTTATTAAATGTGAGGTTCGGTCATTGTCAAATTCAAAGTCTTGACGAGAACTATTGTCTATTCTGTTTACATGACCAAAATTGTCATTTTTACCAGCATTCAAGCCATAATTTGCAAAGAAATTTACACTTCCTGTTTTGTAGTTCATATCTATTGAACCATTAAAACGTGTATTCTCACCTCTGGTTACACCTGTATTTATAACAGCATTGAACCCTTGATTTGCGCCTTTATGCAGAACGATATTAATGATGCCACTCATTCCTTCAGGATTATATTTTGCAGAAGGGTTTGTTATCAATTCGATATTTTTTATAGAGGTAGAAGGGATCTGTCTTAATAAAGTCGCGGCATCAATATTTGTTGGCTTTCCATCTACTAATACGCGTACATTTTCATTACCTCGAAGGCTAATATTACCTGTTTGTTGGTCTACACTCACAGAAGGTACATTATTTAATAGTTCTGAGGCAGTAGTACCGGCAGAGGTTAAGTCTTTACCAACATTAATTACTTTTCTATCTATTTTTTGAGTAATTGTTGATGTTTCGGCAACCACGGTTACTTCCTCAAGATTCGCTGCTTCTTCATTTAATCCGATAGTACCAAGATTCTGTCTTAAATTTCCAGAAACGAGATTCACTTCTCTTTTGAAGGTTTCATAACCTATAAATTGCACTTCTACAACGTTCTTTCCTTCAGGTATCTTTTTTATTTCAAAGCTTCCTTTGTCATCAGTAATACCGCCAGTTACGGTTTTACCCCCAATATCTTTTATAACAACTGTAGCATAGGGTATTGGGCTTTTCGTTTTTGCGTCAACTACTTTACCAGAAACGCTTCCATTTCTAGGTAGTTTGTCTTTTGCCATCTGCGCTGTAATACTCATGCTCAAAAAAAGACAGATGGTGTAAATAATAACTTTCATTAGTTTGTGATTTTTGTATGAAATAAATTTTTATTGAGTTGTTATGCCACAGTTTTGTGATACTATACAGACGCTAACTATTGTATCTTTGTAACAGTATTTAACACAGATTAACATACCTTTAACACTATGACAAAAAAGACACTAGTTCTTGGGGCATCCTTAAAAACGAATAGATATTCTAATATGGCACTTAAGAGCTTGGTTAAGAGGGGACATGAAGTTGTGGCGATAGGCCTGTTACCCGGTTATGTCGCTGGGGCAATGATAGAAACAGGGAAGCCTGCTTTTGAAAATGTAGATACCGTAACGCTATATTTGAACCCAAAACGTCAAGAAGAGTATTATGATTATATTATTTCCTTAAAGCCAAAACGGGTAATTTTTAATCCTGGAACAGGTAATATGGAACTGGCAGAACAATTAAGGGAGAATGCAATCGAAGTATCGTTTGCTTGTACGCTGGTTTTACTTTCTACCGGACAGTATTAATTTTGATGTGCCAGTAACAACGCTTCATTAACTTTATTAGCCACGGCAAATACTTTACCTTCCTCAGCTAATGTAACATTATCAAAAACTGTTTGAGCTTCTTTTTGAAATAAAGAGATGTCTTTATATCTGCTCGAATAATGTCCTAAAATTAATTGATCGACATCTGCTTTTTTTGCAATATGAGCTGCTTGCTCTGCAGTTGAATGTTTTGTGGTTCCGGTTAACGATTCTTTGTCTTTTAAAAAAGTAGATTCGTGATATAGTAAATCAACACCATTAATAATTTCGGTAATAGCTGGCTTATAAGCGGTATCACTACAATAAGCATAACTAACGGGTTGTGGTGGATTGAAAGTCAATTCTTTATTTTTTATTACTGTTCCATCATCAGTAACAAAGTCTTTACCGTTTTTAAGATTTTGGTAATCGCAAATTTCAATTTCGGGATTTTCTTTTATAACCTCAATATTTAATTTACGTTCACCTAGTTTTTCTTTGAATAAGAAGCCATTTGTATATACACGATGATCTAACGGAATGGTTCGAACTTCTACTTTATCATCTTCATAAATTAACTGACTTTCTGTATTTTCAAGTTCGTGAAAAACGAGACCATATTTTAAATGAGCGTTTGATAGTTTTAACTGAAGTTCAATAATTTCTTGAATTCCTTTGGGCCCATATACATGAAGATCATTTTGTCTATTTAATAAGCCAAACGTAGATATTAATCCGATTAGACCAAAAAAATGATCACCGTGTAGATGAGAGATAAATACGTTATCTATCTTAGAAAACTTAATCTTATATTTTCTAAGTTGAGTTTGAGTTCCTTCACCGCAATCAATTAAAAAAGAACGATTATTAATTTCTAAATATTGAGCAGTAGGATGAGCAAAAGTTCTCGGTGTGGCCGAGTGACAACCTAATATGGTTAACTGTATACTCATTTTATGACAATTCGTTTAGAAATAATTTCGTTATTGGTTTTTATTGAATAAATATATATTCCAGAATCTAACTTATCCCTGTAGAAGGGAATATAGTTTATACCTTTCTTAGTGGTATACTTTTGAAAATGAACTGTATTTCCAATTAAATCTTTTACCGAAAACTCTATTTTTAAGATGTCTTTAGCTCGAAATTTAATTTTAGTAGTAACACTAAAAGGGTTTGGTGATGCCACTATATCCCTTATAACCATCGTAGAGTCCTTTTTGACGGTTACAGCTTCCTCTTGCTGTGCAAAAGCGCTAATTGAGAAAGTGACAATAAGTATAAAGAGTAGTTTTTTTATCATACGCAACTTAAAATTAAAAGCCTAAATCTCGTTCTATTTCTTCCATTTCAATAATATCATGTGCCTCATTTATAGTGGGTACAACGATAAGCTCATCAGGCAAATTATCATAACTGGTTTCACTATAAACTATAACAAAAGACATGCCATTATTTCTATGGTCATTTGCCATTTGCAAAAATACTAAGATATTTTCTGTTTTTACCCCTTTAAAATCAGAAAAGTCAAGAACTAAATTCTCACTTTTAAAAGTAATATATTTTTCTTTAAATGCAAGAAAAAAGTCAGAAATTGATTTTTCTGTTGGTTTTATTTGGGTGTTTTTATCGTTTTTCTCTATTTGCATGGTCATTTATCTTTTAATCTGTTGAGCCAATAAATAAATAACAGCCATTCTTATGGCTACACCATTTTCAACTTGATTTAAAATGATTGACTGATCAGAATCGGCCACATCACTTGTAATTTCTACACCTCGGTTAATAGGTCCTGGATGCATTATTACAATTTCCTTGCCAAGCTTATTTAGCAATTCTTTATTAATTCCAAATAATTGTGTGTACTCACGAACTGATGGAAAGTACTTTATATCCATGCGCTCATGTTGTACACGTAACATGTTTGCCACATCGCACCATTCTAAGGCTTTTTTAATGTTATGTTCTACCTTTACACCTAAACTTGATATATATTTAGGAATTAAAGTGGTAGGGCCGCAAACCATTACTTCTGCTCCCAACAATTGTAATGCATAGATATTAGACAGTGCTACTCTTGAGTGTAAAATATCTCCTACGATAACAACTTTCTTCCCTTTAACAGAACCCAAAGCTTCTTTAATGGAGTAGGAATCTAGCAGTGCCTGTGTAGGGTGTTCATGAGCGCCATCGCCAGCATTAATAATTTTAGCGTCAATATGTTTAGATAAGAAAACACCAGCACCAACATTAGGATGGCGCATAACCACAATATCAACTTTCATTGAAAGGATATTATTTACAGTATCGATTAATGTTTCTCCCTTTTTTACTGAAGACTGACTGGCAGAGAAGTTAATTACGTCTGCAGAAAGCCGTTTTTCTGCTAACTCAAATGATAGTTTGGTACGCGTGCTATTTTCAAAAAACAGATTGGCAATGGTGATATCGCGCAATGAAGGAACTTTCTTTATTGGGCGATTAATTACTTCTTTAAAATGATCGGCAGTTTCAAAAATAAGATATATATCTTGCTTTCTGAGATACTTAATTCCTAATAAATGTTCTACACTTAACTGCTTCATTTAATTAGTATTTGTAATGTATACAGCATCTTTTTTTTCGTTTTCTTTCCAGGTAACTTTTACCTTTTCAGAATTTATAACATCTACCTGCCTTCCTCTGTAATTTGGTTGAATCGGCAAATGCCTACTAAATCTTCTATCAATTAATACTAAGAGTTCAATTGATTCGGGCCTTCCAAATGATTGAATTGCAGTTAAAGCTGAACGAATACTTCTACCAGAAAATAATACATCATCAATTAAAACAACTTTCTTGTTTTCTACAGCGAAATCCATTTTAGTAGCGTTGGCCTCTAAAGGCTCTTCTCGCCGTCTAAAATCATCTCTAAAAAATGTAATGTCTAAATGACCTAACTGTAGACTCTTAATTTTATAGTCTTCTTGTAAAAGCTTGGCTAATCTATTGGCTAAATAAATGCCTCTTGGTTGTAGTCCAATCAATACAGTTTTTGAAAAATCTAAGTGGTTTTCTAACAACTGATTGGCTAAACGATGAAGAATTATGTGTATGTCTTTAGCGTTGAGAAGTGTCTTTTGAGCCATGTTGCTATCCAAACCTTGTTTGGAATACAAAAGTACATTATTTTTTGAAAAATGTATGCGTTGCTTTCTGTTAATTAAATTGTTAAAAACATTTGTAGGTTGAAAGTTGGATACAAAAAGTCTTGCACTACTTTTATTTCATAACCGAGTGCTCAATTATATGTTTCAATTTCCTGATGCTAACGATAACTTACCGCTTACCAGATTTGAATCAATGCTAAAAACTAATAATGTATATTTTTTTGACTCGGTAGAGTTTGAAGAAATTATTACACATTATCTTGATTCAGGAAAGATTTCGTTAGCAAAAAAAGCAATAGACCTTGGGCTTAAACAACATCCGTCAGCTATAAATTTAAAGCTCGCTTTTATTGAGCTGCTTATTTTTGAAGAAAAATTTGATAAGGCAAGCGTTTTGTTAGATCAATTAGAAGAAATTGAACCTTCTAATGACCAAATATACTTACATAAGGCAGCTTTATATTCTAAAAAAGATATGCACAAAGAAGCGATACAGGCATTAAACAAAGCCTTACTGTTTGCTGAAGATGAGCTTGATATTTTATCTATGATTGGTATGGAATATCTTTTCTTAGATGATTATGAAACCGCTCGATTAAATTTTGCTAAATGCTTAGAAGTTGAATATGATGATTATTCTTCACTTTACAATATTATTTATTGCTTTGACATGGAGCAAAAGCACCATGAAGCAATAGATTATCTAAATAAATATATCGATAACGAGCCTTATTGTGAGATAGCATGGCATCAATTGGGACGCCAATATTATATCATCGATAAATTTGAAGATGCTTTAAGAGCCTTTGATTATGCTCTTTTAATAGATGAAGATTTTATTGGTGCTTATATAGAAAAGGCAAAAACGTTAGAAGAATTAGAAAGATACGAAGAAGCCATTAATAATTACTTGGTTACCGTTCAATTAGAAGATGGGACACCGTTTATATATTTACGTCTAGGGTTGTGTTATGAAAGAATTAATGATCAAAAACTAGCACTGAAATATTATAATCTTACCGTAAAAGAAGACCCGCAATTAGATAAAGGTTGGTTAGCATTAACGGGGCTTTATATGAACCAGGAAAATTATCAAAAAGCGTTGTATTTTATTAATAAAGCATTACAAATTGATAATGAGAATGCCGCTTACTGGTCGCGGTTTGGAGAGGTAAATATAAAATTGAATTTATTTGAGGAAGCGGCCAAGGCTTTTCAAAGGTGTGTAGAATTGGAAGATTACCGATTGGATATTTTTGTGGCCTTAATTGACGTTTTACATTTCTTAGGAGAATACAAAGATGCCTTGCAGGTACTAAAAAAAGCGAAAAGTTTGTACACCGATTTTGCCGAAATTGAGTATCGTTTGAGTGGAATTAACTTCTTAGCGCAAAATGAAAGAAATGGTCTGCGTTATTTGAAGAATGCACTAAAGCTCGATTATGAATATCATTTAATAATGAAAGAACTTTATCCTGTAATATTTGATAAAGAAAAGGTGAAAAAAATAATCGAAGAAAGTAAAAAGTAGTTTTCAAAATTTAATATAAAATTGCACAGATCGTAATTAAAGTTTTCCCCTCAATTCAAATAGTATTTGTCTCTTCGTAAATTTTTCATATTACCTTAAATAGAAATTACCAAATTAAAAAAATCATGTACTTTTGATTTGCTAATTCTAAATTGCTAATGCAACGTACTTTTTTTGATTATTTAATCATCTCATTAAAGGGAATCGCCATGGGTGCGGCCGATGTGGTTCCGGGAGTTTCTGGTGGAACAATTGCTTTTATTTCAGGTATTTATGAAGAACTTATAAATGCTATAAACGCCATAAATTTTGAGACCTTAAAAGTTCTAAAAAACGATGGATTTGCCGCTGCATGGAAATCTATTAATGGCAATTTTTTATTGGCATTGGTCATTGGTATTGCTATCAGCGTGTTATCACTGGTAAGAGTTATAAAATGGTTATTAGAAAATGAACCAATTTTGCTATGGGCTTTTTTCTTTGGCTTAGTGGTAGCGAGTATTATTTACGTTGCTAAACAAATAAGTAAATGGAGTTTTGTAACGGTAATTACGCTTATTTTGGGTGCACTTTTAGCCTATTATATTACTACTTTACCTGCACTTGCAACCAACAATTCTAGTTTGTACTTGATTTTAGCAGGAAGCTTGGCAATTTGCGCGATGATCTTACCAGGCATTTCAGGAGCGTTTATTTTATTATTACTAGGAGCTTATAAACCGGCTGTTGATGCCGTACATGATAAAGACGTTAAAACGCTCTTGCTTTTGATTTTAGGAGCTGTTGTAGGGTTGTTGACTTTTTCTCGTCTGTTGAAGTGGTTGTTTGATCATTATAAGAATTTAACGTTGGCGACATTAACAGGGTTTATACTTGGTTCTCTGAATAAAATCTGGCCTTGGAAAGAGGTATTAGAATCAGAGGTTATTAATGGCAAACTCAAAATATTGAGAGATCAAAGTATATCACCTTTTAACTATGACGGAGAAAACCAATTGATGTTAGCTATTATATTAATGATTATTGGATTCGCCACAATTTTAATTTTAGAACGAACAGCCGTTAAAAAAACAGTTTAATATGCCTGAAAAAACACGTACCTTGTTAGACCGCATATTACTATTTGTAAAAGGAGTAGCTATGGGGGCGGCTAATAAAGTACCGGGTGTTTCTGGAGGAATGGTAGCTTTTGTAGTTGGTTTTTACGAAGAAATGATTTATTCATTTCAAAAGATTAACGCAAAAGCATTTAAGTTACTTCATAATGGTCGTTTTAAAAGCTTCTTTCAATATATCAATGGCCGTTTTATTGTTTTACTTTTTGCGGGAAGCATCTTTAGTTATTTTAGCGTATCATTATTACTTGATTATCTAATTCGCAATTACGAGCTTTTTATTTGGAGTGCTTTTTTTGGAATGATTATTGGCTCCATCTATTATATAGGCAAAGGTTTTAATGATTGGCGCCCACAAAATATAATTTCAATTGTTATTGGTTTCGGCGTAGGAATAGCAATTAGTTTTATGAATCCGGCTAAAGAAAATGATAATCTTTGGTTTGTGTTCTTTTGCGGAATAATTGGAGTTTCTGGGATGACACTCCCGGGGCTCTCTGGTTCATTCATTCTGATTTTACTAGGTAACTATGTGCTACTATTAGTTGATTCTGTGAATATGTTATATAGATCAATCACCGATGTGTTTTCTGGTAACTTTGATTTTCTTCAAGATCCAGAACGTATAAGATATTTAAAGATCATTGGTTCTTTTGGTGCCGGCTCAGCATTTGGGTTGATAGTAACTTCGCAAATTTTAGGATATGTTTTAAAACGTTGGCATCAAATTGTGACAGCCGTTATAATTGGGTTTATATCAGGATCTTTAGGAATTGTTTGGCCTTGGAAGGAAAAAATATTTAAGAAAAGTGAAGCTGGAGAATTTTTGCTTGACTCACATGGGAATAAAGTTTTAGGAAATTATGAACGTTATTTACCAGATTTAAGTGATATAAATAATTGGTATGCCATTTTTTTTATTTTACTAGGAATAGGCATTATCTTATTAATTGATAATTATGCAAAAAAGAACGGAAAAACAGCATAACTATGGACTTCTTGGAAAGAATATATCGTATTCATTTTCGAGAAAATATTTTACAGATAAATTTAATGCGCTTAAATTGGAAGACCATGTGTACAGAAATTTTGATGTTCCATCGATCTATGATTTTCCAAGAATCATTAATACAGAGAAGAATTTATTGGGGCTCAATGTTACCATTCCATATAAGGAAGAGGTGATTGATTTTATGGATGAATTAGATCAGGAAGCTGAGGAAATTGGAGCCGTTAATACTATTAAAATATTAAGCAATAACAAATTGAAAGGGTTTAATACCGACGCCTATGGGTTTGAAAACTCCTTAAAACCTTTGCTAAAAGAGCATCATAATAATGCCTTAATCCTTGGTACAGGCGGAGCTTCAAAAGCGATTGACTTTGTCTTAAAAAAACTACAAATTAAGACCTTATTTGTATCCAGAACTCCTAAGAACGAAAATCAAATCTCCTATGCCGAATTATCTCATGATTTTCTGAAGAAATATAGTGTAATTATAAACTGCACACCTTTGGGTACACATCCAGAGGTTGAAAAATGTCCAGATATTCCGTATGAATATCTTACTAATAAACATTTGTTATATGATCTCATTTATAACCCTTCTCAAACCACTTTTTTAAGAAAGGGAAAGGAAAGTAGAAGTACAATTTGTAATGGTTTAAAAATGTTAGAATTACAGGCTGAAAAAGCTTGGGAAATTTGGAACTCATAGTTTCTTAAAAAAGAACGCAACTTCCTCGTTATTTTTGCATCTATATTTAATAGTTTAGTTTTGTGCTTTGCTATGCTATTAGTATCTTTCGAGACTTTTATTAATTGAAAGAGGAACTTTAAACATTAAGATATGTTAGAAAATAATACTGAAAATATTCCGGCAGACGAGGTTGAGGAGAATATTACGAATGATACCGATGAGAAAACCTTAGCAGAGGCTTCTGAAGACCAAAAAAAAGATAATGAAGAGGTAGTAGCGGAAGAACAAAAGAGTTCTGATGAGAAAAAGAGTTCTGAAGAGAACAAAAGCTCTGAAGAAGAAAAGGAAGCTCCTAAAGCTGAAGAAATCAAAAAGGTTGATTATACTTCATTAGATCTTGAAGGTTTAGTAAAAGAACTTCAAAAATTAACCAAGGTAGAAGCAGTTTACCAAGTAAAAAATCAAGTAGAAGAAATAAAAAAGAACTTCAACTTGAAATTTGGTGCCTTATTGCAAGAAAAGAAAAAAGCTTTTTTAGATGACGGTGGTAACGAAATAGATTTTCAGTATAATAATCCTGTAAAGTCTCAGTATAATGACTTGTTATTTGAGTTTAAGGTAAAGCGTGACCGTTATTACAAGCAACAAGAAGCTACTCAAAAAGAAAATCTAAAAATACGTCTAGAATTAATTGAAGAACTTAAAGAGTTAATTAATACGGCAGATGCTTCTACGATGTATAATAATTTTAGAAGTTTACAAGACCGTTGGCGAAAAGTAGGGAAGATCCCACATACAAAATACAACGATGTTTGGCGCACATATCATCATCATGTAGAGCGTTTTTATGATCTATTACATCTAAATAAAGATTTTAGAGAATTAGACTTTAAGCACAATCTTGAAGAAAAGTTAAAGTTGGTTGAAAAAGCCGAAGCCTTAGCAGAAGATCAAGATGTACAGAAAGCTTTTAAAGAACTGCAGGTACTTCACAGACTTTGGAAAGAAGATATAGGCCCCGTAGATAGAGAGCATCGCGAAGAAGTATGGAATCGTTTTAGTGAAGCTACTAAGAAGATTCATAATAAAAGACATGATGCACAGAAAGAATTAGAATCTAAATACGAAGATAACTTTATTAAAAAGCAAGCGGTAATAGATGAAATTAAGCAGTTAATCGAATCGAAGCCCAATTCGCATTCTGAATGGCAGAAAAAAATCAGAGAACTTGATGTGTTACGTCAGAATTTCTTTAAGATTGGAAGAGTTCCTCGTGCAAAAAATAATCAAACTTGGCAAGGATTTAAAGAAGCTACTCGCGAATTTAATAGAGCCAAAAACGCCTTTTACAAGGATGTAAAGAAGATACAGCAAGAGAATCTCAATAAGAAAATGACCTTAGTTGAACAAGCGGAGTCATTAAAAGAAAGTGAAGATTGGAATACTGTAACGCCTATCATGAAGCAAATTCAGATTGACTGGAAATCAATTGGGCATGTTCCAAAAAAATATTCAGATGAGATTTGGAAACGCTTTAAAGATGCCTGTAACCATTATTTTGATAGACTTCATAATGTTCAAGACGAAGCTAATAAAGAACAAATAGAGATATTTAATAAGAAAAAAGAGCTGTTAGATAATCTTAGAAGCCAAGCTGATGGTAATGAGAGTTTAACCTTAGAGGTAATTCAATCATATACCGATGATTGGAAAAACTTGGGTTCGGTACCTTCAAATATGCGTCACATTGAATCTAAATTCAATAAGGTTTTAGATAAGCTTTATGGAAAATTAAATATGGGTAGAGGTGAGATAGCATTGATAAAATTTAGAAACATTGTTGATGGTTATCTCACAAATAAGCAATTTAAGAAACTAGAAGATGAGCAATATTTTGTTCGTAAAAAGATTGATGAAACCACCCGGGAAATTAAGCAGTTAGAGAATAACATAAGTTTTATTTCCAGTGATTCTGATGATAATCCATTACTCAAAAATGTGCAGAAAAACATCGATTCATATTCTGAAGAGCTAAAAATATGGAAAGATAAACTGAATTATCTTACAAAATTAGATTACTAAAAAAGCGCTCATATGAGCGCTTTTTTAGTTTTTACAAAGCACTTACTATTTACCATCTTATTACAACACTTCCCCAGGTAAATCCACTACCAAAGGCAGCTAAAACAACTAGGTCGTTATCTTTTATTTTGCCTTTTTCCCAAGCTTCGGTTAATGCAATAATAATTGAAGCGGCAGTTGTATTACCGTACTTTTGAATATTATTATAGACCTTACTATTGTCTAATTGAAATTTTTGCTGAACAAATTGTGCGATACGTAGATTGGCTTGATGCGGAATTAACATATCGATATCTTCTTTTTGCAAATTATTTGCTTGCAATCCTTCAACGATAGCTTCTGAAAACCGTACCACAGCATGCTTAAACACAAATTGCCCGTTCATATATGGGTAATATGAGGTGTCATTTGGATCATTAGCTTCTAAAATTTCTGGAACCCATCTACCGGTTGCAGGGCCTTCTAAAGCCAGTTCCTTAGCATGTTTACCCTCAGAATGTAAGTGTGATGATAAAATACCTTTTCCTTTTTCTTCAGTACGCGATAACACGGCAGCGCCAGCACCATCACCAAAAATTACGGTAACACCGCGCCCACGAGTAGAACGCTCTAAACCACCAGAGTGATTTTCAGAACCAATAACCAGCACATTTTTATACATGCCAGTTTTAATAAATTGATCTGCCACTGATAGCCCATAAATAAATCCTGAACATTGATTGCGTATATCTAAAGCACCAATAGTTGGCATATCTAGCATGTCTTGAACACGCACACCACCACCGGGGAAATACATATCAGGACTTAAAGTAGCGAATACGATGAAGTCAATATCTTCTTTTGTTAATCCAGCGCGCTCAATAGCTATTTTAGCAGCTTTGGCACCCATATTAGAAGTGTTGTCACCGGTTTTTGGATCTATCCATCTACGCTCTTTGATTCCGGTTCGTTCTTGTATCCATTCATCATTGGTATCCATCCATTGCTTAAGATCATCGTTTGTGACAACATTTTCAGGCACATAGTATCCTAGGCCCGTAATTTTTGAATTATACATAAATAAATTATTTGGATCAGGTTTATTATTTCAAATATATATAAATTTATTATGCAACGAATAGTAAAAAGAACTTCTATTATACAATGATTAATAATTATTAACTTAGCTGACCCTCATCACAAAAACTAAAAAAAATGAAAAAAATCATCTTTGCAATTGCCTTTATTTCCTTTACCTTTTTTGGGTTTTCTCAAGAAAGTTTGACGTATCAAAAACCATCGAAAGAAATTTTAGATCTTGTAGATGTACCATTAGCTCCATCTGTTTTAATGGATAATGATTACGAGAATATGATTCTCAGATATAGAAATCCATACAAAACTATTTCAGAACTTTCTGAAGATGAATTACGATTAGGAGGCTTAAGAATTAACCCCAAGACGAATATTGGGAGTAGAACGAATTATTTTAATGGTTTAAAGGTTCGTAAATTAAGCGGAACGGCCATTTTAGATGTTGAAGGACTTCCTGAAAATCCTAGATTGGCAAATTTTAGTTGGTCACCAGATCAATCTAAACTAGCAATGACAAATACAACTGCTAGTGGTGTAGAAGTTTGGGTTTTAGATATTGATAGTGCTAAAGCCAAAAAGTTAACCGAGGCGAAGGTTAATGCCAATATGAGAGATGTGATCAATTGGTTTGAAGATGGTAATAGTTTATTGGTTAAAATGTTATCAAAAGATAGAGAAGCATTGATTAATACTTCAAAGACAATTCCATCGGGTCCAACAATTTCAAAAAATGACGGTAAAAAAGCACAGAATAGAACCTATCAAGATTTATTAAAAAATAAGAGTGACGAACATAATTTTGAGCAACTTGCTTTATCTGAGTTATCTAAAGTTACGCTAGATGGACAAGAAACGCCATGGATGGGAAGTGCAATGTATGGTGATGTAAGCTTTTCGCCAGATGGTGAATACGTTATGATTACAACAATAAAAAAGCCTTTTTCTTATTTAGTGCCTTATCGAAGATTTCCTTCTGAAACCAATATATATACGAAAGATGGTGAAAGTGTTCAAAACGTATCTCAGATTCCATTGATTGAAGACCTTCCCAAAGGATTTATGGCGGTTAGAACAGGAAAGAGAAATGTGGCATGGCGTTCTGATAGGCCCTCCTCTTTAATTTATGTTGAGGCGTTAGACGGTGGTGATCCTAAGGAAAAAGTTGAATACCGCGATGAAGTATTTGAATTGGATGCGCCATTTAATGGAACTCCTAAAAGTCTTTTAAAGGTGAAAAATCGCTTCTATAGAATTAGCTGGGGCAACGATAGAATGGCACTAGCTCAAGATTATTGGTTTGATAATAGAAACACAAAGACATATCTATTCAATCCTGAGAACCCTTTGGAAGAAGCTAAAATAATTAATGATAGAAATTATCAAGATGTATACAGCGATCCTGGAACACCTGTTACAAAAAGAAATCAATACGGCTCTTATGTGCTTGCGATGGAAGGTGATAATATATTTACTTTAGGTGATGGATATTCTAAAGATGGGAAATTCCCTTTTGTAGATAAAGTAAATCTAAAAACACAAAAGAAGAGTAGACTCTATCAATCAAAGCTTACTAGTAAGTTAGAAGATTTAAGAGATTATGATGTTAAAAAGAAACGACTTCTGGTTCGAATAGAATCAAAAAATGAGTATCCTAATTATTACTTTAGAAACACAAGAAATAAAAAACTTAAACAAATAACTAATTTTCAGAACCCATTTGCTAGTATGCAAAATGTGCATAAAGAAGTTGTTTCTTATAAGCGCGATGATGGTTTAGACCTCACCGGAACGCTGTATTTACCAGTTGGGTATGATAAATCGAAAAAAGAAAAATTGCCAATGATCATGTGGGCCTATCCAGTTGAAT
The DNA here is from genome assembly GCF_056591755.1 of Maritimimonas sp. 2205BS37-2. NCBI lineage: Bacteria > Pseudomonadati > Bacteroidota > Flavobacteriia > Flavobacteriales > Flavobacteriaceae > Maritimimonas > Maritimimonas sp. 2205BS37-2. Next base: position 181,167 of record NZ_JBWQOI010000001.1, read on the forward strand.
ATAAGGATAAATCAAGCGCTTCTCAAACTACACAAAATTCTAATGAGTTTACATATCCTAGTTGGAGATCACCACTGTATTGGGTTACCAAAGGTTATGCTGTTTTAGATGATGCTGCTTTTCCAATTATTGGAGAAGGAGATAAGGAACCGAATGATACGTTTAGAAAGCAGTTGATAGCGAATGCAAAAGCAGGAATTGATGCAATCGATGATATGGGGTATATTGATCGAGATAGAGTTGCTGTTGGCGGACATAGTTATGGTGCATTTATGGTAGCGAACCTATTATCACATTCTGATCTATTTGCTGCAGGTATTGCAAGAAGTGGTGCATACAACAGAACTTTAACTCCGTTTGGCTTTCAGCGGGAGCAACGTAATTATTGGGAGGCCCCAGAAATTTATTATACGATGTCACCTTTTATGCATGCAGATAAAATGAAAACACCCTTACTTTTAATTCATGGAGAAGCTGATAATAACTCAGGGACATACCCGATGCAAAGCGAGCGGTATTTTAATGCATTAAAAGGATTGGGTGCAACAGTTCGCCTAGTTATGTTACCTAAAGAAAGTCATGGTTATCGTGCCAAAGAAAGTATATTGCATTTGCTTTGGGAACAAGATCAATGGTTAGAAAAATATGTCAAGAATAAAAAGAAAGTTACTGAAACTGCTTCAAATTAATAAAAGCCGCCATTTGGCGGCTTTTTTGTGTCATCTTGTCACACAATTTCCTTTGGTATTTTTTTTGACTTAAAAAGGCTATAAACTAAAATCATATATCATGGCAAAAGGAACAATTAATGTTTCAGTCGAAAACATATTTCCATTAATTAAGAAATTCTTGTATTCAGATCATGAGATCTTCTTACGTGAACTTATTTCTAACGCAACGGATGCTACTCTTAAATTAAAGCACTTAACAGCTGTAGGTGATTCGAAAGCTGAATACGGCGAGCCTAAAATTGAAGTAAAAATTGATAAGGATGGAAAAAAGCTTCACATTATAGATCAAGGTCTGGGAATGAGTGAAGATGAAGTACAAAAATACATTAATGAAGTAGCTTTTTCTGGCGCAGAAGAATTTCTAGATAAATATAAAGATGCAGCAAAGGATGCCGGAATTATTGGTCATTTTGGATTAGGATTCTATTCAGCATTTATGGTTGCTGATAAAGTTGAAATTATTACTAAATCTCATGTAGTTGATACACCAGCAGTTCATTGGATTTGTGACGGTTCACCTGAATTTACTTTAGAGAAAACGGATAAAGATGATAGAGGAACCGAAATTATCTTACACATTGCTGAAGATTCAACTGAGTTTTTAGAAGAACACAGAATTCGTGAATTATTAACGAAGTATAATAAGTTTATGCCAGTACCAATCAAATTTGGTACTAAAGAGGTAAATGATCCTGATCATACACCTAAAACTACTACTGATAAAGACGGTAAAGAAACTACTGAGCCGCAAAATAAGATTACAGTTGATGATATAATCAATAATCCAAATCCGGCTTGGACAAAGCAACCTAAAGATTTAAAAGAAGAAGATTATAAGTCGTTCTATAGAGAGCTTTATCCAATGCAATTTGAAGAGCCTTTGTTTAACATTCATTTAAATGTAGATTATCCTTTTAATCTTACCGGAATTTTATACTTCCCGAAGTTAACTACAAACTTAGATGTTCAAAAAGATAGAATTCAGCTATATCAAAATCAGGTATTTGTAACTGATAATGTTGAAGGGATTGTACCAGATTTCTTACAAATGCTAAGAGGTGTAATTGATTCACCAGATATTCCATTAAATGTATCTAGAAGTTATTTGCAAGCAGACGGAGCGGTGAAGAAAATCTCTTCTTATATTACTAAAAAAGTAGCAGATAAATTACAATCACTTTTCAAAAAAGACCGTGAAGAGTTTGAAAAAAAGTGGAACGATATTAAGATTGTAATTGAATATGGAATGCTTTCTGAAGAGAAGTTTTATGATAAAGCACAAAAATTCGCATTATATCCAACAGTTGATGGCAACTATTTAACTTTTGAAGAACTAATTGAAAAAATTAAACCTGCTCAAACAGACAAAGACAAGAATATTGTAGTCTTATATGCAGGTAATAAAGAAGAACAACACAGCTATATTGAATCAGCTAAGGATAAAGGATATGAGGTGTTGTTGTTAGATTCTCCGATTGTTTCTCACTTAATTCAAAAAATTGAAGGTGAGAATACTGAGTTGTCTGATAGCAAGCAACCTATAAAGTTTGCACGTGTTGATTCTGACCATATTGATAATTTAATCAAGAAAGATGAAGAGCAGATCTCTAAATTATCTGATGAGGAAAAAGATAAATTAAAAGATATTGTTGAAGGTATTGTACCAAAAGACAAGTATTCTGTTCAGTTAGAGGCGTTAGATTCTAATGCAAATCCGTTTATCATAACGCAACCTGAGTTTATGCGCAGAATGAAAGAAATGCAGCAAACCGGAGGAGGTGGATTCATGGGGATGGGAGGATTCCCTGAGATGTATAATCTTGTAGTCAATACAAATAATGACCTGATGCAGAAGATTCTAAAAGCCAAAGGTAAAAAAGAGGAATATGTGAATCAAGCATTAGATTTAGCAAGATTATCTCAAAATCTATTGCAAGGAGAAGAGCTAACAAATTTTATTAAACGTAGTTTCGATCTTATGAAATAAAATACGTTATGCTGAACTGGTTTCAGCATCTCATAAATAAAAAAAGCCATTACAATTTTTGTAATGGCTTTTTTATTTCTTGACTTTATCGTAAAAATAGTCGAACTTCGTTACTAGTGCCAACCCTGTTTCAGTATTGGCCACTAAACGAAATTAAAACTTTCTTTAGCTTAAATGAACATGGGAATTCTTAAAGCCCAAATTGAATGTAACTCTTCTTATTGAATGGCGTCATATTCTCAGAACTTATAATTCAAAACTACAACATGAAACATTATAAATTTTTAGTACTTATTCTAGCCTTAAGCTTTTCTTTTTCAATTCAGGCGCAAAATCTAACAAACGATATAGATGAGCTTGTAAAATCAACCTATAAAGCTAATGAGCCAGGTGTGGCGTTATTAGTTGCGAAAAATGGTAAAGCAATTTATCGTGGAGCAATGGGGATGGCTAATTTAGAATTGGATGTTCCTATGCAGCCAGAAAATGTATTCGAATTGGCTTCGATTACAAAGCAGTTTACTGCCGTAGCCATATTAATGCTAGAAGAACAAGGTAAATTAAAGATTGAAGATGAAATAACGAAGTTTATTCCAGATTATCCAACCAAGGATAAGAAGATTACCATTCATCAATTATTAAATCATACTTCAGGAATTAAAAGTTACACCTCAATGAATTTAGATAGCCTTGCAAGATTTGATAAAACACCTAAAGAAATCATTGATATATTCAAAAATCAACCCACAGATTTTGATCCAGGTGAGCGTTTTTTATATAATAATTCTGGGTATATATTATTAGGTTACATTATTGAAAAAGTGTCAGATAAAAGTTACGAAGATTTTATTGAACAAGAAATATTCAAACCACTCGAAATGACCAACTCGCGATATGGTAATATGGTAGAACTTATATCAAATCGTGCCTCTGGTTATATGACAAATGAAAATGGTTTTAGAAATGCCGATTATCTGAGTTTAACATTGCCCTACGCTGCCGGGTCATTAATGTCTACAGTTGATGATATGCTAAAATGGCAACTAGCTTTACGAGATAATAAACTTGTTAAAAAAGAAACCTTGGCAAAAGCCATTAACGGGTCAAAACTAAACAGTGGCGAAGAAATTGACTATGGATATGGATTGAGTAGAGGAGACCTAAAAGGTTCACCTTTATATACGCATAGCGGGGGTATTTTTGGCTATTCAACAAATGGTATTTATTTTCCTGAGGAAGATGTATATGTTATAGGTTTGAGTAACTGCAGTTGTAATGATGTGGGAGGTTTAACAAGGCGTGTTGCTGCCTTAGCGATTGGTAAACCATTTCCAAGTGTAAAAGATGCAGTTTCGCTTTCAGAAGATAAGTTAAAGCAATGGGTGGGAGCTTATGAGTTTGAAGGCGAGGTAATTAGAAGAATTACATTTAAAGATGGGCAGCTGATTAGCACTAGAGATGGAAGTAGCCCATTCAATATTTACCCATTATCAGAAGCTCATTTTATTTTTGAGGACGGTACGATAGCGTATCATTTTTCAAAAGGTAAAGAAAATAAGAGACAAGTGAAAATGACAAATATGGGTAATGAAGTTGTGGGAATTGAAACCTATAAAAAACCAGCTTCAGAACGAAAAGGGATTAATGTTGCAGAAGACATTCTTAAAAAATATGTTGGAGCTTATGAGTTACAACCCGGCTTCGACTTAAATATTACTGTAACTAACAATAAGATATTTATCCAAGCTACAGGTCAACCTAAACTTCAGTTACATGCAGAAACAGAAGAAATGTTCTTTTTAAAGGAAGTTCCTGCCAAATTGGAATTTGTAAAAGACGAAGCTGGTAAATATAGTTCTTGTTTTCTGTATCAAAATGGACAAAAAATGCCTGCTAAGCTCAAAAATTAAAACCGTATTGCTATAATTATTATGATAAAAACAATAAAGACAGTTTTATTCCTTAGTCTCATCTTGTGTGCAATAAGCTGCTCTAATTACAAAGAGAATGATCAACTAATCAATAGTCAAAAGGAATCTTTAAATAAAGCTATTGAAACCTTTAATTTGGCGTTTAAGGAAGGCGATATAGTCAAGCTTGAAGAGATGGTGACAAGTAATTACAGACATACTAATAGTAGTAGTAAAGCTATCGGTAAAAAACAATGGTTTGACTATTTACATAAAAGATCAAAAGATATTGCTGATGGTAATCTTAAGGTAATAGCGTATGAGATGGATGAAAAAGATATACAGTTTTATGGTAACATGGCTTTAGTTACTGCTAGAGTAAAGGTTAAAAACAAGCAACTAGAGATAGAAAAAGAAAATGCTTTTAGAGTAACCAATATTTGGGTTTATGAATCTGGACAATGGAAAAGAGCAGGCTTTCATGATGGAAAGATCAAATAAAATAAAACCGCTTTTAGTTTTAAAAGCGGTTTTATTTTTATGAATAATTGACAATCTATTTTTTATTAAAAATTTCTTCTTCAGAACTTAATATGAATTCAAATTCTTCATCTAATAGAATTTTTACAAGATCTCTATTTTCATTAACCCAGTAATAGGTAGTTTTCATTTTATCGCCGGTATGAGCAAATTTATGCAAGCTCTTTTTAGTACCATTTACAGTAACTGAAACTTTACCGATATAACGAATGACTTGATTCTTTTTAACGTATAACTTTGTTTCATCTAAAGAATTAAATCTAAAAGTACCTTCACGTTTGCTAAATGGTAATTCTGAAACAATAGCCCAAACATTAAATGATGGTATTGTAACTTTAGGTACTCTAATCATTGTTTTATGATTTGGCTCTAAGAATTGATTTACTTCTTCATCGGTTGTGATGTCACTTTTAAAATCACCTGTAAAGTTCCAATAAGAAGCATTCTTGTTGTATTTTACGCGCTCTCCGGTATATACTACCGGATTAATGTTTGAATCAATGGTGCCATCAAATTCAATTTTCGAAGCATTGGCTAATTTTTTAGTATCAGCAGTTGTAGCTAATGAAAAATCTAATTTTTCGTTACCAAAATAAGCATTGATCGTAGTTTTAAGTACAGACTTATTTGCTTCATTATCAAACTTCTCTATTTTGATATAACCTTTACTGTTAGTAGATTTATACCAATACGTTTTAGGTTTATTTACATCAGAAAATGAAAGTAAAATAAAGCTACAAATAATTAATAGTTGGGGAATTTTTCTCATCATTTTTTATTTAATTTCAATATTTTGTTTTTGTTAAATGGTTTTACTGACTATATAACAACCCTACCAAATAAAGTCCTACTTTTTTTATTCAAGAAAAAGTGAATTTATATTAAGCGCCTGTTTTTAAATCAGTAAGCTTTTAATATTGATTAAGATAATGTAGTGTTTTGCTTGAATTCAAAAAGCAAGACATGATGAGATATAAAAGAAAAAACCGCTTCAAAAGCGGTTTTTCTAATTTATTCTACAACGAAATCAAAATATTTATTGGGGTATGGCTCTTTTTTTAAGGTAAAATGCCACCATTCTTTCGGGTGTGACTTAAAGCCATGTTTTTCCATTCTTCGCTTTAATAATAAGCGAACCGCATGTTGATTTCTTGTAATATTTGGATAATCAATAGATGATTTTTCGTCAAATAGATCATAAGGGCTTCCCATATCTAATAGATGCCCAGTGGTTAACGAAACAATGGTTACATCTACGGTACTTCCTCTACTATGACCTGACTTTGCAGCAATATATTGCTGTGGTATCAAATCCTTTTTTTCTATATTTGGATAATATTTATCCTTCATCGCATTATCTGTTGTGTCTTTTGTCCATGCAACAAATTGATCAACAGCTCTTTGTGGTCTATACGCATCATAAATCAGAAGTCCAAAGCCAAGCATCTGTAACTCCTCTTGAACTTTTTTGAGAGCTTCAGCCGCTTCTTTGGTTACTATACATTTTGGCTGTATATAACCGTCAATAGGTTTGCCAATAAAATTATTTGACGAATAATAGCGTAAGTCTGTTCGTAATTTAGGTATTACTTCTTTAGCATATACAAATCCGCTAGGAAGCTCTACCAATGCTTTTTGGGCATTAACTGTAGTGCTATAACTAGACAGAGTTAGAATAACAATAGCTGCTAGGCTAAAAATTTTCATGGTTAGCAAGGTTTAATCTTCTAGCTAAAGTAACGAAAATCTTTTAAATTTATTTTAACAATTTTAAAATAGATTTAGTTTAATGAGTAATGCTATAAACTGTATATTTGATGGTTTAACTATATCAAAACATGAAAAAAACATATTTCTTACTATTTTTTACTTTGGTCATGCTAGCTTCTTGCGCTAAAGACAAGAAGGAGCAAACGAATGTTTATCCCGCTATTGAGAATGTTTTCGAGGCTTATTATCAAGATCATTTAAAGCTGAATCCTATCAGTGCAACACAGGCCGGAGATAACAGGTATAATGACACACTTCCAAATAATTTGTCAACTGAATTTTTACAAAAAGAAAAAGAGTTTTATACAAATTACAAGAAAAAATTGAACGATTATTCTGATGAGAGCTTATCAGAAGAAGATAGAATGACAAAAGATGTTCTTTTATGGGATTGTGAGGTAAACCTCAATCGATTAAAATTTAAAAAATATACGCCAATTGATCAAATGTGGTCTTTGAATTTACAAATGGGTCAATTTGCAAGTGGTGCCAGTGCACAACCCTTTAAAACAGTTCAAGATTATAAAAACTGGTTGGCAAGAGTTGATGATTATTTAGATTGGTTGGCTTCAACAGGGGATAACATGCGTGAAGGAATGAAGGTTGGTCATGTATTACCTAAATCACTTATCAAAAAAGTACTTCCACAGTTAAAGGCAATGACTAATAGTGATGTAGAGAACCATTTATTCTATAGTCCTGCTAAAAATTTTCCTGATAGCTTTTCAGATGAAGATAAAACAACTTTAAGAGATGCTTATAAAGAGATGGTTACTGAAAAAGTTATACCAGCCTATCAAAAAGTATATGATTTTATGAGTGATGAATATATGCAAGCGGGTAGAAGCTCTAGTGGTATTGCCGATGTTTCTAATGGAAAAGAATATTACGATCATCAAATTAAGTTTTATACAACAACAGCGATGACGGCAGATGAAATTCATCAATTAGGCCTATCAGAAGTTAAGCGTATTCGTGGTGAAATGGAAAAAGTGAAAGAGCAGGTTGGTTTTAAAGGAACATTAAAGGAGTTTTTTGATCATGTACGTGAAAATAAAGATCTAATGCCATTTACTGATCCCAAACAGGTAATAGATAACTTTAATACTATTCATGACAAAATGAAGCCCCAAATTGAACGATTGTTTGATTTAAAGCCTAAAACACCTTTTGAAGTGCGACGTACCGAAGCATTTAGAGAAAAATCGGCTAGTGCAGAATACAATCCTGGGTCAATTGATGGTACACGTCCAGGTATTTTTTATACACCGATTCCAGATGTAACAAGATATAATATGTTTTCTGATGAATCACTATTTTTACATGAGGCTATTCCAGGACACCATTATCAGATTTCATTACAACAAGAAAACACCGGTTTACCAAACTTTAGAAAAACTTTATGGTATAGTGCTTATGGCGAAGGATGGGCCTTATATTCTGAATCATTAGGAAAAGAATTGGGCTTAATGACCGATCCATATCAATACTTTGGTATGTTAAGTGCTGAAATGCACAGGGCGATTCGTTTAGTTGTTGATACTGGTTTGCATTCCAAAGGATGGACCCGCGAACAAGCTATTCAGTATTCATTAGATAATGAAGCCGAAAGTGAAGCGAGTATTACTTCTGAAATTGAACGATATATGGCTAATCCCGGACAAGCATTATCTTATAAAATTGGACAGTTAAAAATAAGAGAATTACGAAGTAAAGCCGAAAACGAACTAGGTGAAAAATTCGACATAAGAGCATTTCATAATCAGGTTTTAGAAACAGGATGTGTGCCTTTACAACTTCTTGAAAATAAAATTGATCGTTGGATCGAGAGCCAGAAAGGTTAATTGAGAATCATATAAATTTATAAAACTGCATTGATTAAAATTATATCAATGCAGTTTTTGTTTTTGAGCTTTATTCATTCTATCTTTAAAGAGATTTTAGAGCTATGGATGAAAAGTTAATATCTAAAAAAAAGCCTGCATATCCAATCAATGCGAAGCTTTCAGACTATCTTACCGAACATAGTAGAAATATAAAAATTCCTATCTATTATGAAGATCTTTTGCGCTTTCAAGGAGCAGTAGAGATATATGACGAGGAAGGCAATGACACTTTGTGGATAAGTACTTATTTCGCCGAACATGAAAGAGAGGAAATTGAAACCAGTTTGAAAAGAATGTATACTATTTTGCATTCTGATGGTAGTGATTCAATTTTACCTTTTTTAAGCATTGACTCCATCGATTTTTGCACATTCGGTAATTCGAAACCTTTTAGAATTAAAGTGCGAAATGTTCTAAATGATAATTACATCTATTTGTATGTTAAAAAGGCTGACGCATCACGTATTTATGGTTTAGAACTTGAGCATATGCTGTCACCAAATCATATTAATTTCTTAGTACATAAAGACACACTTATTGAAGAACATATTTCTGGAATACCCGGTGATGTTTTTATAGAAGAGCAGCTAGATTCCTGTTCAGATCAAGATAAGGCGGCTATTGCAAAAGAATTTGTAAAATTCAATGAACGGAGTTTTGTGAGGCTATTGGGAGATATGCGTTCTTACAATTATGTAATGGTAATAACCCATGATTTTGATAGAATTCAATATCGAATTCGAGCGATAGATTTTGACCAGCAGAATTTTGAAGGCAACCCAAAAGTTTATAAACCACAATTTCTAAAAGAGAATAATAAATTGGTAGCGTTAACTTTAAGTATTCTTCAAGAACAATCAATAGAACAGTATAAAATTGAAGAACGTTCTTTATTAGCTAAAAGGGCTCGAAGTGAAGATGATCGTTTAAAACACTTATTATCTTGTATGAAGAATGATTCTATTTCTACACCAGAAAAGATTAATGAACTTAAAAAAGGACTTTATGAACTAACTTCTGATCTTAACTTTAAGAAATCTTCCAACATGGGTGAAATTTTAGAAAGTGCCTTAGATTTTATTGTTAGGAATTATAAAAACGTTAATCCATATATCATTCAATAATTGTTGCTATGAAAATTAAAAAAGTGCTTGTTGCTAATAGAGGTGAAATTGCTATTAGAATTTTAAGAGCTTGTACAGAGATCAATTTAACAACGGTTGCAGTTTATACCTATGAAGATCGTTATTCTCAACACCGATATAAAGCAGATGAAGCCTATCAGATTGGAACAAAAGAACAGCCTTTAAAACCTTATTTAGATATACAAGAAATCATTGGTTTGGCTAAATCTAAAGGTGTGGATGCCATACATCCTGGGTACGGATTTTTATCAGAAAATTCAACATTTGCCAGAGCATGCAGAGAACATGGAATTATATTCATTGGCCCAGATCCAGAGGTAATGGATGCTTTGGGAGATAAAATTACCGCCAAGAAGATTGCCGTTAAGTGCAAAGTACCGATTATAGAAAGTAATACGAAGAATCTAACCTCTTTGAAAATTGCACAAGCCGAAGCCAATATTATTGGATATCCGTTGATGTTAAAGGCGGCATCTGGTGGAGGAGGACGAGGAATGCGCGTTGTGCGTAATGATGAAGACTTAGAAATAAACTTTGATTCGGCAAGGAATGAAGCGCTCAATGCCTTTGGAGATGACACAATGTTCTTAGAGAAGTACGTTGAAGACCCAAAGCATATTGAAATTCAAATTGTTGCTGATAATCATGGCACTATAAGACATTTGCATGAACGAGACTGTTCTGTGCAACGACGCCATCAAAAAGTAGTTGAAGTAGCGCCTTCTTTTGGCTTAAGTGATGAACTAAAACAGAATTTGTATAACTATGCTGTAAATATTGCTGCAGAAGTTAACTATAACAATGTTGGTACCGTTGAATTCTTGGTAGATAAAGAAGATAATGTTTTCTTTATAGAGGTTAATCCGAGAATTCAGGTAGAACACACCGTTACTGAAATGGTAACTGGAATTGACTTGGTAAAAACACAAATTTTTGTTGCTGGGGGCTATAAATTAGCCGATAGGCAAATAAAAATTTATGGACAAGATTCTATAGATACTTATGGTTATGCTTTACAATGTCGTATCACCACCGAAGATCCTGAGAATAATTTCACACCAGATTATGGTACGATCACAACGTATCGTAGTGCCGCTGGCATGGGTATTCGCCTAGATGCCGGAAGTGTGTACCAAGCCTCTAAAATTAGCCCGTTTTTTGATTCAATGTTGGTCAAGGTGTCTGCTCATGGCAGAACTTTAGATGGTGCTACACGTAAAATGGTGAGAGCATTAAAAGAGTTTAGAATAAGAGGTGTGAAAACAAATATTCGCTTTTTGCAGAATGTGATTCAACACAAGGATTTCAAAGATGGAAAAGTAACCGTAAATTTTATTAAAAATACACCATCTTTATTTAAGATTAAGCTTCCTCAAGATAGAACTACAAAGCTTACGCATTATTTGGGCGAGGTGATCGTAAATGGGAATCCGGATGTTAAATTTATTGATAAAAACAAAGAATTTAGAACACCAAAGATTCCTGAGTTTAAGTTGTTTGCAGAATATCCAAAAGGAACAAAAGATATGCTCACCGAAATGGGAGCGGAGAAATTTTGCAAATGGCTAAAAGAAGAGAATAAAATTCAATTTACCGATACAACTTTTAGAGATGCGCATCAGTCATTATTAGCAACAAGAATGCGTAGTTATGATATGCTCCGTGTAGCTGAAAGCTTTGCTAAAAACCATCCAAATACATTTAGTTTGGAAATGTGGGGAGGTGCAACTTTTGATGTGTGTCTGCGATTCTTACACGAAAGTCCATGGACGAGGTTAAGAACTTTGAGAAGAGCGATACCGAATATCTTATTTCAGATGTTATTGCGCGGATCAAATGGCGTAGGATATACGGCATATCCGGATAATTTGATCGAAAAGTTTGTTGTGAAATCATGGGAAAACGGAGTAGATATCTTTAGAATTTTTGATTCCCTTAATTGGGTAAAGGCGATGGAACCTAGTATTAATTATGTTCGAAACCTAACAGGTGGTATCGCAGAGGCTGCAATTAGCTATACTGGCGATATTCTAAATACAAAAAACACTAAATATGATTTAAAGTATTATACCCAATTGGCGAAAGATCTGGAAAATGCAGGAGCTCATATGATTGCCATAAAAGATATGGCTGGCTTGCTAAAACCTTATGCAGCCACTGAGCTTGTACAGGCCTTAAAGGATACGGTAAATCTACCAATTCATTTGCATACTCATGATACTTCTTCTTTACAATCGGCTACATATTTAAAAGCGATAGAAGCCGGAGTGGATGTCGTTGATGTGGCTTTAGGTGGATTATCAGGATTAACTTCGCAACCAAATTTTAATGCGGTTGTTGAAATGATGAAATACCATGAACGGGCGCATGAATTTGATGCGAATAAACTAAATGAATTTTCTAATTATTGGGAAGACATTAGAGAGTATTATTATCCTTTTGAATCTGGATTAAAATCAGGTACAGCAGAGGTGTTTGAGCATGAAATTCCAGGGGGGCAATATTCTAATCTTCGGCCTCAGGCGGAAGCTTTGGGTCTTGGCGATCGTTTTGATGAGGTGAAAAAGATGTATGGAGAAGTAAATGATTTATTTGGTGATCTTATTAAGGTAACACCAAGCTCGAAAGTAGTAGGAGACATGGCTATTTTTATGGTTACTAATGACCTTACGCCAAAGGATGTTTTAGATCGAGGAACTGAAATTTCATTTCCTGAGTCAGTGATTAACTTCTTTAAAGGTGATTTAGGGCAGCCTGTTGGTGGCTTTCCTCAGAAACTGCAAAAAATTATTCTTAAGAATAAAAAGGCTTATAAAAATAGACCAAATGCGCACTTAAAATCGGTAGATTTTGATAAAGAATACAAAACTTTTGAGAATAAATTCCAAAAGGGATTTACACGTCCAATAGAATTTGAAGACTTTTTGTCATATAGCTTATACCCAAAAGTTTTTGAGCAAGCACACGAATTTTATAAGCAATATGCAAACGTGGCTACAATTCCCACTAAAAACTTTTTTTATGGGATGGAATCCCGAGAGGAGATTATGGTCGAATTAGAACCTGGTAAAACAGTTTTAGTGCAATTGCTTTCAATTGGAGAGGCAAATGATGAAGGAATACGAATTGTATTTTTTAAGGTGAACGGTGAAAACAGATATGTTGAAATAAAAGACAAGTCGTTAAATATCCAAAAGATAGAAAATATAAAGGCCGATGCCTCAAATGAAAATGAGGTTGGCGCGCCATTACAGGGCCTGTTGTATAAGACACTTGTGAAACCTGGTCAAAAAGTTAAAGAAAATGATCCTCTTTTTGTAATTGAAGCCATGAAAATGGAGACTACTGTTACTGCTACAAAAACGGGAACGGTAAAATCAATTACTTTATCAGAAGGAACTATGGTGATGCAAGATGATTTGGTACTAACAATAGAGTAGTGGTTTTTATTCCTTTAACCCATGCACAGATAAGGCAGCATCATTTTTTGCAGCTAATAGGTAGGTTTTGTTTTTACCTTTATGATTAATGAGCTTGAGTGACTTAACATTGCCATCTATATATAAACCAGATTTATAATTAGGCAAAACAGTGTAATTATTATTTTGATTGGATATTAAAACAGTACCAGATATATTATCTAGTCTTGGAGTTTCCACTTCCGTATTATATATGTCACCTCCAAGAATGGCATCTTCAAAACCATCTTTGTTTACATCATAAAATACTACATCTAAGACTGGATGAGTTTGTGCCATTGAAGGTAAATACTCTTTAGTAAACGTACCATTTTGATTATTTATCAACACCAGCGATCTGAACTCAGTTGCTTCAGCTTGATAGGCATTTTCTAATTTGTCACCATAAATATCTACTAAAGAGGCGCTGGCGAATTCTTCATAGGTTTTATATTTTTCTGAGATAAATGGCATTTGTTGAGTTGAACATTCCTTTCCTCGCACAGGAACATATTCGCCACGATATTGCTTACTCAATACGAGATCTGTGGTGCCATTTGAATCGAAATCATTTACAAAAACTTTAAAAGGTTCTTCTTTGCTTGCATTAAATTTTATATTTAAACCAACATTGCCAATAATATAATCTTTATAACCATCTTTATTGACATCTGTTTCGGCAACGGTAAACCACCATCCTTTGTCCTCGGTCAAATTACTTTTACTTGAGATTTCTTCAAAAGTTCCTTTATTATTTTTGAATAACCCTATGTGCGTCCAATCGCCTACCGCGATAAAATCTTCCCAACCATCATTATCAAAATCAGTTGCAATTACTTTGTTTACGATACCAAAACCCATAAAATCTGGCGCAACTGCTTCTGTAACTTGTGTGAATTTCCCTTTATTGTTCTGATATATAACCGAAATTGAAGGTTTAGGATAATTTTTAGGAATCATTCTATTTCCAACGATCAAATCTTGATCTCCGTCATTATCATAATCTATCTTTGTTACTGTCTTACCACTAAATTTTTCATTAGTGAAATCACCAGTAGTACTCTTAACAAAATTTCCACTTCCATTATTTATGTACAACCTATCAACATAATTTTTTGAAAAAGCATCGAATTCATTACCGCCACTTACAACATAAAGATCATTGTCGCCATCTGAATCGGCATCAAAGAATAGTGCTTCCAAATCTTCAGAAGCTTTGTCTTCATTAAAGGTGTTATTGGAGACTTCGCTAAAGCCATCTTGAGTTTGAATATATGTTTTTGCACTTTGCCCTGATGCTCCTCCAATAAATAAATCTAATTTATCATCCCCATTAATATCCGCTATAGCCAAACTGGGGCCAAGGGTAGATTGTTTGTAAGGTAATAATACCTCTTTGGCAAAATCATTAAAATCATTTTCTTGATGATTATAAGTAATACCAAGACGCTGAGAAGCTATTTCGTTAAAACTAAGATCGAATTGAGCTGGCTGAATTGTTTTTTGAGCATTAGAACTATCAAAAGTGATAGTAGAATTAGCGCTTATATGATACTTTTCTTCAAATGTTCCATTGAGCCATTCAATGCGAACAGTATCTATGAGGGTTGTATTTTTTAAACCAAAATGTGCTGCTTTATCTACTGATGACAAATAGCCTCTCACTCTTTTAGATTCAATAAGTTGTTTTTTATTACCGTAACTAATAGTGATTTTTGCAAAAGTTTCTGATATTTTGCCTTTAGGAATAACTTTTAAATAGTTACCCAGTTTATTTTCTATGGTTAGGTTTTTATATATAAAAGCTTCTTCATCAATATTGTTAACAATCAATTCTAAATCACCATCATTATCTAAATCTGAATAAGCTGCACCATTTGAGTAAGACGGATCATTTAATCCCCACTTATAGGTATTGTCTTTAAATTTTAAGTCTTCGTTACTTTCATATAAGATATTAGAAAGCTTTTCTGACGGCATTTCATAATATAATTGCTTCTTAACCTCTAAAGGCACATTACCCTTATATTGATTTTTGGCTGCTCTTACTTTGCCTTGTAGGTCGTTGTCAAGAGCATAGCGTCTATAGCCATTTGTTACATATATTTCTTTGTTACCGCTGTTGTTCAGATCTACCATTAAACCTGCCCAACTCCAATCAGTTTTAGAAAGCTTTGCTAGTTGAGCAATATTATTAAATCGATTGTTTCCCATATTTAATTGCAGAGAATTAAACATGTACTGACTTTGATAATTAAATCTGTCTGTAAGCAACTTAAACCTTGGCACATCCATTGAAGCCATTAATGTCTTGGCTCTAAAATGATCATTAGAAGCCATATCTAGAACGTAAATATCTTTGAGTCCGTCGTTGTTTATATCGGCAATATCAACGCCCATTCCATAGAAAGAAACCTGTTTTGTTGATAGTTTGATATTATCTGAAAATGTTCCGTTTTTATTGTTGATATACATAGCGTCAGGAACATAATAATCATTCGCGATGTAAATATCTAACCATCCATCATCATTGATATCACTAACAACGAGCCCTAAACCAAAAGCTGGTTTTAATAATCCCGATTTCTCCGTAACATTCTTAAAACGATTATTTACATTTTCATAAAGCTGTATGGAGCTGTTTTTTAAGAGGTCCTTATTTTGAGACAATAATCGATTAAAGTTGATAGGATCAGTTCCGTATAGTTCATTTTCGTTAGAAACAACGCAGTCAAGGTCGCCATCTTTATCATAATCAAAGAAGGCGGCTTGCGTACTTATTCCTGTATCGGCTAAACCATATTCTTGGGCACTTTCTTTAAAGCTAAGGTCTTTTTGATTGATAAAAAGTAAGTTTTTCCTTTTCTCTTTTTCTTTCGGGCCTGCTTGCGTAACATATATATCTAACCATCCGTCGTTATTAACATCAGCGAAGGTAACGCCGTTAGACCAATATTTATTAGTGTTTATTTGTGCTCTTTCAGATATATCTTCGAAAATGAGATTGCCTTTATTTAGGTAAAGCTTATTGTCAACTTGATTTCCGGCAAAGAAAATGTCTTGTAAACCATCATTATTTATATCGGCTACACCAACACCAGCTCCATTATAAAAATAATCATAGTCAAAAAGATTTTCTGTGGTAGAAACATCCGCTTCTATTTTGTTGACAAAAGAAACACCACTTTGATCAGATGATATCTTTTCAAATATTTTTTGCTCATTTACAGCGAGCTCTTTTTTATTAGTAGTTTGTGTCTTATCTTGATTTTCTTTGGCTTCTTTTTTACAAGAGAAAACCAAAGTTGAAATAAGTAATGAAAGAATTTGAAATTTCTTAAAGCTTCTCATTTCTAATAAAGCTTAGTTTATTTGAAAATATCATTTAATATTTTTGCCAAGCGAATACCTCCTTTTTGCAGTTGCTCTCTTACTGTTCCGAAATGATCATAAGAATATCTATAACGCAAATTTTCACCCACTTTGGCAGATTCATAAACTACTTTAGATAACTTATGTGTTTCATCCACCCAGTTCACTATAGAGCCTTTCTGTATTGCTTTTATTTGTTCTTTGGTAATATCCGTAGTGTTTTCTGCAAGCTCTAAGTAGCTCATATCCCATTTGTCAATCATATGTTCATCCCAAACTTTATGTAAGTTTGTACCTTCTCCAAACCATTGCACTTGAACGGTGTTGCCGCCCTTGTCTTCGGCTCTTCCAATGTGTAATGGCTGGTGCAAATCACCTACTAAATGTACTAGCATTCGAAGGTAGAAAGCTTTATCTTCATTAGAAGCATTCTTATCTTTTAGTATTTCTATACACTTGTTAATACCGGTAACCAAATCACCTCTGGGATTCTTCTCAGAATTTTCATAGTCAACATCTAAAGGCATGTTTACATAATGCCATGTGTAATATTTATTATATTTTCTATCAGATTTTATTTGATCAGCATAAGTAGATACAAAAGCTAAACCTTCACCTTTTAATAGCTTTTCTATTTTTCTTTTTGCTTTCTTAGTTAAATGTTTTTCAGCAATCTCTCCCGTGGCCCTATGGCCGGTTGGTCCCCAAATATCTGCACCGTAAGAAATATTAAAAACGGCTAAGGCAAATATGGATAAAACAAAAATGTGTAATCTCATTGAATCTAAATTTCTGCTAAAGTATAAAATAACTATGTTAAAAAATTTGTAAATATTAATTTTTTTATTATATCTTTGTGATATCAAAATAATATCATATTAAAATCAACAAACATGAAACAAGAAAAAACAATCATCCCTGCAAATGGCTACCTTATGCTGTTTATTGTTTTAGCATTATTAGTAGCTAGTATTTATGGAGTTATTGGATTTAGAAGGCCAATCTTTATTATTGGTTTTCTAATTGTGATACTATTAGCTATGGGATTTATTATGGTACAACCTAACAATTCAAGAGTATTATTATTATTTGGTAAATATGTAGGCTCCGTAAAGAAAAATGGCTTTTACTGGGTAAACCCTTTTTATACAAAGAAAAAGGTCTCTTTACGTGCCAGTAATTTTGATAGTGAGCGCCTTAAGGTAAATGATAAATTAGGGAATCCTATTATGATTAGCACTATTTTAGTATGGCGTGTTACAAATACCTATAAGGCAGCGTTTGATGTTGATAATTACGAAAATTTTGTTCGTGTACAAACGGATGCAGCGGTACGTAAATTAGCAAGTATGTATCCCTATGATAATTTTGCCGATGAAGGCCATGAAGAGGATATAACCCTTCGCTCGAGTGTGAACGAAGTGAGTGAGACGTTAGAAAAAGAAATAGATGAACGTTTATCAATTGCCGGTATTGAGGTGTTAGAAGCAAGAATCGGGTATTTGGCATACGCTCAAGAAATTGCAAATGCAATGTTAAAGCGTCAGCAAGCTACCGCTATAGTTGCCGCAAGACATAAAATCGTAGAAGGTGCCGTAAGCATGGTTGAGATGGCTTTAGAAGAGCTCGGCAAAAAGGAAATAGTAGACTTAGATGAAGAACGTAAAGCAGCCATGGTTAGTAATTTAATGGTGATTTTATGTGGTGATAAAGACGCTTCACCAGTACTAAATACAGGAACCTTAAATCAATAGTGTATGAAAGAGTATAAAGTAGTAAATTGGAAAATGGGTATGACAAAAAACCATGAACGTCTAGAAGATACATTAAATGAACATGCCAGAAATGGATGGCAGGTAATACATATTGCCGAAAATTCTACAAGAATAGTTTTTGAACGTGATAAGAATAGATAAATGCCCTTTTTGTTAAGAACTAAAAAAAACAATGATACTCTTTGTTCTAACGATGACACTTTTATTATTAGATTTAATTGTTCATTTTTATCGATAAATACGAAGCGAATAAAATCAACTTATTAATGGCTAAAAAGAAAGCATTTGCACTACGGATTAATGAAGAGATGCTCAAAGCAATAGAGAAATGGGCTGCCGATGAATTTCGTAGTACCAATGGGCAAATTGAATGGATGCTTAATCAAAGCTTAAAACAAGCCAAAAGAGAGCCTAAAAAGAAGGGACCAGACAATTAAGAATTCTTTAACATTTAAATGCTCTATATTTGACTGAAGTCAAATAATGGAATGAAACCAACCTACAAGTGCTGTATATATGCAGCCTTTTTACTTTTAGTTTTTAAAATAACAGCTCAAAACAAAAGCTTTACAGTTAAGTACATTAATTCACCTATAACAATTGATGCTCAGTTAGATGAAGAGGTATGGGATACTGCTGATGTCGTAACAAATTTTTGGCAACAGTTTCCTACAGATTCTTTACAGGCCAAAGCTCAAACTGAGATTAAAATGTTATTTGATGACGATAATTTGTACGTCGGAATTAAAGTTTATGCCAAGGGTAATGACTTTATTGTACCTTCTTTGAGACGTGATTTTAGAGCTGGTGGAAGCGATAATATCACGTTAATGTTTGACACGTTTAATGATGCTACGAATGCCTTTATTTTTGGTTCTAATCCATATGGGGTATTACGAGAAATTTTATTAGCGAACGGAGGAACTGATGTACGAGATTTTGATGGATCTTGGGATGTAAAATGGCAGGGAGAATCGAAGATTCATGATAACTATTACATCTGTGAGTGGGCCATTCCGCTTTATGCATTTAAATATAGAGAAGGAGAGGTTAAATGGCGCTTCAATAGTTATCATTTCGATACACAAGACAACGAGCGAAACACTTGGATTAATATACCTCAAAATCAATTTATTTTCAATTTGGCGTATATGGGTGATATGCACTTTGAAAAGCCTTTGGGTAAGTCTAAATCACCAATATCTTTAATTCCATATATCAACACAAGCGCCCTTAAAAATTTCGAAGAAAACACGGATGATACTGATTTTAAGATTGGAGGAGATGCGAAATTTACAATTGGTAATAGCTTAAATTTAGATTTAACCATTAACCCTGATTTTTCTCAGGTAGAAGTAGATCGCCAGGTAACGAACCTAACAAGGTTCAGTATTGCTTTACCCGAAAGACGTCAATTTTTTATTGAGAACAGTGATCTTTTTGGAAGTTTTGGTGATTTCCGAGAATCGCGTGCCTTCTTTTCGAGAAGAATTGGTATCGCCGAAGATTTAGATGGTGAAACTATAGAAAATTCTATCATTGCTGGTGCAAGATTGAGTGGTAAGCTTACGAATAATATGAGAATCGGACTTTTAAATATGCAAACCGAAGAAGATCCAACAAATGAAATCGCAGCAACCAATAATGCCGTTGTGGCATTACAACATAAACTGTTTAGCAGATCTAATTTGAGTTTCTTATTTGTTAATAAACAGACTACAAAAGATTATGACTTTCTTAATAACAACGACGATGATGAAGATAATAATACATACAATAGGGTTGTAGGTTTAGATTATAATCTGGCATCAAAGGATAACACCTGGACAGGTAAATATTATCTTCACAAGTCATTTACTCCTAATAGTGGAAGCAAAGATTTCTCAGCAGGTGCCACAACACAATTTAACAGTAGATATTTCGATGCTAGAATTAGCGGTGTTTATATTGGTGATGATTTCAGATCTGAATTAGGATTTGTTAGGCGCACCGATATCTTTAAGGCTGTTTTAAATCTACAAGCTAAGTTTTGGCCCAAAAAAGGAATTTTTAATAGACATAGTTTAACTTTTTTACCTATCGCAATTTTTAGACCCGATGCATTAAATTTTGGCGTTTCTGATAGGCTTAATCGAATTGAGTGGGAAAGTAATTTTAATAATCAATCAGAGCTGTCTTTTGCATTGAACCATAGGTATACAAAACTTGTTAATGATAGTTTTGACCCTACGAATACTGATGATGCTATTGAATTACCACAAGGCTCAGAATATGATTATACCGAATACGAAATACAATATCGCTCTGATATGCGTAAAAAATTCTCCTATTCGATTAACCCTTCTTATGGAACTTTTTTTAATGGAAAAAGATTTTCCTTTCAGGGAGATTTAAATCTTAGACTTCAACCTTATTTTGTTGCTTCGGCTCAAATAAATTATGATAATATTAATTTACCTGACCCTTATCCGGATGCCTCCATTTGGCTTGTAGGACCGCGGTTTGATGTAACATTTAATAAAAAACTATTTTGGACGACTTTGGTGCAGTATAGTAATCAACGTGATAATTTAGGAATTAATAGTCGTTTGCAATGGCGCTTTAAACCACTGTCAGATCTCTTCATAGTTTACAATGACAATTATTTTGTGAACACTTTTGCGCCAAGAGTAAGATCACTAACAATAAAATTTACCTACTGGTTGAATATATAATTCAATATATTTGGACTTCTAATTCAATAATACAATGAAAAATATAGTCTTTCTGTTTCTTTTACTTCTTTCCCTATCAATTTTTTCGCAAACAAAATCACCTCAAGACTTTTTAGGATATGACCTGGGAGATCATTTTTCTCGTCATCATCAAGTAGTTGATTATTTTAAACATGTAGCGGAAACGAATGATAATGTCTCACTTTTAAAATATGGCGAAACGTATGAGCGTCGTCCACTATACTTGGCGTTTATTACAGCACCCGAAAATTTTTTGAAACTAGAAGAATTGAGAGAGAATCATTTAAAAACGATTGGAGTAATTGAGGGATCGCCAAATGAAGATATTGCCGTTGTATGGTTAAGCTACAATGTGCATGGTAACGAGGCATCTAGTACCGAGGCATCCATGAAAACACTACACGCTTTGGTTGACCCTAATAACCAGCAAACGAAAGAATGGCTTAAAAACACCATTGTCATTATGGATCCTTGTATTAATCCAGATGGGCGCGATAGATATGCAAATTGGTTTAATCAATTTGGTAATAGTCCATATAACAAAAATCCAGACACTAAAGAACACCACGAGCCATGGTTAAGCGGAAGGCCGAATCACTATATGTTTGATCTAAATAGAGATTGGGCATGGATTACACAAGTGGAATCACAGCAGCGACTAAAACAATATAATAAATGGCTACCTCATATTCATGTTGATTTTCATGAACAAGGAGTAGATAACCCATATTATTTTGCCCCGGCAGCCGAACCATATCATGAAGTTATCACTAATTTTCAACGTGATTTTCAAAAGACCATAGGTAAAAATCATGCAAAATACTTTGACAAAAATGGATGGTTGTATTTTACCAAAGAATGGTTTGATCTTCTTTATCCGAGTTATGGTGATACCTACCCAACGTTTAACGGAGCTATTGGAATGACCTACGAACAAGCTGGTCATGGTAGAGCAGGTTTAGGAATTACAAATTCTGAAGGAGGAGAGTTAACTTTAAAAGATAGAATTGAACATCATTATACAACCGGGCTTTCAACAATAGAAACAGCTTCTACAAATGCTGATCAGTTAAAAAAGGAATTTGCTGACTACTTTATAAAGGCAAAAAATAGCCCTAAAGGGCGCTATAAAAGCTTTGTTATTAGTGCGGATAATGACCGCGATAAGATAAATAGCCTACGAAAGTTATTAGATAATCATGAAATTAATTATGGTACTTCAAATTCAAATTCTTCAGTAAAAGGGTTTGATTATCAGTTAAATAAAAACAGTAACATACGATTATCAACAAATGATCTGGTGATTAATATGAATCAACCTAAGTCTAATTTAATAAAGTCGCTTTTTGAACCTCAAGCTAAATTAAGAGATTCGTTAACCTATGATATTACTGCCTGGTCATTACCGTATGCACGTGGGTTAAAAGCCTATGCGCTAACGAATGTAATAGCCGTTAATGATGCTCCTAAAATTGAGGAAAATGGTAAAATAACTGGTTCGGAAAAACCTTATGCGTACCTTTCAAAATGGAATAATGTTGCCGATGCTTCTTTTTTAGCAGAATTATTAAAGCATAATGTAAAAGTCCGCTTTTCAAGCCTTCCATTTTCAATCAATGGTAAAGATTATGCTGCAGGAACATTAATTATAACCAGAACAGGGAATAAAAAGTTAGGAGCGAAATTTGATGAAATAATTAGAAAAACAGCTAAGGATTTTAATAGAAATTTAAATGCTGTTTCTTCAGGATTAGTTACCAAAGGAAAAGACTTTGGATCAGCTACAGTTAGATATATAAAACCACCTAAGGTAGCGGTGCTGTCGGGTAAAGGAGTTTCTAGTTTAAGTTTTGGTGAGATTTGGCATTTCTTTGAGCAGCAGCTGCACTATCCGATTACTGTTTTAGATGCAGACTATTTTAGTGGGGTAAATTTAGATAAGTACAATGTTTTAATTTTACCCAATGGCTGGTATGGTAGTACCTTAAGTGAGAAAAGACTAAAATCTTTGAAAGAATGGGTGCAAAAGGGCGGTAGATTAATTGCTATAGATGGTGCTTTAAATAAATTTGCCAGCAGTAAAGATTTTCAATTATCAAGGTTTAAAAATGATGATGAAAAGAAGGCAGCTGAGAAAATTGAAGAAGAACTTAAAGCGAAATTAGAACTAGAAGCATTTGATAATCTTGAACGTCAAGCTATTTCTAATTTAATTACAGGAAGCATTTTTAAAGCCATGATAGACAATACAAATCCATTAGGGTTTGGCTATGAAAAAACCTACCACACGCTTAAATTAAATAGTAATCATTATGCCTATTTAAAAGAAGGCCAAAATGTGAGTGTTATTAAAGATAAATCTGATCAGGTAAGTGGATTTGCAGGTGCTAATGCACTGAAAAATATAGATAATTCCTTAGTGTTTGGAGTAGAAACAATAGGAGGCGGTGAAGTTGTGTATTTAGTTGATAATCCATTATTTAGAAGCTTTTGGGAAA
Organism: Maritimimonas sp. 2205BS37-2; assembly: GCF_056591755.1. Taxonomy (NCBI): domain Bacteria; kingdom Pseudomonadati; phylum Bacteroidota; class Flavobacteriia; order Flavobacteriales; family Flavobacteriaceae; genus Maritimimonas; species Maritimimonas sp. 2205BS37-2. The sequence goes on from NZ_JBWQOI010000001.1 coordinate 204,974, forward strand.
ATGGAAAATTAGCTTTTTGTAATGCTGTTTTCTTCGTTGGACAATAAAAACATATAACATGGATACTTCACCACTATTTACACAAGACACAATTGCCTTTGGTCTCTTAATGATTGCCTTAGGATTTATTTTTTATACTTCTTCCAGTAAAAATGGATTTTGGAAAAAGTTTTACGGAATTGTCCCCGCATTATTTTTAGCTTACACTATACCAGCTTTATTTAGTACACTTGGACTCATTGCGCCAGAATGGGAAACAGTAAATGAGACGGGAGAAGCTGTTAAGCATAAGTCTAATTTATATTATATGGCGAGTCGCTACTTATTACCAGCAGCTTTGGTTTTAATGACTTTAAGTATCGACTTAAAAGCCGTTTTCAACTTAGGTTGGAAAGCGTTGGTTATGTTTCTAACAGGTACAATTGGAATAATGCTTGGTGGACCAATAGCAATTCTTATCGTTTCAATTTTCTCACCAGAAACTGTAGGAGGTGTAGGGCCTGATGCTGTATGGAGAGGCTTATCCACTTTGGCGGGAAGCTGGATTGGTGGTGGTGCCAACCAGGCTGCGATGTTAGAAATTTATGGCTATAATCAAGACAAATTTGGAGCAATGGTACTTGTTGATATCGTTGTGGCTAATGTTTGGATGGCATTATTGCTAATTGGAATAGGTAAGTCTGCACGAATTGATAAATGGCTAAAGTCAGATACTTCGGCTATCGAAGAATTAAAAGAGAAAGTATCAACTTATACAAAAAAGGTAGAAAGAAATCCTAATCTTAGTGATTTCATGATCATTGCTGCAATAGCATTCGGCACTGTGAGTTTTGCTCATTTTTCAGCAAATTATTTAAGTACTTTTTTTACTGAAGTTGTTGCGAATATAGAATCTGCCGGAACCAGAAATATATTTACTTTTTTAAGCTCTCAATTTTTTTGGATGATTAGTATTTCAACGATTGTAGCAATAGTATTATCATTCACCAAATTAAAAACCTACGAAGGTGCAGGAGCTAGTAAATTGGGAAGTGTTTTTATTTATATACTCGTTGCTACTATTGGGATGAAAATGGATTTAAAGGGAGTATTTGATAATTTAGGGCTCATAGCAGTTGGTGTTATATGGATGCTGATTCATGCAATACTTTTAATTGCAGTAGCAAAATTAATTAGAGCACCATACTTTTTCTTGGCCGTTGGTAGTCAAGCGAATGTAGGTGCAGCAGCTTCGGCACCAGTTGTAGCAGCTGCTTTTCATCCATCATTAGCAACAGTTGGGGTATTACTTGCCGTATTTGGTTATGCAATTGGAACAGTTGCCGCTATAGGTTGTACGATCTTAATGCAAATAGCTTCGGGAGGATAATTAAAGGCTAGTTTTGCCTTGGTCTGATAGGTTGAAACTTATAAAATCTCTATATTCGCATCCGAAAATTAGGAATATGAAGAATATTATTTTAGGATGTTTGATTGCGTTATTTTTTATAGCCTGTTCTGGAGATAAAAAGAGCAATATGTTTATAAACGGAGAAATAAAAGGCTTAAAAAAGGGAGTTTTATATCTTCAAAAACAAAAAGATACATTAATAGTATCAGTCGATTCTATACATCTGGACGGGGTAAGTACTTTTACATTATCAGATGCTTTAGAAAGTCCTGAGGTTTATTATTTGACGTTAGGTGATGATAAAAATAAGAGGATTTTATTTTTCGGCGATGAAGGGGAAATTACAATTAATACAAAGTTAGATAAGTTTGTGTATTCAGCTGAAGTTTTAGGATTAAAGAATCAACAATTGCTCGAAGAATACAATGAGATGATCAAGAAGTTCACCGATAAAAATCTTGATCTTATAAAAGCAGAGTTTGAGGCTAAGAACGATAGTGTAAAACGCGATTCTATCTTAAAACAATCTAATAGTCTGATCAAGAGAAGATACTTTTACACTACCAATTTTGCTGTAAAAAATGCAGACACTGAGGTTGCTCCGTATTTAGCTTTAACCGAGTTGTATAATGCAAATATTAATTTGTTGGACACAATTAATAACTCACTTTCGCAAGATATAAAAGCATCAAAATACGGTAAAGAACTTGATAAGTTTATTGCTGAGATTAAAGAGAAACAGTAATGTCATTCTGAGCGAAGTGAAGAATCTGTATTGAGATCTTTCACTTCGTTCAAGTAGACAATTACATTAAAATCGATTATCTCCATCAAGTATATCGCCTAAACCGCCTAATATACTTCCTTCACCTTTACTTTTATTACCTGTTTGTGGCGCAGAGGCAATAACGCGTCCAGCTAATCTACTAAAAGGTAGTGATTGAACATATACAGTACCAGGTCCGCGAAGGGTAGCGAAAAATAATCCTTCACCACCAAATACGGTGTTTTTAATTCCGCCAACGAATTCTATATCATAATCTACGGTATGATCAAAGCCAACAATACATCCAGTGTCTACTTTAAGTACTTCTCCTGCTTGTAATTCTTTTTTTGCAACGGTACCTCCAACATGTAAAAAAGCCATTCCGTCACCTTCAAGCTTTTGCATAATAAACCCTTCGCCACCAAAAAGTCCTCTACCTAATCTTTTAGAAAATTCAATACCAATGGAAACACCTTTAGCTGCACATAAAAAGGCATCTTTTTGACAAATGAATTTTTGGCCATATTTAGACAAGTCAAGCGGAATAATTTTTCCCGGATACGGAGAAGCAAATGATACTTTCTTTTTACCTTGTTCTATATTCAAGAAAGAAGTCATAAAGAGACTTTCGCCGGTTAAGATTCGTTTCCCTGCTGAGAAAATCTTCCCTAAAACGCTTTGTGTTTGCCCCGATCCGTCGCCAAAAATGGTATTCATTTTAATACCGTTATCCATCATCATAAAACTTCCGGCTTCGGCAACTACGGCCTCTTGTGGATCTAATTCTATTTCTACATATTGCATTTCTTCACCGTAGATAGTGAAATCTATTTCGTGTGCTGTCATTTTGTTTGGTTTATAATTTATTTTTATTCTGTTCTTTAAAGTTATAAAAATCTTGGCAGGTAGTAATTTATAATTATTACTACGTTAGAGCTAAATAACTAGAGAAATGACCATAAGAATATGTTGTCATCTTTCTCTAATAACTTCGCTAGTTTTTTTTCTTGTAAGATAAATTTAATTATCTCTTTTCTCGAAATCTTCTGTCTGGCTAATATTCATACGTCGAATAATAAGATAGATAATGGCTATACCGATAAAAACCCAGATAAGAATTTGTAGCCCAATTGCAAATGCTTCCATAATCTTAAAGTTTAACAGCCGTACCATAGGCTAAGATTTCAGCAGCTCCTTGCATCACCATAGCAGTTGTTAAGCGAACATTCACAATGGCATCAGCGCCCATACGCTGGGCATCGCTAATCATGCGTTGCATGGCTTGTTCTCTGGCATGCGCTTGTAACTTGGTGTATTCTTCAATTTCTCCTCCTACAATATTTTTAAGTCCGGCGAAAAAATCACGGCCGATATTACGTGCACGTACGGTACTACCACGGGCAATACCTAAAATCTCTTTAATTTCTCTATTAGGAATAGTTTCGGTTGTTGAAATGATCATAGTAGTTGTTTTTTGATTAATGTAATTATAAGTTGTCAAAAATTAAATTTTGTTACAACATACAACCTATTTACTTATTCAAAAACGGCAATTGCTCTTACAGGAGAGCCAGTTCCACCTCGTATTTTTAATGGCAAACCAATGAATCTAAATGTGCCTCTTCCGATTAATTTATCAAGATTAATGAGGTTTTCGTAATGCGTAAACCCGAACGCTCCACAGATGTGATGTACTTCTTTGTTTGAAATTCCGGATACCCCGGGCGACATAGTCTCTACTCCAAAGGCAACAATGTTTTTTTCTGCTAAATACTTGGCGGAAGCGATGGACAGGCCTGGCCCTTTTGACCAGTTTTCTGTATTGAAATGCTTTCTATAATGATTAGTATGAAACAACACGGTAGTTCCTTTAACTATGGTAAGATTTTCTTTTTTACAAGCCTCTTCAATTTCTTGAGGTTCAATTAACTCTCTTAAGCCTTTATGAGAGAAATCCAAACAAATTGCCTCGGTGTAAAACATTGATAAGGGCATTGTGTCAATAGACTGACCTTTATATTGTGCGGCCATATGATTGATGGCGTCAACATGAGTTCCTGTATGTTCGCCCATTTCTAATTTGTAAACAGCAGGTGTTCTGGTGATTGGTTTTTTTATACCGTCCCATTCTTCATGCGTATTATGTACAGACATTTTTACTTGAGGTAAATCTTTATAAACGGGCATACCTTCGTAAATATCTTGACTTAGGTCTATTATTTCAGACATTATTATTTTTTTAAAATAGAAAGCTGCTAGATATACTAGTAGTTGTCTATTATTTCATCGTATAATTTTTTAACCTGCAAGTCTCCAAAACCATAAATATTTTCTCTTTTATTAAATTCTCTAAATATGACAGGGAATTTTCTGGTTTTTAATTCCTTCATGATCTTTTTTAAAGATTCAGTTGGTCTTCCAAGATTTCCATTACTCGGAATTCGATCAATATGAGCTTCTACCGCTCTATATATAAAAGGATATTCTTTCCTTAGCGTTGAAGCAATATTGACTAATTCATCAGTATTATTATTTTTATATAGCTCCCACAAACCAGATATCTTATGTGCATTTCCCAAAACAAGTTTGTTCTTATATCTTGATTCAAGTTGTAATTGGTTTAATGCTCCAAAACCAAACTGAGAATGAGTTTCTGGTCTAACTAAAAATAGCCTACTGTTCGTAGCGTTTTTATACAATAGGTTAGTGATAAACCAAAAATTTACCTGACAAAATAGATCATCTTCAAACCATAAATTAACTTCAGAATCGGCTTCAATATTTAAAATTTTATGAAATTCAGGAACCACTTTTTGATAATAGTCTCTTGTAGTTCCGCCATAGGTTCTGCTTAAGTACTCAGCTCTATTGTTAAAAAGTTCATCAAGTGTTCTTCCTTCAACTGTTCCATCAACCAGGCATTCTCTAGCCACAATGACCTGCCCTTCAATATTTTTTGGGAATTGATTTTTAAGCGCATCGCCATTTAATATGTGAATTTGTTTTTTCAACTTAATGCCCTATTTTGTCTTCACCTTAATCCCCCAGGTAAATTCCCATAGCGAAACGGATTCCCCTTGCTCATCGAAGCCTTCTGAGGTAAGTGTTATTGTTTGACCTTCTCCGGTTTCAATTGATTTTTGAATGGCTTCTTCAATTAAATAACCGTCTTTACAGATAAAATTAATTCTTCCTGTTGCTTTTTTAGTAAATTCTCCTTTTTGCTCACGTACTAACATTGATATTTTTTGTCCGCTTTCACGTATTTTTTTCATTACTAAAATACCCGTTGTAAGTTCTGAAGCCATGCCTTGGGTTGCCCAGTAAAGAGATCGGAATGGGTTTTGATTGATCCAACGATGTTTTACAGTAGCCGTAGCTTCATTATCAGAAATTGATTTCACCCGTACTCCAGAAAAATATGCAGAGGGTAATTTAAAGAGTAAGAATTTATTAAGGTTGCTGACGCTATATTTTGCCATTCATTAAATTTTGAGGTCAATTTAATTAAAAATTCCCTGATAAAAACTTTATCAGGGAATTAAGGCTATTTGAATAAGTTCGCAGAAATGAATTCAGTTCAACGCACTTTTCATTTTATTGAAGCTATATCAATGAATCAAAATTTTATATTCCCACGGCTGTAAACTTAATTTGTCTTGATTCAGTTCGGTTTTTGAATTTGTCATATAATCTAAAAACTCTCCTTTAATAACATTATCAATTTCTAAAGGCTCTTTAGAAAAATTAGCAATAAATGTTATTGAACTACCATCTTTGCTTCTTGTAAAAGCCATGATGTTATCATTCCCTGTAGCAATTGACTTGTAATCAGCTCTATTTTTACCACCATGTAAGGCAGAAGAAGTGTTTTTAAGTTTTCCTAATTTTTCAAGAATTGGCCACACTTTACCCTTAGTTTTTGGAATTTCATCTTTTTCAAAGAATTTTAATCGATGATTCATATCATATTCTTGACCTGAATATATAAGAGGCATCCCAGGAAGCATATAGCTGAATGCAAGCATTGCTTCACCACTTTCTCCCATGCGCTCAGTAACAGTACCATTCCATGAGTTTTCATCATGGTTTGTAACAAAGTTCATTAAGAAATCATCGTTTTGGTAAGCTGTATCAATTTTTTGCATGTAAGCATTCCAATCTTTAGCACTTTTATGGCCTTTTGCCATTTCATTCATAATATGGTGTCCTTCCCAATTATATCCCATATCAAAGGCATTATGGAATAAGGTTTTTGATTCAGATTCGGCAAGCATAAATATTGGTTTAGTAGCTTGAAGTTGTTTCGTAGCAAATTCCCAGAAAGGAGTAGGCACCTCACCGGCTACATCACACCTAAAACCATCTATATCAAAGTCGGTTAACCAATAATTCATATCGTTTGTCATTTCCTGCCAAAGCTCTTTATTATCATAATTAAGATCGGCAACATCTGTCCAGCCCCAAGATGCTCCTGTTCTTGGGTCTACAGGATCGGTTATTTCTCCTTTCTCATTTTTAGTATAAAACTCTGGATGTTTTTCAATCCATGAGTGATCCCAGCCAGTATGATTTGCAACCCAATCTAAAATGACGTACATACCATTATCATGTGCTGTTTTAACTAGCTTTTTAAAATCGTCGGCAGTACCAAATTCAGAATTTATACCTTTATAATCTGCTACAGAATAATAACTACCTAAATACTTTTTACGTTCTTCATCATCTTTAATATCATGAACCATTAGATCACCTTTGGCTTTTCTATTTTTCATGCTTATTGGATGAATTGGCATGAGCCAGATTATTTTTACGCCAAGTTTTTTAAGCTCAGGAATGTCTTTGGTGAATTCATTAAAGGTACCTTCTTTTGAATATTGACGGATGTTTGCTTCATAGATTACTGCATTCTCCATCATATCGCTTGATACTGGGGCAATGTTTTCAACTACAGTATCGTTTGATGCTTTTTCTTCTTTTTTTTCACTTTTACAGGAAGCTATCAATAGAATGATAACAAAAAATGCCATTATGTTTCTCATGATTTTAATATTTACGTTTTATATTTATTTCAAGTTCTTTTGAGGTATTCCAGATTACAGGAATGACTAAAGTTTTGCTTTTTTCATTCCAAATTATTTGTGTTTTTTTTCCGTTTACTTTAACCCGCTTTGGTTTCCAATCTATGTTATGAATACTAATATTTAACTGCTTTGAATTTGCCTTATAGTGATTACCTGTTTCAGCGTTTAATTTAAGTTGTAACCATTTTTTTTCAAGTTTGGACTTAAACCTTAATAGTTCATAGTGACCATTTTTAAAGGCATTTGTAGTTTTTCCGTCATCGTTGTAAAGCTGGCCTTCACTTTCTTTGATAGAAGTATCATGGTAATAATTCAATTCTATTTTAGATCCGGTATATTCACTAGTGCTTTGCATAGGCATGGCAGTTGGAATAAATGCCCCGGCTCTAACATATGTAGGAATATAATTTTCTTTTAATTTTATAGTTCGTGTTTGTCCTCCTTCAATTTTTTCCTTGGTATGGAAATCAAACCAAAGACTCCTTTTTGGAAAGTAAATTTCTTGTTGTTTTATGCCAGCCTCCATTATTGGGGAAACAAGAATATCATTGCCCCAGAGGTATGCTTTAGAATAATTTAATAATAAAGTATCATTAGGTTCTTCAAAAAAAAGCGGTCTCATTAATGGAGCACCTGTAGTGTGGTTATTGAATGCTAACGTATAGTTATATGGTAAAAATTTATAACGCAATTCAATGGCCTCTTTAGCTAGTGCTTTTGTTTTAGCTTCTCTAAAAACGGGTTCTGGAGGAACTTCTTCTTGAGCATGAGGTCTATATATGGGTTGAAAAACACCATATTGTAACCAACGTGTGTACAATTCATTATCTAAATTATTACCCGCAAAACCACCTAGGTCAGAATGCATATATGATAAACCTTGCATTCCCATTTGTAATGCAATTTCTGGTTGACTGTGCAAACCTCCCCAGCTTCTATTTACATCTCCAGACCATGGAATTAACCCGAAGCGTTGAGAACCAGTAGCTCCTGCACGCATAAGGATGAATGGCCTTGTTTTTGGGAAATCTCTCTTATAGCCATTATACACCAATTGTGCCCAATCATGTCCAAAGGTATTATGCACTTCATTAGACGAACCGGTAGCGTGTTGAACCCAATCTGGATGCACCTCTGGCTCCCCTAAATCTCCCCAAATACCTGCCACACCTTGGTCGGCTAATTCTTTATAAATATTCCAAAACCATTGCTTGGCTTTAGGTTTATAAACATCTATGATACCAGTATTTCCAAAATAAAATTCATACTGAGCAGGTTTTCCAATAGAATCTTTTGCCAATACACCGGCTTCAACGGCTTCATTCCATCTTTTAGAAGTAGATAAAATAAAAGGTTCAGTAACTAAGATGGTATTTACATTTTTTGACTTAAAATTTTTGATCATTTTTTGTGGCTCAGGGAAAGAGTCTTTAAGCCATTCAAGATTGCCCATATGCCCTTTAATATCTTTACCGAACCAATAAATATCAATAATAACAGCGTCTAACGGAATCTTTTCATTTTTAAATGCTTTAACTGTTGCCTCAGTCTCAGCTTGTGAATGGTATCCAAATCTACTTGAGAAATTACCAAAAGCCCATCGTGGTGGCATTGGTTGTTTACCGGTTAGATCGGTATAGTTATCGATCAGATCTAACCATGAATCTCCTATAGCGATTTGATAAGTTTTTCTACCCGAAATAGTTTCATATGTAAGTGTATTGGTAGCTTCACTGTCTAAATCGAGATAGCCAATTGGAGCGTTATCAAAATGAATCATGTACTGTTTTGATGAAAGTACTAAAGGCATTGTATAGTTCATTAGTTTACTACGTTCTTCATATCCATAATGAGCCTTGTTATAGAGTTGAAGCCTATTACCTCTACGATTCATACCTAAGGCTCTTGCGCCTCCACCATAAAGTATTTCATCTTCAGTAAGGTTAAATTGAAGCGTTTCTAAACCATCTATTTTTCTATAGCCATTTCTTTCAGAAATGATTTCTTTATTGTGATGTAAGTAGGTTATTTTAAAAGGCTGCTGTTGTATGTCAACGGAAATGCCTCCTGAAGTAATAACATAATTATTCTTCGTAAGAACAGGAATTGTTGCAACCTTTTCAGGATTTAGAACAACGGCATGTGATTCTTTTTTAAATTCTTCATTAGTAGGTATAAAAGTGGTTTCTACAATCTTATCAGTATAAAATTGAATCCAATAAACACCATCGCTTACTTCGACTTTATATTTACTTTCCGATTCTTGAGAAGCATTAATAAAAGTTCTTACAGGATTCTTGGCTTTTGGGAAAAGCCACAGCATTGCTTCTTCAAAGCTTGTTTTCCAGAGTTCTTCGTTATGCTTTCCATCAGGAACCACTTTAGACAGTATATTTTCTCTAGTGAAACCTTGCTTCTTTAAAATGGTAACCATACTGTTCATGTCTTTCACAGTCTGATTTATTTCATTAAAGGCAACATTGCTTCCTTCTTTGCCACCAGCTAAAAAATATATCTGAGTATTCTTAAGATTTCCATGAGCTTTAGAAAATTCATTGATCTGAGGTGCAAACCAAAAAGCTGGAGAAAATACTCCGATTTTTCCAAACTCTTCAGGATATTTTAACGCAGCATAATGAGAAATTAATCCACCCATTGAGCTCCCCATAATTCCGGTGTTTTCTCTATTGGTTAAAGTTCTATAATGTTTGTTGATGTAAGGTTTAAGTGTATTAACCAAAAAATCGAGATAAGCATCACCTTGACCTCCTCCATATTTTCTATTCACCCAAGGAGAATACTCATTAAGTCTTTTTTCACCACCATTATCAATACCAACAACAATGGCTTTAAAATTATTTAACTTATAAAGTTTATTTAATGTTTCATCTACTTGCCATTCACCAGAATAAGACGACGATTTGTCAAATATATTTTGGCCATCATGCATATATAAAACGGGGTACTTTTCTTCTGAATCATTATAATTGGGCGGCAGATAAATCCATATACGACGTTTGGTATTTAATTGAGGTATTTCAAACGAATCTGAAATTACAGTTACATTTTTAACAGCTGTAGATTTTTTACCAGCACTATTTTCGTCCCAGCTAGAAATTTTAATAAAAACGGTATCATTTTCCTTAGTGAACTTGTAGGTGCGATTATCTATTTGGGCTCCTTCTTGATCGCGTTCAACAGTTTGCCAATTTCCTAAGGTAAACTTGTATAAAAAAGTATCTATATTTTTGGATAGTGTAATCGTATATAAGGTGTCCTGCTTCTTTAATTTATAAGCTTCTTTTCCACCAGACCACCCTTCAAAATCACCAGAAATAAACAATGAATTATTATAGTCATGATTCTCTGGCAATTCGTTCACAACAAAAGTTACCTGGCCAATTGTTGAAGCTGTGAAAAATAAGCTCAATAAAAGAAGAAAAATTCTTTTCATTTATTTATAGTTTAGTGGTAAGTAATAAACTTCCTCTTTCATTTAATTGAATACCGTCTCCCCAAGTGATGGTTTCTCCAGTAATTATGTTTTTTAAGGTTTTACCTTTTAAATCCATCTCAGCATGACGTTTTAAATCGATTTCTATGGGTTCTTTATTCTTATTAATTATGTGAACTAAGGTTTCATCACCATGCACGCGATATAGAAAATAGGTGCCCATAAAAGGTGCAAAATGAGTTGTTTTTCCTTCGTGAATAGCCTTGCTATTCTTTCTATAATTGAGTAATTTTTTAAGAAATAATTTCATTTCTTTTTGATCAATTGTGAGCCCTTCTTCAGTAAATGCATTTACCGCATCACCTTGCCATCCACCTGGAAAATCGGTTCTAATTAAACCATGATCGCCAGGTTTTTCAAAATCGTCCATAAGGATTTCAGTACCATAGTAAATTTGCGGAATCCGCGGAAGAACTAGCAGATAGCTCAACGCCATTTTGGTATTTTTAATATCACCTTTTAGTTGGGTGAAAATACGACTCATATCATGGTTGTCTGGAAAAATCATGATATTCTTGGGTGAGGCATATGCAAAATCGTTAGCTAAACCTTCATAGATCTTTACAAGACCTTTATCCCAGGATTCCTCATCGTTTAGCGCTTCAACAATTTTACGCTGCATAGCGAAATCCATGGTAGATTTTAGATTTGAATTGTAACCATCTTTATTGTTATTACCTTTTTGCCAATATCCTATTAATAATGGATTGTAGCTCCATTCTTCACCAACAATATTAAAATTTGGATATTCATTCATAATAGCGCCTGCCCATTCACTCATAAATTTTTTGTCAGGATAAGGATATGTATCTTGACGAATACCACTTAGACCAAGAGTTTCAATCCACCAAATACTATTTTGAATGATATATGATGCCATAAATGGATTTCGCTGATTAAGATCGGGCATAGCGTCAACAAACCAACCATCTGCATTATCTTGTTTATCAACTTGAGATGCATATAAATCTTGATTACTGGTTCGTCTGTGATTTGAATGAATCACTGTTTTCCAGTTCCAATTGTCCTTATTGTTTTCGTAATGTTCTTGATAATTCAGCCAGTCATCAAAAGGAAGGTCTTGAATCCACCAATGCCCCAACCCACAATGATTTGCTACTTGGTCCATAATAATACCAATCCCTTTTTCATTGGCTTTTGAAGCTAGTTCTTTATACGTCTCTAAAGTTCCAAATCGAGGGTCAACCTGATAATAATCGGTTATGGCATATCCATGATAAGAGCCCTGAGGCATATCGTTTATTAATAAAGGGCTTGACCAAATTTGAGTAAATCCCATTTCTTTGATATAGTCAAGATGATCAATAATTCCTTTTATATCTCCGCCATGGCGTTTGTAATCATGAGATCTATCGATTACTGTTTCTTTAAGTCCATCTACAATATCATTCGTTGTGTTTCCATTGGCAAAACGATCTGGTGTAATTAAATAGATAGCATCGGTGTTATTAAAACCTTTGTGATCATCACCATTCTTAAGCCTTTTTTTCAACTCATAAGTATGTGCTTTTGTTTCACCTTGCTCATTTTTAAAAACAATATCAAATTTTCCGGCATTTGCAAGTTCAGAAATTGATATATCTATAAAAAGATAGTTGTTGCTTTCTGTTGCTTTAGATATTTTGTCTATTGTGACTCCTGTATATGATATACTAGGTTGATAGCTACCAATGTTCTTATGATTTACTAAAAGTTGAAGCTTCGAATTTTTCATTCCCACCCACCAATTTGGAGGCTCAACCCTTAATAAAGATTGATTGGAAATTGTTTTATTGGCTTCGCTTATTGATAAATTATCCTTCTTGTCTTGCTTGCAGGAAAAGAAGAAGCTAATACATGTTACTATTATAATTAGTTTCTTCATGACGTTTATTTTTTAAATTGTTACCAAGTTATTGGGTGATACATTTATTGTTTTATTATTAACAATAATGTCTAGGTCTAGATCACCTTCAAGTTCAAATTTTGTGTCTTCGTGACATACACTAATTTTTAGAATTTGCCCTCTAAAATTGACTTTAAAAGAGTATGCTTTCCATTGTTGCGGAATTTGAGGTTCAAAACTTAAAGTGTTGTTTTTAATGCGCATTCCGCCAAAACCTTCTACAATACTCATCCAAGTACCAGCCATAGAAGTAATATGCAGGCCTTCATGTACTTCTTTATTGTAATCATCAAGGTCTAGGCGAGAGGTACGTAGATAAAACTCATAGGCCTGGTGCATTCTACCAAGTTTTGCAGCTTGAATGCTATGAACACAAGGAGAAAGTGAGCTTTCATGTACTGTAAATGGCTCATAGAAATCAAAATGGCGCTCAAGCTCTTCTACAGAAAAGTGATCTTCAAAAAAGTAAAAACCTTGTAGTACATCTGCCTGTTTAATGTATGGTGAACGCAAGATGCGATCCCAACTCCATTTTTGATTAATTGGTCGATGCGAAGTTTCGAGATTATTAACAGGAACTAATTCTTTATCTAAAAATCCGTCTTGTTGTAAATATACTTGATGATCCTCCGAAAAAGGTAAATACATTTCGTCTGCTACTTTCATCCAATCATAGCTTTCTTCCCCTTTGAGATTTACTTTATTGATAATTCTTTTAAAATCTTCAGGAAGTTCATGCTTTACTTTATTCAAACATTCAATGGCATATTCAATACACCATTTAGCTAAATAATTAGTATACCAGTTATTATTGACATTATTTTCATATTCATTAGGTCCGGTAACACCTAAAATGACATATTGATTTTTATTTGTTGAAAATGTAGCACGTTGATGCCAAAATCTTGCTATTCCGATTAACACTTCCAGTCCCTTTTCAGAAACATAGCTAAAATCTCCGGTATAACGTACGTAGTTGTAAATAGCAAAAGCGATAGCGCCGTTTCTATGTATTTCTTCAAATGTAATTTCCCATTCATTATGGCATTCTTCTCCATTCATAGTTACCATAGGGTAGAGGGCAGCCCCATCTTTTAAGCCGATGTTCTTTGCATTTTCTATTGCTTTTTCTAGATGGGCATAACGATACTCAAGTAAATTTCTTGCCACTTTTTGATCTTTGGTAGTCATATAAAATGGTATACAATAAGCTTCAGTATCCCAATAGGTACTACCGCCATATTTTTCTCCGGTAAAGCCTTTTGGACCAATATTTAATTGCGGATCTGTACCTAAATATGTTTGATTAAGTTGAAAGATATTAAATCGAATTCCCTGTTGTGCTTTAACATCACCATTTATGGTAATATCAGCCATGTCCCATATTTGCTGCCAAGATTGCTTCTGAAGTTTTAGAAGATCGGTAAATCCAAGGTTTGTTGCTTTAGATAATGCTTTTTTTGCGGCTTCTTTGAGGTCAATTTTATTATGATTTCTATCAACCGTATAACCTCCAAATTTATGAATCTTGAATGTTTCATTCTGTTTGATATTCGATGTAAAAGAACTCGCAATTTTTGTAGATGTCTTTTCTAATCGAGGACTTAACTCAATTTGTTCATCATTTATATATAAGAGAGTTTCCATATGCGTACACACATGAAAATTAGTTTTTAATGTATGCGATTCTATAAATGCTTGTGTACCTTCATGAGAGATACTAGTGGTTTCCCAAAATTGATCATCCCAATTAGAATCTTCATTGGTGATACCACTGTCTAAATATGGTGTAATTGTAATGTTAGCTGTTTTATTAAGGGGCGTAATTGCGTATGAAATTGCTCCAACTTCATCAATATCTAAACTCAAAAAACGTTTCACCGTTACTTTTACTTCAATATTATTCTGTAAAATAGCTGAGAAACTTCTTGAAAGCCATCCTTCCCTCATGTTCAGCTCTCTTCTGAAGTTTTTCACTTCTTTGCATGTATTGAGATCAAGAAGCTCTTCTTCAATTTTTATATCAATGCCTATCCAGTTCGGGGCGTTTAATACTTTTGCAAAATACTCCGGATATCCGTTCTTCCACCAACCAACTTTCGTTTTGTCGGGGTAATAGACACCTGCAATATAGCTGCCTTGAAAAGTGTCTCCAGAGTATGTTTCTTCAAAGTTGGCACGTTGCCCCATGGCTCCATTACCAATACTAAATAAACTTTCTGATGATTTTATTTTCTGAGCATCAAATCCTTCTTCTACAATACTCCATTCATTTGGTATGATATAATCCTGATTCATTTTATTTAAATGTTAGAAATTAGATGTCAAATCATGATGTTTTTAAAACATCTAAATCTTAATATTTTAGTTATCGTTATTCTTTTTGATTAATGTTTCTATAAATTCACTTGAGATTTCAGTAAAATTTTTGAAAACAAAATCTGCTTTATTTAATATATTGTTATCGCCAATACCAATACTTATCATTTGGGCTTTATTTGCTGCTTCTATACCTGCTAGAGAGTCTTCGAAGACAATACAGTTTTTGGGAAGCATATCAAGTTTTTTGGCAGCAATTAAAAAAACTTCTGGATCTGGTTTGGCTTTGCTAACATCATTACCATCTACAATTACATTAAAGTGATTGAAAAGATTTACTTTTTGCAATATTTTTCGCGCATTTTTACTAGCTGATCCTAATGCTATGGGCTGCTGATTAGCAATAAGATAGTTCAACGTTTCAGGGATGTCTGGTAAGACTTCGCTCTCATTCATTTTGTCAATGTATGATAAGTAATCATCATTTTTTTTACCCATCAATGCCATAAATTGCTGTTCGGAAATTGACTTTTGGCCCCAGCTTAGAATTTTCTTTAGCGATTCTTCTCGACTAACGCCCTTTAATTGTTCATTTTGAACTTGGGTAAAATCGATACCTATGCTATTAGCCAATTTTTTCCAAGCTAAAAAGTGATACTTGGCAGTATCAACTATTACACCATCTAGATCGAATATGAATCCTTTTTTATTCATTAATTTCTTGTACTGTTTTATCACTTACGGTTAATGAAAGTATACCAGCTAGAATCATAGAAACTCCGCCAATAATCAGTGCGTAAATGGGTTGATTGTTAAAAAATCTAGAAACTAAAAATCCTAATATAGATGCGGCCACTAGTTGAGGTATTACAATAAAGAAATTAAATACCCCCATGTAATATCCCATTTTATTTGCTGGTAATGCACCCGAAAGCATAGCGTATGGAATGGATAATATACTTGCCCAGGCAATACCAACACCTATCATTGGTAGCCATTCAATAGTAAATGTGCTTGGCGCGTTAATAAAGTAAATAGACATTAAACCTAGACCACCAGCAACTAAAGCAAGAAAATGGGTGAATTTTCTACTTGTTTTTTTTGCAACAATTGGTAACAAAAATGCTACTATGGCAGCTACCAGATTATAGTTGGCGAACATAGCACCAACTTGATTTGCTCCAATATTATAGCTTTCTGAAGTAGTATCGGTGGTACCATAAATATGTTCTGTTACTGCGCCAGTAGTATAAATCCACATAGAAAATAATGCAAACCAAGAAAAGAACTGTACCCAAGCTAATTGCTTCATTACTTTAGGCATAGATTGAAAATCATTAACAATGGTTACAAAGCCATTTTGTATTTTATTATTTTTTTGAAGTACTCCAGAAATTATGAGTGCTAAACCACCAAGGGTTATAAGGCCAAGAGTAAGTACGAATAAATCTTTTTTAAGGTCAAAATGATGTACGGCAAATGTTGCTAATAAACCGATGAGTGTTAACCCGATTCCTTTACTAAGATGCGCTGTTCCAGTTTTTAGATACCAGTCTTGTGTCTTTTCTTCTTTAACAAAGTTTTTATCTTCGGAGGCTTCTTCAAAGGCTTTCATTTCTTCTGGACTGTATTCCTTTGATTTTAGTACGGTCCATAGAACTGCAATAAGAAAAGCAATACCTCCGACATAAAATGAGTATTTAACAGAGTCTGGAATAACACCTTCGGGAGCTGTATTAGAGATTCCTAAATACGTCATAAATTCAGGAAGCCTAGATGCAACATACGCGCCTACACCTATAAAGAAACTTTGCATAGCAAAGCCTTTTGTTAATTGGCTATTAGGTAAATTATCTCCTACGAACGCTCTAAAAGGTTCCATAGAAACATTTATAGATGCATCCATAATCCATAACATACCGGCAGCAAACCACAAATAAGGTGAATTGGGCATAACAAATAATGCTAAAGATGCCAGTATAGCACCAATTAGAAAATATGGTCTACGCCTACCAAGTTTAGGATGCCAGGTTCGATCACTAAAATAACCTATAATAGGTTGAATTATTAATCCTGTTAAGGGAGCAGCTACCCATAATATGGGAATGTCTTCTATTTCGGCACCTAAGGTTTGAAAAATTCTACTCACGTTTGCATTCTGTAATGCAAAACCCATTTGAATCCCTAGAAATCCGAAACTCATATTCCAGATTTGCCAGAAACTTAATTTCTGTTTTTTCATTGGAAAAAAACTTAAATGATTAGATAAATACAAGGCATAAATCTACCTTGCTTATGTGTGAAGTGTGAAATAAATAAGAGCTAAATTGTATGAATTTAGCGGTGTAAATATATAAATTTTATTTAAAACCCAACGATTAAGTATTTTTATTAGTAGAATTTCTAATCTTTAAATTGGTTGATATTACTTCGGTTTGATAGATTTCACCTGCATTTTTATTTTCAATTCTATTAATCAATAACTCGGCAGATTGTTGCCCCATAGTAAAGCCATGTTGGGCAACCGTAGTAAGAGAGGGCGTA
Organism: Maritimimonas sp. 2205BS37-2; assembly: GCF_056591755.1. Taxonomy (NCBI): domain Bacteria; kingdom Pseudomonadati; phylum Bacteroidota; class Flavobacteriia; order Flavobacteriales; family Flavobacteriaceae; genus Maritimimonas; species Maritimimonas sp. 2205BS37-2. Next base: position 222,497 of record NZ_JBWQOI010000001.1, read on the forward strand.
GAAAATTCTGAGATCAATCCGTCGGTAAAACCGATAACTGCTATATCATTTGGAATTGATAAATTATTCTTTTGCGCAATTTTCATAGCAATTGCTGCGAAGATTTCATTAACCGCAAAAATCCCGTCTGGTCGATTTTCTGAAAGGATTAGTTTTTCAATTTGCTGATAATAATCTTCTTCATCATTAATTGAAATAATGAGGTCTTCATCTACAGCAATATTGTTTTCTTGCAAAGCTCTAAAATAGCCTAGCTTTCTATCTGAGCTCACGTTAAGTGTATCTAAAGAGGTTAATAGAGCAATCTTCTTACATCCAATTTCTATAAGATGTTTAGTTGCTTTAAAGCCACCGCCAATGTCATCAACAATTACTTTATCACACTTTATTGATTCGTTAACCCGGTCAAATAGGAGAAGCGGAACATCATCTTCAATCAATTCATTTAAATGATCGTAATCATTTTTGTTTAAAGTCTCTTTTGATATAGATATAATAACACCATCTACACTTCCATTAGCGAGCATTTGTATATTCAAAAGTTCTTTATCGTAAGATTCATTAGAAAGGCAAATCATGGTTGTATACCCTCTTTTATTTGCAATATCTTCAATACCACTAATAACCTTTGAAAAAAAGTGGTGAACAATCTCTGGAATTACTACCCCAATAACAGAAGTTTTTTGATTTCTTAGTTTTAACGCAAGGCTATTGGGTCTGTATTTATAATAAGCTGCATAAGCTCTAATTTTTTCTTTGGTTTCTTCGCTAATTTCATGACTATCATGTAGTGCTTTAGAAACAGTAGAAACCGCCACGTCTAGCTCTCTGGCTATATCTTTTAGTGTGATTTTAGATCGCATATTATAAAATTAACAAAAAGTGTTCGTTAAATATTTGGTTTTAACTTTTTTTGCAAGGCTTTAATGCGAAAATAAAAAAAACTTTTTAACACGAAACCGTTTTCGTAGCAAAAATGGGGGGTACAGAGTTGTTAATTTAATGTTAAGCATGTAACTTCACCGAGTGAAATGTGAAATTTAGATAAGTTTTAAAGCTTAAAAATTAGACTAATTCAATTAAAATTTATGATGAAACTTAAGAATGCTTTTTTAAGTATTGTAATGCTTCTTCCCTTTATGGCTTTTGCCCAGCAAACCTTAAAAGGAAAAGTAACAGATAAAGCAACGAGTACCGAATTACCGGGTGTTAATGTTGTTATAAAAGGAACTTCCAATGGTACTTCAACTGACTTTGACGGATTATTTCAGCTCAATAATGTGAACATTGGAGATGTTTTGGTTTTTACATATATAGGTTATAATACCTTAGAAGTAACAGTTGCTTCTTTTGATGACCTTAATGTTCTACTTGAAGAATCGGCCGAGAGCCTGGATGAAGTAGTAGTTATCGGTTATGGTAGTACCACTAAACGAGATGCTACTGGTTCTTTAGAAAATGTAAAACCTGAAGATTTCAATAAAGGGGCCATCGTTTCTCCAGAGCAACTTATTGCAGGTAAAACCGCCGGTGTACAAGTTACGCCAAGTAGTGGTGCGCCAGGACAAGGAGGAACTATAAAAATTAGAGGTGGAACTTCGTCTATTTCTAATGGAGGAGGATCTACACAACCTTTAATTGTGGTTGACGGATTTCCATTAGATCAGCAAGATAGTGGTCTTAATTACATAAACCCAAATGATATCGAAAGTTTTACCGTATTAAAGGATGCTTCTTCTGCGGCGATTTATGGTTCAAGAGCTACGGCTGGTGTAATTTTAATTACCACAAAATCGGGTAGAAGAGAAACGGATTACAGAATTTCATTCGATACGAAACTTTCAGTTGGAGAAGTATCAGAAGAAGTTGATGTATTGTCGCGTTCGCAATTTATCACCGCGGTAAATAATACGAATACACCAAATGCAATAGCTTTATTGGGTGATGATAATACCTATTGGCAAGATGAAATCTATGAATCAGCTTTTGGTCATGACAGTAATTTTACATTATCGAAAGGATTTAAAAATTCATCAATACGTGTATTATTTGGACATTTAGACCAAAAAGGTACATTAAAGAATAGTTATGTGCAAAGAACATCAATGTCTGTTAAATATGTGCACAATCTATTTAAAGATAATCTAAGAATTGAAGCAAACATTAGAGGCGCTCAATTACATGATAATTTTAGCAATCAAGGAGCAATAGGCTCGGCAGTATCATTTGATCCAACCAAACCTATTTTTGATACGACAAGCCCGTTCGGTGGTTATTTCGAATGGACCAATGCTGGTGGAGGGATTAATACTGTTGCACCAAGAAATCCTGTTGGTTTAATTGATCTACAGCGTAATACGGCTAATACCGATAGAGTTCTAGGGAGTATTAAATTTGACTATAAACTCCCATTTTTAGAGGGTTTAAAAGCAACTGCAAACATTGGATTTAATTTCAATGAAGTAGACCAAACGATTATAACCCCTCCAGAAGCGGCACAAGATTTTGTTAATCAAGGAAAGAATAGATTTGAGAAAACTGTAAACAGAAGTAAACTTGCAGATATCTACTTAAACTATGTAAAAGATATAGAAAGTATAAATAGTAAAGTAGACTTAACAGTAGGTTACTCTTATCAAAACTTTTTTAAATCAAAAAGGTTTAATGAGGTGTTAGGTACAGGGGTTACTAGTGTAGGGTTTGCTACTAGACCAAATGATGTAGTATTATTATCATATTTTGCAAGGGCAAATTTTACACATAATGACAAGTATAACTTAACATTAAGTGCAAGAAGAGATGGTTCATCTCGTTTCTCACCAGAAAATCGTTGGGGTAATTTTTATTCTGCGGCTGCAGCTTGGAATATATCTCAAGAGGAATTCTTAAAAGATTCTAAAGTACTTTCTAATCTAAAACTTAGAGTTGGTTACGGACTTACCGGGCAGCAAGAAATAGGACCGGCATATCCATATATACCTCTGTATACAGATGGAGATGGTAGAGTAACCTACCAATTTGGAAGCGAATTTGTAACAACAATTAGACCAGAAGAGTATGATGAAAATATTAAATGGGAAGAATCAACATCTTATAATATTGGTTTAGATTTCGGATTTTTAGATAATAGAATCTCAGGTTCAATCGATGCATATTTTAGAGAAGTTGATGACGTATTACAGCTTATTTCAGTTCCTGCAGGTACTAATTTGTCAAATTTCATTACTACTAACATTGGTAGTGTTGAAAATAAAGGTCTCGAGTTTACTTTAAATGCAATTCCTGTGCAGACCGAAGATTTAACATGGGATGCTAGCTTTAATATTTCATTTTTTGATGATGAAATCACAAAGCTTACTTTAAATGATGATCCAAGTTTTCAAGGAGTGCAAGTTGGAGGTATTTCGGGTGGTGTAGGTAATAACATTCAAATAAACTCTGTAGGTTATCCACAAAATCAGTTTTATGTTTTTCGACAAGTATATGATGCAAATGGAAATCCATTAGAAGGAGTATATGAAGACAGAAACAATGACGGAATCATTAATGATAGTGATAAATATCGTTATAAAACACCTAATGCTGATTATACTTTAGGCTTTACTTCTAGCTTACAATACAAAGCTTTTGATTTAAATTTTACGCTTAGAGGAAGCGTAGGTAATTATGCTTATAATAATGTAGCGTCTGCTACAGGTAACCAAGCATCTTTAATTGGTGTAAATGCATTATCTAATGTACATGCCTCATTTTTAGATACAAATTTCCAGTCTCAGCAATTATTTAGTGACTATTATATACAAGAAGCATCATTTTTGAAGATGGACAATATAAGCGCTGGATACAACTTTGAAAATATTTTTAAGAAAGATGGTAGTAGATTAAGATTATTTGCGACAGTTCAAAATGTATTCACAATAACCGATTATGAGGGCTTGGATCCTGAAATTTTTGGAGGTATCGATAACAACTTTTACCCACGTGCCAGAACAGTGATACTAGGGTTAAATGTTAACTTTTAATTTATGATGGTAATAAAAAATAAAATGATGAATAAGTTTTTTAAATTATTTGTTTACAGTTTGTTAATCACTTTTTCGATGGCATTTTTGTCGTGTGAAAGCGATTTGGATACCGAACCAATAGTAGACCAAACGGCTGTAAATGTTTTTGATAGCCCAGATTCTTATAAGCGATTTTTGGCGAGAGTTTATGCCGGTTTTGCTGTAAGCGGACAACAAGGGCCTGCTGGTAATCCAGATATTGCCGGTATAGATGAAGGTTTTTCTAATTACTTAAGACAATATTGGAAACACCAAGAACTAACTACAGATGAAGCCATTATAGCTTGGAGAGATGGTACAATTCATGATTTACACAATCATGTTTGGACTTCTTCAAACGAGTTTGTAAAAGCAATGTATGACAGAATTTACTTTCAAATAGTTCTTACCAATGAGTTTTTAAGAGAGACCACTGATGCCAAACTTGATTCAAGAGGCGTTTCTCAAGATTTGAGAAGTCAAATTCAAACATTTAGAGCGGAGGCACGCTTTTTAAGAGCTTTAAGTTATTGGCATGCCATTGATATGTTTGGTAATGTTCCTTTTGTTACAGAAGATGATCCGGTAGGTGCTTTTCTACCAGAACAAAGAGATAGAGATTTTGTATATAATTATGTGGTAGATGAATTGAATGCTATCGAATCTGAAATTGCAAGCCCTCGTTCTAATGAATATGCCAGAGCCGACCAAGCCGCATTATGGATGTTACAGGCTAAGTTATATATGAATGCCGAAGTATATACAGGACAACAGCAATATAGCGAAGCACTTACTGCTATTAATAAAGTGATAGCAGCGGGTTATAGCCTGCATGATAGCTATGATGAGTTATTTTTAGCAGATAATGATTCGAATGGCGCTCAAAATGAAACAATTTTTCCAATTGCTTTTGATGGTTTGAGAACGCAAGGATTTGGAGGAATAACATTCTTATTACATGCCCCGGTTGGAGGAAGTCAAGATCCAGCTGATTTTGGAATTAATGGCGGATGGTTTGGTATTAGAACTACAGAAACTTTTGTGGACAAATTTGATATAAACACCACGTCTTTAAATGCGGCGCTAGGAGCAGCATCTTCTTGGGGATTAGTTGGTAGTGCTACCGTGAATGGATGGGATGGACCAGACATGACACTCTATCAAGATGGAACCGATAAATTTTCAGCTTTTGTGACCTTAGCAGATGGTGAAATTAAATTTAGAGAAAATAACGATTGGTCTAATAACTATGGAGATGATGGAGTAGATGGAACAACCGAGCCTGGAGGCGCCAACATTGCTGTGAGTGCCGGAACATATAAAGTTACTTTTGATTTAGGAAATCTTACCTATTCCTTAGGTCAGGTTACTGATGATAGATCCAATTTTTATACAGACGGACAAGAATTAGAAATTGCTGATCCTTTTGATTTTTCACAAGGATACCTTGTTGAGAAGTTTAGCAATTTAACTTCAACAGGCCAACCTGGATCTGACCCATCAGGCGATTTCGGTGATGCCGATTTCCCAATGTTTAGATTGGCAGATGCTTATTTAATGTATGCCGAGGCTGTCTTAAGAGGCGGCGCAGGTGGAGATATAGGTACTGCAGTTGGATATATTAATGATTTAAGGGAAAGAGCGTATGGAAACTCTAGTGGTGAAATTAACGCATCTGATTTAACATTAGATTTTATTTTAGATGAACGTTCACGAGAATTACATTGGGAAGGTCATAGAAGAACAGACCTAATTCGCTTTAACCAATTCACAACTAATGGTGTATGGCCATGGAAAGGTGGAGTTGCAGAAGGAAGAACAACCGAAGCGTTTAGAGACATTTTTCCTATTCCATCTTCTGATATAATTGCAAATCCATCGCTTAATCAGAACCCAGGATATTAATCTTAAAAGATTTAAAAATGAAAAGAATTAAATTTTTATACTATAAATTATTCGTTTTATCATTAGTATCCTTATTCATGGGATCTTGTGATGATACCGAACTATTGACCATAAATTCTAATGCCAATGTAGCAATAAATATATCTGCAACTACGGTAGTATTAGAACAAAATAATAATGGTCAAGATGTTTTAACTGTTTCTTGGACAGAACCAAGTTTTGGCTTTGATGCTGCACCCACTTATAGAATTTTATTTGACAAAGCCGGAGGCGATTTTAGTGAAGCAATAGCGATTACTACAGGTACAGATACCCAAAAAACTTTTATGAATGAAGAGCTGAATTCTATTTTAATAAATCTAGAATTCGAAGCAGGTAGTGCTAGCGATCTTCTTATTAAAGTTGTAGCTGTACTCAGTCAAAATGAGAGCATAGAATCGGCGATTTCTACTATTAGTGCAACTTCTTTTGCCTCGGTATTAGATTTATCAACTACGTGGGGCGTGGTAGGATCTGCAGCCAATGATTGGGGAAATGCAGGCCCTGATTTACCATTCTTTAAAACAGGAGAAAATGGAGTAATTGCTGCATATGTAACACTAATTGACGGCGAAATCAAGTTTAGAGAGAACAACGATTGGACCAATAATTTTGGCGATGATGGAGCAGATGGTACGCTAGATGATGGAGGTGCAAATATTGCCGTTACTGCAGGAGATTATAAGATCACAATGGATTTAAATAATCTAACATTTACTATAGAAGCATTTTCTTTAGGAATTGTAGGATCTGCCTATAATGATTGGGGAGCAACTCCAGATTTCATGTTACAATACGATCAATATTCTGATACTTTTAGAGGAGTGGTGACGCTATTAGATGGGGAAATGAAATTTAGAATGAATAATGATTGGACCGTTAATTATGGTGATGATGGTGCCAATGGAACATTAGAAGCCGGAGGTGAAAATATCGTTGCAAGTGCAGGTAACTATATTGTAATTGTTAATTTAAATGATCTAACATATTCTTTAGAAGCTATTGATAATATTTGGGGATTGGTTGGATCTGCCTTTAATGATTGGGGTGCAACTCCAGATGCGCAGTTTACCAGAGATTGGTCTACTACAGACGATGTATGGGTATTAAATGGTGTAACCTTATTAGATGGTGAGTTTAAAATTAGAGCCAATAATGATTGGGGTATAAACTATGGTGACGATGGAAATGATGGTACGCTAGAATTAAATGGAGCAAATATTCCTTCTACTGCTGGTACTTATAATATTACATTAGATTTTAGTAACGCAAGTGTGCCTACAATAACCATAAATTAATTTAAATTCTCTTATATAATGATAAAAGGCTGTTCTTCATTAATTGAAAACAGCCTTTTATTGCATAAAATTAATATATGAAGAAACTTTTACTCATATTTCTTTTCGCAAGTGCCTATTCATTTGCACAGGTACAAAATGTAACTTTCAATGTTACGCCGACCGTTTTTAATGAAGACGATGAAATTACAATTACAGTTTCCAATGTAAACCCTGGAGCATGGGGAGTTTCAGATATTTACCTATGGGCCTGGTCATTCGATACTAACGATAGTAACTCAATGGATTCGCCCACAAATGGTACATGGTCTAATTCAGACGAATCTCAAAAGTTAACCAATAATGGTGATGGGACTTATTCTTTTACGATGACTCCAACCACTTTTTATAGCAGAACCGGTATTGGGAGCATAGGCTTTTTGGTAAAAGCTAAAGACGGTACTGGTGATAAAAAATCACAAGATAATATTGAGCAAGTGGGTACAGTAGACCCTCCACCTACAGTTACCGAGGCTTCTGTTCCGGCAGGAATGCTAGATGGAATTAATTTAGATACAAATGATAATACCAAAGCTACCTTAGTGTTGTATGCACCAGGGAAAGAGTTTGTAAATTTAATAGGCGACTTTAATAATTGGCAACGTGATGATACCAACTACTTACTTAATAAAGACAGTGCTAAAGATCGTTTTTGGATAGAATTAACAGGCTTAACACCACAAACCGATCATATGTATCAATATCTTGTTGATGGCACATTGCGTATAGCAGACCCATATTCTACAACAATTTTAGACGAATCAAACGATGGTTTTATAGATGCTACTACCTATCCAAATTTACCAACCTTCCCAATAGGAAGCACGTCGCATGCAGTTACGTTATTGAGAACGGGCGATGCTGCTTATAACTGGCAGGTTACAAATTTTACACCTCCGGCAAAAACCAATCTCGTGATTTACGAATTATTAATTCGTGATTTTGATGCTTTACATAGTTTTGATGCCGTAAAAGCTCGATTAGATTATTTGCAAGATTTAGGTATAAACGCCATAGAATTGATGCCGGTAAATGAGTTTGATGGAAACGAATCATGGGGATATAACCCTTCATTTCATATGGCTCTAGACAAATATTATGGTACACCAACAGCTTTTAAGCAATTTATTGATGAGTGTCATGCCAGAGGAATAGCGGTTATTTTAGATGTTGTATATAATCACGCAACTGGGCAACACCCATATTTTAGGATGTGGAACACATCTAATGGTGGTTATGGAGGACAGGCGAGTAATGATAGTCCTTTCTTTAATGCTACAGCAACGCATTCATACAGTGTGTTTAATGATTTTGATCATAGCCAGCAGGCTACTCAAGATTATGTAAAACGCACAGTACAATATTGGATAAACGAGTATAAAATTGATGGCTTTAGATGGGACCTTACTAAAGGATTTACACAAAATTGTACCGGCTCTGAAACATGTACAAATCAATATCAACAAGATAGAGTAGATATACTTAAGGAGTATGCTGATTACCAATGGGATGTTGATCCAAATTTTTATATCATTTTTGAACATTTAGGAACCAATTCTGAAGAAACAGAATGGGTTAATTATAGATTAGGTGAAGGAAAGGGTATTATGATGTGGGGAAATCATAACTTTAATTATAGCGAAGCCGCTATGGGGTACCATGATAGTGGTAAGTCTGATTTTTCATGGATATCTTATCTCAATAGAGGATGGAGTGTCCCTGCGAATATAAGTTATATGGAAAGTCATGATGAAGAACGTTTAATGTTTAAGAATCTTTCATTTGGTAATTCAAATGGAAGTTATGATGTTACTAATGAATCTACAGCTTTAGACCGACAAGAATTGGCGGGAGCATTCTATTTTACGATTCCAGGGCCAAAGATGATCTGGCAATTTGGTGAATTAGGATATGATATAAGTATTGATCAAAATGGTAGAACAGGCAACAAACCCATACTATGGAATTATTTTAATGAGCCGAATAGAAAAGATTTATATGATCTATGGGCTCAGCTTATTAAGCTTAAAATACAAGAAGATATTTTTAGAACAGGTACCTTCACTTTAGATGTTGCTAATACTAATGGATTGAAAAAGATCCAACTCACCAATGATAATGCGAGTGATGACTTAGAATATATTACCATCATTGGTAATTTTGGTGTTACAACCCAAAGTATTAATCCAACGTTTCAACAAACAGGGACTTGGTATGATATTTTGAATGATAATTCAACGATCAATGTAACTAATACGAATGCCTTAATAAATTTGGCTCCGGGAGAATTTAAAATATATGGTAGTGGTCAAGTGACTTTATCAGTATTACAATTTGATGAGGTTGAAGGTTTAGCACTATTTCCCAATCCAACGAGCGGAAGTTTTCAAATTACTAAAAACGTTGATCAATTAGATATTTATGATATTTCAGGAAGATTGGTTAAATCTTTTAAGGATGGTTATAATGCGAACTACTTTTTTGATATTTCTGATCTAAATTCTTCAATTTATTTAATAAAATTGAAGTCTGAACAAGCAATTTTTTCTACTAAACTTTTTAAAAAATAGTCTTTTCTTCATAAATTTGAATTGATTAGTCTATAGAGGATGCAATTTTGCATCCTCTTTTTTATTTCAATAAAAATTAATCTAAATAACTTAAAATAAGGACATTAAGCCTTAAATCGATGATTGGATAAAAGTTAATAAAATGTTAAATTTTCAATTTTTTTAGTACTTTGTATTGCATAATACTGTTTTTTGTATATATATTTGCAGTGTCAAGTACTATTAAAATAATTCACAATGTTAACGCAAAGAGAAAAGAACACAGCATTTTTAACGCACTTATCATCCTTTTTTAGTTTCGTATTTCCTTTAGGTAGTATACTGGGGCCACTTATTATGTGGTCAGTTAATAAAGAAAGAAGTGCTTTTGTTGACGAAAATGGAGTAGAAGCTGTCAACTTTAACATTAGTTATGTATTGTACATAACAGTTTTAGGAATGATTATGTTTCCGTTTGCATTTGGCTCTTTTTTCAATCATTTAAAACATGCAGATGATTTTGATTATTTCAATTTTCATTTTGACTGGGGATTTGATAACCTTTTCGGAATCTTAAGTATAGGTTCATTAATAGCTATTTTAGGATTTATAAAACTCATATTAGTTATCGTAGCCGCTATCAAAGCGAGTAGAGGAGAAGTTTATAAATACCCTTTAACCATAAAATTTGTAAAATAACCTGATGAGTATCGGGAATAAATCAACCTAATTATGATATCAATATTAACCACCATTATCTTATATATAGTAGACGTTTTTGTCGCTATATTTTTATAGACCCTAAATAAAGAACAATAAGTATCATGAAGATAGAGAATACAAAAGCGCAAATGCGAAAAGGAGTGTTAGAGTTCTGCATCTTATCTATTTTAGAGGGTGGAGATGCATACACTTCAGAAATCCTATCGCATTTGAAAGATGCAAAACTGCTCGTAGTAGAAGGTACGGTATATCCGTTATTGACCAGATTGAAAAATGCAGGTTTGCTGAGCTATAGATGGGAAGAATCAACTTCTGGCCCGCCGCGCAAATATTATGCACTAACAGAAACAGGTAAACTATTTTTAAAAGAATTAAATACAACTTGGAGTGAGCTCGTTGGAGCTGTAAAAACTGTAACTAGCAAAAAACCAACAAAAAAATGAACAAGACAATTAACATAAATCTAGGAGGAATCTTTTTTCACATTGATGAAACCGCATATCAAAAATTAAAAAGATATATTGATGCTATTCGCAGATCATTAAGTGATGATCCAAAAGGAAGAGATGAAATCATTGCTGATATAGAGCAGCGCATTAGCGAATTACTATCTGAAAAAGTTACAGACCCTCGTCAGGTTGTAAGTGAAACAGAAATAGATGAGGTGATTACCGTTATGGGGCAGCCAGAAGACTATATGGTTGATGAAGAATTATTTTCAGAAGATACCAAACGTACTTATACTGGCGAGAGAACTTCAAGAAAAAGACTATTTAGAGATGGAGAAGATAAGTTTCTAGGAGGTGTTTCTTCAGGAATTGCCTACTATTTTGATGTAGATGTAATTTGGATACGAATTGCATGGTTGGTTGCAACTTTCGGTTTAGGTTTTGGCCCGTTATTATATATCATATTGTGGATCTTATTACCAGAAGCAAGAACTACCGCTGAAAAACTTCAAATGGAAGGAGAAGCTGTAACGATTAGTAATATTGAAAAACGCGTAAGAGCTGAGTTCGAAGATGCCTCTGTGCGTGTTAAGGGAGCGGTTGGCCATGTAACTGATGCTTTAGATGAAGCAACGGGTGCTGTAAAAGAGGGGTATGAAAGTGTTTCCGATTCAATAAAAAAAAAGAGAGACCGCAGAAGGGATAGTAAGGCAAGGTCGGGTATACAAGAGTTCATTGATGTAATTGGTAAAATTATCGTTGCCTTTTTTACGATAATCGGTAAGTTTATAGGTGTTATTTTAATCATCGTTTCGGTGGCTACCTTAATAGGTCTTATTGTAGGTTTATTTACCGCAGGTACTGCTGATTTCATGGGCGCACACTGGATTTTTGATGACGACTTCGTTTTTAGAAATGTAACTACGGTTCCAATCTGGATACTATCATTGTTAATGCTGGTTTTAATAGGAATACCGTTCTTAATGTTATTTTTCTTAGGTCTATTTATAATCTCAGGTAAAACCAAGATTTTAAGTAGAACAGCGAAACTAGTATTATTAGGTGTATGGTTAATCGCATTGTTATCAGCTATTTTTATTGGTGTAAAACATGGAGCTGAATTCGCAAGAGAAGCCCATGTATTAGAAACTACAGATTATACTGCTGTACCATTAGATACCCTTAATATAAAAATGACAGATAATGAAAATCTTTCTAACTATTACTCATTTAGACATCGTTCTGGATTTAGAAAAGTGATAGACGAAAGTGATAATGATAGATTATACTCTAATGATGTGTCGATTTACTTTAAGGAGGCCGATAGCACAGAGGCTTACGTAAAAATAAAGAAAGAAGCAAGCGGAAGAACTAGACAGGTTGCTAAAAGCAATGCCGATAAGATCCAATATAATTTTAATCAAATTGGAAATAATGTATCATTTGATGGGTACTTTTTATTAGACGACAAAGAGCCCTATAGAAATCAAGATGTTCGATTAACCATGTATGTGCCAATAGGCCAGGTGATCTACTTAGATGAGTCTATGCGTAGTTTTTTAGGATGGATTGAGACTACTAATGATATGTATCGGGGAGATATGCCAGAACATTATTTTAAAATGACCGAGGAAGGCCTTGAATGCCTAGACTGTAAAGATGACGTATGGAGTACAGAAGAAGATGAAGAGGAGAAAAATGGAGTAGAGGTAAACGTTGATGAAGATGGTCTTAAAATACAAATCAATGATAACGGAGAGAAAGCCGAAGTAAAAGTTGATGAAAACGGTATAAAAATAAACTAATCATTGAAACCTAATTACAAGAAATTACGTCTTAATAATTAGAATAGAAACGAACAATAATGAAAATAAACTGGATATTCTTGATTCTATTGATACTATCGATCAATGTGGCTGCTCAAATAAATAAAGAGTCAGAATTATATAAGACCATCTTGAATCTTGACGAAGAATTATTTGAGGCATATAATTCTTGTACAGATGCTGAAAAGTTAGCAAAACATGCTTCATTTTATGCCGAAGATATTGAGTTTTTTCATGATATGGGAGGGCTGGCTACCTCCAAAAAGGATATTATAGAATCTATTAAAAAAAATATATGTGGTAAAGTAAAGAGAGAATTTGTATCAGAGAGTATGGAAATGCATGAAATACCAAATTATGGAGTTGTTGCCATCGGATATCATAAGTTTCATAATTTGGTTGAAAAGAGCATTTCAAAACCCTCCAAGTTCATCTCATTTTGGAGAAAGAAAGATGATGGCTGGGAAATGGCCAAAGTAGTAAGCTTGCATTAAACAGTTCATCCCTTAAAATCTACAATTCATCCACATACAATTGAATGAATACTGAGACAACAATACATTTGAATAAAAATTAACCAAAAACCAAGAATCAACCATTATCAACTAAATTAAAAACAACAAATGAAAACAATCACAAAAATTTCGGCAGTATTGATCCTTTTATTAACAACATCGTGTATGTTTAACGGTGTAAGGGGAAATAGAATAGTTAAAACGCAAACTCGAAATATTTCATCAGATTTTGAAGCTATTCGTGTAAGCAATGGTATAGATGTGTATTTAACCATGGGAAATAATACTTCATTAAAATTGGAAGCTGATGAGAACTTACACGATATAATTTATACAGAAGTAGAAGATGGCGTTTTACGCATCTATGCTGAAGAGAATATCTGGAGCGCCAAACGTAAAAGAGTGTATTTAACAGCAGAAAATATTAACGAAATTAAAACTACAAGTGGCGCAGAGCTAGTTACAGAAAATACTTTAGAAGCTGAAGATCTTGAGCTTACAGCTACCAGCGGCTCTGATTTACGTGTTAACTTGAAAGTGGTAAACTTATCGTGTTCTACTACCAGCGGTTCTGATGCAAGATTGCAAGGAGTTGCAGATCATTTTAAAGCAAGATCTACAAGCGGTAGCGGAATCAAAGCTTCAGGTTTAGAAGTAAAGACTTGCGAAGCACGTGTGACCAGCGGTGCAGATATTTCAGTACATGTAACAGAAGAATTAGATGCTAGTGCTACGAGTGGTGGAGATATTAAGTACGTAGGTAATCCTAAAAAAGTAAATAAGAATAGTTCCTCTGGAGGAGACGTAAGAGGATAAAAAATATTTAAAACTGAGTTGTTTTTTCCATTTTTTTGTTAAATGGCGGCTGTCTTGAAAAAGGCAGCCTTTTTTTTTGAAAAAAAATGGAATACTTTACACTAAAACTATTAGAAATGTAGTTATTAAACAATAATTCATGCTTATTATGTTGAAAAAAATTGCATTACTGTTTCTATTGCTTTCCTTTACGGGGAAGCTAATAGCTCAAGATTTTAAGGTCAATATTAATAAATTAACCGAAGAAACTCAGCAGTTATCAGAATCACCTGATAAAATGCGATTAATATGGTGGATACCTACAGATTTTTGGGAAGCCGTTTTTTCTCAAGATCAATCTATACCTAGACAAGAGGCAAATGCTATGCTTAATCAATTTGAAAAATATACAATGATAGCAACTATAGATGGTGATATTGATGCTGATGGTAATATTCTTTATACAAGTGAAGAGGCAATTTTTAATAAACTAAAGGTCATTGATGATAAGCAACAAGAATTTACGCCACTTTCAGATGATATGATTGATTTAGATACAAAACGGCTTATAACCATTTTTAAACCGGTTTTAGCCAATATGCTGGGTAAACTTGGTGAGAACATGCATTTCTTTTTATTCCAGAAGATTGATAATCCGCTTGAAAGAATTGTAAATCCTAAGAATAAAGAAACCTTTATTGTTAAGCTAAATGATGAACAATTTAAATGGCAATTACCACTGGGTTCTTTATTAAAGCCAAAAAAATGTCCTGTTGATCAAAAATTACATGATGGTTCTTGGACCTATTGTCCATATCATGGTAAGCGCTTGACTCAGAAATAACTATTCATAAATTATAGTATTCAAAACTTCCCAATGAGATGTTGTCATTCTACCAGGAGTGAACAAACAAATACCTTTGGCACCATTATTCATAGATTCTTTAATGGCATTTTCAAGTTCTTCAGGAAGTAAACCATGATTTTCAGGATCAGATTCGTTGGTCTTATTTTTTGGCTTAGGACAAATGAACAATCCACTAAAAATTGGTTTCTCATTAGCGGTTAACAATACACTTTCTTTGGTTACTTCTCCTATCCATTTAGTATCTTCTAAATAGAAGTCGTTATAGTTCATCGGATAAAAAGCATCTAAATTCCATTTGTTCCATTCTTGACGTACAATTTTCTTGGCAACAGAATTTGGACCAGGAAATACGGCTGCACTTATCTCCTTATTTTTGCGATGTATGGTGTCAGCTAATTTATTTACAATAGTAGTTATTAAGTTATAACGAAATTGTTTCCATTCTTGAACCTGTGATGGATCTTCCTCATTTTTTATATCAATTCCAGATTGCATTTTAAAATCAGTTGTGCACTTTTCGCAATAACAATAATCAAATTGAGGATATTCTTTATCCATAACCAAACCATACTTTTCCCAAAGCCCCTTTGCGAGTATTACGTCGGGAAATCGTATATAGTCTAAATGTATACCATCTACTTCTTCAACATCGGCAACTGTACTATAAAGATTTTCTAAAAAGGCATAAGTTTCTAATCTATTAGGACACAAGAACTGGTAATAATCAACATAGGCTGGTTTATCGAAGGCAGATTCACCCTTACCATTAACAGCATACCACTCTGGTTTTAATTTCGGATTTGTTGGCTGTACCATAGTTGGAATCCATGCATGAAAACCCAGATTTGATGCCTTAGCAATTTTACCAGCTTTTTCATATTCTTTAGGATCGTGACCAGCTGAATACATGAGTGCATATATTCCTTTATTTTTTAAGTCTTGAAATTGTTCTCTTAAGTCGTCTTCGGAGGCATCGGCATCATGATGCATCCATGCGTATACAAGTATCTTTGGTTCTTTGCTTTTATCATTCTTTGTTGTCTTGTTACAATTACTAAATAGAATAATCAAAACAAGAGCCATAATTATTTTTTTCATGGTATTAAGGTGTTTTCTCTAATAGTTTATGATAATACTAGCGAAATAATCAGTGCTTGAGAAATTATTTCTACCAAATGCACATTTTAAGGGAAGTTCGACATCCTTTTAGACATGTTTATTCTACATTAATTTTATATCTTGTCAAGAGAACATAAATGATTCTTTTCTATTTAAATGATCAACTTTAATTCTTTATGCACGGTATTATTCTATTTTTTGTTAACATTTTTAACTGGTGCCTATGCGCAGATAATCCCTGAAAAATATACTGCGTATAAGACGAATACTGCAATACAGATAGATGGTGATGGTTCAGAATTATCCTGGAAAAAAGCCAGGTGGTCAGCTGATTTTATAGATATCGAAGGGGCTAAAGAACCAAAGTTCAATACAAAAATTAAAATGTTATGGGATGCTACACATTTTTACATATTAGCTCAATTAGAAGAACCACATATTTGGGCTAATCTTGTAAAACATGATACCATAGTATTTCACAATAATAATTTTGAAGTATTTATTGATCCTGATGGAGATACATATAACTATTATGAAATAGAGATAAATGCCTTAGGTACGGTATGGGATTTGTTTATAACAAAACCTTACCGAGAAAATAGCCCAGTGTTGAATGATTGGGAGGCGTTAGGTGCAGAATATGCCATTAAAATTAACGGATCGTTAAATAATCCTACAGATATTGATCATGGTTGGATGGTTGAAATGGCTATACCCTGGAAAGTTTTTAAAACCTCTTATTTTCATAAGAATGTGCCATTAGATAAGTTTTGGAGGTTTAATTTTTCTCGAGTGAATTGGAATTTTCAATTAGAAAATGGTAAATATTTTAGAAAGAAAGACAAAAACGGAAGACTTCTACCAGAATATAATTGGGTTTGGTCTCCAACGGGTGTAATTAATATGCATGAACCCGAGAAATGGGGGTATGTCTATTTTTCATCAAAAGAGGTAGGAGCGAAGGATGTTTTTGAAATACCTAATGATGAGAAAATTAAATGGAAGTTATTTGAATTATACAGGGCTCAAAAAGCATATTATCAAAAGAATAAATCTTGGATACGTTCTTTAGAAGAGATGAATGCAAGTAGTATTAAAGTAGCTACTGAGATTATAAAACCTAAAATGGAAAATCATAGTCAAGGATATAATATTATTGTAAAAAGTCCTTTCTCAGGCAAAAAACTAATCATTCGCGAAGATGGGCGTTTAACTACTAAATAATAAAAAGAACACCTCTCAAGAGGAGAGGTGTTCTTTTTATATTAATAAAGATTTTATCCTTCTAAAGCTGCTAAATAGCGCTCTGCATCTAAGGCAGCCATACAGCCTGTACCGGCGGCAGTAATTGCCTGTCTATATTCATTATCTTGTACATCACCGGCAGCAAAAACTCCAGGTAAATTGGTCTTTGTAGATTTTCCTTTAGTAAGAATATAACCTACATCATCCATATCCAATACATTCTTAAATAAATCTGTATTTGGTTTATGGCCAATTGCAATGAATACTCCTGTTACAGGTATTTCATGGGTTTTACCGCTTTGATTGTTTATAACACGAACACCTTCTACCACAGTATCACCCAAAACCTCTTCTAGTTCAGTATTATATAAAACTTCTAAATTTTCAGTATTGTTAACTCTGTGTTGCATTGCTTTAGAAGCACGCATTTCGTCTCTACGAACAAGCATGGTTACTTTAGTACATAGTTTAGATAAGAAAGTAGCTTCTTCTGCAGCGGTATCTCCACCACCTACTACAATCACATCTTGACCTTTGTAAAAGAAACCATCACAAGTAGCACAGGCCGATACTCCACCACCCTTTAATCGT
Source organism: Maritimimonas sp. 2205BS37-2 (assembly GCF_056591755.1). NCBI lineage: Bacteria > Pseudomonadati > Bacteroidota > Flavobacteriia > Flavobacteriales > Flavobacteriaceae > Maritimimonas > Maritimimonas sp. 2205BS37-2. The sequence continues at coordinate 240,501 of NZ_JBWQOI010000001.1, forward strand.
TCTTCACTTTCTAAGCCTAAATATTTGGCAGTAGCTCCTGTAGAAATAATAACAGTTTCAGCTTCTAATTCTTTTGATCCATCTACTGTTACTTTATGGATGCCTCCGGCCTGATCATTTAATTCAACTTTTGTTATTAAACCAAAACGAACATCTGTATTAAATCGTTCGGCTTGTTTTTTAAAGTCTTCGGTCATAGCAGTTCCATCTACACCATCAGGGTATCCTAAGTAATTATCTACTTCTGTAGTAGTAGTTAATTGACCTCCTGGCTCTAAACCTGTATACATTACCGGATGTAAATCTGCTCTGGCTGCATAGACCGCAGCACTATATCCTGCAGGCCCCGAACCAATGATTAAACATTTTACACGCTCTATAGTTTCTGACATTTTTTTTAGATTTTAAGTGGCAAATTTATAGTATTTTTTATGGATTAGAAGATTCATTAATAACTTTTAATAATTCAAGAATAAATAGAAATAATCTAACCATTTATTAAATTTTCTGTCGCTCTACTTAGTCGTAAGAAATCAAATTATTTACAAAAGGTTTAAAAAGGCATAAAAATTGCAAATAGTTATTAATTTTAAAATAGAACTTATAAAAATATCACTTATGAAGAAATTAATTTTTGCATCAATTTTGTTTATCGGATTTGCTATTAATTTACAAGCACAAGAAATTTCATCACATGCAATTGGTATTAGAACCGGAGATAGTGATGGGTTTGGTATAGAGGTGTCTTATCAAAAAAGTATCAAGGATAATAATAGATTAGAATTTGATCTGGGATTTAGAGATAATAAAAATTATGATGCTTGGAAGCTCACGGGTATTTATCAATGGGTATGGAATATTGACGGTAATTTTAATTGGTATGTAGGAGTTGGAGCCGGGATTGGTTCTTTAGATATTGCTAATGATAATTTCGATGGAGATGATGGTTTGTTTATTAATGCTGATGGTAACATTGGAGTTGAATATAACTTTGATATCCCGTTATTAATTTCCATTGATTTCCGTCCGGAATTTGGACTAGTGAATGATTTTGGAGATAATGACCTTGATTTAGATATAGCTCTGGGAGTACGTTATCAATTTTAAAACAAAGAAGCCTGCATTTGCAGGCTTTTTATATTTTTTGCGTTTATTTTTCAATTTGCTACCTATAAGGCATTTCATACCCTCGTTTGCATTTCAATGCATACACTTTTAACCGTTCCCAAAGCTTTATACACTTAGCTTCAAAGTGGTTAATTATTTCTTTTATTCTATTTACCATAAACATACCCCTAAATATTTTAACAAATATAACAAATATTTACAATTAATTTACATTCAATTAACGTTAAATTTACATTGAATATTGTTTTACGGGATTAACATACTGGTATTTAACTGATTTTTATCATAGTTTTTTAAGTGAATACTTAAGAACTTTGGGTTATTAAAGTTAAACCATGAAAAAAATATTAATTCCCACCGATTTTTCAGACAATGCATGGGATGCCCTTACCTATGCCATTCGTCTTTACGATGATATACCATGTAGCTTTTATATTGTAAATACATACGAAGTCAATGCCGTTGGTGTAAATACAACAATACATACCGGTGCTACAAAAAAGCTATATGATATTCTTCAACAAGATTCTAAAAATGGACTTGGAAAAATTGAAAATTACTTAAATGAATATCTTCTTAACGATAAGCATGAGTACAAAACTGTAAGCAAATCGGGTAGTCTTACTTCTATAATGCAAGAATTAATAAAGTCAGAAGGCATTGATTTAATCGTTATGGGCACCACCGGTGCAAGTGGCATGAAACAGGCTTTTATGGGCAGTAATACAATGACTACTATTAAGAATATTAAAAACTGTCCTATAATAGCAGTACCAAAAGATTTTGAATATAGAGAACCTGAATTGGTTAGTTTTTCTACGGATCTAAAAAGATTATTTACTAGGCAAGAATTAAACTTACTAGTTGAGATTTTATTGATTCACGATCTAGATTTAGAAATACTACATGTTAAAAAAGAAAATGAACTTAGTTCTATTCAGATACAAAATATTGATCTTTTAAAAAAACTTTTAAGTTCAAATGGTGTTGCATATAAAGAAATTGAATTTGATAAATCAGTTTCTAATAGTATTAATAGGTATACTGCTAATAACCATGTTGATATGATCTGTTTAGTGAACTATGAACATAGTTTCATAGAAAAACTTACACATGAGCCTGTTATTAAAAGAGTTGGATTTCATACAGAAATACCATTACTCGTAATTTCAGTATAACAAATGAATGATTTCTAGTTAATTTTGTTACTGTAAATATACTAGCTTGTGCTCTTTAACAAGTTTTTTTTCGACTTTTTCAGCAATCTTAACCTTATAATTTTTTCATAATATCTTTCTGACACTTCTAAATCTATCGTAGAAATTGTTAGACCGTAACTTTTATTTTAACAGTCGTAACTATGATTGCTATTAGAAAAATTTAAATTACCTGTAGAGTAATCGGCAATGTATATTTTACACTTACGAATCTCCCTCTTTGCTTTCCCGGAGTCATTTTTGGTAATAGCGATACGACTCTGATAGCCTCTTTTTCTAACCTAATATGTGGTCCACGAGCTTTAATTTCTGTAATACTTCCAGTTTTATCAATTTTAAATTGAACATAAACTCTCTTCTTACCAGATTCTAAGCCCAAATCACCGGCGATACCGGTATTATACTTTTTGCTTATATGCTCCTTAATTTTGTCTTGTAAACACTTTCTTTTTTGTTCTTTTGTACCATTACAACCAGGGTAAACGGGTACTTCTTCAATAATAGCAAAAGGCACATCTTCAACTACATCTTCTTCCTCCACAACCTCGTCAATTTCATTTATTTCTCTAACCTCAATCGCAAGATTCTGATCTACTTCTGTAGACTCAAATACTGCCTCTTCAATTTCAGACTTGTCTTCAACAATTTCAAACTTTTCCGGAGCCATTACAGGTGAAGGAGGAGGCTTAATAAGCTCAAGCCGTTCTGTAATAGGAATTTCTTCAATTATTTCTTCTTGTACGGTATATTGCACCAATGTTTCTAAAACACGCTCATAGGCTTTATATTCTAATGATGCAAATACAGTTAATAACGATAATGCCAAACCTAGTTGAAAGAAAAGCATACTATAGTTTTCTAGTTTGGCTTTTTCAGATTTTTTTGCTTTCATGATAATGTATTTTAAAAATTATATACTGCACTTTTTTAGCGCATAACTTGTTGAATTAAGTTATTGATTATCAAAACAAAAAAGAATGATATTTGTCATGTATGAAGTAAAAAACCAATCTTTTTTAATAAAAAAGCAGAGGGGTACCCCTCTGCTTAAAACCAAAAATCAACCAAACTGCTAATCGCTATTAATATTGAGTTAGCAGGTAATTTATTAAATCGGTAGTGGTAACAATACCAACAAGCTTTTTATCATCAACAACAGGTAAGGCATGAAATTCTTTTTTTGATAGAATTTCGGCCACGTCCTTTATTGTTGCTGAGGCGCTTACACTAACAATATTTTTAGCCATAACCTGTTCTATTGTAAACATATTGTAAACAACAGTATCAACTTCATATTCATCACCAGAAATGGCGTCGGCAAAGCTTATTCTTAGGAGATCGGTATAACTAAGCATGCCTACAATTTCATTGCCGCTTACAACCGGAATATGTCGAATATTATTTTCTTTAAATAACCTTTCAGCAGTAGTCAAATCATCTTTACTATTCACGGTAACAACATTAGTCGTCATAATTTTTGAAACAGGAGTTCTTTTTTTCATGGGATCAGTTTTAAAATCTATTATAAAGGTAAACCGATGACAGTAAATTTACTATGACATTTATCATAGTATAACTTTTAAAGCTATTCTATTTTTGATGAAAATGAAGTAAATGAAAACATCTCTAGTTCAAAAGTATAATGTTCCAGGACCAAGATATACAAGCTATCCAACAGTTCCATTCTGGAATAACGAAGGAATTTCTACTCGTAATTGGAAAAACTCACTACAGTTTTCATATAATGAGAGTAATAGAGAAAAAGGAATAAGCATTTATATTCACCTTCCCTTCTGTGAAAGTCTTTGTACTTTCTGTGCTTGTCATAAATATATAACAAAGCGGCATGAAGTTGAAGATCCTTACATTAATACGCTGTTAAAAGAATGGCAACTATACCTTAATCTATTTGATGAAAAACCCGTCTTAAGGGAATTACATTTAGGAGGAGGAACACCGACTTTTTTTACGGCAAAAAACCTTAACATATTAATACAAGGCATTTTAAACTCTGTAGATCTACACAGAGATTATGAATTTAGTTTTGAAGGTCATCCAAACAACACCACAAAAGATCATTTATATACACTTTATAACTTAGGTTTTACCAGAGTTAGTTTTGGAGTACAAGATTATAGCAAAATAGTACAACATGCGATTCATAGAATCCAACCCTTTGAAAATGTTAAGAATGTTACCAGTTGGGCTAGAGAAATAGGATATACATCAATTAGTCATGATCTAGTTTTTGGCCTACCGTTTCAAACTGTTAAAGATGTAATTAATACAATTGAAAAAACAAATGAGCTAAGACCAGATAGAATTTCTTTCTATAGTTATGCTCATGTTCCTTGGGTTAAAGGTGTAGGGCAGCGGGGCTTTAGTAAAAAGGATATCCCTAGCGGAGATGTTAAAAGAAAGCTTTATGAAATTGGCAAACATATGTTATCTAATCTTGGATATGTAGAGACAGGAATGGATCATTTTTCATTACCTACAGATTCTTTATTCAAGGCATTCAATACGGCAAATATGCACCGCAATTTTATGGGTTATACCACGAATCCAACACAGTTAATGATTGGTTTAGGAATGTCTGCTATAAGTGATTCTTGGTATAGTTTTGCGCAGAATGAAAAAACCTTAAAAGAATATCAACAAAGAGTTGATCTCAGACAATTGCCAATAATAAAGGGGCATTTACTTACAAAAGAAGACCTTATCATTCGAAGGCACATTTTAAATATTATGTGCCATTTTAAAACATCATGGCGAAATGATGATTTAAAATTTATCGAATTAAACGAAGTTTTATCAAGACTTAAGGAATTAGAAAGCGATGAATTGGTTTATATTCTTGATGAAGAATTATTAGTGCCAGAAGAAGCCAGAGCATTCGTGCGTAATATTTGTATGGCCTTTGATCTTAGATTAACAAGAAATAAACCAGATACTCAATTATTTTCAATGACTATTTAAAACACCATGGGCTCTCAATCAGTAAAAGCAATTTGAATAAAGTTATTTACTATGATGATTATAGTGAAGAAGAAGGGATATTTAATTATAGTAAAGAAATAAATGCTGATGTAATTGCCCTACCTATCCATGGACGAAGAGGGCTAGCCCATTTTTTTACGGGGAGCATTACTGAAGATGTTGCTAACCACGCAGATGTACCAGTTATAACTTTTAAAATTTAAACAATGAAAAAGATTGTCTTACCAACTGATTTTTCTAAGAATGCTGAGAATGCAATTATTTATTCGCTAAATTTATTTAAAGGTGAGGTTTGTGAATTTTATCTTTTGCATACTTATACACCTATAATTTATAGCTACGATTTTCAAATGGCTGCAGGAAGCTATGCTGATGATCTTTCTGATGTAGTAAGAAAAAACGCTGAAAAAAGATTAAAGCTAATAGTAAAAAAAGTTAAGGAGAAATACCAGAATGAAGAATATAAATTTATTCTTGTTACTTCATTTAATACATTAATAGGTGAATTAAAAACTTTTGTAAAAGAGCATAAAATAGACCTAATCGTTATGGGTACCAAGGGCGCTTCTGGTATACAAGAAGTATTATTTGGAACTAATACGATACATGTAATAAATAAAGTGAAGTGTCCGGTACTGGCAGTGCCAGATGGTTATGAATTTCAAAAACCGGTAAATATTCTTTTTCCTACAGATTTTAAAATTGATTATGATGAAAGGCATCTAAATATAATTAAGGCCATTGCAATGAAATATGAAGCTAAAGTGCATATAGTTCATGTTTCACATGACGAATTAAACTATGAACAAAATAAGAATAGTGTAATGCTTGAACGACTGCTTTTAGATTTTAATGATGTTTATCAATTTGTTAAAGATGAAGACATACCCGTAGCAATTAATGCCTATCAAGACGAGCATGAGACTCAATTATTGATGATGATTAATAACAAGCACTCATTTTTTGAAAACCTCTTTTTCAAACCTGTTATTTCTAGAGTTGGCTTAAACTTAAAGACACCGTTTTTGGTAATTCCTAAATAAACTATTAAAGAAAAATATGGGTTTTACCCAATCTTAAATCTTCGGCAAATTCTTCTATAGATTTATTGGTGAGGTCTTCAACCAGGGCAACTCTAAGGGGGGCAAGTTTTGAATGCATGGGGCAAGGGTTATCATGACTGCATACGGGAAGCCCTAAAATACAGTTTTGAAATTTATCCAAGCCATCAATGCAATCTACTATTGATATTAGCGAGTTTAGTTTATTTTGGGGAGTTAAATAAAAACCTCCATTTCTTCCTTTTGTTGATGATATTAAGTTCTTCTTAGCAAGCTGCTGGAGTGTTTTTGCTAAAAAAGCTGCAGGAATGTCTATGTCTTGAGCGATTACTTTTGGATTAAACTTCTTGACCTCACTAGAGTTCAGCGCAAGATACAAAACACCTCTTATAGCATATTTACTTGATTTTGATAACATGGTATTACAAATAAACAAAAATAAAAAGATAAAAATATCTTTTTATATGATAAATATCATATTTTTTGATCATTAGAGCTTCTAAATTTGTTTAATAACTTAAAATGAAGACTAATGAAATCTAATCTAACCCTTTCAATTATATTGATTATGATGCTGTTGGTAGCTTGTAAAAAGACTGATCGGCCATCTCAAAGCATTGATAATCAAAGTGCTAAAATTGAGCAAGAAGCTAAAGGGCAATCAGCGGTGGTAGACGAAGAATCTGGCGCCAATGCTCTACAAGTTGCAAAATCTCTTGATGATTTTACAACACTTGTTACCGCCATAGAGACTGCAGGAGTTGAAGATGCTGTAGTAAATGTTGGACCATTAACAGTATTTGCTCCAACAAATGAAGCTTTTGGAAAGTTACCACAAGGAACTGTTGAATCTCTTTTGGAGCCTAAAAATAAATCCCAATTAGCATTCATTCTTACCAATCATGTTGCCCCGGCCAACTATCCGGATACTCAACTGGAAAAAGAGGCTAAAAAAGGGCGTAAGCTTTATATGGCATCTGGAAAATATCTGGATGTTGAAAAAAAGGAAGATGGCATATATGTAGGGGGTACCAAAGTACTAAAAACTGTAAAAGTAAGTAACGGTTGGATACATGTGATAAGCGATGTATTGGTTCCGGTAGAAGAAGAATAATTCATAATAACTATAAACTAAAATAATGACAAAAAAAATGTTTGCGGTTGTAGTAGTATCGTTGGTGCTGCTGGCCAGTTGCGGAGGTGATAAATCAAAAAAAGATATTCCTGGTAAATCTGCCGAGCAAAAAGAAATTAAAAAAGAACCTGTAAAAGAAGAATCGAAAGTTGAAACTACTTCTGGAGAAGTTAAGGCTTCCGAAAAAGTAGACTTAGAAAATAAAGGTATCGGCCCTATTAAATCAGTAAAGCTTGATAACGAAATAAATGAAGAAATGGCTCTAAAGGGAGCAGATGTATACAAGAGAATGTGCACAGCTTGTCATAGAGTGAATAAAAAGTTTATTGGTCCGTCACCACAAAACATACTTGAAAGACGATCACCAGAATGGGTAATGAATATGATCTTAAATCCTGAAGAAATGGTTCAGAATGACCCTTTGGCAAAAGAATTATTAATCGAGTTTAATGGTTCACCTATGGCTAATCAGAATCTGTCTGAAGAAGAGGCGAGAGCAGTTTTAGAATACTTTAGAACTTTAAAATAGAATCAAACTAAAAATAAATGAATAATGAAAACAATAGCAAAATTAATAACTCTTATTATTTCTCTGGCCCTATTGACAGGCTGTGGTAATAATAAGTCTGATAATTCTGGACAAGGTGCTCTATCTGGAAACGTTGCTGAAAAAGTATATGTAAAACCCGGTGACCACGATGAATTTTATGCCTTTATTTCTGGCGGTTTTAGTGGGCAGTTGTCTGTTTATGGATTACCTTCTGGAAGGTTGTTTAAAGTAATCCCTGTTTTTTCTCAAGATGCAGAAAAAGGTTGGGGTTATAACGAAGAAACAAAGCCGATGTTAAATACATCTCATGGATTTGTACCTTGGGATGATTCTCACCATCCAGATATTTCTCAAACCAATGGAGAGTTAGATGGTAGATGGGTGTTTATTAATGGTAATAATACTCCTAGAATTGCAAAAATTGACCTAACTACTTTTGAAACTACAGAAATTATCGAGGTACCTAACAGCGCCGGAAATCATAGTTCATCGTTCGTTACAGAAAATACTGAATATGTTGTGGCGGGTACACGCTTTTCAGTTCCTGTACCACAGGTTGATATGCCTATCAATGAATATAAGGGCAAATTTAAAGGTGCACTTTCATTTATAAGTGTTGATCCTGAAGATGGTAAAATGGATTTAAAATTCCAAATAATTATGCCTGGTTTTAACTATGATCTATCACACCCGGGTAGAGGCAAATCGCATGGTTGGTTCTTTTTCACAACTTATAATACGGAAGAAGCAAGTACACTGCTTGAAGTAAATGCTTCTCAAAATGATAAAGATTTTATCGCGGCAATTAATTGGAAAAAGATTGAAGAATATGTAAATAATGGTGGTGGCACAAAAATGCCAACAAATTACGCTCATAATGTATATGATGAAGAAACACACACTGCCACTTCAACAATGGAAAAAGAAGTGCTTGTAGTTAATCCTATGGATGTTCCGGATGCAATTTATTTACTTCCTACACCAAAATCTCCGCATGGTTGTGATGTTAGTCCTGATGGGGAGTATATTATTGGTAGCGGTAAACTTTCGGCCGACTTAACAGCACATTCATTTACTAAAATGTTAGATGCCATAGAAAATAAAAAGTTTGATGGCGATGCTTACGGAATCCCAATTATTAAATATGAAGATGTTGTAGGAGGTACTGTAAAAAGTGGCGGTTTAGGCCCTTTGCACACAGAATTTGATGAAAAAGGGAATGCTTATACAACTTTCTTTATCTCGTCTGAAGTAGTTAAATGGAAGCTTGGAACATGGGAAGTAATTGATAGAAAACCTTGTTATTACTCTGTTGGTCATTTAATGATTCCAGGAGGTAACTCTAGAAAACCATTTGGTAAGTATGTTGTGGCCATGAATAAAATTACCAAAGATAGATACCTGCCTACGGGCCCAGAGGTAACACAATCTGCTCAACTATACGATATTTCTGGCGAAAAAATGGAGCTATTGTTAGATTTCCCAACGGTAGGTGAACCTCACTATGCAGCTGGTATTGCCGCAGATATTGTGAAGGCGAGATCAAAAAAGTTCTTTAAGCTTGAAGAAAACAAGCATAAATATGCTATAAAGAGTGAGAGCGAAGCAAAAGTTACCAGAAATGGCAATGAAGTGCATGTTTATATGAGCATGATTAGAAGTCATTTTGCACCCGATAACATTGAAGGCATCAAAGTAGGAGATAAGGTATACTTTCATGTAACAAATCTTGAACAAGATTATGATGTGCCTCATGGCGTAAGTATGATTGGAGCCAATACCTCTGAATTATTGATTATGCCTGGACAAACAGAAACCTTTGTGTGGGAGCCTAAGCAAGTAGGCGTCTGGCCATTTTATTGTACAGACTTCTGCTCAGCCCTGCATCAAGAAATGCAGGGATATGTTCGAGTTTCTCCAAGAAACTCTAACATAGAGCTATCATGGTCATTGGATGGTGAATAGCTGTTTGATTATTTTAGTTGTGAAGAGGCTGTGATGAGATTACGTTAACATTAAGTTATTGCAGCCTTTTCTTGTAACCTTTTAATATATAACTTCATGAAGAAGTCGAAAATACTAATGTTCATCGCAGCTTTATTGCCGCTAGGGTTATTTCTATTCCCTCTCTGGAATATTACGTTAGAAGCGCCTCAATACCCTACTCCGTTAGGAATGAACATCCACATTAATGATTTTGTCGATGCGAATCCACACGATATTAAGAATATTAATTTAATGAATCATTATGTAGGAATGAAATACATACCGGAAGCCATTCCTGAATTTAAGATTTTTCCCGCGGGTATTATTATTACTACCATTTTGGGATTAATAATCGCCTTTAAATTTAATCATAAATGGTATCTGTATTGGTTTGTTTTAATGATGTTACTAAGTGCCGCTGGACTGTACGATTTTTACCTTTGGGAACATGACTACGGGCATAATTTAGACCCAAAGGCCATCATGAAATTTACAAACCCAGACGGTTCACAAATGGGCTTTCAACCACCATTATTTGGTACAAAGAACATTTTAAACTTTACCGCACACTCATACCCTAGATTAGGAGCTTATTTTTTGGGGACAGGAATTGCTGCCGCACTGATTGCTTACTTCTTCGGTAAAAAAGAATTAAAGAAGAGATAAAAATGAGAGTTATAGTTTTTCTTTTAATGCTTGTGATATTACAATCATGTTCTGTAAAGCCTGATAAGATTGAGTATGGTAAGGACTCTTGTCATTTTTGTAAAATGAATATTGTCGACAAAACACATGCAGCTCAAGTTGTTACAAAAAAAGGAAGGGCTTTTAAGTATGATGCCATAGAATGTATGCTTAATGATCTTGAAGATAAAGACCGAGAAAAAATTGGTTTATTTTTAGTTACAGACTATTCAGTTCCAGAAAGCCTCATTGATGCTACAAAAGCAACTTTTTTAATAAGCGACTCAGTTCAAAGTCCTATGGGTGCTAATTTAACTGGCTTTGAAACAAAAGATGATGCCTCTACTGTAATAGATGAAGATGGTACCGGAAAACTATATGATTGGAATAGTATTCAAAAACTTTTTTATAATTAATAAAATGAATACCAATATTATAAATGAATCGACAATTGAAGGTTTAAAAGTCTCAAAATTATTTAAAACCGATACAACGGAAACTTTACTAATAATTTTAGAGAAAAAGAAACTATTCCCTAAACATACATCTCCAAAAGATACGCTTTTAGTGGTATTGCAGGGCAGTATAAATTTTTATATAGAAAATAAAATGTTGGCTCTAGAACAAAATGAGATTTACGCATTTGGCAAAGACATTGAACATCATGTTACTGCTAATGAAAATTCAAAATTCTTAATCATTAGATAACATTATTAAAGCATAAAAAAATGAATATAAAATTTATTTTATATAGTACGATTATGGCTTTGTTTTTTACAAACAATGTAATATGTCAAACTACTATTAACTATGAAAGAAGCCAATGTGCCCAGTGTAACATGGTTATAAAAGATAATCAATTTTCTGCTCAGGCAATTCCTAAGAAAGGTAAGGTGTTGAGCTTTGATGCCATCGAATGTTTGGTGAATTTTTTAAAAACGAATAACGATGCGGATTTCGAACTTCTTTCGGTTGCCAACTATAAATATCCTGGTGAGTTTTTAAATGCTAAAAAAGCGGTTTATCTGCAAAGTGAGGCTATAAAAAGCCCAATGGGAGCTAATCTTGCTGCATTTGAAGATATTGTTACAGTAAAAAAGGTTCAAAAAGAATTAGGAGGCGATGTATATAGTTGGAATCAATTAGTTATCAAATTTAATAATCAAAAGGTAGGTGAGGCCCATCATAACTATCATGATCATTTTAGACCAGACGCTCAAGCACCCATAGGCGTTATGGGTGATCATTTACATAACGAAGGTGGCTTAATGGTTTCTTTTCGAACAATGAATATGTTTATGGATGGTAATAGATCTGGCTCTGAATTAGTAAACGATAATGTTATTTATGAAAACTACATGGTGTCTCCGCAAGAAATGAATATGCAAATGTATATGGTAGGTATAATGTACGCTCCCAGTGATAAGCTCACTCTAATGGCTATGCAAAACATTATAAAAAAAGACATGGATTTAAAATCCAGAATGATGATGAATGATATGATTATGTTTCGAGATTTTTCTACCAGTTCATCGGGTTTTGGAGATATGAGTATTGCAGCACTATATGGTATTTATAACAGCTATAAAACATCTTTACATCTTAACGGTAGTATAAACATTCCAGTTGGAAATATTGCTCAGCGCGACGATACACCGATGATGAATAACATAAAACTACCTTATGCGATGCAATTAGGAAGTGGTACCATTGATGCTACTTTTGGTGCTACTTTCAAAGGGAACACCACATCAATTTCTTGGGGGATTCAACCGATGGCAACGATTAGAACCGGAAGGAATAATCAAGATTATCGTTTTGGCAATCAGCTTAAATTAAATGTCTGGGGAGCTTATAAATTATCTAATACATTTAGTATTTCTTCGCGAATATTAGGCATTACTGAGGGTGACTTAAATGGGCAAGATTCACAACTGAATCCTATGATGGTAACTACAGCTAATGTTAGCAATTATGGTTATAATAAAATAAGAGGTTTTATAGGAACAAATATGGTGTTCTCTAAGGCGTCAATTTTTAGAGATTTACGATTGGGCTTGGAAGCAGGTATCCCAATTCATAGAGATTATAACGACATGCAGATGGATGAAAAACTAACTGTTAATGTTGGGTTGCGGTACAATGTTTTATAATCACTTTACTATAATTATTAGAAGTGTATAAATCTATTTTAAATACAATATACTTATTTCTTCTCATAAATAACTTTATGAGCTTTGCTCAAATAGAAGTTTGTAATACCTGTGAAGTCCGTTCCTTGTCTGATGCTGTTTCTAAAGCTGACAGCTATGATACTATTATCCTTAATGGAGGAGTTTACAATGAATATGACCTTATTATTGATAAACCCTTAAAAATTATTGGAAGAAACAATCCAATTATAGATGGTCAAAAGAAAGGATATATTCTTGTCATTAAATCTGATAGTGTATCTATCTCAAATGTAACTTTAAAAAATGTAGGTCAAAGCTATACCAAAGATTATGCTGCTATTTATATATCAAAGAGCAAGTATTTTACAATTGAGAATACCGTGTTAGAAAATGTCTTTTTTGGCTTACTAGTTGAAAAGTCTCATAACGGCTTCATTGAAAACAATACTATTTCAAGTGTCGCAATTGACCAGGCAGGATCAGGCAATGGCATTCATTTATGGCATTGCTCAAATATTGAAGTAAAAAACAACCAAGTATATAATTTGAGAGATGGAATTTACCTTGAGTTTGTGTCAGAAAGTAAGGTACTAGAAAATAATAGTCATGATAATCTTCGGTATGGTTTACATTTTATGTTTTCTAATAACGATGAATACCATCATAATACCTTCACTAATAATGGATCTGGTGTTGCAGTAATGTTTTCTAAGTTTATAAAAATGACACATAATAGATTTGAAAAAAATTGGGGAACAGCTTCTTATGGGTTATTACTTAAAGAGATTTATGATGCAGAAATTTTAAACAATACTTTTGAGCAAAATACTACTGGAGTTTTTACAGAAGGCTCTACCAGAATAAATTATATTAATAATAGTTTTGTTGGAAATGGTTGGGGAATCAAAATCTCAGGAGCCTGCTACACCAATGTTTTTAAAAGGAATAATTTTCTCAATAATGCTTTTGATTTATCATACAATAGTAAGTTAAATGATAATATTTTTAATGAGAACTACTGGAGTTCTTATACAGGTTATGACCTTGATAAAAATGGTTATGGCGATGTTCCTTATAGACCTGTGAAACTGTTCTCTTATATTGTAAATAAAACTCCAGAAACATTAATTCTTTTAAGAAGCTTATTTGTTGATATAATAAATTTTTCAGAGAAGGTTTCTCCTGTATTTACACCAGATAACCTTCTAGATAGTAAACCCCTAATGAAACCTTTTGAATGATTGAAATTGCACATTTACATAAGAGATTTGGTAAGGTTGAAGTTCTTAAAGAACTGAATTTAACAATAAAAAAAGGTGGAATCTTTGCCGTCTTAGGTCCTAATGGTTCGGGAAAAACAACACTTATAAAGAGTATTCTAGGCATGGTTATTCCTAATAAGGGATCAATTAAAATTGATAATAAAAATATTATTGGCAAGCATAAATATAGAAATGAAATAAACTATCTTCCTCAAATCGCCAATTTTCCGAGTAATTTAACGGTGAAAGAATTGGTAAGAATGATTAAAAATCTTAGATCTAAAGTAACTTCAGATCAAGAATTAATTAATTTATTTGGTTTAAATACTTTTTTAGATCAAAAGCTAGGAAACCTATCTGGTGGAACTCGTCAAAAAGTAAATTTAGTACTAACTTTTATGTTTGACAGCCCATTGATTATTCTTGATGAACCGACAACCGGATTAGATCCTATTTCGTTAATTCATTTAAAAGAAATTATTCAAAGAGAAAAAAGTCGTGGCAAAACTATTCTAATAACTTCTCATATAATGAGTTTTGTTGAAGAAGTAGCCGATGAAATTGTTTTTTTATTAGACGGAAGAATTTATTTTAAAGGGAGTATTAAAGCCATACAACAGGAAACGAAACAGCAAAGCCTTGAACAGGCCATAGCAACTATTTTATTAAAAGAGCATGCTTAAAATATTAAAATATAGTTTTTATGATTTAATGCGTAGTCGTTGGAGCTATGTGTACTTCGGTTTTTACTTGTTATTAGGTTTTGTATTGTTGTTTTTGAATAATGATACTTCAAAAGCGGTTATCACATTATTAAATATTATAATAGTATTAACACCACTTATAGGAACTATTTTTGGTGTAATGTACTATTATAATTCTAGAGAATTTACAGAGTTATTGCTCGCTCAGCCTTTAAAAAGATCTACCATATTCTTAGGGCAATATTTTGGCGTAGCACTTTCACTATCAATGAGTTTGATGGTTGGCCTTGGTATTCCTTTTTTATTATATGGAATTTTACAATCATCCGCTATATTTAACTTTCTATCCCTTTTAATTGTTGGTGCCCTTCTTACATTTATTTTCGTAGCATTGGCGTTTAATATTGCTTTATCTAATGAAAATAAAATCAAAGGATTTGGTTATGCCATTTTACTATGGTTATTCTTAGCAGTTATCTATGATGGAATGTTTCTAATCTCTTTAATTCTTTTACAAGAATACCCTCTTGATAAATTTTCTTTAATAACTACAATGTTAAACCCGATTGATTTATCGAGAATACTAATACTTTTAAAATTAGATATTTCTGCTTTATTAGGATATACAGGAGCGGTATTCCAAAAATTCTTTGGAACAGGGTTAGGTATGTTCACTTCGTTTTTAGTGTTAATGCTCTGGGTGATTTTACCCGTATTGCGTATTGTACATAAATCTAAAAAGAAAGATTTTTAGATAAATTTATGTATTCTCTTTTTTACTTAAGTTTTTTATGTGCTAAATTGTAAAAAGAGAAAGAATTAAAATCTAAAATATGACTAATCTTATAAAAAGAAAAGTATTACAGCTTCATCGTAGTTCAAATAATAACCAAGTTATATTAATAATATGAGTAGTATACATTTAGAAGCAAAAGTTGGAGATATTGCAGAAACAGTATTACTTCCTGGTGATCCTTTACGTGCCAAACATGTAGCAGAAACTATGCTTGAAGACGCAGTGTGTTATAATAGGGTACGCGGAATGTATGGTTATACGGGTTTTTATCACGGAAAAAGGATCTCTATTCAAGGTACTGGTATGGGTATGGGGAGCGCTTCTATTTATATTAACGAGTTGATAAGTACTTATAATGCAAAACAATTAATTCGAGTTGGTACCTGCGGAGCTATACAAAAAGAACTTAAATTAGGTCAGGTAATTCTCGCAATGAGTGCATCTGGTGATTCTGATGCCAGCAGTAATTATTTTGGAAGAATGCATTATGCAGCAACGGCTGATTTTGATCTATTGCAGAAGGCATATCAATCGGCGCAACAATTAAACATTAATACTATACAAGGTTCGGTATTTAGTACGAATACATTTTATGATCCTCAACCAAATCGTTGGGATAAATGGCAAAAGCATGGTGTTCTTGGTGTAGAAATGGAAACGCAGATTCTACTTACACTTGCAAAAAGGTTTAATATAAAGGCATTATCAATACTTACCGTAAGTGATAATATTATTACTGGAGCTTCATCTAGTCAAGTAGATAGAGAGCAATCGTATAACGATATGATGAAAATTGCACTAACGCTTGCTTAAAAAGAAAAACCATTTGATCTAAAATCAAATGGTTTTTTAAGAATATAACGAACGAAGCTTTATAACCTAACTCCAACTCCAAAACCAAAAACCCAAGGGTTAATATCTACATCCGCTTTTACTGTAGCTCCAAGTGGGGTTTGAGCATTTACAGTAGCTTCGGTATTTAAGAAAAGCTTTTTAACATCAACATTCAAAAACCACTTATCATTAAGCATATAATCAAATCCTCCCTGTAGTGCGAAACCTACTGCGGTGTCATAATCAATGTCATCAGCAACTGGTCCTTCATCTACACCATAAAATAGGGTGAGGTTTACACCAGCTCCTAAATACGGTACCAAGTTACCTCCAGTGAAATGATATTGACCTAATAATGTAGGAGGTAATAGCCAAACATGACCCAGGTCTATATCATTTACTGCAGTATTGATTGCTTTAACATCATGCTTGGTAGTTGCTAAAATTAATTCTGCAGACCAATTTTCAGTAAAAAAGTAAGTAATGTCTAATTCTGGCACAATAGCCGTAGAAATATCTGCATCTCCACCTATGGTTTGTATCGTTGCACTCTCATCTGGTGTTACAATTATTCCTCGTAATCTAAACTGCCATTTGCTAAAACCCGAATCGGTATCCGAAGGTTGTTGCGCAAAGGCAAAATTTAAAGTACCTATAACCATCATTACTGCTAAAATTATTGTTTTTTTCATCTATTATGAATTTTAAATTATACTATAAAGGTAGATTTTGAATAGATTAAGAAGTATGATATTTATCATAAATGATTATTTTTTTTGAAATTTAAAAGTTTGATAATCAGAATTTTATATATCTTTTATTTGCTAATTACCCGAAGGTCACTATCAAAGAGAGTATGATAATTATCATATTATTTTCATACTCATAATTGTTTCTTTGAGAAAGTTTTATATGATGAAAAAAGTGTAGCTATGTACTAGATGTTTTTAAGTACTAATTCTAGATATTTATTAAGATATTGATAGGTTTCTTGACATTAGATGAGCTTGAGAACGCTATAAAAATCTTGTACAAAATTTGCCCCATTTTTTTTATTAGATAATCGTTACGATCTTATGAATTTGTTAGACCAAGAGCGTTATATTTTATATATTGTGTAAGAGATTAGTGACCTGTAATTGTAGCTTAAGCTTTAAAACAGTTTGGGTATGCAAAGGTCATAAATATTAGTGGTGGTTTTATCAAGATTTTACAAAGTGCAATTCCACTAAAATAAATATCTGAATAGCTTCTAATCTTGAGTTTACAATTAATTTTTAGTAATTCATAACCAATTTAAAGAATGAATGAGTCGCACAAGTTACAATTGAGTAAAGAAGATATGAAACATTTTGGGTATCGAGTAATTGATGCCATTGTTGAACATTTTGAAACCGAACACACCAAGAAACCAATTGCCTTGGCTTCTAGGCAAGAAATGGATACTCTTTTTTTAACTGAAGCCCCAGAAAAGGCAACCAACTATAACGAAGTATTAGATTTTGTGTTAGAAAAAGTAATACCTAATAGTAATATAGTATCACATCCAAAATCATATTCTTTTGTTCCCGGGCCCAGCAATTATATAAGTGTAATGGCCGATGCACTTGCTACTGGTTTTAATATTTTTTCTGGTGGCTGGGCTGCTTCACCTGCAGCGGCTGAATTAGAAATTGTTACGATGCAATGGCTACTGAAATTATTTAATTTTCCTGCAAAAAAAGGAGGAGGCTTATTTACTAGTGGAGGATCTATGGCGAACTTAACTGCATTGGTAACAGCTAGGCAACAACGATGTGGTGATGATTTTTCAAAGGCTATTATTTATTTATCAGATCAAGCTCATTCTTCTAATATTAAGGCCATTCGAGTTTTAGGTTTTAAAAAAGAACAAGTGCGGATTATTCCTACAGACATTGAATATAAAATTGCAATTAACAAGCTTAAAAATGCAATTGCGAAAGATAAATTAGAAGGCATGAAGCCCTTTTGTATAATAGCTTCAGCAGGCACCACAAATACGGGTACTATTGATCCTTTAAACGAAATTGCTGAAATCTGTAAGGTAGAGAAACTATGGTTTCATATTGATGGAGCTTATGGGGCAGCAGCGATACTTTCTAAAAAAGGCAGTCAACTATTAAAAGGTATTGGTAAAGCAGATTCTTTGACTATAGATCCTCATAAATGGTTATACCAACCATATGAAATGGGATGCTTATTGGTTAGAAATCATAAATGGTTAAGTGAGGCCTTTAGCGAAAAACCAGAATATTTAAGAGATATAGAAGGAAACACTTCTGAAATTAATTTTTATGACCATGGTATTCAATTAACAAGACGATTTAGAGCTTTAAAGTTTTATATGTCTCTTAAAACATTTGGATTAGAGGCATTTAGAAAGGCAGTTATTTACAACATCGATTTGGCAAATAAAGTTGAAGACATTTTGCGTAAAAGCCCTAAGTGGGAGGTGATTTCGCCCGCTACTTTGGCTGTGATTAATTTTAGATATCATCCCATAAAATCAAAATTATCAGAAAAACAGCTTGATAGCCTCAATCAATATATTTCTGAAAAAATAGTTGCTTCAAAAGAAGCACTTTTGGTAACAACGATACTTCAAAATCAAGTAGTTCTGCGTATGTGTTTAATCAATCCAAGAACAACTTTAATCGATATAAAGGAAACCTTGACCTTATGTGAAAGCTTTGCTAAGGAAAAACTTCGTAATTAAAATGAAAAATGATATCTTAGGTTTTCTTTCTATTATCGTTTCTAAAATTTTTACTTATCCTATAAGTTGATCATCGGAACTCATAATAGAGCAACTTGATTTCAAAGTCTTTCACCTTCGTTGAAAACGCTTTTTTTGGTTCAAAATCTATAGTATATTTCCAATAATCTTTAGACTTCGTAAGTTTTATTAGAATAATAGATGGCGCCTCTCATTTTTAAATTTTATAAAGCTTCCATTTATTATTTTTACTTTTCACAGCAACAAGATTATTTGTAATGAATCTTGAATTTATTTTATCTTCAGATTTAATACCAATTCGTTTTGGAATAAAATGTCTTGAGCTTAAAAATTTAATTGTTTTACCAGAAGTATCAATTATATATTCTTCTAGTTTAGTAGAGACAACATTTTTACCAAGCACATTATTTTCACCAACCTTTTCCGTTACTTTTTTTAGAATAATGGCCTTGCCATTTTTGAAGGTTGATGCATTTAAGAACTCAGGATCAATAATGGTTGTTCCGGTTTTATCGATGTATCCATAATAGTAAACTTCATTATTTTTTTTCTTTATTAAGCATCTATTATTAGCGAATAATGGATAGCTGCCATCGGTATTTCTTACTGCAACTAAATCGCCTCTAAAATCAATTAGGGTATTCCCCAATGTATCAATGAAACTCCAATTATCTCCTTTTTTAAGGGCAATTACTCCATCTTTTTTTGGAGAAATATAATCAAGATTTTCTAGTTGAGAGAAACTCATAAGTGACATACATAGTAAACTAACGGCAATAATTATTTTTGTGTTCATAGTGTCTATTTTTTTTTCAATTCTAAATCTAATTTTGCTAACATAATTAGTTCTGATTTATTCTTACTTGAGAAAGCCTTTGCAATCGAGGCCGCAGAACTCATAACCAATTTTTTAACTTCGTTTGTAAATAATTCATCATTGTCTACTTTAAATTTCATAAAATCATTAAAGCATTTGTTAGGGTCAGCTTGAATAGTTTTGTAATGGTCAAAACTAACTTCTGCTTGAAATATAGAATAGGCAGAATAATCATTATTAATCTTTTTTAATAATTCATTTTTTAAAATTCTTTTAAAAGCCTCATATTCCTGCTCATGAATCTGCCTATCAGAAGCGGCAATAGCATAAAGTAGCATACCTAAATTCTGATAAAATGAAACACCTACTTTTTGCGATATTTTCATGATTATCTTTTGTTGATTATACTTAGCAAGCTAATAATTTCAATAGCAGTAAACTATGATAATTGTCATTTGAAATCTACTTTTTTGATACTAACTTTAAAGAAGTAAGTAGAATTAAGCTGATTGTGAATAATATAAATGATTAGAAGTTTTTATTATTCAAAGCTTTTCTAAACTTAATGACATATTATTTTACAATATATGGGAACTCAATTGGAAACTGATAATTATGCTGTTTGGATGTTTAGCCTAAATTATATTTCCAAATCGATTTTTAACATTAGTGGAAGCTTTAAATGTAAAGTTTATGCAGGTAATTTGTGTTTCACTATTATTAGCACTATTTCTATTAAATACCTGCTATGAAATTATATCATTTTGGCAGAATTAAATAAACTCATATTTTATTTATGAAGAAAATAGTATTACCGACCGATTTTTCAGAAAATGCATTACATGCAATAAATTTCGCAATCAAATTATTTGATAAACACTTTTGTGAATTTTATATAATGAATGCATTTGCTTTATCTGACAATAAGCTTAAAAGTCATATAAACAAAAAACTTTATCCTGCGAAGTACAAAGATCTTAAAGAAAAATCTGAGAAAGGATTAAATAGTTTGTTGGAAGAGCTCTTAAAAAATGATAGTCCATATCATAAATTTAAAACCATTTCGATTGAGGGTTCAATTTTAGAAGCGATCCAGAATATTGTAAACTATGAGGCCATTGATTTGATTGTAATGGGATCAAAAGGAGTAACAAGATCAAGAAAAGTAGCTTTCGGGACAGTAGCAATTTATGTAATGGAGAAAGTGCGCAATTGCCCTTCTATTATTGTACCAGAAACCGCCTCCTATAAGAAACCTAAAGAGATTGTTTTTCCTACCGGGTATAGAAATAAATATAATGAAAATGAACTTGAACACCTTCTAAATATTGCTAAAATAGATAACGCCAATATTGCAGTTTTGCATATTTCAAAGGAGGAAACATTGAATGAAAAACAACAACAACATCAAAATAAACTTAAAAATTTATTTAAAGGTTTTCGTCACTCATTTCATCACCTGATTCATGACTCGGTTTTAGAGGGCGTACAATTATTTACAGATAGTAGAGAAAGTGATATGATATCTTTTATAAATAAAAAGCATGTGTTTTTTGACAATGTACTGGTACAGCCTTTGGTTAAAGGATTAAACTTTTATTCTAAGGTTCCTGTTTTAGTAATGCATGATATTAAAAACTAAATTATTATGAAAAATATTGGAATCTGGCTCGATAAAGACAGAGCTTATATTATTACATTAGAAAAAGAAAAAGAAACTCTTGAAGTAATTAAATCTAATGTTGAAAATTATCATGTTGGTGGAGGCTCGGGAAGTCGATTAAAGGGTGGCCCTCAAGATGTAGTTCAAGACAGTAAATATTTAGAGCGCGAGAAGCATCAATTAAAGAATTACTTTAAAGAGATTACTCTAAAAATTAAGGATGCAAAAGCTATTGCCATATTTGGTCCTGCTGAAACAAGAATTAAGTTAAAAAAAGAATTAGAAAGTAATTATCGAAGCCTAAATGATAAAGTATTACATAATGAACGAGTTGATAGTATGACAGAAAATCAAATAAAAGCCTTAGTTAGAAACTTTTATTATAGTTAACTAGGTTATAGATTTTTTAAACGGTTCAACTGATAAATATCATAGTAATAAAGCTTTGTTTAATTTAACTTAGAAGTATATTAAGTATAATGTTAAAAGCTTGTTATATAACTCAATGAGTTTAAAAATGAAGCTTAATTTGGAGTATGATGTATTTGAGCATCTTTTTATGAGCAATTTCTTTTCTAAAAGAATCATATTTCCTGCTTTTTAAATTATCAAAAACAATAAAACAATCACTCATGAGAAAAATTAATCTACTTTTTATTATAATTTTATTTATTAATTGTTCTACTACAGATTTAGTTGACAATTGGAAGAACCCTGAAATTGACACCTATGAAGCTACGAAGGTCTTAATTGTAGGTATGACATCAAATGTTGAAGCCAGAAAATCTTTTGAAGATAAATTACAAAACGAATATATTTCTAGAAATATTAATGCAGTTCCTAGTTATCAATACTTTGATAATCAAAAAAAGACCGAAGATGATCTGTTAGAAATAGAGAATAGCCTTTTAGCAGATGGCTTTGATACAATACTTTTTTCAAAAATTATTGGTTCTGAGAATAAACAACGCCTTTCAAAATCATATAAAGATATTGATAATACCTATCGAAAGTTTAGAGATGATTATTTCTTTAATCAAGATATTTATTATAATCCAAAATATTATGAACAGTATTCGGTATATCATGCCGAAGCATCGTTATATTGTATCTGTACTACAAAAGATAGAGAGTTGATATGGAAAGGGTTTATTGATATTATAGATCCGACAGATATTAAGGAAACTGTAGATGACTATGTAAAACTTATGGTTTTTATTTTAGAAGAAAACAAGCTTTTGCTTAAAAAAGAGGATTTAAAAAAAAATAGCTAAACTTAGCTAAGTACAATTCTTTCTAAAAGATTACCAATTAAATAGGCAACCATTGCTGCTATTATACCAAGAGTTAAGGTTTCTAAAATACCTTTTAACCGACTTGTCTCTGTGATATAAGTTTTAAGAAAACCGATTATTATAAAGCCTAAAGATGTAAAAATACTTGTCCAAAGAAAAAGATTGCCGGGAAATTGATCTATAAAATCCCATACATAAATTAGTAATGGTATTAAACCTATTGAAATAAATGACAAATAGGTAACCAAACCTATTTTAAAAGGTTGCTTCACTGACTCAGACATTAATAACTCATCTTTCATCATTACATCTACCCAGCGATCTTTATCTGCAATTATCGTATCTACCACTTTTTTGAGAAGCTCACCACTAAAGCCTTTATTCCTATAGATATCTTCAACTTCTTTGCGCTCGGTTTCGGGCATATTCTCGATTTCCCAATATTCTCTACGTTTATACTTATTATAATTATCTCTTTCGGATTTGGCCGATAGGTATGCGCCAACAGACATTGCAAATCCATCAGCAAAAAGATTGGCAAAGCCTAAAATAATTATGATTGAACTATCGAGTCCTGCCCCTACCGCTCCGGCAACCACTGCAAAGGTAGTTACTGCTCCATCGATACCACCGTATACAAATTCACCTAGATAATCTTGAAGTTTTATAAACATATCCCGCATATTTAGATGATTATATCAAGCTTATTATTTACAAGCAGTTAAATCTTTCATAAGCTGCTTTATCTAGCGCTTCCTGAAAATCTGGATGAGCGATAGCAATTAGTTGTTTTGCGCGCTGTTTCAGGCTTTTACCAAATAAATTCGCTACTCCGTTTTCTGTTACTACGTAATGTACATGTGCTCGCGTAGTGGTAACGCCGGCACCTTGTTTTAAGAATGGATTTATTTTTGACAATCCCTTATTTGTAATTGATGGCATTGCAAAAATTGGCTTACCTCCTTTAGATAAGGCGGCTCCTCTAATGAAATCCATTTGCCCTCCAACACCAGAATATTGATATTTACCAATTGTATCAGCGCAAATTTGGCCAGTTAGATCTATTTCGATAGCGCTATTAATAGCAGTTACTTTTGGATTTAATTTGATAAGCGAAGTATCATTCGTATAAGCGGCTTCCTTAAAATGCACAATCGGATTATCATCAATGAAATCATATAGTTTTTGTGATCCTACGGCAAAACATGTTACCAATTTTCCGGTTTTAAGCTTCTTCTTTTGGCCAGTGATGACTCCCTTTTCTAAAAGAGGTAATATGCCATCAGAGAACATTTCGGTATGGATGCCTAAATGTTTATGATTTGTTAGATTGTTTAGAACGGCGTTTGGTATGTTACCAATACCCATTTGTAAAGTAGCACCATCATCAACCAATTCTGCAACATGAGCTCCAATTTTTTTTTCAATAGAAGACAGTGTTCCAAGTTCAGTTCTATGAATTGGTTTATCAACATGTACTGCGAAATCAATATTTTTTACATGTATAATGCCATCGCCATGCGTTCTCGGTACATTGGGATTTATTTGTGCAACTACCATTTTGGCAGAACGTAATGCAGGTAGGGTAATATCAACTGAAGTACCAAGAGAGCAATAGCCATGCTTATCTGGTGTTGACACCTGAATAAAAGCAACATCTAATGGTAAAATGTCATCATCAAACAGATGATAAATTTCACTTAAAAAAATAGGTATATAATCACCTTGATTCGAGTTTACTGATTTTCTAACATTACCTCCAACAAAACAACTGGTAAGCTTAAATGTTTTATTATAAGGAGCTTCGGTATACTTTGCTGTACCCTCTGTATGTACTTGAATGATATCAATATTAGATAATTCATGATGCCTTTCACACAAAGCATCTATTAAAACATTAGGAGTCATTGCTGCTCCCTGAAAGAATATTCTATTACCAGACTTTACATTACCAACTGCACTAATCGAATCAACTATCTTCATTTTTTTATTTTAAATTAATCTATACACTCAATTGGTGTATTATGTACTTGCAATTTTACATCCTTAGGGGAGACGTAGGGAATACCTAATCCCATTCCGCGAAGGATAAATAATAACCCAATTATCACAACAAAAACAGGAATGACTTTGGTGATTTTTTTGCGAAGATTCAGAGAGAAAACACTTTTAGAATATATCGCAATGGTCATTATAGGTATTGTTCCTAGACCAAACAGAAACATATATAATGCACCTAAATAGAATTGCGAAGTAGCCACTGCACCCACTAAAGCCATATAGACCATTCCGCAAGGTAAAAAACCATTAAAAAAGCCAATGGTAAAAACTGCTTTATTAGATTTTTGTTTCAAGTAGAAACCTAACTTAGCTTTTACTTTATTTATAAAATGAAATAAAGGTTTTGAAAAATTATATTTGTTGAAAACACGGATAGGTATTAAAACAATAAGAATCATTAAAATACCTAGTAAAATAGACAGGCGTTGTTGAAACCCAGACAGGTAGAGTCCTTTCCCTAAAAGTCCAAATAAGGCACCAATACTACTATAGGCAATTAACCTACCAATATGATATAATAACGATTGATAGGCACCTCGTGTTTTGTTCTTTCTGTCAATAGGCAAAACAAAAGCAATCGGTCCGCACATACCAACGCAGTGAAAACTACTTAATAAACCTAATATAATTGCAGACAGTAACATTTATAATTAATAAATAAACTCTTTTTTATAGAGATATTCTTTGTTATTTTGATTCCAATTAATTTTAATGTCCCAACGACCGCCTACCAACTTATTATCAGGTATGAGTAATGTAGTAGTATTAGATAAGACAAATGGGATGTCTGTATCTAAACTTTGGTTAGACGGTCTGTATAGGGACACGCTTCCCTGGATAATTTCTGCTTGATATTTAAGAGGGAAACTAATTTCTATTCCTTTTGTTGTTTTCTCAAATGTTAACTCAATACCTGATTCTTGAGTATTTTTATACTTATCCATATCGTTTTGATAATTGAGTTCTTCTTTATAATATTCCTCTGAAACCAAACTGTAATTATATTTATCATTGGTAGTTGCTGTTATTACAAAGTATAGAATGAATCCAATGAATAATATAAATGCTATTAATATGCCTGTTCCCCAATTGATTTTCATTTTTTAATATTTTTTTGGTCCTAAAAAATTGGTAGTTGTAGTTTCAATAAGTTCATCTTTCGAATACACCCCAATTTTAATTTTCTCTTTACTGCCCTTTAATTGCGCTATTGGTATTTCTATAAATAAGGTCCCTTCAGATAAATCTTGTTTTGGTACCGAAAGTGCATCATCTCCTACAAGCTTGATAGTTCCATCATGTGATATCAATTTTATGGCTACATCTTGTATTTTATCTGTGGTCTTATTTATTAGTTTATAGGTATATACATTACTTATAATATTGTTTTCTTTAGTAGTGTATAGTTGCCCGGGTAATCTCAATATCGTAGCTTCAACAGCATTCCTTAAAAATAACATACCAACAAGAACTCCAATTAATATTACTAATACAGCAGTATAGCCTTTCATTCGTAATGTGAATTTTGGCTTTTCTGCTTTAGCAATATTATCTTCTGATGCAAATCGTATTAACCCGGTTGGAAGCTTCACTTTTTCCATCATAAAATCACATGCATCGATACATGCAGTACAGTTTAC
This sequence comes from Maritimimonas sp. 2205BS37-2, assembly GCF_056591755.1. NCBI lineage: Bacteria > Pseudomonadati > Bacteroidota > Flavobacteriia > Flavobacteriales > Flavobacteriaceae > Maritimimonas > Maritimimonas sp. 2205BS37-2. Next base: position 267,266 of record NZ_JBWQOI010000001.1, read on the forward strand.
GCACTCTAACTGCGTCCCATTTCTAATATCAATTCCGGTTGGACAAACATCAACACATTGATGACAGTCAATACAATCACCTTTGCCAGAAGCGGGCCTATCTTCATTCTTTTTAAATTTCGCTCTCCCTGCCTCTTTTTCACCACGTTTATAATCATAGGCTACTACAATTGATTTAGTATCTAGTAAAACACTTTGTAATCTGCCGTATGGACAAGCGATAACGCATACTTGCTCTCTAAACCATGAAAAGATAAAGTAGAACACTATGGTGAAAATAAGAATAGAAAATAATCCGGTAACATGATTAGCCGGATTATCAGTTATGATTTCAAAAAGGGCATCACTACCAATAATATAGGCCAAAAACACATTAGCTATTAGAAATGATATGATAAAGAAAACAGTATGTTTAAGTATTCGTTTTCTAATTTTTTCAGCATTCCAGGCTTGTTTTTTTAGCCTTATTTGAGCACCTCGGTCTCCATCTATGGCATATTCTATTTTTCTGAATAGCATTTCTAAAAAAATAGTTTGCGGACAGACCCAACCGCAAAAAACACGACCGTAAACCACCGTAAATAGTGTGATAAAAACCACGCCTATAATCATGGAAATTACAAGCAAGTGAAAATCTTGTGGCCAGAACGGAAAGCCAAAAATGTTAAACTTACGCTCAAGAACATTAAATAGTAAAAACTGGTTGCCGTTGATCTTAATAAAAGGAGCTGCAAATAAAAAAGCTAATAAAAACCAACTTACATAGGTTCGATATTTATAAAAGATACCACTTGGCTTTTTTGGAAAAATCCAAGAGCGCCTACCTCTATCATCTATGGTACCTATAGAATCTCTAAAGCTTTCCTTTGTTTGTTCACCCATTTTTTACAAACTCAATTTTAAGATCGCCACCTGTCTTTTACAACATTAGGCGATCAATTATTATTGCTCTTTCCAGAGCTCACCCTCTTCCGCTTTTGGATTTTTCGGTGTCGTATTCTCCAAACTTAATATGAAGCTCACCACCTGTTGTATCTTTTGGGTATTAAGGCTATTTTTCCAGGCAATCATACCCTTACCATCACGACCTCCTTCTGAAATGGTGTTGTAAATATTTTCTGCGCCACCACCTAAGATCCAATAGTTATCAGTTAAATTCGGGCCAATACCCCCACCGCCATCGTTAGCATGGCAAGCAGCACAATTTGCTCTAAAGATTTTTTTACCGGCTTCGAGATTATCTGTTGCATTCATTTTACTAGGATCTAGAACCACCGGATTTGCACGTTTATATTTTTCTACCTCAATACGTGCTATTTCCATTTGTTTATTGTATTCATCTTCTTGTGTGTCACCACCCAGAATATGATAATATCCGAAATATAGTACGGCAAAAATCATTGAGATATAAAAAGAGTATAACCACCATGGGGGTAAAGAATTATCTAACTCTTTAATACCATCATAATCATGATCTAATAGAATATCAGCCTCCTGTTCAAGGGGTTTAGAACCCCATAAACCCCTTAATAATTCTTTAAATCCAGAACTTTCTTTAATGTTATTATTAACTTCTGCGTTAAGCTCGTCATCGGTTTTACCCAAATTGTTAGTTGCGGTTTGAATGGCTTCAAAGCCTAATAGCATTAAGAATACAGTTATCAGAAATAAAGTTACTGACGGATTTGTGATAAAAGCAGGCTCCGAGCCCGTTTTATAGAAGTATTCTGTAATTACAAAAACAATTGCAAATACTATAAATACACGTATATAAGCTAAGGTTGGTCTATTTTTCATAGTTCTAAAGTATTATCGTTATCTAATGGTAGATTACTTACTTTTTTTAAATAATCTTTTCTTGCAGTAAATACCCACCAAAATAGTAGTGAAAAAAAGATAAAAAAGATCAATAATGATATCATCGGATATATGGCAACACCATCAATGCTTTCCATATGATGTTTTATAAACTTGAGCATAATTATTTGTTTTGTGCTGTTTGTTCGTCTTTAACTTTAATATCTGTACCAAGGCGTTGTAAGTAAGCAATAAGAGCCACTATTTCACGCTCGTTCATAGGTGTAAATGTCAGATCATTAGATTCCGCATTTTTCTTTGCAGCTTCATAGCTTTCAGCAAAGGTTGGATCTTGGTATAAATTCTTTTCTATTTTTAAGGCTTGTTCTTTTATATCAGAACGGGCGCTACTAATATCTTCCTCACTATATGGAACGCCTAACGCAACCATCGTCTCCATTTTCTTTTCGATATTAGAAATATCTAATTTATTTTTCGATAGCCATTCATAGTTCGGCATAATGGAACCAGGTGAGGTACTTTGTGGATCATTCATGTGATTTAAATGCCAACTATCAGAGTATTTTCCGCCAAGTCTATGTAAATCTGGCCCAGTACGTTTTGACCCCCACAAGAAAGGATGATCATATACGAATTCACCGGCTTTAGAATACTCTCCATAGCGTTCAACTTCAGATCTAAACGGTCGAATCATTTGCGAATGACAACCAACACAACCTTCACGGATATAAAGGTCTCTACCTTCCAATTCTAATGGTGTATAGGGTTTTACACTAGAAATCGTTGGAATATTTGATTTCACCATAATTGTTGGAACAATCTGAACAATACCTCCAATTAAGATGGCAATTGTAGCAAAGATGGTTAATTGAACCGGCTTTCTTTCTAGAGCATGGTGCCACGTCTCTCCGGCTAAACGTCCCTTTTTAATTCTTACCAAAGAAGGAGCTTCGGCCATTTCATCTTCAACCTTACTACCAGATTTTACTGTTTTTACAACATTATAAAGCATTACTAAAGCACCAATGATAAATAAAGTTCCTCCAATAGCACGCATCCAATACATTGGAATAATTTGAGTAACGGTTTCTAAGAAGTTACCATATACTAATGTACCATCTGGGTTAAATTGTTTCCACATTGAAGCCTGTGTAAAACCAGCTACATACATTGGTAAAGCATATAAAATAATACCCAAAGTGCCTATCCAAAAGTGTGTATTAGCCAGCTTAACCGAATAAAGTTTTGTTTTAAACATTCTTGGAACCATCCAATAGATCATACCAAAGGTTAAGAATCCGTTCCATGCTAATGCACCTACGTGTACGTGTGCGATAATCCAATCTGTAAAGTGCCCAATGGCATTTACACTTTTTAATGATAGCATAGGCCCTTCAAAGGTGGCCATACCATATCCTGTAATGGCAACAACCATAAATTTAAGTACAGGATCTGTTCTTACTTTATCCCATGCGCCGCGTAAGGTTAATAATCCGTTAATCATACCACCCCATGATGGCATAATAAGCATTACTGAGAAGACTACACCTAAGTTTTGAGCCCAGTCTGGTAATGATGTATATAATAAGTGATGAGGTCCGGCCCATATATAGATAAAGATCAACGACCAAAAGTGTACAATTGATAATCTATATGAATAAATGGGTCTGTTAGAAGCCTTAGGAATGAAATAATACATCAATCCTAAAAATGGTGTGGTTAAAAAGAATGCAACCGCGTTATGACCATACCACCATTGTACAAGTGCATCTTGCACTCCGGCATATACCGAGTAGCTTTTTAAACCACTTACAGGTAATTCTAAACTATTAAAGATATGGAGCACAGCTACAGTAACGAATGTGGCAAGATAGAACCAGATGGCAACATATAGATGTCGTTCTCTTCTTTTTAAGATGGTACCAATCATGTTAACACCAAAAATTACCCATACAACGGCAATACCAATGTCTATAGGCCATTCTAATTCGGCATATTCTTTACTGGTTGTATAACCTAATGGCAGCGTTATAGCGGCGGCTACAATAATTAATTGCCATCCCCAAAAGTTTAATTTACTCAATAGATCACTAAACATTCTTGCTTTAAGTAATCGTTGTAGCGAATAGTAGACTCCGGCAAAAATGGCGTTACCTACAAATGCAAAAATAACCGCATTGGTATGCAGCGGACGTAAACGCCCAAAGCTCAACCATGAAATACCGCTTGTTAAGTCAGGAAAAATAAACATGAAGGCTAATAGGAGACCTACTAACATTCCTACTAATCCCCAGAGAATAGTTGCATACAAGAAATTCTTGACGATCTTGTTGTCATAATAAAATTGTTGCATTTCCATAAATTATGATTTATCTAAAGGTTTTGATTTATGTTTTTTAATTGATTTATTATCGAATAACATTCTAATAGAAGGTGTTACGGCATCATCATATTGGCCGCTTTTCACAGCAAATACAAAGGCGAATAAAAAAATAATTGCAATAATTAAACTCACTGTTATTAATACATAAATAACACCCATATTATACCTGATTACTTTACAAAATTAGTGGAGCTATGTTCCTTAAAACATGATAATTGTCATGTTATCAAATTTTTCTTTTTCCGTGCTATAAAATTGGTAGCTACCGTTACAAATACTACAATTGTAATTGAACTTAATGGCATTAGTATAGCCGCTACTATAGGAGATAAATTTCCTGTTACGGCAAATACCATCCCTATTAAATTGTAGAGCAATGAAATGATAAAGCTCATTTTAATAATTTGTATAGTTTTCTTTGATAACCGCAATAACTTTGGGATTAAGCTAAAAACGGAAGCATCTATAATTCCATCTGAGGCTGGTGAGAAAACATTAATGTCTTCTGAAATAACAAGTCCTACATTACTTTGCGCTAAGGCTCCGGCATCGTTTAAGCCATCTCCAATCATTAATACATTGTGCTTAGAACGTTGCTTTAATTCTATATACGCTAACTTATCTTCTGGTTTTTGATCGAATACCAAAGCCGTTTTTGATGGTAATAGCTGTTGCAATCTTAATTTCTCTCCTTGATTATCTCCAGAAAGGATACCGAGTTTATAGTTTTGCTTAAGGGTTGAGAATACTTCTTTTATACTTTCTCGATAGTTATTTTCGAGATGAAATTTACCTTTTACAGTATTATTAATGCTTACGTATACTGCAGTTTGTGTTGATGAATTTTTAGTGTACTCAACATAACTCGATGATCCTAATTTTATAAAAGAACCATCTACCGAGCCTTCTAAGCCCTTTCCTATTGCTTCTTTAAAATTAGATACAGGTTTAGAGGGTAATCCATTAAGTTGATTATATAACATTCTGCTCAAAGGATGATTGGAAGCTCGTAAAACACTTTTTATTGCTTGCTGCTCATCTTTTGTGAGAGACAAACCTTCATAATACATATTAGCCTTTGTAGTTGTGAGGGTACCTGTTTTATCAAAAATGACTGTATCAATTTTTGCAAGGCTTTCTATGGTTGAAGTATTTTTTAAGTACATTTTTTCTTTACCAAAAATGCGTAACATATTACCCAAGGCAAAAGGGGCTGATAGTGCCAAAGCACATGGGCAGGCAACAATAAGTACTGCCGTTACTACATTGGCAACCATAGTTATGTCTTTGAAGTACCAATAAATACCCGTTAAAAATGCGATACAAAGTACTATGATTGTAAATTGTTTACTAATAGCATCTGTTAGTGTCTTTATCGTATTCAATTTATTTTTTGAAAAAACATCATTGCTCCATAACTGTGTTAAATAACTTTGTGAAACAGTTTGCAAAGCTTCAATTTCTATGATTCCGGTAAGTTGTTTACCACCTGCATACACTTTATTACCCGATTGTTTAGAAACAGGCAAAGATTCGCCTGTAACAAAGCTGTAATCAATTTGAGTAATCTTAGAAATAAGCACTCCATCAACCGGAATTAATTCATTATTACGAATTAATAAACGATCACCTTTTTTAATGTCATAAATGGAGACATTTTCTTCAGACTTATCTTTGCTCAGCTTGGTAACAGCAATAGGAAAGTAAGATTTATAATCTCTCTCAAAAGAAAGAAAGCTATAGGTTTGTTGCTGAAATATCTTACCTAATAATAAAAAGAATACAAACCCTGCTAAACTATCAAAATAACCTTGCCCCGTGTCAAATAAAATTTCGTATGAACTTCGTAAAAAAAGTACTGTAATACCTAATGCAATTGGCACATCTATATTCAAAATTCTATGCTTTAACCCTTTATAAGCAGAAATAAAATATTCGTTAGCGGCATAGAAAACCACAGGAAGAATCGTAAAGAAAATAATGTATCTAAATAGCGGCCTATATTTTTCAATCCAATAACCATCAGACTGAAAATACTCAGGAAATGATAGTAACATTATATTTCCAAAAGCAAATCCCGCAATCCCCAATTTATATAATAATGATCGATTTGGTTTATTCTTTTTAGAAGCGGTGTCTTCTAAACTTACGTAGGGTTCATAACCTATAGAGCTTAAAAGTTCCACAACTTCTTTTAAGGTGATTTTCTTATTTTTAAATGAAATATTCACTTCTTTTTTTGGGAAGTTAACCCGAGAGGTAGTAACAGCTTTGTTTAACTTGTTTAGATGCTCTAATACCCAAATGCATGAACTGCAGTGAATATGAGGAATGTATAATGTAACAACAGTTAACTGTTCATCTTTGAAATCATATAGTTTTTCAGCAATCTTATCATTATCGAGATAGTCATATTTCCCTTTTATTTTTTCTGGAATTTTACCGGGAGACTGCTCTAAATCATAATAACAGTTTAGATCACTTTCGTTAAGAATTTCATATACAGTTTTACATCCGTTGCAACAAAAGGTTTTATCGTTTAGACGGATGATATCATTGGTACAATTATCACCACAATGATAACAATTGATAGTAGCCATACATTACTCATTTACCTGTTGACAAAGGTTGAGGATTTAATTGATTTAAATTATGACATTTATCATATTATTGAATATCTTTGAAAGAATAACTTCAATCAAGTATGAGTAAGTGCGAACAATGCATCATTCGTGAATTTAACACTTTAAAATCGCTTACTAAGCAAGAATTAAAGACGATGTCTGATCATAAAGACACGAGAATCTTTAAAAAAGGAGAAGTGTTATTTTCAGAAGGGAATATCTTAAGTGGAGTTTACTGTATTAAAGCTGGTGTTTGTAAACTGTCAAGACTTAGTTCTAACGGTAAAGAGCAGATCGTGAAGTTTATAAAAGGAGGCGATATGCTCGGCTATCGATCTGTATTGAGCGAAGAACCTGTTACGCTTACGGTAACGGCATTAAAAGATATGGAAGCCTGTTTCATACCTAAAAAAGATATTTTTGACTCTATTCGAGAGAATCCAAAGTTTTCAATGGATATGATGAAAACCGTTTGCCATGATCTTAAAGATGCGAATGCTTCTATTACCAAAATGGCACAAAAAACAGTAAAGCAACGTTTGGCTGACACGTTACTTTTCTTAAAAGAAACCTTTGGTGAAGATGAGGAGGGATTTGTTGATATAGTGCTTACTCGCGAAGAAATCGCTAGCGTTATAGGTACCGCTACAGAATCGGCAATACGCTTATTATCGGAGTATAAGAAAAAAGGATTTATTGATACTACAGGTAAAAAATTGAAAATTTTAGACGAGACTAGTCTTTATAAAGTTTCACAAGGGTTTAATTAAGTAGCCTAATTTTTATTTAACTATTTTTTTATTTTAATTCTGGTTTTACAGCCCATCTATGAGGAGTTAATTAGGTTTTAATTGAATTTACGTATTTATACGTATACCTATAATGAACGAATATTTCTAATTTGAAGCTTAGCAATTTAATTCATTAATAAGCTTCAGTTATGGGTGAACATACGCGTAAAAAAAGAAATATATCTAAACGAATTGACGATCAGCAGAAGCTCGAAACAAATCAGCTCAGTGCATTTAATGATAATCGTAATGAGGCCAAAAGTATAGACAATATACAAAGAATGGCGAATAATGCTTCTCCTTCCAATCCAATTCTTCAGAAAAAAGAAAATAATACCGGATTATCTGATAATCTGAAAAAAGGGGTTGAAAACTTATCAGGTCATTCTATGGATGATGTAAAAGTGCATTATAATTCTAACAAACCCGCACAATTAAATGCACATGCGTATGCCCAGGGTACAAACATTCATATTGCTTCTGGTCAGGAAAAACATTTACCTCATGAAGCTTGGCATGTAGTACAACAAAAACAAGGCAGAGTACAACCAACAAAACAGTTAAAAGAGAAAATAAACATTAACGATGATGTTGGTTTAGAAAGAGAAGCTGATGTAATGGGGGCAAAAGCGGCACAGCTAAAGGTAGATTCAGATACTAATGAGGTTAATAAACCTGAAAAACAACTACATAATACTTCAAAAACGAGATCCAATAGTATACAGCGGGTAATTGGAAATGTTGATCCCATTGCGCTTAGTAAGAGAGGAGCAAAAGCTGTAGTTAAACACAGAATTGATGAAAAAGATGAAGCTGGTTGGCAGTTAGTAGGAGCTCAAGGAGTTGCGCTATCGTTAATATCTCCAGAAGGAGCTAAGGTGTCAATCAATGCACAGGATGCGAATTATAGTTTGGCAGAAAATGCTGAAGCAGGACGAGAAGATTTCTTGGTTGAAATGGGGAAAATGAATTTAACTCCCGAAGAACAATGGGCTGTAACTAATTATACGAGTAGTTTACATTTACAAATAAACAAAATTCTAGGAAATCGTGCAGATCCAGGAGACCGTGAAACACTTCAGGATTATATTGATTCGAGAGCTCCAAGTGGTATTAAAACCATTGAAAAATGCATTGAACTTACCGTATCTGGCCTAGGTAAACTTCCAACTTCAAGAGGTGGAATTGTTACTAAAGGAGTTAATTTAGAAACCCACGACACTATAAAACCTCGTTATAGTCTATCGGAGCACAAGGAAGGTACAACATATACTGTTAAAGAGTTCAATAGTACTAGCCGTGGAAACCCATTTACAGGACGTGATTCGTTAATTGTTTACAACCTTAAAGGAGACCATGGAGGTAAACCCGTTAGAACTTTTTCAAAAAGCCCTGATGAAGATGAAATTCTTTTTGCTCCTGGAATGACATATGAAATCAACGAGGTGATTCCTAAGGGCGATAAAAAATTTCTTGTAACACTTGGTGAACTAGGCATATCTCCCGAATCGGTGGGAGCTCTTAATCAAATTCTTATCGTTAGTGTTAAGGAGATAGGAGCGTCATCATCTGAGAAAGCATCTTCGACGGTGTCGACAAGTTTGAAGGCTCTAGATGCTCGTTGGGACGGATGTTCTTTAGTACTTACTCCATCATTGGCACATGAAAATAAATTTGGTGAATACTATTTGCAATGGATGAAGCGTAAAAATGAAGGCCCCATGCAAACATGGGCAGCAAGCTATCTCGATACACTTGATGCAACTATTATTAAAGGGTCTGAAAATTTAACCTCAGTTTGGAGAGAGGTGAGATGGGCTTTTAATGGTTTTCAGTATACCAAAGAGAATGTTGAAAAACAGCGTGAAGTAGAAGCCAAATTTAAAGAATGGGAAAGCCTTCTCAAATCGGCAAAATCAGGAAAGATCACATATCGACCAGAATTATTAGATGGGTCAGTCGATTATCTAAAAGAAATAAGTGAGAGATGGAAGGGAAAGCCTAGAGGTTGGTGGAGAACAGGATTATCTTCACTAGGGTATAAAGGATTGGGCTGGAAGTAAATAATTGGCACTAATTGAAAATATGAATTATGAAAGTTCATGAAAGAATAAAAAAAAATAAATCTGGAACGAATGTAACCGCCGTATCCCAAAATAATAAAAATGAAACATCATCACTCCCATTTCAAGATAAACGCCCTGAAGCCACAGTACAGACAAGATTGCAAGAAATGGCAAATGATTATTCAGCAAAACAACCCGTTCAATTAAAACAAAATGAGGTTATACAGCTTAATGAAGGCCTTGCAAGTGAGGCAACTATTGCTGAAGCTGCAAAAAGTGTTGCACTTCATAAAGATGTCCAACAACCACTGGTTACCTGGATTACGCATGACTATTTAGATGTATTGAAGATTGCATATACTAGCTTAGCTAGCCACAATATTCCTGCACCGGAATATGAATGGAAAAGTATGCACGGCCCTGCAGCTGCTTTTAATTTTAGAACCTGGAAAATAGAGTTTAACAGTAACTTACAGAGTCAAAATTGGACCAAAGAGGATTTGGCCACTTTATTATATCATGAGAGTAGACACGTTGAGCAATTTTTTAGAATGATCAAAAACAAATTAAGATCAGGAATGAAACCACAAGAAGTTGCCCGGTTTTTCAATATGGATGAGGCATTGATTGATAAAGTTATTATCCCGGCATCTAAGCAGCTACCAAAGCCTGAGAAACCAAAAGGAGCTAGTGCAGAAGCTGCAAAACCCGAAATGGATGAAAAAGCCAAAATATGGGAAGATAGTGTAATGGGTTCAGGGTCTGAAGAAAGGACACTTTTACTTTACAGATGGCAAAGATTAGAGTATTTAAAATCAAGAATTACCGAATTAGAATTATTTCGTAATTCAGTTCACGATGCAATTGATGGAAGCATTGGGAAAGTAACATCAGATAAACCTGAAGCTGAAGTCGAAATATATTGTACCGGTTACCTTAAAGCTACAGGAACTTATTTAAAAGAAATGGCTGGATGGATAGAGGCAGGTTTAGGCAAAATAGAGCAAGAAAAGCACCCGGATTTTGGTAAGGAACCAGTTTTAGAAGCACTATACAAACAACTATCTATGCAACAGTTTATAGATACATATACAAAAAATTTAGGCTACTACAAACTTAATGGTGAACTTCAATCGTTGCGAGTTGAATTTGCCAGAAGTGAGAAAATACAGTTGCTAACTGCTAAGAGTACAGACGAAAAGCTTAGTGCAGATATTGATGCATATTACAAATTACCTGAAGAGAAAGATGCTTATGAAACACAGGGGAAATTGACCGCAGCAGTAAAAGAAATATAAATGATGGATACATTTTCAGGTAAATTACATAAAAAGAAAAAGTCATTGGACATCGAAAACACTTTCGAACCACAAAATGACCATGATCTTAATGTTCAGTTTAATGATAATCGTCCGGAAGCCACTTCTCAAATGAAATTAAAAGAAATGGCAAATGATTATTCATCTGAGCAATCTGTCATTCAAAAAAGAGAAAATAATACCGGCTTACCCGATAATTTAAAATCGGGTATAGAAAACCTGTCGGGTTATGCAATGGATGATGTAAAAGTACATTACAATTCTAATAAACCCGCACAATTAAATGCGCATGCCTATGCTCAGGGAACAGATATTCATATTGCTTCTGGGCAGGAAAAACATTTACCCCATGAAGCATGGCATATTGTACAGCAAAAGCAGGGTAGGGTACAACCAACGAAACAACTAAAAGAAAAAACTCCTATTAACGATGATGTGAGTTTGGAGAAAGAAGCTGATGTAATGGGAACAAAGGCGTTACAAACTAAATCTGTTGAAAACTTAAAACTGAATAAAAAATCAAATACAAATATTCAAGCGATACAATTAAAACCTTTAAACATAGAAGATAGCAAAAGAAAAGAATCATGGGTAGTTAATGTGGTTAAGTTAGCTGGACGTCTTAAATATTTGGTAGACCTTCCTCCAATGTTCCCTCCTGCATTAGTTTCTATTATTGAAGACAAATTGGGCTTCGATCGTCAATCATTATTAATTAGGTACAAATCTGAAGATGAACCCCTAGATGAGCACCTTAATGATGTAAAAGTTGATGCTGCAAAAGAAGCAATTATAGATTATATAGGAACTTTAGGATTAGATAGCCTTGCCCCGGGCTTAAGTCAAAAACTAATTGCTGTTGTGCATGAACAAAAAATTAATTTTTTTAAAGGTTCGGAATGGACACAATTTATGAGGCCTGTACTTAAATATGGAGAGGATCCTACTAAAACTGAAGGAATAACAGCGGGTTCTGATTTTAAACCCGCCACAAGAGGTAAACGTATGATTGGTATTAATGCCGATAATCATACCATTGGAGCTATTGTACACGAATTATTGCACGCTATTGCCGATGATAATATGGCTAAGTTACCAGAAAACATTGATGAAGCATTAACCGAATGGTTTGCTTTGCATGCCAGTGGCCTAAGCTTTCGAAAAAGTAGAAGTGGAAATAAAATTTACCATGACTTTGTGAAAGTTGTGAATTTGGCATTAGAACTTGGAGTAGTAACCAAAGCCAATCTCGTAGAAGCCTACTTTTTTGGGAGAGTAGGAGCAATAGAAAAACTTCGAGTTGGGTTCGTACAATATGCTAAATTAAAAGAAAAAGAAGCACGATATTATTATGAAGTGCAATTTGACTCTTCTGTTCAACAAATTAATCCTTTTGAAGAAATGAGACAGTTTTGGAGTTAAAAGACGAGCTATTCTTTTTATTTCTCATAAGTAAGTGAGTAGGCATCTTTCACAGCTTCGGCTATTTCAAGATTACCAACCGGCTCAACAACTGAATCGTTGGCGCCGTACCATTGCGTACCTTTTTTTATGTAAGAAACATAATGACCTGCACGGGTACTTTCCCCTATATGAACGATAAAAGAGGTAAGATCATAATGATGCACATTGCCATCAGGTGATAAATCAGCAGGAATCTCTAAACGACTGGTACCCGTAATCTTTTGATGCAATTTAAATATACGCTCCATAATTGTACTATAACTAAATCTATTTAATTGTACCGTTATAACAAGTGGTAATTCACCTGTAAGGCTTCGCCGATGATGTAACGTTTCTTCAGGCTCAACAGTAGTGGTTAACACCCCAATATTTTGCCGTATTAAATCATTCAAACTTACCTCACCGTTTAACGTAAGACCAGATAGGCTTAAAACTCTTAAGGGGCCGGTTTTTGAATGCGCACCGGCTTCTTCAGCATTAGAGTGCCATTCATGCTTTTCATTTAGAACATCATCATTAGCTATTGAATCAAGAATAAACCCAAGTAATTCAACAGCATCTTGCTGGCTCGCTTGATAAATTAAATTACCACTTAACCAACCAGCATGAATTAATTCTGTTCTATAGTCAATAATTTCTTCAACAGTTACACCCTCTTGTTGTCTTATTTTAGTAACGAGAGCTAGAGTTAAAGCTGCCAGTCTAGGGTGCAGTTGTATTCTATCTCCAGATAAAGCACTTCTATAACGCTCTGTGTTAGCTAATATTTGTAAAGTTGAAGCAATATAACAAGTGTTTCCACCATTTTGAACACCACTAAAAACTGATTTTATCGTTTTTGACGAGCTCGAGCTTTTTATCTTTGAATGTTCTTTATATAGTGCTTCTAATTTTTGGTCATTTTTTCTTGTACTTTCTGTTAATCGGGTATACTCCTCATATAATTCACCACGATTAAAATCTCTCTCATCACTTCTAATAATTTTTATAGCAATAGGCAGTATTTCTCTTAAATGTTTTATTTCTTGTAGCTTCTTAACAAGTTGATTTTTATATGCTAGTATATGATCTTCTGTTGAATTGAGAAGCTGTAGATTGTAGTGAATTTGATCTCCTAATGCCCCCAATGACGCATAGTACTCATTAATTTTTATTAAAGGATTTTCTTCTTTACTAAATCTAATAGCTAAAAGTTTCGCAGATACTTGATTTAATTGTGATTTCTGCAACATGTTTTCTTTTTCAATTCTTCTAATCATCATTTCTGCAGTGCTTGATTTTTCTTTTGCCAGAAGTTCTGTTTCTGTATTTTTTACCTGAAGTTTTAAATCATCAATTCTATGTATAGTTAATGTTATGTATTCTGCATCTAGATCTCCAGCCGAACTTTCAAAAAAACTTGAAATATTCTCAATATGCTCAGATAACATTCTTAATTGCCTTATACTGTTTTCAGGATTTCGAATAGTACCTCTAATATCATTTAGAAATGATTCAAGACTTGCTAATCGTCTATTTATGCTTTCTGGAGTGGTTTCAGATTTTTCTGGAGAGAATTTTCCAAGCTCATCTTTTTCTGATAGATTAAGTTTTTTAAGGAAAAATAAATCATTTTGAAATTCATGATCTCTTTTTGACATTTGAAACGCCGTGGCTATATGTGCATTTCCACGAGCATCTACTTTAACTACTGCTTTTTTACCATTCCAAATAAAAACAAATGATTGATGTCCCAATTGTTCCATTGAATCTTCACCTTTTCCATTGTCTATAATTTCTTGTGCATCTGCTACATATTGAACTAGTGTATATGCATCAGGATCACTTGGGTGCATATCATTTCTATGCTTAATAAAATGATACTTTTCTGCGTTTGCACTAGAAAAATTAAGATGCTTACTGATTGATTTAAGCTCTTTAATTCTCTTTGAAGTTTCTTTAACCGGGGTTTTGATTTGGGTACTGCGGCTCACACTTTTTAAAGGTGTTATCTTATCATATTCATCATTTATCTGCGAAGAAGATGTTTTTCCATCGTCTAAAGCAATGTGTGCTTCAAAGAAATAAGTAAACTCTATTGGGTAGCCTCTTGATTTCTTATATGCCCATTGAGCAGCCGTTTGCAATTTTACGCCAGATAGTTTTTCATATTGTAATAAATCGAATAAGCGAATTTCTTGTTCAAGACTTAATCTTTTAAATGCAACGCCGCATCTTTTCAAAAAAGCATGAACTTCCCAGAATTGTTTATTAAATCTAATACGCTCGCCACTGGTTGCGGTTAGTCCGAAACGGGCCATATCATCTCTATCAGGCAATTTACCTCTATCAACAGTATTTTTTATGAGCATAAGTAGTGTTGACAATTGCCCATGGTTAATTATTTGACGAAGTTTTTGCATATGCATAATAATCTCTCCAGCAAAATCAATTAAATCTCCTTTATTTTTTACTTCGAATGTATTTCCTAAGTTCTTCTGAAGCTCGAGCACAAGGTTTTCGGTAGCTTGCTCAGGGTTTACTTCAGCCCATTGCCAGGGCTCGGGGCCAAAATATTCATTACCATCAATATCTGGTTTACCAGCTTCACCAGAGGCAGACATCCCTGTAGCATGTTTGTCCCATTTTCCTTTTATCCATCGGTATATATGATAATGATATGCCCAATGCCCGGGTGTTGTATGATCGCTCATATCAACATCTATCATTAACTTTTCTCCTGTTTTTCTAGATGTTACAAATTGACGGTATTGATATACTCTACCATGTTCTGTATCGATTTTTACCTGAGGGCCTGTTGTTGGTAATTTTTCTGATTGAGGATTTTCTAAACGATTTGGAGATACATTATGTTCATATGCAGGTGTTTGATCTGCATAAAACCCTTTCGGCGTATCAGGAAATAATACCCGAATAGATTTTGCGCTAAAACCTAAGCTCTTTAATATTTCAATAAGTTCTAGGGGTGTTTTTTCTCTGGCTTTATCTAATATTTCAACAAAACCATATAATTGCCCCTCTTCAGTACTCGCTTTTTCCAATAATTTGAGAATTCTATGTCGAATATAATTTAACTGTTCCGGGTCAACCTTATAGCCACGACCAACAAATTTCATCAACCTCCCTACCTCATGATATGCAGGCATTTTTTCGGCTAAAAGCCCCACAAAATTATCAGCAACCATGTGTAAATGTGACCCTAGTGCATCTTCGATTCCTCTACCACCGGGGTCTAGAATATTACCTTCGTTATTTACAAATAGGGCGTTCATTGCAAAATCACGTTTTCCTATTTCTTCTTTTAACCCTTCATCGTCCAACTTTTTTTCTCCCGATTTTCCTGAACAAGTAATATCTATAGCATTATCTGATTTTCCCCCTAATTGAAGCAAATCCATTTTAGGTAAACGATAAGGGGTCAAAGGAACTTTTTGGAAATAAGGATCATTTTCTAAGGCATTTTGTAAGTCATCAATATGCATATCAGTGGTTAGGTCTATATCTTTCGGATCGTGACCTCTTACAAAATCTCTAACAGCACCGCCTGCAATAACAACCCTATGCCCATTTTTTTCAATAAGCCTAAAAAGATGTTTCACCTTTAATTCTTGGTGTTCTCCTACTTTTTTCCCGAAAAGGTCTTTAGCAGTGCCTTTAGGCTCAGATGTTGTTTTTAAATCATGTTCATCGAGAAGTAAAGGAGCTTTTTTAGGTTTATATGGATCTGAAACAGCTCCTGAAACTGCTACGTCAACAGGGTAAATATCTAAATCGCCATGTAATTTATCTGTACTAAAGAAAGGTAATTCATCGGGATTGGTAACAGAACTGGGATTTGACTCTTTTACCATTTCTTCAAAACCATTTCTTTTATTAATATCTCGATAATTGTCACTTGTCTTTCCCAAGATCTTATCTCCAGAAGCATCTCTTAAATCTTTAAAGAGATGCTTCATGATTCCTTTATCTGCCGTAAGAAATTGAGGTTTATGGCCTTTTTCTGTTTTTGCATGGAGTGCATCTGCAACAATTTGACGATCTGGAGCTCCTTTACTGCCTCCAACATCTGATGCCTCCATTTTTATTAAATCTTCGGCATAATGTCCTTTTTGACTTGCAGTATCTCTTCTTTCATTTAAGGGAAGTGGGTACCACACTATTTTCTCCTTTTTTGTAGCGGCATTACCTTTTTCAAATACTCCTGAACCAAAAGCAACTAATTCTCCAACAACCATATTAGATAAACGAATGTCTTTAATACCCTTGGCTTTTAAGAATCTAAGTGTTTTGTCTTTTGCAACAGCTTCTTCATGGGTATGTGTGAAAGAAAGTAAAGCCTTGGCAATATTCGTATCAATAATTAGAGACGCACTTGTTAATGGAGGAGCCTCTTCAGCACTATTTAATTCAGTTTGATGGACGGCTAATTGGTTTATCAAACCTCTCATCGCCGCTATACTGTTATTTTTTCTATAGTAAGTTATTAAACGCACGGCTGTATTAAAACCAAGATACCGTTCTAATAATTGTGCATCTTGACTTGTGATAAATTTTGTTTTAATAGCATTGCTTATTGCACGTTTGGTTGGTGGCCCGCTTGGTTCAACAACTGGAGGATCTAAGTATGAATCAGGAATGTCTATCGATTCTTTAGCTTGTTTAAAGGCTTCAACAAGAGTAACCCTTTGAGCATAAGATTTAACAGCTCCCAATAATATTTTTAAACTATCAGCCGGAGACTTATCTTCTTTAGAACTTTTTTTACCCAGATCACCATGTTTTGCTACCAAATATCTATCTAATAAATAAAGTACTTGCCCTCCTTTTTTATTCTCAAAAGAAAGTAATAATGCTTCACGAAGTTCTTCGGGTAGCTTTTTTAAGAAACCATCTATTTTTGCATGTGATTTTATAAAACCATTTACTTTTTTTCTGGCCTTACTTTCTACTTTAGTAGAGGTGTCTGTAGTTGAAGCTACACTTGTTTTGACTTTTTCATCTGTTGATTTATCTCCATAATCTTCAAATGTATCTTTAGCCAAGGCCAATCGTTTCATTTTATCTTGATGATGATTCATAATTATTTTAGGAATCATACTTCGTAAGTGATTCAGTAATAATACGCCTAAATCTTTGCGCTCTAATTTTGACAAGTTAAATGTTAACCAGTTTTGAGCTAGTTCAAGAGTCAACCTCGAACTGGTAGATAAAGTCATATTTACGCCTACGGCTAATCTTGATGCTATTTCGGCATATTCATTTTCTAAATTAGTTGTTGTTAGGCCCGGAAGCCATTCTATTAGTGTTTCCCAAATTGCTTTGGGTGAAATATTTGTTTGAAAACTTTGAGGAACGTTATCAGCGATTACATGTTCTCCTTCTAATGGAGTATGACTTTTAGGTTCACTTTCTTGAAGGTTTCCTAAAGATATTGATGATTGTATATATAATTGATTTAAAGCTGTTCTTAAGGTATTAGGTAAACCACTGCTAAATGCCAACCTAGAGATAAAAAGTACATATCTATTTTTACCATTGCCTGATAGTAATACCGGATCACCATGAGCTTCACCTTTCTCCAGTACTTTAAATTCAATGAAAATTGATGATTTTTTATTGTATGGATGCTCCATTTCAATTTTATCTTCATGAATTTCTTTAATTTCTTTTACTCCTAATTCACGAATAATTTTTAGTACACGGGCAATAATTAAATGCTCTTCTTCATCTGTTTCTACCGGTTCTCCTGTTTCTTCACTAGAGGTAAAATATTCAATGATTTTAGGAATTGACCAATAGAGCCCTATTACGCCTAAAGTTATGAGTCCCGCTGTTAAAGTTGCCGTACTGATTCCAAGGGCAGCTGCAACACCGGCATAAGATGCTTCAATACCAAAATAAGAGGCTAAAAGTCCTAATAAATATGGAACTTCTTTGATAGGCTTATCTCCCTCAGCAAATTGGAAAACCGCTTTTTTTGTTTGAGGGGTATTTTCTGCTTTCTTTTGTTTAATACTACTTTTTAACGAACTCTTATTTAAATCTATAGATTCTTGATTCTCTTTTGAAGAATCAAATTCTAAAGCTTTAGACCCCATTATATCGGCTTCTTTCTCCAAACTCACATCATCGTTAATAGAAATTTTTTCTTTTAGCTGTTTCGTTGGTTGTACTCTGCCTTGTTTTTGCTGAACAACATGCCAGGCTTCGTGTGGTAAATGTTTTTCTTGTCCGGTAGCGATGTGTATGTCTGTACCTTGAGCGTAGGCATACGCATTCAATTGTGCGGGTTTGTTAGAATTGTAATGTACTTTTACATCATCCATTGCATAACCTGAAAGGTTTTCTATGCCCGATTTTAAATTATCGGGTAAGCCTGTATTGTTTTCTGTACTTAAGGAGGGAGATTGTAGTTGAGGGTGATTATTATCGGATACTAAATTAAATTGAATCGTTTGCCTTACCTGTAAGCTATTATTAGCCATTTCTAAGGTTTTTCTTTGAGCCGTAGCTTCTGGTCGATTATCAATTAAATGAGGTATTAACTCATTAGGGTTTTGCTTCTGAGGTAATTCGCTTTCTAATGAGTTGTTTTTGTTTTTTTCTGACTTGTCTATTTGTTCATACATATTTCAAGTCTTTAACTAGGGCCACTTTCGTGTCTAAAAAGGTTTTTCTCAAAGACCGAGGCTAGTCGTGATTAGTTAGTTCTTAATTTTACGCCACATCACACTGCATTTGCCCCGGTTGTGATATGGTAATTACCCCACCCCAGGTACAATTTAACATGCAGGTATTATTTAAAGCAGGCATATTTGCAATCATTACTGTTGGGCTACCGGGTGCCCATGGAGCTACTGTTACCGGTACACAGGGCATAGGTGTAAGCACACCCAGGGCAGCTGTGGTAGCTGCTGCAACGGTTGGGTTTGCCAATGACGAACACATGCCAAAGGGTGGAATATTCACAATTGGTTTATTGTCCATAATATTGGCAGCGGGCATTTTACTGGTTAGTACTTTATTCTGCGGTAAAACGATTAACGAAGAAGGAGCTACTCCAAATGAGCAGGTCATCATAGCTCCCATACATACTTGTTGTGGCATAATTATATAGTTTTATTTTGTTTACTGTATTCTCTTTTAATACCGGTTATAATATCTTTAAAGAAGAGTTTCTTTTTATTTCTTTTTGCTGCTTCTAATGAGCAATACCTAAGAATATTGATCATTTCTCCACCTGTTAATTCATACTTTTCGGCCAAATCATTAAGGTTTATAGTGGCTTCTAATTGAAAATTTTCACCAAATAATTTTTCCCATAATTTGATTCGTTGGTTTGTTTTTGGTTTCGGGAAATGGATCATGCTCTGAAAACGCCTCGAAAAAGCTTCATCAATATTACTTTGTATGTTAGTGGCAAGTATCACTAGTCCAGAAAAGTCTTCAATACGCTGTAATAAGTAGGCTACCTCCTGATTTGCATAACGATCATTGGCTCCTTTAGTTTGTGTTCTTTTACCGAAAAGAGCATCGGCTTCATCAAAGAATAAAATCCAATTTTTATGCTCGGCCTGGTCAAAAAGTCGACCTAAGTTTTTTTCGGTTTCTCCTATATACTTAGATACTACCAAAGAAAGGTCTACTCTAAAAACTGGCTTTTTAGTCTCTTTACCTAATAATGAAGCTGCTAAGGTTTTACCAGTACCAGGTGGTCCATAAAATAAGCAGCGATATCCTGCTTTTAAATTCTTTCTTAGATCCCAGGTCTTTAGTATGAGATCTTTATGATTTAACCAGTTTTTTATTTCTGAAAGACCTTCTTTTACCTTTTCTTCAACAATGAGATCTTTCCATTCCATTTCTGTTGAAATCTCTTTGGCAGGAAATTTTGCATTATACTGAGGAAGTTGAGCCTTACCAGTTGTAAACAACCCCAAATACTTAGGCGAGATTTTAAGCGGAAGATAAATGCCAAACTCTATATCATGATTTCTTTCAAGGATTTCTTTTTTATACAGAATATGATTTTTATGAATCATACTAAGTACTTTGAATTTTGTATTAAGATCGCCGCCTCCAAGTATAAAACAGGCTGTTTCTAAGGTAGGTAGAAATCTAGATGAATTAGAATCTTTTAGCCCGCCAAATTCTGAAAAATCACAGTTTAGGCTTTGATTTTTTATCAAAAACACATCCAGATAGTTCGGTTTTATATAGGGTACTATTGATAAAATTAAAACTAACCTTTCTTCAAAATTTAATTGGTGTTCTTTAATTAATTCTGCATAAAGAGAGTTATCATTTTTTAATGAGGGAGGCTTAATGTCGTAAACAGATTTTAGCTCACTTTTATTCTTAAAATAAAGTGTTAATGAAGTATCTACTACTTTTTGTAACCATTCGATCTCCACATTAATAGAATTCGCTAATTTTTTTATTACCTCCATTCTACTTTAACTAGTTTAGACATCCAGCTTAATTTTATCATACCAATATTCCACGGAATTCGATCTAATAACATATCGAAAGACTTTTGTTCAACTTTTAAATAGAATTGTGTTTCTTCCTCTTCAAGTTTCCCTTCTCTCATAAGAAACGAAGATCTCAAACCTTCAATTGAAGTTTCTTTTAATGGTTTCCATTGTTGAGTTACTGAGGTCAATAAGCTATCTACAGTTTCCTTTTCATGAGTTGTTAGCTCAATGCCCAAATCAATGGGTTCAGTAATAGAAATTCCGCATAACAGCTTATTTAGCACCAGATTATTTTCTTCTTTAGTAATTTTCCCAGTAGCGGCATATTCAAGTAAATGCACCGCTTTGCATTTAGTTTCATAATTCAAAAATTGGCCATTTTTAACCAGATCACATTTTTCAAATAAGAGTTTCAAGTAAGGAGCTACTATAACTAATCCGGCATTCTTAATAAAAATCGGATTTGTAAATGTTTTTGGCTCAATTTCCCCTAATTTCTTATAGTCTTTTGTGTTTGTATCTATCACTTTATGATTAATCGTTTCTTTTTTATGAGTGGCAATTTTAAAGAGTTCATTTAAAATATTATAATACTCCTTAGAACGGACTATTTTTTTGTTTTTAGCATTAAATAAAAGTTGATGTGTTCTCTGTTTGTTTAGAGTGTTATAAAGACAATGTAATAAAAGCGTATTCCAGTTTTTCAAACCCCAACCTTTAAAATCTGCACTACCAAGTTTTAATAAAACCAGTTTGTAAAAGGTATATTTTATGGCTTTTAGACGGCCTTTCGAAATGGACGTGCTTAAATATTCAATAAAATTAAGTGTGTTATTGAATAATTCCTTTTGATTTGATACTACCGTTTTATGAATGAAATTTTGTAAATCAGTTTCTTCTAATTTATATAAAAGCTTTTCTCGAAAGTTAACCTCTTTAAGCCAAATGTTAACTTTTTCTGGCGAAAATTTAATTGCTTGCTCTAAAAAGATAGAAAGAGGTTTTCCTTTATAATCGTATTGTAGTTCATTATGAGTTTTTGATTCATCATAAGTATTAATTGCATTGAAAAATTCCTTTTGTATTTTACTGCTGTTATTAAGGTTTTTGTTCACTAAAAGCTCGTTTTTTAGAAACTTTAGAGCGCTGTCATCTACTAAAATTTTAGAAGTTTTAAACCATTCAATGAGCAATTTAAACAGCTTATTTTCATCCTTTTTTGATACGTTTTCGAAAAGAAACTCTGAAATTCTCAGCTTTAAAACATCTAAATCTGACTTGCTTATAATTTTTGTTGTCACCAAATGTGACTCTAAGAAAAGAACTAATTTAGTAACATAGGTAACAGATTTTTTATCAGACTCAGTTGCAAACTCATGCCATAGGCGATACCATAAGTTATCTTCTAAACGCCTTAAAAATGATCGTTTTTCATCTTTTAAAGTAATTAGCTCCAATAGCTTTATTTTAATGGTATTAGAGTTTAAAAGTTGTGTTAGCTCTTGATTAAAACGAGTGCTGGTATAATTATGTACCCACCAAGGTAATTGGTCATTCTGTATTACATAAAATACATTGTTTTTGATTTGTTCATTTGAGGTTTTTTTCTTGATACGAAACGTCTTCTTTATATCTTTTTTTGAATTATGTTGATGTGTAAATGCCTGAAAATGATGAGAATATTTATCTAGAATTACAGGTGTGCTTAATTGTAATAAAAATTCTTCTTTATTTAATCCTGTTTTTCTTACCCAATGCTTCCATTGCTCATTGGCCCAATACATCCATAAAGATTGATCATTATTTGTAATAAATTTCTCTATCTGATCGGCAATTTGGAATAAAACTTTTTTACCGACTCCTTTATAAAATTCTAATAAGAAATAATCAATCGCTTTTTGATGGTTTTCCTTTAATTTAAGTCTGAGATTTTCAAGGAGTTTGTAAAATGTAATCTCTTTTGAATGAAATTGCTGCAGTATGTTTCTTAAGAGGTCAATTATTATTAATTCTTCTGAGTGAACATTGTTAAAATGTGTATTTAAGATAAGTTTTGATTGTGATGAGTCAATTTGAAATAGTAAATTACTTTCTCCAACTCCTAGGGTATTTGCGTTTCTTTTTAATTCACTTATAAATTGTCTACTTATTTGTATATAATATGCGCCGCTTTTGTTTAAAATGGCATCCAATATTTTAGTATTAGCATATTTAATAAGTCTATTCTTTTTCTTAGAATTTGACATCCATTCTTTTATATAGTTATGAGAAGTTTTAGTGTTAGACTCTATTAAATATAAAAGAAGGGTATTAAACTCCTCTTTCGAAATTGCATGGTTGGATGTTTTAAAATTCCCCGAACTAAGAAAAGAATCCACCTCTTTTACTTTAGAAATAATATTCTTTTTATAATTATTCGAAGTTTTAAAAAGTGAAGCTTTTAAATCCTCTTGATCCTCAAGTTCTAAAATAATGTTTTTAAAGGTTGAAGAATAGCTATTGATTTTATCTTCATGTTTCACACCTTTAGCAATCAATTTTAATAATGAATTATAACTTAGGTTATACTTTGAAGAAACTTTTAGTATAGTATACTTTAAAAACGACTTTTGATTATAATATCCTTTCGATTCTACAAATAGGTATGCAAGTAAAATTTCCCAAACGGCGTTATTAAAATTACGAGTATTGGCCTGTACTAGTTTGTGTTTTTTTTGAAGTTCAATTATATTCTTTTTATGAGATAGCATGTATTGTCCATCATTTTTTGAAACTGTTATTACAATACTTTTCAAAAGCTTTTCTGGAAGCTGGAAAATTAATCGCTTTCTAATAGTCTCATTTTTGACGGTTTTCTTTAATAGCGTTGCTACTTCTTTTTCTTGTCTTTTTAATAACTCCTCAAACAGTGTTATAATACTATTTTGTTGTGTATCATTCCATTGCACATAGCCTTTTAATAAGAAATGCTCCAGGTGTTCTATTTTTGATTTGCGAATGCTTATTTTTTTACCATTTCTTAATGAGCCATTTTTTAAGATATTGGCATTGAGATACTTCACTAACTCTTCTTCGAGCCTGTAAATGAGCTCATTTTCATAATTGTATTTATTGATTACACCAAGGTCGATTTCAATTTTATTAAATCTGTAAATAAAATTATCTGATGCGTAAATATCTAAAACAGAATTAAGTAAGGCGCTTATTTTAGTGTTTTGAAGCGCACTTATACCTGACTGAATTTTATACGCATCACTTTTATTAGCCAGTTCTATTTGGTATTCTTGACTCTTTATTATATGACTCTTTTTATTGATCAATGGCAATAGATTTTGTGGTATTCTCTTAATTTCTGTATAAGGTAATATGAGAGCTGTACCCTTTTTTCGTCATGAATATCCATATTCATCCATTGGATATAATGTTTTTCAAAATCGACCATTTTTTTATAATCCAACCAATATTCGTGGAATGCAATATGAGCAGGTATATGTTCACCTAAGATACTTTTTAATTTTATTTTAAAATTGGTGTTTTGAAATCTCACAGGCCATGAAGGAAGAATAAGACTTATATTAAATGAGAAGAATTTCTCGTTTACTTTTTTCTTACCATAGTATGCGTAATAAGTTAACTTTTTAAATAAATGTTCAAATTCAGTTTGCTTTATTGCGTCTTTAATGGCTTTTATATTTTTAGTTGTTGAAGCCAGATCTGGGTAAAAATCTTTACTCATTGCTATCGAGGTGCCTTTTTTGTTTACAATTTGTAGAAAATACTTTTTGTTAGTTTTTTTATAGGTTAAGGTCAGATTTTTAGTTGTTTGAAAATAGTTTATGATTTGCTCAATATTTTTGTCTCTTTGGTTATATGATTTTAGGTTGCTTTGTTCAAATAATATTGAGGCGCCGTCAGATAATTTTATAATAAATGTAAAACCGAAATGGTTCTTATGTAATTGAGGAGCAAATAATAGATGCTCTACAGCGTAAATTCCTTCACAATTTTTATCCAGTAGTGTTAGTTTAGAAATTACATTTTTTATAGCTTTTTCAGAATCAGATTTAGATTCACTTAGGTACACGGGTGTTTTGGTGTCATTCTTAGTGGAAAATAGAACTTGAAAGTAATATTCATTGTTATTTCTTGAAATTCTCTTAATCGAATAATTTTTTTCTAAGACTCCATATTTTAATACGTCATTGAGTATATACTTTGAATTGCCTCTAAAGCGAAATCCTTTCTTTAATTTTTCTTCAGTTTCGCTTCCACTTACAATGTTGTCAATCTCAATTATTTCAACACCTTCATCTGGGTATATAGTTTCTATGATTTCTACTTGAGCCGGAGAGCCAGTATCTTCTTTTTGAAAAATTTTTAGATTAGAGTTTTGAAATGCTTCAGAAATTGATGTTGAACGAGAATTTTCAATTCCCATTAATAGTGCTACTTTTTGAATGAAATGTGAACCATCTTGAATTGAATATGAATGTGTGTTGAGATGATAATTTTGTCCTTTAGACCTGTTATAGCTAAGTAACGCGTACTTTGTGATCAATTCTCTTTTGAGTAACAGTGTAGAAGCCTCAAATTCATGGTCATGTAACTTTTTTCCATAGCATTCGTGATTAATTTTTCTAAGAGTAGTCTCCGGTAATTTTTCTCCAAATCGCGCCAAAATCATATCAGCTACATTGTTTAAGCGCTTAATAGCAGAAATGTCAAAATGAGAATTTAAGTTGCGCAATGTTTCTTCCCATTGCTCTAAAGCATCTTCATCTTTTGTATTAGGGCTTTCTTTTATTAAGTTGGTAAGTAAAGGCATATCTTCTAAACTTTTATAGAAAGAAGACTGAGTACCTGTAGAGTTTGGATCAAAGATTGTGTAAATATTTGTTAGCTGCGCTAAAAAATTATTCATTAGCTGGTCAATAGGTAATAAATAAGCTTTTAATTGATTAGCCTGAGCATATCTTAACCTGGTTAATTTTTTTGGAAGCCCATACTTTCCTATACCATAAATAGTTGGAAACTGCTCTCTTATTGGGTAATAAGAATTGATTTCAAAATTTTCTCCTCTCGGTATGCTTATCGTGTTTATAGATTTCGAAACCGATTTAAAATTACCATAATTCTTGGCAATAATATTTGAATATTCATTGTTTAATTCTTGGATATCGGGCTTAAAGTTTATTCCTTGTTCTCTAAAAACCAAATCTGTATTTGTTTGAGGCAATATTAAAATAGGAGTGTTATTTTCAGGAACAACAAACGTGCCTTCACTAATATTTATCTGTTCATTTTCGTTAATAGTATTGTTAGTTATTAACTCTAATTCTTCTATGCTAATAACTCCTTTCAGCTCACCTATAATTCTAAGGATTTCAGTATATTTTATAACGTTTCTCTTTTTTGTTAATGGTTTACTTTCAATAAAACCATTCTGTAACAGAGGGCCATTAAAGATTGAGCTTGTATCCATTTTTTTTGATTGTAATTCCCAAAGAGAATGGAACTTTATTACTCTTGCCAGGTAGTTGTTTATTACATAATAGATTTTCGCTAAGATTTCTTCTCCCTTACTATTTTTTTCTAATGTTATATGTAGTTTCATTTGAAATTCTATGGGGTCTAAAACAATAACGTCGTTTAAGTTTTCACATAGATTTCTACATGAGTAAAAGAGATTTTTAATTTGTTTTTTTACTCTTATTTTTTCTTGTTTCTTACTTTTAACATCATCGTTATAATAAAACAGTTCAACGTAAATGTTATAGATACCATTGAGCTTATTTTGCGTGCTTTCTAAAAATTGGTATTGAGAAGAGTCTTGTGGTTTTACCCAAACATTTTTTACGTTACTAATCTGGTCTATAAAGATCTTGCGAAAATCGGTTGTTGTTACAGGGTTTGTTGTAAGTATTTCTGATGGTATAAAGAGGCCATTATCGCCCGAGGTAAGCGTTTCTCCTTTTGATTCGGTGAGAATATCTTTTATTGGCAAACTTGCCTTATAGGAAAGGTTGGTAAAAGTATAGGCTATGTTTTCAAGTATTGTAACACCCGGATCATGTTCGTTATAATCAGTCCAATTGGCACCAGACAGCTCTTGTAGAAGTTGAATTCCTTCAAGGTAAAGGTCTTCATACTCCCCAGAGTTTTTTTCTTTTTTGTCTATATATCCTTTGGTGCTAATTTGTGACATTTTACTGCTGATTAAAAAGTGTTTCTATATCGTTATCCCAAAGTTTTGTAATATGAAATTTTATGACTTCAGAGCCATAGTTAGATCTGGTTTTTAGCTGCAGCTGATAATTATATGTATCACCTTTCCATCTTAATGCCAATCTGTTCCACCACCATCCATAGTAGGCTTGTGTTCTTCTTATTCTACTATGTGACCTGCCAAAAGTGCTTAAAGCATGGGCATGTAATAAGGCATATCTGCCCTTTTTTTTCTTACCTACCTGAGCAATTAATTCAAAGGCATTACATCCGTCAAGGTTAGAAAGAATCGTATGCCACTTACCATCTGCCGGTACAGTTGATAATTTATAAGTTCCTATTCTGCCATTGGCACTAATAGTTCCGTTTACATTAAAAGTTGTTTTTGGAGTAGTGGTTCCTACACCAATATTACCACCTTGTTCTATAAAGAAATGTGTTTTATTTTCTGTATTTGAAATGGGCTCTGTAAAACCAATGCCATTGGCATTGTCTTCTTTTTTTAGCTCAAGTCCCCACTTTGGAAGGTTATCTTGTATTTTTTCTTTAAAACTTATAAGGCGATTAGAATTTTCTCCTTCTGGAGATAGGGTTAGGCCGTCTCTAAAGTTTTTTGAGATTCCATCATCAGCTTTATTTAGCATAGAGTCAATAAGGCTGCCGAAATTACTTTCATTAGGCCTTTTTCCATTGCTAAAAAGGGATTTTAAGCTTATTCTATTTAATGGTTTTTCACTCATTTGTTTAAGGATTACTCTTAATTTCAAGTATGGTATCACTTGGATATTCTGCACTACTTGTTTGTTCTATAACTTGTGTTATTTGTCTGGGCTCTCTTTGTAAAATAAAATCAGACTCTATTTCCATGGTAGCAAAACCTAGGTCTTTTTGGATATCATCATCGGCATATGTTTTATTAATGATATGGTGTTTTTTAACGGGATTAAAAATTGACCAGGGTTTGGTAGGATAAATTCGTTGTCCGTTTTTATGAATACCTAATGAAAAATCATTTGCACGTTTTCTAATAATATGTTCAATAGATACGTCTTCTATACTTTTTATATAATCTAAATTGTTTATAAAAATAGCTACCGATCTGGGTATTATTATACCTCCTATACCACCTCTTTCATCTGTAGCATTGTAGGTGGGTGATAGAAAATTTGATATTTCTTCATTGAGTAAGTTTAAATAATATCCTCCATTGTTTTTATTTTTAAACTCTACAGTGCAGCGAACCAGGAGGTATTCAACAATTGGATTCAGTACTTTAATCTTTACAAAAGGATTTGCGAGAGATGTTAGGTAGTTTTTCATATAATCTAGTGTGGCTTTTTTAAAATAATACCGTTCATCATTAGTCCATTTAGAGTCTAATACAACTACTTTTACCATGTTAGGCTCAGGTTCAAAATTTTCATCAAGGTTCGTACATTTAACAGCAGCGACAGTGTCAAATTTTTCAAGGATCAATCGCTCATAGTCCCACATTGATACCGCTCGGTCTTTATGTCTTAACCGCTCACTGGTTCTTCTGTAAAAATTTTCTTTAGTTTCTTTTGAGGCTCCGGCAAATGTAGATCCGGGTTGAATTACATCTTTTACATCAGGAAGTTTTCCTGCTATTTTTTTAATTGATTGCTCTTCAAAGTTTTTTCCTATAATAGCCGGGTCTTTACTAATGCATGTTGCAAGAACCGCATTGAAATAGATTCCTTTTATTTTTGGAAAGTGCTCAGCATTTTTGGGGGTAGAAACCCGTATCCAATAAAGCTCTTCTTTCTGGTTTGTCGAGGTATTTTCTATTATAGGAAGCCTCAATTCTATAATTCCAGATTTGGTTAATCCGTGAGTACCATCTTTAAGAATGTCTTTATTTTTAAATGTTATCCAGTCATCGTTTTTATAATATTGCCATTTTATGCTGTTTTTTTGGATATTATTGGTAGAACCTGAGCGTAAGAAATGAAAGAAGATAGTAACAACAGGTTCTTCGATAACACCACTTAATCCTAAAATAAGATAACCTTGATGTTCATATTTAGGTAGCAAAGTAAATCTGTTAACTTGTTTTTCAATGATAGCTTTATCTATTGAAAAGGGCCTTAGATGAATTAGCTCACCACTATTTTTTTTAGAATCTTCTATGCTAAAAAACAATGTGTCTGTGGCACTATAGCTTAGGTTTACTTTTGCAACTTTAGGAACGAAAGGTTTGTTAGGGTAGGGTACATTCTTTTTGTTTTGGGCATTATATGTTGCTATTTCTGTATAGTCTTTTTGATACAAGTCATTTCCAAAACCATATTGAGGACTACAAAGAGTCAGCTTTATAAAGCCATTCTGTGTATTAACAGTATATTCTATAGGGTCTTTTAAGTTTGCTTCTTTATCTATTTCAATTTGGCTAAATTCGTTAAACTCAATACTGCTGGTTCCATCTAGCTGAAAGCTTTCATATCCTTCGGGAGTTAGACTCTTATGAATTTTAAAGAGGTTTTGTGATGGAGTATTATTTGCATTTACAGGATACCAACGATTATTGCTTAATGTTGCTGTTTGAATTCTAAAAGAGTCTGTTAAAATTGATTCAGAGTATCCTTCATAATAAGTGTCAAAGCCGCCATAATCTTGAGGCAATGAATCCCATTCTAAATCTAGTTTTACCGAGGTTATATCTTTTTTAAATAATTCGCTTTTACCGATCATAAGAAATGATCCTATGCCTGGAAATGGCCCAAAAATGTCAAATGGTTTTCCTAAAGGTATTTTTCCCAGATTATTGTATAAAGAAACATTATGTATGTTTTTTACGTCTACATCAATTTTAATCGTATTAATTTCTACACCGTTTAAAAAAGAATACAGGTAGATAGGTGCATATTGATTTAATTCTACTTTAATCGATGGCCATTTTAATTGTTCATCTGCTAGGGAATAGTTTTCCAGAGCCGGATCTCCATCGCCTAAAACTAAATGAATTGAAAAGCAGTTTTCATTTGGGTTGCATGTTATTGAATAGTTATTGTATGCGATCCATCCTTTTTTATTGGTGTAAAATATGTTTAAGCTTTCTTCAAATACAATTGAAACGGCATCTTGTAAAGAAATTTTCTTATGGTTTTTAATCTGATTTAAAAACTTCCAAAAATACTTCTCAGATGTAGATGACTCGAGATTTACTTTAATATCTATTAATCTTTTTCCTTCACTTAAAATAAGCACTGGTGAGCCTATTATAAACCCAATTCTGGCAATTTTATCTGGATTTATCTTGGTATTTTGTATGCTTTCTTTATTGGCTCCAAAAACAAACCAATCATCTCTTGCATCATTGGTATCTTTTCCTTGAACGATTAACTTATTTTTAGAAATTGATGAAATAAGGTCTATTTCTGTACCGATTCTTATATATGGGCTAGAATTGAAGAACAAGGTTCCCATTTCAACCAATTTAATATTATGTGCTATTAATTCATCATTGGTTTCAAATAAAATATCTGTTTTACTATCATAGAGTTTTCCTGCTGAAAGTAAAGTGCCTTTTTTAATATATGAAGGCTCTTTTAATGTAGGGAGTAAATCAAAACTAACAGTGGTTCTTGTTGGTTGAGAGTCTTTTGGGTGTTGTTTTAGAATATCTTGATAGTAAAAATCTAAATGTTTTTGGGTTAAGCCATTTAATTTTTCTTGCAAGGTTTTAAAAAGTATGCCGAAGGTTATGTATAAGGCATTATGTGGTAAATGAGATTTTCTTGAGCAAATGGTTTCTTCTAAGTAGTTTTCGGTAAACTCTTGAATATGAATGAGTACTTTTTTATAGGTAAAAAGTATATCAGTTACGTCAGAAATATTTTCGATTTCCTTTCTAGGAGCGGGTATAAATTTTTGTTGATACAGCGTTTTTATTTCATTTTCTGCATAACTTTCTTTTTTTAAATCTTGATTTCTTAATTTTAAAAGAGGTTCGGTTCTGGGTCTTAAAATCTCTACTAATACATTTTCAATTTTCGCAGCTAATTTTTTTTCATTTAAAGCTTTTAAGTTTTTATGCCATAGGTTTACCTTATTGTACCAATCTAAGATTATTTTTGTGATGTGATATATTTCATATTTGCTATTATTTGTTGGTTCTACTTCACAATCTAACTCAATAACGGGTTCATTAATAATTGAAACGATATATAAAATTGGATCTTTTTCTACTAATTTTTTCCAGTTACCATCTATTTCATTTTGAGTATTATAGTAGTTTATTTTTTCAAGATAAGAAGCTATATACCCCATTATTTGTGCAAATGACCGATGGTCTATTTGAAATGATTTTCCAAATAGATTGCTGTCTAGCCTTTTGTCTTTAATGGTACCTATTCTTATATCCATTATTCTATTTTACTTTTTTCAATTTGAGTAACATGTTTTTGATATATATGAGGAATATCAGTTCCTTCTATCTTGTAGTATGGAAATACAAGGTTAAACCTGGTATTCGTTGTATTTATGGTATAATCAATATGGATTTTGATAATTCCATTAAGAATATCTTCAGGATTGATGTCTATATGAATATTATTTACTTTTATTCTCGGTTCGTATTTTGAAATAGCTGATCTGATTAGTTCTCTTAAAAAATGAACTTTTGAATTTGAAATTTTATCAAACAGGTACTGTTGAAGCCCACATCCATATTCTGGTAACATTACCCTTTCGCCAAGATTGGTATTGAACAATATCTCTAACGACTGCCTAATGTCATCTTCACTGCTAACCATTTCTATACCAATATTGTCATGGTCATGAAAAGTGGGAGGGAAGCTCCACCCTCTACCTAAAAAAGACTTGTTTTTAAAATTTATATCATCCATTAGTTAATCATTACCATTAAACCTTTTGCACTAAGATTACCATCACTTGAAACAGAGCATTCTGCCCCGCCTTTAATGCTTGTAGACATATCACCAGATATAGAGACCTTACCAGAGGAGGCATCTAAAGATTGATCACCTTTAATAGCTACAGACATACCTTGTATGCTAACTTTTTGTGCTGCCTTTATATTAATATCACTTTCACTTTCTAATGAAATTCCGCTACTGCTCATTTCAATTTTATTTTTGTTCTGATCTGTAATTGTAATTGCTTGACTTTCATCACTAAAAACCATAGTGTTACCTTCTGGGGTAAGTATGGTAATTACCTTATTTTCATCATCAAACTTTAATTGTAGCTTACTTTTGGTTATTAGCGTTTTTATAGTGTTTTGCTCATCGGGCGTTTCGGGAGCGGGTATAGAACTGCTAAAAACGCTTCCAAGAATAATTGGAAACCTGGGGTCATTATTCATAAATCCAAGAATGACTTCATCATTTACTTCGGGTAAGAAATAAGCACCAAAAGTATTGCCGGTATAGAAAGATGATAATCGGGCCCAAACTGTTTTGCCATCAATTCCTAATGTTGGAATTTCAACTTGAATTCTAAACTCATTATTTGGATCTTCATATGTTTTTTTAACGATTCCTATTTGTAGTCCTTTTACTCCGGGAATCAATCCTGAAGCTTCAGGCGCTTCCAGCGTATGATCTTCAACAAACCAGTTAGCCGAAAGCCCAATTTTAACTTCTGTTGTCCATAAACCATTTTCTATAGTGTGAGTAACTCCTGAAATAAAAGCATTTCCATTAAACCGATCACTTAAACCTAATAACTTAATGGTAGAATTAACTTTTGCTTTTGATGATCCCTGAAAAGAAATAGTTCCTTTAAAACGAGATAGCCTTGATTTTAATAAAGTTGCATCTGCCCATGTTTGAATATCGTCTTGCGTTATGGTTGCAGATGTATTTATTTTGTTTGTTCCGGTTGCTAATACTGAGGCCAGTTTAGAACCTGTTAAGTCTCCTTGTTGGTTTACAGATGGTTCAGTTGCTGTTACATTTACGACACTTTGCGTAGCCATATCCCAAGCACTCCCTTGAACATCAGAATATTGATACGTAGCATCAATTTCACCATCAAACTCAATAATATCATAGCCGAATTGTACCTGCAAAGCGGGGGAAGTTGATACTGCAGGCTTATCAACTATGAGTTTTCCGTTATCTGTAACAACAACCATCCCATTTATTTCTGCTCTGTTGATTATAAAATCCCAGTCTGTTGAGTAATACTGAACAATTTCTTTATGTTCAGTTTTTGTGGCAGTTACTGTAGTATCTATGCTATAATCGCCTGCTATATTTGTTATTAAAGCACTGTCTTTAATATCGGTATAAATAGAATTTTTTCTATTGATTGATAATTTAAGAGCATCATCTTTACAAATAATATGTAACCGTGATCCGCTGGCTTGATCTACTTTTATAATTTGCTTGATTACTACTCCTTTAAAAATACTATCATTTTTACTGTGGTATCCTAATTTAATTTCTATCTGAGATCCGGGTTTAAAAGTGCTTGAATCTGTAATATCAAAAGTTTGTTTAGCTGTATTGCCATCAATTAAAGTAATTTCTGCCTCACTAATTTTATTTACATGTTGTTCGATTCTAATTGATGTTACTTCATAGGTAGTGGGAATTTCCTTTCCTTCTGAAAGAATATCAAATGAGATTAGGTTCGTTTCTTCTATTAATGGCGAAGTTGGCATATCATTTATTTTATAGGTGGCAGGTACAGCTTAGTACCCGGTTTTAGGTTTCTAAAATTTACGATCTTGTTTTTCTTTGCTACTTCTATATAATAGCTAGCATCTCCGTAAACATTATTACATATTATTGGTAAAGTATCACCTTCTTTCACAATAATCATATGCGTTAGGTCTGGAGATTTTTGATTCGCTTCTCTGGCAATAGTGTCGGCATCGCTGGCCTCTTCAAATTTTACCGAAGACTTCGCTCTTAATGGTGTACCATCTGGTTTAAATAAAGTGTAGTTAATATCTAAGGTGGTCAACTTACACTTAAAAACTAGGGTTCCCCATGAGAGAATCAAATAATTGGGCTCATGGATGTCTCCATTATAATCAAAACATACACTTTTGAATTTTTTTATTTGATCTTGAGCTGATAGTGGTGTTTTACTGGTTGAAACAGCTCCCGT
This sequence comes from Maritimimonas sp. 2205BS37-2, assembly GCF_056591755.1. Lineage (NCBI taxonomy): Bacteria > Pseudomonadati > Bacteroidota > Flavobacteriia > Flavobacteriales > Flavobacteriaceae > Maritimimonas > Maritimimonas sp. 2205BS37-2. Next base: position 301,537 of record NZ_JBWQOI010000001.1, read on the forward strand.
TGAATCAAAATAGATATCAAAAGAAACAGACTCAGGCGGAATACCTTTAAATTTTAAAGGGGTTCCGGGAGCACCTTCAGAAATCATAGTATTATAGTTTACTTTGTGAACATGAGTATATGATGCCGGGTTTATTTCAACCGTGCATGACGACTTACCTTTGCCTAAATACTTATTGTCTTTATAAGCAACTATTTTCATTTTGTTTAAACTCATACTATCGGTCTCTAAAGCTGTTTAATTGCTTTTTAATTTCTTTTCTGCATTCTTTTAAAAGTGAATGTTTTATCTGTTGCAAGTCCATTTTTTCTGAATTTGCATTTAGTGGTTCTTCTATTTTTACTTTTATAAGTAATTCTCTTATTTCAATGGGCATTATTTACAAATTGATTTTAGAGGTTTATGAAAGAATTTTTATTTCTTCAAAATAGTTAAAAGAAAACTCTAGCGTTTCAATTAAAATCTCATTATTCATTGAGTGCAGATCTGATGCGGCCCATTTTACAGGCCATGCATTTACAAAATTCCAGGCTTTTAATGGAAGTCCGTATTCATTTAACAGTGTAACTATTATTGTTCTGGTTTTTATACAATCGGCTAACCCTCCGCTAAAAGTGTCCATACACCATTTTACAATGGTTGAATTTCTAGGAACCATACCTCTTTTTAAAACTAGGTTTGAAAATTTCATGTAGGTAGGAACTTTATGTTTGAAATAATTGTTTCCACCTTCGGTGATTTCTTCAGTATCCATTTCCATTGAAATACCTGAAACTTCTTTAAATGATGCATCAAATAATCCTGTTGTACCACTAAAAGTTAGTCTGAAGTGAAAAGCAACTGGAGGATAATCATTAAACATTACCCGCCATTTTTAATGGTTAGTCCTTCATGTGCCAATTCAATAGTTTCTACGGCTACTTCGTTGGCATCAGATTTTAGATCAGTTCCAGTAATTTTAGTAGGCCATGCATTTGCCAATGTCCATGTCATTGTAGGCTTTGCCTTTTCATCTAGTAATTGAATAACTACGGTTTCCCTTTTAATGGTATTCATTTTAATAGCATCATACCACTTCCAGAAATTATTGTCATTCACAAAAACTCCTTTTTTAAGAGTTACATTTCCGGTTTTTGCAATTCCCGGCATTTTAATAGTTGAGAATTGTTTACTGTCACCATGTCTATATTCAATTGGCTGAGTTTCAGTTTCCAATCCGGAGATTTCCTGAAACGAAACAGTACTGTCTTGCGATCCTAAGTTTACGGTGAAGTAAAACTTGGGTAATGGCCAAACGGCGTCTTGAGCTTCTCCTGCCATGATATTATAATTTTAAGTTATTATTAATTGTATTAAGCTTTTTGTTGCTGTTGTTGGAATGTTATTTCAATGAATTCAGCAGGATGAGACAGTGCTACTTTTACGGCGACTCTCATAATACCTTGTTGAATATCATCATTGGTCATAGTTACCCCTAGTCCAACACTTACAGAGAATGCATCAGCAGGTTTTGGCCCTACTAGTGCACCTTGTTTCCAAAGTCCTGTTAAGAAATTGCTAATCATACTGGTAACATTTACCCATGTATTAGCATCATTAGGCGCAAAGACATATGCTTTAGCTGCATCTTTAACAGATTGTTCAATAAAGATTAAAGTTCTTCTAATGTTTACATACCTCCAGTCATTAGAATTACCATCAAGGGTACGTGCACCCCAAACAAGATTTCCTTCACCTTTAAAGGCGCGAATGGCGCATACAGATTTACCACTGATAGGTACATTCAAATCCTGTTGTGTTTCATGATCAATATTAATTGAAGGGGCAATAGTACTTTGAACACCTACATTGGCAGGAGCTTTCCAAACACCTTCGTTATTATCAACAGAAGTATAAATTCCGGCCATAGCAGCACTTGGTGCTAAAAGATTCATCTTTTGTTTGATGGCAGCGATTAATTTTCCGTAAGATTTACTCAAATTTTTAAGAACGGAATCATAATAAGCCACTTTGCCTGTTCTGTCATCAGATGGAGTACTATTTAATTGCGCTACCAAATTGGTTATTTGGCCTCTCATGGTGGTAACTGCGGCTCCTTTTGAATCTGTAAATTCATTAGAAGTTAATTGAATTAAGTTTGCAAACTTTTTATCTGCGCTCTTAAGGTTTTCTACAGTAATTTCAGAGGTTTGATAAACAGTTGTATGCAACCAAGGATAGTAAGCAGCGGCATAACTATTAAATTTAGGGTCTAAGGGTTCAACAGAATTTCTAAACCTTTCAACACTGGTTGCTTGCCCAATTTCTTCGGTATATCCTCCATGAATGTCAAGTATTGCTACTCTGTTCATCATTTTACCGCAATGATTGATCATTTGCATTTGTGTAGAATATGCATCTGCAGCTTCCATTTCAACAACATCTGGAATTACCAACATGGTGGGTTCTGTTTCTTTTTCGAGCAATGTTATTGCGTCGAGAAAAGGTTGTGTATCTGTAATTTTTGTATCATTAAAGTTATATGCTCCTATACTTATAACATAGCATTCACCACCACCATTTTCATAGAAGAATTTCATGCTGCTATACATTCTGTAGTTTAGAGTTTCTTGTTTAATGGTATAAGCAATTCCGTCTGAAATGAAATCTGCGTTAGACACTATAGTGTCAATAGCTTTTTGTTTAGCAGTAACATCATCTTTAAGTTTTTGTGTATTGGCCGGATTTGCATTTTTTGCCAATGCATCTTTTGCGCCACTTAATGCTTTAATATTTCCGTCAGTAAGCGCGGTATTTAATGCTGTTTGAGCATTTTGATCTAACCCTTGAGCTGCTTGTAATGCATCTTTTTGATCTTGTGTTGCTTTTGTTGGCCCTCCGGCTTTGTCTACCGCTAATTGTGCTTTTGCCAAATCTTTAGCGGTATTAGCTTTAATCTTTTCTAATAATGTAATTCTTTCTGGTAAAAGATTAGATGAAAGGCTAAATTGAGTTTTTGGAGCTTGATCGCCAAAAACGGTTAAGAACTCTGCCAGCGAACCTATTTTAACAGGTGTTTGAGTTATATCTTCTCCTTCGAATGAAGTTTTTTCTGTATACCCGATAAAAGCCGGTATTGCTGTTGGTACAGGTACCACTGCATTACCAAAAGCATCTAGCTCACGAATATAGACTCCCGGAGTTTTCATTGTTGTTGCCATAATATTATTTTAAAATTGTTATGTGTTTAATTTAGTGTTATTTACTACCCGCCATTTTTAATGGTTAGTCCTTCATGTGCCAATTCAATAGTTTCTACGGCTACTTCGTTGGCATCAGATTTTAGATCAGTTCCAGTAATTTTAGTAGGCCATGCATTTGCCAATGTCCATGTCATTGTAGGCTTTGCCTTTTCATCTAGTAATTGAATAACTACGGTTTCCCTTTTAATGGTATTCATTTTAATAGCATCATACCACTTCCAGAAATTATTGTCATTCACAAAAACTCCTTTTTTAAGAGTTACATTTCCGGTTTTTGCAATTCCCGGCATTTTAATAGTTGAGAATTGTTTACTGTCACCATGTCTATATTCAATTGGTTGAGTTTCAGTTTCCAATCCGGAGATTTCCTGAAACGAAACAGTACTGTCTTGCGATCCTAAGTTTACGGTGAAGTAAAACTTGGGTAATGGCCAAACGGCGTCTTGAGCTTCTCCTGCCATGATATTATAATTTTAAGTTATTATTAATTGTATTAAGCTTTTTGTTGCTGTTGTTGGAATGTTATTTCAATGAATTCAGCAGGATGAGACAGTGCTACTTTTACGGCGACTCTCATAATACCTTGTTGAATATCATCATTGGTCATAGTTACTCCTAGTCCAACACTTACAGAGAATGCATCAGCAGGTTTTGGCCCTACTAGCGCACCTTGTTTCCAAAGTCCTGTTAAGAAATTGCTAATCATACTGGTAACATTTACCCATGTATTAGCATCATTAGGCGCAAAGACATATGCTTTAGCCGCATCTTTAACAGATTGTTCAATAAAGATTAAAGTTCTTCTAATGTTTACATACCTCCAGTCATTAGAATTACCATCAAGGGTACGTGCACCCCAAACAAGATTTCCTTCACCTTTAAAGGCGCGAATGGCACATACAGATTTACCGCTTAAAGGAACATTTAAGTCTTCTTGCTCTTTATGATCAATTTTTACTGAAGGTTTAATCACACCTTGCATAGCTACATTAGCTGGAGCTTTCCAAACGCCATCATTATTATCTACTAGGGTATAGATTCCTGCCATAGCAGCACTAGGAGGGATGAGGTTTAATTTACTTAGAATTTTTCCTTTTAAGAGCTTATAACTTTTACTCAAATTATTTAATGCGGCATCTGCTTGTTCTAAAGACATTTGAGGTTTATTGTTTGCATCTAAAGAGAAGGCTGAGATTAACTTTACATATTCTTTATCAATATTTTCATCTTTATCAGTAAACTCTGCAGTAAGCATACTTGAGATATCATTATAGGTATCGGTATCACTTACAAAGTTTAAATATGAAATATCTGAAGATTGATAGATAGTGGTGTGCAACCAAGGATAGTATGCTGCTGCATAGCTATTGTTTTTTGGTAGTGTTCCAGATACCTGGTTTCTAAAAATATCAACCGGTCCATCTCCTAAGGCTGGTTTTGTATAGCCGCCCGGTATATCAAGAATTGCTATTCTGCTCATCATTTTCGCACAGTGATTGATCATTTCTCCTTGTAATGAGTAAGCATTTGCAACCGGATCAATCTCTACCAAATCAGGAATAACCAGCATGGTAGGTTCTGTTTCTTTTTCAAGGAGTTTAATCGCCTCCGAAAACTCGGTAGTGTCTGACAATGAAGACACTGTTGGGTCATACGATCCTATGCTCATCACATAGCACTCACCGCCGCCATTTTCATAGAAAAACTTCATGCTGCTATACATTCTGTAATTCGCTGTTTTTCTGGTTAGACTATATGAAAACCCACCATATTTAAAATCTGCAGTTTTTGCAATGGCGTCATAGGCCGCTTGAACTGTATTAAGATCTGCTGGTTTTAGTGCGGTATCAACTTTACCTTGTGCTGCAGTTTTTTTTCCTGGGTCTTGAGGAAATTTAGCAGTTTCAGTATCTAAACCTTTTTGAGCAGCTGCAAGACCAGATACCCATGTTCCAAAACCATTATTTAATGCCGAAGTTCTGGTAACAATGGCTTGGGCTTTAGTTTTTTTATTTGTTGCCAGTGTTAGCGCATTATTTGCTTTGTCAAGTTCAGCTTGAGCATCATCGACTTTTTGTTGTAGCGGAGGTTTTTTAGCAACATCTGTTTCGGCTTTTAAGTTTTTGTCAGCATCAGATTTTGCTTTGTTTTTGGCTGCTACGTCACTTTGAGCTTGACTAACAGCTGTGCTTGCTGCACTAGAGGCTGTTAGTAGTTCTAAAAATTTTTCAGGGTCTAAATCCATTGAAATGGCATATTTTACCTGTGGAGGCTCATTACCAAACACTGATAAAAATTCTGCCAGAGATCTAATTTTAACAGCTTTTTTTACTAAGCTATTCCCGTTATAAGACGTTTGTGCGGTATACCCTATAAATGCAGGTACTGCTGTTGCAACGGGTACTACAGCATTACCAAAGGCATCTAACTCTTGAATGTATACCCCAGGTGTTTTCATTGTTGTTGACATAAATTTTAATTTTTAATTAGATATAAACTATAATTGATGAACAGAATGATTTTTTATTTTCTTCTGTATTTAATATTCTTAATTCTTCAGCTTCCAGGTTAGGAAGTTGTATTTCGAGCTCGTTATTTCTATTGGAAAAAGCATCTGAATAGGCTACTTTCAGCAAAGGAGTTTTTTCAAAGTTTGCTTTTAGAGGATTGGGTTTTGATGAAATGAATACTTTAGATGTTTGCCCTCCGATAATTTTTTGATCATTGGTGCTTTTATACGCTTCTCCATTCATGCCTAATACTTGAAGATCTACATCTTCTTCATTCCATTCTTCCGGTATAATAATTTGGTATTGCCAAAAAACTGATCGCTCTTTAAAGTCAAGTGTAAGTTTTAAGTCTTCATTAGCCGACTTAATAATCTCTTTTAAATCTAGTTTTAGTATCCCCAAACATTTTTCTGAAATGATGGTTTCGAAATGAAAGAATGCTTCTTTAAGTTTATTATTAACCCATAGTTGATATGCTCCATTTTTTAAATGCTTAATATTTATCGGTGCATATTTTTTATCTTGATCAGGTTGTTTTTGAATAGTATTACCATCATTATTCTTTATTTCAAGCGTAGTATCTTTAGTAATTAAATCTTGAAAGTTATTTTCTTGCCTTATCGTTATAGTATCTTCTGTAGATACATTTTCTTTCTTTTGAAGGTTTGATTTGCCATTTGTGTTCGTAAAAAAGAATAGTTGGGGCAACTTTACAGAAGGGATTTCAGTATAATTAAAAAACAAAGGATCTTCAATGAGAACCTGAAAATAGAAGGCATCTAGTTGTTTGAATTCTTCTGTAATTTTTAAAGTTGTATTTTCTGTAGAGCCTATGTAAAAAGCAAATCTGTTTTCTTGTTTTTTGAAGATGATATTATAATTTTTGAATGTCTTATTTGTCTTCAAAAATGGTAATAGCTGAATTGATGAACATACTCCATTTTTGAAGTAATTATTATTTACTTCAATTTCTAACCATTTATGATAGTGCATATTCATATTAATTTTCTTTCGGATTTAATTGATTTCCTAAACCGGCAACACCTTGAACTTCTTTTTCGATTTTGTTGTCTTGCATGGTTATCATTCGCATTTTATAGACAATTGATGGCACATATTTAGCTCCGATACCACTCCAAATATGACTAAGTTCAGTTATAGGGATGTTGAAAATTTCTAGTGTCAACTTGCTTAGTTGAGTTGGCATTTTTGGATTTTTATTTCTTGCGAAATATGGATTAGCTTGTAATAATTGTATAACACCAGATAAAATTTTAAAGGCTTCTAAGTAATTTTTTGAGGTATAGTTTGCAGAGATGAGCAGGTAAACATTTAAAAAAACCGGAGGAGCAACCTTGCCAAAGACGTTAGTATTTCCTGTTCTATAATTACCATTATAATTCATAAAGGTTTCATGCTCTAAATTAATTACAGAAATAACAATTTTGTTTTCAATATTTTCTGTTATGCTACCGTCAGGATTAATAAGACTGCTCATTACAACCAAATCTTTATTGGTTTTAAATGTTCTCTTCAACTTTTTATTGAGGAATTTTGTTAGAAAGAAAAGTGCTTGATCAATCATATTTTTTAGCTTTCATTTTTTTTAGTCAATTCTGAAATAGCGCCTACAACTGCTCTTGTAAAATAAATGCCGGCAATACTTATTAGATAAGTGATTACCAACGGAGAGTTTATTTTAAGGCTCTTTCTGAAGTCAGAATTCATATATATATTTATGAGGTCGGTATAATTGTTTAATACGGTTCTCATGATTAGTGCAATGGGTAATGCGAGTAGCAAGACAAAAAGTATCCATAGAAACTCTTTTGCCAGTATTTTTTTTAGTGCAGTAAAAATTTTCTTCAATTTTCCTGCTTCTTTGCTTAATGCTTCTTTCTCTTTTGCAAGGGCGCTACTCATGGCAGGTTTTTAATTTTATGTTGAATCATTTTATTAATAAAGTATATAGCAATGGCACCTACTACAAAACCAAATGCTAATACTTTTGACTTTGTAATGCTATTTTTTTCCCAGCCTATAGCAACTAATAAGAATATTAGCACAAAGAGTGTATAGTAAATGGTTAAGGCCTTATTGCTAAAAAAGTACATGCGTGTATTTGGTTTAAACATTGCGATAATAAAACCAGCACCACCAAATATGACCACAAAGGCAAGTATATATGGTATCAATGCTCGATATGAATTTGCATTTTTTAACAGCGCATTAAAACCAGCTATTACTTTTTTCCATAAGGAGACTTTTACTTTGGGTTTCTCTTTTGGTTTTAGATCTTCTTTACATGGAGGATTTAAACACTTTGGTGGAGGCGGTGGAATATTTGCTTTTGTGGTGTCTACTACAATTACAACAATTGAATCGGGATATTTTAATATTACATATGGATCGGGGTATGGAGGATAAATACCATTATCACCAATGCTGAAAATAGTATCTATTACTTTCCAATAGTTATCAAATTTTTTATCGTAGCCCAGTGCCCATATTCCTACGCCTTTTAATTTCTTCTCTTTTATGAAGTTCATTTTAACGGCCATAGAAGAATCACTTTCAAACCAGATTTGACGAAATTGTCGTTTATTTTTCGTGGAGCTATTATTAGAAATATAGCTATACCATGAACTTTGGCTTATGGTATCATATTTTTCTTGAATCTCTGGCGAACCATTCATAATATTGGTGATATAGTCACTAGTTCTACCACCAATATATTTGTTAATTTTTGATCCTTTTTTTCCGGTTTTAGTGTCCCATACGTTACCGTAAAATGGTAATGCAAGAATAAGACTATCAGCATTTATACTATTAGCTAAGTAATAGTCTACGGAAGTTGTTAGATTGAAGGGGTCCCAAAATTTACCACTGTTTAAAGGAGCCACCGGTCCTGCTACTTTACTGGTAGAGCCATAGTAGTTATACCCCAAAATAACAAACCGATCAACTATTGGGGTAAGAACTTCAAAATCGAGAACCTTATTCCAATCTACTGCAGGTACAGTTAGATATAATAAATAGTTTTTGTCAGCTTTTTTTAGCTCTTGACTTAATAAAGCAATAAAACTATTATAGTTTTCTCTTTGAGATTTTAAAATACCTTCAAAATCTAGGCAAATGCCATGAGCCTTTCTTTTCTTTAGTAATTGAATGACATTGGAAATAAGCACATTGCCTGCTGCCGAGTTACTAAGAAATTTCTTGTTATTTGTATTGCCAAAATTCGAAACTGTTAATAGTACTTTTTTATCATTGTTTAAAAGTGAATCAATAATAGGAGTGGTCTCCCAATCATGTATACTTTTGGGTTCTCCTGTACTGGGATTAACCTCATAAGAAAAGTACGCCACAGTTGTTAAAAGAGAATAGTTTAAAGTTTTATGTAAATCTTTTTCCCAATGAGGGTACCAGCCAAATATTTCATGGCTAAGCTCATTTGTTGTATTACGTAAAAAAGGAATTGAATCTTTTAACTGATCTCCTGAAATGGTAAATCTATAATCTACATTCTTGCGTGTAAGTTTTTTATGCCAGCGTATATATCTTTTGGCTAATCTTGATGAATCACTATGATGAAAGAAGTTCTTAAAAGAAAGCATTTTTTCTATTGCTTTGAGTCCTTTTTTCAAACCACTTTTTTCTTCGGTTTTCGTTTTTGTTGAATCTTGGCAAAATCCTTTATGAGCTGTTAAATTAATACAGCTTAATGCAATAAAGAGGGATACTATTTTTAAGTTTAATTGCATTGTAACATTTACATAAATTCGTTATTAAGAAATGAAAATTTAAACGGCTACATGCAAATCTCTATTAAGGGTAGAAATTGCTCATTTTTGAGAAAATAATATTATAAAGAACCTAAAACTATTCCTATAAGTATTTACACGTAAATTTTATGATGGTACTAGTATAAATGCTGATTTTTAAAAGAATGAGTGGTGTGAGTTAAAGTAATTTTTGGCGTTTAAAATCTTATTTAATGAGATTATTCGCTATATTTAGTTCATTATTAATCAACTTAAACCCCTTCAATCATGAGCTCAAAAGACAAAACGATCTCCTTAAACAAAGCGAAAAAATGGACTAAAGAATGGCGTTCTGTAGAATCTGAGTACAACAAGTATAACGAGTGTAACGCATTCTTAGTTCCGGCAGAAGACCTAGAAGCTGTTCTTCTTGAAATAAGAGATCAACCCGGTATTAGAAAAGTACGTACTTACTTGGGAGTTGATAAAGATACTCAAGAAGAAAAGTTAATCATCGTGGGTACCAGACCCGAAAAACAAAAAGATGGAAGCATTATTTATAGAGACATCATTAAGTCTAAAGTTGATCATGATGATGATCCTGAAGATAGTGGTATCTGGGATTTTTCAAAACCATGCCCTCCAGAATGTGATGAATCTAGCCCATTAAATTAATGGGCGATTTCCTAGACTTAATAAGGGATATAACTATTTATTTTTCAATGTTCTATCCTTTATTGTACATAAAGTCTTTTAATAAAAATAGTAAGCCTTTTAAGTACTTTACCATTTATTTAATTGGCATTGGGGTTATACAATTTCTATTGGTTTTTATTGTTAAAATGCGCTTAGGAAGCAACATTTTTTTATCACATTTTTATTTTATTTTTCAATTCATTTTCCTTTCACTTTTTTATGCTGAATTGTTAAAACGTAAACGAATAATTATTGTGTTAACCGCAGCGGTTTTATTGATAATTGCCTACCAATTTATTGATGATCCTACTTTATTTCATAGATATAACCCTTTGGGCTTTATTGTAACGCAATTGCTAATAGTAATTTATTCGATTCTGTATTTTTATAAATCACTATCTAAACAAAATGAATTTTTAATAGTAAATATTGGTGTTGCCCTTTATTTACTATCTAGTATATTAATTTTTGCTTCTGGAAACCTGATTTTTAACGATCGTATTCCAGAGTCTGTATCTGGAAAACTCGGTGATATTAATATCGTTTTATATTTAGTTTTCCAAATTTTAATTTTTGCTGAATGGTGGAAGAATTATTCAATACCGAAAGCCAAATTGTAAATATTATTCTCATTGCGATTAGCTTGTTGTTATTAATGTTAATTTCAACAATATTATTCTTCTATTTTTCTAGACGACGCATTATGAAGTCTCAACTAGAGAAAGCGAATCTTGAATTAAATCATCAAAAAGAAATTTTACAGTCGGTAATTATTACACAAGAAAAAGAACGCGAACGTATTGCTCAAGACCTGCATGATGCGATTAGTTCTAAACTAAATGTTGTTTTCTTAAGTGGCACTAATTTACTTGACGAAAACATAGATTCTGAAGCCACTAAAAAGATCGGGAATAGTATCATTAAAGTTACTTCTTCGGTTTTAGAAAGTTCACGGAAGATTGCACATGATTTGTTACCGCCTACACTACAAAAATTTGGACTAAAAGCCGCACTCGAAGAGCTTTATGAAGAACTAGATGATGTACATAAATATGATATTAATTATGAAGTGAATTACTCAGAAAACTTTTTAGAATCGAATAATGAGCTGCATCTCTTTCGAATTGTTCAAGAACTAATGAATAATTCAATAAAGCATTCTAAGGCGACATCACTCTCGTTTTCATTAAAAACAAAGGAGAATATATTATCTTTAACATATAAAGATAATGGTAAAGGCTTTATTCTTGAAAACCTTCAAGGAGTAAAAGGGCTAGGTATAAGGGGAATTGAAAATAGAGTAGAAATTTTAAAAGGTAATCTAGATATAGATAGCGAATTAGGTAATGGAACAACAGTAACCGTAGTAATTAAAAAATGAGTTTAAAAATTAATATTGCTATAGTTGACGATGAAGAATTATTTCGAATAGGAATTTCTCATATTATTTCAAGAGATGAGAAAATCAATATTATATTTAAAGCATCTAATGGTGAACAATTATTAGCATATCTAGAAAATGAAGATGAGCTTCCCGATATTATTATTATGGATATTAAAATGCCAGTAATGAATGGGGTGGAGGCAACAAAAATTATTACGAAGCAGTATGAGGATATTGGTATAATAGCACTTACGACCTATAATACAAAACCATTTATTAGAAATATGATTAATGTTGGGGCAAGCGCTTATCTTACGAAGAATGCGGCTCCTGATAAAGTAATCCATACCATAAAGCAAGTTTATTATAATGGCTTTTATTATGACGAACATGTGCTTAAGACGATTAAAAGACGTTTTGCTCCTGCCGACGAAATTCCTTCGAAATCTTTTTTTGATGAGAGTTTTTTAACCCTTCGTGAAAAGGAGGTGCTTGAACTTATTTGTGAGCAAAATACAACTTCAGAAATTGCTGAAAAATTATTCATCAGTCCTCGTACAGTTGAGGTTCACCGTAAAAATTTGTTAGAAAAAACGCGTGTTAAGAATAGTGCAGGGTTAGTCGCTTTCGCCATTTCAAACGGTTTGGTGCAGCCTTTTTTAGAATAGAGTTTTACTTTATAATTAGAACTTTAAGTACTATTAAGTATTTCATTGGTGCGCGTATGTTGCGCAACCTTTTGTATACTGTAGTACGAATTTAATCGGAATACTATGGTGAAAAGTAAATTTAAAAAAGTAGCGACTTAAGATTAAACTCAAATCGCTACTGTTAATACACCTTCTTAAGAAATGTCAATTTAAAAATGGTTAAACCACCATTTCTGATTTATGTAAACTAACCACCGTTAGAATTGCCACTCCATTTATCCAATAATAATAAGCATCTATTCCTGTGAAGGAAAAGATAAAAGGAGCAATAATAAATACAGCGCCAACTATAAAATCTACAATTAAATGCATTCTGTATGAAATTACTTTAAATACTCCTAAATGGTGATCTGTTAACAAGGTCAAAATAAAAGCTGCGATTCCAGTAACAACTGAAAGTTGTAAAGCTAAAGTGTTGGAATCTCCTAATCTAAGTAGAAAAGGAAGTGTTATGAGCGCAATAGCAACCGGATAATCTAAAAAAGCATGTACTCTTTTCGTTACAAATTTCATAATTATAGTATTTAATTGTGAGTTTTACTGAGCTTCCCCCAATTCTTATCTGCAATACTTTTTAATTTAGAGTGATTATTTTCTGCTAACCAGAGTTGCTTAGCATCAAGTTCTACATTGTTTAAATACAAATAGTATTTTCCATCATTTACCAAAAATTTGCTTGGATCTACTCTAAATTTTGCCCCGGCATAACATCCAAATGCACAAAAACCGCCATATTGAGGAAGGTATCTTTCTGGGTTTTTGTCAAATGTTGATTTTTGAGTTGCTGATGTAAAGTAATACACTACTTTTTTGTATTCAGATTTGAAACTTTTAGTTCCTTTTTGCGCCAATCCTAGATCTAAATATGAAACCGGACTATAACCTTGTAAAGCTATATTGCTATTGTCAATGTTATTTGCCATTTTGTTTTGAGCAAATAATGATGTAGTAACTAAAAATACTACGAATACAATTGTTGTTCTAATTGTTTTCATTTTTCTAATGTTTAAAATTTTGTTTTATTATTCTGCGTTGAAGTATTCTTCATGAGTTACTTTCCCCTCATCATTCCAAATTCTACGGATAATTTCGTGCCAGTAAATCTTAGTTCCATCTTTCATATCAAAATCGAAAGTAAATTCTGAAGCGGAAACATTTCCATCTACGATCGAATGATGATGTGTTATACCGTTTACCTTTGCAATTGCTCCAGCAAAACCTTCCATTTTACCAATCATTTCTGATTTACCAGTGGTTCCTCCATTTCCGTAATCTGAGGTGTTTGCATTGTCAGCAAAGAATTCTTTTACAGCATCAACAATAGCTCCTTGAGAAACTATTGCATCCATTTTTTGTACTTGTTCTTTAATATTCATCTTTTGTGTTTTAAAATTACACTGCAAAGATGAGATGATGTTAAAGTTTGGTTGCTACAAAAAAAAGACTAAGAATTGTACTTTTTTAACTTAAATTCTGTAGGTGTGATTTTGGAATAGTGTTTAAAAAATCTCGAGAAGTGATTTGGTTCCTCAAACCCTAGTTGTCTAGAAATTGATGCAATAGATTGTCCTTCAAGAATCATCAATTTAGCAGAATTAACTAATTCTAAACGTATGAGCTGACCTAAAGAAATGTTCATTTTGGCTCGAACTTTATTTGACAATGCTTTTATGGATAGATTCATTTCATTTGCATAAAATTCAAGTGACCTCTCTTTTGTGTGATACTTTTGTAGAAGTTCTAAAATATCTTGTGTGAATAAATCTCTATTTTTATAATCAAAATTTTCTCTAAACTGTTTAGGTGTTTGACCAGTCGAATTTTTAAAAACCCTATTGAAATATGCATCATCTTTATAACCTAAACCATAAGAAATCTCTTGGATATTTTTATCAGTGAACGCTACTTCTTTAAGGCTTTCTTGAAGTTTTTTTGACGTCATTAAGTTTTTTACTGATAAGCCAACTTTATTTTTAATCAAAGCTTGGGCATTATACCCTCTGTCATTAATCAAGCTTACTAAGTCATTGCTGGTTAATTTATTATAATATTCTTTATCGATGATATCTTTTATGTCAAAAATAACTTGGTATTCCTCTCTATTTGCCTTAAAAGGGTTTTGCCAAAACCACTGTTTAGAAGATATATCAATAATATCTGCTGAATTGTTCGCCAAAGATGTTTCAGAGAGAAAGGTGTTGCATTCTTCACATTTTAATAAATCAATATAACCTAAAGAAATTAGGTGTTTAAATAAGACTCGTATATCATTGTTATAGAACTTATTTTCATTAGAGAATTCAATTTTTCTAACAATAAAGTCATCAGACAAGAATTTAATGTATTGTCCTTTTTCTAAAAAAATCGCTTTTTCTTGCCAATCAAAATAATTCTTAAAATCAACCTGAATGCTTCCTTTTCCAGAAAGAATATGAATCAAAGTGTGTCTTTTAATAAAATATACTTTATTAATTTCTGGTGAGAATTTTTCTACTTTTTGCATTCCGTGGGTAATAATTGCTAACGGTTTGTAACTAGTTTCATAGTGGACAGCTCCTCAGGAATTGTGCACTATAAAAATTATGTTTTTAAAATTAGTGTTTTTTGTTTAGAAGAAAGTAACAAAGGGTTATAGCTATTATTGTACGCAGCTTTAATTCCTTTTAAATTTTACTTCATTAGTTCTCTGTCCTTGATTTGATTTTTATTAATGATTAATATTTCATTCTTAGCACTTTTTGGTTCGATTCTTCATGCATATATTCATTAATAGTTTTAAAGCCGAATTTCTCATAAAATGGCTTTCCGATTTTATTTTGTTCAAAAACCTCTACTTCTAATTCTCTATGAAATTGTTTCATATGATTGACCAATGATGTTCCAATTCCTTTCGAATGATTTTTTGGATTCACAAATAATCCCCCAATTTCATTTTCTTTCATTGATATAAAGCCAACAATTTTATTAGAATCCTCATACACCCAGGTATCGGAATTAGGGAGATATGTCTTACTCATGGCATTTTTTACCATTTGTGTAAACTCATCATCTAAAAACGGATGTGCTATTTTAGAAGCTCGTTCCCATATATCTAAAAGAACAGGAATTTCTGTTTCGTTATATTTTCTAATCATTCTTCTATTTGTTTATATTTATTTAATAATTCTTCTTTAATCTTTTGTAAAGGATAGTCATTAAAAACTGATAAATAGTTTAATGCGATTCCATCAATTTCTGCGATAAACATGTAGCTAAGAATTTCACTTCTCTCTTTAGAAATTTGATCAAAAATTCTTTTTACAGCATTGAACAAAAAATTTGCTCTTTCTTCTATTTGAACACTTAATAACTTTCTAGTTGTTGGTTGAAACATTAGATTTAAGTTCAATTGAAATAATTGTTTGTCTCTTTCCAATTGATAAAATATTGTATTGATTAATTGTTGTAATTCAAGAATTGGATTTAATTCGGTTTTTGCGCTGTTATTCATTTCAATCATTTTCTCTGTTGTTTGAGAGAAAATCTCTAATAGAATAGCTTCTTTTGATTCAAAGTGATGATAAATTAAGCCTTTTGATACTTGTGCATCGCTACAAATATTTGACATTGATGTTTTTTCAAACCCCTTTTTTGCAAATAAACTTGTTGCTACTTCAATTACTTTATCTTTTTTGTTACTCATAATTTATGTAAAACCGACCGTTCGGTTTGTAAAATTATTAAATAATTTAAAAAATACTAGAAATTAACTGAAATATTTAATTTATAGAGTCCGTTTGTACTGCATACAGAAGTTTATGAACAGTCTTCGTTGTGCTTATTTGAGTAATTAATTTAATAAATAAAAATAGCGATAGTTCTTTTGTTAGTTATTTTTCGAAGGGAAAATCCGAAGAATTAACTAAACACCTTGTTAGGCAATGTTATTTTATTCCGAAATGCTCTATTTTCTGATGTAAAAGAGCAATTTCATCTTTAAATTCAGTTGTATTTTCAGTTTGGTTTTTAAGTAAATTTAGTTCATGTTTAAATTCCGTTTCAACTCCCTCAATTAAATACTCGTGTAAAATATGGTCGAGTAATGCCCATTCAAAATCAAGTAAGTCAGAAGTCAGTTCGTCCGGACTATTTTTTATAATTAGATTTATTTTCTTTATCAAGTCTAGAAAGTCAATTCCGTTTTTTTGATTAAAAGGATAAATTCCGAATATTATTTGGTTTTCAAATAATTTATCAAATTTTCGTTCATCAATTTTATCATTAATATCAGCAAAATAACTTTCAATAATTGATTCTCGATTCTTATTAAATTCCGCTCTAGTATTTTTCGAAATATGTTCATTTAACGGAAACGGAATACTCTTTAAATCATGATTAATTATGAACTGTTCGATGTTCATTTCTAATGTTGTCTAATGGTTTGTGTATGATTTCGTTAGCGGAATAGTCCTCTCGGATGATTCCACAACGAAATATACAAAGATTCTAGATGGTTGTGGCTAAATAAATAGGAACAATGAACTATACACGTTGTTGTACACCGTTTTAATTAATAATTGCGTTTTTAATCTTTCTTTCTTTGTATTGTAAAGTAGGTGTTTTCCAAATTTCAATTGAGTCATTTAAATTTAGAACTTTCATTTCATCCCTGATCGATTGCAAGGACACTTTTTGTTGTTTGTTAAAAACATTAATTGGATATATTTTTTTAATCTTTCCTTTTTTTATTTGCTCCATAGAGAAATTCCAAGATTTTTCTGAGTCTGGTTGATAAGAGGTAATTGATAAAGGAGTTGTTTTTACTCTCCATTCTCCACTTTCGCTTAGCGTTTCATCATCAGGATAGCAGTAAGCGTATTCAATATTCACAATATCAGCTATTTTTTTTAGGAAATAATCAACAGTATTTAAACTATCTTCTCCTCTGTGCGGCCAATTGAATTCAATATCAATCCTTTTAAGGGCTTGATATTTATTTGTCATGATACTGAATAATGAATGGTAGTTTTCTTCTTCCACTTCCACAGAAACTCCATTTAAACTAGAAACTCCTTTTTTGGAAAGTCGATTGGTAAATGCTTTTATTCCAAGAGTTCCATCTCCTTTTGATATCCCATAGCCTGAACCACTTATATCAAATGCTAACTTCGGTTTCTTATAGAGTTCATCGGTAATTAATTTTAAGACTTCTATTAATTCATTTTTCTCTTTATCGGAATAGTCAACTTTATCAATGTTTCCATAAATACGGAGATAATTCTTAGTGAAACTCTTTGCAACAGTCGTGTTAAATATCTTTTTAAAATAATCCATCCTTTATTATTAATGCTTTACAACGTATGTATAAACATATTACGTATACATCTATTATACAATAACTACAAATCTAATGGAATTTTAATTGCTGATAATTATATATGCGTAGCTACTATTGACATAATTCTCTAGAATCTAAACCAATATTTTGGTTTCTTAAAGATGGCCAATTCTCTAGAGAAACTTCGTTTTAATGTCGGGGTGAGAGGATTCGAACCTCCGATCTCACGCCCCCCAGACGTGCACTTTAACCGGACTAAGCTACACCCCGAAATATACTTCATTTTTAAGGTCAGCAAATATACGGTTTCTGTTATATATGTCTGAATTAAATGATAATTTTTGTACCAGATTATAAAATTAATTAAAACTAATTTTAAGCAATTATTCTAGAAAGATGCCTAGTTAATTTTTTCTCATTAATTTTTATGTTTTCTTTGTCAGTATCTTTAAGATATACTAATTTGTTTACTAAAGTCTTGATTATAAAATGAAACCGGAATCCACTAATATCATTGAGATTCAATACCCAATAAAATTTGAACCAATTTTAAAGGAAAAAGTCTGGGGCGGAGATAAATTAGTAGGTCTATTTAATAAAAAATCCACAAAAAATAACCTTGGTGAGAGTTGGGAAATATCTGATGTTGAAGGAGATGCATCTGTAGTTTTAAATGGTTACTTAAAAGGGGAGGCATTACCTGAAATAGTAAAAAAATATAAAGCTACTCTTGTTGGTACACATGTCTATAATAGTTTTAAGGATAAATTTCCCTTACTTATAAAATTTATAGATGCTAAAGAGCCTTTAAGCATTCAAGTACATCCGCATGACGATTTAGCTTTAGAACGTCATAATTCATTTGGGAAAACAGAAATGTGGTACATAATGAATGCCGAAAAAGCGGGCAACTTGATTGTAGGTTTTAAAAAAGACTCTAGCCAAAAAGAGTATCTTGAACACCTTAAAAACGGCACTTTAAAAGAAATATTAAACGATGATAAAGTAAATGAAGGTGATGTTTACTTTATTCCTACGGGTAGAGTGCATGCTATTGGTGGTGGAGTTATGTTAGCAGAAATACAACAAACCAGTGATATCACTTATAGAATATATGACTGGGATAGACCAGATCAAAATGGAAATTATAGAGAGTTGCATACTGATTTGGCCCTCGATGCAATAGATTATAAAGCTAAAGAGAGCTATAAGACTCCCTATACATCGAAAGAAAATGAAGAAGTTGAATTAATAAATTGCGATTATTTTACCACTAACCAGTTAAAACTTGAGAATAGAACCCATAGGGTGAAGAATGATAAAGATTCATTCATGATCTATATGTGTGTTAAAGGAAGTTGTAGCTTTAATTATGGTAATAACCAAACGGAATATTTACAACAAGGACAAACCGTTTTAATCCCCGCTGCTCTCTTAGACTTTAGCATACATACAGATACAGAAGTAACACTTCTTGAGGTTTATATTGAAGAGAAAAAGTAAAAAAAATTAGTTTTCTACCTTTCTATCACCGGTATGATCATATCCTTTTGAGCGCTCTAACTCAATCATCTTTTTAGGACGGTAATTAGTTATCAAAGCCCTTCTATGAAGTTTGGTGCTATTGCCCCTGCTATAATGAATAGTATTGCCATGATGAATAACACATGACCCTGCATTCAACTCAACATACACTGAGTTTTCTTCACTACCGTCGCATTTAAGCGCTCCTTTGTTTCCAGTTTGTACGTGGGGTAACGTTTTTTCTAAATGAGATTTTGGAGTATACCACATACAACCATTATCCAGATATGCATTGTCTATTGCTGTCCAACAACTTAAAGCTCGTTTATCTGGCATATCTATCCAATAGGCTGCATCTTGATGCCAAGGTGTTGGGCTATTCGTATATGGTGCTTTGTTTATAAGCATGTCAAAATCTAATTCAATATCATCTCCAAGTAGAACTTTCGCAATTTGAAGGGTTTTTTGATGTATTGGTTTAACCAGTAATTCTGTATGTATTTTACTGGGTACCATAATTTGAGTAATCTTCTCAACATTCGTTTTTTCATCAGTGTCACCCGATAAATCTGACCTGTATTTTGAAGCATCTATAGTATTATTTAAAAAATCATTATAGATTCCCTTATAATAATTTATTTCATGATTATTTATGAGATTCTCAACAACGAGATAGCCATTTGTTCTAAAAAAATCAATTTGTTCTTTTGTTATTGATAGCATAGGCACTGGTTTAAACTTTAATAAAAATCTTCTTTTTATACATAATATGCCCGATTAAGAGATAAAATAAAACTACCGTGAGGGCATAGAGCAACGAAGAAAATTTAGGGCTGAATGATGAAAAGTTAAACAGATGTTCATATATCCAAGAATGAATATTTTTATCACTACCTATTTTTGTTAAATAAAAGGATTTAGAAATAAAACTTGATAAAAAGTATACTGTAATCGCGTTCATGCCTACCTGCTTAAATATATTTCCAAGCTTCACCTGTTTAACATCTGTAACATAATAAACCAATGTCAATATAAGTAGGGCCCATCCTGTAGTTAACATTACAAAACTACTGCTCCAAATAGCTTTGTTTATTGGGAATAGAACATCCCATAAATAACCAATAATTATAAATAATAACGATAGATAAAGCAACAGGCGTTCCTTCTTATCTTTAGAAGATGCTAATATTTTACCGGTTAAAATTCCAAAAATGCAAGTAGCTATCGACGGAAAAGTACTCATTAAGCCTTCCGGATCATAGTCTGGTTTCCACATATGATTCTTTAAAATCATTGAATCAAGATACAATGCCCAATTATTTGGCGCTCTGTCAAAACTTGGTAAGTCGCCATTTGGTAATGGAATAAACCCTAGAAATATCCAATAGATGATTAAAATTGAAACACTTATTGCAATTAAAGCCTTCCAATTAAATTTTAAAAATAAGAAAGCTGATATCAAAAAAACAATACCTATTCTTTGGAGAACTCCTGGAATTCTAACTGATTCTAAGCCGGAAAAAAAAGGAAAATAGGGAAGAAACCAATTTAAGAATACTCCTAACCCAATTAACTTAAGGCTTCGTATAAGTATTTTTTTAGCGGTTTCCTGGTTTAGTGTTTTACTTTTATAAGCATAAGAAATAGAGATGCCAACAATAAATAGAAAAAAAGGAAAAATAAGATCGGTTGGGGTTAACCCATTCCATTCAGCATGTAAAAGCGGTTGATATACATGATTCCATGTGCCAGGTGTATTTACGAGTATCATGGCCGCAATGGTAAAGCCTCTTAAAATATCAACAGATTCAACACGCTGTTTCATATTTATTCAAAAATACTGGCCTTAATCTTATTCCACATTCTTGATAAAAGAAAACCAGAAATTAATGCCACAATCGTGAGCACAATAGCATAATTGTAGTCACCATAAATCCAATATCCCGTTGCAAACATGGCGCTATAAATTAAGATCATTGCTAAAATCATTGCCAAAATTCCAGAAGGCACACTCCAGGGTTTAGTATCGGTTACAATTTCTTGATTTGCATTTTTGGCATCAGCAATTGTTTTTTTCCATCCGAGACCTCCTGGTTGAATTTTCTTATAAAAATTAAACAAGGTTTGATCGGTCTCTGGTTTGGTTAAGTAGGTAACTGTTAGCCAAACAACTGTAGTAATTAGTACAACCATTGGGAATTTGGCATATGACGGGAAAATTCCCGCAACCTCAATTCCTAGCTCATTATTGTGTGTGAATAGCCATTCACCAATTGGCGTAAAACCAAAAATGATCGATACAATTCCAGAAACGAACATGGCAGAAATTTCGCTCCATGCATTGATTCGCCACCAGAACCATCTAAGTATAAATATTAATCCGGTTCCTGCGCCAAACATAATAATAAACTTAAATAACTGTAAGGCATCCTGTAAGAATAACGCCAGAAAGGCACTTAAAACCATAAGCACAACGGTTGAAAGTCTTCCAACTGCAACCAATTTTTTTTCTGACGCATCAGGATTGATTTGTTGTTTATAAAAATCATTCACTACATAGGAAGATCCCCAATTTAAATGTGTAGAAATAGTACTCATATAGGCTGCGACTAAAGAAGCCAGTACAAGACCTAAAAGTCCACTAGGGAGCTTTGTAAGCATAGCAGAATAGGCGAGGTCATGTCCTAGTTTATCTTCTGTTATGTTTGGAAATGCTTCTTGTATACTAGCAATATCAGGAAAAACAACCAAAGAAGCCAAAGCAACTAATATCCATGGCCATGGTCGTAAGGCATAATGCATTACATTAAAAAAGAAAGTGGCACCTATGGCATGATTTTCATCTTTGGCGGCCAGCATTCTTTGGGCAATATAACCACCACCTCCGGGTTCGGCACCAGGGAACCATGAGCTCCACCATTGTACTGCCAATGGAATAATGATTAATGTAATTAGCATTTCCTTGTTATTAAAATCAGGAAATATATTAATCTTGTCTGCTACATTTGGATGCGTTATTAAGTTGCCGACACCACCTACTTCTGGTAGATTTACACAAAAATAGGCGGCTCCAATTGCTCCACCCATCGCTACAAAAAACAACAAGAAATCGGTATATATTACCCCTTTAAATCCTCCAAGAGCACTAAATGTTACCGTTATTAAACCAGCACTAATTACAGTTTGCCAGGGCTCAAGGCCTAACATAATACTTCCAATTTTTATTGCAGCAAGTGTAACGCCAGACATGGCTATAATATTAAATATAACACCAAGGTAGATAGAACGAAATCCCCTTAAAAATCTGGCTGGTTTACCACTATATCTAATTTCATAAAATTCGATATCTGTAGTAACATTAGATTTTCTCCATAACTTGGCATATACAAAAACCGTTAATAAGGCAGTAATTAAAAATGCCCACCATTCCCAGTTTCCAGAAACACCATTTTCTCTTACCAAGTTTGTGACAAAATTAGGCGTGTCAGTAGAAAACGTAGTTGCCACCATAGAAACACCTAAAAGCCACCAAGGCATGCTTCTTCCGGATAAGAAAAATTCTGCAGAGTTTTTTCCTGATTTTTTCGAAACCCAAATACCAATAAATAGTGTGGTTGCAAAGAATAAAATAATAAGAACGTAATCAAATGTGCTTAATGATACCATAGTTTTATTTAAGGTTGGTCAATGTATCAAAATAAATAATCATTCGAACAATTTTTTCTACCATCAACACCATATTTATGCTGAATGAATATTTTTTATACATTAAAGAATTGGCTAATTAGTGTTTAAAATTATTTTTTTGGCATGATTGATATACTTTCTACCAATAGGGACTCTTTTCGAATTAATTTCGACTGAATTCCCTTCGATACTGGTTATTTTATCAACTGCAATTGTGTAAGACCTATGAACTCTTAAAAAGCGATCTTTTGGAAGTTCTTCGGTTATACTAGTTAACGATTTATGCGCGAGATAACTTCCGGTGGTGGTAAAAACCTTAATATAATCTTTTAAGCTTTCTATATAAAATATTTCGCTGTAAGTTATTTTTACCAGCTTTTTATCAACTTTTAAGAAAAAGTAAGATTCTTCGGTTGTGGCTTCGTCACTTTTATAGTCTTTTTGAATATGTACTTGTTGTGTAATCTTATTGATTGATTTTAAAAACCTATTAAAAGGGATTGGTTTTACAAGGTAATCTAAAACATCTAACTCATAACTTTCTACAGCATATTCTCTATAGGCAGTAGTTATTACGATATTAGGCTTGGTTTCTAATGTTTTAACAAATTCTAATCCGCTCATTTTCGACATGTTAATATCTAAAAAGATAACATCGATATGATGCGCTTCTAAAGTTTCAATTGCATCAATGGGGCTGTTAAAAGTAGCTATGAGATCAAAGTTTCGAAATTCATCTAAATAATTTCGAATCACGTCAATCGCTAAAGGCTCATCATCTATGATAATGCAACTAATTTTCATTGAATTGGTAGTATTAACTCTACAACATACTTATCGCCAAATATATTAGTTTTGAGTTTAAAGTTATTATTGTACAGTAGTTTTAATCTTCGTTTCACATTTTCAATTCCAATACCATGTTGTGTTAATACCTTATTTTCAGTATTGAAATTGTTCTCTACATTAAATAAAAGCGTATCTTCCTTCTTCTCAAAATTAATGTCTACAAAAATATCATTATTGTTTTTCCCTCCATGTTTAAAGCAGTTTTCAATAAAAGGTAAAAAAAGTAAAGGAGGAATCTTAACATCATCAATGTCACCATCAATATTTAATTTAGATTGAAGGTTTTCACCATATCTTAACTTTTCAAGTTCAAGATAACTGTGAATGTAATTAATTTCTTTAGAAAGTTTTATCGAAGACCCTTTTGCATCATAAAGTACATACTGCATAATCTCAGATAACTTTAATATCACTTCTGGAGCGTTATCCGATTTTTTAATAGTTAGAGCGTATAAATTATTTAATGTATTAAAGAAAAAATGAGGTTGTATTTGGGTTTTCAAAAAATTTAACTCAGAACGCAACTGAGCCTTTTGTAATTGTTCTGTTCTTTTCTTTTCAAAAACCCAGTCTGCAGTTAATTTAATTGTTGTTACTAGTGCTACATCATAAATACCTATTAAAAATACTACCACAATATGATTAAATGAATACGCCTTTTGTGGAGTATCTGACTCGGGCCATACATTTTCATTAATAAGATGATAAATCAATTCTGTTCTCACCACATAAAAAACACCAAGCGCAATTATAAAGTTAATGAGATAAGCGATGTATTTTTTCTTGAGTATATATTTAGGAAATAAATAATAAATATTTACATAAACCAAAATCATACTCATCGTAAAGGTTACCAGATTTGATTTTAATGAGTACCAATAATCTTCATAATAGCTTCCCCATCGAATAACATTAAATATGAAGTAAACACTCCAAAATATGACGTGGAATTTAATAGGTATAGTATGGTTCTTATTTTTAAAAGAGCTCTTCAAGGATTCGAGTAGAAATTACATTTTATGGAGTGTAAATATAGATATATAATTTATAAGTGATTATATTTCAGTGTTTATGATTGTTTAGAATATAAAGAATGTCATTCGTGTTTAAAATGATGTTGTTCGTATATTAAATTTTCAATTCTCTACTAGGCATGACTACTTTTAATGTCGATTTAACTAATTAAATAATTAATTTATGAAAAAAAGTAAAATACTATTACTTACAATTTTTTCCTTGATGTTATCATTTAGCGTTATGGCTCAAGAAAAAAGTATTTCTGGTACGGTTACATCAAAATCAGATGGTGCTCCTTTACCAGGGGTTAGTGTAGTAATACAGGGTACCGATAGAGGTACTCAGACAGACTTTGATGGTAAGTATACTATTAGTGCAGCAGTTGGAGAGGTATTGAATTTTTCATTTTTAGGAATGAAATCGATTGCAATAACTGTTGGAGACTCATCTACAATTAATGTAGCTCTTGAAGAAGATGCTGCAGCTTTAGATGAGGTGGTAGTAACTGCCTTAGGTATTCAAAAAACCAGAAGATCACTAACCTACGCTGCTCAAGATATAAACGCTGATGAGTTAAGTAAGGTAAAGCAAACCAATCCTGTTAATAGTTTATCGGGTAAAGTTTCTGGTGTTGTAATTAATAGAAGTGCCTCTGGTGTAGGTGGTTCTGTTAAAGTAACTTTAAGAGGTAATAACTCTTTTGGTAATAACCAACCTTTATATGTTGTAGATGGTGTTCCATTGTCGAATGCTTCATCTTTGGGCGCTCCGGGAGCCGGAGGAACAATTGGCGGTGGACAACCAACAGACACTTTTGGTAGCATTTCAGGAGGAAATCAAGATGGAGGAGATGCATTGTCACTTATAAATCCTGATGATGTAGAATCTCTAACTGTATTAAAAGGTGCTTCTGCTTCTGCATTATACGGTAGTGCCGGTTTAAATGGTGTAATTTTAATTACAACTAAAAAGGGTAAAGCTGGTAGCTTTAAAGTTGACGTTTCTTCAAACATTACAGTTGATGACGCGGCTTATTTTATTGATCTAAATGACGAAGCTCAAGGTAATGTTGATGACTTTTTAGATACAGGTGTAACGAATATAAATTCTGTTTCTATTTCTGGAGGAACTGAAAAAGCACAAACCTATTTTTCATATTCAAACAGTTTTGCTAGTGGCATTTTACCAACAAATAAATTGAAACAGCACACTATTAATTTTAGAGAAACGGCTCAATTTTTTGATGATAAATTAAAAGTAAGTGGTAATGTTTTAGCATCTACTCAAAATATTGAAAACAAACCTGTTTCTGGTTTGTATTTTAATACATTGGTTGGAACCTATGGATTTAACTCCCCAGGCGAAAGTTTATCAGATTACGAAAATTTTGAAGAATTAGACCCTGCTAGAAATATTATGACTCAAAGATGGTACAGAGCTACTTCAGATATCGAGCAAAACCCATATTGGATTTTAAACAGAAATGCAAATGAGTCAACAAATAAGAAATTATTGGCATCGTTAAGTTTAGATTTTAAAATTAATGATTGGCTCTCTATTCAAACTAGAGGAACATATGACCAGTCTTTACTAAATTTTGAAAGTAGAATTTATGCTACAACCGAAGCAACTTTAGCTCCTTTAACTGGTAGATATATTGTTAACGAAAGTGATGTCACGCAATTGTATGGAGATATTATCGCGACCATTAATAAAGATTTTTCTGAAGAAATTTCCTTCAATGCTAATATTGGTGGTAGTATAACAAGAAATAATACCGAAGTATTTAATGCAGACTCTGGTACAAATGGAGGTTTGCAGTTTGCAAATGTATTTTCATTACAAAATTTCAACGCAAACGCTTCAGTATTATTTAATCAATCTAGCTTGAAGAATAGAACAAACTCAATATTTGCAAGTGCTACTATCGGGTTTAATGACAAAATATTTGTAGACCTTACGGCAAGAAATGATTGGACATCGACGTTACCAGATGGCAATAATTCTTTCTTTTATCCTTCGTTTGGTTTGACTGGTGTTTTAAGTGAGTTATTTGATTTAGGCGAAGGTATTTCTTTTGCCAAGATTAGAGCTTCGTATGCTGAAGTTGGTAATGGATTCGCAACTGATGCAATTGCACCGAATAGACAAATTTTATTTGGTGGTGGAGTGAGTCCTACAGATCCTATAAGACCTTTCCCAGGAACAATTCCAGAGCCAGAAAGACAACGTTCTTTTGAAATTGGTACCGAATGGAAATTTTTGGATAACCGTTTAGGTTTTGATATCGGATATTACCGCACAAGCACCATTAACCAATATTTCCCTTTCCCAACATCAGCAGCAATTATTGGTGCATCAAGTGCTGGGTTAAATTCAGGAGATATTGTGAATAGCGGTTTTGAAGGTACTGTTTATTACATTCCTGTTAGGAGTGAAGATTTTGAATGGACAAGTACATTAAACTTTGCCGCAAATGATAACGAAATCAAAAGCATCTACGATGGAACGGTCTCAGATGGATTAATTGAACCTTCATTCTTCGTGGTTTCGGCAAAAGGTGTAAATACTTTTGGATCCTACCTTGTAGAAGGTGGTTCATTCGGTGACATTTATGCACAAGTAGTAAGAAGAGACGCAAACGGCACACCAATAGTTGATGGCGGTGCTCTTTTACAAGATGAGGATGGTCTAGTAGATGGACTTAAGAAAGTAGGTAATGCAAATCCAGATTTTACTTTAGGTTGGAACAACTCTTTTGAGTATAAAAATTTCACTTTAGACTTTTTAATTGATGGTAAGTTTGGAGGAGAAACTGTAAGTATGACCGAAGGTATTGTTGAAGGACTAAGTAATAATACAGCTAGAGAAACGGCAAACGGAACCATTAATGTGGTTGATTTAGGAGGAACCCCGTCTACTTTAACTGCTCAAGAATATTACGGATTAGCGGGAGGTAGAAATGGTTTTACAGGCGAATATGTATATAGTGCAACAAATGTGCGTTTGGCTGAAATAGCATTAGGATACAGATTTAATTTATCTGAAAACTCATTCTTTAAATCGATAAGAGCTTCATTAATAGGAAGTAATTTATTCTTCTTTTATAAAGATGCACCACATGATCCTAACATAGCATTAAGTACAGGAAATGCATTACAAGGTGTAGATGTTTTAGGTTTACCTTCAACAAGAAGCACTGGATTGAATATTAAATTAACATTTTAAAAAAGTATTATTCATGAAAAATATAAATAAGTTAATAGCATATTTATTCATAATTGGATTGTTGAGTACATCCTGTGATGATGGCTTAGAAGATCTTAATCAAAATCCAAGGAATATTACACAAGAACAACTAGAGGTAGATTTTCAGCATGTAGGATCATTATACAAACCTATTTTTGAAAGTATTTATCAATATTCGCCGGCTTGGTCTTATCAGCTACAACAGAACTTAAATGCTGATGTTTATTCAGGTTATCAAACTAACCCGAGACCCTTTATTGCTGGAGCGAATAATACAACGTATAATTTAGTCAGCGGTTGGAATAATTTCATTTGGTCTGTTCCTTATTCAAATGTGATGAATAACGTAAAGTCTATAACAGATTTAACAGACCCTGATTTTCCTACCCTAAATGCTGTTGCTTTAATATTAAAAGTTTCAGCAATGCATAGAGTAAGTGATGTATTTGGTCCAATTGTTTATACCAATTTTGGAGATTTACAGAACGCCGGGGTTTACGACTCTCAACAAGAGGCCTATAATGCTTTCTTTGCTGATCTCGATATAGCTGTAGCGGCATTAATGGCAAACATTGATAGTCCTAGGTTTCAAGCATTTGATTTATCATATGGAGGCGATTATACACAATGGGTGAAATTGGCAAATTCTTTACGTCTACGATTAGCAATACGTATTTCTAAGGTTGATCCTGCAAAGGCTAAAATAGAAGGAGAAAAAGCGCTATCTCAATCTTTAGGAGTAATGACCGCTAATACTGATGGTTTCTTTGTAAATGGTTCTTTAGATCATCCATTACAGACCATTGATAATTCTTGGGGAGACATTAGAATGAATGCTTCTATGGAATCTATATTGGTCGGTTATGATGACCCAAGAGGTAACGTTTATTTTGATAACTCGGTAGCTACTGGAACACTTAAAGGTGTTCGTGGGGGACTACCGTTATTACCAGGATATTCAGATGAATTAGCTCAAAAAGCAGATTACATTAATTACTCTACACTTAATGATGGAATTCATACACCAAAAGTACAATTAATGACAGCTGCAGAAGTGTATTTCTTAAGAGCTGAGGCTGCTTTAAGAGGATGGACAGGAGCAGGAGATGCTCAAGGAAACTATGAAGAAGGAATAATGAAATCTTTTGAGCAACATGGTGCTAGCGGAGCAGCGGCCTATATAGCTGATAATACATCAACTTTTAATGATTATGTAGACACTTTTAATCCTGCTAATAATATTGCGGCTATGAGTGACATCACAATTGCATGGAGTGATGCAACTACTGACGAAGAACGATTAGAGAAAATTATAACACAAAAATGGATTGCAATGTTCCCTGAAGGCCAAGAAGCTTGGAGTGAATATAGACGTACTGGTTATCCTAAAATATTCCCAGTAGTTAGCAATCAGAGTGGAGGTACGATAGATACAGACATTCAAATAAGAAGAATACCATTTGTTGATAGTGAACTATCAACAAATGCAGAAGGTGTGGCTAATGCCGTTACGTTGCTTGGAGGAGCAGATAATGGAGGTACACGATTATGGTGGGATACCGGCGGGTCAAACTTTTAATAATTATTTAGAACATAAGTTTCATAAGGCAAATAGAATTTATAGTTACATGTGTTTGAATTAGTTAAATAAACGGGAGATTTCTATTTCCCGTTTATTTTGAAGTAAAGATTTTTTAAAAATGAATTCAATAATAAAACAACGAAAGCCCGTGAATGTCAAAAGCATAGCATATAGTCCGGCAGGAAAATTTGAGGAGACGCGATTTGAGAAGATTCATAATGTAATTTTTAAAAATTCAAATGAAGCTTCGATTGTAGTGGCCCACGAGATCGCTTATTTGATTCGAGAAAAAGAATTAAAAGGAGAACATTGTGTATTAGGCTTAGCTACTGGTTCTTCGCCAATAAAAGTATATGAAGAATTGGTGCGCTTACACAGGGAAGAAGGTTTAAGCTTTGAAAATGTAATTACATTCAATCTAGATGAGTACTTACCAATGGATAAGCAGAATATTCAGAGCTACTATTATTTCATGCATGAGCATCTGTTTAATCATATAGATATTTTACCCGAGAATATTCATATACCCGACGGTACCTTATCTAATGAGGAGGTATATCAATATTGTGTTGACTATGAATTAAAAATTAAGGCCACAGGAGGTATAGACTTTCAGTTGCTAGGTATAGGTAGAACAGGGCATGTTGGCTTTAATGAACCTGGATCTCACCTAAATTCTAGTACGCGTAGTATTACTTTAGATCATTTAACTAGAGCAGATGCTGCTCATTCGTTTCTAGGGATCGAAAATGTTCCTAGAAAGGCCATTACTATGGGAGTGGCTACAGTAATGTCTGCAAAGAGAATTGTATTATTAGGATGGGGTCAACATAAAGCAAAGATTATAAAAGAGACCATAGAGGGAGAAGTGTCTTCACATGTTCCGGCTACTTATCTTCAAGGTCATAAAAACACCACTTTTATATTAGATAAAGAAGCGGGATCAGAGCTTACAAGAAATAAAACCCCTTGGTTAGTTGGTCCGTCTATCTGGACTGAATCATTACGAAGTAAAGCCATTGTTTGGCTATGCGAGCTAACTAATAAATCAATATTAAAGCTTACCGATAAAGATTATAATGATAACGGAATGTCTAGTTTATTGGCACAAGAAGGAGGCTCTTATGATCTCAATATTGAAATGTTTAATAAGTTGCAACATACTATTACCGGTTGGCCTGGAGGCAAACCAGATTCAGATGATACGAATAGGCCGGAAAGAGCTGAACCTAGAAAAAAAAGAGTAATTATATTCAGTCCGCACCCAGATGATGACGTAATCTCAATGGGTGGTACCTTCGACAGATTGGTTGAGCAAGGACACGAAGTACATATTGCATATCAAACCTCAGGAAATATTGCTGTATCAGACGAAGAAGCATTAAAGTTTGCCGAGGTAAGCCAAATGTTAAACCTCGCCACGGAGGATACCCAAAAAGTTATTAAAGGTCTGCGAAACAAGAAAAAAAATACTGTTGACACTTTAGAAGTTAGAAAATTAAAAGGACTGATAAGAAGAAGCGAATCTTTAGCGGCTACAAGATATTTGGGACTGCCAGATGGGAATGTTCATTTTTTAAATCTTCCTTTCTATGAGACTGGAACTATTAAAAAGAACAAACTATCAGAAGAAGATATTGCAATTATGTGTGATATCATTGCGAAAATAAAACCACATCAAATTTATGCAGCCGGAGATTTAGCCGATCCACATGGCACACATAAAGTCTGCTTAAATGCATTATTTAAAGCATTAGAATCGCTAAAACCAGAAAAATTTATGGATCATTGCTGGGTTTGGTTATATAGAGGTGCATGGCATGAATGGGACACTTACGAGATTGAGATGGCCGTACCAATGAGTCCAGATCAGGTCTTAAAAAAGCGGCATGCCATATTCTACCATCAATCGCAAAAAGATGGAGTTATGTTTCAAGGTGATGATAATAGAGAATTTTGGGTACGTGCGGAAGATAGAAATAGGTTAACCGCAGATAAATATCATAAACTTGGATTAGCAGATTATGCTGCCATCGAGGCATTTAAGAGATATCACTTTTAAATTAAAGATTTGAAAAAATACATTTACATATTTATATGTTGCATTACTTTTTCTAGCGCTGCGCAAATGCATTTAAATGATAAATACAATTTAATG
Source organism: Maritimimonas sp. 2205BS37-2 (assembly GCF_056591755.1). NCBI lineage: Bacteria > Pseudomonadati > Bacteroidota > Flavobacteriia > Flavobacteriales > Flavobacteriaceae > Maritimimonas > Maritimimonas sp. 2205BS37-2. The sequence continues at coordinate 333,226 of NZ_JBWQOI010000001.1, forward strand.
CCTTGGCCAAAAAGTATTGATGAAAATAATCAACAATTTATAATAAAACCAGGCTTTACCATTGGGGTAAATGGCTTAAACGATAAGCTAAAAAATGGCACAACGAGTTTTTTAAGAAGACTTTCTGGTAGAACAGGCGTTTTTATTGATGAAGGTTTTGCTATTGAAGCTTCAGAAATCAAAAAACCATCATTATTAATTGAATATAAAAAAGAAGGAGCGTTAACAATTGATTTAGACGAATCATATGACTTAAGCATTTCAGTCAATCAATTAGTTATAAGGTCGCAGACTGATGTTGGGGCATTAAGAGCTTTAGAAACATTACTACAGTTGGTAGACCATAATGCAGAAACTTATTTTTTTCCTGGAGTTACGATCGAAGATAGTCCTAGATTTCGATGGAGAGGTTTAATGATCGACGTTGCTAGACATTACCAACCTTTAGAGGTTATCAAGAGAAATTTAGATGCTATGGCTTCCGTTAAAATGAATGTCTTTCACTGGCATCTTACCGATGATCAAGGATTTAGAGTTCAATCAAATATATTTCCTAAACTGCATGAACTTGGATCTGATGGGCAATATTATACACATGCACAAATTAAAGAAATTGTTTCTTATGCACACTTAAGAGGGATTCGTGTTATTCCGGAAATTGATGTTCCCGGGCACGCATCAGCTATTTTGGCCGCCTATCCCGAACTAGGTAGTAGAGATACAATTTATAGCATTGAACGATTTGCTGGCGTATTTGACCCTACACTCGATCCTACTAATGAAAAAACGTATGAATTTTTAGACAAGCTTTTTGAAGAAATTACACCCTTATTTCCGGATGCCTATTTTCATATAGGCGGCGATGAAAATGAGGGAAAACACTGGGATGAAAACGAAAAAATACAAAAGTTTAAGAAAAAAAATAAACTTAAAACAAATCATGACCTACAAACATACTTTAATATGAGATTAGAAAAAATCCTTAAAAAGTATGATAAAAAATTAATGGGATGGGATGAAATTATGACTCCAAATATGCCTACTACTGCGGTAATACATTCATGGAGGGGAGAACATGAAGGATTACCAAAAGGAGGCACTTTAATTGAAGCTGCAAAAAAAGGATATCATACAGTATTATCGAATGGTTTTTATATAGATAGAATGCAACCTGTTATTGATCATTATTTAATTGAACCAATAGGTGATGCAAAACTATCTGAAGAAGAAGAAAATAGAATACTTGGAGGTGAAGTAACCATGTGGGGAGAATTAATAACACCTTTAACCATTGACTCTCGAATATGGCCTAGAACCGCGGCAATAGCCGAACGTTTTTGGTCTCAAAAAAATATTAATGATATGAATAGTTTATACAGAAGGCTTGGTATTATTAGTTTTAGACTTGAAGAATTAGGAATTACACATATTAAAAATAGAGATGTAATACTTAGAAATATTGCAAACAATCAGAGTATAAATTCACTACGAACATTGGTTAGTATTTCTGAGCCTTTAAAAATATACTCAAGAAATAAGGGAGGGACAGAGTATAAATCATTTTCTCCTTTTACGCTATTTGCCGATGCTTGTAGTGCCGATGCACCCGATGCAATATTGTTTAATGAACGCGTTTCAAGTTATATTGAAAATCAAAGTTTGAAGAACAAACAAAAAGTTATTAATTACCTCGATAAGTGGATCGCAAATTATAAAAAGTTTGAACTCCTTAAAAAGAACCCAATACTTAATCAAATTGGTCAGCAATACAAAAACTTAGCCGAGGTATCAAGTTCTATAAAGCATATACTTACAAATGGAGCTGGAAACAAAAATGAAGACTTTAGTTTAACAGAACAACAAATCGAAAAGCTCAAAGAATCTTTTGTTGATGTTGAAATAATGGTATATAAAGACTTAAAAAAACTTCTTAATTACCTTCAAATAAAGAATAACTAACCACTAAATTGTATAACTTTATATGAAATAATTTTGTGTCAATGAGATATACGTTTTTGGTTATATTAGTGTTAAGTGCTTTCTTCTCATGTAAGAAAAAAGATGAAATTTCTCTTTCCAATCAAAAGAAAACACTTTTCTCATTATTAAAAAGTGAAGATTCTGGAATTGACTTTAAAAATGTAGTAAGAGAAAATCTTTATTTTAATTTTTTAAATTATCCCTATATCTACAATGGAGGTGGAGTTGCTGTTGGAGACATTAATAATGACGGTCTTGATGATGTTTATTTCACGGCTAATCAAGGGCCCAACAAGCTTTACTTAAATCAAGGAAATCTCAAATTTAAAGATATAACGAATGCTGCAAGGGTAACCGATAGTGTTGGTTGGTCTACCGGGGTTACTATGGTTGATATTAACAACGATGGATGGTTAGATATTTATGTATCTAAATCGGGTTCATTAAACAATCATGAAAAGAGAAAAAATAAGCTTTACATAAATCAAAAGGATAATACCTTTCGAGAAAAGGCAAAGGACTTTGGATTAGATTTCTACGGATTTTCAATACAGGCTCATTTTTTTGATATGGATAAAGATGGTGACCTCGATATGTATTTAGTAAATCATAGAGTAGATTTTAGAAATAATATAATTGTAGATGTTGAGAGAGATAAGAAAATTGAAGATTATGGCTCCGATCAATTATTTAGAAACGATGATGGTAAATTTACGAATGTTACTGATCTTTCTGGAGTTGCAAACAAAGCTTGGGGTTTATCTGCTGTAATCGGAGATTTTAATAATGATAATTGGCCAGATATTTTTGTAGCTAATGACTTCTTTCACCCGGATTATCTTTATATAAACAATCAAAATGGAACATTTACCGACGAGTCATTAACTGTTTTTAATCACCTTTCTAATAGTAGTATGGGGTCTGATTATGAGGATATTAACAATGATTTACATCCAGATTTAATTGTACTCGATATGCTTGCCGAAGATCATATTAGAGCAAAAAAGAATATGGCTTCTATGAATACCAATAGTTTTAAGATAATGGTAGACAATGGTTACCATCATCAATATATGTCAAATGTTTTGCAACTTAACAATGGCAATGGTTCATTTAGTGAAATAGCGCATCTTTCTGGAATTGCTAAGACGGATTGGTCATGGGCATCATTAATCGCCGATTTCGATAACGATGGCTACAAAGATGTTTTTATTACAAATGGTATTGAAAATGATTTGTCAAATCAAGACTTTAGAGACCAAATGAGGAAGAACATAATGAGCAGAAAGAAAGTCACTTTAGATGAAGCAATTAATATGATGCCATCACAAAAATTGCAAAATTATATTTTTAAAAATAATGGCGATTTAACCTTTTCAAAAGCATCAGAAGAATGGGGAATAAAAGAGCTGATAAATTCTAATGGAGCTGCATATAGTGATCTGGATAATGATGGTGATCTTGACTTAATTATAAATAATCAATCAGATAAGGCAAGTATTTATAAGAATAATTCTAACAAAAACCATATTACTTTTTCAGTTAAAGGACCTAAGAACAATCCAAAAGGCATTGGTGTTGAAATGTACGTTCATAGTGATGATAAACATCAGTTTAAGCAATTATATGTTGAAAGAGGCTATCAATCTTCAGTTACCCAGAAATTACATTTCGGACTTGGTGATAAAACCAATATTGATAGTGCTATGGTAGTTTGGCCAGATGGTGCAAAACAACTCTTGACGAATATAAAGTCCAATCAAACTTTTGCAATAAATTATGAAGACGCGAAGATAGAAGAAGAAAATTCTATTAGAGAAAAGAGCATATTTGAAGAAATAGATGTGCAAAAGTTGGGATTAGACTATGTACAAGAAGAAAATTCTTTTAACGACTTTGATTTACAACTTTTACTGCCTCAAAAACAATCAGAAATTAGCAAAGCCTTGGCCGTAGCCGATATTAATAATGATGGTTTAGAAGATATTTTCATTGGAAACGCAAAGGATGCTAAAGCGGCGTTATACATTCAGAATAAGGCAGGGAAATTTGTGAGTTCTAACGATGTACTTTTTGAAAGTGAAAAGAAATATGAGGATACCGATGCGGCATTTTTTGACGCCGATAATGATGGTGATCTAGACTTATATGTTTCTTCTGGAGGATATGAAATTCAATCGAATAGTAAGTTACTTCAAGATAGGCTCTATATTAATAATGGCAATGGACAATTAATAAAATCGAATACATTACCAAAAATGCTATCTAATACATCGTCGATTACCTTTTCTGACTATGACAATGATGGTGATTTAGATATTTTCACTGCTGCCAGGGCCACATATGGTAAGTACCCGCTTCACGATAGATCATTTTTGTTAGAAAATAATAATGGAAAATTTATTGATGTTACCTCTAAAAAGATTAATCAGATCAATGAGGTTCGGATAATAAACGATGCTATTTTTTCTGATTTTGATAATGATGGCGATAAAGATTTAATTGTTGTTGGTGAATGGATGCCTATAACGGTTTTTGAAAATAGTGAGGAACGTTTCTTGAAAAAAGAATTAATCGATGATACCAAATCAAATGGGTGGTTTCAAACAATAAAAGAAATAGATATTGATAATGATGGAAGCCTTGATTATTTAGTTGGAAACTGGGGAAAGAATAATAAATTTCACCCAACAAAAGATAAACCATTACATATTTATGCCGATTATTTTGATGATAATTCTTCATTTGATATGGCATTGAGTAAGGTATCAAAATCAGGAGAACTTTTACCGGTAAGAGGTAAAGAGTGTTCTTCAGAACAAACACCATTTTTAAAACAAAAAATTGGAACTTACGAAGATTTTGCAAAGGCAACCATGCCTCAGATTTACGGAGACGATCGGCTTCAAAATGCCACGCATTATGAAGCCCATAATTTTAATACTTTATTATTAAAAAATTCAGGAGATGGCACATTCCGTATTATTTCCTTACCTAATGAAGCGCAATTTAGCCCTACATTAAGCTTTGAGACCTTTGATTTTAATGGAGATGGTTTGCAAGATATTTTTGGAGTGGGTAATATATATGATACTGAAGTCGAAACCATTCGTTATGATGCCTCGAAAGGATATATATTATTTAATAATGATGAAGCGAATTTTAAATTTGTAGATGATAGTAGTTACTTTAATAATAACGAAGCTAAAACTGTTAGACAAATTAAAATAAAAGGAATTCCGCATTTTATAATCTTAAATAAAAGAGGTTTTTTAAAAATATTAAGATTGAGCGATTCGTCTGTTGAAAGCTAAAAATTTAAGGTAAAAACTGTTTGCTTATTTGGTATCGAACTTACTTTTAAATTACCACCATGTAAGTGCATTATTTGTTTAGATAGGCTCAAACCAATACCGGTTCCAGAATCTTTTGTTGTGAAAAAAGGCACAAAAATTTCTTTTAGTACTTCTTTAGATATACCCGGACCATTATCTTCAATTGTAATAAATTTATGTGTGTTGCTAAATGCTCCAACTTCAATACTAATTTTACCATTTTCTTGATTCCCAATCGACTGTATTGCGTTTTTAATAATATTGATTAACACCTGAGACATTTGCTGATCATCAATAAACAATAACAACTCATTCGAAGCTATTTTAGAAATAATTGAAATATTAGACGTTTTATATTGCTTAGCCATTAATATTACTTTATCTATAAAGTTTTTTGCAGAGACTAGTTTTCTATCGGGTTTAGGAATGTTTAACATACTTCTATATGATTGTACAAAAGTCATTAAGTCTTCTCCTTGATTTTTAATCACTTCTAAACCTTTAGTAGTTGCTAAATCGCGTTTTTGCGTTTCCTCAATTGAGAGATCGTTTTTTTTATAGTTTTTTAATATGGTATCAGAGATTGAAGTAATTGGAGTAATAGTATTCATAATTTCATGGGTGAGTACTCGAATTAGTTTTGTCCATGAATCTGTTTCTTTTTGATCTAACTCTTTATGAATATCTTGTACAACAACTAATAAAAGATCTTGATTTTCAATTGAAACTGAAGTTGCTTTAATAGAAAGTATAATTTTTTCACGTTCATTGGTCATTTCTACTAATTTCCGATCAAAGGGTTGAATGATCTTAAATACCTCAAATAGGTTGTTATCTACTTTAGCTAATTGCTGAACATGATTTAATGGTGTATAATTTAATAACTTCTCTACCCGTTGATTGGCAAATAAAATGTGTCCATTTTTATTGATGGTTAATAGACCAATGTCTGCATGCTTTAAAATTTCTTGATAGTATTTTTCCTGTGCTTGGTTTCTTGAATGTACATTTTGTAACATTTCATTGAGGCCATTTAAGCTAGCATTTAATTCTTGTAATGAGTTTGAATCAGAACCTTTTGGAAAGCGAAGCGTAAAATCTTCATTTTTTACAGCTTTAAAGAAATAAGCTATTTTTCGGTTAGTGGTGTTTAGATAATTAATTAAGGATATAACTTGAAGAATAAAAAGTAACCCTATGATTATGGCTAAGCCGATATGATAGTTATTTGAAAACGTAAAAGCTAATAACAAAGCCGTAATGGCAATAAAAACAATTCTAACAATAATCCGTATGTATAAATTTTTACTTATCATTTATTGTTTTAGCTTATTATATAAGGTTTGCCTTGAAATACCCAACTCATTGGCGGCAGCACTATGATTACCATCATGTTTTTTTAGAGCATTTTTGATCATTACTTGCTCCATTTCTTCAAGGGTTTTTGAAGCATGAGTCAAGTTATCTATTTTAGTTTTTGCACTTAAAATAAAATCTTCAGGTTTAATAATAGTTCCTTCACTTAAAATTACAGAGCGTTCTATTGCATGTTGTAACTCTCGAACATTTCCGGGCCATTGATAATTTAAAAGCTTTTGTTGCGCTTTTTGATTGATTTGTAACCCAAATTTACCATACTTGTTACCGAACTTTTTTAAGAAAAAATCTGCTAAAACTAATATGTCATTATCTCTTTCGCGAAGTGGAGGTACTTCAATATGAATGGTATTAATTCGATAAAGTAAATCTTCACGAAAAAGCCCATCAACAACCATTTGTTCTAAATTACTATTAGTAGCACACACCAGACGTATATTAACGGGTATAGGTTTATTAGAACCAACTCTTACTACACTTTTTTGTTGAATGGCAGAAAGTAGTTTAGCCTGCATTTGTAAAGATAAATTTCCAATTTCATCTAGAAATAAAGTTCCATTGTTAGCAGCTTCAAATTTACCCGCTCGGTTGTCTTTAGCATCCGTAAAAGCTCCCTTTGTATGGCCAAAGAGTTCACTTTCAAAAAGCGTTTCAGAAATTGAACCCATATCTACATTTATAAACACTTCGTTCTTTCTCGAAGAAGAGCTATGCAGCTCACGAGCTATTAGCTCTTTTCCGGTTCCATTTTCACCGGTAATTAAAACATTAACATCAGTTTTTGCTACTTTTTTAGTTAGTGAGATAACAGAATTCAAAGCGCCAGAGTTACCAATAATGTAATTTTTATCTTGGTTTATAACTTGTTTTAATTCTTTGGTTTTCTGTTTTAACTTTTGAACTTCTTTTTGAGATTTCTGTAATAGATGTGCAGATTTTACAGTAGCCAAAAGTTTATCATTATTCCATGGTTTTAAGATAAAATCTGAGGCTCCTTCTTTTAGTGCTTTAACCGCCAATTCGATATCTCCATATGCGGTCATCATGATTACTGCTGTTTTAGGTGATTTTTGTTTAATATGACGTAACCAAAAAATACCTTCATTACCCGTATTTATACCGGCAGAAAAATTCATATCTAATAAAACTATGGTGGTATCATCTATATTTAACGATGATATTTCATTAGCATTATTGATGGTTTGAATCGATTTATATTCAAACTGAAGCAAAATCTCAAGAGCACTTAAGATGCTCTTATTATCGTCTACAATAATAATATTACTGTCTAGCATAATGTAAAAGTAAATATCAATTCATTACTTTTTAATCAATTGTCAAAAAAATGGACACTTAATGTATATTTTTTTGACACAATGAAAACCTGGTCAATTAAAAATAATTATAAATAATTGATAATCAAATAAATAAAATATTGGCATACCATTAGTATTAGTTTTGGCACAAGTAATTAAATATAAAATGATCTTTATACTCATTGAACTTATTAAAAAATTGATATTGTTAGCTTGTTTGATGGCAGTAACATTTTCTACAGCTCAAAAAAAGTGGTCATTGCAAGAGTGTGTAAATTATGCGCAAGAGCATAATTTAACCATAAAAGATGCTACTTTTTTAAAAGATGCGGCTAAAGAAACTTACAAACAATCTATACGAGATTTATTGCCAGCAGTGGCCGGTTATACAGATTATAGCATTCGTTATGGTAGATCGGTAAATCCAAATGATAATAGCATTACCAATTCAGATTTCTTTTCTAATAATTATTCCTTAAACGGTTCATTAGATTTATTTCAAGGGTTTAAAAAGATAAATACTCTGAGAGCTTCAAAATTTTTACACAATGCAACAAAAGAAGATGAAGACCAACAAAAATTCTTGCTCTCATTTAGAGTTATGAATGCTTACTATGATATAGTTTATTTTAAAGGATTGGTAACAATTTCTAGAGAGCAATTAGAAATTTCTGAAGCCAATTATAATCTCGCTAAAAAACAAATAGATTTAGGAATTAAGGCAGGAGCCGATCTTTATGAAGCAGAATCAACTTTGTTAAGAGACGAGCTTACATTGACCCAAAATGAGAATAACCTACAAGTGGCAAAATTAGCTTTGATTCAAGAAATGAATTTAAATGAAAACAATATATCATCAATAGATATTGTAGCTCCATCTATTCAGCTTTTACAAACTAACAATGAGAACATAGATAGCGTTTATGGCGCAGCACAAAAAACGGTTCCATTGATAAAAGCACAACAGCTTAGAGTAAAGGCAGCCAAAAAAAACCTAGCCGCGGAGCGGGGTAATTATTATCCATTATTTAGTTTCTTCGCAGCAACCGGAACAGGTTATTTTGAAACCAATGTTGATGCTAATAACATAACCAAACCTTTTAAAACTCAAATAGATGAGAATATGTCAAGTAGAATAGGAGTACAGGTTAATATTCCAATTTTTAATAATGGACTTGCCCGTTCACGCGTTAAACAGCAAAAAATTACATTGTTAAGAGAAGAGAATAACTTAAAGGCACAAGAGCAAATTCTATTTCAAGAAATACAAAAGCTGGTGCAAGAAAACAATGCTTTGAAAACTGAATTTTCACAAAGCTCCAAGCAGGCATTAGCTCAGGAACAAGCATTTAAAGTTGCACAAAAAAAATATGCCAGAGGGCTGATTAATATTATGGAGCTAAATCAGGCAAAAACTTTATTCGCAACAGCAAAAAATGACAATTTGCAGGTGAATTTAAAGTTACATGTAAACAATAGCACATTAAATTTTTATAAAGGAATTTCAACATTGAAGAACTTAACTTATAACTAAAATGGATATAAAGATAGAAAAGAAAAAAGGGCTCAAACCTAAACATTATGGATTTATCGCTCTGGGTTTATTCTTAGCTTTTGCAGCCTATAAAATTGCCTTTGGCTCTTCTTCTAAAACATTTAGAACAGAAAAAGATAAGCTTTCAATCGCTCAGGTTACTCAAGGGAAGTTTGATGATTATATTACAATTAATGGTTCTGTAGCCCCAATAACTACTATTTATATGGACGCTTATGAAGGTGGTCGTGTAACAGAGAAATTAATAGAAGAAGGCGCAATGGTAACAAAGGGAGATATTATTTTAAAACTAGAAAATCAATCATTATACGAGCAGATTCTTGCCAGCGAAAGTAACTTGGCCTTAAAGCAAAATGATTTACGTTCTACTAAACTTACATTCGATTCTCGTCAAGTTGAAGGTAAAAAATCGCTGGCAACCGCTTCGTATGACCTCGAACGAAAAAAACGAAATTTTAAACAAAATCAATCTCTGTTTGATGACGAATTGATATCTAGAGAAGAGTATTTAAAAGCTAAAGAAGATTTTGAATTATCGAAAAAGCAACATGAGATTATAAAGCTACAAACTGAACAAGATGATCAATTAAGAAATACATCACTGTTAGGCCTAGATACTGATTTAGCACGAATGAAAAAAACATTAGCAATGGTATATCAACGAATTGACCATCTAAACGTTCGCGCTCCTGCAGATGGCCAGTTGGGCTTTTTAGATGCAGAAATTGGACAGAGTATTGCTAAAGGACAGCGCATCGGGCAAATAAATGTATTAACCGATTACAAAATAGAAGCTGCTATAGATGAGCATTATATTGACCGTGTTAAGCGAGGTTTAAGTGCCACCTTTGAGCGTAATGGTAAAGAATATAAGTTAAGAATACGTAAGGTCTATCCAGAAGTTCGTAACGGTCGTTTTAAAGTAGATTTGGTGTTTGCTAATGTCAAACCAGAAACCATTAGAGCAGGGCAATCTTATAATATAAAATTACAATTAGGAGAATCTAGTGACGCACTATTATTACCCAAAGGAAGCTTTTTTCAAAGTACCGGAGGTCAATGGATTTTTGTGGTAGATAAAGGTGGCAGCACAGCGTTTAAGAGAAGTATTAGAGTAGGAAAACAAAATTCAAGATATTATGAAGTTTTAGAAGGGCTTGATAATGGTGAAAATGTTATCACTTCCAACTACGATAATTTCGGAGATGCCGAACGCATTGTACTCAAATAATGTTACAAAAAAATTGTCTTAAAGTCTTTAAATAAAATTAACAAATGATAAAAATTGAAAATCTAAAAAAGAGCTTTAGAACCGAAGAGGTAGAAACTTTAGCTTTAAATAGTGTAAGCCTTAATGTAGCCCAAGGCGAATTTGTAGCCATTATGGGGCCATCTGGTTGTGGAAAATCTACTTTACTTAACATTATAGGAATGCTGGATAATCCTACCGAAGGCACATATCATTTCGCTGGCCATGAAGTTGGTCAGTTAAAAGAAAACCAAAGAACTAAAGTCCGAAAAGGGAATTTAGGATTTGTATTTCAAAGCTTTAATCTGATCGATGAATTAACCGTATACGAAAATGTAGAGTTACCCCTTATCTATCTTAAAATGAATAAAGCGGAGCGCAAGCAAAAGGTAATGGCCGTTTTAGAACGTATGAAGATTGCACATCGTGAAAAACACTTTCCGCAACAGTTATCAGGTGGTCAACAGCAACGTGTGGCAATAGCAAGAGCCGTTGTAACCACGCCAAAATTAATTTTAGCCGATGAACCTACAGGAAACTTAGATTCAAAAAATGGAATCGAGGTTATGAATTTATTGACTGAATTAAATCAAGAGGGAACTACCATTATTATGGTTACACACTCTGATCGAGATTCACATTACGCACATCGTGTGGTTAACCTATTTGACGGACAAATAGTGACGGAAAGTCAAAATAGAGAAATAGGGGCAACCGTATAACAATGAAATAAAGTAATCTATGTTCAAGAACAATTTAAAAATAGCCTGGCGTAATCTAACCAAAAGCAAATTGCAGAGTTCCATAAATCTGTTGGGCTTAACAATAGGTATGGTATGTTGTTTAAGTATTTTGGTATATGTATTTGCACAATTTGGTTATGATACGCACCATAAAGATGCCAATGCAATATATAGAGTAACGACTAAGTTGAAGAGTGTTGGAAACACTAGCATTGATAATGTATCTGCCGGAGTTAGCCCGCCTATAGCTTTTGCGTTAAAAGAAGATTATCCTGAAGTTCTTGAAGTCTGTAGAGTAGTTTATTTTGGTTCAGGTTATGATGAAGTACTACAGGCAGAAAACAGTAAAAACAGTTTCTATGCTTCTAATGGATACGTTGTAGACTCTACCTTTTTTGAAGTTTTCAACTTTAAATTTCTTGAAGGAAAAGCCAAAGGCTCCTTGAATGAGCCTAATACAGTTGTACTATCTTCAAGCCTTGCAAAAAAGTTATTCGGGAATCAAGAAGCTATAAATAAATCTTTAAGTATTGGAGCCGGAAATAATAAAATGAACGTGACGGTAAAAGGTGTTTTTGATGAGCATTTTGGGAAGTCGCACCTAAACCCTAATTATATTCTAACCATGAATACTCCAAATGTTGGAGCGTTTGTTAGGAGCGTTCAAAACTTTGCTACTCAAAATTTTGCATTTACTTACTTGAAATTAAATAAAAATGTCGATGCAGCTAATTTTGAAAAAAAGCTTCCAGTGTTTTTAGATAGAAGAGCATCGAATGATTTAGCTGCAGCTGGTTTTGAGAAGAAATTGGCATTACATCCAGTTAAGGATATTCACCTTTATTCTAAGGGAATTGATCATCAAATAGATAAAGTTTCAGATATAGGTTATCTATATTCTATGCTTTTATTGGCAGTCATAATTATCTTGGTGGCCTGTATTAATTTTGTGAATTTAAGTACTGCAAGAGCTAACAAAAGAGCGAAAGAAATAGGCGTACGCAAGGCCATAGGTGCTAACAAGAGATCATTAACTCAACAGTTTTTAAGCGAGTCAGTATTATTGGCATTTATCGCGGTATGTATTAGTATACCTATCACCCTTTTGGCCTTGCCTTTTATAAATGAGTTAATGCAAAGTAATTTAGTAGCTCAAGACTTGTTAAATACAAAAATCCTTCTGTCAATTTCAATTTTTACCATTATAACAGGACTACTGGCAGGATTTTACCCAGCTATAGTGCTGTCGGCAGTGAAGCCTATAAAGGTGTTAAGAGGTACGTCTAATCTACAATTGGGCCATGGTAATCTAAGAAAATCTTTGGTTGTCTTTCAATTTATAGTTTCTACCATATTAATTGTTTCAGTTATAGTTATTACACAACAATTGCAATTTGCTCAAAGTAAATACATGGGATTTGATAAAGAAAACCTTATAGCAGTGAGATTAGGAACTAATGAGCTTTCTAATAAATATAGCGCTATAAAAGAGCAATTAACTTCAGTACCAGGGGTTAAATTAGTTACTGGGAGTAACCACTATCCTTCAGAAAGAATATTAGGCGATCTTGGTATGCATTTACCAAACGAAAGTTCTAGCAATATACGCTCGGTTTTTTATAATGGTGTTAGTGAAAACTACTTTAAAACAGTTGGCACAAAACTATTGGCTGGTAGAACTTTACGCTCAACGGATAGCACTCAGGTAATTGTTAACAAAGCTACTATAGACATGTTCAATATTCCTTTAGAAAAGGCGATAGGGAGTACCATTATTCAATCATATGAGAATGAGCAAACTGAATATGAAATTGTTGGAGTATCAGAGAATTATCATTTTGACTCACTAAAAGAGACTATAAAACCTTTATTGTTATATAATGATGAATCACCAAATTGGTTAATCGTAAAGGCCGAAATCAAAGATTATCAGTCCTTAATATCAGGTTTAGAAAGCAATTGGAATCAAACAAATGCCCACGCGCCGTTTTTCTATAACTTCATTGATAAGAATATACAAAAGCTTTATGAAGATGAGCAGCGCTTGGGTAAAATATCAATAGTATTTACCATACTTGCTATTTTAATTAGTTGCCTCGGATTATTTGGTCTTATATCATATATAGCTGAACAAAAAAAGAAAGAAATAGGAATACGTAAAGTACTTGGAGCTAGCATTAATTCAGTAATCAACTTAATTACCAAAGACTTTGTGAAATTAGTAGTAATAGCATTGGTTATAGCTACGCCTATTGCCTATTTATTAATGAATAATTGGCTCGAAGGATTTGTATATAAAATCGAAATTAAATGGTGGGTATTTGCCCTTGCAGGATGTATGGCATTACTAATTACATTTTTAACAGTAAGTTTTCAATCTTTTAGAGCAGCCATGGTAAATCCAACACAATCACTAAGAACAGAATAGTCATAAAATAAAGAATCATGTTTAAAAATCATCTTAAAATAGCCTGGAGGAACTTAATGAAGAGAAAAGTATTTGCTACTATTAATATTTTAGGCTTGGCTGTAGGTTTTGGTAGCAGTATTCTTATTTTTCTTTTTCTTAATTATAATCTGTCATTTGATAAATTTCATTACAATTCAGACAACATTTATCGATTGAATACAGAAGAGCATAGAGACGATATTGAATACAATGCTAGTGTTCCTCCCGCTTTTGCTAAAGTCTTTCGAGATGAATATAATTATGCTGAAAAAGTTGCCAAGATTGTTTTTTTAGAAGAAATGTTACTAACAATTAAGAGCAATGAGACTGAAAATAAGTTAATGGAAGAAGTTGCTTATGTTGAAGAAGACTTTTTTAAGATATTTAATTTTCCTCTTTTAAATGGAAGTAATGATGTTTCACTTTCCGCTCCTAACACCGCCATACTCACCGAAGAAATGGCGCTTAAAATGTATGGAACAATTGATGTTGTTGGTAATACATTTATTTTAGATAATAATAAGGTTATTTCAATTACAGGAGTTTTAAAGAACTTTCCAAGAACCTCTTATTTCAATAATCAATTATTTATTTCATTCAAAAATTTAGTTGATACATTTGAGTTTGCAGCAGGAGAAAATTGGGGAGGTATTACAAATAATTTACAGTGTTATGCTTTATTAAAGCCTAATCAGAATATAGAAGCTATTGAGACTACACTGTTAGAACTTCCTAAAAAACATCGCCCTAATAGTAAGAATAAACATGTATATAAACTACAGCCATTATCAGATATACATTTCAATTCTGATTATGGAGGATTAGACTCTGTTTTACTTTGGGTTTTTGCGATAGTAGGTTTATTCTTAATTATAATTGCTAGTATTAATTACATTAATATTTCAACAGCACAGGCTTTCTATAGATCAAAAGAAATAGGTATTCGTAAAGTCTTAGGAAGTTTCAAGCAACATTTATTTTGGCAATTTCTATCAGAAACTTTTGTTATCAGTCTATTTTCTATGGGATTAGGCCTTTTGTTTGCCATTTTATTTTTACCCCATTTCAATAATCTTTTTGAAATTCAATTATCCATTAGTGATTTATTGAATCTAAAGTTTGGAGTTTTTATTCTCATAATCTTGTCTTTAGTATCTTTTTTATCTGGGAGTTATCCTGGTATATTGATGAGCCGTATTGTGCCTGTTTTAGCATTAAAAGGTAAGCTGAACTATAATGATGCGGGTAACTCTTCTACACGTAGAATATTAGTAATTACACAATTCACAGTTTCTATAGTACTTATAGCATCTACTATAATCATATCACAGCAAATTGATTACGCTGTTAATTCAGATTTGGGGTTTAATAAAGAGTCTATAGTGATGATACCTATACCAAGTGAAATTGAAGAAGAAAGATTGAATGGGCTTGAAGATAGGTTATCGCGTATAGCTGGTGTAGAGGATGTTTCTAGTTGTTTTGGTAGTCCAGGCGCTGCAGATGCTAATTGGGGGACAAACATTCGCTATAATACCAGACCAGAAGCCGAAGAATTTAGTATTCAAGCAAAATTAGGAGATGAAAATTATATCAACACTTTTGGGTTAGAACTAACGGCCGGTAGAAATTTTTTCAAAAGAGATACTATTGATGAAATATTAGTAAATGAAAGACTTGCAAGAAAACTGGGGCTCGATTCACCCGAAGAAATGATTGGAAAGCAAATAGCTGTAAATAGTGGAACCATAAAAGCAACTATAGTTGGCGTTATTAAAGATTTTCATGATCGCAATTTTACACAAGAAATTAGCCCGGTATTCATTGCACCTAATAGAAATGCATATAATGAAATAGCTATTAAAATAAATGCATCTAATACAAAACAAACATTAACTCAAATAGATCAACGATGGTCTGAAGTATTTGAAGGTTATGTTTTTGATTATCACTTTTTAGATGATAGAGTAGCGGCACAATATGAAAGAGAACAGCGTTATTTATCACTTTCAAAGACATTTTCTGCTCTGGCTATTTTAATAGGTTGTTTAGGGCTTTATGGGCTCATTCTATTTTTCGTAAGAAAACGAACAAAAGAAATAGGTATCCGCAAAGTATTGGGGAGCAATGTTATAGATATACTAACCTTATTTTCTATAGATTTTTTAAAACTAGTCTTAATTGCTGGTTTAATAGCTACACCACTTACTTGGTACTTTATGAATCAGTGGCTCCAAGAATTCACTTATAAGGCAAAGATATACTGGTGGTATTTTGCAATAGCTATTATAATCATAATGCTAATTACTTTAATAACAATAAGCTATCAAACTTTAAAATTGGCTTATACCAATCCGGTAAAGAGCTTAAGAACAGAATAGTTAAAAAATAAAGAATCATGTTAAAGAATCATCTTAAAATAGCTTGGCGTAGTATTAAAAAAGATAAGCTTTTCACCTTTATCAAAATGGGAGGGTTTGCGATTGGTATAGCTGCATGTTTACTTATTTCTCTTTTTATCATAAACGAACAGAGCTATGACAAACATTATAAACACAAAGATCAAATTTTTAGGGTATTGGTGGAGTTTCCTTATGAAGGTAAATTAATGAAGAATGTTCATTTTCAACTGCCTTTTGCTGAGCAAATAGCGGCTGATTACCCTGAAATAGAACTTGCTGGTAAATACAATGCGGGAGAACTTTTTGGGGCAGGTAAAAAAACACTGCAATTACAAGGAGACCCTCAAAACTTCAATGATGATGGTTTTGTTTTTGCAAGTCAGGGTTTGTTAGAAGTTTTAGAAATTTCTTTTTTGCAAGGAACTGTTAAGGATGCATTAACGCAGCCAAATAGCTTAGTAATTTCAGAAGAAAAAGCAGTCAAATATTTTCCAAATGGTACTGCTGTAGGGAAGACTGTAATACTAGATGGCGATACTAGAAATCCGTATAAAATTACTGGTGTCATGGCCAAACGTAATTTTAAATCTCATTTTAATTATGATTTTTTGATGACTATCAATGATGGTCAAATGAATTGGATAAATAACAATTATCTCACTTTTGTTAGAACATCGAAGAATGCTGATATCGCTGCTTTAGAAAATAAAATGCACACGATTATAACTAATCATATGATACCGGCTTATAAGAAAGAAGGATATGGTACACATTCTGAATCACTGCTTAAAGCTAAGTTCATACTGCAACCAATTGCAGATATTCATTTAAAAACAGATCCAGAAATGTTTGATCACCTTAACCATGGCGATATTAGATTTGTATGGTTATTTGCTGCAATTGCTATTTTTATTTTGTTATTGGCATGTATAAACTTCATCAATCTATCAACCGCGAAATCTGCCAATAGAGCCAAGGAGGTAGGATTACGCAAAACTGTTGGCGCTTTTAAAAATAATCTGGTTTCTCAATTCCTGTCAGAGTCAATCCTATTTAGTATTGTATCGTTTGTGTTTGGAGTATTTTTAACATGGTTACTGCTTCCAATGTTTAATTCAATGGCGGTTAAAGCTATTGAGATGCCATGGAGTGCCTGGTGGTTTATTCCGGTAATTTTGACTTCTGCCTTATTCGTAGGATTAATAGCTGGACTTTATCCTGCCTTTTACTTGTCTTCATTTAAGCCCGCTTCAGTTTTAAAAGGAAATCTTAGCGTTGGGAGTAAAAGTGGAAAATTACGCAGTGGTCTTGTAGTATTTCAATTTGCTACCTCTGTCATTTTGATAATCGGAACACTTGTTATTTATAAGCAAATGAATTTCGTTCTAACAAAAGAATTGGGCTATGAAAAAGAAAGAGTTTTAGTGATAGAAGGAACGTCTATATTGAATACTAAAGCCGGTAATTTTAAAGAACAACTTTTAGCATTACCATCTGTGAAATCAGTTTCTAAGAGTAATTATTTGCCAATAGAAGGAACCAAAAGAAATGGCAATACATTTAGAAAATCGGGAGTAAGTAAAGCCGAAACTGGGGTACCGTCACAGATTTGGCGTGTAGATTATGATTATATCAAAACGTTAGGTATTAAGGTTAGTGAAGGACGTGATTTTTCAAAAAAATATGCATCCGATTCTATAAATTCTATCATTATAAATAAGAAAATGGCAAAAGCACTTGGTTTAGAAAAACCAATTGGAAAACAAATTTCTAATGGGTTTGATTGGACCATAGTAGGTGTAATGGATGATTTTCACTTTAAATCCTTAAAAGACGATATA
Organism: Maritimimonas sp. 2205BS37-2; assembly: GCF_056591755.1. NCBI lineage: Bacteria > Pseudomonadati > Bacteroidota > Flavobacteriia > Flavobacteriales > Flavobacteriaceae > Maritimimonas > Maritimimonas sp. 2205BS37-2. Next base: position 351,473 of record NZ_JBWQOI010000001.1, read on the forward strand.
GGACCATTAGCGCTTGTTATTGGAAATGATATTGGCGCTTTTTCGGTCAAGTTGAGTTCTAATGATTTATCAGAAACTATAGCTTCTATTGGTTCTATCTGGTCTAAAAACATACCTAATCAAACATTTAATTATAGCTTTTTAGATCAAAAGTTTGCCCAAATGCATGAAGACATAAAACGAATGGGGCAAATATTTAACAGCTTTGCTCTTTTCGCAATCTTGGTAGCTTGCCTTGGTTTATTTGGACTCTCAGCTTTTATGATTGAACAACGTAAAAAAGAAATAAGTATCAGGTTGGTTTTAGGCGCTCCATTTAAAAGTATCTATAAGCTTTTAACCTTAGATTTTCTTAAGCTGATATTCATAGCCATTGTAATTGCAATACCTATCGGATGGTTTATAATGAGTAGATGGCTCGAAGATTTTGAATACAAAATTAATATTGGTTGGGAATTATTTTTAGCATCAGGAATCATTGCTTTAATCATTGCCATATTAACCATTAGCTATCAATCTATTGGCGCAGCTTTAATACAACCATTAAAATCACTTAGAACCGAGTAATTTAAATAAAGAACCATGTTTAAAAACTATCTAAAAATTGCTTGGCGAAATCTTATTAGAAATAAAGGTTTTTCATTATTGAATATTATCGGACTTTCTTTAGGACTGTCGGTTACGGCATTAATTACGCTGTGGATAAATTTTGAATTTAATTTTGATAAATTCCATAAAAATATAGCTCGCATTTACGAGGTAAATAACCAACTAGAAATTAATGGTGAGATCCAAACATGGAATACAACACCACAACCAATGGCATTAGCTATTAAAAAAGATTACCCGGAAGTAGAAAGTGTTGCAAGACTAAACTGGGATAATACAGTATTATTCTCTAAAGGCGAAAAGCGAATTAAAGGTATTGGTCATGCCATTGATACAGATTTTTTAAAAATATTCGATTTCTCATTGGTAAAAGGAGATTTAGAAAGTGTTTTTAATGATGCTTATTCGATGATTATTACCGAAGAATTTTCTAAAAAACTCTTTGGTGATGAAAGCCCTGTCGGTAAAACAATAAAAGTAGAAAACTCAGAAATATTTACAATTACTGGAGTCTTAAAAAAACTACCAACCAATACACGTTTTCAGTTTGAGTATTTAATTCCTTGGTCTTACTTAAAGCAAAAAGGGTGGGAAAGTAACCATTGGGGGAACAATAATACAACGACTTTTGTAATGTTAAAGGAAGGGGTTAATTATACTACGTTCTCTTCTAAAATAAAAACTTTGCGTAAACGGTATGATAAAGATGGAGCTAATATGGGCACCTACTTACAACCATTTTCGAGAACTTATTTGTTTTCTAAGTTTAAAAATGGTGTAGAGGTTGGCGGCAGAATAGACACCATTAGATTGTTTGGTATTATCGCAATTATTGTACTCTTAGTAGCGTGCATCAATTTTATGAATTTAAGTACGGCTCATAGCCAAAAACGAGCAAAAGAAGTTGGTGTTCGTAAAGTTGTAGGTGCTAGGAAGAATGCCTTAGTAACACAGTTTTTAGGAGAATCTATCCTTGTTTCATTCATTGCGGCTTTATTGGCTTTTATTCTTATTTTATTAGTATTACCCTCGTTTAATACTCTGGTTGGTAAACAACTTTCATTAAACTTAACAGGTATAAGGTTTTGGGTAATTGCCACCGGTGTTATTCTTTTTACAGGAATTTTAGCAGGTAGCTACCCTGCTTTGTATTTGTCTGCTTTTAAACCTTCGTCGGTTTTAAAGGGTACATTTCAAAAAGTAAACGCATTAATAACTCCTCGAAAAGTATTGGTTGTAACTCAATTTACGGTAGCAATAGTACTTATTACGTCTACCATTATAGTAAGAGAACAAATAAAAAATGCACAAGATAGAGAACTTGGGTATAGCCAAAATAACCTGATATATTCTTGGTTGGAAGGAGATTTGAGTAAAAATTACCAGCTCTTAAAAAACGAATTGCAGTCTTCTGGTATTGCAGAATCTGTTACAAAAATGACTTCACCTATTACATCTAGAAATAGTGATACATGGGGATTAATTTGGAAGGGTAAAAAGGAAAATGATAAAACCACGATAACGCGCATGGGTACAGATGATAATATTGTGAAAACTATGGGCTTTGAATTGGTTGCTGGGCGTGATATAGATTTACAAAAGTATTCAACAGATTCTACTGCTATGATTTTAAACGAATCTGCAGCAAAACATATGGGTTTTGAAGAACCGCTAGGGCAAATTATAATTGATGATAATGTAAGATATACTGTTGTAGGCGTAATTAAAGATTATATATACGAGTCGCCATATCAAAAGATAGTACCGATGGTAATTGAGGGTGCTAACCCTTGGGCCAGAGTATTGCATATTAAATTCAACAGCAATAATTCAGTTGCGCAAAATCTAGCAAAAACCAAAGCATTATTTAAAAAGTATAATCCAGAATACCCTTTTAACTACTACTTCGTAGACCAGCAATTCGCTAAGAAGTTTAGAAAAACTCAACAAACAAGTAGCTTGGCAAGTTTATTCACATTTTTAGTCATAGTCATTTCATGCTTAGGCCTTTTCGGATTAGCAAGCTATATGGCAGAAAATAGAAAGAAAGAAATAGGTGTTCGTAAAGTACTAGGTGCATCGGTTAAAAGTATTACAACATTATTATCTAAAGAATTTTTAAAACTCATAGTTCTCTCTTTTGTCATTGCCACACCGGTTGCCTGGTATGTTATGAACAATTGGCTAGGAAATTATGAATACAGAGTTGAAATTTCTTGGTGGATGTTTGTTCTTGCGGGGTTTTTATCAATAATTGTAACGTTGTTAACTGTTGGTTATCAATCGGTAAGAGCTTCAATGCAAAATCCAACAAAATCATTAAGAACAGAATAAAAATAAAAACATGTATAAATTATTCTTAAAAATAGCTTTTCGGTATTTGAGTAAAAATAAGCTCTATTCATTTATAAATATAGCTGGACTTTCAGTTGGACTAGCTTCATTTATTCTGATAATGGTATATGTAAATTTTGAGCGTAATTACGATACTTTTGATGGTTCAAAAGATGTATATCGTATGTATATGGACGCTTTAGAAGGCGATACTTTTGAGGAGGCTGACGCACAAACGGCTAATCTAATTGGCCCAACAGTTAAACAAGAATTACCAGAAATATTAGAATATGTTAGGCTGTATCAATTTGATAAAGTTGCATTTAAGTATAATGAAAATACCTTCATAGAAACCAAAGGTTCTCTGGCGGATGAAACCTATTTTGATATATTTAATTATCCACTACTAAAGGGGGATAGAAGTTCGGTTTTAAAAGAAGTTAATACTATTGTTTTATCAGAACATCTTGCTAAAAAAATATTTGGTAATGAAAATCCCATTAAAAAAACACTGCTAGCATTTCATGAAGGTGAAAAAGTTGTACTAACGGTAACTGGTATTTTAAAAGACTTACCGAAGAATGTACACTATAAAAATGATTTTCTGATTTCAATGAAATCGTATGCCAATTGGTTTGCTTCTGATATAGAGAGTAAACCAAATTGGAGCCATTGTAACTTCTTTACATATGTAAAAACCGAAAGAAACATCAATTTTAATGAGTTAAAAAGTAAAATAATTGCTAGAGATTTTGAAGATGATGAAGACGAGCGCTATAATATCGAACCACTTGAGAGTATTCACTTATATTCTAATAAACCTTATGAAGCCGAGACCAATGGTAGTGCAACAAAAATTAAATTTTTAACTGCAATTGCATTTATTATACTTTTATTGTCTTGGTTAAATTATATAAATCTTTCTACAACAAAATCTTTAGAACGTGCGAAAGAAGTAGGTATTAGAAAGGTGGCAGGAGCTCAACGTGGTCAATTAATTACGCAATCTATTTTAGAATCTATAGTTTTAAATTTGATTTCTATTGCTTTAGCTGTTATGGCTAGTTATGCCTTACTTTCAATATATAACAAGACAACCGGAAGTAATCTAATGTTGAATTTAGAAAGCTTGAAACAATTAACACCTATTTTTAGTTTGGTTATTATTGGTATCCTATTAGCTAGTCTTTATCCTGCTTTCTTGTTAAGTGGTTATAATCCTTCAAAAGCTTTAAAAGGAAAGGTGAGAGTATCTGCAAACGGATTAAACATCCGTAAAGGATTAATCATTACTCAGTTTGTTGCAACTATAGTTTTACTTGTTGGTACATTAGTAGTATCTAAGCAAATTAATTTTTTAAAAGCGCAACCTATAGGATCAAATTTAAATCAGGTTGTAGCTTTTCAAAGTGAGATATTAACACAAAAACCTGATTCGTTGGTTCGCAGTGAGTATAAAGTGCTAGAAAACGAGCTACGTAAAATTCCGGGAGTTCTTAATGTCTCTAGAGCACAGACCTACCCTGGCGGCGGCTATGAAAATTTTAACTCTTTTATAGGTGTAACTTACCCTAACGGTAAAGAAGATAATAGAAAGACATTTTATGCGTATGTAGCTCAAGGTAATTATTTTGATATTCTTGATATTAAATTCTTAAGCGGAAAGAAATTTATAGATAATCCAAGTGGAAAAAGTAAGAACATTATTGTCAATAAAATGGCAATGCGAGAGCTAGAAATTGCTAGTTCTGAAGAGGCCGTAGGTAAAATTGTAAAATTTCTTGGTGCAGAATGGACTATATCTGGAGTCATTGAAAATTATCATCACTTTGACCTTAAGACTAAGATACAACCAATTATTATTTTACATCAAAATAGCAGTAATAACCTGCTGGTAAAGTTTGATAAAACCATAGCTTCTAACTCAAGCTATTCATCTGCGATTGCTCAGGTAGAGCAGAAATGGAAACAGGTATTTCCGCAAAGCACTTTTGAATATACGTTTTTAGATAAAAAGTTTGAAGCACAATATAATCAGGATAAAGAATTTAATTCGGCATTTAGAATATTTACTTTATTGGCAATATTTATTGCTTGTTTAGGTTTATTTGGGCTAACCTCATATGCCTGTATACAACGTAAAAAAGAGATAGGGGTTAGAAAAGTAAATGGTGCTTCAATAACACAAATTGTTCAGTTACTGAATAAAGACTTTTTGAGTTGGTTAGGAATTGCATTTTTAATAGCTATTCCCATTGCATGGTATGTAATGAACGGTTGGTTAGAAAATTTTGCCTATAAAACAACATTAAATTGGTGGGTTTTTGCCTTGGCAGGCACAGCAACGGTTATAATTGCATTAGTTACCGTTAGCTGGCAAAGTATCAATGCTGCAATGAGTAATCCTGTTGAAGTATTAAGAGATGAATAAAAAATAAAAACATGTTATTAGAATTAAAAAATATACACAAGTGGGTGAAATCTGGTGGACAACGGATTTTTCTATTGAAAGATATCAACTTATCGGTTAGTGAAGGAGAATTTATTTCTATCATGGGACCTTCTGGTTCGGGGAAATCTACTTTACTAAATGTAATGGGAATGCTAGATGGATTTGATGAGGGAGAATATAATTTTATGGAAGCTTCGATACATCAACTAAAAGAAAAACAGCGTTCAAATTTGTATAAACAATATATAGGTTTTGTTTTTCAAGCTTATCATTTAATTGATGAACTTACGGTTTATGAAAACTTAGAAATGCCCTTATTATATAAAAAAATAAAAAGCTCAGAAAGAAAAGCTAAAATTGCCGATACTCTTGATCGATTTAATATTGTTGGGAAAAAAGATCTATTTCCATCTCAGTTAAGTGGTGGGCAGCAACAATTAGTTGGGGTAGCCAGGGCTTTGATTTCTTCTCCAAAGTTAATTCTTGCCGATGAACCTACGGGAAATCTAAATTCAAAACAAGGGGAAGAAATAATGGAACTTTTTAAAGAGCTGAACAATGAAGGTGTAACCATAATACAGGTAACACATTCTGAAAAAAATGCAGCTTATGGCTCAAGAATTATTAATTTATTAGATGGTCGAATGGTTTAACTATTTAGCTATATTTTTTAGAAACAATAAAAAGCTGAGCAAGAAATTGCCCAGCCTTTTTTAATTCAATAAGAAAACAATCTAATTAATGAGAATAATATTCTTTCTCAGAGATAGATTTAATTTTTAAGATAATTTTTTTTTAGATCTTAGTTAGCTATAATTTGACCGATTGTATAGAATCAAGTTTAGACTTAGCGGCTTCATATGTTTTTTTTAGACTTTCGCTGTTCCTATAATATGCTCCATAACCTTGTGCAGCTTCAATAGATTTTATAGTTTTTTCATAGAGACCATTTTTATAATAAGCGATATGTTCATACTCGGCAAAATAAATATCATTTTCAGTTTTTGCCCCATTCTTCTTGGCTAGCTCGAGATATTCTAAAGCTTTTATATATTCCTTCTTTTGATAATACATAACCGACATGAATTCATACCCTTTTGGTAGGTTTGGGATTAACTCTGTACTCTTTCGATAGCATTCTAATGCTTTATCATATTCATCATTATAATAATAAGCCATACCCAATGACCAAATAGCAGCTGCACTGTCAGGATACATATCAACTACTTTTTGAAAATATTTCTGAGCCTTGAGGTAGTCTTCTTCTATTAAAAGCGAATATTCCGCCTGCATGATATCCCTCTCAGATTTCAATTCAGATTTTTTAGAAAGATTATAAGCCTTCGTAACTAGTTTTTTATATTCTTGAGGATCTTGAACATAAAAACCACTCATTAAAACACCGCTTGGATAATTAGGGTCTAATTCTATGATTTTTGCCGCTTTCTTTTCGAATTCCTCCTTGTTACCATAAAAATAAAAGTTCGCAGACACATCGTTAAAAAGTTGGTGAACTTCTGGCACTTTAGAATCTACCGCCAATGTAAACCCATATGTATTTAGACCTGCCGGAGCATATTTTTCAACAAATTCATTTTCAATTTCACGTGCTGTTTTTTGATTTTGACAAGAGAAAATTCCAAATAAAACTGTGAGAATAACTATTCGTTTAACACTTTTCATACTATTATATATTTATATTTTTTAATTCGATCCAAATATAAAATGAGCCTCAGTGAATCTGTAAAAAATCAGAATGATACAAGTGCAAAAACGGTATTTGAACTTCTATTTACTTTTTTTTAAGACTGTTTTAAACACGGCAATATATTTTAGCTAAAAATGAATTTTTAACTATTATTTTATGATTATGAAAACAATTAAACAAGTGATAATTTCACTCTTATTGGTCTTGGCTTCACAGAACGTATTTGGTCAAGAAAATGTAAAAAAACACTCTTTTAAAAAAGGAGAGATATTAGATATTTTGTTGATAGAGAGAAAGCCTGATATAGCTGAAGCATATAAGCGATATAGGCAAACAGCTTTTCCAGTGGCATTTAAGAAAAGTTTTAAATTATTACAGGCTTCTGGCGCAACTAATTTACAGGGAAATATTGACCCTAACGTGTTCATTATTGGGAAATGGGATAACCTAGAAAAACGCGAATCTTTTTTAAAGGAAATTTATGATGAGGTTCCAGATTTTGATGTGCAAAGAAGAAACTTATTCTCAATTTTTAATTTAACCTATTACGAAATGCCAAAAGATGTTACTTTTAGCATCCATAAAGAGAAATATAATGTAGCCACTGCGTATTGGAAAAAAAGTGATGGAGAGTTTAACCAGTTCATAAAGAAGTTTAAAAAAGAAGTCAATAAAAGCGGTGGTAGAACATTAGTAGAATTAACCAATGGTAAATCACCATTTAAGTATTACTATAATCCCGATTACTTTGTTATAACAGCGTGGAACAGTAAAGAAGAATTTGAAGCGTTTTACCAAAAGAATGTCAAAATGGATTCTAGAGGTTTGCTAAATGTAAATCAGTTTTTGATCAAGTAAAATAATTTTAAGCAATGCAATCAATCTATAATCAATTAATTTATTTTGCTTTCTTTCAGTGCATATTGCTATTGTTGGTATATGTAGTGACTCCTAAAAGAAGAAAATTAGTAAACAGGTATCTTATATTCTTAATAATCGCAATTTTACTTGGATTAATCGGTAAGATATTACACATACAGGGCTTTTTTGGGCGAAATTTTAGATTGATTGCCTCTTCTGAATTGGCAGGATTGCTTTTTGGCACTACCATCTATCTATTTACGAGAACATCATTTTTAGGGAAAGAATATAAAAGCTCTGATTTGATTCACTACATTCCAGCACTTAGCTACATTTTATTTGTACTGTTTTATTTTGTACTACCCTCTGATGTTATTATGAAAGAACGATCTGCTTCTGGTGAAACCGATAGAGTTATATATTTATTTCATGCAATCGGTCTAATTGTGAACACTACCTATTGGAGTCTCAGTTTTAGAGAACTATTGATTTTTAGAAAAAAAATTAAAAATGAACTTTCGTATTCTATAAAAGACAATTTTTTTTACAATCTACATATAGCAGTAGGTATTTGTCTATTTGTATGGTCTGTTATTTATATTATTAGTTTGTTTGGTTCTGTGATGATTGAAAGAGATTTTAGAAATATAGTATGGCTTATAATTTCATTTATCGTTTTATTTATTGCCTATTATAGTATGATTTCACCTGAAGTCTATAAGCTAAAACCCCTTACGGTTATAAAAAAATATAATCAATCTAAATTTAATAATGCCGATTTAGATAGGTTAAAAGAACAACTTGATGATTTGATGGAAAACAAAAAGCCATACTTAAACAATAAGCTTTTAAAAGCAGAACTTTCAGAAATGATTGGTATTTCGAACCCTGAAATGGCTAGATTACTTAATGAACGTATTGGTATGAACTTCTTTGAATATGTTAATTATTATAGAATTAAGGAGTTTATTAGACTGGCAAAGGTTAAAAAAGATGAGTTCACTCTATTTGGAATTGCACAAGAAGTAGGTTTTAATTCTAAAGCTACTTTTATCAAATCTTTTAAAAATTTGATGGGTACAACACCTTCTGATTATTTTAATAATTAGGTAGCGACTTTTATAAGAAGTCTCTACCTTTTTTCTCATTAGTATCCCGTTTTTTTCTTTTTATTAATTGATTCTTTCCTCCAAATCGATAAGATAGACCAAAGTATAAAGTTCTACTATTCCAACTAAATTCACCCGTTTGTATAATAGGTCGATAACCATTAAATGAAAATTGTTGCGTTTTAAAGATATCATTTATGTTTAAGCTGAATGTGCCTCTTCGCTTAGCAAAACTGTACCTTAATCCGGCATTCACAAAATAAAAAGCTTTTGTCTCATATTGTAGATTGTCATTCGCGCCTCTATACAAACCAAAAAGTTGTAAGGTTATTTCTTTATTGATCTTAAAGTTATTGCTCATTCTAAGATTATAAAGAAGGTTATTAACTTTAATTTCTTCGTTTTCAGCTATTCCTTTTTGTTGTTGCGAATACAATTCGAAACTAGCACTAAGGTTCCACCATTGTAGCGGTTTATAATTTCCAGATAATTCAAAGCCAAAAGCAGTATTATCTTCGTAGTTATTATATGAAAATAATATTCTTGATGGCATTTGAGAATCTTGAAATGCAAATCGAATTATTTCATCAGAAATTTTTCTGAAAAAGATACCACTTGTTATACTTCCTTTGTTTAGCTTTCTTGTATAGTTTGCTTCAACAGAATTTGTGAATTGTGGTTTTAAGTTTGGGTTACCAATGTTTGTTACTCTTGCTGAAGACCAAACCCTAATCGGATTTATTTGATCTAAACCGGGTCTATCAACTCTTTTGCTAACACTTATTTGATATACGTCCTTCTGAGTTTCAACGTTGGGCGTATACTTTAAGAAAGCCGAGGGATATATACTAAAAATTTGGTCTTTAAAGGTTTGATCGTTTGATCCAATCTGATTAAAAAGCCCTTTAACATCGTAGTTTTCTAAACGCGCTCCTATTTGATAGGACCATTTTCCTAAGTTTTTACTTAAGGTACTATAAAAAGCATATATATACCTATTGTAGTTGTATGTTGAATTGTTACTATTAACATTCGAGGTTAAAAAAGCATTATCAATAGATTGAAGCCTGGCTTCTGCTCCGATTTCGACTGTTGTTTTTTCAGATAATGGATTTATATAGTCAAGGTTTACGATTATGTTATCTCTACTGTTTGTAATATCATCTAAGTAGTCATTGATTGAAGCTTCATTTTTAATCGTAAAATTAGCATCTTCGGTACCATCATACATGTTATAATCAACCTCAAGTTCTATGGTATGTCCTTCTTTATTGAGTTCATGCTTATAATCAAAGTTATAACTCGAATTGATATTAGCTCTATTACTATTATATGTCTGATCAACAAATGCATTCTGGCCTGAAAAAAGCACATTGTTTTTACTTAAAACATCACTCTCAAAAAAGTTCTGATTGGTATAAAATGATATAGAATTTTTGGCATCAATAAAATAATCTATTCCAAGCTTAAAAAGGTGCGAATTACTATCACTGGAAGAATTCCATTTTTCATTTGATTCGTCTTGTTGTCTGAATATAGTTCCTATTACTCTTCTTTTTCGATGATTTGTGCCATAACTCCCATAGATGTTAAAGTTTTGAGTTCTGTAATTAACATCTATATTACCATTGTATTGTACATTATCCCAAATAACGACTCCAGTGCTTAAAGATCCGTTAAAGCCAATATTTGCATTTTTATGTAAGACAATATTAATAATACCACTCATACCCTCAGGATTGTATTTGGCCGATGGGTTGGTAATTAATTCGATTGTTTTAATAGATGTTGATGGGATTTGCTGCAATAACTGATTTGCACTGATATTGGTTGGTTTTCCATCTAAGAGAACACGAACATTATCGTTACCACGTAATGATAAATTACCATCTTGATCCATATCTATAGATGGAATATTAATCATGATATCTGCAGCAGAAGAACCAGCAGTTGTTAGGTCTTTTCCAACGTTTATTACCTTTCTATCTATCTGTTGTTCTATTGTAGATCGTTCTGCAATAATTTCAACATCTTCAAGAGATTCGGCTTCTTGCTCAATAATAATTGTACCAATGTTTAAATTTTTACTACTTAAAGTCACTTCTTTGGTTACTGTTTTATAACCAATAAATTGAACCTCGAGTAGAATTTCACCATAAGGTATTTTTTTAATCTCAAATTTTCCCTTTTCATTTGAAATGCTACCATTTATGATACTATTATCTACTATATTTTTAATGACAACTGTTGCATAGCTTACAGGTTCCTGTAATACTTTATCTATAATTTGACCTTTAATATTTGCAGTTAGGTCATTAGAATTTTGAGCGATACTCAAAGGCATGTAAAAACTATAAGATACTAATAACGCGATAAGACATTTTTTAAAATTTGCTACCATATTTTTTTAAAATTTGCAGCAATATTATAGATCGATAGTGCTTAATTATCTTATAGATTTGTTAAGCCGAGTTCAATAACAGTAGTAGAACCTATACGCTAGTTTTAAATTAGTTTATATACTGTATTAAAACGAATTTTATGAGTAAATTCTGTTACTGGAAGTGTGAAAATACATGTTCGAATACAGAATGTATCTACTTATTTAAATTTTTCCAAGAAATTAGCTTTATAGGTTGCTCCGATGGGTATGATTTGCTCTTCAATATGTATTTGATTTCTAGAAACCTTTTCAACTTTATCAAGATTTATAATAAAAGAACGGTGTGTTCTAATAAAATTATAATCTTTTAACTTGGTTTCCCAATTACGTAAACTATCTAAAATTAAGATCTCCTTATCTTTTAAAACCACTTTAACATAATCTACTTCAGCTTTTATAAATAAAATTTTATCTGTAGTTGTTTTGTAAATCGTTTTGTCAGCATATAAAAAAAGCTCCTGGTTATTTTTATGTTCAGACAATTGATTTCTAACCCTCGATATTGCTTTATAAAAGCGTTCATAAGAAAAAGGCTTCACTAAATAATCTATAACGGCTTCTTCAAATGCTTCAACCGCATAATTGGGAAAGGCTGTAGTTACTATAACTTTTGTAGGACTTTTTAGTGATTTTAAAAATGATAAACCATTTAATTCTGGCAGTTGTATGTCTAAAAATAATAAATCTGCAGTGTTTAATAATTTAGGAGGCACTTCTAAGGCACTTTCATAAATTCCTAGACATGATAAAAAAGGCGATTTATCAATATAACTTTGTAATATTTCTTGGGCAGATAGCTCATCTTCTATGATTATGCAATGAATCATAACTTAATGGTTAAGTTTACTTTAAATATTCCTTCTTTTTTTTCTATTAAGAGTTGGTGATTTTTTGGATATAATAATTGCAGGCGTTTATGAGTATTTTTAACTCCAATTCCACTTTCTTCCCAGCCCGGATCAATAACTTGATTATCATCTTCTGTAAAAGGATTACTGCAACTAAAGATTAAAAGGTTATTTTTTAATTCTAATTTAATATGCACGGGATGATTATTTCCTTTCATTCGGCTGGTATACTTAAAAGCATTTTCAACAAAAGCGATAAACAATAGAGGTGCAATGCTTTGTTCAAGATTATCAATTTGGGTTGTAAATGTAGCTAGAACTTTTTTTGATAATCGTTCTTGCTGTAAATCTACATAATCTTGAAGGTGTTTGATTTCTTGCTTAATACTTACATCTTGATTTTGCCCTTCATGCAAAAAGTATCTAAAATTATCTGATAATTTTAAAATCAAATTAGGAGTCTTATCATCTTTTTTTAATGCATTTGCATATAAAGTATTAAGCGTATTAAATAAAAAATGAGGGTTCACTTGTGCTTTTAGGGCATTTAGCTCTGCCTGTTTTTTTTCCTTTGATAGTTTGTCAATTCGATCTTGCTTTTTATACAAATCTTTGATAGAAAAAAGAGCGAAAAAGACAACACCAAAACTAAGGTAGGTCAACGTATTTGCAATAAAATGTTTCCAAAAATGATTATTACCTGTATGAAACATTCGATCAAAATATTCATACAACAACGTATTTGCAACAATGGCTAAAACAGCAATAAATATAAATTTCTTTTTCTCTTTTTTTGGAAAAAACCAAAAGTATAAAAGGTAAGAAATGGTCATTTTAAATACTAATGAATTTAATTCATGCAAAAAAGACATGGGATATCCACCTTCTTTTCCAAAATACTTAATATACGGATAGAACAAAACAATTGTCCATAATAATATATGTAGAATTGGCTCGAGTTTTAAAAACTTTTGATATGCATTTTCATGTTCTTGCATGTAGACAAGGTACAATTTATTGATAGGATATTGTTAGACCTTTTATCGCCACCTTTGCATATATCACCTCTTTCGTATTTGTACCACTAATTCTCAATAGTAAATGTCCTCCCGGAAGCGGATTACAGTCTTCTTGTTCAAAAATGATTTCATTATCAAGTTTAAACCATATGCGACTTTGTTGTTTGCCAATTTCAATAGTATACCATTTGTTCACATCAACAATATTGTTTTCTTTAGTTAAGTGAAATCCTCTTTTAAAAGGAGTTATGTTTTTATAAAAAAATGGTTTAAAATTATGTGAGCGATTATTAAAAGTTAAGTTGTAATGTTTTAGATTTCTCCGCCATTCCCAAAAATCCCTGCCTTTTGCCTCTTTTGGCGGTAAAGTCAATTGTAATGATTTTCCTTGGTCTGAAACCGAGAAAAGAACAATCATAACCGAAGAATTCGATAATGCTTTGGCTTTGTAATTAATAATGAAGTCTCCTTTGTATATTTTTGGACTAATTAGAAAATACCCATCGGAGCCTTTAGTTTCTTCAATAATGAGTTCATTCCCTTGAATTGTTGATTTTCCTTTATCTAATGTTTTCCAAGTGCTTAATTCTTCTGGTGTAATTCTTTCTTTTTTGAATACGGTCTGAGCATTACCCACTGAGTTGAAGAGTAAGTTGAGTACTAAGAATTTTAGAATTGTTTTCATATGAGTTGTTTTAATCGATTGCGCCGCCATGGTTATAATTACGTTGCTTTCGGTTTCTGGTTTTTCCTTTATTCTGAAGAATTTTATAATTTAAGCTGAGTAGCCACCCGAAAGTTTGTGATTGAAATCGCCATATTTCATGCTGAGTTATATTATCTAAAATCATTTTTCTTTTCCGTAAATTATTATCTAGCACATCTACAATTCTAAGATTTGCCGTCAATTTATTATTGAGAAACTTGGCTCTAACAGCCAAATCTATTCGGTTTCGCGGTTGAGTTATTGTATATACATCTTGTCGTTCTGGGGTATGTCGATAGGTAATGTCTGTGCTAATGTTTTTAGATAGCTTGAATGTATTTTTTAAGATTACATTAGATGCGTATAAATTATCAAAAGTAATATTGGTTTGTGTTGCTTTAGAATAGTAATAATTTGCTGAAAGTTGAGTATTCCAAAATTTGTAGATTTTGTATTGTGTATTGACCTCCAATCCATACGTATTTCGCGTATTTACATTTTCAAAACTAATTGTACGCACACCGTCGTCGTCGATAACATCGATCCATTGAATGACATCTTTTCTGTATCGATAAAAGGTGCCTACTGATGCATTAAATTTATTCCCGCTATATTGATAATTAAGTTCGTAATTATCAGCAAATTCAGGTTTTAATTTAGGGTTTGCATTCCATTGAAAATATTGATTACCTATTTGAAAGGGATTAATATGATGGAAATTTGGCCTTGAAATTCGTTTACTATAACCAATGCTAAAGGTATTTTCTTCGCTGGCATTATACGATAGATGGAGGGATGGAAATATATTAGAAAAATTTAAATCGGTCATTTCACCGTTGATTGTATTATCTGAATTTGAATTAAAATATTCATAGCGTAGTCCCGTTTGCCAATTAAATTTTCCGGTCTTGAATTTTGCTAAACCGTAAACTCCCAAAAGGTTTTCTTTATAATTGAAAATATCGTAAGTTGCATTACCTTGATTTGGCTCAAAATCATTGAAACTCTTTAACTTACGTAAGTTAAAAGACATGCCGGTTTCAATACTGCCATTATTAATTGGTAGGGTAAAATCTACTGCGAAAGCATGTAAATCATTGTTGTTACGCTGCTCTTCATCGAAAAGAAAAATGGTTTCTTCAAAATCTGATGCCGGCAAAATATTTTCGTTAAGGTTAAGATTATAATCAACTTCTAAATAATGCGCTTCTGTGCTGAATTTTCTTCTATAATTAACATTATAAACCGTTGTTTTATGAGTGTGCGATGAATTTCTGTTATAAACAAAGTCATCCGCTCCAGTGACATTAGAATAAAAGGTATCATTAAAGAAGCTATGAAAGTCATATGTATAATTTACTTCAAATGATAGCTCATTCTTGTCATTTAAAAAGAAGTCTAAACCAGAAGCAATGCTACTTACTTTTCCATTAAAATCATGTGGTGCATAAAAATCACGAGTACTTCCATTTAAGTAACGCTGAAAAATCCATTGCTCGCTATCCATTCGCCGCTCTCCATGTGATGCTCGTAATCTAAAATTAATATTGGATGAATTATAATTACCGTCCAAACCAAATTGATAACGTTTTGTGCCTACAGAGGTATTTAAAGCTAGATTTAACCCTTTATTAAAGTTTTTCTTGAGAATAATATTAATAATTCCCGAGAGGCCGTCTGCTTGATTTTTTGCAGATGGAGAGGTAATTATTTCTACTTTATCAATTGCAGATGCTGGAATTTGATCTAGCAGCTCAGTGGTGTTTAAAGCCGAAGGTTTTCCGTTAACCAACAATCTTACATTTCCGCTGCCGCGCAATAAGAGTGTGCCGGTACCAAGATCGGTTTGTATTTCCGAGATTTGATCAAAAGCTTCTAGTGCTGTTACGCCTGATTGCTGCAAGTCTGTTCCGAGGTTAACAATTTTTCTATCAATTTTTAGCTGTGTAGTGGTTCTTTCGGCCTGCACAACAATCTCGTCGAGTTCATTGCTTGCTTGTTTTAGGTTAATAATTAGGTTTTGAGGTTTCTTGATATCTGCAATAAATAATTTTAAAGGTTTATATCCGATAAAACTTATTTCTAAATGAGTGAGCGCACCTTTTACTTTTAAATGAAACTGACCTTCGTTATTGGTAGAAATACCATCAATTAGATTTGTGTTGTTATAAGCAACAATTGTTGCAAAGGGTATAACTTTTTGAGTATTATTATCTTTTACTAAGCCGCGATATTCATTTTGTTGCCCGAATGCCGAGATTGAAAGCGTTAATAAAAATAAAAAATTCTTAAGACGTACCATTTGAAAAATTCTAGACTTCAAATGTGACGAAGAAGCTGATCAAATGAAATTTTTATCTGTGAGTATGGATATTTTTTCTGTGAACGGTGAAAAAGACCTCTAAAACTAGGCAATTTTTATATTAGAATATCGAGAGCAATAAATTATGCTCTATTTATAAGTGTTCATTTTCTATTAAGTTTAAAAATTATATCAGCACTTACCCAATACACTTCTCCTTTAGTAACTCCTTTCCATCCGCTATTTGGAGGATTACTAAGCCTTTTTGAAAAGAAAAAATACTTACCATCAGGTGACATATAAGGACAGAAATAAATCCAGTCTTTGATTAACGGTTCACCAATCTCAAAGTGGATTGGTGTTTGCCATTTGCCATTTTTTTTAAAGGATACGGCAAACCCCTTTTCATCTGTATATGTATTTGCGGTAATCAAAAAACTTTCATCAGGTGAAACATAAGTGCTTCGTTCACTTTTTTCTGAATTTACTTCTGGGCCAATATTTACAGGGGTGTCAAACTTTCCATTACCTAAATATTGAGCTCGATAAATATCACGTTTACCTAAACTATCAGGGCGGTCGGATGTGAAGTATAAGCTTCCGTCAGCAACTACTACTGGGTATGACTCTGCATATTCTTCAGTTGATATAGGATATCCAACCTTTGTAGCTATTTGCCATTTACCTTCTATTTTTTGACTTTTATAGATGTTTGGTTTGGCATCGTTTGAACGTTCTTCAGGGCTGATACCAAGAAAGTACATGGTATTGCCATCTTTAGTAATTGATGGGTCAATTGCTACCGAATTAGTATCTTGATCAGCGTACATTTTAATGGGTTTAGGTATTGTCCAATTACCTTCAACTAATTCAGAATGATGTATAACAAAGCTTCCATCAATAATTCTTGTAAAAAATAATTCAGTAAAAGAGGAGTTAAATACTGCATTAATTTCTATGTCATCTGTATTAACTATTGACGGCGCAAACAGCTTAGGTACAGTTTCTGGCAGTTTTTGATCTAAATAGAAATTATATGAACGGGTTGTTTTACAGCTTTGCAAAATAAAAGCTAGTCCAACGATCAATAATAAGTAATACTTTCTGTTCATAGTTTATCAATTAGTAATTTGCTTTGGATATATGAATGATTAGATGAGGGAAGGGGTAAACCTATTTCCGCTGTTGGCTAAGATAATTAATGCGTGTGAATTTGCGATGAGGAAATTCCGAAGTAATTAATTATACACGTTGTTGTAATACGTTTTTTATTCCGTTATTAAATCCTATCACGCCCAAAAGTATGGGAATAAGTATAGGGATATAAAAGGATGAAACACGATACGGAAGAAGGTCATGGGTTAGCGAACTCAAAATTGCACCTAGTATTGTTCCGATTAGAATTCCTAAGGCTGCTTTAGCCATTCCAAAGGCAAAATTTTTGTTTCTATCATTTATTCGACTATGAAAAAAACCTGGTATTCCAATTCCGATTAAAGCAAACGCAAAAATCATAAGAAATCCAATTATGATTGATAAATTCAAATCATGAACTGGTTTATTCGGTAAAACTAGGAGAGCTCCTGATATACCAATTCCAACCCCGGAAATTACTTCAAGTAAGAAAAACAGTATTTTATCTCTGGCTTTCATTTATAATGTACCACAACGGTTAGTATATGAAGCGGAGCATCCCGAAGGGTGCTATGATTTCAGATACAGTGTTATCTACTTTTCATTTATTTTCCATTCATTATCTTCAAAAATAAAGTAAGCTTTTCCCTCCTTTATTTTGGTCACATAGCGTTGAAACTTTTCGCCATCAAATGTCCAAGCTAAGCACCAATAATTGAATATTTCTTTATCTTCTTTAATTTTTTTGATATTCTCCTGTTGTGCTTTTGAAAATAGTAGAATTGCATCATCATATTCCTTGGATGACATTAGAACCTTTAAGCGTTCGGCAACCAGAAGTTGTCCTTTAATCGTATCAGATAAGTTTGTGTTTTCTAATTCTGAATACTTTTTTAACAAGTCAATTTTAGACTTGCTCCAACCATTATATTGATGAATTGTTCCATTAGTCAGAAGAGTGTCAACTTTTCCATTCTTTTGATGAATCAGGATTCTAAGTGTTTTCATATATTTGGTCGGTCCTACATTCTTGGATTCGTTTAAGTCAAAAATGAATTCCTTTTCAAAACCATCTTTAATCTTAACTTTTGTTCCTGGATATCCTTGATAAACCTCTATTTTCTCCACTTGTGAAAAGTCAAAAGAGATTGGTTTTTGAGCATTACAAGATGTAATAACTATGAGAAAAAGGATATAGGATAATAATTTCATTTTGTTCTTTCATATTGTAGATAACGTACGTATATAATTACCTTTGTAACTATATTTCTTTTATACCAATAAATATAAAGATTCTTAAGCAATGAACTATACATGTTGTTGTACGCTGGCTTTTATTTCCGCTTAAATCTTATTTCAAGACTTTTCCACCACTCTGATTGGTCTTTGTTCGGAATGAACTTATTAATTTCCCTGTCCATAATCTGAATTTGTTCGATGAAATTTTTCAATAAAACGTTGTCCGAAATCGCTTCGTGATTTATTATTTTTTGAATTTTTCTTCGAGTTGTAAAAGCCAAATCAAATTCATATTGCCATTCCGAAAAATACCCTTCATACGCATCATTAAATTCTTCAAGTACTTGTTGGTATTGAGATAATAAATCCGCGGGACTAAATTCAGTCAGATTTTCCGTTTCACTTATAAATTCGGTGTAATCACTCCAATATTTTTCATCCTTTTCAAATTCCATTTTTTGCTTGCGTACAACGTAATTATAAAGTTACCTTGGTAACTATATTCTTTTATACCAATAAATATAATGAAATTAATAGTAGATGAAGTAGATTAAAATAAGTTAAGTTTAAACAGGATTACCATGGCTTTGGTAGGAAATAAGGTGAATTTAATTATTCAGCCTTTTGTTATTAGCAATTAATTATACACGTTGTTGTAAGTAGTTTTTTTTTCAGGTTTAAAATACCTCATTTACTGTTTTGTTAAATTATAATCAATAGAATCGAAGCTCTCAAAGTTATAAGTTCCAGGTGCTACATTATGTAATTTCATAGTATTAGAAGAAGGAAAACTAATTTCGAATGTTATCTCCCAAATGCTTTGGTCATTCATACTTATTCTATAGAATTTGAATTCTCCATTTCCTATATGTTCCCATTCGAAATAGCTTAAATTATCCGTAGAAGTTATGCAGTTATCTTTGTGCAACTCTATTGATTCTATACTATTATCAGCATTTATTTTTATGGTTAGTTGGTCACCACATATGTTTGGAAGTGGCCCTTCTACAATAGAGCCATCAGTCATATAAAATGTGTTATCATTATTAAATTTCCATATTCCCTCAATTAGATTTGTGTCGAATGAATCCATTTCATTATCATCATTAGAACAAGAGACAATTGAGAATAATAGAATTATTAAAAAGATTTTGATTTTCATTGTTAAATTCAGTTTTAATTACATACAACGGTTTGTGTATGGCTCGTTGCGGGAAATCAGCTATGATTTTCCGCCGTAACCAAAAGATAGCAAATTGCAATGAATTCCGATTAAGGAATTCAGCCGCAATGAGCTATACACGTTGTTGTAAGGTGTATTATTTTTTATCTGAAGTAGAATTTCCTCCTGAAGAGCCATTTCCACTATTATTTCCATTACTGTTTCCAGTATTACTATTACCACTTCCAGTATTTGTACTTGGATTTGGCGTTTGAATTATCCGCCCTTTTTCAATTTTATCACCTTCTGGCATATCGTTATTCTTTTTTGTGTTATCTAAATTTAGAGAGCAAAAAACTACAATCAAAAAAATACCTGCTAATAAAGTTAACAATGATGTTAGGTCAAGTAAACTAATCAGCTTATTTCTTTTTCTTGCATTTTTATAGTGAGTTTCCGCATTCATATTACTGTCATATTCTTCCAGACTTTTTACTGACATTTTCCTAGAAAATAATATTCCGAACAAATTGATTGAAAGCGTCAAAGCTAGAAGAATCCATCCTAGAATTAGTACAAAATAGTATTCCGCTGATTCCAAATCAACAATTTTGTCTAGAAAGGTCAATGTTAATGCTAAAGCACCAGCAGAAATATACGTGATTTTCTTTTCAAAATCCGTTTCAGATTGGTCAATTACACTGAAAATGGCAGACCTTTCTTGACTAATCAATTCTTGTGATTTTCCGTCCAATGTTCCTTGTGGGTTACTATTTTCCATAATATGACTTACAACGGTTTGTGTATGATTAGTTGCGGGATGGTTCGTAAGAAACATTCCGCTGTTGGCTAAGATAATTAATGCAAATGATTTTTCTAAGTGCAACTACTCAATAATCATATAAAAAAAGCCAGAAATTATAAATTTCTGGCTTTTCTAGTCGGGGTGGCAGGATTCGAACCTGCGACCTCCGCGTCCCAAACGCGGCGCGATAACCGGGCTACGCTACACCCCGAAAAAAGGATTGCAAATATATACTTTTTATTAACAGTTTCAATAAATTATTATTTGTAAATTCAAATCATATTAATTTTAATTAAAATGAAACCATTTAAGGCTTTTCTAATCATATTTTTTTTTATTGGTTTTATCGGATGTGCACAGAATAAAACTCCGGTAAATAATGCATATACTCATGAAATTATAGTACCAGACCTATATATTCCATGGGGTTTTACCTTTTTACCAGATCATTCAATGTTAATCACTGAAAAATCAGGGAAGCTCATCCATTTCAAAAATGATAAGAAAATAGAACTAAAAGGGTTACCCGAAATTGAAGTATTAGGGCAAGGAGGCTTAATGGATATAGAATTACATCCAAATTATAAAAAAAATGGATGGATCTATATTACTTATGCTTCTTCAAATGGTAATGGAGATGGTGCTAACACTTCTTTAATGAGATTTAAACTTAGTGGAGATCAACTGGTAAATAAAGAACTTTTGTATAAGGCAACTCCAAATACAAGTCGTGGACAACATTTTGGTTCGAGAATTGAATTTGATAATAATGATTATTTATACTTTACTATTGGTGATCGAGGTAATCGAGATGTAAATCCGCAAGATATTACACGTGATGGAGGTAAAGTGTATCGCCTAAATGACGATGGAACAATTCCAAAGGACAATCCTTTTGTTAATAAATCAAAAGCTAAAGCAGCCATTTATTCTTATGGACATCGTAATCCTCAAGGTATGGAAAAACATCCCGTTACAGGAGAAATTTGGACACATGAACATGGCCCAAGAGGAGGTGACGAAATTAATAGCATCCAAAAAGGGAAAAATTACGGATGGCCTAAAATAACATATGGAATTAATTATAGCGGTTCAAAAATTACAAAACATACAGCACTACCCAGAATGGAGCAACCATTACATTATTGGACACCTTCTATAGCGCCTAGTGGAATGACATTTGTAACCAGTAACAAGTATCCAAAATTAAAAGGGAATCTCTTAGTAGGCTCATTACGGTTTCAATATGTGAATTTATGTATTCTGAAAGGTAAAAAAGTGATAAAAGAAGAGCGTTTGTTAAATGGTATTGGTAGAGTTCGTAGTATGCGTCAAGGTCCTAAAGGTGATATTTATATAGGTGTAGAAAATTTAGGAATTGTAAAAATTGTTCCTAAGAATTAGTTTGATACCTTAAAAAACTAAAATAATTAGTTAATTTGCCCTGTTAAATAAACCAAACTTTTATGCTCGTTTTAGGAATAGCCGGAGGTACTGGAAGCGGTAAAACAACTGTTGTGAATCAGATTATTAATGAATTTCCTGATAGTGATGTGACCGTAATATCACAAGACTCATATTACAAAGCAACCGACCGTTTGACCTTTGAAGAACGTACCAAGATTAATTTTGATCATCCAAGAGCGATAGACTTTAAATTATTAGTTGAACATCTTGTTGAATTGAAAAAAGGAAATGCTATTGATCAACCAGTGTATTCTTTTGCAGCGCATAATAGAACAAAAGATAGTGTTAAAACGCATCCAAGTAAAGTAGTTATCGTTGAAGGTATTTTGATTTTTACAAAACGTAAAGTACGCGACTTACTCGATATTAAAGTTTTTGTACATGCTGATTCTGATGTACGTTTAATTAGACGATTGAAACGAGATATTCAAGAACGTGCGCGCGATATGGATGAAGTCATTCAGCGTTATCAAGAGACTCTAAAACCAATGCATGAACAGTTTATTGAGCCAATGAAAGAATATGCCGATATCATAATTCCCGGTGGTGGTCATAATAAAGTTGCAATAGATATAGTTAAATCGGTAATCAAAGAACGATTACAATAGAAATGACATTTAAACAATTTAAAAATAAACCTTTCGTAAAATTTATAAGTAATAGATATGTACTTATTCTCATAATTTTTATTATTTGGATGTTATTTTTTGATGAAAATTCTTATTTAATCCATCGTGATATAAATAAAGAGGTTGATAAAATTGTTAGTGATACCACTTATTTTAAAGAAGGTATTGATAAGGATAGAAAAGAGATAGGAGATTTGAAAGATCCAGATTCTTTAGAAAAATTTGCCAGAGAAAAATATCATATGAAGAAAAAGAATGAAGATATATATCTAATTGAGTTTGATACCTTAAAAAAGAAGTAAGAAATGAATAATTTTTTGTTTGATGAATTTAATGAGGTTTCGGCAAAACAATGGAAACAAAAGATTCAAGTTGATCTTAAAGGCGCAGATTATAATGAGGCATTAGTTTGGGAATCAAATGAAGGTATTAAAGTAAAACCTTTCTATCATCAAGACGATTTTGAAACACTTAAGATTCCTACGTTAAATAAAGAGACCGAAATTTGCCAATCAATTTTCATTTCTGACGAGCAAACGGCTAATTTTTTAGCAAAAGACGCTTTAAATAGAGGAGCTACATCTATTCAGTTTGAAGCGAACGAAGCATTTGATATTGATAAGTTATTAAATACACTTCTTATTCCCACAGAAGGATCTATTTATTTTAAACTTAATTTTTTATTAGAAAGTTTTAATTCTGAACTTATCAAAAAAGTTAAGAACCATCGTATTTTTCTAAATATTGATCCGATAGGTCACCTTGCGAAAGAAGGTAATTGGTTTACCGATAAGAAAACAGATTTTGAAATAATTAATAAGTTACATCTGAAAGCATCAGAAGCTATATCTGTGATTAGTATTGATGTAAGCTTATATCAAAATGCCGGAGCTACCATTATACAGCAGATAGCTTATGCTTTAGCGCATGCAAATGAGTATCTCAATTCGTTTTCAAAAGATAATGAGAAACCTCTTAAATCAGTTCAATTTAATTTTTCGGTTGGAGGTAATTATTTCTTTGAGATCGCGAAACTGAGAGCCTTTAGATATTTATGGAGTTTATTGTGCGAAGAATATGATTCAGAAATTGAACCACATATTTTTGGAGTGCCTGGCTTACGTAATAAGGTTTTATATGATTATAATACCAATATGCTTCGTACTACAACCGAATGTATGAGTGCTTTGGTTGGCGGAGCAAATGTAATTTCAAATATATCGTATGATACTTTATATCATAAGAAGAATGAGTTCGGCGAACGAATAGCTCGTAATCAGTTACTTATTCTACAAGAAGAAAGTTACTTTAAAGAAGCTTCAAAGTTCGCTAATGGATCTTATTATATTGAATCGCTTACAAAACAATTGGCTGAAAAATCTTTAGAATTGTTTAAAGATATAGAAAGTACCGGCGGTTTTTTAAAACAGTTACTTGAAGGTACCATACAACGAAAAATTGCCGAAAGTGCCAGAAAAGAGCAGTTACAATTTGATAGTGGACAAGAGGTTTTATTAGGAACAAATAAGCACCCAAATCCGAACGATAAAATGAAAGGAGAATTAGAATTATATCCTTTCGTAAAAACGAACCCGAGAAAGACATTAATACAACCAATTATTGCGAAGCGTTTAGCTGAAAAAATAGAGCAAGAACGAATAGAGAACGAATAAATGCAGAGAAAAAATATTCAGAACATACAGCTCAAAACTGAAAACTCAAAACTTAGAACTTTTGATCATGAAAATTTCGTAGCAGGAATTGCTCCAAATTTAAGAGGGCCATATTCAACAATGTATGTTCGTCGTCCTTGGACAATACGACAATATGCAGGTTTCTCAACGGCTGAAGAGAGTAATGCATTTTATCGTAGAAATCTGGCGGCCGGACAAAAAGGACTATCAGTGGCTTTTGATCTAGCAACGCACAGAGGTTATGACTCTGATCATGAACGCGTACAAGGAGATGTAGGTAAAGCAGGTGTGGCGATTGATTCGGTTGAGGATATGAAAATCTTATTCGATCAAATTCCTCTTGATAAGATGTCAGTTTCTATGACGATGAATGGAGCTGTTTTGCCCATTTTAGCATTTTATATTGTTGCGGCCGAAGAGCAAGGAGTATCTCCAGAATTGTTATCAGGAACCATACAAAATGATATACTAAAGGAGTTCATGGTGCGTAATACATATATCTATCCGCCTACGCCTTCTATGAAAATTATTGCTGATATTTTTAAGTACACGAGCAATAATATGCCTAAGTTTAATTCTATTTCTATTTCGGGATATCATATGCAAGAAGCTGGGGCTACTCCAGAAATTGAACTGGCATATACCTTGGCAGATGGATTAGAATATATTCGCACTGGTATTAAGGCTGGTATGGATATTGACCGTTTTGCGCCACGACTATCTTTCTTTTGGGCAATCGGGATGCATCATTTTCAAGAAATTGCAAAGCTCCGAGCAGGTAGAATGCTATGGGCTAAAATAGTAAGCCAGTTTGATCCTCAAAATGTAAAATCATTGGCATTGCGAACACATTGTCAAACAAGCGGATGGAGTTTAACAGCACAAGATCCATTTAATAATGTTGCCAGAACAGCTATAGAAGCTATGGCAGCTGCTTTTGGAGGAACACAAAGCTTACACACAAATGCGTTAGATGAAGCCATCGCTTTACCAACTGATTTTTCTGCTCGAATTGCTCGAAATACACAAATTTATATTCAAGAAGAAACAAAGATTACAAAAACAGTTGATCCTTGGGCAGGTTCTTATTATGTTGAACACTTAACTGAAGAAATAGCTGCAAAAGCCTGGGAACTCATTGAAGAAGTTGAAGAATTAGGAGGAATGACCAAAGCTATTGAAAAAGGAATCCCTAAACTTAGAATTGAAGAGGCTGCAGCAAAAAAACAAGCTAGAATCGATAGTAGTCAAGATACCATCGTTGGTGTTAATAAATATCAGTTAAAAGAAGAAGATCCACTTCATATTTTAGAAGTAGATAATCAGGCAGTTCGAAATTCTCAAATTGAAAGGCTTACGGAACTGAAATTGAATAGAGATACAAATAAAGTTAAAGAAACACTTGATAAATTAACTGAATGTGCCAATTCGGGTGATGGAAATTTATTAGCTTTGGCTGTAGATGCGGCACGAAAACGTGCTACCTTAGGCGAAATTTCCAATGCATTAGAATCAGTATTTGGACGCTATAAAGCAAGCATAAATTCTATAACCGGCGTGTATAGTAGAGAAATCAAAGAAGACGAAACGTTTAAAAGAGCTACTGAATTAGCAGATAAGTTTGCTGAGTTAGAAGGTCGTAGACCTCGTATTATGGTTGCTAAAATGGGGCAAGATGGACATGATAGAGGCGCTAAAGTAGTAGCAACAAGTTTTGCCGATTTAGGATTTGATGTAGATATTGGCCCTTTATTTCAGACGCCTAAGGAAGCCGCAAAGCAAGCTATTGAAAACGACGTGCATATTTTAGGTGTTTCGTCATTGGCAGCAGGTCATAAAACATTGGTGCCACAAGTTTTAGAAGAACTAAAAAACTATGGCCGTGAAGATATTATGGTTATCGCTGGTGGTGTAATTCCTCCACAAGATTATCAATTCTTATTTGATGCTGGTGTTGTAGGTGTTTTTGGCCCAGGCACGAAGATTGCAAAGGCCGCTATTGAGATTTTAGAGATTTTGATAGAGAGTACCGAAGATGCATCATAAAGTCAATATTAGATATTAATCCTGTAAGGCAAAAACACGTTGCAATAAGGTATTGGTTCTAGAAGAAATATTATTACGTATTTCTTTTTCTTGGACGGCAATCATAGTATACACACCATCTAATGCTTCGGTAGTCACATAATCAGTTAGATCAGGATTAACTTTATTAAATACGATTGGTAAACTGTTATACTTGGTAATTAAATTCCTCCAGATTTCATCAGCACCAACTTTTTGAAAAGAATTCTTTATTACCGGATGAAATTTCGTGTATAATGCTTTAGAAGTATTAGTTTCAAGATATGCTGTTGCAGCATTGTCATTACCAAGTAAAATATTTTTGGCGTCAGCAAATGTGATACCCGTAACAGCATTTACAACAATTGGAGTAGCCTCCTTAACCGCATCTTCAGCAGCTCTATTTAAAATTTTCAAGCCTTCATCAGCAAGATTATCTAAACCGATATCACGTAATGTTTTATCTACCTTTCGTAACTCTTGGGGCAGTACTATTTTTACCAATTCATTTTTATAAAAACCATCTTTTAGCGTTAGTTTACTAACTTGTTTGTCAATGCCAATGTTTAAAGCTTCTTTTAATCCCGAAATAATTTCGGTATTGGTTACAGTAGCTTGCGGCAATTGATTTACTACCTGCTGTAATTCTGCACAGGAAGTCAATAAAAAGAGTGGAATAAATAAAAGGAATTTAATAAATCTCATTCAAAAGAATTTTGTTTAATCAACTAGCGCTAAAATTCAATTTTTATTGTGATAAATTAAATTTTTTCATATGTTTTTTTTGTGAGTTCATGTTGCACATCTCCGGTGTGTTTAATATTGCTAGGCTCAAACAATAATACCCAAACTTCATCGTGCGCAATAGGTTTGTGTTCAACTCCTTTCGGAACTACTATCATTTCACCTTCATTTAGTGTTACGGTTTTATCTCTAAACTCTAAAATAAGGCTTCCTTTAATGATAAAGAATAATTCATCTTCATCTTTATGATCATGCCAAACGAATTCACCTTTTAGCTTGGCTAGTTTTACATCTTGGCCGTTTAATTGTCCAATAATTTTCGGGCTCCAATGTTCATTAAATAGGCTGAACTTTTCTTTTATATTGATTAATTCCATTTAGTTTTCTAAATATTTAGGTTCTTTTCTGTGTTTTGTTCCTTGTTCATAAGCATAGGCAATTTCTAAAAGTATTGGTTCACTCCATGCACGACCAAATATAGAAATACCAACCGGTAATTCACCTACAAATCCCATTGGTACTGATATATTAGGATAGCCTGCTCTTGCAGCTGGTGATGAGCTTCCTAACCCAAATGAATCACCATTTAAATGATCTGTTTTCCATGCTGGGCCTCCGGTTGGAGCCACAATAGCGTCTAAATTATGCTCATTCATAACACGGTCTATACCATTTTCACGAGATCCTTTTAACATATTGGCAAGCGTGGTTTTATAATCTTCTGAATCTAGCCCAGCTTTCTCTTGAGCCATTTCTAAATATCGCTGATTGTAAAATGCTAATTCTATAGAGTCTTTCTTATTAAACTCAATAAGCTCTTCTAGGCTCTTAATTTTTCCGTTAGGCCCCAACGATTTGAAATAGTTATTTAAGCCATCTTTATACTCATACAGCATAATCTGAAAAGACATACCACCAACACTATTATCAGCAATTTGATCAATTTCTATAATCTCCGCTCCTTGACGTTTCATATAATCAATGGCTTGATTAAAAAGCGTATCTACTTTAAAGTTTCTACCTAGTGGAGCTTTATACATTCCGATGCGCTTTCCTTTTAAACCATCTTTCTTTAAAAATTGCGTGTAATCTTCTCTGATATGATCTTTACTAGCTAAGGTCTTTGAGTCCGTTGAGTCTATTCCCGTCATGGCATTTAGACAGAGGGCGGCATCTATTAATGTTCTAGCCATTGGACCAGCCGTATCTTGTGTAAATGAAATAGGAATAATACCTGATCTACTTATTAAACCTACAGTTGGTTTAATACCAACAACACCATTGGCATTAGACGGACAAACTATAGAGCCATTGGTTTCAGTTCCAATAGCAACAAGACTAAGTCCGGCAGAAACGGCAGCACCAGACCCAGAACTAGATCCGCATGGATTACGATCTAAAACATAAGGGTTTTTCGTTTGGCCATTAATTCCACTCCAACCACTAGATGACATTTGCCCTCTAAAATTTGCCCATTCACTTAAGTTTGCCTTTGCTATAATTATTGCTCCGGCGTCCTTTAATGTTTTGGCTACATGGCTATCTTGCAAGGGCTTAGATTCTTGTAAAGCTCTAGATCCAGCAGTTGTATACATGTTATCATAGGTATCAATATTATCTTTTAGAATAATTGGAATACCATGTAGTACACCTCTAGATTTTCCATCTTTTAGTTCTTGATCTAATTGTTCTGCAATCGCTATGGCATCCGGATTTATTTGAATTATAGAATTTAACTCGGGGCCATTATTATCAATTTCATCGATTCTATCAAGGTATTTTTGTGTGATTTCTTTAATTGTAAAGGTTCCATTTGCATATGCATCTTTAAGATCATTTATTGTAATATTTTCAAAATTGAATTCTGATTCGTCATTGGTTTCAACTTTGGTTTCTTGTTTACAAGCAACAAACAGAAGTAAAAGAGATAGTGCAGCTAGTTTTTGAACAAAAGACATTACTGTAATTTTAGAGTTAATTAGTAGTTAAAGATATTTATTTTTAGTGAGTTAGAAGGTCTTTTGTAGCAGCATTTACTTCTTTCCATTCATGAGGTCGATGAATGGTGTCATTTTCTTGTTTCCATTTTTTATATGAACCTAGTTCATCAACTTCATATTCGCTCATCCACTCAACAGGCATCCCAAATAAGGAGCGCTCATAGCTTTGTACTCCACAAACTTCGCAAACTTGTACTTTTGTTTTAGTAATCAACATTAGAATCGCGAAGGAGATTATGAAGAATACGATAAGGTGTTTTAAATTAAATCTCACTATCAAGGAAGTCTTTTCTTTATAAATTTAATTTGCCCTAGATGGTTTGATTCATGTTCGCAAACATGAAACCATTTGCAATAATTGTTTGTGGGTTTGTTTTGAAAGAAAGGTTCTGATTTCTGTATCCAATTATCATCACGCTTTGCAAATTCTTTTTTGGTTACATTTCGTACTTCTTCGAGCTTATTTAAGTAATATGAAACATCATTACCTTTAATTACTTTACGCCCATTAGCTCCAAGGTTCATCGGGGTGTCCCATTCTTTTTTAATATCGTTACTCCAACTTCCCCAAGCCATTTCGTCAAAGGTATTTAGTTGATAGTATTTTTCGGTTGCAGCTAAATGTAATAACATGGCTCCAATTGAATTAGAGGTGTCATCAATTTGATAGTCGAGCTCATCTATAGTAAGGTCTTGAACTTGTCTAACCACCCATGCCCGCATCATGGTCATCATAGAGAGTAAAGAGCCGACATGTGGAGAATATCCTTCTTGCGGACCAACCAAATACATATTGTCATTTGAATTTAGTTGAGGACTTTCTGCTTGAGTTACTGAAGGAATTAAGGCTATTCCTGCTGTTAGAAGCGCAGATTTCTTAATAAAACTTCGCCTATTAGCTGCTTTCATTTTGAAAATTATTTAATGAATGACTAAAGATACTCAATAAAAAATACGAATATGTGATAGTTTTGTTAAGAACAAAAAAAACCCGCAATATTTGCGGGTTTGTACTATTATTTATAAAGCTTAAAATTTAGTCTTCGTCTATATTAGCCATTGGTCTACCCATAGCTTCTTCTTTAGTACTCATTACAAATTCAAACGTTTCATCTAAAATAAATTTCACCAATTCTCTATCACTGTTAACCCAATAATAAGCTGGTTTCATTTTTTTACCATTATGCACGAACTTATGTAAAGTTTGTTTTTCACCATCAACATCTGCTACTTCTTCACCAACGTACTCAATTGTTTGATTTTTTCTAACATACAATTTTGTTTCGTCTAAAGAATTAAATCTAAATGTACCTTCGTCTTTATTGAAAGGTAAATTAGAAACGATTGCCCATACATTAAATGATGGAATCGTCGCCATAGGCATTTTAATAACAGCGCTATGGTTAGGTAATAAAAACTGATTTACTTCAGGATCTTTAGTAATTTCATTTTTAAAATTACCATGGAAACTCCAGTATGTAGCATTTTTCTTAGTTTTTAATCGCTCTCCTTGATATTCAACAGGGTTCATATTAGAATCTATAGTTCCATCAAATATAATTTTAGAAGCATTTGCTAACTTATCGGTATCAGTTACCGTAACCGTTGTAAAATTTAATCTTTCGTTACCGAAATAAGAATTTACAGTCGTTTTAAGAATAGATTGAGCATTGTCATCAATTTTCTCTATGCTAATGTACCCACTACCGTCTGCGGCCTTAAACCACAGCATCTTAGACTTTTTTTCATCAGAAAAAGAAGAAAAGATTAATACAAAAGCAACTAACAAAAGGGGAAGTTTTCTTTTCATGTTTTAGCAATTATAATTATTAATAATAACAAATATACGATTTTTTGCCTAGTTCAGACTTACAAAGCTACGAATGGTTTAATTTTCTCAACAAAATGCCTGAAAATCACTGTTTTCTGCGTCTTTCTTCCCTCCGTTTTTTACGTTTTGCTTTTCGTTCGGCCCTTCTTTTTGCTTTGTCTAACGTTGTTTCTTCCTTCTTAAAAATGTTATTAAAAAACTTAGATATACCAGTTTCTTCTGTATAATCTTCACAAACCATTTGGTTTGTCAATTCCTCAGACAACAGTGTGAAATCTGAAGTATATGCTTTCTTTATCCAGTTGCTTTTTTGAACTTTTTGTAATGTCTTGGCAACCAATGGTAGTGCTAATGTACTACCTGCACCGTTTGCACCCGAATTAAATTTTATCAAAGGAGAAGAGGCTCCAACCCTTGTAACCATTACCAGTTTTGGATTATAAGCAGCAAACCAAGCATCTACATAGTCTTGTGAGGTACCTGTTTTTCCTGCTAAAGGTAGGCTAATACCATATTTACTTTTTAAAGATGTGCCAGTTCCTTCATTTATAGTTTTTTGTAGCATCGCATTCATTACAGATACATTTTCTTCATTTAAAATGCGCTCGTTGCTTTTTAATAATTTATTATAATAAATGGTCTTGCCATCTTGTGTTTTAATAGATACAATTGCTTGAGGTTTAATTTTATATCCGCCATTCGCAAAGGAAGAATACGCAACTGCTAATTCATAAATACTGGCATTGGAAGTTCCTAATGCCAATGAAGGCTTGTTGATGAGTTCTTGCGAAAAACCCATACGCTTCCAAACATCTTCTAAGGTAGTATATGGGGTGCTTAAAAAAAGATTTACAGTTGGGATGTTCAATGATTTTGCTAGTGACGCAGCTATGGTATATTTACCTCCGGTTGTTTTATCATAATTTTGAGGTTGCCAATTATCAAAATCGGTTAGAACTAACTTATCATTATCAAGGTAATCACATGGTTGCGAGCCATTTTCTAATGCGGCAGCATAAAGAATTGGTTTAAAAGTAGAGGCAATCTGTCTTTGCGCGAAAATTTGGTCATAGGGCTGTGTTCTATAATCAATACCACCTACCCATGTTTTTATAGCGCCGGTTGAAGGCTCTAGTGATATAAAACCTGCATGTAGTAAAGTTAAAGAATGACGAAGGCTATCGCGTACCGAGATCGAATCGGTATAAAAGCCATTCCAGCCAAAAAGCTCTCTATTTTTTCGTTCATTGGTCCTTTTAGTTAATTTTAATCTCTTTATTTCTTTTGCAAGAAGCTCATTCAGTTTTTTGTTGCTTTCTCCTGTCCTATATTGTTTTCGGAGTCTATTCTGCATAATGCTTAAATGACCTTTATAAGCATTTAGAACATATTTTTGTAGATTAAGATTTAAAGTTGTTTTAATAACAAGTCCGCTTTTTTCTACACTATAATCAGTGCCTTCTTTTTTATTAATGACATCTAAAATATCATTAACTTCATCTTTTACTTGTACTAAGAAGTAATTTGCTGGACCCTCTGATTCTAAATTTGCATAATCTAATTTTAATTGAAGTTTCTGTAATGAATCTTTTTCTATACTGTTTAGATATCCATATTTTCCCATTTGCGATAAAACTACATTTCTTCGTTCTATGGCGTTGTCTGGATACAGTCTCGGATTATAATACGTATTTGCTTTTAACATACCAACCAGAATAGCCGCTTCTTCAATTCTTAACTTTTCTACAGGTTTATTAAAGTAACGTCTTGATGCAGCCTCAATACCAAGTACATTTTCCCCAAAAGGAACGGTGTTTAGGTACAATGTAAGAATCTCCTCTTTGGTATAAATTCCATGCAAACGATGCGCTAGAAAACCTTCCTTAGTTTTATTTACCAACATCGTAAGTGGTCCATAACTTTTACGCCCATACATGTTTTTAGCCAACTGCTGATTGATGGTACTACCTCCACCTGAGCTTTTCTGATTAAAAAGAATTGTCTTAAAAAGAACGCGCATTAAGCTTCGCGAATCAATGCCTTCATGTTCAAAATAACGAGCATCTTCTGTTGCTACTAATGCATTTACTAAATGTTTAGGGAGTTTATCGTAGGTAGTATTGGTTCTATTTTCGGCATAAAACTTACCTATAATTGAATTTTCTTCA
Source organism: Maritimimonas sp. 2205BS37-2 (assembly GCF_056591755.1). NCBI lineage: Bacteria > Pseudomonadati > Bacteroidota > Flavobacteriia > Flavobacteriales > Flavobacteriaceae > Maritimimonas > Maritimimonas sp. 2205BS37-2. The sequence goes on from NZ_JBWQOI010000001.1 coordinate 384,801, forward strand.
GAGAGTATCAATGTAGCAGTTTCATTTTTAAACTCCTTTAGCTCATTAACCGTATACAACGGTCCAAATACGCCATAATAAACGGCAGCCAAGAAAATACCAAAAATTATAGTCCCTGCTAAAAGGAGTTTGAGTAAAAACTTAAATACTTTTTTTAACATTACAGATGTTTAGGGGATTGCTTTAAAATCTTTGATTTTAAACGTTTAAATTAAATAATTAGTATTTATTCTTTTCTGTTTCTAAAATGTATCCCGTTGCGCTAGCTTTTATGAAGGCTAACCCAAAATCATTTTGTAAATTGCGGCTCTAAATTTTAAGACCCTTATATGTTTAATAAAAATATAAAATTAGTAATTGCTGCTGGTATCTTTGCTTGGGCAATATATCAGTTTGTTGAAAGTAATATTGGTAACGGTATTTCATTGGTGTTGTTAGCAGGTGTTTTTGTTTTCTTCTATTTTAAAAATGAATTTATATTATTAGCTTTTTTACGCATGCGTAAGCAAGACTTTGCAGGAGCATCCAAATGGCTATCTTATATTAAAAATCCAAGTTCTGCTCTAATACAAAAACAAGAAGGTTACTACAATTTTTTACAAGGTGTTATGGTATCTCAAACTAATTTAACTAAAGCAGAAAAATTCTTTAAAAAGGCAATACAGCTGGGTTTATCAATGGATCATGATTTAGCAATGGCAAAATTACAGCTTGCTGGAGTAGCGATGACAAAAAGAAGAAAACGAGAGGCCACTAATTTAATAGCAGAAGCAAAAAAGCTAGATAAACATGGTATGTTAAAAGAGCAGATACAAATGCTGAAGCAACAAATGAAGAAAATCTAGTAATTAACTAGTTTAAATAAAAAAACCTCGAAATACTAAATTTCGAGGTTTTTTTGTATCCATTCTTAAAAGGGGAGAAAGAAGTGGAATTATTTTTTAAACTTAGCGTATTTGTTTTTAAACTTATCAATACGTCCTGCTGTATCAACTAATTTAACTTTACCAGTATAGTATGGATGTGATGTTCTCGAGATCTCCAATTTAACTAATGGATACTCAACACCGTCAACATCAATCGTTTCTTTAGTCTCAGCGGTAGATTTTGTTAAAAATACATCATCGTTAGACATATCTTTAAAAGCTACCATTCTATAATTATCTGGATGAATCTCTTTTCTCATCGTAATCTTTTTTAAATTGTTAAATTAACAGCCTTGCTGTTTTGAGAGTGCAAATTTAATACTATTTTTGAAAATTCAAACTAAAAAATACTTTTTACATAAAAATTAAATAATGGCATTAAGATCACTTCTAATTTATTGTATTGTAATTCTTATTTTATCGGCCTGTGGCAACCCATATAAGCTCAAATTAACATCTCCAAAGACTCTAAAAGTTAATCAAAAACTGAATGTTGCTGTAAGTGAGAAGAACAATATGCCTATAGATTCTATTCGTTATTATCTTGACGGAAAGCGTTTAGATGGCAATTCGGATATTAATGTTGATGATTTTCGTTTAGGTAAACATGCGATTTCTGCCACCGTTTTTTACGGTGATAAACAAAAACAGTTAACCAATACAATTACTTTTTTAGCTGCAAATGCTCCAGATGTTTACAACTATGAAATTATAAACGAATATCCTCATGATAAAAATGCTTTTACGCAAGGATTAGAGTTTAAGGATGGCTTCTTATATGAAAGCACAGGGCAAGTAGGCGAGTCTTCATTGAGAAAAGTAAATATAGAAACTGGTGAAGTATTACAAAGGTATAACTTGGAAAGTCCATATTTTGGAGAAGGAATGACCATTTATAACGGGAAAATTTATATGCTCACTTGGAAGAGAAGGAAAGGTTTTGTCTTTGACTTAGACACATTTACCAAAGAAGGAGAGTTCATTTATAATCAAAGCAAAGAGGGGTGGGGCTTAACCCATAGCGAAAACAGCTTAATAAAAAGCGATGGTACCGAACGCATCTGGTATTTAGATCCTAATACTCAAAAGGAGAAGAACTTTATTGAAATTTATACTAATGAGCGTAAGACGGATGATCTTAATGAATTAGAATATATTGATGGTAAGATTTATGCCAATATGTGGCAGCGCAATAGCATTCTAATTTTAGACCCAAAAACTGGCGCCGTTGAAGGTATTGTAGATTTACGAGGTTTACAAGCGAAGGCTGGGCAATCTGGTAGTGATAATGTATTAAACGGAATCGCATACGATGCTCAAAATGACCGTTTGTTTGTTACCGGAAAACGCTGGGAAAAACTTTTTGAAATTAAATTGAAAAAGAAGCAATAAATGATATAACTATTTAGTTATAAATTCATAAGACTCCATATGCGATCTGGTTATATTTTTTTATTTGCACTCTTTCTAATTTCATTGAATTCTTGCCGAAAGGATTTTGATACTATATTGAGTTCCGGGCAGCTCGAATTTTCAAGAGACACGGTTTTTTTAGACACAATTTTTTCTAATATTAGTTCTAGTACACGAAGTTTTAGAGTGTATAATAGAACGAATAATGATATAACCATTCCAACAATTGCATTAGGTAGAGGAGAGGACTCTTTTTATCGTTTGAATGTAGATGGTAGACCCGGAAAGACATTTGAAAATATTGATATACTTGCAAAAGATAGTATCTTCATTTTTGTAGAGGCCACAATTGATTTTGATCAGGTAACAAATCCGGTATATACTGATTCTATTGTATTTGATGCCGCAAATAATTTTCAAGATGTGGACTTGGTAACTTTGGTCCAAGATGCCCATTTTTGGTTTCCACGTCAAATCTCTCAGGGCATTCGAGAAACAATCTCATTAGGTTTAGATGGTGAAGGCAATGAATTATTTGTTGATGGCTTTTTACTTGAAGATGACACCACTTGGCAAAATGATAAACCTCATGTGGTTTATGGTTATGTGGCCATACCAGAAAATAAAACATTAACCATAGAAGCCGGCACCAAAGTGCACTTTCATGCTAATTCAGGTATTTTGGTACAACAAAATGCTTCGCTAAAAGTAAATGGTGAATTAAATAATGAAGTGATTTTTGAAGGAGATAGACTTGAACCCGAATTCTCCGAAATTGCTGGGCAATGGGGTACTATATGGCTGCGATCGGGTAGTCAAAATAATGACATTAATTATGCTATTATAAAAAATGGAATTATCGGTCTACTTGTTGACGATGTGAATGGGAGTAACGAGACATTAACCATAAGGAATTCGCAATTATTTAATTTCTCTAACTTCGGAATATTGGGACGCCAAACAAATATTTTGGGAGAAAATTTAGTGATTGGTAATACAGGTCAGGCTAGTTTAGCTTGTACTGTAGGAGGTACTTACAATTTTACTCATAGTACTTTCGCAAATTATTGGAATAGAAGCTTTAGACAGTTCCCAACTGTATTAGTAAATAATTTCTTTACAACAGTGCAAGATGGCAATGAGGTGATAGTCCCCGTCGAATTATTAGAAGCCAATTTCACGAATTGCATAGTCGATGGAAGTCAAAATGTTGATTTCATTTTAGACAAAGTAGAAGGAGCTAATTTTAACTTTAATATATCGCATAGCTTATTAAAATTTGATACTACCAATCAAGAATTATTAGAGAATCCCGTATACGATTTCGGCAATAATACTCTTTATCAGAATATTATCTTAAATGGAAGCCCAGACTTTAGAAACATTTCAGACAATGACTTTATAATTGGTGAAAATTCTGATGCCAATAATAATGCCTCTTCTACAGGTGCCTTGCTTGTTCCTTTTGATATTTTAGGAATTAATAGAACATCTTCACCAGATATTGGTGCCTACCAACATATTGTTTTTGATGAAGAGAACTAGAGCTAAGATTTCTTTCGAACAATTAAAATATTATTTTCAGGAGTTTTGATATCCTTATTTTTTTTGTTTCTAAATAGGTCTACAACCTCCAAGCCATTGGCAGACAGGCATTCAACCCAGTATGATAACGATCGAATTCTCTTATTTACAAGAACCTCTTCATTTTCCGTGTTTTTAAAACTATCCCAAGCTTCTTTAAATGCTTCTCGTGTTTTAAATTCATCAATTTTATGAAATTGTACATCTTCCGTAGTATTTCCAAAACTTCCACCGATTACTAATATACCATCATCAGCCAAACAACTTTGTAAATTTTTGATAGCCGTGCGCCATTTAGCATCATTTACAATATGAAATAATACACCAACCGCATTAATAATTTGAAATTTTTTGTTTACACTAAAATTATCATCGGTAATATCTTGAACCTTTATAGTAACGTTTTTGTTGGTACTATATTTATTTTTTAGTTTTTCAGACTGAGGTTTAGAGATTTCAAAACCTAAACAAGAGGAAGCACCGAAAGTTTGTCGATAGAAATCTATCCAGTGACCAGATCCAGATCCAATATCTAAAAGATTAATTTCTGATGGCATATTTTTACCATAGAAAAATTCAATAATTAAATTTTCAACACTATTATAATGGTACTTAGTACCTAGTAAACTAAATGTAGGAGAAATGGTAGCTCGATCAGAGAATTCTTCGGTTATTGAATGTAAAGATTCAAAAAATTTTTTAGGATTATACTCCTTTTTTTTGGCATTAATTTTCATAGCAATGGGGATTAATTATCTTTATTAAAGCACTAAACTAATAATTTATTGGCTTTTATCAATAGTTTCTTCAATTTAAGGGCGTTTTGGGTTATAATTTTCCTTACCGCAGCTGTGGCCTTATTTGCTTCATGTTCTAGTGATGATGACATGGCCATTCCATTAACTAAGGCAGAGCTTTAAGGAAACTGGAAGATGAAGATATTATAGGAGGGAATACATTCAAATGGACTTTTACAAGTAGTATAACACTAGAAAAACAACAAACACCAGTAGAACCCAAGATAAAGATGTACATAATAATAAACGAGGATAACATCCTCGTTTTTTGCTTTATTTATGTATAAAAGAGACTTGTCAAATTACATGCGCTCAGGCACATTAATGCCTAGGAATCCAAAGGCAGATCTAATAACTTCTGCCACCTTATTTGACAATTGTGTTCTAAAAATCTTTTCTTGCGGATTCTCTGAACCTAAAATGGGTACACTTTGATAGAATGAATTGTATTCTTTTACCAAATCATAGGTGTAATTTGCAATCAAAGCTGGACTATAATTACTAGCAGCTTGTTGTACAACTTCTGGAAATAAAGAAAGTTGTTTTAAAAGATTACGCTCTTTTTCATGTAAAGCACCTTCAACAGTATTTAGATCAATATTATAATCAAAATCTACTTTACGTAAAATAGACTGTATTCTAGCGTACGTATATTGAATAAACGGACCTGTATTTCCCTGGAAATCGATTGATTCCTTTGGGTCAAATAATATTCTCTTTTTAGGGTCTACTTTTAATATAAAATACTTCAAGGCACCTAAACCGATAGTTTTATAAAGAGCTTCCTTTTCGTCATTGGTATATCCTTCAAGTTTCCCTAACTCCTCAGAGATTTCTCGGGCAGTATTAGTCATCTCAATAATTAAATCATCAGCATCTACAACCGTCCCTTCGCGAGATTTCATTTTTCCACTAGGTAAATCAACCATGCCATAACTTAAATGATGTAGATTCTTGGCCCAATCAAAGCCTAGTTTTTTCAGTATTAGAAATAACACTTTAAAATGATAGTCTTGTTCATTACCAACGGTGTAAACCAGACCTCCAACGTCCGGGTGGTCTTTAATACGTTGTATGGCTGTACCTATATCTTGGGTCATGTATACCGCTGTACCGTCAGCACGTAAAACAATTTTTTCATCGAGACCTTCATCTGTTAGATCACACCAAACGGAACCATCCTCTTTTTTAAAGAACACTCCTGTTTTTAAACCTTCGGCAACAAATTCTTTTCCTAATAAATACGTGTCACTTTCATAGTATAAGGTATCGAAATCAACTCCTAAATTTTTATAGGTAATGTCAAACCCGGCATAAACCCAACCATTCATTTTTTTCCATAGATCAACTATCTCAACATCCCCCGCTTCCCATTTGCGAAGCATTTCTTGTGCTTCTAATAAGATTGGAGCTTGTTTTTTTGCTTCTTCCGAAGGAACTCCATTAGAAATAAGAGTTTCAATTTCTTTTTTATACTCTTGGTCAAACCTAACATAATAATTACCTACCAGTTTATCACCTTTTAACCCAGTAGAATTAGGAGTTTCTCCATTTCCATAACGTTGCCAAGCGAGCATGCTTTTACAGATGTGTATACCACGATCATTGATAATTTGAGTTTTATATACTTTTTTACCCGAAGCTTTTAAAATCTCAGCAACAGAATATCCTAGTAAATTATTACGTATATGTCCTAAATGTAAAGGTTTATTTGTATTTGGTGATGAATATTCAACCATAACGGCTTTTCCATTAGTATTAATTGATGAAATACCATAATTATTGGTTTTATTAATATCACTGAACTGATTTAAAAAGTAGGCATCGCTTAACTCTAAATTTAAGAAACCTTTTACTACATTAAAATCAGCTATTTCATTTACATGACTTTTTATGTATTCGCCTAATTTAGTTCCTATTTCAATTGGATTTCCTTTTATAACACGCAAAAAAGGAAAGACAACTACCGTAATATCACCTTTAAAGTCTTTACGGGTAGCTTGAAATTCAATTTTTTCAATAGAAACATCATAAATGCTATTAAAAGCATCTTGAATGGCTGATTTTAATATATCTTGAATAGACATTGCGTAAAAATTAAGGCGCAAAATTAAACAATTAGGCATCAAATTGCTATTTTTATTCTTGGTAATTAAAATGGTATGATTAAAAAATATACAATACAAAAATCACCTTTCGTGGTTCCTACTAACGATGGGAAATTAATTGAGGAACATTTTGGTAATGCCGCTGATGGTAACCAAAAAATAAGTATTGCACATATGGTGGCGCCATCGGGTTGGAGTGAACCTTTTCAGACTCCAGAATTCGATGAATTTACATATATCATTAAAGGAAGAAAACAATTTATTATAGAAGGTGAGACCATAATATTAGAGGCGGGACAGTCTATAAAAATTGAGAAAAATGTTAGAGTTCAGTATTCAAATCCCTTTGATGAGGAGTGTGAGTACTTGGCAGTATGTACACCCGCTTTTTCAATAGATTTAGTAAATAGAGAAGAATGAGTGTACAACCTTTTCATATAGCCATACCAGTTCATAATCTTCGTGAGTGCAGAATTTTTTATCGTGATGTTTTAGAATGTGAAGAAGGAAGAAGTGCTGAACATTGGGTTGATTTTAATTTATTTGGACATCAATTGGTGATTCATTATAAACCGAAATCTGAAACCGATTTGCATGTCAATCCTGTTGATGGAAAAAATGTTCCGGTACCACATTATGGTGTTGTATTAGATTGGAATCAATTTCATGCTTTTGCAGATGATCTTAAATCTAAAGGTATTGAATTTATAATAGAACCCTACATACGATTTAAAGGAGAAGTTGGTGAGCAAGCCACGATGTTCTTTTTAGATCCAGCCGGTAATGCTTTAGAGTTTAAAGCATTCAAAGACAGGTCTCAATTGTTTGCAAAATAGAGAGCTAGTGGAAGATTTAAAAGTAATAACCGACCCAAGAGTTACAGCTGTTTTTGAAAATTACCCTGCTGTGGTAAAAAAGAGAATGATGCACCTTAGAGCTTTAATTATTGAATCAGCTCAAGAGCTCGAAGGAGTGTCAAGTTTGGAAGAGACCTTAAAATGGGGAGAACCAAGTTATTTAACAACTAAAGGAAGTACACTTAGAATAGATTGGAAAGCAAAATCTCCTCAGCAATATGCGATGTACTTTCAATGTACCAGTAAATTAGTGCCAACTTTTAAATTTATATATAAGAATACATTTAATTTTGAAGGTAGCAGAGCGATCATTTTTCAAATTAAAGATAAACCCCCTGAAGAGGAGTTGAAAAACTGTATAAGGACTACGTTACGGTATCATAAGATAAAACACTTACCAACACTGGGTATGTAGTTAAATTTTTCCTAAATAATTACAAATTAACATTTTAACAAGGTATTTATTGGTAGATTTAAATACCAAATCTACTATTATGATCATTAGAGTTTTCCTATTAATTTCACTATTCTCATTATCGTTTACTAACTTCGCTCAAAGCATTTCAGCGAATTATGAGCCTTCTAAAAAATTCCCTTTTGGGAAAATAAACCCTAACGCTCCAGAGCAACTTAAAGATTATGACGCTTTAATTGGAATTTGCGATTGTAAATCGGAAGTAAGAAAAAAAGATAAATCATGGGCAGCGCCTATTGATATGACTTGGAAATTTAAATATATAATGAACGGGATGGCTGTTCAAGATGAAACTACTAAATCTGATGGTAGTAGTTCTGGAAGTATTCGTCAATATAGTCAAGATAGTGCTCGTTGGTATGTGCATTATTATACTACGAAATCTATTGCTAGCAGATTATCGGCCTGGGAAGGGAATAAAAAAGGAGATAATATTGTCTTATATAATGAACAAAAAGCACCAAACGGTATGGATGGATATTACCGTTTAACTTTTTCTAATATTTCTGATAAAGGATTTAACTGGATGGGTGAGTGGGTTACAAAAGATGAAACTTTTGCCTATGCCACCTGGAAAATTAGTTGTCTAAAAAGAGAGGACTGATATTCAGTAGTTTGTCGATGTTAAATATTTATTAAATAATAAATCCTTAACACTTAATAACATTTTCATGTTTACATTTGATATACATTTAATGCTATGGTTATGAGATTAATTATTGAATTAATAATTTATATTTTATCTGTTGTCTTTTAATCTTTATTAGGTTAGTCTCTGCTTTCACAAGCCAATAAAGTATTTTTCAAAAGCATCGCGATGGTCATTGGCCCCACGCCACCAGGAACTGGTGTGATAAAACTAGATTTTTTGCTCACTTCTTCGAATGCAACATCTCCAACTAATCGATAGCCTCTTTTTCTTGAAAGATCATCAATACGAGTAATTCCAACATCGATTACTGTTACACCTTCTTTAACCATATCGGCTTTTAGAAATTCAGGAATTCCTAATGCCGCAACAATAATATCAGCTTGGCGTGTAATTTCAGGTAGGTTTTTCGTACGGCTGTGTGTTAACGTAACCGTTGCATTTCCCTGCTTACGTTTTTGGGCTAGTAAAATACTCATAGGTTCACCCACAATATGACTTCTACCAATAACAACTACATGTTTACCACTTGTTTCAACATCATAGCGCTCTAATAATTCTAATATACCAAATGGAGTAGCTGGCAAAAAAGTAGGTAAATTTAAAGCCATCTTACCTACATTCATAGGATGAAACCCATCTACATCTTTATCTGGATTAACAGCCATTGTGATTTTCAATTCATCAATATGCTTTGGTAGTGGTAACTGAACAATAAATCCATCAATGGCATCATTAGTATTTAGTTTTTCAATTTCTACTAATAATTCATCTTCAGAGATTGTATCTTCTAGTTTTACTAACGTTGATTCAAACCCAATACGCTCACAGGCCTTAACTTTACTATTAACGTAGGTCATACTTGCGCCATCATTACCAACTAAAACAGCGGCAAGATGTGGCGTTTTTTTTCCTTCAGCTTTACGTTTTGCAACGGCTTCGGTGAGTTCGTCTTTAATTGCGTTTGAGGTTGATTTTCCGTCAAGTAGAATCATTGTATAAAATTTATAATTAAAAAAGGCTACTTAAGTAAGTAGCCAATTGTTTTATCTTCCCATGCCTTTCATCATTTGCATCATACGTTTACCGCCACCACCTTGCATCATCTTCATCATTTTGCTCATTTGGTCAAACTGCTTCATAAGCTGATTGACTTCTTGAACTGATGTGCCAGAGCCTTTGGCGATACGCTTTTTTCTGCTAGAATTTATAGTTGAAGGTTTACTTCTTTCTGATGGTGTCATAGAGTGAATAATAGCCTCTATTCCCTTAAAAGCATCATCATCAATATCAACATCTTTCATTGCTTTACCAACTCCGGGGATCATTCCAACTAAGTCTTTCATATTCCCCATTTTTTTGATTTGCTGAATTTGTTTTAAGAAATCATCAAAACCAAATTGATTTTTAGCAATCTTCTTTTGTAGTTTACGGGCTTCCTGCTCATCAAACTGTTCTTGAGCTCTTTCTACTAAAGACACCACATCTCCCATTCCAAGAATACGATCGGCCATACGATCAGGATGAAAAACATCTATGGCTTCCATTTTCTCTCCGGTACCTATAAATTTTATAGGTTTATCAACTACTGATTTTATTGATAAAGCAGCACCACCACGAGTATCACCGTCTAATTTTGTTAATACTACCCCTTCGAAATTTAGAATGTCATTAAATGCTTTTGCGGTATTCACAGCATCTTGACCCGTCATTGAATCTACAACAAATAAAGTCTCTTGCGGATTTACGGCTTTGTGAATATTTGAGATTTCGGTCATCATCTCATTATCAACCGCTAAACGACCAGCGGTATCAATAATAACTACATTTTTGCCATTGGAGTTGGCATATTTTATTGCGTTTTGGGAGATTTCAACAGGATTTTGATTTCCTTCTTCAGCATATACTTCAACACCTATTTGTTCACCAACTACTTTTAACTGATTAATTGCGGCAGGTCGGTAAACATCACAACCAACTAATAAAACTTGCTTTGTTTTTTTATTTTTAAGGTAATTTGCCAGTTTCCCTGAAAAGGTAGTTTTACCAGAACCTTGTAAACCAGACATTAAAATTACTGTTGGAGAGCCGCCAAGGTTAATACCAACGGTTTCACCACCCATTAATTCAGTAAGCTCGTCTTTTACGATCTTTACTAATAATTGACCAGGATTTAAGGTAGTTAATACGTCTTGCCCTAACGCTTTCTCTTTTACACGATTGGTAAAGTCTTTGGCTATTTTATAGTTAACATCAGCATCTAAAAGTGCTCTACGAACTTCTTTTAAAGTCTCAGCAACGTTTATTTCTGTAATTTTTCCATGCCCTTTTAAAACATGAAAGGCTTTATCTAATTTATCACTTAAATTATTAAACATAATCTCGCGTCATTTTTAGTAAGTGGCAAAGATAATGATTTGTGAGAAGAAAATTTAGTTGAAAAAGAGTGTTTTTACAATTATCTCAGCGGCCTTTTTACTGCCTTTTACAGAAGGGTGAAAACCATCAATTCCGTAATAAGAATGGTCATTGGTTTCATCAAAATACGCTTTCCAAAATTTACCAACCGGTGCGAGTAAGGCATTATTCTTATTGGCGGCATCGGTATGATTTTTTATAACACCATCAAAGGTCTTGTAATAATGTGTTGAGGGCCATACCATAAAGTAAACTAACTGTGTATTATTCTCTTGACATAATTTCTTTAGTTTTTCACCAAATTCTATTAAGCTACTTCTTCCATAGGCCTGTGAAGAAGGGCCTTGTTGAATGATTACATAATCGAATTGATTTTTTTTTATAAGTTTTTGTACTTTTCCATCATTCCAATGATCTTCAAGACCGTAGTTTGGAAAAGCAATCATTTTTGTTTTTACCGTTTTACCTTTTTTGCTTGCTTCTTCTTTCACAAGGCTTGGAAGATCATTTGTGTAGGTAAGACTATTTCCTATAAAAAGAATACGCTCTTTTGATTTCGATTGCGAAAACATGAAATTAAATACTAGAACTGCCGCTATCAAAGTAATTCTCTTGAACATAGTATTTGTACAAAGATTCACATCAAAAATAACCATTTAATACTAAATGAATTTAGAACTAAAGACTAATCGAATTGCTTTATCAACTTATAAGAAAACCCTCTATCATTTTCTCCTAATACGAATACCTGTAACTCATTTTTATTGAGTTGTTTATATTGTACTTTCTTCGGAAAATCGTGTTCCAAATTTTCAAAAGAAATAAGTTCTTTTTTAGAAGTATTTAAGATGAAAGGAATCCCTTTACCTTGATTTTGATTTAAAACAGTTGCAGTATATACTATATTTTTGTTTTCAAATTTTATTTCTAATCTTTCCGATACCCTTTTTCCTCCATCTTTTATTTTGTAAGCTTTGCCTGTTAAATGAGCATCAGATTTTTTCCATTCTTCATAACTTTCTTTATGTTCTACTTTCCAAATTCCTATTAAAAAGTTTACCTTTTCTAATTCTTTATTTTGAGCACAAGCACAAAAAAGGACTAATAATGAAATAATACAGCTTAATCTAAAATTTCTCATGTTACACTAGTTTGTACAAACTTATTGGTAAAATGAAGTAAAGTATTGTACAAAACCGACAACTATTTTTTTAGGAATAAATTGGCCATATTTTCTTCGAAGAACTTATAGTTTGTGGGTAATTCTCCGGTAAACTCTTTAAAATTCTTGATAAAATGTGCTTGATCGTAAAATCCCGTTTGATAGTATATATCTCCCCAATCAATAGTTTCTTCTCTGATGAGTTTAAAAATGTTAGAAAAACGAATGATGCGCGTATAAAATTTAGGAGACAATCCGATTTTAGATTTAAAGTAACGCTCTAAGCTGCGTTCGCTAATGCCAATATTTTCTCGAGCAATTTTTAAATCGATGTTTCCTTTTCTTTCTATTATTTGTTTAACAATTTTTTGACCTCTATGCCCTTTAAAAGTAGTTAAATTAATCGCTAGCCAATTTTCAATTAGTTTAATTTTATCTTCAAAAGATTCTGAACTTATTGCAATGTTTTTTAATGGCGATAATTTTTTAAGGACCTCATCAGGAATTTCAATTACCTTATCGGTTAAAGATGACATTTCGATAGTTAAAAAAAGGGGAACTGCCCAAGGTTGTAACTTTAGGGCAAAAATTTTGGACATTCCTGTGTTTTCCAAAAAAAAGAAGTTTCGAATTTGGCCCGCCAGAAGATAACGAGATTGTATTTCCCATTTTCCATTAATATGTATCCTATATGGATCACCAAAGTGAAAAATTAGCTCGGGATAACCATCAGGAACTATTTTCTCTTTATGTACCTCAGTGTTCTCGCTGTAAACTTGCCAATAACTCTTTATAATATTCGAGAATTTACCTTTTGTCTTTTTTTGATGATAGATATTATCCATAAATTTGAGAGTTCACCAATTTAAAAGATTAAATTTACTTTATGTCTAAGCAAGAAGCAAATGCATATATTTTAGGTACCGAAAAAGAAGAATTACATCGTTTAGGATTGCAACATCAAGTTTGGTCTAGCGAGGCCATTAAAGGATGGGACTTAGCAGGATTTTCAGCAGGACAAACCTTATTAGATTTGGGTTGTGGCCCTGGGTTTTGCACTACAGAATTAGCATATATAACCGGAACTAAAGGAAAAGTTATTGGCGTTGATAAATCTGCTCATTTTATTGATTTCTTAAATAAAGTAACAGAAAGCTTCGGATTAAACATAGAAACTCAATGCTGTGATTTTGATGCTATGCAACTTGAAGATAATAGCCTTGATGGCGTATACGATCGCTGGGCACTTGCATGGGTTTCAAACCCTAAAGTAGTACTCAATAAATTAAATAAAGCCTTGAGAAAGGGTGGAGTAGTGGTAACACAAGAGTATTTTGATTGGTCTACCTTACAATCTGAACCTCATATTCCTGCATTGGCAAAAGGAATTGCCGCTGCATTAAAAAGCTTAAAAGAACAAAATGGAGAGATCGACGTAGGCAGAAACTTACCGGTTTATTTCAAAGAATGTGGATACGAGGTGATCAGCATGCGACCATTAACTAAAATGGCAACACCAAAAGAGTTTACCTGGCATTGGCCGAAAAGTTTTTTTCATATTTATTTTCCGAAATTAGTAAGCTCTGGGTATTTAACCAATCAAGAAGTAAAAGCAGCATTAGCTGCTTTTGCCGAACTTGAAAAAGAACCAGGAGCAACTATTTTTTGCCCTGCAATGCGTGAAGTAATTGCTCGAAAGATCTAACTTGATGTCTAGTTGTAACTAAAACTAATAGTTTTGTTTTAAAGAATTTGTGTGATGCTCGGTATGATGGGCGGTCCACATTACGATTTCACGAACAGGCATTTTTCCCATTAAAGGATGAGGTAAGATAAGGTTGTCTAAATTTTTATCCTTCCATTTGTTGGTCTTATGTTGTAATTTTTTATTTTGAATTTTTAGAGTAGTGAGAAGATGTTCTTTTTCTTTTAGTGTTGGTGTTTTTAAATTACTGTTAAAGTCTCTTGCTCGGTCTAGATTTGCAGTTAGCTTTTCCTGATAACGATTAGCCACGGCTGAATAATCTCTCAATTCTCTATTTGAAGTGCCGTATTTATATTTTAACAGAAACGAAGGAAAGCTCATGGCATGATTTAATAGTTTGATACTGTTTAATAGATGAAGCACATGTTGCCCGGTTGTCCATTTTCCTTGCGGTCCTTCTGTCCATTTTTCTTCGGGTTGATTTTCAATCCAATCAAAAAGATCTTGATGTTTCTCTTCCAATAATTCGGTTATCGCTTTTTTATCCATATGCTAATGAATTTGTTTTTAAAGATATAAAAAATGAAAACTTATAAAAACTGAATCTATTTTAATGCTGCTATTATCTCGTAAATTGAAGCAATATGATGATCATCATGCTCTGCTGTAAAAAAAGCCATATCTACAGCTTTCATAGGCACATTTAATCGAGGATGTGTGGCTACAAACAATTGAGCGCCATCGTCTAAATTTTTTAAAGAACTTGTAAATTCATCCCTTTTCAATCTAAACTCATCGATTAGATCTCTTACTAATTTATCGTTATGATTGGCTGCATAGGTTTTCTTATTACTCATATCGGCGGCTCTTAGAATAGTCTTCCTCTCCATAAAATCTTGCACTCTACCTGAATGGAGTTCCTCAAGATCAATTAAATGTCCAATATGTTCTTTTATACTCCATTTATCTTTTAGCTTTAGACTAAGTTGCTCATTTGAGAGGTGCTCCGTCAAGCCGTTTAATCTAACTGAAGTGCCATCCAGCCGAGTTAAAATATTGAATAACCAACCAGCCGGAATCCCCAAATTAAATGTTCTATTTACCCAGTTCGTACGTTGCATATATTTTAATTTTATTATAGTTCGTCTGTAAAATACCCTCGGTGTTTTTCTTGACTAAATTTTTCTTTATTATAGGCATCAGATTGATTTCTTGGAACCGATAAACTTTTCCAATTCGCACCTTTTAACAATTTTCCTAAAAAAACTATTTGACCAATATGAAATGAATAATGACAAAGCTGTCTATTAATGGCTTCAGTTACAGTATGTCCAATATTTCTTATGTAAATAATCCTGCTTAAATCTTCCGCTTTTAGTGAATTAATGATAGAAAACAAACAGTGCCAACCAGATTCCCAATACGCAATTATTTCTTCCTTTGTGTTAAATGAATTTATAAACTCTTGATCTCTATTTCTCCAGCTTTTCTCTCCATCTTCGGTATAAAAATTGGTCCATCGACTTCGCATATTTCCAGCAATGTGTTTTACGATAATTGCAATTGAATTATCGCTTTCATTGCTTTGCCAAAATAGCTGATCTTCATTTAATTGCTCAAAAGTCTTATCTCCTAAACTTTTATAATAATTAAATTGTTTTTGAATACTGATGATGTAATTTTCTTCCATAAAAAAAGAGTTCTTGATAAGATCAAGAACTCTAAATTTAATGAAATTTATCCAAAAACTTACTCTGATTTTACAAACTTAATTGAACTTGTATTTACGCAATAACGTTTACCGGTAGTTTCTTTTGGCCCATCATCAAAAATATGCCCTAAGTGGCCGTCACATCTTGCACAAGTAATTTCGGTACGCCTCATTCCAAGACTATAGTCTGGTGTAAATATTATGGTGCCTTCAATAGCATCGTCAAACGAGGGCCATCCGCAATGTGATTCATATTTACTGTTCGATTCAAATAATTGTAAGTCACAAGCACGACAATGATATGTGCCTTTTTCGAAATGCTTTGTGTAACCAACATTACCTGGTCTATCGGTTCCTTTTTGTCTTAAAACATAATATTCTTGTGGTGAGAGAATGGCTTTCCATTCTGCTTCTGTTTTAACCACTTTTTCTATATTTTTTTTCATGGTTTTCTTTGTTGACTTCTTTGAATTCTTGTTCTGAGCATTTGTCGAACAGCTAAAAAGTAATAGGGTAAGAGATACAAATAGTAAACGCTTCATTATTTAGGTTTTAAAAACTTAATTATTCTGTTGATCACTTCTTGATCACGTAAAATTTTTCGATGACCCAACCCGTTTGAAATAACTACGGTGCCATGTCGTAAATTTTGACGCAATTTAAAAGCACTACTTACATCAACATCTGTATCTTTCATATCGTGCAAAACTAAAACCGGAATATTTATTTTCTTAGCAATTTGATTTCCTGAGATTGCTTCTATATTCGTGTTGAGTGAAGACTTAATATAATTTTTTATTCCGTTCGCGGTTTTCTGTTTCAATGCTAATTTTTTGGAAAATTCATCAATAACAATATTTAAAGAACCTTCTTGACCTATGGAAACAATCTTTTCAAATAGTGGCTTTGATGCCTGAGCATTTAACAAAGTCATTGCACCAAATGAATGACCAATCCCAAACTGAAATGGGCCATAATGTTCAGCGATGTATTTTGTAACGGCCATGCTTTCGGCTAAACTTGTGGCTTTTCCATTTGATTGCCCATGAGCTATAGCATCAAAGGCAATAACCATCATACCATTTTCTAATAATTTATCAGCTATTTCATAGAGTTGCGTTCCACGCCCCGACCAGCCATGAGCTAATAATACTTTAGTTTTTGAAAACCCATACTCATATAGCATAACTTCATGTTCTATTCCAGGAATCTTCACTAGAATATTTTTAGCACTCTTGCGCATCATCAATTCACGCTCTGGTGTTTTGAATTTTGAAGGTGTAATGAATAATTTATAGGCAAACTTTGAAGCCAATGAATTCGATATAAACTGATAAAATTTTGCTCGCTGAATAATCGAACTCGGGAACTTAAATGCTTCTTTTGGAACGGAATTTGATTTTTGATTCATAGACACTAATTTATGCAAAATTTGTATATTTACGAGTAACAAAAAACGAATAGTAATATGAAAAAAGTAACTTCACTTAGTCTGGTTTTTTTATTTCTCTTAAGTTGTAGTACAGTGCCGATTACAGGGAGAAAACAATTTAGCTTAGTTAGCGATGCTCAGATATTGCCTATGGCATTTCAACAATATCAGGGATTTCTAGATCAGAATAAGGTATCATCCAACTCAGAAATGACCAATCAAGTAAAAACTATTGGTAAAAGGATAGCTGGTGCTGTAGATCGTTATATGCGCGCTAACAACATGGCAGATAAAGCAGATGCTTACCGCTGGGAATTTAATTTAATTGATGATAAAACAGTAAATGCCTGGGCGATGCCAGGCGGCAAAGTGGTTTTTTATACAGGCATCATGCCTATAGCAAAGAATGAAGACGGCGTAGCGGCTATTATGGGACATGAGGTAGCACATGCATTTGCTAGACATGGAGCAGAACGTATGTCTACAGGAATGTTAGCTCAAGTTGGTGGTTTGGGAGTTGCATTAGCAACTGGTAATAAAGACCCAAAAACACAACAAATGTGGATGACCGCTTATGGTATCGGGTCACAGTTGGGGCAATTAAAGTTTAGTAGAACGCACGAAACAGAGGCTGATAAATTAGGCGTTGTGTTTATGATTATGGCTGGTTATAATCCGGCTGAATCTGTGAACGTATGGATACGTATGAGCAAAAGAGCAGGAGCGCAACAAGCGCCACCAGAATTTTTGAGCACACATCCGTCAAATCAAACACGTATTAAGCATTTAACCGAATGGATACCTCAAGCAAAAGTAATTGCTAAAAGATTGAATGCTCAAACGATGGCAAATTGATATTTAAATAAATTAGTACATTGTAAGCCGTTCTACAATAGAACGGCTTTTTTAATTTAACTAACCAACCATGCTAAAACGAGGAGATAAGAAGCTCATTAATGCCTGGGCATTTTATGACTGGGCAAATTCGGTATATTCTTTAGTAATTTCTACAGCTGTTTTTCCAATATATTACGGAGTTGTTACAGAACAATTTGATAAGGTTTCTTTTTTAGGAAGCTTATGGACGCCTATAACTTTATATGATTATGCTCTGTCATTTTCTTTTTTGATTGTAGCTTTTATTTCTCCAATTCTCTCTGGAATAGCCGATTATACAGGTAACAAACTTAAATTCTTAAAAGTATTTTGTTGGGTTGGAGCATTATCGGTAATGAGCTTGTTCTTTTTTAAAGATGTTGATTCTCTTTGGGTGGGAATCTTGTTTACTATTTTAGCAAGCATTGGCTTTTGGGGAAGTATTGTTTTTTATAATTCATATCTCCCCGAAGTTGCACTTCCTGAGCAACAAGATAAAGCTAGTGCTAAAGGATTTATTTATGGTTATGTAGGCTCAGTACTTTTATTGCTTTTCAATTTAGTAATGATTCAAAAACCTGAGTGGTTTGGCTTTACTGATGCAGCTATGCCTTCACGATTGACTTTTGTATTAGTAGGAATTTGGTGGCTTGGTTTTGCGCATATTACATTTAGAAAATTACCAAACAATGTGTATAACAAAAAACCTGAAAAAGACTATATATGGAAAGGATTTAGAGAATTAAAAATTGTTTATAAAGAGTTAGTAAACTATCCACAATTAAAAACATTTTTAATATCATTTTTCCTTTTTAGTGTCGGTGTACAAACTATTATTTTAATGGCGGGTATCTTTGGTAGTCAAGAACTTGGTTTACCCACTGCGGATTTAATCGCAGCTATTTTATTGGTTCAGATTGTTGCTATTTTAGGTGCTTTTATATTTTCTAGATTAACTGATAAAATTGGTAATATAGCTTCTTTAAAAATTACAATAGCCATTTGGGGCTTGGTATGTTTTGTAGCATTTATGATTAATAAGCAAAGCGAAAGTATTGCAATTCAGTTTTATTCTTTGGCGGGCTTAATTGGATTGGTTATGGGAGCTATCCAATCTTTATCGCGGTCGACATATTCTAAACTCTTACCCGAGACGCAAGATCATGCTACTTATTTTAGTTTTTATGATGTAACCGAAAAAATAGCTATTGTATTAGGAACCTTTGTTTTTGGGGCTTTAATTGCATTAACAGGCTCAATGCAATATAGTGTTTTGCTCTTGGCGGTTTTCTTTTTGGCCTCATTTATTGTCTTAAGCTATGTTAAGAAGACAAAGTATGTACAATAAAAACGGTCAGCTAAAAACAAAAGTTCTTAACTGACCTAAGGCAATTTAAATTTCCACTAAAAACTACCTTTTTCTATTTCTTCTGCCTCTAGTTTGGCCTTTATTGCTGCTTTCGAAGTTAAAAGATCGATTACCTCTTTTGAAGTCATTACTACCTGAGCGACGCCTACCACCACCGAAACCACCACGTTTTCTGCCTCGGTTCTGTTGTTTTTGCTTTTTGGTAACTTCAACGATTACTCCTCTTCCTTCAAACTCACTATTTCTAAACGATTTTAAAACGCTTTCTTCAAAGCTTTTATCAATTTCAAAAAATGAAAAATTCTTAAGAATTTCAATCTGACCAATTTCTACGTCTCGTTTTTTAAGATTTTCATTTATAAGTCCTATTAATCTAGCCGGATTTAATTTATCGATCTTTCCTAAATTAATATAGAAGCGAGTGAAGTTTTCATCACCACTTCTTCTTCGTTCTTTAGAGGTGTCACCATTTAAGTCTTGAGCATCTTCATAATAAGACAAGAATTGATTAAACTCTATTGAGACAAATTTACGTATAAGCTCTTCGCGATCAAGGCCTTCTAATTTCGCATATATTCCTTCGAGATATCCAGATATCTGGCTATCATTCACCTCAACATCTTTAACCTTTTCAATTAGTTTGAAGAGTTGCTTTTCACAGATTTCTTTTCCGTTAGGTACTTGCTTTGCAACAAATTTCTTACCTATCTTTTTTTCAATTGGCGAGAGTTTTCTTTTCTCACCATTAGTAACTATGGCTATTGAGATACCTTTATTGCCTGCTCTACCGGTTCTACCACTACGATGTGTATAAGATTCTGCCTCATCGGGTAGTTTATAATTAATAACATGTGTCAAGTTATTTACATCTAGTCCGCGTGCGGCAACATCGGTAGCAACAAGAATCTGCAGATGTTTATTTCTAAACTTTTCCATAACGATATCGCGCTGTGCCTGTGATAGATCACCGTGTAAAGCATCGGCGTTATAACCATCAGCAATAAGTTTAGCCGAAACATCCTTTGTTTCTCTACGTGTTCTACAAAAAACGATACCATAGATATCTGGATTGATATCTGCTAAACGTTTTAAAGCAGGATATCTATTGCGTTCTGAAACTAAATAGAACTCATGCGAAACATTATCAGAACCCGAATTACGCTTGCCTGCATCAATCTCAACAGGGTTGTTCATATAATTCTTTGCAATGGCATTTACTTCTCTTGGAAAAGTAGCCGAAAACAATAATGTTTGCTTGCTATCTGGGGTTACTTCTAAAACCTTATCAAGATCTTCCTTAAAACCCATGTTAAGCATTTCATCGGCTTCATCTAATACCACCCATCTTATATTACTTAACTTTAATTTTTTACGCTTAATAAGATCAACGGTTCTGCCCGGAGTACCTACAACGATCTGTGCACCTTTTTTTAGCCCTCTAATTTGTTTTTCGATATCAGAACCGCCGTAAACTGTTATTACGTTTAAGTTCTTCAAATTCTTAGAGAATTCTTCGATGTTTTTACCAATTTGAATGGCCAATTCTCGAGTAGGAGATAAGATAATTGCTTGTGTTTCTTTAGAAGTTGTATCCACCTGTTCGATAATAGGTAAGCTGAAAGCAGCAGTTTTACCGGTACCCGTTTGAGCAAAAGCCTTTAGGTCATCAGGTGACATTAAAATTTGTGGAATTGTTTTCTCCTGAATAGGAGTTGGTTGTTCATACCCTAGATCGTCTAGAGCAGAAACGATTACTTGGCTTAAGCCAAGTTCATTAAATTGAGACATATATATATTTTATCAAACTAAGGCTCCGAAATAAAATGCCGACAGCAGATAAATAAGCCTCTTGTTTATGAGCCTGCAAAAGTACGTTAAATAAATGTAACTAATGCCATAGCCCTTACTTTTCTAATTTCTTAAGTTGATACTCAATGTTTCTACTTGAAAGATGTGTGAAATTATTCACTACGGTACTTTCTTTATTTAAAAGAATTGCTCTTGAGTAATCAATAAACAGCCAATCGTTTTTATCAGATTTATCTAGTAAGAATTGAGTTTTATCCTTTAGTTTATAAGATTTAATATTATGTTTCCAGTCTTTAGATGTTTTTACAGCGTTAACCCCTATAAATTGTACGTCAGGATATTTATTGCTTAGATATTTCACACGTCTAACCATATTATCCATTTGTCGATAGCTCTTAGGCCAGAAATAGATAACAGAAGTTGATCCTTTAACCACATCGTTAATTGAAATTTTATTATTGAAAGAGTTCAATACTACGAGTTCCGGTAAGTTTGAATTCTTTGGTAGAGTCTCCTTAGCTTTTATTGTTAATTCTATATTCTTTCGAAGTTTCTCATTGCTGCAATTATCAAAGAATATTTTGTGTGCCTTATCAACTTGTTCTTCAGGTAAATAACTGCTTAATGCAACATTCCAAATACCTTCATCTAAAAGTCTGTTCTTTAAATCTTCATTCTTAACATTATCTGCCACTGCTTGCAAAAAATTCACCGTCATTGGTTCTTTTTTGTCGCTTAAAACTTCTTTCTCATAACTCAAATGGTATAAATAAGTTTTAATATAATCATGAAAAACATATAAGTTATGGAGTTCTTTATCTTTTAAGTTTAATTTTTTTCTAAACTTATAAAACCTTGGGTGCATGTGTGGATGCTCCTTAAGTTTCATTGCTTTTCCATGTCGATATGGATACGCTTCTTTTTTTGTATACAACGGAAGCTCGATAATTGCGTTTATATATTTATCAAATAAGGGCGATTCTTCAGGATGCTCTATTTTAAAATTTGCAAAAAGTTGCTGTTTTTCTTTTAATAATGAATCAACCTTAATATTGAATAAGCTATCGTTTAAGGTATAATAATTATAAAAAAGCTTATCTTCTTTTTCATTGATTAAAAAGAGGTTGATCATTAGATTATTTTTATCAGCCCCTTTACCACTATAAACTAGCGACTCGTCAAAATCCCAAGTATTTAAGCGCATTAATAAGCTATCTGTTGGTTCAAGAAATACAAATTGTACCTCTGGGCCATGCATAAAAGTATATACGCCTTCTTTTATAGAATCGAATTTAAATTTAAATTTATTCTTTGCAGATAATTTGGCAGAATCTAAAAGCTGTTCACCTTTATAGAAAAAGACTTTAGAATCTTTTGGGTTAATGATTTTACCACCAAAGTATGTAGCCTCGGTTAGATGCTTGTCGCCAACGCAAGCAGAAAGTAAAACAAGTATTAGTAATAGTAATTTATATTTCAATAGCGGTTTCATTAAAATTCTCGCAAAACTAGCATAATCCATTCAACAAAACAAAAGTAGCTATCTGGCTAGTGCAATCCTGTTAATTAGATGTTAAAATATAAGCCTAATTATAGTTAAAAAATGCGCTATTTCATTACTTTTGCCAAAATTTTCAAAAAGACAGTATGTTATCAGTTTCAAACTTATCCGTACAATTCGGGAAGCGCATTTTATTCGATGAAGTAAATACCGTTTTTACTAAGGGCAATTGTTACGGCATCATTGGTGCTAATGGGGCAGGGAAATCTACCTTTCTAAAAATATTATCGGGAGTACAAGAACCGACTTCAGGAACTGTTAATTTAGAACCTGGTAAGCGTATGTCTGTACTTTCACAAGATCACTTTGCTTATGATGACTTTCCAGTATTGGAAACTGTTTTAAAGGGGAATAAACCTTTATATGAGGTTAAAACTGAGATGGATAAATTGTATGCTGATTATTCTGACGAAAATGCCGATAGGATTGGAGAGTTGCAAGTGCAATATGAAGAAATGAATGGGTGGAATGCAGAAAGTGATGCTGCTGCTTTATTATCTAATTTAGATATTAAAGAAGGTATGCATTATACTTTGATGTCTGATCTCGATGGAAAATCAAAGGTAAGGGTATTACTAGCCCAGGCCTTATTTGGAAATCCTGATGTATTGATAATGGATGAGCCAACCAATGATCTTGACTATGAAACAATTGCTTGGTTGGAGCATTTTTTAGCGAATTATGATAATACTGTTATTGTAGTATCTCACGACCGTCACTTTTTAGATGCGGTTTGTACACATATATCTGATATTGATTTTGGTAAAATAAATCATTATTCTGGTAATTATACTTTTTGGTACGAGTCGAGTCAGTTGGCTGCACGACAAAGAGCCCAGCAAAATAAAAAAGCCGAAGAAAAGAAAAAGGAATTAGAAGAGTTTATTCGTCGTTTTTCTGCAAACGTAGCTAAATCTAAACAAGCTACTAGTAGAAAGAAGATGATAGAAAAGCTAAACATAGAAGATATTCGTCCATCTAGTAGACGTTATCCGGCGATTATTTTTGATCGTGATCGTGAAGCTGGAGACCAAATTTTAAATGTTGAGGGATTGAGCAAAACATTAGATGGAGAATTATTGTTTAAAGACATTCATATAAACTTGACCAAAGGAGATAAGGTGGTTGTCTTTTCAAGAAACTCCAAAGCGGTAACTGCCTTTTATGAAGTTATAAATGATAAAATAAAAGCTGATTCAGGAAAATATGCTTGGGGTGTAACAACTTCGCAGGCATATTTACCATTAGATAATTCTGAATTCTTTACTGGTGATTTAACATTAGTTGATTGGCTAAGACAATGGGCTACAACAGAAGAAGAACGTGAAGAGGTTTATATTAGAGGCTTTTTGGGTAAGATGATCTTTAGTGGTGAAGAAGCCTTAAAAAAGTGTGATGTATTGTCTGGAGGTGAAAAGGTGCGTTGTATGTTATCAAGAATGATGATGATACGAGCAAACGTTTTACTCTTAGATGAACCTACGAATCACTTAGACTTAGAGTCAATCCAAGCATTTAATAATTCATTAAAGAATTTTAAGGGGACGGTATTATTTTCTACACATGATCATGAATTCGCTCAAACCGTTGCTAATAGAATTATTGAATTGACACCAAACGGGGTTATTGACCGCTACATGACTTTTGACGAATATTTTCAAGACTCAAAAATTAAAGAATTACGCAATAAAATGTATGCATAATAAAAAAGAAGCCCAAAAGGCTTCTTTTTTTACAGAATCATATTTTATGTTAAGGTCGATCTACTTCGTAAAAACCATCTTTTAATTTTTTATAAAAAACACCTCTACACTTATAATATTTGGTGCCAGCTAAAGTAACAAGTTTACCACCTTTAGGTATAAAATTGGTTTTAGCACCTTCTGGAGCGGTTTTTAAGATGTATCTATTCTTCATTTTGGTATGCCACATACCATCAATGACATAATAGGTAATGCCTTTATGGATAACTGTTTTTTCTTCTTTTTCTGTAACTTTAATAGTCTCTTTTTGATTCTTTGATTCTACAGAAGACTGATCTTGAGCTTCTAAAGTAGTTAAGCCTAAAACAGTAAGTATTATTGTAGAAAGTATTTTAAATCTTTTCATCGTCATTCAACTTAGGTTATTTTATGGATAATAACGTGAGAAATATCAATTTCTTATACGTTTTTGCAGATTCTTTTTACGTTGTTCTCTAAACTCTCTGAGTAGTTTCTTATTGAAGTCTTGCTCAGCTCTAAATAATAGGATTATTTTCTTACTTGATATAACATTTTTTAAATCGTCTTTTAAGTCTTGTTTGGCTTTAGCAACCTCAAAATCAATATCAATAAATTCTTGAAGCATAGCATTAGCTTCTTTTTCAGATAGTTGCTGTACACCACCGGCGACTCTTACTCTTCTGGCAATTTCTCTTGTTTTTAACGTTTTTGCTTGAAAAATGCGCTTGTCGTATCTATTGTATATTGGCCAAAATTGTTCAGCTTCCTTTGATGATAAATCAAGAGCATTGGTAATAAAAGCTGTTTTCATAGCTTTTATCTTCTCGCGGTTTGCTTGTGCAGAAACTTGAGATGTTATTACTATAAATAAGGTTATAAATAATATTCGTTTCATTAACTATTTTAATTTTCTAATAACATGCTTTCAACATCTGTGCCATTTAAGTAATCAAGTAGTTCGGCATCTTCATCTTCATTAGCTACAAGTTCAGTATCATTAAATACTTCAGCTATTTCATAGCTATCTAGATTGATAAGGTTTTCTTCAATAAGCTCATCAACTACAACTGTTTCAATACCTGGTTCAATAATAGCTGATTTATTATAGGTAAGTATAAAAATCAACGCAAACGAAGCCGCAATTGTAATCGGAGCCCAAACTTTTCTCAAACGAGCGCTTAAAGGTATTACTTTTGGTTCTTTTATGGCTTCTTTCTTTAATCTAGCAAAAACCTTATCTTCAAGTGTATCAAAATAGTCCGCAGGCACATTAGAAATATCTACTTTTTGCGTATGTTTTCCAAGTTTAGTAAAAACAGTATCTTCTATAGCATCAAAATAACCTTCTGGAGCTTTAAAGCCTTTATTGCCGGTTCTAGAATCTATATTTAGTTTTGCATGTACAGTTTCTTCCAATGTATCAAAATAGCCTTTTGGTGTAGAAAACCCATGTTTCTTTGGAAGCTTGTCTATAATTAGTTTAGACATTACCATTTCATCAACCGAATCAAAGTACCCTTCTGGTACTTTAAAACCGCTTCCTTTGTCTTTTAATATGTTTAAACTATTAGATTTCATTTGCCACTTAGACTAAAAAATGGTGCCAAGGTTTAATATTATTGTGTTAAAATATTTTCAATTTTCTTTACCGCATGATGGTATGAAGCTTTCAATGCTCCAACAGAGGTTTCAAGTACCTCAGAGATTTCTTGATATTTCATATCATCAAAATATTTCATATTAAAAACGAGCTGTTGCTTTTGAGGCAATTGAGCTATAGCCTTTTGCAGCTTTATTTGCATTTCGTCACCATCATAATAGACATCCGCTTCTAAACTTTCTGCCAATTTGTATTGTATTTCACTAATATCAATATTCTGCGCCTTTGCTCTTTTATTAATGAATGTAATCGACTCGTTGGTGGCGATCCGATACATCCACGAAAACAGTTTGCTTTGTGCATTAAATTTATCAATATTTCTATAAACTTTTATGAAGGTATTTTGTAAAACGTCATCTGCATCATCATGAGAGATTACTATTTTACGAATATGCCAATACAAGCGATCTTTATATTGACTCATTAGTTGCCGAAATGCAACATCTTGTGTTTGAGCGTTTTTAAGTTGTTCGATAAGTACTGATTCTTCAATCACTAGCTTGGATTTTGTACTTAGACTATTAACGCCGAAAAAGGTTTAATATTGAATCTTTCTTTTTACGGTATTATGTATTAAAATTGAATATAACTATTTATAAATGCTTGAGTTTTAGAAACGAACGCTTGTTTTTATATTCAGTACTCTTCCTGATAAAAAATTAGGTACCGCCACTGACTGTTGCGCTGAAATATCTCGTACCCAAGTATTCGTTATAGAATTTTGGGCATCAAACATATTAAATAGTTCGATTCCTATAGAAAATTCTTTGAATTTTTGTAACCATACAGCTCGCGGCTTCTTTTTCTGATCAACCAAAACGTACGAAATTCCAATATCAGAGCGAAAGTAATCCTTGAGCCTGTTTTGGAATATATACGGATCGGCATACGATGGAGAACCTCCCGGAACACCTGTATTATAGACCATATTTAAGTACATTTTTAAATTTGGATTACTTGGTACATAATCCTGAAACAAGACAGCAAATTTTAATCGCTGATCTGTAGGACGTGAAATATAGCCTCTATCTTCAATATTTTCTTTTGTTAAGAGATAACCAAAAGTAAAATATGACTCTGTTCCTGGCACGAATTCACCATTCAAACGAGCGTCAAAACCAGTTGCAAATGCCTTAGCGTTGTTTCTCGCCCTATAGCGAATTTGTACATTATCAATAGTGAACGGATTCACATCAGTAAGTGATTTATAATAGGCTTCAGAAACTAATTTGAAGGGTCTTCCCCAGAGCTTAAAACTATAATCATTACCTAAAACTATATGAATTGATCGTTGTGCTTTTACATTTGGACGCACAATACCTAATGAATCACGTAATTCACGATAAAAAGGAGGTTGATAATAATAACCACCCGAAACTCTAAAAAGCATATCTTTTTTCCAATCAGGTTTAAAAGAAAACTGCGCTCTAGGACTTATTACGGTATGTTTATCTGAAATTCCATTTTTAGGCTTTACCGTCCAACTTTGCCCACGTACTCCTAAATTCACCCATAACTGATGTTCATTAAGATCAAATTGACGGCTCCATTGTGCAAATCCTGAAATTCTATCTGTTGTAACTTCATTAAATGCATTTACACTTGTAAATGGTACAATAGGTCCGGTAAACGGAGTATAAGGTTCATCATTTCTAGGAAGAAGGTTTGGTGGTCTTATTGAGAATCCTGCAGAATCAATTACTTCCCATTCAATGATACGATCTTTAATATTTTCGGTTTGATATTTAGCGCCTAGTTCGAAAATATTATCGCCTTTTTTTATAGTAGCTTTTAATTGAATGTTTGAGATTAAAGCATCAAGATCATTACGAGCATGATCAAGCTGAGAGCCTATAGATTGGCTAAATGATACATCTCCAAAGTCGTCACTTCCGAAGTCAGCATTTACTTCACCGATACTATATTTGGCCAAAATGTCAAAATGTTCTTCTTCTTGCGTATTATAACTCGATGTAATTACATTTAATATTAGATTTTCATTAGCTACGTAAGTAGCCTTTAAAGCTCCAAATAAAGTAAGATAATTGTCCTTTTCGCGCCCATCATAATTAACTAAAAGTGCTTGTGTACTGGCTACTGTACCAAAATTTGTTCTTCTCGAAATGGGAGTATAGTCATAATTATTTAAAGAAAAATTTCCTAAAAAATCTATGCTTAATTTATCCGAAATAGCATAAGAAACGAATGACTGTACATCTGTGAATACCGGTTTGAAATTTGTTTCAATATCTTTAGAATTAACGAATAGATTATTATTTCTATAGCGCATACCTAAAATTGCTGATAGCTTCTTAAACGGCTGTCCTTCAATAGTTAAACTAGCTCCTAATAAGCTGGCATCTGCGGCAATACTAAAGTCTCTGGCTTTTCTATATTGAATATCTAATACCGACGATAATTTGTCACCATATTTGGCTTGAAACCCTCCAGCAGAAAATTTTACGTTCTGGGTAAGGTTAGGGTTTACAAAACTTAATCCTTCTTGTTGACCTGAACGCACTAAAAATGGGCGATATACTTCTATATCATTTACATAAACTAAGTTTTCATCATAATTTCCACCGCGAACATTATATTGGGTACTTAATTCATTATTACCGCTAACACCTAAACCAATATTTCGAAGTGTTGCTTCAATACCTGCGTTAGCACTTGGTAGTTTTTTAACAGTTTCAACATCTACTTTATCAATACCTTGAACTTTATCTCGTGTGTCTTTTACAACTACTTCTTCAATCTTTTCTGTTTTGGTTTTTAATTTTGGTGAGAAATTAACGGTTCTATTTCTAGGTACCCTAACGCGTTTGGTAAGTGTATTGAAAGAGACATGACTAAAAATAACAGTAATAAATCTACCAGAGGGAATTAATAATTGATATGCTCCTTTACTGTTAGATGCGGTACCATTTTGTTCGAAGCGAATAGATACACCTTCAATGGGGTTGCCCTTTTCATCTTTTACAACTCCTTTTAACGTACCAGTTTGGGCAATTATATGACCACTAAACAGAATAAAAACGATAAAGCAGATACTAAAATTTTTCAAAAAAGAAGATTTAACATTCTATAAATCACTATGCCTGTAAAACGTTGCAATATACGTATTCGTATTATTAACATTATCAACAACCATTACTTTTAAGGTGTGTTTTTCACCACTTAAAGTTTTGTCATTAAAATCATAAGTTAGTAGTCCTCTTTTGGCATCAAATTCCATAAGAATCCACTCACCATCAATTTCAGCTCTATATGATTTTATTCCTGAGAGTTTATCTGAAATTCGCATTTTAAGATACTTATAGTTGGTAAGCCATTGGCCATCTTTAAAATTTAAAGACTTTATAGTAGGTTTTTGATTATCAGAAAACAAAGCATAATTGCCTAAAGTTCTATTTAATGTATATAATTTGTTTTCTTTTCTTCTTGTTCTTGAATAATATGGTATTCCTTTGTTATTGATTCTTGCTATGAACAATTTATCTTGTTCAATTTTTGGATACTTAGAAACGTCAAAAGTAAGTGTGAAATTCTTATGTAATGGTGTACCGCCATTATGCAATTTTACAACATCATCTTCATGCTTAAAATCAAAATATAAATCATTATAAAAACTTCTTTTTGGAAACGCTACCGTTACAGTACTATCAGATATTTTATTGAACTGATCACTTTTAAAATAATAAGGAGTGGTCTTAACTTTTTGACGAACAAAAACAGAATCTTTTTTTCCTTTTACAGGAATAATGAGTTTGGTTACGTTTCCTTTAAAGTCTTTGGCCATAATTTCAACATTATAAGAAGCGCCGTTCCTAACATTCAAATATCCCTTGTTTTCCAGTGTTTTATAAATGGTAAGTTTATTAGCATCTTCAACAAAACATTTTTGAATACGCTGTCTTTTTTTATAGAACCTATAGTAGTCAATTAATGTATTTATATATCGTGTCTCATTAAACGAAAATGTGTTTACGGTATGTAGATACGTGGTCTTACCATTAACTTTCACCTCTAGATTAAAAATACCATTATTGTTTAATGCCGCATTTTGTTTATCAATAGAATTAATACCAAAACCGATAGTTCCAAAAGCTTCAATTTTATTGGCTAATAAGGTACCATCAGGCTGTTTCTTAAAAAATAATTCCCTTACTCGATTACTTTGATTTACATGAGAAGAATCTCCAAACGAGTAAACCACTGCAGCTCGTATTTCGGGTTGTTTTGTGTCGGCAATATCAATTCCAAAAAACATTGGGTTGATGGGTTTTGCATTTCCATCTCGTATTTCATAATGTAAATGAGGACCGCCTGAACTACCACTGTTTCCACTATAAGCAACCACTTCTTTTTTGTCTACTACTAGCTCATTTGCTTTTGGGAATAGATGAACCTCATAACTTTCTTTTTTGTATTGATGCTTTTTTACATAGGCCTCAATTTTCGGAGCAAACTTCTTTAAATGTGCATAAACTGTGGTATAACCATTAGGGTGTGTAATATATAATGCTTTTCCATAGCCCCAATGAGAAACTTTAATACGTGAAACGTATCCTTCCGCGGAAGCATAGATATTAAGTCCGGTTCGTTTTTGTGTTTTAATATCTAAACCAGAATGAAAATGATTGCTCCGTAATTCACCGAAAGTACCCGATAGAATTAACGGAATGTCGAGTGGTTTTTCAAAATATCCATCTGGATATTTTGCCTGTGTAAAACCATAAAAAATAATGCCAGTAAAAAGTAAAGCTAAACGTATTCTCCCCATAATTGTGGGCTAAAATACTCATTAGAAACATAAATTAAAAATGCAATGTTAAGATATTGCAAACCAATTAATTGGCGCCAAAAATCAATTTAATTTATGAAAAGAGTTGTTAAATTAAATCAGTAATACTAAATTTGTTGAAATAGTTTATACTCTTTGTATTGGTGAGTAGTGTTTTAGAAATAGTTGATTCTCTGCAAAGTAAGTTAGATAAGCTACTTTCAAAATATGAATTGTTGCAAATAGAGAATCAACAATTACTTGAAAAGAGCAACAAGCTTATTCAAGAAATCGATTCACGAAAAGAATCGCTTAACGAATTAGAGAGCAAATACGAGTCATTAAAGATTGCAAATGCAATCGTAGGCAGCAAAGAAGATAAACATTTAACAAAGCTTAAAATAAATACGTTAATACGCGAAATTGATAAATGTATAGCCCAACTAGGCGAATAAACTAGAAATGGATGAAAAACTTAAAATAAAAGTTACCATTGGTGATCGAGTTTATCCGCTAACTATAAAAAGTGAAGGAGAGGAAGAGGGTATACGCAAAGCAGTAAAGAAAATAAATGACCTTATTAAGAAGTTTGAAGAAAACTATGAGGTTAGAGACAAACAAGATGTGTTGGCTATGTGTGCGTTGCAGTTTGCGTCTTTACAAGAAGTCAAAAGTATTTATAATGAGCAAGATGCTCATAAAATCGAAAATAAATTAAAAGAAATGAGTGCCACTTTAGATGCTCATTTATAAGTTCTTTTAAATATAACAATTACTGCCTACATTAGTTATTTGTTTAATAAACTCAACACTATCAAATTAAAAAGGGTGAGTTTTAGTTGTAAGAGCGCGCCACAACTTGTACTGAATTTATTCGGTACCGTGGATTATCGACCAACTAGTTAGCCCTAAACTTGTTTAACTGGAGTTTATAAAACCCCAGACTAGTGTAGGTTTTTTTTACCCCAAAACTTACGAAATGGAAGGAATGATCATACCAATTGTTGTTGGAATCGTCGGTTTAGCTATAGGATTTTTTATAGCCAAAACCTTAGAAAAAAATAAAGCATCATTAATCATAAAAAACGCAAAAAAGCAAGCCGCTTCTGTATTAAAAGAAGCAAAATTAGAAGGAGATAATTTAAAGAAGGATAAAATACTACAAGCCAAAGAAAAGTTTATTGAGCTTAAGGCAGAGCATGAAAAAGTAATCTTAGCACGCGATAAGAAAGTTTCTGAAGCTGAAAAAAGAATTCGCGAAAAAGAATCTAAAGTTTCACAAGAACTTGATAAGAACGGAAAGCTTAATAAGTCTTTAGAGTCTAAAGAAGCAGACTACAAATACCGATTGGATTTTTTAGATAAGAAAAAGTCTGAAGCCGAAAAACTACACAAAAAACAAGTAGAGCAATTAGAAGTGATTTCTGGTTTATCAGCCGATGATGCCAAGAAAGAGTTAGTTGCCTCCTTAAGGGAAGAAGCTAAATCTGATGCGATGGCATTTATTCAAGATACATTGGAAGAAGCTAAGCTCACAGCACAGCAAGAAGCGAAGAAAATAGTATTGAGTACCATACAACGTATTGGCGTAGAGCAAACCATTGAAAACTGCGTTTCAGTTTTCAACCTAGAATCAGATGATGTAAAGGGACGTATTATAGGCCGTGAAGGTAGGAATATTCGTGCCTTAGAATCTGCCACAGGTGTTGAAATTATTGTTGACGATACACCTGAAGCAATCATTTTATCTTGTTTTGATCCAATCCGTAGAGAGATTGCACGCTTATCAATGCATAAATTAGTAACTGATGGTAGAATACACCCAGCACGTATTGAAGAAATTGTAGCAAAGACTCGTAAAGAAATCAATCAAGAAATCATTGAAGTTGGTAAACGAACTGTGATTGATCTTGGTATACATGGTTTACACCCAGAACTTATTAAAGTTGTTGGCCGTATGAAGTATCGCTCTTCTTATGGGCAAAATCTTTTACAGCACTCTCGTGAAGTTGCTAATCTATGTGCTTTAATGGCTTCGGAATTGGGGATTAATCCAAAAATAGCTAAGCGAGCTGGTTTATTACATGATATTGGTAAAGTTCCAGAAACCGAAAGTGAATTGCCTCATGCTTTACTAGGTATGGAATGGGCGAAGAAATATGGTGAAAAAGATGATGTCTGTAATGCCATTGGTGCTCACCATGACGAGATTGAAATGAAGTCTTTAATTTCACCAATTGTTCAGGTATGTGATGCAATTTCAGGAGCAAGACCAGGAGCAAGACGACAAGTACTTGATTCATATATACAACGATTAAAAGATCTAGAGGAGGTAGCTTTTGGTTTTACAGGTGTTCAAAAGGCCTATGCGATACAAGCAGGTAGAGAATTACGTGTAATTGTAGAAAGTGAGAAAGTAGATGATATTAAAGCTTCTGAGCTTTCATTTAACATCTCTCAAAAAATACAAAATGATATGACCTATCCTGGTCAGGTGCGTGTTACCGTAATTCGTGAAACGCGAGCAGTTAATATTGCCAAATAAAAATATACTAATTCAGATAATGACGAAGAACCCTTTTCTATTATGGAGAAGGGTTTTTCATTTTCTAGGATGAAATTTTTCTACCACTTCTTTTAAAAATGTTTTATCAACATGCATATAGATTTCTGTTGTGGTAATGCTTTCATGACCTAACATTTGTTGTATTGACCGTAAATCGGCACCACGTTCTAATAAATGAGTTGCGAATGAATGACGAAAAGTATGAGGGCTCACATTTTTTCTAATTCCAGCTTTTTCTGTAGCCTCTTTAACAATTAAAAACACCATATTTCTAGTTAACTGTTTTCCTCGTTGATTTAGAAAGAGGGTATCTTCAAATCCCTTTTTGGTTTTAATGTGATTTCTAACCTGATTCACATAGATCAATATTAATTTTTGTGTATGTAGATTAATAGGAACAAACCGCTGTTTATTTCCTTTACCAATTACACGAATAAATCCTTCATCAAAAAATAAATCTGAAAGCTGTAATGTAATAAGCTCTGTAACCCTTAAACCGCAACTATATAAAGTTTCCAAAAGTGTTTTATTACGTTGGCCATGTGTAGAAGAAAGGTCAATGGCCTTAATTATGGCATTTATATCATTTTCTGAAAGTGTATCGGGTAATTTTCTGCCAATTTTAGGAGATTCTATTAGCTGAGTTGGATTGTCTTTTCTATAATCTTCAAAAATTAGATAATCAAAAAAACTTCTCAAACCAGAAATTATACGCGATTGCGATGTAGTATTAACACTTTTAGCAACTTCGTAAATAAATTGTTGAACTGTTTCTTCTGAAATTGAAATGGGAGATACTGAACTCTTTGTGTTTTCTAAAAAGAGCATCAATTTTTTAACATCACGGCTATAATTATCTATTGAATTTTGAGATAATCCACGCTCAATTTTAAGATAAAGCTGATAATCTTTTAGTGCTTGCTGCCAATTCATCGAGTTGAGTAGATGCTTTTTTTAGTACCTTGCAATATAACTTTAAATCAATTATTATGAAAAAAAGAGCTTTAATCTTAGTAATTACCCTTCTATCTATTTTTTATGTAAACGCACAAGGAAGTGTGAAATTTGGTGTTACCGGTGGTGTAATCAACGGTAGCGGTAATGTCTCAATTGGTGGAATTGATTTAGGAAGTCTTTTAACCAGTCTAAACGTTGATATTTTAGACGGAACAGGATTCTTCGTAGGTGGGGTAGTTGATATTGAAGCTACTGATAAATTTCATGTACAACCAGAACTATTATATGCAAGTATTGGTGGAGAAGGAGCAATATTAATTCCAGTAATGGCTAAATATTATGTTGCCGAAGCGTTTAATATACAGGCGGGCCCGCAATTAGATTACGTTTTAAATATTCCAGATTTAGTAGAGCCAGTGGTGAATGAATTTGGACTAAGTTTTGGTATTGGAGCCGGATATGATATAAACGAACAATTTTCTGTACAAGCTAAATATACCTTTGGTTTGACCGATCGTTTGGATAATAATCTTGATGGAATTATTTCTTCGAGTTTAAAAATTAATACACTTCAAGCTGGGGTGGTTTATAATTTTAACTAGATAACTTAAAATAGTCTGGTATTTAAAAATATAGTTATTTAAAAGGAAGCATTCGCTTCCTTTTTTTATTTTAGCTTCATGAAATTAATGATAATAAATGGTCCAAACCTAAATTTGTTAGGTAAGCGAGAGCCTGAAGTATATGGAAGCAATTCTTTTGAAGATTATTTTAATAAGTTGCAGAAAGCATATTCTGGAGTTCAATTAAACTATTTTCAGTCTAACATTGAAGGAGAGCTTATAGATAAATTACACGAGGTTGGTTTTGACTATGACGGAATTATCTTAAATGCTGCTGCATATACACATACTTCTATTGGAATAGGAGATGCGGTTAAAGCGATCAAAGCTCCGGTAATAGAAGTCCATATTTCAAATGTTTACGCACGTGAAGAGTATAGACATCATTCATATATTGCTTCTGGAGCTCATGGTATTATTATTGGTTTTGGACTAAAAGGCTACAAGTTAGCTATAGAAAGCTTTGTGAAATAATAATTCTCTGATAAGTATTTAACAAGAATTTCAGCCTAAAACTTTAATACCATTTTAATATTACTTCGTTGATACGGACTGTCCTTTTCAAGTTCAACTTCTTCAAACCCAAACTTTTTATAAATATAAATAGCGTTTTCCAAGGTGGTATTAGAATAGAGTAGGAGCTTATCCCAACCTTTTTCTTTTGCAAAATTTATACAATACTGCATTAATTGTTGTCCGATTTTTAGTCCTTGAAATTTGGGTGAAACGGCCATTTTACTTAGCTCATAACCTTCAAATTCATTCATAAGTGCTACGGTACCGGCAACTTCGCTCTTATATAAAGCAAAGAAAATATACCCTCCATTGTCTATGATATACGTCTTTGCATTTTGAAGTACTTCTCTGTCATGCGGTTCAACATAGAAATATTTCTCTAACCATTCTATATTTAAATCTCTAAAGTGATCGGAGTATTGTTCTTCAAATGCTACTATTGCAATATTGGTTTTCATTAGTTTCATTTTCATATGTTTTCTAATATTCGTTGACTGAAAGATTTCTCCTTTAATGCATTTTCAATAAATGATATATGATCTAATAGTGTTTTATTACTCGTAACTTGTGTTATTCTTTTTGCTTCATTAACAACAACATTCCAAATGGGTTCTAATCGATCAATTAGTTTTCTTCCATTACTGGTCAACGCAACTTTACGCTTTCTTTTATCTATCGCATCTATTTTTGAAATGATCAATCTCTTTTTAATCAAGGTATTTACATATTGAGTTACTGCTGGCTGCGTAACACCCAAAATAGAACTCATTTCGCTTATGGTAAGATCGTTTTGCTCATTTATAAGTTTGAAGATTGGCATATGATAAGGGTCGAATTCAATGGCAAGAGTCTTATAAACTATCGAGGTTTCCTTCATTAACTGTTCGCTCAATCGCTTAAGTCTAGAACCTAAAGCTAGTTCTTGATAAGAGGCCAGTAAATCGTTATTATTATAACTCATAAACATTTATATAAATACTTATGCAAATTTATAAATTTATATTTTAATAACAAAAAGGTATTATGATTTACATTTTACCATCTATATAATCAATGATCTCTTTTTCCTTTAGAAGGGTAGCTTGGTAGATTTTTTTTGCTTTTTCTAAAATATTGTTTGCAAAGTCTTTGTCTTTAATGTCTTTGGCGTTAATACGTACATTAAAGTAAGCACCAATAACAGCCGTTCTTGCACACAATGCACCTACACCCGCGTCAGAAAGCGAATTTTGGAGTCCATCTTTAGCCATTGCCAACATTACTTCTATAGAATCATGCGCAGTTTGCATTACTTGAAAAGGAACCTCAGTAGCATATTTCGTAGCATCTTCTATTGCCTGCAACCTGATTTTTTTTTCTTCATCAGTACTCTTTGGCATTCTAAAACCTTCAATAATCTTATTAAAAGCATTGGTGTCTTCGTCTACTAGAAAAAGTAATTTATTTTTATATGCCTGTCCTTTTTCAGCCCAATTGGAGTAGAATTCCCATTGATTGTCCCAACCCGGTTTATGAGCTGATAAATTAGCCACCATGGTACCTAATGAAACCCCTAAGGCGCCTACATAAGCAGAAATTGACCCTCCACCAGGAGCCATAGATTCACTTGCCGTTTCATCGGCAAAATCATCTAATTTAAAATCGACTAATTTTTTAGAATTATTATTTAAGATGTACTCAATAATCTTTTCACTTGGGTTAAAAGGTTTTAAATCATCAAGTCCGAGTGATTTTACAGCGATTTTTATTTTTTCTGATTCAGCTATTCCAAGAGAACGCCCTTGTTTGGTCAAAAAATAGTCTGCCGCATTTACCATAGCCTTTAGTGGAACTAAACCAACTAATTCTGATCCTGTTACACGAAGACCTCTTGCTTCTGCTGCTTTTGAACTTTCATCAAATGCAATATGCATCGGTGTGATAGAAATATTGGTTAAATTATAAGAAATCTGTGCGATTCCATATTCTTCGATATACCACCCAATGCCCTTTACAGCTTTTAACTTTCCAGGGATGCGAACAGGCTCTCCATTTTCATCGGTTATTTTTTTACCGGTAATAGGATTACCTTCTCGCTTTATACGTCCAGCTTCACGAATATCAAAAGCTATAGCATTTGCACGTCTAGTTGAAGTTGTATTTAAATTAATATTGTATGCGATTAAAAAATCTCTTGCAGAGATAGCTGTGGCACCTGTTTTTGCAACAGAACCATTAAATTCTGCCGGACCAAAATCTGGTTTCCACTCGGGATCAACCAGTTTTTTCGTTAAGCCTTCATATTCACCCGATCGACAATTTGCAAGATTCTTACGCTTCGTTTCTTTTGCGGCACTCTCATAAAAATAACCAGGAATACCGAGTTCTCTACCTACACGTTCTCCTAGCTTATGAGCATACTTGGCTGTTTCTTCTAAGGTTATACCAGAAATAGGTACTAATGGACATACATCGGTTGCACCAAAACGTGGATGTTCGCCAGAATGCTTACTCATATCTATAAGTTCAGAAGATTTCTTAATTAATCTAAAAGCCGCTTCTATTACGTCTTCAGGCGCTCCCACAAATGTAATAACAGTTCTATTTGTGGCTTTACCCGGGTCAATGTCTAAAAGTTTAACACCTTCAACAGTTTCTACGATATGAGCAATCTCATTAATTTTATGAGTATCACGCCCTTCACTAATATTTGGTACGCATTCTATAAGTTGTTTCTGCATTTTTTTGATGTCTGATTATTTATGACTCAAATTTAATTTTGTTTTTCATAAAAAGATAACCTTTATGTAAAAAAATAATGATCAAATTCATTACATTTGGCGCTTATTAAAATAAAAATAATGAGAATATTTAAATTTTGTGCAGTTGTAATTACTACGATTACATTAGTAGCTTGTAATAATTCAGGTGTTACCAATAAAGAGTTAAAGACTGAAGTTGATTCTGTAAGTTATGCTATTGGTGTTAATATGGCAAGTCAAATGAGAATTAGTTTTACTGAAGTTGATGAAGATCTTTTTATACAAGGTTTTAAAAACGGACTTGATTCTGCGAACTTGAAGATTGAAGTAAGTAAAGTAAACGGTATTGTGCGCGACTATATGATGAAAAAACAGATGGCTGAACAGAAAAAACGTCAAGAAGAAGCCCTAAAGAAAGCCGAAATAGAGTTTGCTGATGTTAGAAAAGCAGGCGAAGATTTCCTAGCTGAAAATAAGGCCAAGGAGGGAATTCAAACCACTGATAGCGGATTACAGTATATGGTTTTAGAAGCCGGAAATGGTGAAAAACCATTAGCAACATCAAGAGTTAAAGTACATTATCATGGTACACTCGTTGATGGTACCGTTTTCGATAGCTCGGTTGAACGTAATAAACCATCTGAATTTGGCGTTAATGGCGTTATAAAAGGATGGACCGAAGGTTTACAGTTAATGCCAGTTGGATCTAAATACAGATTCTTTATTCCGCAAGAATTGGCGTATGGAGCATATCCAAGACCAGCCGGAAAAGTGAGACCTTTTGATGCATTAATATTTGATGTTGAATTATTAGATATTGTAAAGAAATAATTAAAAGTATCATATCACATAAAAAAGAGGTTACAATTTTGTAACCTCTTTTTTATTATAATTTTATCTGTCTATTTAGTCTAGAGCCTTTCCGTTTAATAATACGGTATCAATATTATTGGACCCGAAAGCATACGGTAAAAATCCATAAGATGGAATTTCTTTAGTTACAATCAAATTAGCTTTTTTACCTTTAGTTATACTTCCATGTGTTTTTGACAAATTCATAGCATAAGCACCATTAATGGTAGCTGCGTTTATAGCTTCTTCTGGAGTCATGTTCATTTTTATACAGGCGGTACTCACAACAAAATTCATATTACCGCTTGGGGTAGAACCCGGATTATAGTCAGTAGCCAGAGCTAATGGTAAACCAGCTTCAATAATTTTACGAGCTGGAGTGTAAGGTATGCTAATAAAATAAGAGCAAGAAGGTAGCGCTACTGGCATAGTGCCCTTGTTTTGTAAAGCCAAAATATCATTTGTATCTAATACTTCTAGATGATCAACCGATAAGGCATTATGTTTTACAGCAATTTGAACTCCACCACTAATTGTAAATTGATTAACATGAATTTTTGGAATCAATCCATATTTAGTACCCGCTTCTAAAATCTTATCGGTTTGCGCATTAGTGAAATAGCCTTTTTCGCAAAATACATCAATAAATTCTGCCAAATTCTCTTCGGCTATTTTCGGAATCATCTCATTAATAAGTATATTAATATAGGTATCTGGCGATTGTTTGTATTCAGCGGGAAAAGCGTGCGCTCCTAAAAAAGTTGCTTTAATTGCAATAGGATAATTCTCGGATAGTTGCTTAATGACACGAAGCATTTTTAACTCAGCCTCGGTTGTAAGTCCATAGCCAGACTTTATTTCAATCGCACCTGTACCAAGTTTCATGATTTCTTCTAATCGTTTGGCTGATTGCTCATAGAGTTCAGATGCACTGGTAAGCTGTAGTTTTTTCGCCGAGTTTAAAATACCACCACCTCTTTCAGCAATTTCTTCATAGGAGAGACCGTTTATACGATCTACGAATTCACCTTCTCTATTGCCTGCATAGACCAAATGCGTATGACTATCACACCATGTAGGAAGTACCATTTTACCCGAAAGGTCAATTGTCTTATTATTAGCAATTTCGCTCATTTCGTCCATTTTACCATAGTCGATAATAAGGTCATCTTCGATTAATAAATAAGCATTTTTTATTGTTGGTAAGAATTTCATTTCCTTACCAGAAACCTTAGGTATTGTTGTATCTCTTACTTGAAGAAGTTCTTTAATATTGGTAAATAGTGTGCGCATATTTTTATTTGCTATAAAGGTAAATAATTGAATAATATACTAAAGCTGTTTTTACAAGCGTTATTTATGTTAAATCAAACTCGCTAAACATGAAAAATAACTATGACCAAGAGAATGAGTCTCAGCACCCTAAAAAAAAGAAAAAAAGAAAGAAACAATTTGACCCATACAAGCGTGATAAATACACAATTTCTAAATTAAAAGAATATAAAAAATATTTAGAATATCTAGAAAATGTCAGGGCTCAAGGAAACTTTGATTTAGAATATTAATATTCTATTTTATCTTCTTTTTCTGACCATTGTTTAAAAGGTTCTAAAGCAATATCTCTTGCGCACTGCTCAAATGGAATGCTACGTTTCTCATAGGGTAGAGGTATTTCTTTATAGATAAACTCATCGTCAAAACCTATAGCTGCAGCATCTTTTTGATTACTTCCGTAAAACACTTTTTTCGGGCGAGCCCAATAAATGGCACCCAAACACATAGGGCAAGGTTCACACGAAGTATATATAATACATTCGTCTAATTGAAATGTACCCAGATTTTTACAGGCATCTCGAATAGCAGTAACTTCAGCATGCGCTGTTGGATCGTTTGTTGAGGTAACTTTATTATTACCACGACCTACAATTTCACCATCTTTTACTACTACACATCCAAAAGGGCCTCCTTCATTGGTGTTCATGCCTTTTAAAGCCGCTTTTACGGCTTCACTCATAAAAAATTTATGTTCCATAGATTTTTGTTATTTTAAACTACCGGTCATATCTTCTGGTTTTACCCAAGCATCATATTGTTCTTCTGTAACATAGCCTAATCTAACAGCCTCTTCTTTTAACGTAGTTCCATTTGCATGTGCCATATTAGCAATCTCTGCAGCTTTATAATACCCAATCTTTGTATTCAATGCTGTTACCAGCATAAGAGAGTTATTTAATAGCTCATTAATCACTTTTGTATTTGGTTCAATGCCAGATGCACAATTATCATTGAAAGAAACACAGGCATCACCAATTAACCTCGCTGATTGCAATAGATTGGCAGCCATCATAGGTTTAAATACATTCAATTCATAGTGACCTTGGGTACCTCCAACGGTTACAGCAACATCATTACCCATCACTTGAGCACAGACCATTGTTAGGGCTTCAGATTGGGTAGGGTTTACCTTGCCAGGCATAATAGATGAGCCCGGTTCATTAGCAGGAATTATTAATTCGCCAATACCAGAACGAGGCCCTGATGCCATCATACGAATATCATTTGCAATTTTATTTAATGAAACGGCTAGTTGTTTTAGAGCACCATGACTTTCAACAATGGCGTCGTGCGCCGCCAATGCTTCGAACTTATTTTCTGCTGTTACGAATGGTAATTCTGTAAATTTGGCGATGTATTTCGCCACTAAAACATCATAACCTTCGGGAGTGTTTAATCCCGTACCTACTGCTGTACCTCCTAAGGCTAACTCAGATAAGTGGTCTAAGGTATTTTTAAGTGCTTTTATTCCATGATCTAATTGTGATACGTATCCAGAAAATTCTTGACCAACCGTTAATGGTGTTGCATCCATTAAGTGTGTACGGCCAATTTTTACAACGTTTTTAAATTCAATGGCTTTTTCATTTAACGTATCTCTTAATTTTTGAACTCCAGGGATCGTAGTTTCTACAATCATTTTATAACAGGCAATATGCATACCTGTTGGAAATGTATCATTTGAAGATTGTGATTTATTCACATCGTCATTAGGTTGAATCGTCTTTTCACCTTCACCAATTTTCTTCCCTGCAATTTCATGAGCTCTATTGGCAACAACCTCATTAACATTCATATTACTTTGCGTACCAGAACCCGTTTGCCAGATCACTAAAGGAAATTGATCATCGTGTTTACCAGCTAATATTTCATCACAAACTTGAGAGATTAAATCACGCTTGCTTTCTGATAATACTCCTAATTCACAGTTCGTATGAGCCGCGGCTTTTTTAAGGTATGCAAACCCATAAACCACTTCTAAAGGCATCGAAGCCGCCGGGCCAATTTTAAAATTATTTCTAGAGCGTTCTGTTTGAGCACCCCAATATTTATCGGCAGGTACTTTTACCTCACCCATAGTATCTTTCTCTATTCTGTAGTCCATTTAAATAAAATGATTTTGTAGACAACAAAGTTACAAAATAGCTATATAAAGCGCTGAGTTTTATTGAACGATTTGAAAAATTGCTAAAGCATATATTGCGAATCGTAAAAAACGGAATAGGCCAAAAGTAATAACTCCTTTTAGCGGATATTTTATCATTCCTGCAGCCATACAGGTAATAGAAAATGGAATTGGAAGTAATGCACCTGTTAGTATTAGAAAACCACCCCACTTTTTTGTATTTTTTAAATGTTTGGCCATTTTATTCTCTAAATAATCTTTTACTGCGGTTATTCTAAGTGTTGCTTTACCAATAAAGAAAGAAATTATACCTCCTAAATAAGAAAGTGTAGCTAAAATTGATAAAGTAAAAATGGGATTATTCGTCTTTTTTGACCAAGCGATAAAAATTTCTGGAGGAATTAGCCCTAAAAACGATTCAGAGGCAAAGAAAATAGCTAAAATTCCATTCATAGAATAGGTTTCAGTAATCTTCTGAAGCCCGTCATTAATATTATATACATAAGTATTAAACAGTACAATAACTAAAACAACGATCGCAATAGGTAAAACAGCTTTTTTTAGGCTTTTACCTATAAAGCTATAAAACCCGGTATACGTGTAATACTGGTGTAATAATTTAAATTTAGATTTCTTTTGTACCCTTGTGCTCTTTTTCATCAGCTGAAAATAAGAGCGCAAAAATAAGAACTATTTTATGTCGTACCAACAAGAAAATATAGATTAACTAAAATTTAATAATTAGCCCCCAAATTCTTCGCCTCCATCATCTCCACTGAAACCATTACGTTGGCGCTGACGTTTTTTCTTTTGGTTAAATCTATATACAAAACTTAAGGTAACCTGTCGCTCACGCCATTGAAAAGAACCATCAGTAATTGTATTATTTGTATAGGTAATAGATTCTCTTTTTCGAGAATTGAAGAGGTCACTAACATTTAATGTAAGTGTTCCTTTTTCTTTTAAAATATCTTTACTGAAAGCAAGATTTGTTACAAAAATGCCTTCACGATCACTTTGCGCTCCTTTTTGAGGCCCTCGATACATCATTCGTGTTTGCCAATCAATTTTTAAAGGGAGTACAATTCTTGAGTTGAATCTTGCAAACCAGCTAGTGTTGTCGGCATCAAAGTTTTGAGTTATTGTTTCTCCTAAA
Source organism: Maritimimonas sp. 2205BS37-2 (assembly GCF_056591755.1). Classification (NCBI taxonomy): domain Bacteria; kingdom Pseudomonadati; phylum Bacteroidota; class Flavobacteriia; order Flavobacteriales; family Flavobacteriaceae; genus Maritimimonas; species Maritimimonas sp. 2205BS37-2. Next base: position 428,694 of record NZ_JBWQOI010000001.1, read on the forward strand.
CTATTTTGGTATGTATAGTCCCCATCTGTACTAAAATTAAAGAGATTAAAACTACCTGATAATCTAATTTTTCTTGACGGATTATAATTAGCGGTAAATTCAAATCCATAGCGATCTTGAGACGATAAATTAATCGGCTGTCTAATAATTACTGGAACACCATTTATCAATTCACCAGTTTCTTGATTTACAAACTCTATATTATTGGTAGCGTGCTGGTAATAGATAGAAGAATTTAATGTAAATTTTTCCCATTGCTTTAAATAACCTAAATCTAAGGCGTTTGTATAGGTTGGATCAAGATCTACATTGCCCGCAAAAATAAAAGTTTCACTCGTTCTTGAAATGAATGGGTTTAAAAACCAATGTCTTGGCCTACGTAACCTACGACTATATCCTAACGTAAAACTTTCTGTATCGTTTAATTCATATCCTAAATTAACTGTAGGAAATAATTGACTATATGTTTTGTCAAAATTTTCATTGTTTTGTTCTAGTCTAATTTTTAGATCCGTGTACTCATATCTTAAGCCTAATAAATATGAAAACTTATTGATTTTGCTCCCAAACTGAGAATAAATGGCATGTATATCTTGTCCAAAATCTAAATTATTTGACGGATTACTTTCTGGAGCCAAATCTGGATCATTAACTACATAATCAGAGGTTAGATCTTGTAACATGCTTTTATACCCAAATTCTAACTGCGAATTTTCACCAACTGGAAGTACATAATCAGTTTGTAGTAAGATATCTTTTGACTTTTCTTTGGTAATATTATCCTCTGGATTATTTATTTGTATGATTGGGAATAGGTCTGTATCAGAAATATAAGCAGCTTCTGTTTCTCTGCTAATACCATGTTGCAAATCTATAGTAAGTTTATGACCATCTTTTGCGAAATCTTTGGTGTAGTTTAATGAAAACTCAATGGTTTCATCTTCTTCAATTTCTTGCTCTAAACGCTCATTTGTATAGGTTACTGTGTTTAATAGATCCAGGTTATTTATAAAATTTGTTGAGAGATCATCGCCATCAGAATTTCGATATACCATCGAACCGGTTATAGAGCTTTTGTCATCTATGATGTATTCTAATCCAAAATTTGTATTAAACCCTTTACTTTCTCGATCATAGGTTCTTTCTTCTGAACGAAAACTTTCGTTAAGACCACTATTATCTAGGTAGGTGATATCATTTTCAGAATTACCAGGGCCAGTTCTATACCGATAACCGGCATTAGAAAAGAAATTTACTTTTTTTGTACGATAATTTAAACTGGTAGCAATATTATATAATTCTGGTGCTCCCGAAGATGAGGTTATCGAACCATTAAATCCAAGTGCTTTACCTTTTCTAAGAATGATATTTAAAATACCGGCGGTCCCCTCGGCGTCATATCGCGCAGAAGGAGACGTAATCACTTCTACTTTTTGAATGGCATCGGCGGGAAGCTGTCTTAAGGCGTCTGTAGAACTTAATCCAACCAATCCAGAGGGTTTTCCATTTACTAATATTCGTACATTTTCATTTCCGCGTAAGCTCACATTTCCTTCTACATCTACAGAGACCGAAGGCACATTATCAAGCACATCTGAAGCAGTCCCACCCTTAATTGTCATATCCTTTCCAACATTATAGATACGCTTATCTAAACGAATTTCTACCGTAGATTTTTCTGCTATAACTTCTACTTCTTCAAGGTTTTCGGCATCTATAGTAAGCGCAACAGTACCAAGATTAAGATTTCCTGAAATTACTTTGTTTAAAACTTTGTAGGTTTTAAAAGAAATAAATTCAATTGAAATATTATAGATACCTTCAAACACATCGATACTAAAATTACCTTTCTTATCTGTTAATCCACCAGTTACTCTTTTACCATTAGTAGGTGTAAACACTATTGTGGCATATTCGAGCGGTTGATTTGTTTCCTTATCTATAACTTTTCCTGAAACTTTGAATTGTGGTCTTTGTTGAGCGAATGCAATTGAAAAGCTAAAAAAGCATAAAAGACATATTATTTTTTTCATTTTATCGTTTTAGGTGCTATTAGTTTTGTCTTTTCCTTCTATTTTGGTTTCCTCTTCTTCGAGATCGTTCTTTTTGACTCCATTCCTTCTGCAGTTCATTGAATTGCACAAGTTGTTCTTCTGACAAAACTTTAGATAGTTCTTCTGTCTGTTTTAAATTTATGGTACCAATTTTTTCGGCTTTTATCGCCCTATTTTCTGGCAAGTTCCTTAATGCTATTTTTTCTTTTACATATTTGGTAATTATATTTTTAACCATTACCGCCTGTAAATCATCAAGCCCAAGTTTGTCTTGGATCTTAGGGATTCGTTTTTCAATAATTTCTTCAGGATCAAAGTTTGGGTTTTGATTTTGAGCAAAAGTGTAAGAGGCTACAAACATTAGCATAACAACTAAAGTTGTACTTTTTAAAATATTCATTTTTTTAATTTAGAGTTATAGCCTTTAAGACAAACGAAAGTAAGCTTGGTTTAAATTAGTTATCGTTAAAAATGTGTTAAAAGAAATTTTTATTTAAAGCTGAAAATATAGCTTAGTCCAATATTAAAATAGGAAGAATCATCCAAATTCCTTTCAAAAATTAGCGCATTAGGAAAGTTAAAATTGTAACCGAATTCGATTTCCAAATCATTTATCTCAAGATTTAGTGGAATCGACAATTGTGTATTTCGCAGGGCATAAGTTTCAAATTCATTGATAATTCTATCAATGATAGGGAGGTCTATTACCAGGTCATTAATTCTTGATGTATCGATTGATTCATTTCCTAATATGAAGGATACAATTGGATTAACGGAAACTTGGTGCTTTTGATTTATTTTAAATAGCTTTACAGAGCTATAGATATCAAAATTATTTTGAACTCCCTGTTCTTCTCCAAAAAAGTAAGTGACCCCAGCAGAGGCACCGATAAGTTCATCTTTGGTTTCTATGCTTAAGGAGGCATCAAGGCTATTTTCAAAATCACGAGAATCAGAATCAGAAAAAATGTAACGACTATAGCTCAAATCGAGATTAAAACTATCGTATTTTCCAAAACTTTTATTGAAACCGGCAGAAAGCGTTGTGAGATCCCAATTAGGATCAAATTCACTATAATAAACACCAGACGCTCCAACGTAAAAACCACTATGGTGTTGGTAAAGCACTTGAGGAGAAAGGGTAAATTGATCAATATTTAGATCCCTTCCCAAAAAGTAAGTTTTATCAGCATAGTCTACCGCAAAAAGGACGATATGATATTTATTGACCTCATCGATATAGGCTAGTATGCTATTCTCATCTAAGATCAACTCGTCTATAATAGCATCAATTTCTACATCTTCCTCTTCATTAGTTTGAGCAAATGAATTGGTAGTTAAGCATATAAAACCAATAAATAGTAAAAACTTCTTCATAGTTAGATTTAGGTTCTAAAGTTTACTGTTGGTCTATATTTTCTCTTATCAGTCGTCTTAATCGACGCACTAATCTTTTTCTATCACGAATATTTTTACCTCTTACAAAATGTCTAAAACGAATCATTTGTTTTTTAGATATTGTTTTTTTAAATCGTATGCGCTTATCTCTTAATAGTTTTTGGTTTCTCCTTAGATTATCTAATTGAATTTTAGACAACGATTTACGAAATAACCTTGAACGTTCCGCACGTGAAAGGTTTTTACTGGTAAGCATTCTCTTTTGCTCAGACGTAAGATTGCTTTTTATACTTTCTCGTATTTGTTTTGTGAGTTCTAATTGCTCTTTTAGAATACGCTTTTGCTCTTCGGTTAGTGCTAAAGATTTTAACGTTTCGCTATTGTTACTTTCTTCTTGGGCATTGGTTTTATAGGTGCTCATAAACACTACTAAGAATATTAATAAGAGCTTTTTATAAAATTCCATCACTTTTTCAATTTTAAATCTTAGACTTCAAATTAAGGCAAAGGTTTAAATTATATCGTTTGATTTTAGAAAAAAACTAAAAACTTATATGCAAAGTAAAAAATATATTTTATTTTTGGCATGAATTTAAACGCAGCTAAATTTATTATGGAATTTCAACATTTTATCGGTTTTTTAATATTCTTGACCGTTTTTACAATGGGATTTTGGATGATGATTTTTTTATTGACTTTTGTAATTCCATATTGGATAATAGGTTACTTGAGAGAAGAGTTTAAATTGAAACGTGAAGCAAAAAAGAATAAACAATAAGTTTTAGGATAATGTTTATATAGGAAAGGATGGTAAATTTTACCATCCTTTTTTTATTACATTATAATTTCTTGTCTTGATTATCTTCTAAATCGTCCTTATTGATATCTCTACTTCTGTCTTTAGAGCTTCTACGCTTCTGGTTAAATCTATAGGTAAAAGTTAACAGATATTGATTCTCATAACGTACATCTCTGAGTGTTAAAGTATTGGCTTCAAAAGACTCATATTTAAACTTTTTTGAGCTAAAAACATCATTAACTCTAAAGGTTAATGTTGCTTTTTTCTTAAATAGATCTTTACTGGCGGTTAAATTTGTTAAATTAATCGTTCTCAGTTCGGTTAACCCATTTTTTATTGGAGTTTGATGAACGTGAGTGGCAGTTATTTTTAATCCGTTGTTTAACGCTAAAAAAGCAGTGCCACTTAAATACCAGGTTGTATTTTCATTGCTATACGCCGGATCAATGGTATTAGTAATTTTTTGCCTGAATGGGCTTATGTATGTATTTAATCTAAAATTCTTTGAAAATCGATAAGTTAGATCTAAATCAACGCCAATAATATTTTTATCTCCACTGTTAATAGGAATTCTTCTAAAAATATCTTGTCCATCCGAAGTTTGCTCACCTGAGTTTTCTATAATACTTAAAAAATGATCTGAAGCAAAGTTTAAAAAGAATGAAGATACCAACGTTAGTTTCTCGAAGCTATGGTCATATAAAACCTCTAAGTAATCTGTGTAATATGGGTTTAACTCTTGGTTACCTACTGTTTGAAAACGTTCATCTGTGAATGCAATAAAAGGGTTTATTTGAGCTACAGTAGGTCTATCTATAGAACGCGAATAGTTTAATGATAAATAGCTATTGTCAGCTAGCTCATAACCTAAAGTTAAAGATGGAAATAGATCAGTATAATTTTTAGAAACTTTATCACTACTGTTTACTTCTTTTAAGACAATATCAGAGATTTCTGTTCTTAATCCTAATGAATAGGAAAATTTATCGTGTGTAGCGTTGTACAATCCATAAAAGGCATGTACTTTTTCGTCATATCCAATCGTATTATCGAGACCTCCAATCGTTACAAAATCACTAATTGTATTATCAAACTCTGATACATTAAAGTCATTATCGTAAAACCTAAAGGTTCCTTTATAGCCTAATTCAAGATTCGTGTTTTTATCGAATGGAAGCTTGTAGTCAATTTGAGCTAATAAATTATCTAATTTTTGATCTTTTGTAGATTTTTGAAATACCGAGCTAACGGTCCTTGTTTCGGTGATATTAGTATTACTATCAGAATCTGTATTATCGTATTTAAAGTTTAATGATAATTCATGACCATCATCATTGAATTTGGTATTATAACCAATAGAAGCTTCAATTCTTGAACCATCATCGTTTTCGCTAACATTTCTTGTAAAGTCAGGTTCTAATAGGTTTGATCTAAAATTTTTATTGTTTGAGTTAATTAAAAAGGAAGCCGAGAGCGTATTCTTATCGTCTAAATAAAAATCACTTCCTAAATTGAACAAAAAGCTATTACGTTGTTGTTCATCAACTCTATGCTCGTCGAAATTAAAATCTGGCTGATAAATATTTGTATACTTTTCGCGGTCACTATGATTAAAACTAATAGTAGAGTAAAGATTTAATTTATCGGTATCTTCATTAATAAAAGTTGAAAAGCCATGGTTGTCTGGAATTCCTCCATGCATTTCAATAGAGCCATTTAACCCTTTCCCCTGTCTTTTTTTGGTTATAATATTTAATATAGCACCACCACTGCCTTCAGCACTATATTTTGCTGAACGGGTAATAATTTCTACTTTGTCTATGCTATTAGAAGGAATGGCCTTTAGAATATCGGTACTATTATTTAAGCCAAATTGAGGTTTACCATCTATTAAAATGGTTGCCTGACCTCCTCTTGCAGTAATTATTCCTTCATCATCTACTCGCACCGATGGTGTATTATTTAATACATCTAAAGCATTTCCTCCTCTATTCGCTATATCAATGGAGGCATTATATATTTTCTTATTAAATTTAGATTCTAACAATTTCTTTTCAGCTACAACTTCAATTTCTTTTAGCGTAGTATTAGGCTCTAACTTTATAACTCCGAGATTAAAATCACGGGTAAAAGTTTTTGCTTTAATCTCTAAGGTTTTAAATGATAAAAACTGAATTCTAACCGTATATGTTCCTGATGTGATTTTTAGGTTAAACTTTCCTTGTTTATTTGCAGAAGTACCAGCTATGATACTATCGTTTTCAATATGATGAACAGATAATGTTGCATATTCTAAGGGCGTGTTGGTTTCTGCGTCTACTACTTTACCAGATAAAGAGATGTCTTTTGTATTTGCAGACTGACCATGAATAATAGTCGAGCACAATAAAAAGATGAGAAAAAAAAGCTTTTTCATGCTGGCAATTTAGTAAAGCAAATGTATCATTAAATATTCGAGGTGCAAATAGTGGTTTATGGTGAATTTAATCACTAAAAACCGCCAATTTTAAATCAGTTTCAAGATATTCTCAGGAGGCCTTCCTAGAACAGCTTTATTATTTTTGATAACAATAGGTCTTTCAATTAGCTTTGGGTAAGCGACCATAGCTTCTATAATTTCGCTATCGGAAAGATATTTACCCTTAAAGTTTTCTTTCCAAATTTTTTCACCTTTGCGTACCAGCTGAATTGGAGTTAGTTCTAACTTATCTAGAATATTTTTAAGTTCTTCAACAGAGGGAGGTGTATCTAGATAGTTTACTACTTCAAATTCTTGCCCCGAATTTTCTAATATGGCAAGTCCTTCTCTACTTTTTCGGCATCTGTTATTATGATAAATTTTCATAAAGCTATGTATAAGTCTGCAAATATAGTTAAGCCTTTTTAATTTGTTATTTATAAAACTATCTTTGGCCTCTTATTATGAAGCTTACTGATACACATACACACTTATACGTCGAACAGTTTGACGATGATAGATCAGCAATGATACAACGCGCATTTGATGCTGGAATATCAAGATTTTTTATTCCGGCAATTGATTCAGAGTATCATAAGGCAATGTTCGAGCTCGAAAAACAATACCCTGAAAATGTCTTCTTAATGATGGGATTGCATCCAACATCGGTAAAAGAAAATTTTTCAAAAGAATTGACATTAGTTAAAGAGCTTTTAGATACACATAAATTTTACGCGGTAGGCGAGATAGGAATAGATTTGTATTGGGATAAAACTTTTTTAAACCAGCAGCAAGAAGCTTTTAAAATTCAAATACAATGGGCTAAAGAAAAAGGACTACCAATAGTCATTCATTGCAGGGAAGCTTTTGATGAGATTTTTGAGGTATTGGAGGGGGAAAAGGACGAAAAATTGTATGGAATCTTTCATTGTTTTACAGGTAATTTAGAACAAGCACATCGTGCATTATCCTATAATATGAAATTAGGCATTGGTGGGGTAGTAACTTTTAAAAATGGCGGTATTGATAAATTCTTGCAAGAAATACCCTTAAAGAATATTGTTTTAGAAACAGATTCCCCTTATTTGGCTCCAACACCATTTAGAGGTAAAAGAAATGAAAGTGCATATCTTGTTAATATTTTGGATAAATTAGTAGATATTTATAATTTCACTCCAGCAGAAATCGCTGAAATTACCACGCAAAATTCTAAAGATGTTTTTCGAATTTGATAAAGTAGCTTATTATAAAACACCAATTGGTATTGCTCGTATCGTTGGAGATGAGAATGGTATTTCGTCAATTTCAATATTAGATGGAGAGCAAGAAACTACTGATGTTATTCCAGAACCATTACAAGAATGCGTACGTCAGCTTAAAGAATATTTTAATAAGGAACGTAAAAGTTTTAGTTTGAAATTAAATCCGGAAGGAACTGATTTTCAGAAAAATGTATGGGGAGAATTACAACACATACCATATGGAGAAAAACGTAGTTATATGCAACAAGCCGAGAAGATTGGTGATGTTAAAGCTATTCGTGCTGTTGCCAATGCAAACGCTAAAAACCCATTATGGATTGTAGTGCCTTGCCATCGAATTATAGGTAGTGATGGTTCTTTAACCGGTTATGCAGGTGGTCTTTGGCGTAAACGCTGGTTATTAGAACATGAAAATCCGCCACAGCAGCAGTCCCTATTCTAAACGCTCTATTTGCTAAAAAACTACTTTAAATTAGTTTCTGAATTATTTTTACTATTAAAACGTTTATGTGTTAATGAGAAAAGCTTGCTGTATCTTTTTTTTGCTTTTGGGTTTCTCTATGGTTGCACAAACAACTTCTAAAAGATTTAGAACTAAAACCGTTAAAGTAGTAAAAGATAGTGTACAAGTTGATACTGTAAGTATAAGCCCAAACAATTTTAAAGTATTCACTAAGGATAAAATATTAATAGACATTTCAAATTATAAAATTGATTTTGGAAATGCTTTACTTATTTTGGATAGTAAAAAATTTGATGAAATAACTGTTGAATATTTTGCCTTGCCAGATTTTCTAACAAAGACTTATAGGGTTTTTGATGAAAACATAATAGTTCCTAAGAGAACCAATACCTCTAAACTTTATACTGCCATCCCAAAACAAAAAAATCAATTTTTTAAACCTTTTGATGGCCTTTCTACAAGTGGGAGTATTTCAAGAGGTGTGACTATTGGTAATAATCAGGATGCCGTATTAAACTCAAATTTTGATTTGCAGATTTCAGGATATCTATCTGATAAAGTACAGTTAAGAGCTTCGATTACAGATACAAATATCCCATTGCAAGAGGGTGGTTATACACAACGTTTAAATGAATTTGATCGTGTTTTTATAGAATTGTTCAGTAAAAATTGGTCACTAAAAGCTGGAGATGTAAACCTTCAAAATACCGAAGGTACTTTTATGCGCTTCAATAAAAAAGTAGCTGGAGTGAGTATTGATGCTACCCTTAATCATAAAAATAGTAAAACTAATGCCTATGCGTCAGGAGCAATTGTACGTGGGCAATTCGCTAGAAACCCTATTCTTGCTCAAGAAGCTAATCAAGGCCCATATAAAATTGCTGGCAATAATTCTGAACAACTTCTACTTATAATTTCTGGTACAGAAACTGTTTTTGTGAATGGCACACCATTACGTAGAGGTGAAAATTACGACTATATTATTGATTACAATACTGCAGAAATTACTTTCAACCCTACATTTCCGGTTAATGCCAACATGCGTATTATTGTTGAGTATCAGTTTTCCGACCGTAATTTTACTCGCTTTGTTACCTATAACGGAGCGCAATATCATTCAGATAAATTGAAATTAGGCTTTGATTTTTACAATGAAAATGATGCAAAAAATCAAACATTACAGCAAGATTTAACCGATTCGCAAAAGCAGATTTTAGCAAATGCAGGAGATGATAATACCCTAATGGTAGTTCCATCAGCAGTACCACAGACTTTTGAAGAGAATGTGATTCAATACAGAAAAGAACTTGTAGGCGGAGCAGAAGTTTTTGTTTTTTCTACTAATGAAAATGATGACCTTTTTAATGTTCGATTTAATTTTGTTGGAACCGGTCAAGGAAATTATCGAATACAAACTACAATTGCTACAGGAAGAATTTATGAATATATAGCTCCTGTGAACGGCACGTTACAAGGAGATTACGAACCTGTGGTGCAGTTGGTAGCGCCGGTAAAATTACAAATGGCAACAATAAACGCTGAATATACACCTTCTGAAAAGACAAATTTTAAAACAGAAATAGCCTATAGTTTAAACGATCAAAACTTGTTTTCTTCTTTAGATGATAATGATAACACTGGTTTTGCAGGTACGTTTAGCTATAATCAATTACTGGTTGATCGGCCATGGAAATTAATAGCTTCTGCAAATGTTGAATTAATTAACAAAGACTTTAAAACTATAGAGCGTTTCAGGAATATTGAATTTAATCGTGATTGGGATTTAGTGAACCCAAGTGGAAATCAACAATTTTTAACGGCAGGTTTAGATTATAGGCGAGATTCTGTTGGCTTTTTGAATTATACCTTTGAAAACCTCCGTTTTAGTGAAAATTTTCAAGGAATAAAACATAACCTTAATGCCAGTTTAAATTTAAGTAACAGTAAAATTCAAGCTAAAGGAAGTTTATTAAATAATGACAATGAGCTAACAGAAACAGAATTTCTTCGATTTTATTCGTTTGCAAGACATTATTTTAAGAAAAAATGGATAGGAGTAAAGTTCAACACAGAATTTAATAATAGAAACGAGGTAGCAACGGGCCTGCCATCACCACATAATCATAAATTTATAGAATATGAAGCTTTTGTTGGAGTAGGAGATACTACCAAAATTTATGCTGAATTAGGCTACAATTATAGAACCACAGATAGCGTAAGAGTAAACTCATTGCAAAATGTTAACAAAACGAATACTTATTTCTTACGATCTAAGCTTTTACAGAATAAAAAGTCTGATTTATCAATTTTTGCAAGCTACAGATTGATTGACAACCAATTTACCGAAGATGAAGAGGCATTGAATTCACGGATTGTTTATCGTCAACAACTACTAAAGAATATAATTACTCTAAATACAATCTATGAAACAAACTCTGGATCGCTGCCGCAGCAGGAATTTAGTTATGTTCAGGTGGAGCCAGGACAGGGGTTTTATACCTGGATTGATTATAATGAAAATGGAATTCAGGAGTTAGATGAATTTGAAATTGCTCAGTTTCCTGACGAAGCAGTCTATGTGCGGGTTGCTTTACCTACTACACGTTTCATTAAGACTCACCAAAATAAATTTAGCCAGTCTATAGTGCTAAATCCCACTCAATGGCGTACAGAAAAAGGTTTTAAAAGGTTTTTATCGCATTTTGTAAATCAATCTTTTGTTTTAATCGATGCTAAAAATGAAAAAAACAGCAATTCATTTAATTTAAATCCATTTGATATTAATGATGCGCTTGCACTAACATTAAACTTCAAGAATAGTTTATATTTTAATAGAGGAAAGCAACGATATTCAACAATCTACACATATCTTGACACACGAACTAAGACTGCTTTTTCTTTTGGAAACCAAGAAAATACATTAAGGTCGCATCAACTGCAATTTATTCATAAAATTGGAAAGTTTTGGCTGTTTGATATGAAGGGAATTGTTGCCGAGAATGAAAGTATTTCAAACAATTTTGTGAGTAGAAACTTTCTACTGGAAAATTATACGCTAAACCCAAAAATTGGCTATATCTATAGTAATAATGCACGTTTTGAAATTTTTTACATCTTTAAGAATAAAGAAAATCAACTTGGAAATTCAGAAAGTTTAAAAAGTCAAAATATCGGAGCCAATTTTTTTGTTACTAATAAACAGCGATTGTCATTTAATGCCAGCGCAAACATATTTTTCAATGATTTTTCTGGAAATCAAAATTCACCTGTTGCTTTTCAGATGTTAGAAGGCCTGCAGCCAGGTACCAATTACACTTGGAATCTGAATTTTCAACACAAAATAACCTCTTATTTAGATGTTAATTTAAATTACCTAGGAAGAAAATCACCCACTTCAAAAGCAATACATACTGGTAGTGTGCAACTTAGAGCGACATTTTAATTTTTTATTTAATGAAGTTTCTTTTTTAAGAACTTATTCTGCATCTTTGGCAGCTTTAAAACCAAAAATTAAGTATATGAAAACGAGATTGTTTTTCTTTTATTTATTGGCAATTAGCCTAAATTCTTTCTCACAAATTTCTTTCGATAAAGGGTATTATATCAATAATTCAGACCAAAAAATAGCGTGTCTTATTAAAAATATTGATTGGAAGAAAAATCCGAAAGCATTTATCTATAAATTAACTGAAGATGGTGATGAACAAACGGCGCATATAACTTCTGTAAAAGAGTTTGGAATAAACAATGCCATTAAATATGCAAGACATACTGTAGATATAGATAGATCTAGTAAGGTTTTAGGCCAAATGAGTCGTGTAAAGGAGGCAATTTTTAAGAAAGAGCAACTGTTTTTAGAAGTGCTTGTTGATGGGAAAGCAATTTTATATAAATATGTAGATAATAATTTAACCAGATTTTTCTACAAAATTGAAAATTCTATTGTAGATCAATTAATTCATAAAAAATATCGTACTAAAGAAGGAAGTGTGGCGACTAATAATATTTTTAGGCAACAGCTGTTAAACGATATGCGATGTGGAGAAGTTAGTATTAGAGATTTTCAGAAGATCAATTATACCGAAAATAAATTAATAGCCTTTTTTGTTAGGTATAATGAATGTAGTAATGTCAGTTATAGCATGTATCGAAAAAAGGAAGATAAAAAGAGTCCTTTTCATATTTCAATTAGACCTGGTATAAAGAATTCTTCTTTAGAAATTGAAAGTCTACACAGAGCGTTTTCAAACAGAGATACTGATTTTGGTGGCAAAACCGGGTTTCGAATTGGTCTCGAACTCGAGTATGTTCTACCTTTTAATAAAAACAAATGGAGTCTTTTGTTAGAACCCACTTATCAGAGTTATGAGGCTGAAGAGGAGTTGATTGATATACCCACCAGTACAATTCCTATAGATGATAAAATAACGGTAAAATATTCTTCTGTTGAACTACCAATTGGGTTTAGACATTATATGTTTTTAAATAATAGATCTAAATTTTTTATAAATGCAACTATTGCATTTGATTTGTCTAGCTCAAAGTTTGAGTTTGAGAGACTACCCGATTTGAAGATCAAAGGTAATAGCAATCTGGCTTTTGGAGCTGGATATAAATATAATGATAGATATAGCTTAGAAATTAGATACGCCACTTCTAGAGATTTATTATCTACTCATTCTGGTTGGAAATCAGATTATAAAACTATTGCACTAATATTTGGGTATACAATATTTTAGAATTAATGCGTAACTTGTTAGTACATACTAACATTTATGGATACAAAAGCATTAGTTGAAAAATGGTTCTATGTATGGAGGCAAGGAGATTTTCAAGATATTCCTGTATCTAAAGATTTCGAACATACAAGCCCTTTTGGAACCATCAAAGGTAAAAAAGCCTATTTAGACCTGGTAGAAGCAAATAAGGATAAATTTTTAGGTTATGAGTTTGTAATTCATGATGAAATTTATGCTAATAATACAGCATGTGTTCGCTATACTGCTAAACAAGGAGAAGATTTCAAGTTAGATGTAAGTGAATGGTATTATATTAGAGAAGGATTAATTGAAAAAATCATTGCTCACTACCATATAGGTGAAATACGAGAAGAACGGAAACTTTCTGATTAAGAAATACTGTAACAAATAACTCACTTGAACGCCGAATATTAAGAAAACTACTTCTTAATGAAAGCTTTTATTTTAAAAAGATATGTGGTATTAATTGATGTTCTTAAATTAGAAGGGTTTAAAAGTGTAACAGAAACTTATCAGATTGCACAAATTTCTTTATTTAAATAGATTACATCACTTATTCATTCGATATTTAATCATTGATCCCTAAAATTTAATAGAATTATAAAGCAACGGCACAGAACTTGTTGCATCTATGCCATAATAACTAAAATTCAACCGAATGAAAAGAACGCTGTTTGTAATACTTTTAATAAGTGTTACTTCTTTATTTGCCCAAGAAAAAGAAATTACTAAACATCATGAGTTAAAGGCAAATGCTTTTAATATAATTATTTTTAAATCCTTAGATTTCTCATATGAATATTTAATTGATTCAGAGTCATCTGTGGGGATTTCCATTTTGGCAAACCTTCAAGATGAAGATGATATTAGAGATGACGATATAAATGTTTATTATAATGAAACCTTGGCTATTACTCCATTTTATAGACGTTTCTTTTCAAGGAAGCATGCATGGGGGTTTTTCTTAGAAGCTTTTGGGATGTATAATATTCAGAAAGATTTTGATGGTTATGACTATTATGACAATGTGAATGATGTATTCGTGAGCAGAGACTCAGGAGAAACCTCTAATAATTTTGCCGTAGGTATTTCTGTTGGTGGAAAGTTCGTTAGTAAAAAAGGATTTGCTTTTGAATTTTTTGGTGGTATTGGTAGAAATTTGTCTACCTCAAATAACGACGTGGGTTCTGAGCTGGTGCCGAGATTAGGAGTTGCATTAGGATATCGATTCTAACAAAAAAATAATAAAAAAAAGGCCGCAATCTAATTTGCAGCCTTTTTTATTAGAAGTTATAATACTTATATTTTCATTAACCAAGAACGCATATCAACCTCTTGTTTAATAATAGTTCTTAATTCTTCAATTTTTACACGTTTTTGCTCCATAGTATCTCTATGTCGAATGGTAACCGTGTTATCATCTAAAGTATCATGATCAACTGTAATACAAAATGGAGTCCCTGCAGCATCTTGACGACGATAACGACGTCCAACGGCATCTTTTTCATCATAAACCACATTAAGGTCCCATTTTAAATCGTCAATAATCTTACGAGCAATATCTGGTAAACCATCTTTCTTTACCAACGGCAATATTGCTGCTTTTGTAGGTGCCAAAACAGCCGGTAATTTCAAGACAGTTCTTGTAGTACCATTTTCTAATGTTTCTTCTTTTAGAGAGTTAGAGTATATAGCTAAAAACATTCTATCTAAACCGATTGAAGTTTCCAATACATAAGGAACATAACTTTTATTTTCCTCATGATCGAAATATTGTAATTTTTTCCCAGAAAATTCTTCATGTTGCTTTAGATCAAAGTCTGTTCTTGAGTGAATACCTTCAAGCTCTTTAAACCCGAAGGGAAATTTGAATTCAATATCTGTAGCGGCGTCTGCATAATGAGCTAGTTTTTCATGGTCATGAAAACGATAATTATCTTCACCCATGTCTAGTGATAAATGCCACTTTAAACGTGTTTCTTTCCAATATTCAAACCAATTTTTCTGAGTTCCCGGCTTTATGAAGAATTGCATTTCCATTTGCTCAAATTCACGCATTCTAAAGATAAACTGTCTAGCAACAATCTCATTTCTAAATGCTTTACCTGTTTGAGCAATACCAAATGGTATTTTTAAACGTCCTGTTTTTTGTACATTTAAAAAGTTTACAAAAATTCCTTGTGCAGTTTCAGGGCGTAAATATAAATCCATGGCGCTCTCTGCCGAAGCTCCTAGCTTGGTGCCAAACATTAAATTAAATTGCTTAACATCTGTCCAATTCTTACTTCCGGTTAACGGATCTGCAATTTCCAGTTCTTCTATTAGTGCCTTAACATCAGCAAGATTTTCATTCTCCAATGATTTAGCCATTCTTGATAGCGTAGCATCGATCTTTTCTTGATAACCTAAGACGCGTTGATTGGTAGCTAGGAATTGTTTTTTATCAAATGAATCACCAAATCTTTTTTGAGCTTTCTTTACTTCTTTTTCAATTTTAGCTTCAATTTTGGCGCAATAATCTTCAATTAGCACATCAGCACGATAGCGTTTTTTTGAATCTTTATTATCAATTAATGGATCATTAAAGGCATCAACATGACCTGAGGCTTTCCAAGTAGTAGGGTGCATAAAAATTGCGGCATCAATGCCAACAATATTTTCATGCATTTGCACCATTGCTTTCCACCAATAGTCACGTATATTCTTTTTTAATTCTACACCATTTTGAGCATAATCATAAACAGCACTTAGTCCGTCATAGATTTCGCTACTCTGAAAAATGTATCCGTATTCTTTTGCGTGAGATACTACCTTTTTAAATTGATCGTCTTGATTTGCCATAGGGCGCAAAAATAGCTAAATTCAAAGAATGATGAAATAAAAAAGGGAAGCAATTTGCTTCCCTCAATATTTGGTTAAATTAGGTTTTTCTCTCTTATAATCCTAAGAAAGCATCTTTCAATTCTAGTGTTGTAGCGCCTACTAAAACCCCATCAACATATACTTTAATTGGGTATAATCCTTTTTCAAATTTATGCGAAATATTTTCTACAAAGATCACTGCATCTTTCGCCGCACCTTGGTAGTCAATAGCTATTTCATCAGTATAACCTACTTCAGAACCGTCACTTGTTTGGTTAAATGTACCTTTTTGACTAATAATCTTGCCTGAAGGTGTATTTATTACAACATGCGATAATTTTTCACCAACTTCAGCAATCTCATTTTTCTCTACTCTAAAACCAACTCTTATTGCTGTAGCCTTTTGTGCTTTATTTGTCTCTGTATATTTTCCATTACTTCTTAAACGCATTGCAGTTGCATTTACAGTACTCACTCTTAATGCACCTCCAATTTCAACTTTCTTCGCCAAGTCTAAGTTTTGAGCTACTAACGTATCATTATAGCTTCTTTGCTCAACTAATTCGCCGGTAATACTATCTTTCTCAACCACTAAAAGATTGTTAACTAATTTTAATGAATCAGTTAGGTTAATTAATCTTTCATTTGTTTTTTCCAAGCCGGCAATTTGATTTCTGTATCTTCTAATTAACCTCCAATTCGTGTTTTTTAGATTTTTAACAGAATCCATAAAAAGAACAATTTTGTCTTTTTCTAATTTCAACTCATCAGATAAAGAGGTATTCTGTGCTATGGCTTTGTCATACTTTTCTTCCATAGCTGTTAAGTTTCCTAAAATTTGCTCTTTTTCTTCTTTAAGGAATTGTTCAGCTTCTTTATGCTTTGTATTGCTTCTAAAAGTGTAGACACCTAGACCTACCAATAAAGCTAATAAAGCCCAAATGATAATTTGTTTACTGTTTGAAGATTTGTTTTCTTCCATGGTTTAAAAGTTTAGTTTTAGAGTTTAAAATTAACTATAGTTGCTTTAACGTAAAGATAGCTAAATTGGTATAATTAAACTCTTGTTTTTTTAATTCGTTAATAACAATTTATAAAAAAAGACTTATTTAAATCTTTCAAATGCGCAAAATTAGTTTAAGATTCTAAAGAGAATCTAAAGAAACTGGTAAGAATAAATATAAATAAAGAGCATATCTAAATAATTTTGACTTCTTGAACAAGAAATAAAATGTTTAGAGATGCAAATCCTTAAAGATCTTTATTATTTATTTTTCCCTGAAATATGTGAAAATTGCGAGGAGCCACTAGTACAAAATGAAGAGCTTATATGCCTAACATGTAGATTCGATCTACCTTTAGCGGAGATGACCGAAGTTATTAATAATGAAGTAGAACAAACATTCTACGGTAGACTTAATATTGAATTTGCAACAGCGTTATTACTTTTTAAACGTAAAGGAATTACTCAAAAATTAATTCATCAATTAAAATATGGTAATCAGGAAAATTTAGGAGTTCTTTTTGGACAATGGCTCGGAAGTGAATTATCAGGTTGTACTAGATTGCCCAAAATAGATTATGTAATACCAGTTCCATTAAATGCTAAGAAATTAAAGAAAAGAGGATATAATCAAGTAACTAGGTTCGCCCAAGAAATAGCAATTGCAATTGGTGCTAAGTTTAATGACACACAGCTATTGTCAATTTTAACTAATGAAACACAAACTGATAAGCAACGAATGGATAGATGGAAAAATGTAATTGGAAAATTCTATCTGGAAAATACGCTGTTCTTTGAAAATAAAAGTGTTTTATTGGTTGATGACGTTATCACTACGGGAGCAACCATAGAAGCCTGTGGTGTTCAGTTACTAAGAACAAAAAAAATAAAACTAAGCATCGCTGCTTTGGCTTTTACATCGTAAAAAATAGTTGTTAATTTGCCATAAATATTTTTGAATGATTTTTAGAGTATTTGTAATTGTTTTTTTTCTAATCTTAGTCACTTCTAATTGTGCTAAAAGAGGTCGCCCAACTGGAGGGCCTAAAGATTCAATAGCGCCTATAATGGTTACCGCCCGACCACCATTTGAGTCTACTAACTTTGATGACGATGAAATACGTATCTATTTTGATGAATACATTAAGCTAAAAGATTTAAGCAAACAACTAGTTATTTCACCACCAATGAAATACGCCCCGGTAATTACCCCTTTGGGTACGCCTAGCAAGTATATTAAAATTAAATTATTAGATACCTTAAAAGAAAATACTACTTATACTTTTAATTTCGGGCAAAGTGTAATTGATAATACCGAAGGCAATATTTTACGAAATTTTAAATATGTATTCTCAACGGGAAATTATATCGATTCATTAAAAGTAAGCGGTACTATCAAAGACGCATTTAAAGAAGAAGTTGATAAAGATGTTTCTATTTTACTCTACGAATTTAATGAAGCATATACCGATTCATTAATCTACAAAGAAAAACCACTCTATGTTGGTAACTCACTTGACACCAGTATTTGGGAGATAAGTAATATAAAAGCAGGAAAGTATAAACTTATAGCTTTAAAAGATGCTAGTAAAGACTATGTTTTTACACCAAAACAAGATAAAATAGGATTTTTAGAGAAAGAGATAAACATTCCTGAAGATTCTATAGGTCATGAAATCATAGTATTCAAAGAAACCTTAGCGTATAAAATTAACCGACCTAGTGAACAAACAAAAAATCGTTTGCTATTTGGCTATGAAGGTATTGTGGATAGTATTAAAATAAAAAACCTTAATGAATCTATTCCTTCATTAATTGTGTTTGAAAAAGACAAGGATAGTTTGAACTATTGGTATAAAAATGCCACGATTGACTCTCTTTTATTGGAAGTGCGTAATAAAACCTATGTTGATACTTTGGCTATCAGAAGAAGATCAAAAGATGTAGATTCATTGCAAGTTACCAGTAACGCAAGAGGCACATTATCTTTAAGAGATACATTAAAACTTGTTAGTAATATTCCAATAGCATCTATTGATACCACTAAATTTGTTTTTACTGATAAGGATACGGTTAGTGTAAATTATGCTATTAGATTTAATAAATTCTCTAAAGAGTTAAATGTTGAATTCGATAAGAAGGAACAAGAGGCCTATAAACTAGAATTATTGCCAGGAGCATTTAAAGATTTTCTTGATAATGTAAATGACTCTTTGCGCTATAATTTTAAAACCAAGAAAGCTTCAGATTATGGGAATCTTTATTTAACACTGCAAAATGTAAATCGTTACCCTATAATTGTACAATTATTAAAATCGAGTGGAGAAATTATAGAAGAGATTTATGCTGAAGCCGATCAGGAATTTACTTTTAAAAATCTTGAACCGGCCAAATATAGGGTTCGATTAATTTATGATGATAATGAAAATGGCAAATGGGATACTGGTAATTTTCTATTAAAACTGCAGCCAGAAAAAGTAGTTTATTATCCTACAGAATTAGATGTACGGGCAAATTGGGAAATGACGGAGACCTTTGTTTTGAAGTAATTTGTGTAATAATCGTTTACGAATTCCGAGCAGTTTCTTTTCTCATTTCTTTAGTGGTTAAGGTGCTTTTATCATGACTCCATCCTGGTGGCATTAGCAGCTGTTTCATTGCTGTGAAAAAGTTTGGGCTATGTTTCATTTTTATGAAAAGACTTTTCCATTCATGAAATTCAACTTTAAATAAATTATTAGTATGAATATTAGCGGTTAATCCATAATTAGGAGTTTCTTCTTCGGGTTGAAAGGTGCCAAATAATTTATCCCAGATAATAAGAACACCGGCATGATTTCTATCTAAATATTTTAAATCTGAACCATGATGCACTCTATGGTGTGAAGGTGTATTGAAAATAAGCTCAATTGGTTTTGGCAACTTTCCTATTTTCTCGGTATGTATCCAATATTGATAAATAAAATTAATGGTCTTCATTGCAAAAATTTGCAATGGATGGAACCCTAATACGGCTAACCAAACCCAAAATAGAAAATGCCCGATAACATCATAAGTCCATGTTTTTCGCAAAGCAGTAGAAAAATTAAAATGTTGTGACGAATGATGCACCACATGACTTGCCCAATAGAACGATACAGAATGCGCAATTCTATGACCCCAATAAAAAGTGAAATCATCTAAAAAGAAAAGTAACAGCCAACTCCACCAAACACTATAATCAACAGTAAAAATTTTAAAATTGGAATAGATATAAAAGAATAGTATAAGTTTAATCGATTTAGTTAATAGACTTATAATAAAATAAACTAGCCCCGAGCTTATATTAATGAACGTATCCTTTAGCTCATGGTTTTGTTGACGGTCTTTCCATCCTAAATAAATCTCAATTAATATTAATAAAATAAAGAATGGAATCGCTATTGGATATGCCAACTTATTTATTAAATCAATTACTTCCATTATTAAAATTAAGACGAGCTAAAATAACATAATATGACCATAAATAATATCTATAGGTTGGGTTCTTTTTCTCGTTGTAACTCTGTATCTTTGTAATTTAGAATGAATATAAATATGAAGCTGGATAAGCAAGAAATATATAAAGCTTTAGAGACCATTACAGCCCCAGGAGAGGGAAAGAGTTTGGTAGAGAGTAAAGCGATACAAAATGTAGTTACTTTCGGTAAAGAAGTTATTGTTGATGTAATGATTTCAAACCCTACATTGCAGGCAAAGAAGAAGGTTGAAGTGGAGATCATGAAAGCTATACATGAGCATGTATATCAAAAGGCTGATGTGAAAGTGAATGTAAAAGTAAATGCACCAAAAAAACCTGAACAGAACCTTATTAGAGGTAAAAAAATTGAAGGTATTAAGAATATTATTGCTGTGGCTTCAGGTAAAGGCGGTGTGGGTAAATCTACAATTACAGCCAATTTGGCAATTACTTTATCTAAGATGGGTTTTAAAGTAGGAGTGCTGGATGCCGATGTATATGGACCATCTATGCCAATAATGTTTGATGTTGCTGATGAAAAACCTGTTGCTGTTACTGTACACGGACGCTCTAAAATGAAACCCATAGAAAGCTATGGTGTGAAACTATTATCATTAGGTTTTTTTACACAACCTAATCAAGCAGTGATTTGGCGAGGTGCTATGGCATCAAAAGCGTTGAATCAAATGATTTTTGATGCTGATTGGGGGGAGTTAGATTTTATGCTAATTGATCTACCTCCCGGAACAGGAGATATTCATTTATCAATTGTACAGGCAGTACCAATAACAGGAGCTGTCATAGTAAGTACACCACAAAATATTGCTTTAGCCGATGCAAAGAAAGGAGTTGCCATGTTTGAACAAAAGAGTATTCAGGTACCTGTTTTAGGGCTTATAGAGAACATGAGTTATTTTACTCCTGAAGAGTTGCCAGATAATAAGTATTACATTTTTGGAAAAGATGGGGCAAAAGAGCTTGCTGAAGATTTAGAAACCTCATTTTTAGGTGAGATTCCGCTAGTACAAAGTATTCGAGAAGCGGGAGATGTTGGGCATCCGGTAGCCTTACAAGCAGGAACTCCTTTAGAGAATGCATTTATAGATATAACAAAGAATATGGTTACTCAGTTAGTACAGCGAAACAAAGAATTGCCACCAACTGAAGTAGTTAAAATAACCACTATGGCAGGTTGTAGTGCCATTAAAAACTAAACGATGAAGAAACAAGAATTACGTAGTAATGTAGAAAAGGCTTTAACAGAGATAAGACCTTTTTTAGAAGCCGATGGCGGTAATATTTCATTAGTTTCAATTGATAACGATATAGTAAAAGTTCAGTTAGAAGGAGCATGCATTAGTTGCTCTGTAAATCAAATGACCTTAAAAAATGGAGTAGAGGCTACTATAAAAAAATATGCACCTCAAGTTCAAGAGGTTATTAGTGTAGCTTAAAATAGCTGACTTTTATCATATTTTTAAAGGAGTTATCGAGATAGTTTTGTACAGTAGTTTATATAAATGATCAATACAGACATACTAATTATTGGAGCGGGCCCAACAGGGCTCTTTACTGTTTTTGAGGCAGGCTTATTAAAGCTTCGTTGCCATTTAATCGATGCATTGCCACAGCCTGGTGGACAATGCTCAGAAATTTACCCCAAAAAACCAATTTATGATATTCCAGCATACCCAGAAATTCTTGCTGGAGATCTTACTGATAAATTATTAGAGCAATGCAAACAGTTTGAACCTGGATTTACTTTAGGTGAAAGGGCTGATGTTATTGAAAAACAAGATGATGGTACTTTTATAGTAACTACAAACAAAGGTACAAAACATCATGCACCTGTGGTTGCAATAGCGGGTGGATTAGGAAGCTTTGAACCAAGAAAACCACCAATTCCTAACATCTCTAATTTCGAAGATAAAGGTGTTGAATATATGATTCGCGAACCAGAGATTTATCGCGATAAAAAAGTAGTTATAGCCGGTGGCGGAGATTCAGCCTTAGACTGGTCAATATTCTTAACAGATATAGCCAAATCAGTTACTTTAATTCATCGAAGAAACGAATTTAGAGGAGCTTTAGATAGTGTTGATAAGGTTCAAGAACTTAAAAATGAGGGTAAAATTACCCTTATTACTCCTGCTGAAGTAAAAGGAATTATTGGCAAAGGTCATGTTACGGGTGTTGAAGTTCATAAATCTGGAGAATCATTTGTATTAGAAACAGATCATTTTATTCCTTTATTCGGATTGGCACCTAAATTAGGGCCTATTGCCAATTGGGGTCTAGAAATCGAGAAAAATGCAATTAAGGTGAACAATGCCCTTGATTATCAAACGAATATTCCGGGTATATATGCCATTGGTGATGTAAATACCTATCCCGGTAAGTTGAAACTTATTTTATGCGGGTTTCATGAGGCAACACTTATGTGTCAAAGTGCTTATAAACGCATTCATCCCGATAAAAAATATGTTATGAAATATACAACTGTAGGTGGTGTTGAAGGTTTTGATGGAACAAAGAAAGAAGCACCAAAGGCTGTGGTCAAAAAAATAGAATAACATCATCCTAAACCCTGTGCTAAGCTTAATTCAATATTATTTCGGAATTTCATTATTATAAAAATGACTTTTTTAGAGTACATACAGCAACTATCGCAAGATAAGCTTATCTATTTTGCAGTTCCTGTATTTCTATTTGCTATGGTAATAGAGTACTTTATTGCCAAAGAAAAGTACTACGCTAAAGATACAGGAGTGTCATTATTAATGATGATCTTTTCTGGGATTATTGAATTTATTCCCAAAGTTTTAGCCTTTATAGTCTTTTTCTATCTACATGAAATTAGTCCGCTTAGAGATATTGTACAACGTCAGTGGTGGGCTTGGGTAATACTGATTTTTGCAGATGACTTTGCCTATTATTGGTTTCACAGAATGAATCATGAAGTTCGTTTATTTTGGGCAGGGCATGTACCACATCATTCTTCGGTCTACCTAAACCTTGGAACGGCCTTACGACAAGGGGTTGGAGAGCGTATTCATAAATTTTTGTTTTGGATTTGGATTCCGTTATTAGGATTTGATCCTCTTATGATGTTTACTATGATGGGAATTAGCCTTATTTATCAGTTTTTTATTCATACAGAATTAGTAGATAAACTTCCAAAACCCATCGAATTTATTTTCAATACACCTTCACATCATAGAGTACATCATGCATCAAATATTCGTTACTTAGATTGTAATCACGCTGGTATTTTTATTATTTGGGACCGTATATTTGGCACATTTTCTGAAGAAGTCAAGAAAATTGATCATCCGGTTTATGGGTTAACAATAAATATAGAAACTTTTCATCCGGTTAAAGTAGCTACGCATGAGTATGCCGCTATTTATAAAGATGTGAAGCGAGCAACCAAGGTATCTGATAAATTAAAGTATATATTTTATGCACCAGGTTGGAGCCATGATGGAGAAGATAAACGTGCGAAAGTGTTAAGAAAAAAATTAAAGGAATTAGAAAATGTCTGATATTACCATTAAAATTACCGATAGAGAAGGAGTATTTCATGAAATTCTTGCCCCTACCGATATGGCAATGAATCTTATGGAAGTAGTACGTTCGTATGAATTGGCGCCAGAAGGTACCATTGGCGTATGCGGAGGTATGGCAATGTGTGCTTCATGCCAGTGTTATGTTAAGTCAGACCATGAATTACCAGAGATGTCGCCAGATGAAGATTTAATGTTAGCTGAAGCCTTTTATGTAGAAGACAATAGCCGTTTAGGATGCCAAATACATATTACTCCAGAATTGGATGGGTTAGAAGTTGAATTAGCTCCTGAATCTTAAAATTATTCTGTATCTTTGAGTAGTTAATGTTACAGAAGATGCAATCGTCTTACGAAGAATTATTATTACTTCTCAAATTCTTGATCAAGAGAAACCCAGAATGAAGTCCTAATCAGCTTGATTAGAGAACTTTATTGTATAACATTAAAATATAAAAAATGCCCAGATATCATAAATTAGGTTCAATACCTTCAAAGAGGCATACCATTTTTAAAAGCCCTGAAGGGAACTATTATTACGAAGAATTATTTGGTACTATTGGTTTTGACGGAATGTCATCGCTATTATATCACACACACCGACCTACACAGGTAAAAGAAGTTTTAAGGTCGTATAGTGTAGCGCCAAAAATTGCAGTAGAAAAGAACATGAAATCAATGAGTCTTAACGGATTTCAGGTTCCCGCTATTGATGATTTTTTAGAAAGTAGAAAAGCTATTTTAGTTAATAATGATTGTCATATCATATTGGCGGCTCCTAAGAAGTCATTGCGAGATTATTTTTATAAGAATACTGATTCTGACGAGGTGATCTTTATTCATAAAGGAACAGGAAAGCTAAGAACCTTTTTAGGAAATATCAATTTTGAATACGGAGATTACTTAGTGATCCCTCGTGGTATGATCTATCAAATTGATTTTGATACCGAAGACAATCGTTTATTCATTGTAGAATCAAAGCACCCTATTTATACACCGAAACGCTATCGAAATTGGTTCGGACAGCATTTAGAACACGCACCTTTTTGTGAACGTGATATGCATCCACCAAACGAACTAGAAACCTATACTGATAAAGGAGATTTTATCTTGAAAGTTAAAAAGCAAGATATGATTCATGAATATGTATATGGCTATCATCCATTTAGTGTTGTTGGTTGGGATGGTTACAATTATCCGTATAAATTTTCTATTCATGATTTCGAGCCTATAACTGGTAGAGTGCATCAACCACCTCCGGTGCATCAAACTTTTGAGACGAGCGCTTTCGTAATTTGCTCGTTTGTACCAAGGTTGTATGATTATCATCCAAAGGCAATACCAGCACCTTACAATCATAGCAATATCGATTCTGATGAGGTGTTGTATTATGTTGATGGCGATTTTATGAGCAGAAATAATATCGATATTGGTCAAATCACATTACATCCGGCTGGTATTCCGCATGGTCCACATCCCGGAGCAATGGAACGTAGTATCGGACAAACTGAAACAGAAGAATTGGCAGTAATGGTCGATACTTTTAAACCATTAATGGTAACTGCAGAAGCAGTAAAAATTGATACAGGAGATTATCACACTTCGTGGTTAGATGAAAATCATTAAAAAAAAACAAAATGGCAGGAATAAAAGATTTAACAGATTTACAAAATACCGAATATGGTATTAAAAAAATATTTGATGAAGCAGAAGATTTTCTTCCGTTAAATGGAACAGATTATGTAGAATTATATGTTGGCAATGCGAAGCAATCAGCCCATTTCTACAAAACGGCATTCGGATTTCAATCGGAAGCTTATGCCGGACTGGAAACCGGATTGAAAGACCGTGTTTCTTATGTTCTAAAACAAGATAAAATTAGATTGGTATTAACAACACCACTAGAAAAAGGAGGTGAAATTAATAGACATATTGAAGAACATGGTGATGGCGTAAAAGTGGTTGCACTTTGGGTTGATGATGCTACAAAAGCATTTGAAGAAACCACAAAACGAGGTGCAAAACCTTTTATGAAGCCTACAAAAGAGGAAGATGAAAATGGATATGTAATTCGCTCGGGAATTTATACCTATGGTGAAACGGTTCATGTTTTTGTGGAGCGAAAAAATTATAATGGCATCTTTCTACCGGGGTACCAGAAATGGGAATCACATTATAATCCTGAGCCCGTTGGATTAAAGTTCATAGACCATATGGTTGGTAATGTTGGTTGGGGGAAAATGAAAGAATGGTGTGAATTCTATGCTAGGGTAATGGGCTTTGCGCAAATTATTTCATTTACTGATGATGATATTTCAACAGATTATACTGCGCTGATGAGTAAGGTAATGAGTAATGGTAATGGTAGAATTAAATTTCCAATTAATGAGCCTGCTGAGGGAAAGAAAAAATCGCAAATTGAAGAGTATTTAGAGTTCTATAATGGAGCAGGAGTACAGCATATTGCTGTAGCAACCAATGACATTGTTGCGACGGTTTCGGCCATGCGCGATCGCGGTGTTGAATTTTTATATGTACCCGAGACCTATTATGACGATCTTTTAGAACGTGTAGGTAAGATCGATGAAGATGTTGAGGTTCTTAAAGAACATGGAATTCTAATTGATAGAGATGAAGAAGGTTATTTGTTGCAGTTGTTTACAAAGCCAGTGGTAGATAGACCTACGATGTTCTTTGAGATTATACAACGTAAAGGAGCACAATCTTTTGGGGTTGGTAATTTTAAAGCCTTATTTGAAGCTATCGAAAGAGAGCAAGCGAATAGGGGCACCTTATAATAATATTTTAATACCTTTTTTTTAAAAAGCCTCACTTACTGAGGCTTTTTTACTTTACTAAGAAAAACCTTAAATGAACAGAATTGACCGATTAATGAATCTCTTGCTAACGCTACAGTCAAAAAAACATGTTACTGCAGAGGCCTTATCAGAAAAATATAACCTTAGTATTAGAACAATATATAGAGATATTAAGGCTTTAAATGAAATAGGAGTTCCGATTTATCTTGAACCAAATAAAGGATATGCCTTAGTACAAGGTTATTTTTTACCTCCGTTAACTTTTACAATAGATGAAGCCAATTCATTATTATTATTACAATCACTAGCGGCAAAATTCACCGATGATTCTGTTGTAAAAGAATCACAGCAAGCACTCGACAAAATAAGAGCTGTACTTAAGTTTCAGGATTGGAAGAAATTTGAAAGGATTCAATCTAAAGTTGAAGTATATATACCACAAAATTCTAATGATAAGAAGTATTATCTATCTAAAGTTCAGAATGCTATTACCGATAAAAATATTTTAAGAATTGATTATATTGATAAAAAAAGTAACAAAACGCAAAGGGAAATTGAGGCAATAGGTTTAATTTTTTATACCAATCAATGGCATCTTATTGCCTGGTGTCATTTGAGAAAAGATTATAGAGATTTTAAGCTTAATAATATTCTTCAGTTAACCAATGTAAATCAGCCTTTTAAAAATGAACATTCATATACCATTCAAGATTATTTAAAAAGTTTTTAATTTTTCTAAGTTTTACTGACATAGGGTTGTCATTAGTGCTTTTTATACTTGCAGCATGAAATATTTAATTACAACAATCTTTATTATTAATTTTTTATCTGTAAAATCTCAAAACATGATTATTCAAAATTTTGAAGTTCCAAAGGTTTCTTTTGATGCTGCTGGAGAGTTAATTATTAAGCCAAGCATTACGTCTTCTAAAAATGACTTTGATTTTTATCAAGGGAAGTTTAAGTTGATAAATAAAAAGAGAAAATCAATCTTTAATAATTCTAATGAATGGATCGAATTTGAGTCTACCCAAGAAATGTATAAAATTCTACATGGTTTAGGTAATATTGATAATTTTTTAGCGACACGAGATGGTAAACCGTTTGAAGGAATGACGGTACGGCTTTTTGATCCTGAAACAAAATTGTGGAGCATGTATTGGGCAGATTCGAATCGAGGAAAATTTGATCTACCGGTTGTAGGCTCATTTGAAAATAAAGTTGGATATTTTTTTACAAAAGACACATTTAATAGTGAAGATATTATTGTTGTTTTTCGCTGGGATGCAACGAACCCTTCTAATCCTAATTGGTGCCAAGCTTTTTCAAAAGATAAAGGTAAAACTTGGGAGTGGAACTGGTATATGTTTATGACCAAGGTTGAATAATTGAAATTTTTAGCCATATGGCTACATATTTTCGATTTGCATTCAGGTATTTTTGGTTTTGTGTATAAGAAGCCTAACTCTAAAATCACAAAAGAATAATTTTAATTCAATTATAAAATGAAAAAGAAAGTCTTATTATATTTTTTATTGATTACTCTATTATCGGCATTTCAGTGTAGTGACGACGAACCTAAGATTATAGAAACTATAGAAAATCCAAACCTAGTAAGTATAGCTAATGATCAAAATATATTTTCTAAAGAAGATTACATTGTCATAAATACGGCAATTCCTAATTCTCAGATGACCGTTGATGGACATAACCTTTTGATAACTGATTCTTTTGAGCAAGATATAAGAAAAGAGATCTCATTTTGGCTTTATTTATTTAAAAAGTCGAGTAATGGTGATTTAGAAGGAGTAAATTTTGAATATGCTGAGGCGGAATTAGGAGAAGTGTTTTTATCTGAACTGGCATTCGGAATATCAATTTCAAACTTATTTTACGAGGATAAAGAAGCGTTTGCTAGCAGAATTAAAATCAAAATATCTGAACCCGGCACTTATTTTATTGGGGGAGGTTATCGAAATGGCGGAAACTTCGGTGAAGAAAGAAGCGTAAGGATTGCATTCGATAAAAATATAAATGAACAAATTGATCTATACACTTCCATTGTAAATGCAAATGAAAATGGACTGTATGAATTTACTATTGAGTAAGCTGCCAACTTTTAATGTTAAACTAGCTTTGTGAGAAATGAATTATGATAACGAAAATATTAACAATCTGGTAATTACTTTTTACAGTGTCTTTACAAATGTTAAGCAATTACCAGATTTAAACAAGATTTATGATTTATTAGTTCCTGAAGCGATAATCATCAACCATACAAATAGCAGCCCTATAGTTTACAATATAAAGAGCTTTATTGAACCAAGAGAGAGAATTCTAAAAGATGGTACTTTAATTGATTTTCTAGAAAAAGAAACTTCTTCAGAAACCAACGTTTTTGGAAGAATTGCTCACAGAACGAGCTATTATAGAAAATCAGGAAAGTCTAATGGTAAATATTTTGAAACAAAGGGGCTTAAGATTTTTCAGCTTGTAAAAATTAACAACGGTTGGAAGATTGCTTCGGTAATTTGGAGTGATGAGGTTGCTAATGTTTAATTAATGAACCCAAATGGAGGTTACAGAAGGAAAAAAACTAAATAAACATCAAAGATATGAGGTTAATGATCTTATTATTATTCATTACAATTACATCCTGCAAAAACGGTCGAATGAATACTAAAGAAAAACTATTGAAAACAGTTCCAATTACTACATCTTCTCAAAATGCAAAAGAGCATTTTATAAAAGCGCGCACCTTAGTTCAAAATGGACTAAACAACAGTCCTGAAGTGCATTATAAGGGAGCGATTGAGCATGATAGCTCTTTTGTAAGAATGTATAATTATATTTCGATGTATGCATTAAATGATTCAGTAAAGAGATCGAATCATGAACTTGCTAAGAAATATAAACATCTGGTTTCCAAAGAAGAACAAATGCTGGTGGAGGCTACAGAATATCGATTAAACCATCCAGATGACCTAAAAGAAAAAAGGTTATTCGAATTGGCGGCATTATGTTCTGATGATAAATATCTCCATCATACTATTTGCTTTTTACTTTTTAGAAAAAATCCAGCTCTGGCTATCAAAGCAGGAGAAAAATCTGTAGAACTAGATAAAAACTATGGATCTGGCTATAATATTTTGGGGTATGCATTCATAAATAATAAACAATTTAATAAGGCGGAGGAAGCTTTTAATAACTTCATAAGATGTGAACCTAAAAATGGAAATCCATACGATTCTAAAGCAGATTTAATGCTTCAGCTCGGAAAGTATAAAGAAGCATTAGAATTAAAGCAAAAAGCTTATGAGCTTGATAAATCTTTCGATTGGATACCAGAAGAAATCATTGAGATTAAGGCCAAAATTGATTCCTCAAAAAATAACTAGAATAAACAGAGTTATAACACTATTTTATCAATTAATTGTTGCTTAGCTTTTTCATCATCGCCATATAACCATTGTAAAACATTATCTTCCCACATCGCATCCTTTTCGGTTTCTGTAATGATCGCTCTGTCTATTGCGAGGTCTAAAATCTTTCCGGGATAGGAAGATTGTGTTGTACTTTCCATTTCCCCTAATGGATAAGGGTCATCTAAACCTATAAGAACTTGTTTTGAAGTTTGATTTTCAATGAGTAATTTCAAAGAGCCCGTATCATGTACAAGAGTATCAAAGAAAATATTCTTATGCCCAACTGCCTTACGCGGATGCACTTTTTCTTCAAATAAATCTCGTCGTCCATCGAAACCTTGAATACGTCGCCCTAAATTAATTTGTGCTAATTGTCCACCATGAGCAAAGCAAATGCGCATGTTAGGATATTTTTCATAATATCCATTTAAAGTCAAGAAATGATAGGCATCTGCACACTGAGCAAGCATCCAGATTAAATGAAAACGCCAAGAAGTATTTTCTAATTTAATGAATTTTTCACCATCATAGGGGTGAATTTCAACGGCTAAATTATATTTATTTGCTAATTCAAATATGGGTTCGTTTTCTTCATCAAAAATGCATCGCCAGGTGCCAATGGTATCCATATAGTGTGTTGGCAAACATAGCAATCGCATTCCTAATACTTCTACACAACGTTCTATTTCCCAACAGGCACCTCTTACAAATCCTGGATGTACCACGAAACCGCAAGTAAATTTACCTGGATTTTCATGCTGAATACGCGCATTGAAATCATTCTGAAACCTCAATGCTTGTTTCATTTCCTCTAAACGAAGCCCATTTCCATAAAGCTGTGAAAGATTTAGAACTACCGCATGATCTATATCAAAACGATCCATCCATTCTAACTTTTCATTTAAAAAGAAACTAGAATCTGTTACTGGACGGCTCCAATCTTTTTGTAACATAAATTTTCGATCTTTATCTACCCAAAAGATGCCTTTATCTTTCATAAACTGAGGAATTTCCTCAGGATAGGGTAGTAAATGCGAATGACCATTAATTCTTAACTTTCTTTTGCTCATATTAATTTCCCACGAAAGTGAGCATTTTTTTAAATGTTATATTCTATTTAGATTCCGTTTCGAGCACGGAATTATAATTGCTCTTTTTTTAAACAAATCATTGTGGCTTGCATAGTTGCAAAAACCAAGTTTTCATCTCCATCTGTAACTTTAGCTTCGCAGAAAGTTAATGTTTTACCACTTTTAACAACTTTACCAATTGCTACAATTTTACTTGCTTTTGCAGCTCTAATGAAATTGGTTTTGAATTCAACGCTTAATACATCAGATCCATCTGGCATCATTGAGTGTGCAGCATAACCACAGGCCACATCTGCCAAGCTGGTTAATACACCAGCATGAAAATAGCCATGTTGCTGTGTGAGTTTTTCATTAAAGTCACATTCTATTTTTACCAACCCTTCTTTAATGGAAATCAATTTAGCGCCTAAGGTTTTCATAAAACCTTGTCTATAGAAACTGTCCTTAGAAGCTTCAATCATGCTCTAATTGTACTTTTTTTGGCGGTTCCATAACTGCATTACAGTTGGGGCAGGATCGTTTCTCTAAATCATTATAATATTGATCGAAGATTTTAGGCATATCAGTTTCTATATTATCTAGTGTAAAATCTTCTTCATATAATTTCGTGGTGCAGTTTTCACAAAACCAGAGTAGAGCATCTTGTACCCCTTTTTCTCTTGGATATTCAATTACTAACCCTACGGTATTGGCTCCACGTTGAGGTGAATGTGGTACTTTTGGTGGTAACAGAAATATTTCGCCTTCACGAATATGGATGTCTTTTGGAGTGCCTTTATCAATAACTTTCAAGACAATATCGCCTTCAACTTGATAGAAAAACTCTGGTGTTTCATTATAATGATAATCTTTTCTACTATTTGGCCCTCCAACTACCATTACGATAAAATCGCCATTTTTCCATACTACCTTATTACCAACAGGAGGTTTTAATAAATGTCTGTTTTCTTCAATCCATTCTTTAAAATTTATTGGAGATACTAAACTGCTCATATTTTTTAAGATTTAAGATGTTAGCTATTAGACAATTGATAAAAGACAAATTTCAAAGGTTTTTTTGTCTCATTTCTTTGTTCTCTTGTCTAAGTTACAAAGATTTTGTTCTACCACCATCAACGGGAACATTAATTCCATTGATATAACTTGCCGCCTCACTTGCTAAAAATGCTACAGCATTTGCAATTTCACCAGGCTGAGCAAACCGTTTCGCAGGAATTCCGTTTTTCATTGCTCTTGAAATCTCATCTGTAGATTTTCCTGTTTTAGCTGCTTTGTTTTTTATAATCTCGCTTAAACGTTCGGTGGAAGTAGCGCCTGGTAATACATTATTCACCGTGATTCCAAACTCACCAAGTTCATTCGCCAGTGTTTTACTCCAATTAGCTACGGCTCCACGAATTGTATTACTAACTCCGAGACCATCTAGGGGTTGTTTAACCGAGGTAGAAATAATATTGATGATGCGCCCATAATCTGCTTCTTTCATACCTGGAACAACTGTTTGAGTAAGAATATGATTACATTTTAGATGCTGCGTGAATGCTTTTTCAAATGAATCAACGGCTGCAGAAAAAACCGGCCCACCAGCTGGTCCGCCTGTATTATTAATTAAAATATGATATGTACCAACACGTTTAAGGTCTTCAGCTACTTTTTTCCCAACTTCTTCAGGATTAGTAAAATCAGCCACAATATAATTATGATCTTGATATTTGTTTGGTAACTCAGAAACTACTTCTTTTAGTTTTTCTTCGTTGCGGGCAATGAGTGTAACGTTCGCTCCGAGATCGGCTAAAGCAATAGCTGAAGCTTTACCAATTCCTTGCGTGCTACCGCACACCAAAGCATTTTTTTTAGTTAGATTTAGGTTCATTTATTCATATATTTTTTTAGCTCTAGGGCTCATTTTATCCATTAATTTTGTTGGATCTTTTACAGGTTCAAATCCAAATTGACGATATAATCCATGCGCATCTCTGGTTGCAAGCATCCATTTATCCACATTTTTTAAAGAGTCAAAATTTAATATTTTTTCCATTAATAACTTCCCAAGGCCTCTGCCTTGAAATGACTCGATTACAAATACATCTAATAAATAAGCAAAGAAAACTTTATCAGTCATTACTCTACTATAGGCTATTTGTTGATCTTTATAAAATAACCCGAAGTTGATAGAGTTTTCCATTGCTAATTTTTGCTCATCAAAAGTGCGTGTTACTCCCCAATATGAATTCTTTACAAAATCAAAGATCTTTTTTAAATCCATGTCTTCATAATTAGAAGAGAAAAATATGTCTTTTTGTATTTCTATCAAGATATTTAATACTTTATACACACATTTTTAGGTTCTGTAAAAAAGCGCAATGCCTCAAAACCACCTTCACGACCAACGCCAGAATCTTTAACACCACCAAATGGCGTACGCAAGTCACGCATGAGCCAAGTGTTTACCCAAACAATCCCTGCATGTAATTCTTTTGTCATTCGCATGGTACGTTTTAAATCGCTTGTCCATAAAGTAGCTGAAAGCCCATAATTTACTTTATTGGCCATACCTAGTACTTCCTCCTCTTTTTTAAATGGCATAATGGTAACCACCGGACCAAAAACTTCCTCTTGATTGATGCGGCATTCGTCGGTTTTAACTTCAATTATGGTCGGTTCCATATAATATCCATTTTCATAACCATCTATAGTTAATTGACTTCCTCCATATAATACCTTGCCACCTTCTTCTTTAGCAATATCTACATAGTTCAATACCTTTTCTAAATGTTGTTTAGATACTAATGCGCCGAACTTTGTATCTGGGCTCGCCGGATGGCCAACTTTATTTTTAGATACAACTTCTACAAAGTCCTTTTTAAATTGTTCATAAATAGATTCTTCAACGAAAATTCTACTTCCGCATAGACAGATTTGGCCTTGATTTCCAAAAGAAGATCTTATGGTAGTAGTCAGCATATCTTGATAATCGCAATCAGCAAATATGATATTTGGATTTTTCCCGCCCAACTCTAAAGACAATTTTTTGAACATAGGCACTGCTACTTTTGCTATATGGGCACCTGTGGTAGTACCACCGGTAAATGAAATGGCTTTAATATCTGGATGTTCTACAATGGCTTGCCCTGCAGTAGTTCCAAATCCATGTACAATATTTAGAACACCATTTGGTAAACCAGCTTCGGTACATATCTCACCTAATAAGTAAGCTGTCATAGGTGTTACTTCACTAGGCTTTGCAACCACACAATTACCAGCTGCTATAGCTGGTGCTATCTTCCATGTAAAGAGATAGAGTGGGAGATTCCAAGGTGAAATACAACCAACGACTCCAATAGGTTGCCTAAGTGTATAATTCATGGCATCGTGACCAACACTTTCATGACTTTCACTAGCAAATTGTGTTATAGCATTGGCAAAAAATCGAAAGTTACTCGATGCTCTTGGTATGTCAACAGCCTTTGCTAACCAGATAGGCTTACCATTGTCTTTACTTTCGGCTTCTGCAAGCCTATCGAGATTTTGTTCGATAAGCTCTGAAATTTTGAGCATAATTCTACTTCGCTTTTCAAAAGAAGTGTTTGACCATGACTCAAAAGCCATTTTAGCAGCGATGTATGCTACTTCTACATCATCTTTGGATGAATTAGGTATTTGCCCATAGATTTCTCCATCGGCCGGGCAATAATTGTCTATCCACTCATTAGCGATGGGAGGGGCAAATTGACCGTTTATATAGTTTTGGATCTTCATACTTTTTTATAAGCCATTACTTTAATTTCCACTACCAAATCTGGGTGCGGTAATTGGTGTACTGCAACAGTTGTTCGTGTTGGCCCGGTTTCTTTGTCAAAAAATTCCGCATATGCTTTGTTATATCCGGCAAAGTCGTTCATGTTTACTAAAAACGAAGTAACGTCTACAACATCTTTAAGCGAAGCACCTTCTTTAGCTAAATTCCTTTCAATATTTCGTAATACTTCACGCGTTTGCACCTCAATATTTAATCGTTTGGTGCCCATTTCATCAATAATATCTACTCCTGCAATACTATTGTCTGGTTTTCGTGAACTTGTACCTGAAACAAATATAAAATCTCCAACTCGTTTGGTGTGTGGGTAGGCTCCTCTAGGTGTTACTTTTTCACTCATAATTTTATTTTAAACCTGCAATCTTATCCTCTTCTAAAAGTTCGTTCGTCTCTTCTTGCACTTTTTTTAATAATTCACTTAAATCGTCATTAATATTAATTTCGTTGTCAGCTATCATATTTAAGATAGCTTTATCTTGTGCTCTCCCTTTGATCATTGCTTGATAATAAGGCAATTCTTCATTAAAGGTTACCATAGAATATTTTGAAAAATAGTCATCAGGAAAATGCTCTTCAAATGCCATTTCTAATTTACGTTTTTCTTTAAATAAAGGATTCGCTACATGATCTCGCATTTCAAAATAATTGTCAATAGCGAGATCTGCAATAGCATCGGTATCTACTTTGCGTTGCTTTTCAAAAATTTTAAATACAGTTTCCCAATCGCCCTCATGTTTGTCAAGAATGGTATCAAAAACAGTTACGTCCTCAAAGGAGGCGTTCATTCCTTGACCATAAAATGGAACTATGGCATGCGCGGCATCACCCATTAATAAAGTTTGATTTTTATAATACCAAGGAGAACATTTTACGGTACCTAGAGCACCTGTTGGATTATTAAAGAATTCTGAGGCAATATCCGGTATTAATGCCACAGCATCTGGAAATTGTGTTTCAAAGAACTCTTTCACTCTTTCTGGAGTTCTTAAATTATTAAAATTGTACTCGCCTTCATCATAACTTAAAAACAGTGTAACGGTAAAACTACCATCAAGGTTTGCTAAAGCTATCAGCATATAATCACCTCTTGGCCAAATATGTAAGTGATCTTTGCTAATTAAATGTCTGCCTTCTTTGGAAGCAGGAATTTCCAATTCTTTATAACCATGAGTCAAGAAATTCTGAGAAAAACTGAATAAGAATTTACGTTCTAAATAATAACTCTTTCGAAGTGCCGAACCTGCACCATCTGTTCCAAAAATTACATCGGCAGTAACATTAAATTGCTCTTTTTTTGTATGGTCAAAAAAAGTGGCTGTGTTTGAATCTAGATCTACATTTTTACATTCTGAATTAAAATGAATGGTTAAGTTATCAAATCGATCAGCTTCAGTAAGTAGTAATCCATTAAGATCTCCTCTAGAAATTGAATTAATATGTTCTCCGCTTCTACCAGAATAGTTTGAAGGGAAGGTATTCCCTTCGATATCATGTATCAAGCGCCCAACCATGGGTATACAAATATCACGGGCTTGGTCTTCAACGCCTGCTAGTCGTAACGCTTTGAACCCTCTATCAGATAAAGCTAAATTAATAGACCTGCCAGCTGATATATCGGTGATTCGTAAGTCTGGCCTACTTTCATAGACGTTTACACTATAACCGCGTTGAGCTAACCGTAATGCGAGGAGAGAACCACATAATCCGGCTCCTATAATTAAGATATTTTCTTTTTTAGAAGTCATTATTAAGACCTTTGTTTTTTCATTTCTTTAGCTATCGAAGCTGCTCCGGGGTTATTGCTTTTTTCTAGCTCTGAAATGATATTTTTATAATTTTTATCAGTATGTGTTTGCGATAGTTTATATGCGGCCTGAATATCGCTTATTTCAATTTCAAAACCAACAATTCCTCTAATTTGATTCATTGTCCTTTTAGAAAGGTTTTCAATTTTTATTGGATTTTCAGATAATTGTTCATACTTATCCATAAGATGTTTTAATGAATCATATAGAGCTTCACCTTCAATAATTTTAATCTTTCCATACACATGAACGGCTACATAATTCCATGTTGGAACTTCTTCAAAATCATACCAAGAGGAAGATATATAACTATGCGGGCCATTAAATATGCATAAAACTTCAGTATTTTCATTAAAATGCTTCCAATGTGGGTTACCCTTCGAAACATGTCCTTGTAGAATATCTTTTCCCGAAGTATTGGTAGAAAGTTCTAAAGGGATATGTGTTGCCAATGGTTTACCATCATTGTGACTAATAAGAATTCCAAAACTATTATGCTGAATAAATTCTTTTATGTCAGACAAATTTTCGTTGTGATAATGTTTTGGGATATACATTATAGCATAGACTTTAATATCTCCACCATTTTATAAACATCTGTAAACGAATTATATAGTGGAACTGGAGCACAACGAATAACATCTGGTTCTCGCCAGTCTGTAATTACATGCGCTTCCATTAGCTTATTATGTAAGGTTTTATCGGCATTCTGCACCTGAATAGAGAGTTGACAACCACGTTCTTCAGGATTCGATGGTGTAATAATTTTTATACTTGCCGTATCAACTTGATTTATTAAAAATTCAAAATATCCTGTTAGTAACAATGATTTTTTACGAAGTGCTTCCATACCCACCTTATTAAATAAGTCTAAAGAAGCTCTTATAGCAGCCATAGATAAAATTGGAGGATTGCTTAATTGCCATCCTTCAGCTCCGGGCATCACATCAAAAGGTTGGCGCATATTAAAACGTGTTTCCTTATTGTGATTCCACCATCCTGAAAAACGAGGCAGATCTTTAGTATGCGCATGTTTTTCATGCACAAACAATCCTGCCAAGCTACCAGGGCCAGAATTTAGGTATTTATAAGTACACCAAGCGGCAAAGTCAACATTAGAATCATGTAAATTTGGTTGAATATTCCCGGCGCCATGAGCGAGGTCAATACCCACCATACAATTTTTCGAGTGGCCTATCTCAGCAATTCGATTAAGATCGAAATATTGCCCTGTATAATAATTGACACCGCCAATAAGTAACAAAGCAATTTCATCGCCTTGTTGCTCTAAAATTTCTTCTAAGTCTTCAATATGTAACAACTCTTCACCGGCTCGTGGCTTCCATTCAATCAGTCCATCATTGGGATCAAATCCATGATATTGCAATTGAGACTCCACCGCATAACGATCAGAAGGAAAAGCATCACTCTCAATAACGATCTTGTACTTTGTTGGTGTTGGTTGATAAAAAGAGACCATTAAGAGGTGCAGGTTTGTGGTTAGGGTATTCATAATAACCACTTCAATAGGTTTAGCTCCTACTATCTTAGCCATGCTATTGGTAAGAAACTCATGATAGGGCATCCAGGGATTCTTTGCTTCAAAATGCCCTTCAACACCAAATTTTGCCCAATCATCTAATTCTTGTTGAATATAGGCTTGTGTTGTTTTAGGTTGAAGTCCGAGTGAATTTCCTGTAAAATAAAGCCAATCTTCACCATTAGCATCTTTTGGTATGTGAAATTGATCACGATACTCTTTTAGTGGGTCTTGAGCATCTAATTCTTCTGCAAAGGCAAGGCCGGTTTCAAACACGGTAGAAATTTGTGTCATAAAAGTTTTACTAGATTCACAAATTTAGGAATTATAGACATGATATTTATAAATATTTTGATGATGTTTGTATTAAGAATGATAAAACAACCATTTAAAGAATGAAGAAGGTATTATTACTTGGCTTTATTTTAGTATCAATACTATCCCAAGCTCAAAAAATAAAAATATTTGAGGGTGACCTAACGGTCCTTAACGGCATTAGTAATTATAATATAGTATTTGATTATTCGAACTTAGAAATACCAGGTTATGACTCAGAGAATGCTTTTTTAGAAGATAAAATGAAGAAAAGAGAAGCTAAAGAGCCTGGATTAGGGAAGCGTTTTAAAGAAAGCTGGTTTAAAGACCGTAAAGATTTATATGAACCTTATTTTGTAGATCATTTTAATGGTTACTTTATTATGAAGCGTAAGATTAAAGTATATAAAAATAATACAAGTGCTAAGTATACTATGAAGGTTCATAGCAAGATGATTTACCCAGGATATAATATTGGAGTGTGGTGGGAAGAGTCAAAGCTACATGCTATTATTGAAATTTATGAAACGAAAAACCCCGAAAACGTAATATTTTCAACACAACTAATCAAAGTATATCAAGGGAAAAGTGATTTTAACGGAGGTGTGCGTATCGCGAATAGCTATGGAGTTTTGGCGAAAGCTTTTGCGAAATTCTTAAAAAAGAAAACTTTAAAAAAGAAGTAACTTACGCTAGAATAAAATTATTAAGAAAATAATTCATTTAAACAAACTCATAAATTTTATATTTATATTTGAATTAAACTATTAATCTAAAAATCAATATATGAAAAGAGCGTCATTAGTATTTATTCTTATATTATCGGTAACATTAGGATATTCTCAAAAAATAAAGATTGTTGAAGGGGATTTTGATTTTATTAAGGATCAAAAAGAGATCAATGTAGAATTTGTATACGACAATATGAAATTGATGAAGGAAAAGATGTCGAATGATGAATATGTAGAAAAACGTTTTAATGATCTGGAGAAAAAATCTAGGGGTAAAGGAGAAGCTTGGAAGAAAAAATGGAATTCGAGTAAGGAATTTATATGGCATCCAAAATTTTTAGAATTAGTTAATAAATATATAGCAAAAAAAGGAGAGATTTATTTTGCCGAAAACTTGAAAGATGCTAAGTACACGCTTATAGTTGAAACAGTATGGCTTTACCCAGGATGGGATGCGGGCATTATGAAGCAACC
The DNA here is from genome assembly GCF_056591755.1 of Maritimimonas sp. 2205BS37-2. Classification (NCBI taxonomy): domain Bacteria; kingdom Pseudomonadati; phylum Bacteroidota; class Flavobacteriia; order Flavobacteriales; family Flavobacteriaceae; genus Maritimimonas; species Maritimimonas sp. 2205BS37-2. Next base: position 468,835 of record NZ_JBWQOI010000001.1, read on the forward strand.
AGCTAAAGTAACGACAAATCTTAAATTTGTAGAAACGGCGAATAGAGACAATGTGTTAGTTGAAATAACTAGTAAAAATGCACCAGGAGATCAATGGGGTAATAATTATAGCAATGAAAGTCGCTTAGGTGAAGGGTATGCAAAAACCGGAAAAACGCTAGCCAAAATTATCTTAAAAAAGGCATTTTAATTCTAAATCTAATAAACTTAGGAAAAGCTGTTAATTATTTATTTAGCAGCTTTTTTTTGTTGTTCAATTTCAAGATCGATTAAATGCGCCATGGAAGCAATGGCTCTATGGTGTTTTCTAACAAATGGATTGTTATCATCCCAAACATATCCGGCCAATACAGCACAAATTTTCTCTTTAATTTCGGGATTCTCTGGTTGGTGAAAGAATAATTTATGAAGATTACCAGTGTACCATTCTTTCACATAAGAGCCAAAAACACATACTCCTTTTTTGATATGCTTGGTGTAATCGGTTTCCCAGTCAATAGCTTCTCCATTTAGTTGTCTAGCAGCAAGCTTAGCCGCTAATAAACCAGATTCAGTGGCAAAGGCAACGCCCGATGAAAAAACTGGATCTAAAAACTCTGAACTATTTCCAGTTAAAGCATAGCCCGGACCATAGAGTTGTTTAACAGATTTAGAAAAGTTTTTGATTTTAATAGGTTCAAAGAGAGGCTCTGTATTTTTAAAACGTTCATAATAATAATCAGAAAGTTTTAAAAGTTCAGAAAAAACCTTTGTAGTATCTCCTTCAAAAGATTCAATGAAATCTGTTGGACCTACAAAGCCTAAACTAGTCTTACCATTTGAGAAAGGAATAACCCATAACCAGACTTTGGTTTTAACAATATCGAAAGTAATAATGGTTCCTTCTTTTCCTTGAGGTCTGTTGCTATCTTCTACGTGTGTGAATATTGACGAATGCTTCGGCAATTCAGAGGGTTTATCTAACCCAAGTAGTCTGGGTAAAACACGCCCATAACCGCTAGAATCAATAATGAACTTGGCATCTAAAACTTCTTCCTTGCCTGCCTTATTCTTTACCGTTGTTTTTGACGTTGTGCCTTCAAAAGTGACATCTATAACTTCCCACTCAAAAGCAATATTGACGCCTCTTCGTTCAATCTCATCAGCTAATGTTTTATCAAAATCTGCTCTAGGAACCTGCCAAGTCCAATTCCAGCCTTCAGTAAACTTTTTATCAAATTCGAAATTACAGACCTGGTCCTTTCTTAGGAATCGTGCGCCGTGCTTTTTCTCAAAACCCTGTTTATTTAAACAATCAACAAGATCAACCTCCTGGAAATGTTCCATGGATTTAGGTAATAAACTTTCGCCGATAACAAAACGAGGAAATTTAGATTTTTCAACAACTTGAACAGAAAATCCTTGTTTATGTAAATAAGCAGCAGCAACACAACCAGAGGGTCCAGCGCCAATTACTAAAACATCGATATTTTTCCTAGTCATAATTTGTTGCGAAAGTTAAGGCAAAAAACGTTAAATTTGCGGGCTCAAAATAACTAAAATCAAATTATTTATTAAAACTTTAGGCTATAAAAGTGATAAAAAAATGCTCAAACTGAACGGAGAGTTAAATTTGCAAGATTTTTATGAGGTAATTTTTAAAAAGAATCAAGTAACTCTAGATGATGATTTACTCAAGAGAGTTGAAAATAGCTTCGATTTTTTAAAGGGTTTCTCTGAAAATAAAATTATATACGGGGTTAATACAGGTTTTGGGCCAATGGCTCAATACAAAATTAAAGATGATGATCGAATTAAATTACAATATAATTTAATAAGAAGTCATGCCTCAGGCTCTGGTAATCCTTTGCCTCCAGCTTATGTGAAATCTGCAATGTTAGCTCGATTAAATACTTTAAGTTTAGGGAATTCAGGTGTACATAGGTCGGTAATTGAGCTTATGACAACACTTATAAACAAAGATATTTTTCCATTGATTTACGAGCATGGTGGCGTTGGTGCTAGTGGCGATTTAGTTCAATTGGCGCACTTGGCTTTGGTTCTAATTGGTGAAGGTGAGGTGTTTTATAAAGGAGAAAGACGAGCTACAAAAGACGTGTTTGAGCTTGAAGGCTTAAAGCCAATAAGTGTTGAATTGAGAGAGGGACTGGCATTGATGAACGGAACGTCTGTAATGACAGGAATTGGTATTGTTAATGCAATATACACAAGACGTTTATTGAACTGGGTTATAAGTTGCTCTGCAGCAATAAATGAAATCGTTCAAGCTTATGATGATCATTTATCTTATGAATTGAATCATGCTAAAAGGCACATTGGCCAGCAACAAATAGCGAAGCAAATGAGGGAACATCTTAACGATAGTACGCTCGTTCGCTCTAGAGAGCAATACCTATATAACGGTAATGCTAATAGCCCTGTATTTAAAGAAAAAGTTCAAGAATATTATTCGTTAAGATGTGTTCCTCAAATCTTAGGACCGGTTCTTGACACCTTAAATACTATTGATAGAATCTTAATAGAAGAAGTAAATTCTGCGAATGATAATCCTATTGTAAATGTTGATAAACAACATGTGTATCACGGTGGTAATTTTCATGGAGATTACGTATCTTTAGAAATGGATAAATTAAAGATTGTTGTTACTAAGATGTCTATGTTAGCTGAACGTCAATTGAATTATTTATTGAATTCAAAGCTTAATGATATTTTACCTCCATTTGTAAATTTAGGCACATTAGGACTTAATTTTGGAATGCAGGGGGTTCAGTTTACAGCAACTTCTACAACAGCTGAAAATCAGACCTTATCTAATCCTATGTATGTGCATAGTATACCAAATAATAATGATAATCAAGATATTGTAAGCATGGGAACGAATGCGGCATTGCTTACAAAAAAAGTTATCGAAAATTCGTACGAGGTAGTTGCTATAGAAATGATTACGGTAATTCAGGCTATCGAATATTTAGGATTTCAAGACAAGGTATCTTCAAAGACCAAAACTATGTTTGATGCTATTAGAAATATAGTACCTGCGTTTAAGGAAGATGTAGTGATGTATCCATATGTAAATGCGGTTAAATCGTATTTAATGAGTACCGAGTCTAATTAAACTCCTTATATATTATGAAAAAGATATTGTTATTTCTGGTAACTATTATGCTATTGCAACCTTTGATGTCACAAAATATTGCTTTAGTAAGACAAGATAAAAAGTTTGGGTATATCAAAGACGATGGATCTTGGCATATCAAACCTGTTTATGAGAAAGCGTCAAACTTTTCTGATGGAATGGCAGCTTTTTTTGATGGCAATAAATGGGGATTTATTGATGCCACAGGTCAAATTGTAATTTCACCTCAATATGATAGAGCTAAGAGATTTGACAGCGGTATCGCCGTAGTTTTAATTGATAAGAGATGGTTCTATATCAATAAAAAAGGAGAAGAGATTAAAATGCCTGATAGCCAAAGGGTTTTTGATTTTCATGATGGATTAGCTTATCTTAGAGTGAATGACCTTATTGGTTTAATTAATGCCAAAGGTGAAATAGTTTTAGAACCTACTTACATCAAAATTTTAAAATTTAGAAATGGCTATGCTAAGGTTAAAAAGGATGAATCTTGGGGATTAATAGATACAAATGGTAAGTTGATTATTGATCCTGTATATACCGAATTGGGTGATTTGTCTCAAGGTGTCATTAGAGCAAAAAAAGGGGAAACACATGGGCTAATTATCAATGGAGAATTTAAACCAGTCGAGAGCGCAATGCGAATTTGGGATTTTCGAGATGGACAAGAATTAACATACGCCAATGATGAAAGTAAAAAAGCAGGGTTTATCAATAGAAAAGGTGAGTGGGTAATTCAACCTAAATACAAAAAAGCAAGAGCTTTTTCGCAAGGTTTAGCGCCGGTTTCTACCAATGGAAAATCTTGGGGTTATATAAATACTCAAGGAGATATGGTGATCCCAGAACAATATAAAGATGCAGAATTATTTAGTGCAGATGGCTTAGCGCCGGTTAGAGTTTCTAAATATTGGGGTTTTATCAATACTAAAGGTGAACAGGTTATAGAAGACAAGTATAAAATTACAGCTGGGGACTTTGGTTCGCTGTTTAAAAAAAATAATCAAAAAGGATTTATTAATGGATTAGCCAGAGTGAGCCTTGATAAAAAATGGGGCTTTATAGATACTAAAGGGAATCTATTAGGAAATACATGGTTCCAGAATGCAGAGCCATTTGTAAATATAAAATAAGTACTGAATGAAGTGTGCGTTAGTAACCGGTGGCTCAAGAGGGATTGGTAGAGCGGTTTGTGTAAAGTTAGCAGAAGACTCAGATTATCATATTTTAATCAATTATAATTCTAATAAGGCGGCGGCAGAAGAAACATTAAAGCTGGTTGATGAAAAAGGAGGGAGTGCTGAAATTATTCAGTTCAATGTGGTAAATGCTAACAGTGTTAGAGCGGCTTTGGATAAATGGATGAAGGCAAACGAAAATGCCTTAATTGAGGTAATAGTTAATAATGCCGGTATTACTAAAGACGGCTTATTTATGTGGATGCCGGCTGAAGATTGGCATAATGTAATAAACACCAGTTTAAATGGTTTTTTCAATGTAACGAACCATTTAATTCAAAAAATGCTTAGTAATAGGTACGGTAGAATTATAAATATGGTCTCAGTTTCTGGAGTAAAAGGAACTCCGGGACAAACAAACTATTCTGCAGCCAAAGGAGCCATTGTTGCTGCAACAAAAGCATTGGCACAAGAAGTAGCAAAGCGAAAGATTACAGTAAATGCCGTTGCACCTGGTTTTATAAAAACTGATATGACGAATGACCTTGATGAAAAGGAATTGAAGAAAATGATACCTGTTAATAGATTTGGTGATGCAGATGAAGTGGCCGATCTTGTTTCGTTTTTAGCTTCTAAGAAGGCTTCGTACATAACAGGTGAAGTAATTAATATAAATGGAGGTATTTACTCATAGATCATTAATTTGAGCATGAAAAGAGTAGTAATTACAGGAATGGGTATTTACTCTTGCATTGGTAAGAATCTTGAAGAAGTTAAAGATTCTTTATACAAGGGTAAATCTGGTATTGTTTTCGATGAAGACCGAAAAGAGTTTGGATACCGTTCTGCTTTAACAGGAATGGTCGAAGAACCAAATTTAAAGAAAGAGCTTTCGAGAAGACAGCGAGTAAGTATGGGGCAGGAAACGCAATATGCTTATGTGGCCACTATTGAGGCGCTAAAAAATGCAGCTATAGATCAAGAGTTTTTAGAAAATAATGAAGTTGGTATTATCTATGGTAATGATAGTACTGCTCAATCTGTAATGGAATCTGTAGATAAGGTGAGAGAAAAGAAAGATACAACTATGGTTGGGTCTGGAGCTATATTTAAAGCGATGAACTCTACTGTAACGATGAATCTTTCTACGATTTTTAAACTTACGGGTGTTAATTTTACAATAAGTGCTGCATGTGCGAGTGGCTCTCATTCTATAGGAATGGCCTATCATTTAATTAAAAGTGGCCTGCAAGAAATGATTATTTGCGGTGGGGCGCAAGAAATTAATAAAGAGGCTATGGGTAGTTTTGATGGTTTAGGTGTATTTTCAGCTAAAGAAGATTCACCTACCAAAGCTTCATGCCCATTCGATGAGCGTAGAGACGGACTTGTACCAAGTGGAGGTGGAGCGACTTTAGTTTTAGAAAGCTATGAATCTGCTGTTAATCGTGGTGCGCCAATTCTTGGAGAAATTATTGGTTATGGATTTTCATCAAATGGAGATCATATTTCTACTCCAACAGCAGAAGGACCAACAAAAGCAATGTTGAAAGCAGTGGCCGAAGCTAAGGTCAATGTTTCAGATATCGATTATGTTAATGCACATGCTACTTCAACTCCAGTAGGAGATGCCAATGAAGCACGGGCTATATTTAATGTTTTTGGAGAAAATGGCCCCTTTGTGAGCTCAACAAAATCTATGACTGGTCATGAATGTTGGATGGCCGGTGCCAGTGAAGTGATCTATTCGATGCTTATGATGCAACACTCATTTATAGCACCTAATATAAATTTAAAAAAATGTGATGAGGCATCATCTAAATTAAATATTGCTACAAAAACTATAGATAAAAAAATTGATGTATTTTTGTCAAATTCTTTTGGATTTGGAGGTACAAATTCAGCGTTAATCATAAAAAAGTTATAATTATTTAAAGAATATGAAGAAAGAAGAGATCATCGAAAAAATTAATGATTTTTTAATTGATGAATTTGAAGTAGAGGCAGAAGATATTAAACCAGAAGCTGATTTAAAAGAAACCTTAGAGTTAGATAGCTTAGATTTTGTTGATTTAGTTGTTGCCATAGACTCTAACTTTGGTATTAAACTAGCTGGTGAAGATTTTATTAATATTAAAACCCTACAAAATTTTTACGACCTTATTGAAAATAAGTTGGATGCACATACAGTATAACGAATGGCTCAATGGGAAGGAAAGTCTAGAGGTACTGTTTTAGGATATAGAATATTTGTCTTCAGCATAAAAAAAGTTGGCCTGTGGTCAGCTTATTTTATTTTATATTTTGTAGCATTTTACTTTTTATTCTTCTCAAGAGAAGGCACTCAGGCTTCCTTTACTTATTTCAATAAACGCTTAAAATATGGACCTTTAAAAAGCTATTTAAAAGTTTATAAAAGCTATTATAAGTTTGGCCAAACGATTATAGATAAGGTAGCTATTTCTTCAGGCCTAAGAAATAAATTCACTTATGAGTTTGATGGAATTGAGAAACTGAAAGAATTGCTTAAGAATGGGCAAGGAGGAATTCTTATTAGTGCCCACGTAGGGAATTTTGAAATAGCAGAATTCTTTTTCAAGGAAATTGATATTAACTCTCAAATTAATATTGTTACTACCGATGGCGAACGTAGCGAAATTAAAGAATACCTAGAAAGTGTAACCAATAGGTCTACTGTAAAATCTATTTTTATTAAAGAAGACCTGTCACATATTTTTGAGATTAATACCGCATTAAGTAATAACGAACTCATTTGCTTTACAGGAGATCGCTACTTTGAAGAAACACGTTACTTATCTGAAAAACTACTAGGTAAAGAGGCTAAGTTTCCAGCCGGACCATTTTTATTAGCTTCCCGTTTAAAAGTTCCGGTAGCATTTGTATATGTTATGAAAGAAACCCGTAAGCATTATCATCTGTATACCAGAATGGCAACTGTTAAAAAAAGAGATGAAAAAGGCTTGTTAAAGAACTATACAGAGAGTATTGAAAAAATTTTACGGAAATACCCTTTGCAATGGTTTAATTATTTCGATTTTTGGGATGAATTAAATCCCAAACAATGAAAAACGTTCTTGTTGTTTATTATACACAGTCTGGCCAGCTTTTAGAGATTGCTAAAAATGTAACAAATGCTTTAGAAGTATCCAATGAGGTTTCAATTTCCTATTATCAAATACAACCTTTAAAGCCTTTTAATTTTCCTTGGAAAAGAGAAGAGTTCTTTGATAGCTTTCCAGAATCTTTTCTGCAAATTCCATGCAAACTTAAAGAGCCAAATACCAATATTTTAGATAAGAAATATGATTTGATTATTATGGCTTATCAAGTGTGGTATTTAACCCCGTCGATTCCTATCAATTCTTTTTTAAAATCTGATATCGCCAAGAAGGTTTTAAAGGACACGCCTGTAATAACTGTTATTGGTTGTAGAAATATGTGGATACAAGCACAAGAAAAAATGAAGCGCTTGTTGAATGATAATAGTGCAAAATTGGTTGGAAACATTGTTTTAGCAGACCGTCATATTAATCATATCAGTGTTATTACAATTTCCAAATGGATGTTTAGCGGTAAAAAAGAACGCTATCTTGGTATTTTCCCGAAGCCAGGAGTTTCAGACAAAGATATTAACGGATCGACTAAATTCGGAGCCCCAATTCTAAAAAGCCTACTGAAAAATAACTTTACAGATTTACAATCTACTTTGGTGAAAAACGGAGCTGTAAAAATTAAACCTTTCTTAGTTTTAGTTGATAAAAGAGCAAATGTGTTATTTAGTAAATGGGCAAATTTCATTATTAAAAAAGGAGGCCCAGGAGATAAAAAGCGCAGAGGATGGATAAAAGTTTTCAAGAATTATCTATTATTTGCTATTTGGATGATTGCTCCTATAGTTTTTATCGTATTTTTGTTGACTTATCTGCCTATGATTGGCAAGATTAAAAAAGAGAAAAAATATTATTCGTCTATAAACCAAAAGAAGTAGAGACCAAAGATGAGCGACGTTTATATAACGAGAGTTTCCAAATTTTTGCCCAATGATCCTGTTTCAAATGATGAAATGGAAGAGAAATTAGGGTTTGTTGATGGAAAATCTTCGAAAGCCAGGAGAATTGTTTTACGCAATAACCAGATTAAAAATAGATATTATGCCATTGATGAAAATGGTAAAATAACACATAATAATGCCCAATTGGCTAAAGAGGCAATTGAGTCACTTCTAGATACGAATTTTTCGAAAGAAAATATAGAATTACTATCATGTGGTACTTCTAGCCCTGATCAAATTTTACCTTCGCATGCTGCAATGGTTCATGGTTTTTTAAAGAATGGTAATGTAGAGATTAATTCACCATCTGGTGCTTGTTGCTCTGGAATGAATGCGCTTAAATATGGTTATTTAGCAATAAAGGCTAACCAAGTATCAAATGCTGTTTGTACAGGTTCTGAACGTACTTCTTCATGGATGATGTCAAATACTTTTGAAGACGAAGTAAATCATTTAAAAGAGCTTAATGAGCAACCAATAATTGCGTTTAATAAAGAATTCTTGCGCTGGATGCTCTCTGATGGAGCAGGAGCAATGCTTCTCGAAAATGAACCAAAAGGAAATCTTCCTTTAAAAATTGAATGGATGGAAGGGTTCTCGTATGCACATGAAATTGAAGCATGTATGTACGCCGGAGGAGAAAAATTAGAAGACGGACAATTGAAACCCTGGAGTGAATACCCTTCTCATGTTTGGAGTGAACAGTCTTTATTCGCCATGAAACAAGATGTTAAACTACTAGGTGATCATATTTTAGTAAAAGGAGTTGATAGCTTGAAAAGAGCGATTAGTAAGCATGGTGTAGATGCTTCCGAAATTACGTACTATTTACCACATATATCTTCCTATTATTTCAAAGAGCGCCTATATGACGAAATGAAAGCTCAAAATGTGGAGATTTCATGGGATAATTGGTTTATGAATTTAGATAAAGTAGGCAATGTTGGGGCAGCTTCGATTTATATAATGTTAGAAGAATTAATGAATTCAGGTAAACTCAAAAAGGGTGATAAGATATTACTTTCGGTTCCAGAGAGCGCTCGTTTTTCGTATGCCTATGCTTATTTGACCGTTTGCTAAATGAATTTACAAATAGAGAAGCTTAGAGAAGTACAGATAAAGGAACTAATTCCGCAGAAAGAGCCGTTTGTGATGGTAGATAAATTGGTTGACTTTTCTGAAAGTAAAATGGTTGCAGCTCTTACCATAACTTCCGAAAATATTTTTACAAAAGATAAAGAATTTACGGAGCCGGGACTTATTGAACATATGGCTCAAACGGTAGCTTTACATACGGGAAGTCAATTTTTTATAAAAAACAAACCAGCACCGACAGGGTATATCGGATCCATCAAGAAATGTGAAATATTCAAGCTTCCCAAACTCAATGATGAAATAATAACCACAGCTTCTATTTTACATGAAATAATGGGAGTTACTTTGGTAACAGTTTCCGTAGCTTTAAACGGAAAAGAAATTGCCAATGGTGAATTGAAAACAGTACTAGCAGCATAATTGAAAGATATAGATTACATAGATATCAAGAATTTTTTACCACATCGTGCACCGATGCTAATGGTTGATGCTATGTTTAATGTATGCTTAGATTCAGTTGAATCTGAATTTGAGATTAAGCCAGATTGCATTTTTTTAAAAGAAGATAATCAACTTGCTGAAGCTGGGCTGATAGAAAATGCTGCCCAAACGTGTTCAGCGATTGTTGGTAGAAGTTATTTTGATGAAGATGACCTTCAAGGAGAAAGAAATAAATTAGTTGGTTTTATTAGTGCAATTAAGTCTGTTCAAATTCATAAGTTGCCACATGAAGGACAGGTAATAAATACAAAAGCCAATTTAGTTTCAAGATTCGATACAGAATCTTATAGTATTTGTACCATTAAATGTACTATAGAAAATAATGCTGAGTTATTGGCAGCATGTGAAATGAATTTGTTTATTCAAGAAGCATAGTATGAAAAAGAAAGATATACCTCAAGATAAAAGTAAACTGGCATCTAAAAATATCAAGGAGTTATGCTATGCTGTTGATGAAAATGGTAATTATACCACTGGCTTAAGTACTGGATGGGAACCAAAAACCATTGCTTTAACAAAAGCACTTGAAGATATAAATGAAAGAGTTGCCATAGCAAAACAGCGAGTGCTAAACAAAGAAACTAGTCCAATTGAGTATTATATGGAGGTGAATCGTATGGATCTTACAGTCTTGGCGAGTTATGTTGGAATGTGGAAATGGAGGGTAAAAAGACACTTCAAACCAAAAGTTTTTAAGAGATTAAGCAAGAAGATTTTAATTAAATATGCCAATGTTTTTGATATTTCTATTGAGCAACTAAAACAATTAGAGGATAATTAATGAAGATAGATTTCAAACATCATCAGTCTGCACATTGTGAGAATGGTACGGTATCAAATTTATTAAAGCATAATGGTCATGATATTAGTGAACCATTGGTATTTGGAATTGGTTCGGGTTTATTTTTTGTGTACATTCCTTTTTTAAAAGTAAATCACGCACCTGCGATAAGTTTTCGGCCGATGCCTGGATTTATCTTTAAGCGGTTTACTAAAAGAACCAGTATAAAAATAAAGCGCTACAAGTTTAAGAATGAGCAAAAGGCGCAGCTAGCTTTAGATAATGAATTAAAGAATAATAATCCTGTTGGTTTACAAGTTGGAGTTTATAATCTCACTTATTTCCCTGATGAATATCGCTTTCATTTCAATGCACATAATATGGTGGTATATGGAAAGGAAGACGATAGATATTTGATAAGTGATCCTGTGATGGAAGAAGTTACTTCCTTATCTGAAAAAGAATTGCAGAGAGTACGTTTTGCCAAAGGAGCATTTGCACCAAAAGGACATATGTATTACCCGATACATTTTCCAGAAAGTATTGATTTAAAGAAAGCTATAGTAAAAGGTATAAAGCAAACATGTAGAGATATGTTGGCACCGGTTCCTTTTGTTGGAGTTAAAGGAATTCGTTTGGTTGCAGGACTAATTAGAAAATGGCCAATTAAAAAAGGAACAAAGATTGCAAATCACTATTTAGGCCAAATCGTTAGAATGCAAGAGGAGATTGGTACTGGTGGTGGTGGCTTTAGGTTTATTTATGGAGCTTTTCTACAAGAGGCAGCTACCATCTTAAATAAACCAGAGCTAAAAGAATTATCTATAGAAATTACTCAAATTGGTGATTTATGGCGTGATTTTGCAATAGATGCTTCAAGAATTTATAAAAATAGAAGTTCGCAAATAGATGCCTATAATAAAGTTGCCGACAAACTGGCGGTACTTGCAGATAAAGAAGAGCAGTTCTTTAAAAAGCTAAAGAAAACAGTTTAGTTAATGACCCCTTTTGTTATCAACATAGAAAATCTATCTAAAAAGTACAAAGGGAGTAATGAGTATTCTATTCATCAACTAAATCTTACCATAAGTAAAGGAGAAATATATGGATTACTGGGCCCAAATGGAGCTGGTAAAACAACATTAATATCGATGCTCTGTGGATTGCTTAAACCAACTTCGGGTTCTATTTTAATCAACGGAATGTCGTTTAAGAATCAAAGCACAACAATTAAGCAATCAATAGGAGTTGTACCTCAAGAATATGCTTTGTACCCAACACTTACAGCCTACGAAAACCTAATGTATTTTGGAGGGATGTATAATTTGAATGGAACTAAACTCAAAGAAGTAGTTAATCAAAGTTTAGAACAATTAGGACTAGCAAACTTCTCCAATAAAAAAATCAAGACTTTTTCTGGAGGCATGAAACGGAGAGTAAATCTTATTGCTGGCTTATTGCATAATCCGAAAATTTTATTTCTCGATGAGCCAACGGTAGGAGTAGATGTGCAATCTAAAAATGTTATTATTGAACATCTAGAACGATTAAATAATGATGGAACAACGATTATTTATACATCTCATCATTTAACAGAAGCGCAAGATTTTTGCACGAATGTATCCATTATTGATAAGGGATCTATCATATCTACAGGTACTCCTAAAAATCTAATTGAAAGTACAAGAGATGCTTATAACTTAGAAGATGTATTTATCTCTTTAACCGGAGCAGCATTAAGAGACTATGCGTAAATTATTAAGGTCTACATATAAAGAAATGTTACTGCTATCTCGAGATTTGGGAGGCTTGATCATTCTTTTTATTATGCCTTTAGTTCTAATTATTACTATTACGTTAATTCAGGATAGCTCGTTTAAAGCAATAAAGAATACTAAAATCCCAATCCTTTTTGTTGATAATGATCGAGGTGATTTATCAAAAACCATCTATAACAATTTAAATAATAGTGATGCTTTTGAATTGGTTACTCGCGTTAATAACAAAACACTTACAGAAGAAGCTGCGAAAACAGCTGTGTTAAAGGGGGCTTATAAATTTGCGGTTATTTTACCCGAAAATACCAGTAGAGATCTCCAGAAAAAAATTGATCAAAATGTATCAAAGATTCTTGCCGAATTTGGAGTTGAAAGTGATACTTTGATGTTAGAGGATATCCCTAAAAAAGAAATTAAGCTCTATTTTGATCCGGCGATTCAAAGTACATTTAAAAATGCAATCTTGAATAATGTTGATAAAATGATTGCAAAAATAGAATCCAAATCTATTTATAAAGCCTTTCAAGAAGGTTTAGGAGAAGATAATAGTGCTGAAAATTCAGTTTTTGAAGAAAAAAATCTTATCTCATTTAAGGAGATTAATCCTAAAGAAGGAAAGGAAGAAATTATCCCAAACTCAACTCAGCATAATGTTCCTGCTTGGACACTTTTTGCCATATTTTTTATAGTAATTCCATTATCAATTAATATCGTTAAAGAAAAAAATCAAGGTACTTTTGTGCGTTTAAGAACCAATCCTGTTTCTTATAGTATCGTACTTGGCGGAAAAGTATTGGTTTATTTGACAGTGTGTATGATTCAATTCTTCTTAATGTTGGCTGTTGGTATTTACTTATTACCCTATTTAGGGTTGCCAGCCTTAGAAATTGGTTCTGGATTTTTGACCTTAATAATGGTAGCTTTATTTTCAGGCTTAGCTGCCATAGGATTTGGTATTTTATTAGGTACGATAGCCACCACGCCAGAACAATCTGCACCGTTTGGAGCAACATCTGTTGTTATCCTTGCTGCCATTGGCGGCATATGGGTGCCCGTATTTATGATGCCCAAATTCATGCAAATACTATCAAATTTTTCTCCAATGAATTGGGGTTTAAGTGCTTTTTATGATGTTTTTTTACGTAGCGGAAATATTGTTGACATACTTCCAGAGATGAGTTTGTTACTTTTATTTTTTTTAGCTACAGTTACGGTATCAATTTTATATGATAAAAAGAAAAGAGCGGTTTAAAGAATGAGTAGACTAGAATTTCAATCAGATATACGAGTACGTTTCAATGAAACTGATCCATTAGGAATCGTTTGGCACGGTAATTATATTACCTACTTTGAAGATGGTAGAGAAGCTTTTGGAAGGGCACACGGTATTTCTTATTTGGATGTTAAAGCAAATGGGTATGCCACTCCTATTGTAAAATCTGTTTGCGAGCATAAACTACCTTTAAAATATGGTGAAATTGCCAAAATTGAAACTACGTTTGTAGATTCTCCTGCAGCTAAAATGATCTTTCAATATAAGATTTTTAATCCCCAAGGAGACGTAGTCTGTACTGGAGAAACTGTACAAGTATTTGTTGATGATAATGGAGAGCTATCGTTAACCGCACCTAAATTTTTTGAAGACTGGAAAAAGAAGGTAGGCTTACTTACTTAACTATATGAAGAATATTTTTGTTACACATACAAATATAATTTCACCATTAGGATTCAATACTGTAGCTAATGTAGCAAATGTATCGAATGAAATATCAGGCATTCAAGAATATGAAAATGAGGAATTGTTAAATACTCCATTTCATTCCTCTTTACTAGATAATAAGCAATTAGAAGAGGCATTTAGTGAAATAACCAATAACAATGAATATACACGGTTAGAAAAAATGATGATTCTATCATTGAACGATGTTATTCAAAAATCAAAAGTACCATTAGACAAAAATACAACGGTTTTAATATCTACCACAAAGGGGAATGTAGATGTATTAGAAAAAAGGTCAGAATTTCCTGAAGAACGTGCATACCTGGCCGTACTTGGGAAATCTATTCAAGACTTTTTTAATTTAGATAACAAGCCCATAATTGTTTCGAATGCTTGTGTTTCAGGTATTTTGGCAATAGCAATAGCTAAAAGACTAATAGAAGGCAATCAATATGAGAATGTTTTAGTTGTTGGTGGAGATATTGTTTCTGAGTTTGTACTATCTGGGTTTAGTTCTTTTCAAGCAATAAGTAATAAGCCGTGTAAACCATTCTCAAAAAATAGAACTGGAATTACCATTGGTGAAGCAGCAGCTTCGGTACTTGTAACGAGCAATCGAAATTATATCTCCAAAAAGACTGTACAGATATTAGGAGATGGATCTTGCAATGATGCAAATCATATTTCTGGCCCTTCGAGAACAGGTGAGGGTTTAGTTAAGAGCATACAATCTGCAATAGACGAAGCTCAAATTTCGATTGATCATATTGATTATATTTCTGCTCATGGTACGGCAACGCCTTATAATGATGAAATGGAGGCCATTGCACTAACCAGAATGCAGTTAAATGATATTCCTGTGAATAGCTTAAAAGGATATTATGGACATACGTTAGGAGCCTCAGGTTTACTAGAAGCTATTATTGGTATGGAATCATTATACAATAATACCTTATATACGTCATTAGGTTTTGATGAACTTGGTGTGAGTCAAAAGATAAATGTGATTGAAAAACCATACAAACAGAAGCTCAATATATTTTTAAAGACTGCCTCAGGTTTTGGAGGATGTAATACAGCCGTTTTGTTTGAAAAAATAACAGATTTTGACTAATAACTTACACATAACGTCTTATTGTCATATTAAAGACAACGCTGTTTATATTGATGGAGATCTAATATTTGATACAGATAAAACATTGTCTTTCTCTGAATTTTCTAAAAGCGCTTATAAAGAAAATAATATTTCTTATGCCAAATTCTTTAAAATGGATAAGCTATGTAAGCTTGCTTTTTTAGGAGCTGAATTTATCTTAAAGATTGACAACGTTGAAATAAATGATAATACAGCCATTGTTTTGTCAAACAAGGCTTCAAGTTTAGATACAGACAGAAGGCATCAAAATTCTATTGATAACAAAGAAGATTACTATCCTAGCCCGGCTGTATTTGTTTATACCTTACCAAATATTGCAATTGGCGAAATAAGTATTAGGCATAAAATTAAGAGTGAAAATGCATTTTTTGTGTTCGATTCTTTTGATGCAGATTTTTTGCATAATTACGCGTCAATTTTGATTGAAAATAAGAAAGCAAATAACGTACTTTGTGGCTGGGTTGATGTTGATGGAAGTAATTATAAGGCATTCTTATATTTGGTGTCTGCTAACGGAAGCATAAATCATACGAGTAAAGAATTAAAAAGATTATATTATTTATAACTAAAAATAAAACCAATGGAAGCGTTAAAGCTAGAATTAAAAGAAAAGATCATTGAACAATTAAATTTAGAAGATGTATCTATTGATGAAATACAAGACAATGACCCTTTATTTGGAGATGGATTAGGTTTAGATTCAATTGATGCTTTAGAATTAATCGTAATGCTTGATAAAGATTATGGAATTAAATTGACAGACCCAAAAGAAGGAAAAAAAATATTCCAATCTGTGGAAGTCATGAGTAATTATATTGCTGAGCACCGAACAAAATAATGAATAAAGGAGTTGCTATAACAGGTATGGGAATTATATCTTCAATTGGAACAACAGTTGAAGAAAATTTTCAGTCACTTATTAATGGAAGGGATGGCATCTCAAGAATTTCGAAAATTGCTACACGTCATAAAGACACCATTAAAGTTGGAGAAATTTCATTTTCTAACGATGAGTTGATAGAGCAATTAAAACTACCTGCGTCAAATAATTATTCGAGAACGGCCTTATTAGGGGTAATTGCAGCCAAACAAGCTGTAAAAAACGCCAATATTGAAGATATATCTGATGCCAGAACCGGTTTAATATCGGCTACGAGCGTTGGTGGAATGGATAAAACTGAAAAGTATTTTTACGATTATTTAGAAAGTGACGAAAATCGTAAATATATAGACAGTCATAATGCAGGCGACTCAACGTATAAAATTGCGTCACAGTTAGGCATTACCGGTTTTGTAACTACGATAAGTACGGCTTGTTCATCATCAGCCAATGCGATTATGCTAGGTGCTCGCTTAATAAAATCAGGGAAGTTGGACAGGGTAATAGTAGGTGGAACTGATTGCTTGTCAAAGTTTACGATTAATGGCTTTAATACATTAATGATACTTTCTGATACCAATTGTACACCTTTTGATGAGAACAGAAAAGGCCTTAACCTGGGTGAGGCAGCTGCTTTCTTAGTATTAGAATCTGATGAATTGATCGCAAAGCAAAATAAGAAGGTACTAGCTTATATTTCGGGATATGGTAATGCCAACGATGCATTTCATCAAACGGCATCTTCAGAAAATGGGGATGGAGCAACGCTTGCAATGCAAAAAGCATTTAAAGTTAGTGGGTTACAACCAAATCAAATCGATTATATCAATGCACATGGCACCGCAACGCCAAATAATGATCTTTCAGAAAGTAAAGCAATACAACGTGTCTTTGGAAATAATATACCAGACTTAAGTTCAACGAAAGCTTATACGGGTCATACTTTAGCGGCGGCGGCAGCTATAGAAGCTGTTTATTCAATACTTGCGTTACAAAATGATGTTGTTTTTCCTAACTTAAACTTTACGACAGCAATTAAAGAAACTAAAATTATTCCTGTAACCACAGTCAAAAAGAAACACATAAAACATGTACTCTCGAATTCATTTGGGTTCGGAGGTAACTGCTCTACTTTAATATTCTCAAAAAATTAATGAAGTCTTGTTATATAAATAGCGTTAGTTGTATCTCAGCTCAGCATACACTGTCAGAAGATTTTTTGAATGATGTAGTTGCCTACAAGACTAATGTTATGCCCGTAATTGCTCCTAATTATAAAGATTTTATACCTCGGGCAGCAGCAAGGAGAATGGCTAAGGGAGTAAAAATGGGTGTGGTAGCCTCTAAAGTAGCCCTAAATGAAGCTAATATTGAATTGCCAGATGCTATTATTACAGGTACTGGTTTGGGTTGTGTAGTAGATTCAGAGAAATTTGTTAGCGCTATTATAGATAATAATGAAGAATTCTTAACACCTACTTCCTTTATCCAATCGACTCATAATACTGTTGGAGCTCAGGTAGCTTTAGGGTTAAAATGTAAAGCTTATAACTTTACTTATGTGCACGAATCGATATCTTTTGAATCTTCCTTGACCGATGCACAATTATTATTAAATGAAGACGAAGCTTCAAATATATTAGTAGGAGGTATCGATGAGCTGGGCGACTCTACTGTTAAATTCTACAAGCTCATTAAACACATTAAGGAAGAAGAAATAGAAACATTAAACCTTAACGAATCTTCCACTAATGGATCCGTTTTTGGTGAAGGCGCTTCTTTCTTTGTATTATCAGATAAAAAACAAGAGAGTACTTATGCTCAGTTAGTTGCTTTAGATGTTTTTAGTGAGATACCTATAAATTCATTAGAAGATAGAGTTCGTAATTTCTTATCTGATAATAAAATGTCTATCGCAGATATTGATGCTGTGGTATTAGGGAAAAACGGCGATAATGAGTTTGATGCCCATTATACGAAGCTGCAAGAAGGTATTTTTAAAAATGCATTACAATTACATTACAAGCATTTATCTGGTGAATACAATACAGCCTCTGCATTTGGGTTTTGGGTTGCCTCAAAATTACTGAAAACACAATCGATCCCCGCTGTTTTGAAGTTGAATACTGTTAATGATACATCATTAAAAAACGTATTGCTATATAACCAATATAGAGGTAAAGATCATAGCTTAGTTTTATTAAGATCATGCTAAAATTTAAAACAATAAATGTTATTTTTTTAATAGTTATTGTTATTCTTTTGGCTATCAATAGTTTTTATGATCTTTCGTTTTATAATTATGTAGTGGCATTTCTCATTTGGCTTACAATAACAACGATAGGCTCATTTAATATCTTATGGAATTATCATATAAATGCTTTTAATTCTAATTCTAAAGTTTTAGGAAAAAAAATCGCAATTACTTTTGATGATGGTCCACACCCTGAAGTTACCCCCAAAATATTAGCACTATTAAAAAAACACAACGTAAAGGCTACTTTCTTTTGCATAGGTAAGAATATAGAAGAGCATCATGAAATTGCAGAACAAATTATAGCTGACGGACATATAATTGGAAATCATTCTTACTCGCATTCTAATAAATTCGGATTTTTTTATAGCGATAAAGTAGTAGATGATGTTGATAAATGTAACGACTTGATCTTTAAGTATTTAAACTTGAATTCAAATTTATTTAGACCTCCTTTTGGAGTAACAAATCCATCAATAGGTAAAGCCATAAAAAAGACTCGACATTCTATTATTGGTTGGAATGTGCGGTCACTTGATACAGTTATAGAAGACCCGCAACGAATATTAAAAAGAATCACCAGAAAAATAAAAAAAGGAGATGTGGTCTTGCTTCATGACACGAGTGAAAAAACCGTACTAGTTTTGGAACAGTTATTGTTATTTTTGCAAGAGAATCAATTCAAAACAGTTACTGTTGATGAATTATTTAATATAGAAGCGTATGCGTAAAACAATACTTCTTTTTTTCTTTTTAACATCGGCAATAACTTCGGGCATTAACGCTCAGCAATTAAAAATGTCTGATTCAGAAATAGTTTCTTTTAAAGAGCAGGTTAAACTTAAAGCTAAGAAAACAAAAACAATTACAAGCGATTTTACTCAGTTTAAGCACTTAGACTTTTTATCTAATGACATTAAAACTTTTGGTAAAATGACATTTAGAGCGCCAAATTTGGTAAAATGGCAATACGTAAACCCATATAAATACAGTGTAATCTTTAAAGCAGATAAATTACTTATTGACGATGATGGTAAAAAAAGTGATATAAAGATTGGATCTAGTAAACTATTTAAACAATTAAATAAGTTAATAGTAAGTAGTGTAAGTGGAGATATGTTTGATGATGAACAGTTTACAATTTCATACACAAAGACTTCTGATAGTTATGTCATCTTCTTTAATTCTAGAGATAAAGAGCTTCATAAATACATTAAACAATTTGTATTACACTTTAATAAAAATGACTTTAGTGTAACCGAAGTAAAAATGATTGAGCCTACAGATGATTATACGCGTATTGTCTTTAGCAATAGAAAAGAAAACCTAACAATAAGTGATGAGGTTTTTACTAATTAGTTTACTTTTTTTTGGTCTGGCTTCTTGTAAATTAAACACCATTACCAATTATAATAAGTTGCCTGATACGAATGAGCTATTTCAAAATCTTTATTTCTCAAACGCATCTAAAGATTATATTTATAAAAGTAGTATCGACGTATATGGTCGTCATTTCGGAGGAATCATGATCATTAAAAAGCTTGAAAAAAGCCACCATAGAGTTGTATTTACAACTGAATTTGGAAGTAAAGTATTTGATTTTGAGTTTATCAATGATGATTTTAAGATCAACTATATATTAGACGAGTTAAACAAAAAACTTCTTATAAATACTCTTAAAAAGGACTTTCAGTTACTATTGCAAGAAAAAATTAATAATATAGCTAAATATCAAAACAACGCGTTCGTTGTGTATAAGGCAAAGAAAAAAAATAGGTATAATTTTTATTTCCAGAATCGAGATAGTAATTTTTTTGAGAAGCTGATTCATACCTCAAAAAAGAAAGAAAAAATAATTGTCAATTTTGAAAGTAATGATGGTAAAATTGCTAATAAAATAACAGTACAACATAAAAATATTAAATTAAAAATAGAACTAAAGTATATAGGCCAATAAGTATTAGTAGTTACAGAAAGAAATTCTATTTTTGCCTTTCTTAAGTTAGAAAATTGGCCTAATGAAGAGATTGGTGTGAAAATAGCAACAAAAATGTTGTTTTAGATGAATTATTGGCTAACAAAGTAATACAATTTGGTACGACCTACCATTTAATAGATAGTTTAAAACCCTATGTTAATAAAAGACCTTTATAAAATCACTTCTTTTAAAAGTAATGAATCTTCAGTTGAAGCATCTATTTTTTTAGATAAAACTCATGATATTTTTAAAGGACATTTTCCGAATAACCCTGTGATGCCGGGAGTATGCATGATTCAGATAATTAAAGAACTTACGCAACAGGCTTTAAATGTTGAATTATTCATGGATAAAGCTACTAATATCAAGTTTATGGCGCTAATTAACCCTGAAAAGAACCCTAATCTGGATTTGGAACTTAAAATTACTCAAGATGGAGATATGGTTAAGGTTAAAAATGTGACAAAATTTGATGATACCTTAGCATTAAAGTTTAGTGGAACCTATTCAATTGTTAAATGAAATTAATAGCTATCATATCTTTTTTTATGTTGCTGAATTTGAATCCTTCAATTTCAGAAATCAGAAAACTATATAAAGAAGCTTCCGTTTCTGAAACGGCCACACAAAAAATGTTCAATGAGCTTGAGAATATTACGAATCAAGATAACTACATTTTAATTGCGTACAAAGCAGCAGCCTATACTTTAAAAGCTAAATACATTAAAGGAATTAAGAATAAGAAAAAATACTTTAAAGATGGCGCTGCGTTATTAGAGAGTCTTATAAGTAAACATCCCAAGAATCTTGAACTACGTTTTATAAGACTTACCATTCAGGAAAATTCTCCCAAAATTGTTGGTTATAAAAAGAATATTGAAACCGATAAGACTTTTTTGATTACTAATACGTCAAATACTAATGACAAAGACTTAAAGGCAATTATTAAAGCCTATGTTTCAAAGTCTAAATCTTTTTCAACCGCTGAAAAAAATGTATTTTCGGAGCTTTAAAAGCTATTAAAGTTTCGTGAATTACCCGTCTGAAATAATCCAAAGATTAAATGATTTAAAATGTTGCGTTTTAATACCAACATTTAATAATGATAAAACATTAAAACGTGTTATAGATGGTGTTTTGCATTATACTAAAAATATAATCATAATTAATGATGGTTCTACGGATAATACGTCGTCTATTTTAACTGATTACTCCCAATTAGTTCAGGTTCATTTAGAACAAAATAAGGGAAAGGGAAATGCATTACGTATCGGTCTTAAAAAAGCAAAAGACCTTGATTTTGATTATGCGATTTCTATTGATTCTGATGGTCAACATTATCCTGATGATATCCCATTATTTATTGAAGAGCTTTCTAAGAAAAAAGACTCGCCTGTTTTATTAGTCGGTTCTAGAAATTTAAATGCAAAGGGTATGCCTCGTAAAAATACATTTGCAAATAAATTTTCAAACTTTTGGTATTGGGCCGAAACTGGGAGGAAGCTTGAAGATACACAATCTGGTTTTAGAGCTTATCCGGTTAAAGAAATAAATGAAATTAAATTCTTTACAACAAAATTTGAATTTGAGGTTGAAGTAATAGTCAAAGCTTCATGGAAAGGAATCGAAGTAAAGAACATACCAATTAGAGTTCTTTATGACGAATCGGAAAGAGTATCCCATTATAGACCATTTAAAGATTTTGTGAGAATAAGCTTATTGAATACTTGGCTTGTTTTGGTTGCTCTTTTCTATATAAAACCACGCGACTTTATTAGAAAATTTAAACAAAAGGGGTTTAAGCGTTTTTTTTACGAAGATGTATTAGGTAGCAATGATTCTAATGAGAAAAAGGCATTTTCAATTGCTTTAGGTATCTTCATTGGTTTATCACCTTTCTGGGGATTTCATTCATTATTGGCCATATTCTTAGCCGCCGTTTTAAAGCTTAACAAAGCTATAAGTTTTGGATTTTCTAATATAAGCTTACCAATATTTATACCTTTTATTATTTATGGAAGTTTAAAATTTGGAGGCTTTATCTTAGGAGTCGATACCAACTTACAAATCGATCAAATCAACTCAGATTTTGATTTTACTTCACATTTATTGCAATATATTATTGGAAGTTTAGCATTAGCATTCTGCTTATCTATTTTGTTTGGATTGCTTGGGTATTTAATTTTGACTATCGTCAATAAAAATAAGGCACAAACTACTCATGGATAAGATTTTCTTGAATATATACAATGCTCTTAGAAAAAGTAAAGGGGTATCTCTAGGTGTGTTGCTTATTGTATTTTTTTCATTAATTTATATAGCTACAAAGCTTCAATTTGAAGAAGATATTACAAAACTAATACCGAGTTCAGAAAAATCTACCATTACTAACAAGGTCTTAAAACATGTAAATTTTGCTGATAAAATTGTAGTTTATCTTGAAGCAAAAGATCTTGGTAATGAAGATGATCTTATTACATATGCTAATAATTTTATTGATAGCTTAAGAACGCAGTGTAGCCCATTCATTAAAGAAATTCAAGGTAAGGTAGAGACCGATCAGATTGATGAAACACTAAACTTCGTTTCAAAAAATTTACCACTTTTCTTGAATGATTCAGATTATGAGATAATAAAGGGCAGAATAAATAAGGATAGTGTAGAGCAACGTACCAGAACAAATTATAAAACGTTGATTTCACCTACCGGAATTGTAGCAAGGAAATCAATTTTAAATGATCCTCTCGGCTTTACATTTTTAGGGTTAAAAAAACTACAACAATTAAAAACTGACGATAATTTTGAGCTTCACAATGGTTTCTTAATTACTAAAGATCATAAAAATCTATTGTTGTTTGTTCTACCGAAACTCGCTGCGAATGAAACCGCAGATAACACCATTTTTGTTGAAAATTTATATAGAATTCAAAGTAATTTAAATGAAACATTTACCAATAAGGTTTCGGGAGAATACTATGGCTCTACCGTTGTTTCGGTTGCAAACGCTAATCAGATTAAACATGATATTCAACTTACCATTAGCATAGCTTTAACAATTCTATTGCTTATTCTAATCTTCTTTTATAGAAAATTGTTAATACCTATTATACTTTTTACACCTACCGCTTTTGGGGGATTAATTGCAATTGCAGTTTTGTTTTTATTAAAAGGGAAGATATCTGCAATCTCATTAGGAATAGGCTCTGTTTTATTAGGAATCACTTTAGATTATTCTTTACACATCTTAACACACTTTAAAACCAATGCTAACATAAAGGCTCTATATAAAGATGTTGCAAAGCCAATTTTAATGAGTAGTATAACAACGGCTGTAGCATTTTTATGTTTACTATTTTTAAAATCAGAGGCATTACAAGATTTAGGAATATTTGCCGCGGTAAGTGTTATTAGTTCTTCGATTTTTGCTTTAATCTTTATTCCTCACGTTTATAATGCCAAGAACAATAAAACCGTTCAATCAAAAACATTTATAGATCATATAGCATCTTATAGATTTAGTGTTAATAAGTATATAGTTATAAGCTTAATACTATTGTTATTCGTGAGTCTATTTACTTCTGGAAAAGTGATTTTTGATAAAGACATTTCTAAAATGAACTTTCAAACTAAAGCTTTAAAAGAAACAGAGCGTAAACTAGATAAATTAACAAATACTGCATCAAAATCTATTTATGTAACCGCACATGGTGCTACTGTTGAGAAAACATTACAAGCGAATGATTCTGTAATAAAAGTATTAGGTGCATTAAAAAACAAGAATGATATTTTAAGTTTTAGCTCTATCGGTTCTATTGTACTATCCAAAAACGAGCAACAGACGAAAATTGAAAAATGGAATACGTTTTGGTCTTCTGAAAAGAAGGATAGTATAAGAAATCATCTTGTTAAAAGTGGAGAAGGGGTTGGATTTAAACCAAATACATTTCAAAATTTCTACCAATATTTGAATACAGATTTTTCTGAAATCGGCCTTGAAGATTATAGAAAATTGAAAATGCTTTTCGTTGATGAGTTTATTACCACTAAAGAAAAAGATTTTAGCACAGCAGTTTCAATGGTAAAAGTAAGCGACGAAAAATTGAGAGATGTTGTTAAGAAGTTTGATGCCTTGCCTAGTACTGTTGTTATTGATAGACAGCATATAAACGAAACCTTCTTGGGCTATCTTAAGGACGATTTCAATAAATTAATAGCCTATTCACTTATCGCGGTAGTACTAATTCTACTAGTCTTTTTTAGAAATATTGAATTAACATTAATTACTATAATTCCAATTGCTCTAACCTGGCTGTTAACAATCGGCTTAATGGGATTGATTGGTATTCCATTTAACATTTTTAATGTTATTATTTCAACTTTTATTTTTGGTTTGGGTGTTGATTACAGCATCTTTATAACAAATGGATTGATAAAAGAATATACCTATGGGATTAAAGAATTGAAGACCTATAAAACATCTATTTTATTATCAGTTATTACAACTATTTTAGGAGTTGGTGCTTTGATTTTTGCGAAGCATCCGGCATTAAGATCGATATCGGCGGTCTCTATTGTTGGTATTTTATCTGCAGTTTTAATCGCTTTTACTATTCAACCGCTGCTTTTTAAACTTTTTGTAAGCTCTAGAGCAAAAAAAGGATTAGCACCTATTAAGGTTCGTACATTCTTACATGCTATGGTACTATTTGCCTTTTATGGAGTAGGAGGAATGTTATTATCACTATTTAGTATAGCCATCTTACCATTGATACCTATTTCAAAAAAGAAAAAAATGAAGTGGTTGCATACTACAATGGCAAAAATGGTTACTGCTGTTCTTTATGGTAACCCTTTGGTGAAGAAGAAAGTTATTAATCCAACCGATGAAACTTTTAAAGAACAGGCAATTATTATTTCTAATCATGCCTCATTTTTAGATACACTTACTATAGGTATGGTAACTCCAAATGTGATCTATTTGGTAAATGATTGGGTGTATAAATCACCCGTTTTTGGCCTATTGGCTAAAGTGGTAGGATTCTATCCGGTTTCAAGTGGAGTAGATGGTGGATTAGATCATTTAAAAGAAAAGATACGTCAAGGGTATTGCTTAGTGGTTTTTCCAGAAGCTAGACGGTCATTTACAAATAAGATAGGAAGATTCCATAAAGGAGCTTTCTTTTTAGCCAATGAGCTTAAACTAGATATTTTACCATTGTATCTACATGGTAATTCTGAAGTATTACCCAAGGGCGATTTCATAATTTATGATGGAAGCTTAATTGTTAAAGTAGGAGAAAGAATCAAGTATGATGACCTTTCCTTTGGTAGCACAGATAGGGAGCGTACTAAAAAAATAGGAGCATTTTATAAAGAACAGTTTAATGATTTTAGAAATGAAATTGAAAAGCCGGGTTATTTTAAAGGAATTCTGTTAAGTAATTATCAATATAAGAGCCATGAGCTCTATAATGTGATTAAAAAAGATTTTGAAGAAAACAAATTGGTTTACAAAACCATAGCCGACCTTCTACCTCTAAGAACTCGCATTGCACATATAGCAGATAATTATGGGCAACTAGATATATTATTAGTAGCTCGATCAATAGATAGAAAGATTACAACTTTTATTGAAGACGAAACGAAAAACAGAATAGCATCTAATTGTTATACCTCCATATATAGAAAAGTTACCTATACTAGAGATATTGGAGATCTGGATGCTTCAAAAAATCAAATCTTAATTGTTTCTGCTGAACTAAAAAATACATTGACTTCAATTGAAGAATCTTTATTTTTACAGTTTAGCGATGTGCTGCTCCTAAAAAATTCACAAATAAAAAACCTATTGGTGAAAAAAGGGTTTAAAGAAATTAATGCACAACAACAAATTAGTCATTTAAAAAAGATTGAGTGAAGAAAAAATATGATGTAGTTATTATTGGTAGTGGTTTAGGAGGATTGGTATCTGCAAATATTTTAGCCAGAGAAGGTAAAAGTGTTTGTGTGCTCGAAAAGAACAATCAATATGGGGGAAACCTTCAGATTTTTGTAAGAGATAAAAGTATTTTTGATACCGGAGTCCATTACATTGGAGGTTTAGACAAGGGACAAAATCTATATAGGTATTTTAAATACTTAGGCATTGCTGATGAGTTAAAACTTAAAAAATTAGACGAAAATAAATATGATGTTATCACTTTTGATAACGACCCCCATGAATATCCACATGCCCAGGGCTATGCTAATTTTAAAGAAAAATTAATTGAATGTTTTCCTGAAGAAGCAGATGCAATTCATGCGTACTGTAAAAAAATGCAGGAAACCTGTAATAGTTTTCCTTTGTATAATCTTAAACCGGGCAGTGCTTATTTTGACAATACAGGGCTTTTAACTTTAAAAGCAAGTGACTATTTTAATGAAATTACAGAAAATGAAAAGCTCAAAGCGGTATTAGCTGGCTCTAACTTTTTGTATGCAGGAGATAATGATAAAACGCCTTTTTATGTGCATGCACTTTCTGTGAATTCATACATACAAAGTTCTTATAGATGTGTTAATGGTGGTGGGCAAATTGCAAAATTATTAATAAGAAGATTAAAGGAACAAGGTGGAGAAGCTTATAAGTATAAAGAAGTAGTTGAATTTGGTTTTGAAGAAAAAAAGTTGGTCTCTGTAATTACCAAAGATGGCGTAGAAGTTAAAGCTGATCTTTTTATTTCAAATATAGAACCAAAACATACAAATCGTATGTTGGGCGAAAATAGGCTAAGGAAATCATATACGAACCGTATAGAGAATATTGAAAGTGTGATTTCAGCCTTCAGTATTTACATAGTATTTAAACCAGAAACTTTTAAATATTTAAATTATAATTACTACCATTTTAAAGATTATAAAAATGTATGGTCTGCTAAAGAATATAATGAAAAGAGTTGGCCAGAAGGATATATGATATCTATGGGAGCTAAGAATAATGGTAGTGAATGGGCGGAAAATATGACCGCTATTACATACATGAATTACGACGAGGTACTCCAATGGGAAAACACCTTTAATACCGTTGCTAATGAGAATGAAAGAGGAGAAAGTTATGAAAATTTCAAGAAACATAAGATTGAAGTTATGTTGAATGAGGTAGAGAAGAAGTTTCCTGATATTCGAGAATGTATTCATTCGGTTTATGCTTCAACACCACTATCTTATAGAGATTATATTGGAGTTAACAGAGGGTCGATGTATGGTTATGTTAAAGATGCTGAGAATCCGATGAAATCTTTTTTATCGCCAAAAACAAGGTTAAAGAACCTGTTTTTTACAGGGCAAAGTCTCAATATGCATGGGGTGTTGGGGGTTACTATTAGTGCTGTACTTACATGTTCAGAAATTTTAGGGAAAGAGTATTTATTAGATAAAATTGTAAAAGCGAGTCAAGAATAAGTGATATTTAAGAGAAACATACTGTTTTATGTAGGTTTATTGTTAAGTGTACAGTTACTAGTAACTTCTTGTGGTGTATCAAAATCATTAAAAGATGTACCAGATTTAAGTGCTTACAACAGTGAAATTCCTGAGAGAGTACAAGTTGCCGATACTATATTTACACTTGGTAAAAATCAACTCAGAAAAAACAAATATGGTCTTTGGGAAATGTACCTTGAAGGAGACCCGCTTGAAAGAGGTTTAGCAAATGGTAGTTTAACCAGAGAATTATTACAAAAACAAGAAGCCATTTTTTTCTCTAAAGTAGAAGAATTTGTTCCGTCAAAACTAAAACAGTATTTACTTCGTAAGTTTTTGGCTTGGTTTAACCGAAAAGCCTATTTGCATATCAATAATGAATATAAAGCCGAAATTTATGGGGTTTCAAGATATGCCGCTGATGCCTATGATTATATAGCAAAAGATTATTTGCGTAGTTTATACCTTCATGGAGCCCACGATATTGGACATGCATTAAAAGACCTGGCATTAGTAGGATGTACCTCTTTCGCCGTATGGGATGAAAATACTGTTGATGGGGATTTAATTATCGGCAGAAATTTTGATTTTTATGCAGGTGACGATTTTGCTAAAGAAAAGATTGTGTCTTTTGTTAATCCAGATAAAGGATATAAATTCATGTCAGTAACTTGGGGCGGCATGATTGGAGTTGTGTCAGGTATGAACGACCAAGGTTTAACAGTAACCATTAATGCAGGAAGGTCAGATATCCCTAAGGTAGCTAAAACGCCAATTTCAATATTAACAAGAGAGATATTGCAATATGCATCGAATATAGAAGAGGCTATTGCAATAGCCAAAAAACGTAAGGTTTTTGTCTCTGAGGCAATTCTCGTTGGTAGCGCTAAAGATCATAAAGCAGTAAGTATTGAGGTTTCACCTAATAACTTTGGGGTGTACCAAGTACAAAATTCAAGCAAACTGATTTGCTCCAATCATTTTCAAAGTAATGCCTATGCAGAAGATAAAAAAAATGCCAAACATATTAAAGAAAGTCATTCGCAGTACCGCTATGACAGAATGAATGAGTTGCTAGATGAAAACTTGAAAATTTCGTCAAAAACGGCAGTAGGTATTTTAAGAAACACTAAGGGATTAAATGATAAAGAAATAGGATATGGTAATGAAAAGTCATTAAATCAGTTATTAGCACATCATGCCATTGTTTTTAAGCCTAAAGATTTAAAAGTTTGGGTTTCAACGAGTCCTTATCAACTTGGTTCATTTATAGGTTATGATTTAAATAATGTGTTTAAAAATTTTGGAAATCAAGACTTTAAGGTTGTGGTTTCTGAGCCAGATTTATTAATTTCAAGAGATGAGTTTGTAAACACAAAGGCATTCAAAGATTATGAGAATTATCGCGTTTTGAGAAGTGACTTACTCGAGATAATTGAGAAAAAGGAAACAACTAAATCTGAGATGCTAACAAAAATAAAATCATTAAACCCCAATTATTGGGAAGTGTATTATTTGGTTGGCAACTATTATTATAATAAAGGTTATTATAAAGCTGCTTTATTAGAGTTTAATAAAGCACTGTCTAAAGAAATAACTACATTTCAAGATAAAGAGCGCATCGAAAAATATATAAAAAAAATAGCACGTAAAACTAAATGATTCCTGAAATTGAGAAACAAACGAAAGCGTTAATAAAAAGCTTTCAAGAAGAGAAATTGGTAGTGTTGATGAAATATCTTCAGGAAAATTCTTCATTTTATCAAAAGGTATTTGCTAAGAATAATGTCGATATTACCGCTATTAAAAAATTAGAAGACTTACAAAAAATTCCGGTAACAACTAAAGATGACTTGCAGCTAAATAATGATGATTTTATTTGTGTTTCGAGGCATAAAATAGTCGACTATGTTACCACATCTGGTACGTTAGGTAGTCCGGTAACTTTTGCATTAACTGATGCTGATCTAGATCGTTTAGCCTATAACGAAGCTATTTCCTTTGCTTGTGCCGGAGTAACTGAAAATGATGTGGTACAACTTATGACAACCATGGATAGGCGCTTTATGGCCGGACTTGCATATTTTTTGGGAATTAGAAAGTTGGGGGCTGGAATAATCAGGGTAGGAGCCGGTATTCCTGAGTTACAATGGGATTCAATCCTAAAATTTAAACCAACTTACATCATTGCAGTTCCATCATTTTTGTTAAAACTAATCGGCTATGCAGAAGCAAACGATATTGATTATAATGCTTCAGGTATAAAGGGTGCGATATGTATTGGAGAGCCACTTCAAAATCAAGACTTTTCGTTAAACTTATTGTCTCAAAAGATTAAATCTAAATGGAACATCGAATTATATTCTACCTATGCTTCTACAGAGATGAGTACAGCATTCACAGAATGCCATCATAAGAAAGGAGGCCACCACCACCCTGAACTAATAATTGTTGAAATTTTAGATGACGAGAATAATCCAGTTAAAAATGGCGAATATGGTGAATTAACTATTACTACTTTAGGAGTAGAGGCAATGCCTTTATTGCGCTTTAAAACCGGAGATATTGTTAGGGCATATCACGAATCATGCGACTGTGGTAGAAATTCATTGCGCTTGAGCCCTGTAGTTGGAAGAAAAAAACAAATGGTAAAATATAAGGGTACTACCCTGTATCCACCGGCGATGTATGATTTACTAAATGATTTCGATTCTATAGAGAATTATATTATTGAAATTTCGCATAATTCTATTGGTACCGATGAAATTCTTATAAAAATTGGTTGCAAAACAAATTCTGAAGAACTATTAAATAAGGTTAAAGATCACTTTAGAGCGAAGTTGAGAGTATTGCCAAAAATTGAATTTAGCAATGTAAAAGAGATACAAAAATTACAATTCCCAAAAATGAGCCGTAAACCTGTACTATTTTTTGACAAAAGATAATTTTGGAAATAAAAAATGTATAGCATATTTTTAAGTTAATGATAATCACAGATAATAGATCTAACTTGTTTGAAAAAATAGCACCATATAACCAAGAACAAATTGAAAATTCGCTTATATGGTTGTCAAATAATTCACAATTTTTAAAAGGAGTTCAATATTTTCACCCTACTTGGTCAGAAAAGGAGATCGCTGATAAATTAAATTCTTGTACGAGCTGTGCAGATTTTCAGGTCAAATTTATTGAACCTATGATTAAAGATTTAATTAATAAGTCAATAGATCAACTGGTAGTTAATGGTCTGGAAACTATTGGGAAAGATGAAAATTATTTATGTATTTCTAACCATAGAGATATATTTTTAGATTCGGGCATTTTACAATATACGCTGTATCATAGTGGTTTTGATTTTACCGAAATCTCATTAGGAGATAACTTGATTGTTAATGATGTAATGGAGCGTGTTGCAAAACTTAATAATATGTTTACTGTTTTTAGAACAGGCACCAAACTTCAACTTTTGCAAAATGCAAAAAATTTATCAGCATATTTAAGACATGCCATAACAGAAAAGAAAGTTTCTTTATGGATTGCACAAGGTAATGGAAGAACGAAAGACGGAAATGATAAAACATTTCCGGGTCTAATTAATATGTTGATGATGAGTGGAGATACTGATTTAAAAAAATCGTTGAGAGCATTAAATATTGTAGTGTCGTCAATTTCATTTGAATACGAACCTTGTGCTCTCGAAAAAGTTGTGGAAATGCAAACTAGAGAAGAAACTGGTATATATAAGAAGAAAGAATACGAAAATATTTATAGTATTGTCAAAGGAATTGAAGAATACAAAGGTGATGTGAGTTTGCATTTAGAAAAACTAGATGTTGATAATATAGATTTTTCAGGAAATAGAAAGGAAACAATTAAGGCTATTGCTAATGAAATTGATAGGATTGTTTACAAAAATTATAAACTTTTTAAAACCAATTATATAGCTCACGACTTGTTGTTTAACACAAAAAGCTTTAAAAAACTCTATTCAAAAGAAGATAAAGCATCATTCAGAGAATATATAAGATCTAGTAGTGACGACAAGAGAATCCAACTTCGATTGCTAAAAATGTACGTGAATCCGATTGTAAACAAAAAATTGCTTTAAAAAGCCAAATTAGAAGTTCCACAAATGCTTGTAAAAGTTTATGGCAGCGCCGTTTTTGGTGTTGAAGCCACTACTATTACCGTAGAAGTAAATGTCGATAAAGGTATAGGCTATCATTTAGTTGGATTACCAGATAATGCGATTAAAGAAAGTAATTATAGAATTGCGGCTGCATTACAAAATAACGGATATAAAATTCCCGGTAAAAAAATCACCATCAACATGGCTCCCGCAGATCTACGTAAAGAAGGATCTGCCTATGATCTTACTTTGGCCATTGGAATACTACACGCATCTCATCAAATAAAAGGAGAAGCAATAGAAGATTATTTAATTATGGGAGAGCTTTCACTTGATGGAAGCTTGCAACTTATTAAAGGAGCCTTGCCAATTGCAATTAAAGCTCGAGAAGAAGGCTTTAAAGGCTTTATTTTACCAAAGCAAAATGTTAAAGAGGCGGCTATTGTAAATGACTTAGATGTTTATGGTGTTGAAACTATTAAAGAAGTAATAGACTTCTTTGAAGGAAATTCTCAATTACAACCTTTAACGATAGATACGCGAAAAGAGTTTTATGAGAATTTGGATAATCCCGAATTTGACTTTTCAGATGTAAAAGGACAAGAATCTATAAAGCGTTGTATGGAAATTGCTGCGGCGGGAGGACACAATATTATACTTATTGGACCACCTGGTTCTGGTAAAACCATGTTAGCAAAGCGACCACCAAGTATTTTACCACCGATGACCTTATATGAAGCACTTGAAACGACAAAGATTCATTCTGTAGTGGGACGGATTAAGGAAAATTCAGGATTAATGAGTTTGCGCCCGTTTCGCTCGCCACACCATACAATATCTGATGTGGCACTTGTGGGTGGAGGAGCCTATCCGCAACCCGGGGAAATATCATTATCTCATAACGGTGTTTTATTTCTTGATGAATTACCAGAATTTAAAAGAACAGTTTTGGAGGTGATGCGTCAGCCTTTAGAAGATCGAGAAGTAACAATCTCAAGGGCAAAGTTCACAGTAACATATCCGTCTTCATTTATGTTGGTTGCTAGTATGAATCCCAGCCCTAGTGGTTATTTTAATGATACCGACGGGCATGTGAATTCAAGTCCGGCCGAAATGCAACGTTATTTAAGTAAAATTTCAGGACCTTTACTAGACCGAATTGATATCCATATTGAAGTTCAACCAGTACCATTTGAGAAATTATCAGAAGAAAGAAAGGGAGAAGCAAGTAAAGAAATTCGAAAACGAGTTACAGAAGCTCGAGAGATTCAAATAGAACGTTTTAATAATGATGAAACTACGCATTACAATGCGCAAATGTCTGTAAAACAAATAAGAAAGCACTGTGCTTTGAATGAAGGTTCTAAGAATCTACTCAAAATTGCTATGGAGCAATTAAATCTTTCGGCGAGAGCATATGATCGTATTTTAAATAATAAATTATTTAATTATAAGTAGTATTAGTTCCTTTTACCACCGAATTTCTTTGTTAATCGCAAATTAAAAACTCAAGCAATTAATAATACCAGTCAAATAAGTTATTTCAATAGCTTGGGCCGGCTTTTTACCAAATGCAGGGATCTTGTGACGCAATACGTCTGTTCCTGTAATTGAGATTTTATAATATCTATTATTATTATCTTTAAATGATAAGGTTCCTAATGAATAAATTGGAATTTCTACACCTCTTCCATCCAAAGAAATCGATATCCAAACTTTTCTGTTACATAAATCCAATGCCGAAGATATTCCATCAAATGATCTTATAACACTTTTTGGTTCAGATTTATCTAATTGAAACAGGTTTAGCAAAATACTTTCTGTTCCCATCACATATTTTCGGTTAAAAGATAATCGATGATTCTCGTTTTTTTTAAAAGACACTTTTACATCAAACTGCCAAACAAATTCTTTATTTCCTAATTTGAGTATGTCATTATTCAATATTTCGACAATGATCGTGATTGTTTTACCTTCAAACAAATTCATTAATTCATCGCTCGCAAATCCATAACCTAAGCCCATAGTAGAAGAAAG
Source organism: Maritimimonas sp. 2205BS37-2 (assembly GCF_056591755.1). Taxonomy (NCBI): domain Bacteria; kingdom Pseudomonadati; phylum Bacteroidota; class Flavobacteriia; order Flavobacteriales; family Flavobacteriaceae; genus Maritimimonas; species Maritimimonas sp. 2205BS37-2. The sequence continues at coordinate 502,991 of NZ_JBWQOI010000001.1, forward strand.
CTTTTCTGGTTCATAAGGGAAGTTGTTCTCCTTATAATATTTTTCAACTTTAGATTTATCGATTTTTGGAGCCAGATTGCGAAGTTCAGGAAGGAATTTCTTAATTCCATCTGAATTAACAGTAATACTTAGTTGTGAAGGAATTAACTTATTTGGTAGTGGGAAAGATAATTTTGATATACTACTTTTTGTAAACTCCTGCAATTTGTTAACATCATTTGAGATTTCCTTTGAAGCCTCATCAGATTGTTTTTTCAGTTCTTCCAAAGATTTATTTGCATCATCTGATTTTAGCTTAAGTTCACTAATGACGGATTTGGTTTCATTTTCAATTTTAGTTGAAATTATTTTTTTTTGATTTTGGATTTCTTGAATGGTATTTTTGAACTCCTTATCAATTCCCTCAATACCTTTATTAATTGTAGAATCTACTTGTTCGATATTTGCTTTTATCTCACCGTGTTGAACAGAACTTTTTTTCCCAGAATAATGTCGAAATGTCCAAACCCCTAGGGTAACTAAAATACCACCGAAAAGTGCAATTCCAGCACCTAACTTTATCATAAAATCATTATCCATTGTCGAATTTTTTAACGTTATTTTCTAACTCATAGATTTCGCAAATCACGTAAATCAAATATATGAAAAATCAAATTCAAACTTATTCTTAATTTCAAGCTGATTTAATAAAAATAATCATGCGCTAAACCTTGGAAACGTGTTGGTTAGTGTAGCTTAACGTCTTTAATTTATGAAGGTATTAGAAATGAATCTAATACATTAAACTTCATAAATTATGATCAAATTAGTATTAGCAGGTTTAGTATTTTTGTTAATCATCGCCTCATTAAAACCTATTATTAAAGGTTTATTTTATCTCAAAAATTTTATTGCAGTTTTATTTGTCTTGTTATGCATTTTTATAACTGGATTCTTAATGCTGGTTATTAAGATTCTTAGAACTATCCATTCATTACTTTTTGTAAGAAAACAAGTAGTTCAAATTCATGGTGTAACATATAAAATTTCTAAGCCATGAAAAATGAAGATATTACTTTGAGAAGATTAATTGATAGTAAAATATGGCTACTTACATTGAGTATTTCTGGCACAACCAATATTCAGAAGCTAGCAGAATACAATGAGAAATTAGAATCATTGAGAAGATTAAAAATAAAACTACAGACCAGATGAGACAAGAAGGAAAAACAGCAAAGTATATTAGAGTATCGACACTCAATCAAAACACTGGTAGACAAAAAGAAAATACATCAGACCTTATTCTTTATGAAGATAAGGTTTCAGGATTAATTCCTTTTCATGAAAGACCAGCAGGCAAAAGATTAATTAAAGATGTTGAAGCAGGTAAAATCAATTGCGTACATATTCATTCAGTTGACCGTTTAGGTAGAAATGTTACTCAAATGCAGAAACAATTGAACTGGTTCATAGAAAGAAAAATTCAAATCTATGCAGAAAATATTGGAATGTATTTACTTAATGAAGATGGTACTATGAATGGAATAGCTAAAATGATAATTGACCTACTAGGTTCAGTTGCAGGATTAGAAATAGAAGCCATTAAAGAACGTCAGCGACAAGGTATAGCAATAGCCAAAGCAAAAGGAGTTTACAAGGGTAGAAAACTTGGTGCTACTATGAATGATGAAAAATACTTGAAGCGTCATAAGGATGTGGTATCACTATTAAAAGATGGTCTATCAATTAATAAAGTATCTAAACTTACAGGAAAGGCTTTTATCACGGTAAAAAGAGTAGAAGCAAAGCGATTATTAGTAGCTTAATTCTAAATGAAAGGCAATTGTTGATTGCCTTTTCTCCACCTTTAGCTTGGTTTCAGTTTTAGTTCAATTTAACTTTATGAGAGAGTATAATTAAAATTAGAAATTATGAGCAAAGAAGCTGAAAAATTACTTGACAAGAAAATCAAAACATTAACTGAACTAGGAAAAGAAACAAACCGCGAACTCATTAAAAACGGTAGAGTTATTTTCATCTATGAATGTTCTTTTGAAGATGAAAACAAGAAAATCACGAACAAAATTTTCAAGGTTAAATTAAAGGATAAAATCGTTCGGGTTATGAGAAGAAGTAAAGAATCAATCCTCTCTAAAAAATCTAAACCTAAGAAAGGAAGTAAACCATCAAAATAAACGATGAATCCGTAGTTTTTAAGGATGATAATTATGTTTTGATATAAGACTATTGAATTAGAATAAAAAGCCATTACATCTACTAATTTATATTAGTAGTTTTTTCTTCTATTTTTCTACGAAAAAACAGCTAAAAATCATTTTTTATAAAGCGTTAGAAATTAAGCCCTTTAATTGTAAGTCTAGTGTTAATGAGGGAAGACGCGATAAACAGTTAATAAAAAAATCATTTAAAAATGGCATCGAAAATACTAATCAATAAAAGACGAGTAGAGAAAAAAGCAAAAGCACTTTTAGGTGTCTATACTGCCAATCGCAAAGTAATTCCAGACTTAGGAACTTTTGTTAATGATTATTATAATATTACTCTGACGCAGAAAGGTAATCGGACTTGGAATAAGCAGACTATTGAAGTCTTGCAAACTCTTCATAGAGAAAAACTTTATGAAGAAGGAGTTAAACAAGTCTTACAGATTCCAATTCTAAAATAGTTTTCTATGTGAAGGCAGCCATCCAATTTGAGTCAAGCGATGGTTGCCGTTTTTTAAATGTGAATCCACGGATTCAAGAGACTTTTATCAAAAAGTTATATAAGTATATATCTCTATGAAAAAGATACTTAAAATCTACGAATTCACGCCCAATGACATTTCACAATTTATTTTTTTGAAAATCGTTTAATTGAAAATCTCCTAATCGTCGCCTAAGCGATCTATCCATTATAAAATTAGACTTTATGAAAATGTTCGATTGAGGATTAAATCAAAGTTTCTCATAAAGCATTAAAAAAGCAACAGAGTGGAACGAAGTTACACCTTCTATTCTCCTCTCTAATAATAACTATTAATAATACCTAATATAAAGGTTAAATGATAATCTGTACCAGTTAAATGATAATCTGTACCAGTTAAATGATAATCTGTACTTAGTTAAATGATAATCTGTACACAATTGAACAAATAGACTAATTATTTAAAACACTGAAAAAATGAATAAAACGAAATCACACTACTATATTTTTAATGGAGTGAGATATGAGAACATGAAAGATTGCATGCAGTCAATCGGGAATGGAAAAATGAAAAGACATCATTTCAAATTGATGCTCCAGTATAACATAGTACAAAAGGTACTAATTAATGAATCAGAATGCTCAACGGCAACTGAAAAAGCAAATAGCTATGTATCAAACTTTAGATTACAATAAAAAATTCGATGAAGAAGAGGAATGGAAAATGTCATATCTGTTCCAACATATATACGGTGAAGATGGCATAATTGATTCGGATAGGTATAAAGACGACATTCAAAAACTAACCAAACGAATAAGAAGAATTCAATCAAGAAAGAAAAAAGAGTTTAGCGATGAATTATTGACGAAACTAAGAAAAGAGCGTCAAGAGCTGTTCGATCAACACATATTTATTAGAGTACCATATAAAACAATTTTAGACCCTGAACTTTTCTTTAATGATTTGGCTGTTTACTTATCAATTTCAAGATTTGTAATTCTTGATTCAATCACGAAAGTTTCATCAAAGCAGATTACTAAAGCATGTGGAATTAAACAAGGTAATCAACCGCCAATAATAAAGAAGTTAGAGCAAAAAGGATTAATTGAAGTTCATAGAAGTCGTTATGAAAGTAGCTTCGGTGTATATGATTTAACCGAACGAGGAGATCATTATTTACCGTTAAGATTGGACTACTTGAATGGATTAAAATATGATGTCAAAAATTATATACGCCGTTTACGTGGAATTGTCCTATCAAATGGAAATAATGCAATTCCATCTTATTTAAACTGCAAGGAAAAATTTAACGGAAAACTAACTAGAGATGAGTACAAAAAGATTGTAAAAATTTATAATGAATACGTCAATGATGAGGATAATTACGATGCATTAAAAGAAGAATATTAAAACATATAATTCGTTTTTCATATTTCATTTTTTTAGTTAGACTTTGGTTTGAGAGTGGCTTTAATTAGCCACTCTTTTTTGTTTTACAAATCAATGATATCTACTTGGAAAATAAATATGTAAGAAGCGGAATCTAAATAAATAAAAAAGAAAATATGAAAGCAACATCACCAGAGAGTAGACGATACGAGGTATTATATATAGATGAAAAACAGAGAGAGCAACTGAATTTAGAAGCTCAATTAATTCTAGATAATATTTTAAAATTCCAGGAAAGCTACAAACTGAATATCAATAATGAAATTAATCCACAAGAAGTGGTTGGAATTTTAGAGAAAGGAGTGGAGCAAGAAGATCTACTTCTCATGAAGTACAAAGAAGATATTGAAAAAATGATCGAACAGTTTCCAAATCTCGAAAAAGCTAGGGTGCTTGATATGTTTGTAAAGGAGGCTGATAAAAAGATAACAAGCGGTCTAGAAGCTTTAAATTCTGAAATAATAAATAAGCTAAATAAAATAAACCAATACGGTAGAGGTAGTCTAATGCTTGAAAATTTCATCCTAAACGATGAGTTCTTAATGAACAGTAAGGTAACATCAAGGATTAGGAATGCTTGTACTACATATTGTCAAAATACAAGGCAATTGCTCTTGAAAGAGTTCGCAGAAAAGATAAGTGAAATTGTGAAGCTAGGGTTAAAAACAGAATTGATCTCGACCATGCATTATGAGCTGATGGCTAGTTCGGTCATCAACATTGATACAGGAGAGGTCAATTATGAAATGATAAAAAGATACTAAAGATGATTCCTCTCTATAAGAGGAATCAATTAATTAAAAACATTTATAGAACATGGCAGATTGCAATTCATTAATCACATCAGGTATCGGACTTGATTGCGATTCAATAACCGCCTCAGTAGGAGTCGATAAGGACCTAATTTTGGTAAATTATGCTGATTTTGATAAAGCGGCAACTTTATTATCATCAAACCGAGAGGCTGATGATACAAACAATAATCAAGGCGGATTAACCAATATTGAACTCAAAACTGGAGCAACTCAACATATATTCGAGGGAACAGATTACTCGGTTATTCCAAACGTAACAGCAGAAGTGAAAGAGGATGGAAATACATGGTACATTCATTCAATCGCTTTTACTGTTTATTCAAAAGATGCTAAAGATAGAAAGACATTAGAGGATTTAGGTAACTCTCGTGTGATAGCAATTGCTAGAGACAGATCGACAGGCTTGTATGAACTCTTCGGAATGGATCAAGGATTAAAGTTGAGCGGAGTTGAGCGTGCTTATGTAGGTGCACAAAACAGCAATTTCTACACCGTAACAATTGCAACGCCTGACATTGCTGTAATTAGAGAAAGTTCATTAGGAGAATTAGCAGTAGCAATTAATACAGCAGTTTAGATCAAGAAAAAATGAAGGTAAGGCTAGAGAAGAAAGAAAGAAGATTCACGATGAGTTTAGAAGAGGCTTGCAGTCATTTAAGTATGAATAAGCATTTGGTAAAAAGTGCTGTGGACAATGAGCGTATTCTGTTGAGAGGCTATTCAGTTCATTCAGTCAGAGAAAAAGCGGAAGAAATCATACGAAAATAGCCACCTTTTGATATAGAGGGTCGTATAAGGCAGGAAGGGAGAGGAGTTCCTATTTTCTCTCTCTTTATTTTTTAATCAAATGTTTCTCAAAAGGGTACAAATAAAAACATTAAGAGAGAGGATTTTACGGCGTTCCCCTTTGCAAAACCGCTGGAAACCAAATTGAATTTCTCTATGTTCTTCATCGAGTGATATAGAGACATTCAATAAGAAAAATTCGGTAATTAAAGATAAAATTTATGAGAGTAAAAGGAAAACGAGGTAGACCTCGCAAAGGGACTGTAGAAGAAGAAATAAATAAAAAACTTAGGAAGCAGTTGGAGAAGTATTTCAACTCAGAAGACTATATACATGACATGAGTTTACCCGATTCTAACCAACGTTTAAAGACACATCTAAGATTGAGACGTGAATTACAAAAAAGAACAGGGACGGATTCTGTCAGAGTACACAAGGATAAACCGACATCAGGTGATTTGGATAGTATAATATTCAAGATTGACGGGAAGTATTATAAAAACCTCTCAACTAGAGAGGAAATTTCGGAAGAGGATGTAATTAAAAATGACTTGACCGTAATAAGTTTTGTTAAGTAAGATAATACCTAATCAAACATTTAGGGTACTAAAACGTATAAACTTGAAATCCGTATTGTCAAAGGGATTATAAAGAATATTTCTTCTTCATTCAGCTAAAGATTTAAGGTAAACCTTAAACGTTGGTGCCAAAGTGGTAGGTTAGGAGAGAGGTTGTAATGACATTATCTTTTTTCCTCCTCCTTTTCCTATCAAACAGACCCCTTACGGACAGTTGATCTGACATGATATTTAATATTATATATAAGTCTTCCTAGGTCATCCTCGTACTCACAGGAATAATCAGTAAAATATAACTATATGAAGGTATTTAGTAATAACGGTAAAGCTTATAACTCCACAATAGAGGCTGTAAGGGCCTTATTCAATGAGGGCAAGAAAAGAGATCGAGCAATCTCGATAGCTTTAGCCAAGCAAATAAAAAAACAGGATAGGATGGAGAAATTGAAAGGAAAAATCAAACGTCCAATTCCACCGAAACCAAAGAAAGATAAGGTTGAATATTCAGAAGACACACAAGAGAAATTCTTCAATACCATATCTCTAGACTGGGTTGAGGAGCAAAAGAAACGTTTTAAACAAAAAAAAACAACTGATGGTAACTACATAAGCTTCGTCATGAAGAACTATCAGAAAAGGAATATGTTGAAATGTGCACAGACAGGTGAATTACTCCCTAAAGAGGAGTTTGAAGTCGATCTGGACATGCCAATGCGTGGCTTTAGATCGCCTGTAGCAACAAAGAATAAGTAAAATCATTTGTTCATAATAAATAGTTAGTTTGAAGGGACTACGATTAATTTCGTAGTCCCTTTTTTTTGCAATTTTCTCAGGAGTTTTTCGTTAAAGAGTTATGGTAATCATGCATCGGTTATCTGTTAATCCAAAAACTTTTTACTGTAAACCTGAAATAGGAAGAATCGATCTTGTTTTTCTATTTCATCGCGTTATGATAGTCACGTGTATTTAAGTATTATCAGGTCTAACTATTTTATATTGTTATATGATTTTAAATAGTAAAATCAAGAATCACATTCTTTTTAAGGGTTTTGAAAGTGTCAAAATTAGTGATAAGCCTGAAAAAATTGAGGTTTTCAAATGTCCACATTGTAAGACAATGTATAAAACTAAGAAGACTATAATAAGCCACATAGGCTATTGTCCTCGTAATCCAAAGTTTTATTCAGACGCTATAGAGTGGGGTATTGATTCAAAAGGAAGAGTATTTGAAAAGAGAAAGGAGCTTTGTAATGATCCAAATGAAGAGGTCATAGCATTATTTGTAGATGGAAAATTTTCTCAAGTTCTTGAAATTAATGGAGAAGTTCCAGATTTCATAAAGTACCCAAGAGAATTTGATTTTGAATTTAAGAAAGTCAATTGAATAATTCAGAGTTGATTTAAGGGTAGCATTAATTTGTTACCCTTTCTTATTTGAAAAACCATTCATAGATGAAGTAAACAATAACTCCAATCACGATATAAACTAAACCTAATATAAAAGTCCCTTTATATTTTTCTGTATAGTTATCGAAGTAGTCGTTATATCGTTTATCTTTTTTACGCACCATTTTTCATATTAGAATTTACTCGACTTGCTCTAAAATAAGTTAAATTTGATTCAAAGCAAATTTTAATTGTAGCAACTTGAAACTATGTTAAAAACTGTTGAGGATTTACTGGTTAAATTACAATTTAAAGGGATTAAAGAAATTGAACATTTTAAGGATATACCTCACAACCCAACAATTGGGGATATGTATGAGGGTTTAACTCAAGAATTATTGAAAAATGCCCTATTCGACGGATTAAACCTACATGTATCTAAAGGCTTTGTTCAAGATATTAATGGCATATTTAGTAATGAGATTGACCGTATGCTGACAATCGGAGAAGGGAAGCAAATTCCAAGGACTGATAAATTTATTCATAAGATTGAAAATGTTATAATGATCATAGAAGTTAAGAAAACTCTTAACCCACAAAAGATTAAAGATGCTTTTGATAATCATATTTCTGCAATAAACTTAGTTTACGATGAATTTAAAAAACCAATAGGTAAATATGATAACTTTCGGGCAAGTATTTTAAAAGACTCATTTCGCGCTATTACAGGCATAAAAGACCCTGTTCTAGAAGGTAGTGAATTAAATAATTTGAATCTTTTAAACACCTACTTATATAGTGACACCTTGCTACCACTTCGAGTTATCTATAGTTATGGTGGATATAAAACTATTGAAGGATTAAGAAATGCGATTCGGAATTATTCTGCTAATTCAAAGATACACCCATTAGATTTACCATCGTATTTTCCAAGCCTTATTATATGTGGGGATATGTCTATTGTTAAATACAATGGACAACCTTTTGCTGAAACATTCGATCCCAATATTCATTATTGGACTTTAGCAATCTCTCAAAAAGGAAATTCAATTTATAATTTTTTAAATATTATTTGGTATCACTTATGTAAGAGATTTAATAAAAGATTTGATTTACTATCAGATGGTCGAAGTTACACATATCATAAGTTTCTTTCGGTAGGAGTTACAGAGGTTGAAGGGAAAAAAATACCAGGTTTTTATTTTCATGAATATGATAAGGATGAGGTAGAAGAAATTAGTATCAAAATTCCATTGGTATCAAAAAAAATTAAACCTTCAACATTTGTCATAGTGTCCAACATGATCGCTTCCAAAAAAGAATTTATTGAAGTGCCAAGCGAGAATGATTTTATCACTTCTTTAAGGAAAGAAGTTGAAAATTATAAATTATTCATAACTGGTTTATTTCCTAATTGGAGTAGTCATTTTACAAATGAAGATCGCAATTTTGTCAATATTATCAACAGTCTAAAAGAGACAAATTTAGTTACTTATAGGAATAATCGGATTGAGCTATTAACTCCCTTTACTAGTGTTGTTCATGATGAAACAGGTATGTATATTGGGGATAATAGGGAAGGGAAATTAATAAGTTGGTCAAATAAGAATACAAATTGGTTAATGCAAAATCATTTATTTAATGAAGCTACTAAGTCGATTGGAGGCAGATTAATCAATCAAACTGGTATTCATGTTAATTTTAAAGAAAACTGCTATGAATACTTAGATCACTATATTAAAAGTAAAAAGTTTATTAGACCATTTAACGGCGTTATTATAGATTTTATAGATTCATCTAACTTAAATGTAATTTTAAAAAAGGAGGAAGAAAAGTATTTTATAGGAATAACTAAGGGTGTTATGAATGTTCTGGCAGATCTATTTAATAGAATGCTTTCTCACCCAAAATTATTCCTTGATATTGGAGATCCAAATAAGGAAGTCGCAAATGGCTGGAAAAAAGAAAACTACTTTTTAGAAATAAAAGAGTTACTCAATTTGAATGATGAAGAAGCTCTAAATAAAAACAAACCAATAGATAATACAAGATATTATTATTCCTTAAATCTACTCCGCCATGCAATGGGTTTCTTATTTAATAAAAGTTTCTCTCATATTATTTTTGGGCATGTGGATTTTTTGAAGGATTCTATCGGTATTGATTCTTTTGATGAGGCAACTTCGTATATAAATGAAAATATTTCAGAAATTGACTTGAAAACGCTTGAATTTGACGCTCATTGTACCGCTATCGCCAGATATTTTAAATACATGATTGGTTATATAAAGAATCCTAGCCTTGTCCATAAAAGTTATCGTAAGTTTTATGAAGATAAGTATCAGGTTCTTTGTGATATGCTAATAGGAGCCATGAGCTCTATTTGGATTTTAGAAATTGATGGATTTGATTTTTTAAGAAACGAAAAGAAAACTTATACTAATCAAACATTCAGGCAAAAACAGTATTATCTTACTTTAATCGAGGTGATTAAGAATAATCATTCTGAATATTTTGATCTACAAACTGTGATTGAAAGATTAAGTAAAACCATTCATGTATTTGATGCTTATATTTCATTTTTGACTGATACAACAATTGAAAGTAAAAATTTTGCTTCTTCATTTAAAAAAGAAGATTTGGAGGGATTAAGTTTGATTGATAATTGGAAAAATTACCTTAGAAATAAGTTATTAGATTATTCATATTCTGATTTAGCTCCGTAGATTTCCTAATTATGATAAAAGATTATAAACCTATTACTATTTCTTATTATAAAATGAAGTTTTATTCCGATTATATAAAAATAACTCGGTACCTCTTTTCAATGTTATTACAGCTTTTGCCCATCCCTTTATCTTTACAACAGCGATTTCATCTTTAATTTCAATCCACTCTATTTTTTTTAATAGTTGTTTTTTGAATACACTTAGATTATCGCTATAGTGAAATATCTCTCCTTTTAAAGCTGTTTCAGTAGCTCTGATAGATTCTTTTAAAATATTTATATCCGAAGTTAGCTTTTCTATTTTCCTCTGAAATTTCCTTTCAAATTCATCATATTTCTTTTCATCTGTTGTACCTGCCAATAATCTTTCATAATTTTTATCAGACTTAAGTTTAGTTGAACGAATCTCTCTTTCATATACCGATATGTTTGCATAATCCCCTTTAATCCTATCTTTTAGTTGACCTCTGACAACTTCATCCTGAGTTAATTTAGCATTCTCCTCAACTATCTTTTTTACTTCTTTTATCAAGTATGGGCGATTAACCGATTTTACACCGCATTTATTTGCGCATCTATACAAGTTAATATTTTTTGATTTAAGCACTATCTGATTCATTGTTGCACCACATTGACACTTAATAAATGAAGCAAAAGGATTTACATTTGTTCCAACCCCTCCAACAAATCTTTTTCTTTTATTTATAAATTCTTGCGCCTGATTAAATGTTTCTTCACTCACAATTGCCGGCACTTCAATAATCAAATCATTGTACTTCCTTTTTCCACAATAGAATGAATTTCTAACTATTGAATGAACTGAAGCAGTTTTCCACTCTTTTGTATCAAAATTTTCGTTCAAATAATTAGCAATGGTTCTTATACCTTCACCATTGAGAAGCATTTCAAACATTTTTCTGACTAATACAGCTTGTTCTTCATTAATAATTGGTTTTCCATCTTCTCCTTTGTCATAGCCATATATTTTTTGGTTGAAGCCACCACCTTTTGAAGCTGAAAATTGTTTCCCTGATTTTATTCTGTATGAAAGTGTTTTAGACTCTTCTTCAGCCAAATTAGATAGTATTCCAGTAAGTAATTTAACTACAGGAGTTTCAGTTCCGTCAGGCTTTAAAGTTGATAAACCCTCCTTTTGAATGTGAATGGAAATTCCTTTTTGAGTACAATCATATATAAAATTAACAACGTCATTATTTCTCCGGGATAATCGACTCAGTTCAGAAACCATAATGTGTTTGATCTTTTTCTTTTCGATATAATCAAGCATATTATTGAATTCCATCCTTTCATCAAGACCTTTTTGAAAACCTGAAATTTTCTCGGCAAACGTTTTTACAATTCTAAGTTGCAGATACTCTGCCCATCGATTTAAATCATCTAACTGCCTTTCATAAGACTGTGTTTCATCCGTTGACGAAACCCTTGCGTAAACCACCGCCTTCATATAAATTTGTTTTCATAAAGATAATGAATATTGAACTACTTATAATTAAATTGTATAATTAAAGTAGCACGAACTATAGCCGATTTAGACAGTGCATGCAATATTGAATCAAGTCATATTTCTGAAGCAATTCAATATAGAAGCCTAGATCGTGAAGGTTGGTTAAATTAATTTAACGCTTTGATTATCATTAACTAATTTCAATGAATAAGTATTTTTTGTTACTTTTGAGTACCCCTATAATTAACTTTTAAGATGAAATCCTTAATTAGAATACTATTTCTAGCTTCGTTTATTGTTTCTTTTAGTCAATCAAAGAGCAGTATTTCGTTACTTACTAAAACAGAATGGATTAATAAGAATCTAGATTATTTAAAGTTTCAGAGTGATACTGTAGTTTATAATCTTGGAGGGAAAAAACATGCCATGTTTTATGATCTTGGAACTAAGACGATTACATTTAAAGAAAAGTATATGGTTGGGGGTACAGAATCCAGAGAGGAAAAAATAACATTTAAAATAAAATCTTTATCAAAAGATAAGTTAGTTATTTATCCCTTAGATGAAAAGTTAGATCTCGATCAAGAGATACATTACAAACTAGATTATGCTCCTTTTTTTAAAAGAAAAGAGTTTGTTTTTTACAATCGTAAAGACCAAATGAATTATGTAGATTATAAGAAGATCACTTTTCATGGATCTACATGTTTTGGCACATGCCCTTCGTTTTCATTAGAGATAAATCGAGGTGGTAACGTTTTTTATCAAGGTAGAATATATACAAAAGAATTTACAGGAGACTTTAAAGGTTTTTTAGAAAAAGATGAACGCATAGAATTGCATAGGATACTAAATCGAAGCCTTATTCTTGCTGTTAATGAAAATTGGGAGCAACAGTCACAACCCACAGACACACCTAGATATAACTACATTATTGAACTTAGAAATGGTAAAATAATAGAAATTAACACCAATGATCAACATCCTGTATTAGAGAAACTTTCTAACTATTTGGTTCATATTACAGAAAAACTTAAGCTTCAAGAAGATAACCAGAAGCATATTTTTGTGAAACCATCAGTGCATGCGATACAGATTGTAGCCAGAGATGAAGATTAATATTTTTTGTTATTAAAGGGAGATTCTCTAATTTGTCACGTGAACTATAAAAGTTACTTCGTGAAAAAAATCTTAATGATATCCCTTATTGTCTTAATAGGGTGTAATACTTCAGAAAAAAAAGAAGACAAGAGTGTAGTATCTAGCACTAAACTACTAGTGGAAACTCCAGTGTTAAATGTTGTTGAAGCGAATCGATTGGCTCAATTACCATTACACTGTATTAATACGGAATATCCTAATAAACTAAATCAAACTATTGGAGGAAGTGAAGATTTATTACCACCTAAAAAACTGCATCCAACTTTCTATGGATGTTTTGACTGGCACTCTGCAGTTCATGGTCATTGGAGCTTAGTTTCATTACTAAAACAATTTCCAAACCTAGAAAATGCAAAGACAATTAGAGAAAAATTGCTCAATAATATTTCTAAAGACAAGATTGTACAAGAAGTAGCCTATTTTCATGGTAAACATAATAAATCTTATGAACGCACATATGGTTGGGCTTGGCTATTAAAATTGGCAGAAGAACTACATACTTGGAATGATCCCTTAGCTAAAGAGTTGGAAAAGAATCTTCAACCACTAACAGATCTGATTGTTGAAAAATATCTTGAGTTTTTACCAAAACTAAATTATCCGATTAGAGTAGGTGAACACCCGAATACAGCGTTCGGACTTTCCTTTGCCTATGATTACGCAATTACATTGGGTAATCAAGAATTAAAAAACAGTATTGAACAGAGAGCAAAAGATTTTTATCTTAATGATGAAGGTTGTCCGATAAACTGGGAGCCAAGTGGATTTGATTTTTTATCACCATGTCTTGAAGAAGCTGCTATAATGAAAAGAATTCTGAGTAAAGAAGAATTTGGTAATTGGTTGACTAAATTTTTACCACAGTTGAAAGATGAAAATTTCAATTTAGAAACAGGAAAGGTGTCAGATAGAACAGATGGTAAGCTTGTTCATTTAGATGGTGTAAATTTTTCAAGAGCATGGAGCTTAAATGAAATAGCTAAAGGTTTACCCGAGTTAAAACATCTTAAGAATGTGGCTAACGAACATATAAATTATTCATTACCTAATATTGTAGGTGATAGCTATGAGGGAGGACATTGGTTAGGAAGTTTTGCCATTTACGCTTTAAATTCAACTACCAATGATTAAAAAATTCTTTAAAAATATTGGTCCAGGTCCTTTAGTCGCAGCTGCATTTATCGGCCCGGGTACAGTAACCTTATGCACTCTCGCTGGTGTTAATTTTGGTCACGCACTACTATGGGCAATGGTATTATCTGTAATTGCCACTATTGTTTTACAAGAAATGTCTGCACGATTGGGGATCATTGCTCAAAAAGGACTTTCAGAAATTATTAGAAAAGAGATTAAACACCCAATTTTAAGAGGACTTTCTGTACTACTAATTCTTTCTGCAATAGTGATTGGAAATGCAGCATATGAAGCTGGTAACATTAGTGGTGGAGTACTCGGTTTAGAAACTGTTTTTGGACATTATACTTTAGAATTAGGAGTGCTCTCTATTAATTATATTAGCCTTTTAATAGGTCTTATTGCCTTCATATTACTATACATAGGTAACTATAAAGTACTCGAAAAAGCAATGGTTTCTCTGGTAATTTTAATGAGTATTGCCTTCATAATTACTGCCATATTAACTAAACCAGATATTTCATCGGTTTTTAAAGGGCTTTTGGTACCCTCTTTTCCTAAGGATAGTATTCTTACCATTATTGGTTTAATAGGCACAACAGTTGTTCCGTATAACTTGTTTCTCCATGCCTCATTGGTAAAAGAGAAATGGAAAGATAAAAGTGATTTGCATTTGGCAAGAAAAGATACAATTTTGGCCGTTGTACTTGGAGGTATGGTTTCTATGGCTATTATTATTTCGGCCGCTGCAATACAATCTACCACGGTAAGTAATGCTGCTGATCTGGCGAAAGGTTTAGAACCTCTTTTTGGTAATTTCGCAAAATACTTTTTATCAATAGGGTTATTCGCGGCTGGTATAACAAGTGCAATTACAGCTCCTTTAGCCGCCGCCTATGTTGCTAAAGGGTGCTTAGGCTGGGAAGCCGGGTTAAAATCAAAAAAAATTAGAGCAGTTTGGATGTTTATTTTAATCTTGGGAGTGCTATTCTCTTCAACAGGATTTAAATCAATTGAGGTAATCAAATTTGCGCAAGTAGCAAACGGGATTTTACTACCGGTTATTGCCGGATTTTTACTTTGGATTATGAATAAAGAATCTGTTTTAGGAAGTCATAAAAATAATTTGAGACAAAATATTATTGGTCTAATTATTTTAGGAATAGCAATATTTTTAGGGTTAAAGAGTGTTTTTAAAGTATTCAACTTATTCTAATGCAGCTTATAGACATTAATTGTGACTTAGGAGAAGGCTTAAACAATGAATCAGATTTAATGCCTTATATATCTTCCTGTTCCATAGCTTGTGGTGGACATGCAGGAAGTAAACGGACTGTAAGAAAAGTAGTAGATATGGCTTTAGCACACCAAGTAAAGATAGGTGCGCATCCATCATTTCCAGACATGGCTAATTTTGGCAGAATACGCCTAGAAATGCCATTAAAAAAGCTTCAAGAATGTATCGAAGAACAAATTCAATTGGTTCTTACCGTATGCCAAGAAAAGAATACAGATTTAAACCATGTTAAGGCGCATGGAGCCTTGTATAATATTGCGGCAATTGATGATTCGCATGCCGAGGCCATAATTAAAGCTGTAAAAAATACTGCCCCCAATGCATCAATTTATGTTCCTTATAATTCAGTAATCCAAAAAATGGCAAGCACGAATGGACTAAAATTTAAAGTAGAAGCT
This sequence comes from Maritimimonas sp. 2205BS37-2, assembly GCF_056591755.1. Lineage (NCBI taxonomy): Bacteria > Pseudomonadati > Bacteroidota > Flavobacteriia > Flavobacteriales > Flavobacteriaceae > Maritimimonas > Maritimimonas sp. 2205BS37-2. The sequence continues at coordinate 518,874 of NZ_JBWQOI010000001.1, forward strand.
TTTGCTGATAGAAATTATAATGCTGATTTAACATTGGTATCTAGAAAATTAGAAAATGCTGTTATTACCGATAAAGAAAAATTAACAAGTCATTTGTTAAAAATGATCTTAGAAAAAAGAGTAAAGACGCTAGAAGGGGGAGAAGTAACACTTGAGGCAGAAACATATTGTTTTCATGGTGATAATCCAATGGCCATCAATCTACTGAAATACGCGGTAAAAGAACTTCAAAATAAAGGAATAAAAATAGCCTAAATTGAGCCAATACAAATTAACATATAAACCTTTCGGAAACCATGCAATTTTAATAGAATGGCCAGAGGACATTAATGAAAATATTCTAAATGATGTCTTAGAATTTAAGAAAAATATAAAAGAAAAATATATTAAAGTAAAACTTGAGGTAATAAACACATATAATTCATTAACAATCATATATAGTTCAACTATAGATAATATTTATAATGAATTTTCAGTGCTAAAATCGTTATATGAAGGCCAGGTTGCGCGAAAAAATTACGATTCTAAATTATGGAAAATACCAGTATGTTATGACGAAGAATTTGGTATCGATTTAGAGGATATTTCTATTGAAAAAAAAATTGAAAAATCACAGTTGATAACCTTACATTCTAGCCAAAATTATACAGTCTATTTTATTGGTTTTTTGCCTGGATTTTTATATTTGGGTGGACTCAAAGAGGAGCTTTATTTTCCTAGAAAAGCTACTCCAAGATTGCAAGTTGCAAAAGGTGCTGTTGGTATTGGAGGCGCACAGACCGGAATCTATCCGCAAGAGAGTGCGGGAGGTTGGAATATTATTGGAAATTCACCGATACAGTTCTTTGACCGAAAGAATGAAATTCCTTGTTTTGTTAAGCCTGGTGATAAAGTTCAATTTGTTCCAATTAGTATGGATGAGCACGCTGAAATTAGCAAACTCGTTGCGTATAGACGCTATAAGGTAGAAAGTGAGGTGCTCCTTGCTTAAAGTAATTAAACCTGGTATTTACAGCACCATTCAAGATCTGGGCAGATATGGCTATGCCACAAGTGGAGTTCCTGTATCCGGTGTCATGGATCATTATTCGGCGAAAGTGGCAAACTTACTTCTACAAAATGATAAAAATGATGCAGTTTTAGAAGTTACTTTTAACGGCGAGTTTCAATTTTTAAAAGAAACAATTTTCAGCATAGCCGGAGCCAATTTAAATGCAGTGCTAGATAATGAATTTGTTCAATGCAATCAACCTATTAAAGCCAAAACAAATAGTGTTTTAAAGTTTAAAAACCCTAAATATGGGCTAAGAGCTTATGTTGCTGTAAAAGGAGGCTTTCTAAATAAACCTGTGTTGGGTAGTAGAAGCCTTTTTAAGGAGATAACAAAGAAATATAGACTACATAAAGATGATGAAATATTCTATGAAGCATTTTCTACCTTGAGCAAACAATCATTGGCTTCAATAAAAGTAGTTGAGAAACATTTCACAACTGCAAAAATTGAGGTCTATCAAGGCCCCGAGTATAACATACTCACAAAAAAACAAAGGAATTTTTTAGCCACGACTTTCTTTACGGTATCCAATGAAAATAACCGTATGGGATATAGACTGCAAGAAATACTTCAAAATGACGGTAAAACCATTTTAACATCAGCCGTTTTGCCAGGTACGGTTCAACTAACTCCATCAGGTAAGCTCATTATTTTAATGCGTGATTGTGGGGTTACTGGGGGGTATCCTAGAATATTACAGCTATCGGACAAATCGATAAATCAGCTTGCACAAAAGACAACAAATAGCACTTTTCAATTTAAGCAAATACCTTTAATGTGATGATAGTCAAACAACTAAGTATTAGATTACTAAAAAGCGAAGACGCAGATGCTTTTTATCAATTAATTCAAAATAATTTGTCAAGGCTAGAAGATACTTTTGCGGGTACGGTAGTGAAAACGCAAACCTTAATGATGACTAAAGAATTTATCAAAGAAGCAACACACAGAATGAGCTTAAAAATGTATTATCCTTTTGTGATCTATAAACAAAACTCGAATGAAATTATTGGGTTTATAGATTTAAAAAATATAAATTGGGATATTCCTAAAACAGAAATAGGGTATTTTATAGATTTAAAAAGTGAGGGAAAAGGTATTGCGAGTTGGGCTTTAAACTATATTATTCGTTATTGCTTTAATGAACTTAAAATGGAGAAGCTTTCATTGCGTACCATGCCAACGAATATTGGAAGTCAAAGAGTAGCAGAAAAGAATGGGTTTCAAAAGGAAGGTTTAATCAAAAAAGATTATAAAACTATGAGTGGCACTGTTGTAGATTTGGTTTACTACGGACTTGTGCGAACCTAAAATTAGAAATTTGAATAGCAAGAAGTTTCAAAATAGTATTGGCTCTAATGGTTGGTATTATACGATTACCAAAGAAAAACCTTTCGAGAATAAGCTCAAAGGAAAATCTTTTTTCGATTTTGTGGTTGTTGGTGGCGGTTTTGTGGGCATGGCTGCAGCTAGAAGACTAGCGCTGTTGTCTCCAGATTCAACCGTTGCACTAATTGATGCCACTAGAATAGGACTTGGTACATCTGGGCGTTGTAGCGGTTTTATTATTGACACACCTCATAAAGGAGATTTACTGCACAATGATTCGCTTTTGCATAAAGAAGCATTTAAAATTAATAGAAAAGGGATTCGTTGGATCGAAGAAATAGTTAAAAAAGAGAGAATTAATTGCGATTGGCATAAAGCAGGTAAGTTTCAAGTGGCTGCCTCTGCAAGAGGTGTTTCTTTTTTAGATGGATATAGAAGAATGTTGGATGCTACTGAAGAAGAATATAAAACTTTAGGTCAAGATGAGCTCAGAGCTATTTTAGGAACTCCACATTATAGGAAAGCGATATTTACACCTAATTGTATTCTTTTTCAACCAGCGGCTTACTTAAAAGGAATAGCGAAGGCGATGCCTAAAAATGTTACCATATTCGAAAATACCATGGTAGAAAATATGGAATCTAATGGCGTTGGAATTAACATTAGAACAAAAGATGCCATAATTAAATGTAAAAAGGTGGTTTTGGCTGTAAATATTTTCGCCAGAGAGTTTGGCTTCTTTAAGAATAAACTAATTCCTATAGTTACATACGCAAGCATGACAAAACCTTTGTCTGTAGAACAACAAGAACAATTCTGTGGCACTTACGGATGGGGATTAACATCTGCTGATAAAGGAGGCACCACACTAAGAATGACGCCTGACAAACGCTTAGTAATACGAAACCATTATACACATACCCCAAGTTATCAAGTAAGAGATACATTTATTTCCAAAATAAAAAAGCAACATGAGAACGGATTAAAAATTAGATATTCCAATATTGATAATCTGGAACTGGAGCATAGCTGGGGCGGAGTTTGTGCTGTATCAAGAAATTTTGGCTTTTTTGCAGGAGAATTAGAGAAGAATGTTTATTCGGTGGTAGGACATAATGGTGTTGGGGCGGCAAGAGGCTCAATTGCGGGTAAAGCACTAGCCGAGAAAATTATTAATGGCGAATCTGAAGACCTAGATCTAATAAACAAAAGTCAATTACCCTGCTGGAATCCTCCCGAGCCTTTTTTAAGTATAGGTATTGCAGCACGTTTAGCTATAGAAAGATTTAAAAGCAGAAGTGAATTGTAATTATACAAATTATATTTTATGAAATACTTTATTATACTTCTAAGTCTATTTTTATTAAATACTTCATGTAAACCAAAAGATAAGTATATCTGGAAAGAAATTGAGGTAAAAGCTACTGCGTATAATTCTACCAGAGCTCAAACATCAGGTAATCCTAGTATAGCAGCTTGGGGTGATACATTAAAGCCTGGTATGAAATGTATTGCAGTGTCTCGCGATTTAATTCGATTGGGTTTAAAACACAATACTCCGGTTAAAATTGAAGGCTTGGATAGTATTTATCTTGTTAAAGATAAAATGCACCGTAGAAAACGTAAACAAATAGATGTCTATATGGGCAAAGACATAAAAAAAGCAAAAGAATGGGGTGTCAAGCGATTAAAAATTAAATACGGTATTCTTAAAAGTGAACTCCCAAATGATTCAATTCGTTAGTTAATTGTTGACTATTCTTAAATTGAATTGCATGTATTCCTAACTTTCTGGCAGCTTCTACATTTTTCAAATTATCGTCTATAAACACGCAATCTTCAGCTGTAAGATCATACCTATTTAAGATGATATCATAAATCTCTTGAAATGGTTTTCTGGTTTTTTCTGTTCCTGAGACTACAATTCCTTCAAACCATTGTAAAAAATCATAACGCTCTATTGCTACGGGAAAGGTTTCTGCACTCCAATTAGTTAATGCATATAGACTATAGGTTTTAGTATCCTTTATCTTTTTTAATATTTCAACGCCTTCTTTTATAGGTCCACCAAGCATTTCTTTCCAGCGTTCATAATAAGTTCTAATTAAACCTTCATGTTCAGGATATTGGGCGATGAGTACTTTATTACCATCTTCAATCAATCGACCTGCATCATGCTCCTCATTCCATTCATGGGTGCAGATAGTATTTAAAAACCAATCTACTTTAGCTTCGTCATCATTAAAAACATCACGATAAACATATTTGGGATTCCAATCGATAAGGACGCCTCCGAGGTCATAGATAATTGTGTTGACTTTTGACATTTTCAGATAATAATAATTAGTTCTATTTATTGAAATATTCTTTTAATATGTAATTATCTGAGATAACATAAAAATCTCTTTTTATTTATATCAGTAATAAGAGAACCAATACAATAGTTTAGTTCTTCTGCCCATTCGCCATTAGATAAGCCTTTAAAAAAGCATCAATATCACCATCCATAACAGCATCAACATTACCAGTTTCTTCGGCTGTGCGCACATCTTTCACCAATTTATAGGGGTGCATTACATAATTACGTATCTGACTTCCCCATTCATTCTTAAGTTTGTTAGCTTCGATATCCGCTCTGGCTTCCTGACGTTTTTCAAGTTCAATTTGATAAAGCTGCGATTTCAGCATTTGCAGTGCCGTAGCTCTGTTATCATGCTGCGAACGTGAATTAGAACACGAAATCTGAATTCCTGTAGGTTTATGTGTTAACTGAACTTTGGTTTCCACTTTGTTTACATTTTGACCACCCGCTCCACTAGAACGTGCAGTAGTGATTTCTATATCTGCAGGATTTACTTCTATTTCAATGGTGTCATCGGCTAAAGGATATACATAGACCGATGCAAATGAAGTATGCCGCTTAGCATTACTATCAAATGGAGAAATACGTACTAAACGATGCACTCCATTTTCTCCTTTAAGCCATCCAAAAGCATAATCACCATCAAACTGTAATGAAACGGTTTTTATTCCTGCTACATCACCTTCTTGATAGTTTAATTCTTTAATTTTCATACCATGCTTTTCTCCCCACATCATATACATACGCATGAGCATAGAAGCCCAATCACAACTTTCTGTACCACCGGCACCAGCAGTAATCTGTAAAACAGCATTTAAATCATCACCTTCTTCAGAAAGCATGTTCTTAAATTCCATTTCCTCTAAAAAGGTGTTGACCTTATGGTATGTTTCCATAATTTCTTCTTCGCTAGCTTCACCATCTTTATAGAAATCATATAAAATTTGGAGTTCTTCACTATCCGTCTTAGCCGTATTATAGTTCTCCACCCATTTTTTCTTAAAACGAAGTGAACGCATTAATTTTTCCGCTTCCTTTGGATCGTTCCAGAAATTAGGATCGGCCGATTTCTCTTCTTCGTTTGAAATTTCAATCAGCTTTTGATCTATATTTAAATAACCTTTAAGCTTCTCAACACGTTCATTAATGTTTTTTATCTGGTCTTGTGTAATCATAGTAGGTAGCAAAAATAAGGTTTAATAACCAACCATAAAACTTAATTTTTCGCTCTAATCATTATGAACTTTATTTATCAAATTTTCATAGCTTTATGCAAATTTTACTTCAGATGAAACAACTAATTCTTTTACTTTTATTCGTTACTTTCTTTAACCCTATACACGCTCAATTTTTTGAAGATCAAAAAGATATTGAGCAATACAAAGGCTATTTTAATTTCTACTATGATGAGAATACCGATAAGATTTTTCTAGTAGTAGATAAATTGGATGCAGAATTTCTATATGTTCATTCACTTTCAGAAGGGTTAGGATCTAATGATATTGGGCTTGATCGTGGGCAACTAGGGGATGGTGTTGTTGTGAAATTTCAAAGAGCAGGAAATAAATTATTATTAATACAACCCAATCAACGTTACCGTGCTTTAACAGATAATAGCGAAGAAAGAAAGTCGATACAAGAGGCTTTTGCAAAATCGGTTTTATGGGGTTTTAAGATTCAAGAAATTGAAAATGGAAAGTATTTAGTTGATGCTACCGACTTTTTAATGCGAGATGCACATGGAGTGGTCAATAGATTATCAAATAATAAGCAAGGAACTTATAAGCTTGATAAATCAAGGAGTGCGTTTAACTTAGAGCGTACAAAAGCATTTCCTAAAAATGTAGAATTTGATGTATTACTTACTTTTACAGGAAAACCTAAAGGATATAATATTAGAAGTGTGACACCAGATGCAACGGCGGTTACATCTCACCAACATCATTCGTTTGTAGAATTGCCAGATAATAATTACAAATCGCGAGTTTATGACCCTCGGTCCGGCTGCTATCCAATGAGTTATTTAGATTATGCCACTCCGGTTAATGAATCAATTACAAAGCGCTTTATCTACCGTCACCGATTAGAGAAAAAAGATCCTTCAGCTAGTATAAGTGAAGCTAAAGAACCTATTATTTACTATTTAGATAGAGGAACTCCAGAACCTGTTCGTTCTGCATTATTAGATGGGGCTCGCTGGTGGAATCAAGCATTTGAAGCAGCAGGATATAAAGATGCTTTTCAAGTAAAAATGCTACCAGAAGGAGCCGATCCCATGGATTTACGCTATAATATGATTCAATGGGTACATCGTTCTACGCGAGGATGGAGCTATGGAGGTAGTATCTCTGATCCTAGAACAGGAGAAATTATAAAAGGACATGTGAGTTTAGGATCATTGCGTATTCGTCAAGATTTTATGATAGCACAAGCGTTACAAGCGCCTTACGCCAACGGCGCAACAGATGATACTTTTGCATTAGAAATGGCCTTGGCCAGAATACGTCAACTGTCTGCTCATGAAGTAGGACATACGCTGGGGTTTGCACATAATTTTGCGGCAAGTACCAATAATAGAGCATCTGTTATGGATTATCCACATCCAAAATTATCTTTAAAGCAAGGAAAGGTTGATTTTTCAGATGCTTATGCCGTTGGAATAGGAGAATGGGATAAAGTAACCGTAGCCTATGCCTATCAAGATTTTACAGAAAATGAAAAATCAGGCCTACAGAAGATTTTAGATGATGCATTCGCAAAAGGATTATGCTACATTTCAGATCAAGATGCGCGCCCAAAAGGAAGCGCAAATGCCTATGCCCATTTATGGGATAATGGAGACGATATTTCAGAAGAACTAAATAATGTATTAGAGATCCGTAAAACAGCAATCGCAAACTTCTCGGTAGATAATATTAAGACAGATAAACCTTACTCGGTACTAGAAGATGTTTTTGTTCCTCTTTATTTTTTTCATAGATACCAAACTGAGGCTGTCGTAAAATTAATAGGCGGATTAGATTATGGTTATGCCATTAAAGGTGGTGAGCAAACTCCAGTAAAGAGAGTAGATGGAGTAACAGAAAGAAAAGCTCTCAACACTTTAATAAAAACAATTAATGTGAACGAAATTGCCATTCCAAAAGACAAATTAAACTTATTTCCTCCAAGAGCCTTTGGGTATAATAGAAGTAGGGAATCATTTAAAAGTAAAAATGGCGTTGCATTTGATCCATATGGAGCGGTTGAAACAGCCGTTCAGCTACCTCTAGAATTATTATTTAATGCCGAGCGCGCTTCACGCTTAGTGCAACATAAAAGTTTAGATAAAAGTCAACTCGGATTAAATGAAGTAATAAATAAAGTTGTAAATGCTTCATTTAAAAAGAACCATAAAGATGAATATCAGCAAGATTTGCAAAATGTGGTGAATCAAGAAGTGTTGAATCAACTTTTTTATTTAGCGGCAAACCAGAATACATATAGACAAGTAAATGCCATTGTACTTAATCAAATTGATGAAATTTCAGCGTATTTAAAATCAAAGAAGCAAACTGGACTTCAAAAAATATACGATGCTAATATGATTAAACGAATAGCAGCATTTATGAAGAATCCTTCTAAGTATAAAAGAACTGAAGCTCCGAAAATTCCGGATGGTTCACCTATAGGAATGGAGTAAATAAGTAGTTCAATTACTCACAAAATAAAGTATATAGAGCCTAATTACTAAAGATATTAAATTTTAAAAAAAGAAGCTCATTTTCATGAGTAAGTACTATGATAATAAACTTAATTAGCGATACTGTTACAAAACCGACAGAAGAAATGTTAGCGGTAATGATGAATGCAGAAGTTGGTGATGACGTTTTTGGAGCCGATCCAACAGTAAACAGATTACAAGAAAAAGCGGCAAACTTATTCGGAATGGAGGCCGCTTTGTTCTTCCCTTCTGGCACTATGGCAAATCAAGCTGCAATAATGTTGCACACCAAGCCGGGAGATGAATTAATATGTGATAAATGGGCACATGTTTATAATTATGAAAGTGGCGGGCCCGCAGCCAATTCTGGGGTTACTTGTAATTTGATTGATGGAAATCGCGGAATGTTTACAGCAGAACAAGTAGAAAAACATGTGAAAAATAAAAATCACATTTATGAAGCCTTTACGTCATTAGTAACCGTTGAAAATACCACCAATAAAGGGGGAGGTGCTTGTTGGGATTTTGAAGAACTGGTAAAAATCAAAAAAGTGTGTCAAGAAAAAGATTTGGCATATCATCTTGATGGGGCAAGGCTGTTTAATGCTATAATAAACAGAAATGATTCTCCAAAACAATATGGAGAATTATTTGATACCATTTCGGTGTGCTTGTCAAAAGGACTTGGCTGCCCCATTGGATCAATTTTATTAGGAAATAAGCACCATATAAATGAAGCACTTCGCATTCGTAAACGCTTAGGTGGAGGAATGAGACAGGTCGGTTATCTGGCAGCTGCTGGAATCTATGCACTAGACCATAATGTAGAACGCCTGGCCGAAGACCATAAAAAAGCAAAAAAAATTGCTCAGGTCTTAAAATCATTACCATTTATTAAGAACGTTGAACCCGTAGAAACCAATATTATCATTTTTAATGTAAATGACGATATTAATGATGATCAGTTCGTCGAAAAGCTTAAGAAGAAAAATATTCTAATTGTTGGAATGGGGCAAGGCAAATTACGAATGGTTACCCATCTTGATTTTACCGATGAAATGTTGGAAAAACTAATTGATGAATTGAAAAACCTTTATTAAATGCAGTTTAGAAAAGCAAGAAGAGAAGATATTTCTGCTATCGTTAAGTTGATTGCGCATGACAAACTAGGCCAATTGCGCGAAGATTATAAAGATCCATTACCATCAAAATACTATCAAGCTTTTGATAATATTGATAAAGATATGAACCAAGAACTTATTGCTGTAGAGAATATACAAGGAGAAGTAATTGGAACTATGCAATTAAGCTTTATACAATATTTAACGTATCAAGGTGGAATACGCGCACAAATTGAAGCGGTAAGGGTTAGAGAAGATCAAAGAGGTAAAGGACTTGGTGAAAAACTATTTAAATGGGCAATAAAGAGGGCAAAGGAAAAAGGAGCACATCTAGTGCAACTAACTACTGATAAAAAGAGACCTGAAGCACTAAAGTTTTATCAAAAACTAGGTTTTAAAGCCTCACATGAAGGCATGAAACTACATTTTTAAGCTTTAGAAATAAAAGCGAACAATTGGAGACCAAGGAGAAACAAAAATACTCTCTTGATCATCATACAATACATCATATCGAATTCCGAATGCGGCCCAACGAGTTCTATAGGCAATCCCTAAATACAGCGCAGGAATACTTATATCTTCATTAATAGTACCTAGTTTTTGTGTTCCAAATAATTGCTCGAACTCAGCTGAAGCCTGTAGTTCTTGTATAGGGTTAAAAAAAGTAAGGACGCTAGCTCCGAATACATTTGATTTCAAGTCACCATCTTTAGCGTAGAGATAACTGGTACCTAGCCCAGCAGCAAATTTATCGCTAAATTCATAGATCACACTTGGTGCAATAGAGAGCGCCGTATAATCAGATCCAAACCCAAAACCGAAACCGCCTCCAATTCGCACATTTTCCCAAAAGTTTGAAGGCTGTTTTATCTGATTAGAGTTATTTTGAGTGTAGGCAGCTATCGTAGCAATTAAAAACAAAAGCAATAGAATTCTTTTCATTGTCAGGTACCAAATTTATGGCGACTAATATATGTATTCTTTTAAATAATAATAACTTTAAGCTCTCAATTAATTAATCATTTGTAAATCAAAATACTACAATGAAAAAAACACTAACCTTTTTATTCTTGATAAACATGACTTTACTTTCGGCTCAAAGTGAAGTCTCTAAAATTCTAACCGACATAGCAATTGCGCCTTCTTCCGAGCGCATCGAGAAAGATATTCGCAAACTAGCAAATTTCGGAACCCGACATACACTATCTGATACACTTTCTGAAACACGCGGAATAGGAGCGGCAAGGCGTTGGATTAAAGCTGAATTCGATGAAATCTCAAAAGATTGTAATAATTGTCTTGAGGTGAGTTATCAGCGCAATCTTGTTCCTAAAAACAACCGTAGAATTGTAAAAGATGTTGAAATAGTAAATGTATTGGCCATTCAACGTGGCGAACGATATCCTAATAGGTATGTGATCATGTCTGGTGATATTGATTCTCGTGTATCAGATCCTAATAATTATACTTCCGACTCTCCTGGGGCAAATGATAACGCTTCTGGTATGGCAGGTACTATAGAAGCTGCTCGTATATTATCAAAGTATAAATTTCCTGTTTCTATTATTTATGTAGGTCTATCTGGGGAAGAGCAAGGATTATATGGAGGACAGCATATGGCTAAAGTGGCTAAAGAAAAAGGCTGGGACATTATTGGAGTATTAAATAATGATATGATTGGTAACATAAAAGGGATTGATGGAGTCATTGATAATAGTAGCTTTAGAGTATTCTCTGAAGCAATTTCAATGACAATGACAGATCGAGAAAAAAGAGGAATGCGTTTTTATGGAGGTGAAATTGATGGGCCCTCAAGACAACTGGCACGTTATATCGATAAAATAACCAATGATTATATGACAAACCTAAATGCCATTATGATTTATAGACTAGATCGTTTCGGAAGAGGAGGGCATCATCGTCCCTTTAATGATCAAGGTTTTACTGGTGTTCGTATTATGGAAACGCATGAAAATTATAATGAACAGCATCAAGATTTACGTACCGAAAATGGTATAAAATATGGCGATGTGATCGAGTCAGTTGATTTTGATTATGCCGCAAAGTTAACAGCCGTAAATGCATTGACTCTGGCTGCTTTGGCCTCAGCGCCGCCAGCACCTAATAACGTGAGTATAGGAGGTGCTGTGCAACCGTCAACAAGATTAAAATGGGATACTGTTAACGATGATGATTTGATCGGTTATAAAATATATTGGAGAGATACGACATCACCACGATGGCAACATAGTAGATTTGTTGGAAAAGTAACTGACTATACACTAAAAAATATTGTAATTGACAACTACCTTTTTGGTGTTGCGGCAGTTGGTAAAAATGGAGCTGAAAGTTTAGTGCAATTTCCTAGAAAGCTGATCCCCAGAAATTAAGAAAATGCTAAAACCTTAAATAATGTTAAATTTTTGTTTTGAGTGTAATTATTTATTAATTTATTCGTCATATAGGTAGAGATTGAAAAATGATTTAAAATTGATTAAAAAAAGTATTGTTTTCATTTTTATTTTGTCTTTTTTATCATGTTCTTTAAGAGCTGAAGAAAAACAAGAAAATAACAAAATAATAATGGATTCATCTAAACAGAAAGAATTGGAATTAGCAACATTCGGCAATGGATGTTTTTGGTGTACCGAAGCCATCTTTGAGCAATTAGAAGGGGTTTATAAAGTAGAAGCAGGATATGCAGGAGGAGCAGTTAAAAACCCAACTTATAAAGCAGTTTGTACAGGGAATACTGGTCACGCCGAGGTAATTCGGTTGAGCTATGACCCAAAAAAGATAAGTTATAGAGAGTTGTTAGATGTATTTTTTAATACACACGACCCAACTACTTTAAATAGACAGGGTGCTGATGTAGGCACACAATACAGGTCGGCTATTTTCTATCATAATGATGAGCAAAAAGCTGAAGCGGAGAAGATGATAGCCGACTTAGAAAAGGCAAATGTATTTGATGATAAAATAGTTACTGAAATTACAGAAGTAAATAATTACTATGTAGCAGAAAACTATCATCAAGATTACTATAACAATAATAAAAATGCAGGATACTGTAGAGCAGTTATAAATCCTAAATTAGAAAAGTTTATCAAGCAGTATAAAGATAAGCTTAAAAAGAAGTAAAAAATTTGGTTGATTTTTGGTTTTGAAGATTTGTCGAGGCTTGTTTTTCGGCAAATCTTCTTTTTTTATATCTTTATTTTTTAAAATATAACTATGCCTTATAGAAAATTTGAGGAGTATAATATTCAGGTTACAGATGATATTAGAGAAAAATATCAATCTATAATTGAGAGTGTAGGAGAAGATATTTCTCGTGAAGGATTACTTAAAACACCAGAACGTGCTTCAAAAGCAATGCAATATTTAACTTCTGGTTATGAAATGGATGCGGAAGATGTACTTAGATCGGCATTATTTGATGAAGATTACTCTGAAATGGTGATTATAAAAGATATTGAGTTGTATTCACTATGTGAACATCATATGTTACCCTTTTTTGGAAAGGCGCACGTTGCTTATATCCCTAAAGGTAAGATTGTAGGCTTAAGCAAAATACCTAGAGTTGTAGATATTTTTGCCAGGCGTTTGCAGGTGCAAGAACGCTTAACCGATCAAATTGTACAGAGTATCAATTCAGTTTTAGAACCCGAAGGAGTTGCAGTAGTTATAGAAGCATCACATATGTGTATGATGATGCGCGGTGTACAAAAACAAAATTCAGTTACCACCACATCAGCATTTAGAGGCGCTTTTAAGAACATAGAAACCAGAACGGAGTTTTTAAAACTAATAAGTTCTGATTTATCATAAATATGGCACTTTTATTGATATAGCATAAATACATTAATCAAAAATTATGACTGATAATAAATATAAAAAACTGGCATTAGGTATTGTTTTCGATGCCATTGGATTTGTTCCTTTTTTAGACCTTGTATGGGCTCCACTTTCAGCCTACTTAATGACAAAAATGTATCCTGGTAAAAAAGGAAAGTTAGCGGCGGCAATCACGTTTGTTGAAGAAGCGCTACCATTTTTAGATATAATCCCAACTTTTACAATTATGTGGTTATATACCTATGTATTCGATACTGCAAAAGATAAAATTGTTGAAGTTGAAGTAAGTTAAAGAGCTACTTCAAGAATTTAATGCTTACTTTTTAAATAAAAATCCTAATCCTAATCGGGTTAGGAATTTTTTTTCAAAATTCCAGAAGAAACGAAATTGCCCGAAACACCATCCTACAATCGGTAATGTTATTTGATAAATAGGGAATATTAATAAAAACCGAATCGTATAATAGAGCCATGGGGAATAAGATTCTTTAGTTATACCAAAGAATTCGGTTACCGGTTCTGCTACCCAAGCCGAAAATGACCCATTAATAGCAAATACAATAAATATTGCAACAATTGCCCAGTTACTTTCAATACCCCAACGTTCTTTAAGTTTTTCCATAACTATATTTCGCTGTGCAAATGTACTACATGATTTTGTCTTAAAAAACAAGAAATAATAAAGGCTGGAAAATTTCCAGCCTTTAAATAAGTTGTTGAGTTAAACCTTATCTTTTTCCGAACAATCCACCCAATAAGCCTCCAAGGCCACTACTTTTCTTTTGGTTTCCACCACCTAATACCATACCGGCAACATCGTCTAAAACACTTCCGTCGCCATCGGCATCAAGAATTTTCTCTAAGAAGCTTTGCTCTTGTTGCGTAGAATTTCCGCCTAACAATCCACCGAGTAAACCGCCTAAATCCGAAGATTGTCTTACATTTTGCTGGCGTGATTGTTTGCCTAAAACTCCCATTAAAATTGGTGCTGCTACTTTTAAAATATTGGCCACAGATCCAGCATCTAAACCAGATTTTTGTCCAATAACTTGTTCAACTCCTTGCTGTCTGTTACCTAAAATATGGCCTAATATTTTTCCGCCATCATTAGTAACTTCTTGACCAACACCTCCTCTAAATAGATCACCTAGATTATCTAAAATTCCTCCGTCGTGTTTGCTTAAAGCACCCATAAGCCCTTCTGCACCTTGAGGTGTCGAAGCATTACGTTGCATGGCTTTCATAAGAACAGGAAGAGCCATTGTAAGCACACTTCCAGTTTTATTGGTGTCTTGCCCAGTTGAACCAGCTACACCAGAGATAATTGTTTTTCCTAAATCACTATTTAGAAGATCTAAAATTCCTTCCATTTTGTTATTGTTTGTTTTTGATTAATACTATTTCACAAGTTACAATAATTGTTCCAATAAAATAAATATTGGAAGTCTAAATTTCGGTAGAATTAAGAAATATTAAAAGTTAATTTTAGATTAACATATATTTTTTATCTTTCTACTCTATAATAAACTAACTCGAATGAAAAAAATAGCACTGCACTGGCAAATCCTTATTGGAATGCTTCTAGGTTTACTTTTTGGTTTTTTAATGATACAAATTTCTTGGGGAAAAGAGTTTGTGACTGATTGGATTAAACCCATTGGAACCATATTTATCAACCTACTAAAGCTAATTGCTATTCCTCTCATTTTAGCTTCACTTATTAAAGGTATTTCTGACCTAAAAGATATTTCTAAGTTTAGAGATATGGGACTTAAAACGATAGGTATTTATATTGGTACAACAATAATTGCCATTAGTATTGGTCTTATACTTGTAAATGTTTTAGAGCCTGGCGGAGGCGTGTCTGATGAAACGATTGCTAAAATATCTGAAACCTATGCAAATGATAGTGGAGTACAAGGAAAAATTGTACAGGCGGGAAAACAAAAATCATCTGGCCCATTACAATTTTTAGTAGATATGTTTCCAGATAATGCCTTTAAAGCACTTTCTTCTAACGGACTCATGTTACAGGTGATTGTCTTTGCAATTTTCTTAGGAATATCAATGTTGTTAATAGGTGAAGAAAAAGCAAAACCTTTAAAAGATATTTTTGATTCTCTAAATGATGTAGTATTAAAGATGGTAGATTTAATTATGCTGTCTGCACCTGTTGCTGTATTTGCTTTATTGGCCAACGTGGTTGTCTCTTCCGGAGACCCAGAGCTATTAGTGGCGCTGCTCAAGTATGCAGGAACTGTTGTTCTAGGTTTGGCTTTAATGGTGGCATTTTATATGTTTATTATAAAAGTATTTACAAAGAAAAATCCACTTTGGTTTATAAAAGAATTGAGTCCAGCCCAATTATTGGCATTCTCAACAAGTAGTAGTGCAGCTACACTACCGGTAACTATGGAGCGTGTAGAAGAGCATATTGGAGTTGACAAAGAAGTATCAAGTTTTGTACTGCCAGTTGGGGCAACTATAAATATGGATGGTACGAGCTTATACCAAGGTATTGCTGCGGTATTTGTTTCTCAGGCTCTGGCTTTTGATTTAACTTTTGCAGATCAATTAACAATTATTCTAACCGCATTATTGGCATCTATTGGTAGTGCAGCTGTACCAGGAGCAGGAATGGTTATGTTGGTAATAGTATTAGAATCTATTGGGTTTCCTCCAGAAAAATACCCTATAGCGTTAGGATTGATTTTTGCAGTAGATAGACCTTTAGATATGTGTAGAACAGTAATCAACGTTACTGGAGATGCAACAGTTTCTACTGTAATTGCTAAATCGGTAGGTAAGTTAAGCACCCCAAAGCCAAAAGAATGGGACGACCATTATGATGAAGTAAAATAAAGAATTTAAACTAACCAAATTATGAATGTTTGTTTTTTAATGTATCCATGGGAGAGTATTGCATCTCCAGAAAATGATACGTCACTTGCCTTAATTCATGAATGTGTAAAACGTGGCCATGGAGTTGCACTGTGTGCTCCTGCGAATCTAACAATAAGAAATAGTGTTACCTGTGCTTTTGTTACTATAATTGAAAGAATGGAAAAAGTACCAGGTTCATTAAAGTCATTCCATAAGAACGCCACTACACGAGAAGAAATGCTTCCTTTGGCAGGATTTGATGTGATTTTTATGCGCGCCGAACCTCCATTAGATCCATTAATGTTGAATTTCCTTGATTCCGTGAAAGATGATGTATTTATTGTTAATTCCGTTCAAGGCATGCGCGAAGCAAACAATAAAGTATATACCGCTGTTTTTGAAGATCCCGACAATGAGATTATCCCGGTAACTCATGTTTCAAAAAACAAGGATTATCTGATTAAAATGATTGAAGAATCTTCATCAGATAAAATGATTTTGAAACCTTTAAACGGCTTTGGAGGCTCAGGTGTTATACTTATAGAAAAAGCCGCAATGGGTAATATTAATTCATTATTAGATTTTTATATAAGTAAAAGTGAAGGAGGCTCAGATTATGTAATACTACAAGAGTATATTGAAGGAGCTGACCAAGGAGATGTTCGAGTACTACTTTTAAATGGTATACCAATTGGCGCTATGCGTCGTATTCCAGGTGATAAAGATCATCGCTCTAATGTTTCGGCCGGTGGTACGGTAGCTAAACATAAACTAACAACCCAAGAAAAGCTTTTGTGTAAAAAGATTGGTCCAAAATTAGTTAAAGATGGTCTATATTTTGTTGGGATTGACGTTATTGGTGGTAAATTAGTAGAGGTTAATGTAATGAGCCCAGGTGGTGTTACCTACATTAATAAAGTATACAAAGTAAAGCTACAAGAAAAGGTTATAGACTTTTTAGAAAGTAAGGTATTAGAGCGTAATGCTGCTTTTAATCGCAAAACTGATCTAAGAAAAATTGTTGACGAAGCTTAAATAATGATTGATGAAAGGGTTTAAAACTCCTTTGGTTTCTCCAGATTGGCTTGTCCAAAATCTTGAAGACCCAAATCTTATTATATTAAATGCCACTATTCCTAAGGCTACAAATAAGAATGTGCCTGTAAAAGAGGTGGAAAGTCAAATTAAGAACGCCCGATTTTTTGATATAAAAAATGTGTTTAGTGATACTTCATCCTCTTTACCAAATACCTTTCCTACTGAGAAACAATTCGAAGAAGAAGCTCAAAAATTAGGTGTTAACAATGATAGTTTTATTGTAATTTATGATGACTATGGTATTTATTCAAGCGCCCGCGTATGGTGGTTATTCCGATCTTTCGGACATAAAAATGTATCCGTTTTAAATGGAGGGTTGCCAGTTTGGGAAACTGCCGGATTTCCTATTGAAAATACAACACTACATAGCAAAACTTCAGGAGACTTTAAGGCTTCGTATCAAGAAAATAGCATTAAAAATTTTAATGAAGTATTAACTGCTATAAATTCGGATAACATAAAGATTTTGGATGCGCGTTCCGCCGAACGCTATGAAGGAACTATCCCAGAACCTCGAAAGGGGTTGCGAAGTGGGCATATACCTTCATCTCTCAATTTGCCTTATACAGAATTGATCAATGATAATAAGCTTTTGTCAAAAGACGAATTGCGAGACAGCTTCAAACGGTATGCAGATAAAGACTTGATTTTTTCTTGCGGATCGGGTATTACAGCTTGTATTTTGGCCTTAGGTGCCGAATTAGCAGGGCATAACAAGATAGCCGTTTATGATGGTTCTTGGACAGAATGGGGAAGTAATCCTGCATTACCTATTGAATAAATAATCTTTCTAAAGATCATATCTAATTTATTAAACAAATAATGATGTTAAAAATTTCAGTAGATCAGATCATAAAAAAAATTGAAAATCAAGAAACTTTCGAAGCTGTTTCTGAAGATTATTCTTTTACTATAAAAATAGACAAATATGTGCATTATGCCTGTGGCGCTGTGCATGACGGGCATCAATTTAGAAGTGAACTTTGGGAGAATTGTTTGCATACAGAATATGAGCGTTGGTATGAAGAAGATCCGGCTACCAAAGAAATGGTAAGAACACACCCCATAGTTATTGCCGGAATGGATTCGCGATTTGAATATGATTTAAATCGCCACCCAGACGTAGCTATATATGATGATGCTTGGGGTAAACAACTGTGGAAAGATGCATTACCCATTAAAATGAAAGAAAAAAGCTTAACAAAGCACCATAATTTTTATAAAGTGGTACATGCACTTATAAGTAAACTTGAAGAGTTATTTGGAGTTTGTGTTGTTTATGATATGCATTCTTATAACTGGCAACGTTGGGATAGGGAAGTGCCAACCTGGAATTTAGGTACTGCAAATAACGATAATGAACGATTTGGCAATGATATTGAATTATGGAGGTCTATACTCGAAAAGATGGAATTGCCAAATGGCATAAAATCTACTTCTAGAATTAATGATACTTTTCAAGGGAATGGTCATTTCTTAAAATATATTACGAATAATTTTAGTAATACTTTGGTGCTAGCTACAGAAATTGCCAAGGTATATTGTGATGAGTTAAATCAAATTATGTACCCTGAGGTAGTAGCTGCGGTTGAACGATCTTTGAAAATAGACTTAAAAAAGCATGCCAATACTTTCTATACCAATCATAAAGCTTAAATTTGCGTTTCCTTTTGAAGAATTGAATTAATGAGAGATCCCGAAGTAACCACTGAAGCTTTATTTAAAATAGATAATTATATAGATCAATTAGTTAAGAAAATTGAGCTCTTGAGTTATGTGAATCCTATTAATATAGAAGAACAGAAACAAAAGTTCTTTGCTTCAAAGTATCTTACAGATCCCATTTTTAAGTATCCAAATATAGATTTTGATAAATTCAAGCTACATAGGGAGTTCTTTGCGCAACCAATTGAATTAATTGAAGATAATGATCTAAAAGAACTATATGAAGAAATTATCTACTTCTATTCTGGATTAATTCGTTGTATTGAAACTATAGGAGAAGGAAAGAAATTCTACTATAATAGCCTTCATTCATTTGGTACACCCACTGAACAGGATGTAGAAAATGCTAAGTTCATTCTGCATTTTAAAGAAGAAGATCCTTTATCCGAAAAATTCCAACCTAAATATACACCTCAAGAAGCAGAAAGAATATTTAGAGACTATTCTAAACAGTATGATTTTAGCTATGAGATCAAGTTTTCTGATACAATGGGGGCTATAGCAATGGTATTAAACAATGTAAAAACCTTAGTCATTAATGGCAATCATATTTTTTCAGATAATGAGATGGCAATTTTAACCAATCATGAAATAGGTGTGCATATGGTAACTACAATGAATGGTTTATTACATCCATTAAAAATATTCTCTCATGGGTTTCCGAATAATGTAGAAACGCAAGAGGGCTTATCTGTTTTTAGCGAATATATGTCAGGTAGTTTAACCATTACACGTTTAAAAGAGCTTGCTTATCGTGTAATTGCCGTTGATAGCTTGGCAAAAGGATATTCATTCTCGAAAACATTTAGATTATTACATAATGTGTATGATTTAAATAAAGATAAAGCATTTTACATAGCGGTTAGAACACATCGAGGCGGAGGGCTCACAAAAGATTATCAATATCTAACTGGTTTGAAAAAAGTATATGATTATTATCATTCTGGCGAGGATTTAAACTTATTACTGGCCGGTAAGGTATCAATTGAATATAAAGATAAGATTAAGTCTTTGCTAGCTAAAGGATTAGCTTCTCCTGTAAAACATATTACAACTTCATTTAAAGAAAACAAGAATACAGATAAAACGGTAGATTTCATACTAAAGAACCTTAAGTAATTCTATTGCCATTTTTGCTATTAGATGCCTAAAATCTTACAAGTTTTTCATTATTTCTGGCCTAATTTTTATGAAATGAACAATTTTCACTACTGAAAAATGAGCATTTTATTGGTTGAAATTAGTGAAGTGTTATTTTCTGAAAAGAGGACTAAATGACATTTTTTTGAGAATTTTCAACCATTTATTATTGAAATACAGCTCTGAAACCCCTATAAACATTGAGTTTTTTGCCTAAAATGAAAAACTCATGGTTTTCCATGAATTTTAAAAATCACTAATTGCTCTATTGACTCGTATAGGTTGATACTATACATTAGCAGTGTATTTCGTTAATTATTCTTGAATTCTTTGCTCGGTATCTCGGGCACGGTCTTCAAAACAAAACAAAAAGTTTAAAGATTTTAGGTAATAACTATTAAAGTTATTGTAAGTCGCTATTACATTTATAATCAGGATTCATTTTCCTTCAACCTTAAAATCTTTTAGTTAATCAATTTTAGTATCTCTTTTTAGAGATTTGGTAAATGACTTAGTCTATTTACAACGGATATGATGTTGCTTTATTGTAAAGCTAACATAGGGAGAGTACATCTTAATTTAAAACGAAATACTTATTTAAGATGTTGAAATACAGCGAAATACACAATATTAACGAGATATTGTCGACTTGCTCCTTTCTTTCCTAAACTAAAATTGAATAGTAATAATTAAAAGTTTAACACATAAAAAATTATAGTCATGAAGAACGCAGTTTTAACCATCGTAATAAGTTTAGTAGCAGTTGTAGCATTTGCACAATCAAACGCTCCACAGAGAATGAAATATGTTACCACCGGTCCAGACGGATCAGTAGCAATGACCATTATTGACGATACAAGAGAAAATAACATGAAACTAGAATCAGCAGATAATTTCTATAAATATCAAATTTTAGATCCACGCACTGCAGAGCCAGTATATTCATCAGAAAATAAAGGTAAAACGTGTGAGATCGATAAAACAAAATTAGCCGCAGGTACTTATAATTTAAAGTTGTACACATCGAATTTTGTAATTACTTCTAAGATTACAGTATCGGCGTCGAGAAAATTACGTAATGCTATACAAGAAGATGCTGTAGCAGTAAATTACGAAGACTAATAAATATAACGAGGGCTCCTTTCTTCCCTAAACCAGATTAAAAAATTAAGTCGCAAACAAAAAATTAAAAACATTTAAAAATTAACATCATGAAGAAAGCAGTTTTCACCATCGTATTAAGTTTAGTAGCAATCGTAACAGTTGCACAAACGAAAGAAGTTCCACAAAGATTAAAGTATGTTACTACAGGCCCAGATGGATCTATAGCCATGACTATAATTGATGATACAAGAGAAGATGTAATGAAATTAGAATCAGCTGACACCTTTTATAAGTATCAAATCTTAGATCCAAAGACTAGTGAACCAGTTTATTCTGCTCATAATAAAGGTAAGGCCTGTGAGATTGATAAAACAAAATTGGCTGCAGGAACCTATAATTTAAAATTATATACGTCAAACTTTGTAATTACATCAAAGATTACAGTTTCAGCCACTCGTAAGTTAAGAAATGCAATAAAGGCAGATCAAACACTAGCAGTGAATATGAATGAATAATACTTAGAAAAAAATTGTTATGAATAGCTTGAAAAATTTAAAATCAGAAAAAATGAAAAAGTCATTATATATAAAAATAATAATAGTAATCTACGCAACGCTATTATTCGCGCTAAATGGAAATGCACAAAGTTTTAAGAATTTAGATAAGGCTCCACATGATATTGCTTACTACAGAGAGAGTAATATTACACCACCACTAGTAAAAGTAGTTTACGGAAGACCATCAATAGAAAAAAATGAAGAAGCTTTTGGCAATAAAATACCATTTGGGGAGTTATGGAGAACAGGAGCTAATGAAGCCACTGAAATAAAATTATATCAAGATACAGTCTTTAATGATGTAGTAGTGAAAGCAGGTACATATGTTTTGCTAACAATACCGGGCGAAAATGAATGGGAAATCATTTTAAATTCTAATCTTGATGTATGGGGATCATTTCAATATGATTCTAAGGCAGATGTAGTTCGTATCAAAGTCCCCGTTAGCAAAGCCGAAATGTTGAAGTCATTTTCTATTGCCTTTAAAAAAGGTAGTGAAAAGTTAAATATGGTATTAGGTTGGGGATCAACTAGAGTAAACGTACCTATGAGAATAGATCAAGATAATTATGTCGCTAAACTATAATTATGTTCTTTAAATTGAATTAAATGCAATAGCAAAATGAGAGGCATTTTGTTTTGACATCAGATCAAAGTGAAACTAACAGAAATACAGATACTACTTTTACAAGAATAATTAAGTTTCAAAAAATGCTTCTCATTAATCAGCCTAGGTCGTCCTTGACCTAGGCTTTTTCATGTCTGCTTATTGCCCTCGTTGCTCATGAAAACATTAATCCAAAAAGCGAAGTCTTAATTCTTTAGTAGGTAATAGGCAAGCTTCATTTTTACCAAACCACTTATATCTATTTTTGGCGATGATGCCATAAAAGAAATCTCTAATGAATTTTGGTACAAGTATGAATCCGTATAATATAGAATAACCACCCGATAATTTTTTGGCAATTTTTAATACCGCAGTAGATTTATCATAAATTTTACCCTTTTCTAACAATAAAATAGAAGTTAAGTCTAAATTTTCTCGATTATTATGTAACAAAATTTCCTTACTGGCGTCAGATTGTAGAGAAGAGAATAAAAAGTGGTTTCTTTTATCTTTTTTTATGATAAATTGTATGGATGAGTTGCATAAATTGCAAACACCATCAAATAAGATTAATGATTTGTCTTGTAAATTTATCATAATGCAAAGTTACATAATAGTAACATAATAATTTTTGAATCGTCTTTTAACATATTATTAGGATTTGCGCAGAAAAGCAATTCTTAACTTTAAAAGTTAAATTAAATAGAATTAACCAAATGATTGAAATCAAAAAACTTCACAAATCTTACCCAATGGGTAAGGATTCTTTACATGTATTAAAAGGATTAGATCTTGAAATAAAAGAAGGCGAGTTCGTGTCTATTATGGGAGCTTCAGGTTCTGGAAAATCTACACTTTTAAATATATTAGGTTTATTAGATACCCATGATGAAGGCGAGTACTTTTTAAATGAACAAAAAATTGAAAAGCTTAATGAAAAGAAAGCAGCTGTTTTACGTAATAAATTTTTAGGCTTCGTTTTCCAATCATTTAACCTTATTACCTATAAGACAGCCTTAGAAAATGTGGCAATGCCATTGTATTATAAGGGTATGGGAAGAAAGGAACGTCAAGAGGTTGCGTTAGAATATTTAGATAAAGTAGGACTAAAAGATTGGGCAAATCATTTACCAAGTGAATTGTCTGGTGGGCAAAAGCAACGTGTGGCTATTGCGCGTGCTTTAGTAACACAACCAAAGGTTGTATTGGCAGATGAACCTACAGGAGCTTTAGACTCAACTACTTCTGAATCTGTAATGGATTTATTAACTGAAATTAATAATGAAGGAATGACCATTGTGGTTATTACACACGAAGAAGATATTGCAGAAATGACACATAGAATTGTACGTTTAAAAGATGGTGTGATTACTAGTGATGAAAGAACCAAAACTTTACAAAAAGCATAAACATGTTTGATCTAGGTCGTTGGCAAGAAATATTTCAATCAATAAGTAAAAACAAACTAAGAACTTTTCTTGGGGCATTTACCGTAACCTTAGGGATTTTCATTTTTACTGTACTTTTCGGTATGGGGAATGGCTTAAAAAATACTTTTGATAAATTTTTCTCTGATGATGCAACAAATACCATTTTTATTTGGGCCGGTAGAACCACAAAAGCCTATAAAGGTTTTAAAGAAGGAAGACAGATTCAATTTGAAAATGAAGATCTAGAACTTTTACGCAAGGAATTTGGTGATAAGATAGAGTATATTACCCCTAGAATCTATAAAAGCATGCAGGCCACCAGAAAAAATGAGTCTGGTGCTTATACAATGAGAGCTGTTTTCCCTGACCATCAATTTTTGGAAAAAACAATTATTGATGAAGGGAAGTTTATAGATGAAAATGATGTGAAAAATAGAGCTAGAGTAGTAGTAATTGGCCGATTAGTAGAGAAAGATCTATTCAAGAAAGAAAGCGCTTTGGGTAAATTTATTGAGCTTAATGGGTTGGCTTACAAAGTGGTAGGTGTTTTTAGCGACGCTGGGGGAGACAATGAAGAGCGGTTAATCTATGCTCCGGTTTCAACCATTCAGCTTATCCATAAAAATACAGATGACATAGACCAAATTAATTTATCATTTAATAAAGCTTTAGGCGTATCTGGTGCAAAAAAAATGGTTTCAGATATTTCTAAAATATTAAAAGACAAACATAATGTGTCTAAAGAAGATAGAAGTGCCATTCGAGTACGATCTGTTTTTGATGACTACCAACAAAACATGCAGTTTGCCAATATGTTGCAAATAATTGTATTATGGATTGGTATTGGGACTTTATTTGCCGGAGCCATTGCTATTGGTAACATTATGGTATTTGTAGTTAAAGAACGTACTAAAGAACTAGGTATTAGAAAGGCCTTAGGTGCCACACCAGGTTCGATCGTTGGATTGATTTTACAAGAATCAATATTTATTACCGCAATTGCAGGATATATAGGTATTCTTATTGCAATATTTGCTTTAAGTAGAATGGGTAATAATCTAGAAGATTATTTTATTACAAATCCTCAAGTAAATCAAGGTACTATTGTTTGGGCTACCATTATTTTGGTTTTTGTTGGCGCCTTAGCAGGATATGTGCCTGCAAGAAGGGCCGCGAGAATAAAACCGGTAGTTGCATTAGGTGAAGATTAAAAACTTTAAACTGTAATAATGAAATTCATATTTGATAACGATACTTGGCAAGAAATTTTCGGAGCGATAAAGAAAAGTAAATTGCGTACGGCCATTACAATTATAGGTGTACTTTGGGGTATTTTTCTTTTCATCACTTTATTAGGTGCAGCAAGAGGTATGGAGAATGGGTTTGATAAAGAGTTTAGCAATTTGGCAACCAATAGTATTTTCTTATGGGCACAAAGAACAAGTATGCCAAATAAAGGATTTCAAAGAGGTAGACAATTACGATTAAAAGTGCAAGATGTAGAAGCAATTAGAAGGCAGGTTCCAGATATAGAATTTGTGGTGCCAAGAGATGTACAAGGCGTATTTGGAGGCCCACCGGCACAAATAAAAAGAAAGGCAAATACTAAAACATATAAACTCTTTGGAGATTATCCAACATTAGATAATGTTAATAAAGTAAAATTACTTGACGGTAGATTTATTAATTCGAGTGATATTAATGAAGAGCGAAAAATATGTGTCATCGGTGAAAAAATTGTAGACGAACTATTTGAAAAAGGTGAAAAACCGGTAGGTGATTACCTTGAAATCAATGGAAGTTTCTTTCAAATTGTAGGAACATATAAAGATAATGGAAGAAGTTTTGAAGGAGACGATTCAGTTTATATACCATTTACAACCTATAGAAAAATTAACAATACAGGTGATAATATAGGATGGATGGTGATAGCTGCCAATAAAGATGCAGATGTTTTGGAGGTTGAAAATAATGTTAAAGCCTTACTGAAGCGCAGGCATGGAGCGCACCAAGAAGATGAACAAGCTTTTGGCTCCTTTAATTTTGGTGAAATGTTCGCGAAAATTACGGGTTTTGTTAAAGGAATTAAATTTTTAACATGGTTTGTTGGAATTGCTACATTAATTGCAGGCGTAATCGCCATTGGTAGTATTTTATTAATTACAGTAAAAGAGCGAACAAAAGAAATTGGTATTAGAAGAGCACTTGGGGCAACACCCAAAGATGTGAAAGGTCAGATAGTACTTGAGTCTGTTTTTTTAACTTTAATTGCTGGCGTTTTAGGAATTATTTTTGGAGGAATTGTATTATTTATTATCAATGCAACCTTGGCAGGAGGAGATGGATTTCCTTTTGTAAACCCAACAGTTAATATTCCAATTGCTATTGGAGCTGTGTTTGCCTTAGTATCATTTGGTACCTTAATAGGATTAATACCAGCACAAAGAGCTGTAAGCATTCGTCCAATAGAAGCGCTAAGAGAAGAATAACAATTTAAATAATTTATAAATCAACTAAGAAAATTAAGAACAAATGAAAAGAAAAATCATATTTGGTACTATATTAGGTTTACTTATTGCAGTTTTAATATGGTTTGGTATGATGAATAACAAGTCAACCATCGAATACGAAACAGAAAAACCATTTAAAGCCACTATCGTTAAAAAGACGGTAGCCACCGGGAAAGTTACACCGCTTGAAGAAATTGAGATTAAACCTCAAATTACAGGTATAATCGATAAAATTTACTTAGAAGAGGGAGCTAAAGTTAACAAAGGAGATTTGATAGCAAAAGTTCGTGTTGTACCTAATGAACAATCTTTGGCTAGCGCCAGAGGTAGAGTAAACAGTGTTCAAATACAACTGAATAACGCTAAAATTTCATTTGATAGAAACAAAGCATTATATGATAAGGGTGTTATTTCTAGATCAGAATTTGAAGCGATTGAATTAACATATAATCAAGCGAAACAAGATTTAATTAATGCACAAAACGACTACCAGATCATAAGAAGAGGATCTATCGGTGGAGGTGGAGGTGCCAACACGAATATTAGAGCTCAAATTTCTGGAACGGTATTAGAAATTCCTGTTAAAGAAGGAGATCAAGTTATTCAAAGTAATAACTTTAATGCAGGTACTACCATTGCTTCAATTGCAGATATGACTAAAATGATCTTTGAAGGAAAAGTAGATGAAGCTGAGGTAGGAAAGATCAAAAAAGATATTGATTTAGATATTACATTAGGAGCCGTAGAAGACAAGAAATTTCCGGCTAAATTAAATTTTGTTGCACCTAAAGGGACAGAGGAAAGCGGATCTGTTCAATTTACCATCAAAGCTGATGTTACGTTGGATGATGATTATTTTCTTCGTGCAGGCTATAGCGCTAATGCTGAAATTGTTTTAGAGCAAAAAGATAGTGTACTTTCTATTAAAGAATCGCTTTTACAGTTTAATAAAAAAACAGAAAAACCTTTTGTTGAAGTTAAAACCGGAGAAGATAAATTTGAGAAGAAAGACGTTAAATTAGGAATCTCTGACGGTATTAATGTTGAGATCTTAGAAGGAGTTACAGAAAGTGATGAAATTAAGATTTGGAATAAAAAGTCTAAAAAAGAAGATGACGAAGAAGGAGAGGAAAGCGATGATGACTAAATAGCATTTTAGAATAGGTAATAAAGAAAATCCGAAGTTGTGTGAGCAACTTCGGATTTTTATATTTAAGAAAACTGTTTAGCAATTTTTTCTGCTTTCCTGCTTTCGGTATAATCATAAAATCCTTCACCAGATTTCACACCCAATTTACCGGCAGTGACCATATTCACTAATAATGGGCACGGTGCATATTTTGGATTACCAAATCCTTCATGTAGTACGTTTAAAATAGAAAGACATACATCTAACCCAATAAAATCTGCTAATTGCAATGGCCCCATAGGATGTGCCATTCCAAGCTTCATAACAGTATCAATTTCATAAACTCCAGCCACGCCTTCATACAGTGAGTAAATGGCCTCATTTAACATAGGCATTAAAATTCGATTGGCTATAAAACCTGGATAATCATTAACCTCAACCGGAACCTTATTTAATTTTTTAGAAAGCTCCATAACCAGTTCGGTCACTTCATCAGATGTATTATAACCTCGAATCACCTCTACCAGTTTCATAATAGGCACCGGATTCATAAAATGCATACCGATTACCATGTCTGGTCTAGAAGTTACAGAGGCAATTTTCGTAATTGAAATTGAAGATGTATTTGTTGCCAGAATGGTATCCTCTGGACAAACCTTATCTAACTCTTCAAAGATTTTAAGCTTAAGGTCAATATTTTCTGTTGCGGCCTCAACCACTAAACTTGCGTATTGTACACCTTCTTTTACAGAAGTATATGATTGAATATTACCAAGTGTATCGGCTTTATCTTGCTCTGAGATTTTCTCTTTAGCAACCATGCGATCTAAGTTTTTAGAAATGGTTGCAATCCCTTTATCTAAGGCTGCTTGAGAAATGTCTATTAATTGAACTTTGTATCCAAATTGAGCAAATGTATGGGCAATTCCGTTACCCATTGTTCCTGCTCCAATAACTGCTACGTTTTTCATTTATATTTTATTTTCTTGAATGATTCTTATGTTTAATACAGTAAGAAACAATTTATAATGATGATTAAAGTTTATTTATAAAATTAATAAGAGTGCTATAATTACAATACCTTTTTATTTAAAAGCAATCTATAATTTGTTGAGCAACTCGTAAGGCTGCTGCTCCTTGCTGTAAGGTTACAATAGGTGTTGTATCATTAATAATGGCATCAGCGAACGTTTCTAGCTCATCTAATATGGCATTGTTAGGATGTATATCTGGGTTTTCAAAGTAAATTTGCTTTTTAAACCCTTCAGCATTCTGTAAAATCATTGCAAATTCATCAGGATTTTCTGGCACATCCTTCATTTTTACCACTTCAACACTTTTATCTAAAAAATCAACAGAGATATAAGCATCCTTTTGAAAGAAGCGTGATTTTCGCATATTTTTTAAAGAAATTCTGCTAGCGGTAAGGTTTGCTACACAACCATTTTGAAATTCTATTCGCGCATTAGCTATATCTGGTGTTTCACTTATTACAGATACACCACTTGCATTAATATTTCGCACTTTTGAATTAACAACACTTAGTATAATATCAATATCATGGATCATTAGGTCGAGCACAACAGGAACATCTGTACCACGAGGATTGAACTCCGCCAAACGATGTGTTTCAATAAACATCGGATCTTTTATGGTGTCTTTTATAGCAGTAAAAGCCGGATTAAAACGCTCTACATGACCAACTTGCCCGCGTACATGGTGAACACTCGCTAATGTTCTTATAGCCTCAGCTTCAGAAACAGTATTGGTAATTGGTTTTTCAATAAAAATATGACGCCCTTTTGTAATCGCTTCTTTTGCACATTCAAAATGTGAAAGTGTAGGTGTAACAATGTCTACCACCTCAACAGCATCAATAAGATCTGAGACCGTTTCAAAAGGTGTATAACCAAACTCAGCGGCTACTTTTTTCGTATTGTCCTGGTTCGGATCGAAGAACCCTACCAACTCATATTTATCTGATTGTTGTAATAATTTTAAATGAATTTTTCCTAAATGACCAGCACCCAGAACGCCTACTTTGAGCATAGAATTTGATTTTTAACAAAACTACAAAATAAGCTGTTTTAATTTTGTTTTTTTAGTGAAATATTTGCGTAATTTGAAGGCATCAAGATGAAAGATACAGCCAGACATAAAGGACTTAGAAATCAATTAGTTCAAACAATACAAGCCAAAGGAATTACAGATGAGAAAGTACTAGATACTATTGCTAAAATACCTCGCCATTTATTTATGGATTCTAGCTTTGTTGATTTTGCTTATCAAGATAAAGCATTTCCAATCGCTGCAGATCAAACCATTTCACAGCCCTATACCGTTGCATTTCAAACGGAGCTTCTAGAGGTGAGAAAAGGGGATAAAATCTTAGAAATAGGCACGGGTTCTGGATATCAAACAGCGGTTTTAGTGGCGCTTAAGGCTGAAGTTTATAGCATAGAGCGTCAAAAAGAACTCTATGAAAAGACCAGAAAATTCTTACCTAAGGTTGGTTATGTTGCAAAAAAGATGCGTTTTGGAGACGGCTATAAAGGTTGGTCAGAGTTTGCTCCTTTTGACAAGATTGTAGTTACAGCCGGTGCCCCTTTTGTTCCAAGACCTTTACTAGACCAACTTAAAATAGGTGGTAGACTCGTGATCCCTGTTGGAGATGCTGTACAAGTAATGACCTTATTCATTCGTACAAGTGAAAAGGGATTTGAAAAACATGAGTTTGGTGATTTCAGATTTGTACCAATGCTTAAAGAAAGCCAGAAGTAAGATCTCTTAACAAATTAAAAGCCAGAAATTGGTACTCTATATATAATTTACCAATTAAATCATATAACGCTAAACAGCTTTTAAACTCAAATCCATATTATAAACAGAGTGGGTAAGGGCACCAGAAGAAATATAATCTACACCACATTCGGCATAACCTCTAATCGTTTTTTCATTAATACCACCAGAAGACTCCGTAAGGCATTTATCACCAATTAATTTAACTGCTTTTCGAGTATCTTCATAGTTAAAGTTATCAATTAAAATTCTGTAAACGCCATCAGACTGTAAAATTTCTTCAATCTCTTTTAGACTTCTAGCTTCAACTATAATTTTAAGATCTCTATTAGTAGCCTTTAAATACTGCTTCGTTTTATCTATTGCCTTAGTAATACCGCCAGAAAAATCAATATGATTATCTTTTAACATGATCATATCATAAAGGGCGAATCGATGATTTTCACCACCGCCAATTTTAACAGCCCATTTTTCTAAAGCACGAATGCCGGGTGTGGTTTTACGCGTATCTAATATTTTTGTGTTAGTGCCTTCTAAAAGGTCAACAAACTTTCTCGTTTTAGTGGCAATGGCACTCATTCGTTGCATAGCATTTAAAACTAAGCGCTCTGCCATTAAAATAGATTGAGAACTACCTTCAACATAAAAAACAATATCTCCATATTTAACAGCACTTCCATCTTCTATTAAAGTTTCTACCACTAGCTGCTTATCTACATAATTAAAAACTAGTTTAGCAAATTCAACACCGGCAATAATACCTTTATCTTTAACCAAAAGCTTTGCTTTTCCTTTTGTTTCTGATGGTATACAAGCCAAAGAACTGTGATCTCCATCGCCAACATCTTCGCGAATGGCATTGCTAATAATAAGGTCTAATTCTTTTTCAAATTGTTCTTTACTTATCATACGTAGAAATTTATGTGGTAAAAATAAGAATTAGATTTACGATATGCGGTATTAGATTTATGATTTTTTGATGCTTTTTTAGCCTTAGATTGCTACATGATAAATTGTACATTTGCCTTATGAAAATTAAACTTCTTGCTATTGGAAAGACAGATGATAAACAATTAATTCAGTTAATTGAGGCTTATCAAAAACGATTAAAGCATTATATAAAGTTTGATCTTGATATTATACCCGATCTTAAAAACACAAAAAATCTATCTGAAAATGAACAGAAAGAGCGGGAGGGAGCGTTGATATTGAAAAAGATAATGCCTACCGATCAATTGATCTTATTAGATGAAAAAGGTGCTACATATAGATCTGTTGAATTTTCAAAATTCTTACAAAAGAAATTAAACTCTGGTATTAAACAATTAGTGTTTGTTATAGGTGGTCCTTATGGGTTTTCAGAAACGGTTTATCAAAAAGCACAAGGAAAAATATCGTTATCAAAAATGACCTTTTCGCATCAAATGATACGCCTTTTTATGGTTGAACAATTATATCGAGCTTTTACCATCTTGAAAAATGAACCTTATCACCATGAATAAGGATTAAAATCCAATCTTACTAGTTTTTATTAGGCATCATTGTTTTGTCTATCCAGTTGACTATTGTTTCTTCTGTTTGAGGTTGTTTTTTAAAGATTCCGGTACCGTGACTTACAGTATTAAATTTTGTAATGCTTGTTCGTTTGTTTTTTGATGCTTTAAATATTCGATCTACCCATTCAAAAGTAGGCCCTTCATTCCCTGCTAAAATTAAGATTGGCAATTCTTTATAATTTTCGAGGCGCTCTATAATATTATCATCTACTGGCCCACCCAAAAGTGTTAAAGACCTCAGGTTTTTATACTTGAGGGCATACTCCAATGCTAAAAAATTCCCGCAGCTGGCGCCTACTATGGTCATTCGTTTTGTATCTACACCTTTCATATTCTTCAAGGTATTAAAGGCAATTTCAACATCGTGTAACCAATGCTTCCTCCAATATTCCATGACCTCAGTCATTGATTTCATAGCCATTAGGTTTGGTTTACTACCTTCACTTTTGCCAAAGCCGCGATAATCAAATGATAACACATGATATCCAGAGTTTTTCAGTTTCGAAGCCAAACTATTATATTCATTTTGATCTGTTGTTGGATCACATTGACAAAGTAAAAGAACTCCTGGTCTTAGCTCATCGCTATCTTGCCCATAGTATCTGGCATCTAGATAAGTAGAATCCTTCAGTTTTAATAATTGTGATTGAAAGTGCTCTTGTTGCGCACTGCACTGAAATAGAACGAGTAAAAAGCTTATTACCTGAAGTGAAATTGCCAATATTTTCATTTTAATTAATGCTGATTCCTTTTTTATCTTTTATTCTTCCTGTAACTAGCCATCCACCAAAATCTTCAGAAACAGCCATTAACAATGTATTTTTTCCTTTTTTAAGATCTAAATATACTCCATCAAATAGGCCAACCGTTCCTAAGTAGCGATAATCTCTAGATCGCCATCTATTAGTACCCCAATACAATGGTTTTCCGTTTAGAATAACTACAACTCTATCACTATAGCCAAACTCAAGCAACTTTAATTGATCTTGATTTGAAGTGATTTCGATTTTAGCAAATACTGTATTTCCTGGAATTTTGTTATAACGTTGTATCAATCTAGAAATATTGGCGGCGGTACCTTCTTCAACTTGAATGTTTCCAACCCATTTTCTTGTTTTTAGAATAGAGTCTATTTTGTTTGGAGCATCTAAGAGCTTTTCATCAAATTTGTTTGAGATTTGCCATTCAGCTATTAAATTTTCTATTGGTTTTCTTTCAATCGGTTTAAAATCTTGTAATTCAGAGTTGTTTTCATCAATAGAAATGTTAGCGATATGCATTCCAGACCTATTACCACCTCTAAAAATAATGCCACCACTTTGTGGTTTGTGGAATAAATTCCACGATAAATTAGGTTTCTCTGAATGGTCTAAATACACCTGTGCCTTATCATTATTAACTACAAGCTTCACATGCGTCCAATCATTATATTTATATTCATACGGAAATGAATATCTAGGTCCGAAATATAATTGCCATGGAGAAATTCCTTTTACTGCCGGTGCTGCCTGATTGGCATCAGGATTTCCAGATTGATGTGGTCTTATATACCATTGCTCACTATCAGAATCATTTACCCTAAAATATAAACCCGGAAAGGCTTGTTCTTCTTTTAGAAAAATATCATACTCAATGGTTCCGTTTAGAAATTTCTTATTTTTTAAAGTGATAGCGCCACCTTGTAGATAAATAGCGTCTTTGCCTTTGTAATTTTCAATTACATGTGAGTTAGCCGTTATTTTCCAGTTTAAGGTATCTAGCGGTATGATTTGTTGCGCATTACCGGCGGTAGTAAATAATGCAAGTAAAATTATTAATTTTTGAAGTTTCATGATTTGTATATTAAGGATGAGCACAAAATTCTAAAAAGTCATTTTAAAGGAGAAAACAAAGCTGTTCAATCTCATTCATTGTTGTTCAAATGAATATTTTTGATGAATTTTGTTGCAATGACTAGTTACGCTGAATATCATCTTGTACAACGCTGCCTTCTTTTAATAGAAGATCGATTAGGCTGGGGGAGTTCTAAAAACTGGCACAACGATGTGTTTATTGAATTAAGTGATAAGATTCAAGAACAAACGCAGGTGTTATTGAGTCCTACTACTTTAAAAAGGGTATGGGGACGTGTTAACTATACGAATGCGCCTAGCATAAGTACACTTAATACCTTGGCACAGTTTGCCGGATTTGTAAATTGGCGCGATTTTAAAAATAATATTCAGAAGAAAAAGCCTTCATGGTTTTCTCGAAAGATTGCACCTAATTTTGGGGTAATAATGGCATCGGCAGCAATAATGACGTTGGTTTTTATCTCTTTTTACTCCATGAAAGGTACCAATTCAATAGTAAAACCAGACTATTCGAGTGTACCCTTTAGTAGCAGGCCGATCACGGTAGGACTGCCAAATTCTGTTGTATTTGATTTTGATTTAAATGAGGTACTATCTGATAGTATCTATATTCAACAATTTTGGGATCCTACGAAAACCATTAAACTTAAAAAAGAACAAAAGCAAGCCACAGGGCAGTATTATTATCCTGGGTATTTCAGGGCAAAGCTTTTAATTGATGGTGAACTTATAAAAGAACATGATCTTTTTATTAAGAGTAATGGTTGGTTAGGTACCATAGATTATGAGCCGATACCTAAATATGTTGCTACCGAAGCTATTTTATCAAATAAACTATCGTACGCGAATGATATTTTAAACGAAATTAAAGCAAGTAGCAAACCTCTTATGTCATCATTTCATTATGTGAATGATCTTCCAGCTATTTCTGGTGATAATTTCGAACTCACTACTTCAATTAAAAATGTTTATAGCGATAAATGGGCGGTTTGCCAGCGGTCTTTGATCATAATTGTTGGTACTAAAAGTGCTATTATGATACCATTTGCTATTTCTGGTTGTGTTTCAGAGCTCGGTGTTATGCTTAGCGATGTGTATATTGATGGTAAAGAACATGATCTTTCAACTTTTGGTACCGACCTTTCTAGCTTTAGAAATGTCAAAATATCTTCAAAAGACAAGGAGCTTTCGGTTTTTATAGATGATAATGCAATTTTCTCACATCAATACAATAAATCAATTGGTACTATTGTGGGTGTTCGTTTTCGTTTCTTGGGTGCCGGAGAGGTTGACTATTTAAAGCTAAAAGATGCTAAGAGTATCGTATTTGATAATAATTTCTCATTAAATAGCTCAGAATAAAGTAAAATTATTGAGTACTCTCTTTAATTTTTTTCTGATGGTATTTTTCTTCAACCACACCTAAAGCAGCACCTACAATACCCGCATTATTTTGATATGTCGCCGGAACAACTTTAGTGTCTATGGATATTAAGTCTTTGAATCTATCGAATTTTTTAGATGCTCCACCTCCAAGTATAATAAGATCTGGTGTGAGTATTTGCTCAATAATTTTTAAAAATTTATTAAAGCGTATTGCCCACTGTTCTAGAGAGATCTCATCGCGCTTGCGTGCCGAATCTGCCGCAAAGTGTTCTATTTTTTTATACTTTTTATAAGGGAAACGGCCTAATTCAAAATTAGGAATTAAATGTCCGTTATAAAAAGCGCCAGACCCTAACCCGGTACCAATGGTAATCATTAAAACGAAGCCCATGTTTCCTTTACCGGCACCAAAATGCATTGATGCGATGGCCGCTGCATCGGCATCATTAAGCACCGTAAAATCTAAAGCAGTTTTTGATTCAAGTAATTTCTTAACATCGGTGCCTATCCAAGATTCATCAATATTTCCGGCTGTACGTGCCACGCCATGAAAGATAATTGCCGGAAAACCGCATCCAACTTTGCCATCCCAATTAAAATGATCTACTAATTGTTTAATCACATCGGCTACAGCATTCGGTTTCGCACCTTTGGGTGTAGGGATTCTATGCTTTTCACTTAATAGCTCACCAGTTTCAGTATCTACAATGGCTCCTTTAATACCAGAACCACCCACATCTATCCCTAAAATTTCCATCTACAACGCTTTAATTTGACGCAAAATGCGATTATTTTTAAAAAATTCAAATTTATCATCTGCTCACTTATGTTATTTTTGTTAACATAAGTATAAAATAGAATATAGAATGAAATTTTTACAAGAGTTTAAAGAGTTTGCGGTAAAAGGAAATATGATGGATATGGCCATAGGTATTATTATTGGCGCTGCATTTAATACTGTAATTGATGTATTGGTAAAACAGGTTTTAATGCCACCACTTTCATTATTATCTAACGGACTTAGCTTGGAGAATAGAAAAATAATACTTCGGGAGGGGAATTTAGATGCTTCGGGCGCGATGGTGCAAGAAGAAGTTGCAATTGCCTATGGCGCTTTAGCGGAAGCTTTTTTAGATTTTTTGATTGTTGGTTTAACCATTTTCATTGTAGTAAAGGCTATGAATAGGCTTCGTAATAAAGCACAAGATACTAAAGACGAAACCGTAGCTACACCAAAGGACATAGAGCTGCTGTCAAAAATGAATACGTTATTAGAGGAACAGAATGCACTAATTAGATCTAATATAAAAAGTTGATTTTAACTAAAGTATTTCTTTTATAAAGTCAATGGCTAATGCAATAAGTGCACCCATTACCAACATGATTATTTCGAATTTTTGATTTTCGATTTTGGAACCACTTCGCAAACGTTTCCATAATCGAATCACCATAAAAATTACAACACCTATTGCAAAGATCCTAACCCATAAGGTTAGATTATTATATTTACGTTTTTTTATGACTTTTCTATTGTTATCCTGTTCAATAATTGATTGTGCCCTATAATAATACTTTGATTGAGAGGTGATTTTGTGAAGATGTATATAAGCTAATGAGTCATTTTTTAGCATTTTATAGGAAACATATAAATTCCAATGTGCGAGATCTTTATATCGATATTGGTCCAATTGATTTTTATAGATTGCTATAGCATCATATACCTTATCATTATTTAAATAATGATTTCCTAAGGCTATCTGATAGCTTCCTTTTTGACTATTATATTCAATTGCTTTTTTTAATGCATTAAGAGATTTTTCATTTTTACCAAGAGCATCATAGCATAAGTAAAGTAAATAATAAGAAGCATCAACCCGTTTATTTTCATTAATAGACTTTCTTAAGTATACAATTGAAGAATCTAAGTGATTTGTTTTAAGCAATGCTCTAGCAATGGAGTAATCATCGGTGTACTTTTTTAGTATTTCATTATAAGATAGTTGAGTGTCATTGCTATTAAAGGAATAATTATCAATTTTATGTAAGAATTTTAATTCTAGCTCTTCATTACTTTTGGCTTTTATAGTATGTGAAGATGATTGCCCTGACTGTAATATACTAACCCTTATTTCTCCATTACTTAATTTGTTGACACTTTGAATTAGAAAATCAACTTTAATTAAAGTAGTGTCATTCTTCAATACAGTCAATGGGAAAATCTGTTGAATAGAATCAATGTCTTTAATAAGTTTAAAATGGTTTTCTTCGCAAACTAATTGTAAGAGTCTTAATTGTTCACTTTGCGGTATATTGGTTTTTATGCCAATTGTTATGCTAGCTTCTTCTGGTTCAGCTCTTGAATAAACCAATAAAGTTGAAAGAAACAGAAAGGTTATAAGTATTACTTTCTTTACTTTAAAACTCATGATACTTAGATTCTAGTTTTCTAGAATGTAATGATCTTTATTTTTTTATTTAAAATCAAGAGGGTATTTCCTGTTTTTTAAGGGTGTTTTTCTCTTTTTTATCAACAAAAAAAGTGAAAAGACTGGCTTTGATGTTTCGCTATCGGCCTCGGCTATGAGTGGTTGCATGGTTTAGCACTTAACTTAACAAGTACACGACAAACTGAAAATCTGCGAGGATTTTCAGAAGTAGGCGAGAACAAGCAATTGCTTATAACCATTGCTATGGGCTTTTAATTTCTTTAATATTTTTGGAAATATCAGACAATTTATTCATTACTGAAGTAATTGCTTTATTCCCATTTTCAACTGTAGTGTCACTTGGATGTTTCTGTTTTTTTATCGTATTCATTAAGTCATCAATCTCCATAAACATTGATGCAAGCTTTTGGTTAGTA
This sequence comes from Maritimimonas sp. 2205BS37-2, assembly GCF_056591755.1. Taxonomy (NCBI): domain Bacteria; kingdom Pseudomonadati; phylum Bacteroidota; class Flavobacteriia; order Flavobacteriales; family Flavobacteriaceae; genus Maritimimonas; species Maritimimonas sp. 2205BS37-2. The sequence goes on from NZ_JBWQOI010000001.1 coordinate 556,941, forward strand.
GTTTTTCTTGATTCAGTGTCTTGTCCTATGAGTTGAGAAATGTATGTTGCTCCACCACCAAGGAAATTACTTAAATGAGAATATTTCAAATGGATAAGTTGGTAAATTTTAAATTGAGAAAAGAAGAAATAAGAAAGAAAACCTAAAGGGATTGCAACACCTACTTTAACAGCAATTTTTTCATATAAACTTAATTCGCTCATAACCTTTAAGTCGTAAGAGTATACCACCCAAAGTCCAATAATTATTAATGAAAGAATAAATGCACCTAAAAACGCAAAGCTAGTAATGTTTGCAGTTTTTCTATCTTTTCCAAGGTTATCAGCAAAATTTTTTGAGAGACCAAGTTCAGCTTTCAGGTTAACAACATTCTGAATTCCCTCATTAACACTTTCAATAATTGAATTCTTTATTGTTACCATATCCGAATCTATTTTCTCAAGAAGTTCAGATTTTAATTCTTCAATACCATCCGAATGATGAATTACAGGTCTGAAGTTTTGTATATCCAAATCATCTTCAAAAGATTTAAATAGTTCAATTCCATTATTAAAATAGTTCGTGTAATTGTTTACATTAGGACTTCTGTAAATATTATTCCACTGATTATTCCAATTTGGAAATTTAGTTTTGTCAAATTCAGTTAGTTCTTTATTAAGTAAAATCCATTTATCAAAATCAATTTGATTATTTCTCAAAGTGTGGTAAAAATTTCTCCTTTGGTCAAAACGTTGCTTGATTTCCTGCGCCTTTTGTTGTAATAAATTAGACGCAAGTCCTTCAAATTCGGATTGTTCATATATTTTCTCAATTGCCATATTTTTCTTTTAACTGCCCATAACGAATTAAGGATATAAATTCGTTTTAATTATTTATATCTACCGATAGCGAAGTTCGTTTTTTTATTTAATAAAATTAAAGGGGTTTTTCCCCTTTTTTCAGTTTTAGTACTTTAGCTCAATGAAAATTATTTTTGCTACACATAACGAGCATAAGCTGAAGGAAGTTCAAGCTTTGGTGCCAAAACATATTCAGTTATTAAGCTTAACCGATATTGGTTGTGTAGAAGATATACCAGAAACAGCCACTACTTTAGCCGGGAATGCCCAGATAAAAGCAAATCATGTAACCAAAATTTATGGATTTAATTGCTTTGCAGATGACACAGGTTTAGAAGTCACCGCACTAAACGGAGCTCCAGGTGTATATTCTGCCAGATATGCCGGTGTGTACCATGATTCTGAAGCTAACACACAAAAACTATTAAAAAACCTTAAAAATAAAGCCGATAGAAGTGCGCAATTTAAAACAGTAATTGCCTTAAATTTAAACGGAGAACAACATCTTTTCGAAGGTATCTGTAAAGGGGAGATTTTATTTAATAAACGTGGAGGCCAAGGGTTTGGTTATGATCCTGTTTTTCAACCCGAAGGTTTTAATCAATCGTTCGCAGAAATGTCAATGGAAGAAAAAAGCGCAATAAGTCATCGCGGTAGAGCAGTGGAGCAATTAATCACATTCTTTAATAGTCTAGCTTAAGGCAGCTTATTTATTCTATTCGTTTAATCGTTTCACCCGCCGTAATTTTAAACGGTAACTGATTTTGCCTGGGCGGGTATAAGCAAGTTGTATAATCATTAAATGAGCAAGGTGGATTGTATAGCTTATTAAAATCAAGTAGTACACCACCATCTCTTTCGGGTAAATCTAAATAAACATAACGACCGCCGCCATAGGTTTCTTCATCATTTGTAGCGTCTGCAACCATTAAAAATCCGTTATTTCCTACGTCTAGAGTGTGATTTTGACCTTGATAGTTAAAACTAACTTGACCTATAAACCTTGTAGTCGCTTTTACACCCAATTGCGATTTTACAGCTTCGGCTTTAATAGTATCGTAGTAGGTAAATTGTGCATCAAAAATAAAATCTTCGTTAGGCTTAAAGTGCACAAAGCCTTTAAAAGCTTCTATCTCAGGGCTTTTAGTGTCCCAAACTCTTAAAAAGTGTTTATCGGCAGCACGGGTGATGATTTGCCATTTTAAACGATCATAGGTTAGTTGTTGAGAATTGCCATATTCATCAAAAACCAAGTCAATAGCGCTTATTAAGGAGTCAGAATTGATTTTTACATCTATAGCTGAATTCGCTTTAAAATTAAGAACAGTATCTAGATAAGTAAAAACTCCAATAGTATCTGGCAGGCTTTCTATTTGTAATAATAAATTATTCCCTTTGTGCTTGCCAAAAGTATTCATGGAATCGTTTAATTCACTGAGTGCTACTAACTGAAGGTATCCTTGCTTTCTACTATCCATTTTTTCGGCTCTATAAGATTCTAATTGAGCTAAATACGTTTCACTTAAGGTACTTTTCTTAGTACAATGAATGAAAGTGAATAATAACAGCGTGTAAGCAATAAACTTCATTGTCTTATTTAATAATTTTTCGTATCGGTATAGGTAATTCGATACCTTCTTCTTTAAAGCGCTTATGAACAGCCTGCAGCAAGTCTGATTTCACACGAAATTCATCCCAGGGCTCACTTACCCAAACAAAAGCTCGTAGATAAATACCAACTTCGTTCATATCTTTTACGCGTACTTTAATTTGATGTTCATTTTCCATTACCTGTTCGGGTGTGCGATTATCAATAATATAATCGAGCTTTAAAGCCTCTTCACGAATAATCTCTATGGCCTTATCAATATCTGAATTGAGTCCGATAATAAAATTATTAAAACTCAATACATATTCATCATCTATAGAGTTGTTAAAAATGGACTCGGTACTTATAACGGAGTTAGGTATGATTAATCGCTTGTTATCAAAAGTATTAATTACCGTATGACGTAATGTGATATCATTAACAATACCAACTCGAGAATCATCTAATTTGATAAAATCGCCAACACGAAAGGGTTTAAAAATTACAATAAAGACACCAGCAATAAGATTAGAAACCGCTGCTTGTGCAGCAAAACCAATAATAGCAGCTAAAATACCGGCACCAGAGAAAATGAGCGTGGCTCTACTCTTAAATTGCGGAACCGAATAAATGATAAACGAAAAAGTAATAAGTACAACTATGAAAGTAATAGAATTCTTAATGAACTTTAAACGTGTAATGCTATATTGCTCGCTTAACTTAATTCTATTGATGTAAGCTACTAATAGAAACCGTAATAATCTGGATATAAGCCAACCTATAAATAATACTATAAAACAATAAATGAGTACATTTAAGAAAGAGTTTAACGGAAGTTCATAACCAAATAAGTTCATCTTAGAATAGTGCTATTTGTCCTTCATCATCATCTTCTTCAGGCTTCTTTTTCGTCTTTTTTTCTTCGGAAGAAGTGCTTTCTTTCGAATCAACTTGTTCTTCATCAACTACTTCTATCTCTTCTTCTTGTGGAGATTCATAAGGTAAAGATTCTAATAAATTTACCTGTTTTATTTTTTCTGTAGTCAATTGATTACCAATGGCTTTAATTCCTTTTATTGAAATAAATTCTTCAAAATTTAATTGTATCGATTCTAAACTGCGTTTTGAAAAGATTACTTCGGCTATAGGTCTAAAATCGGTAGCTACAATTTCTAACTGCGATTTAGCGTGATCTGTAATAAATTTCTCTTCTTTATTAGGATTATCTATCATAAAACGCTTTACAAAATAGCGTTGTTTATCACCATCAAAATGAACTGCTGAAATGGGTTTATTCGGAATCCATTTTTCTAAGACAATCATATCATCATCAAAATGAGTGGTTAATTCAGGTCGAATGGTTTTAACAATTCCAGATTGTGTGATGATTAGCAATCGGTCTTCGGCTGTAAATTCACCTAATAACTCACCTCGATCGTCTACATTTAATCTTTGTACGGTGTCATCAAACCATATTTTTCGCGGTTTTAGCGTTGAAATACCTTTTTCTTTAAGTTCGATACGTTTTACAGAGTATTTTGTAACGGTGTTTCCTCTACTGCCTCTTCCTTTTATGGCGAGATCGGCAAAATCGATATCCCATTTTAATTTTTTTATGCTTCCTACGGCTCTAAGATGTATTGTAACTACTTCTGCCTCACCATTTGGATTTGCTGAAAAATACAAGACCTTAGAGAGCTTATTGCCTGCAGTTAGGTCATACTCTTTATCTCGAGTGATAGAAGTAACTGAAAAGCGCTTCATATAGGTTGGGCCCGATCTTCCATCACGATAGATCATATTGTACACGGTGCGTTTGTCGCTCTTCTTAAATACGGCTACGTGTATAATTCCTTTACCAACAAAGGTTTTAGAGTCTAATTTGGTAATTATCATTTTACCGTCATTTCTAAATACGATAATATTGTCTATATCAGAACAATCAGCCACAAATTCGTCTCTGCGCAATGAGGTACCTACAAAACCTTCTTCACGATTTACATAAAGCTTTGCATTTTTCATGGCAACCTTACTCGCTACAATGTCTTCAAAAATTCTAATCTCCGTTTTACGTTCTTTTCCTTTACCATACTTAGATTTTAGGTTTTTAAAGTAATCAATAGCATAATCGATTAGGTTTGCTAGGTTATCTTTAACCTCGGCGATCTTTTCTTCAAGCGCCTCTATGTGCTGTTTTGCTTTATCGATATCGAATTTCGAAATTTTCTTAATTCTTATCTCGGTTAAGCGAATAATATCTTCTTCAGTAACTGCTCTTTTAAGGTGCTTGGTGTGTGGTTTTAATCCTTTAGCAATAGCAGATAGCACGCCTTCCCAGGTTTCTTCTTCTTCAATATCTCTATAGATTCTATTTTCTATGAAAATACGCTCTAGCGATGCGAAGTGCCATTGTTCTTCTAGCTCTTTTAGCTGTATTTCTAGCTCTTGCTTTAATAAATCTACCGTATGATCTGTTGATCGCTTTAAAACTTCACTAACACCTATAAAAATTGGTTTATTATCTTCAATGACACAGCATAACGGTGAAATAGATTGCTCACAATTAGTAAATGCGTATAAGGCGTCGATGGTTTTGTCTGGTGAAACTCCAGACGGAAGATGTACGAGAATCTCTACTTCTGCTGCTGTATTATCTTCAATACGCTTAATTTTTATCTTTCCTTTATCATTCGCTTTAAGCACAGAGTCTATTAAAGAAGAGGTTGTAGTACCATACGGTACTTCATTGATAACTAATGTTTTCTTATCTAATTGAGAAATTTTAGAACGCACTCTAACTTTGCCTCCTCTTTTACCATCATTATAATTAGTGAAGTCAGCAATTCCTCCGGTAAGGAAGTCGGGGACAATCTTAAAACTACGCCCTTTTAGGTACTTAATGGAAGCATCGATGAGTTCGTTGAAATTATGAGGTAGAATTTTGGTGGAGAGCCCTACTGCAATACCTTCGGCACCTTGCGCCAATAATAGAGGGAACTTTACCGGAAGGTCAACAGGTTCCTTTTTTCTACCATCATAAGATGCTTGCCATTCTGTAGTTTTTGGGTTAAAAACAACTTCTAATGCGAATTTTGATAAACGTGCTTCAATATAACGAGAAGCGGCAGCACGATCACCAGTTAAAATATTCCCCCAGTTACCTTGCATGTCTATGAGCAATTCTTTTTGGCCTAATTGCACCATAGCATCAGCAATACTTGCATCACCATGAGGATGGTATTGCATGGTATGACCTACCAGGTTTGCCACTTTATTATAGCGACCATCATCTAAGTCTTTCATTGACTGCATAATACGACGCTGTACAGGCTTAAAACCATCATCGATAGCGGGTACAGCACGCTCTAAGATCACATAAGAAGCATAATCCAGAAACCAGTCTTTATACATGCCAGTAACCCGGGTAATTGTTTCTTCTTGAGATGGGGTTTCTTCGTGATTTATTTCTTCGTTAGATTCTAAATGCTCTTCTTGATTGTTATCGTCTTGCATAGATTTTGGGTTGTCCTCTCTTTATTTCTTAGTTTGTGTTTTTCAAAATTATTGAGCTTCTTCTACTAAATCAAGCTCTACTTTAAGGTTGTCTATAATAAATTTCTGCCTGTCGGGTGTGTTTTTACCCATATAAAAGGTTAATAACTGTTCAATAGACATTTCACGATCAAGCATTACCGGATCTAAGCGCATGTCTTCGCCTATGAAGTATGCAAATTCGTTAGGAGATATCTCTCCAAGACCTTTAAATCGGGTTATTTCTGGTTTACCTCTTAGCTTTTTAATAGCTTTTTGCTTTTCTTCTTCAGAATAGCAGTAATGTGTGTCTTTTTTGTCTCTTACTCTAAAAAGTGGCGTTTCTAGGATGTATAAATGCCCTTCTTTAATTAATTCTGGGAAGAACTGTAAGAAAAAAGTAATTAATAATAACCGAATGTGCATACCATCTACGTCGGCATCAGTGGCAATTACTATATTGTTATAGCGTAAGTTTTCGATGCCATCTTCAATGTTTAATGCAGCCTGCAAAAGGTTAAATTCTTCATTTTCGTAAACTATCTTTTTAGACATACCAAAAGAATTCAAAGGCTTTCCGCGTAAGCTAAATACGGCTTGCGTATTCACATTACGTGATTTAGTGATCGAACCACTTGCAGAATCCCCTTCGGTAATGAACAAAGTACTATCAAGACGATTGTCTTTTTTCATATCATTAAGATGAACACGGCAGTCGCGTAGCTTTTTGTTGTGTAAACTTGCTTTTTTAGCACGTTCTCTTGCTAACTTACGAATGCCTGAAAGGTCTTTACGTTCGCGCTCAGCTTGTAAGATTTTACGCTGAAGTGCTTCTGCGGCTTCAGGATTTTTGTGTAAGTAATTATCTAAATACTTTTTAATAAAATCATTCACAAAAGTACGAACCGTTGGTAAGCCACCACCCATTTCTGTTGAGCCTAATTTTGTTTTCGTTTGACTTTCAAAAACCGGCTCCATTACTTTAATTGAAACTGCAGAAACAATTGATTTTCTGATATCTGCGGCTTCATAATTTTTTCCAAAGAAATCACGAACAGTCTTTACAACTCCTTCTCTAAAAGCATTTTGATGTGTTCCGCCTTGGGTAGTATGTTGGCCATTTACAAAAGAATGATATTCTTCACTATATTGTGTTTTACTATGTGTAATAGCTAATTCAATATCATCCCCTTTAAGATGAATAATAGGATACAGCATATCGCTTTCACTAATATTCTCTTCGAGTAAGTCTTTTAAACCATTTTCAGAGATGTATTTTTCTCCATTAAAGATAATAGTGAGTCCTGGATTCAAGTACACATAGTTCTTCACCATTTTTATGATGTACTCGTTTCTGAATTTGTAATTATGGAATATGGTCTCATCTGGAACAAAACTAACTTTCGTTCCTTTACGAAGAGAAGAGGGCTGAGGGCCTTCATTTGTGGTTAATTCACCTTTTTCAAACTCAGCTATATTTGTTTTTTCTTCACGAACAGACTGCACTCTAAAGTACGTAGATAAGGCGTTTACGGCTTTAGTACCAACTCCATTTAATCCAACAGATTTTTTAAAAGCCCTTGAATCATATTTACCGCCCGTATTCATTTTAGAGACTACATCTACTACTTTACCTAATGGAATTCCTCGTCCGTAATCCCTAATAGATACGGTTTTATCTTTTACAGAAATTTCAATGGTTTTACCGGCGCCCATTACAAATTCGTCAATGGCGTTGTCTATTACCTCTTTGATTAAAATGTAAATACCATCGTCAGGTGATGAACCATCACCCAGCTTACCGATATACATACCAGGACGCATTCTGATATGTTCTTTCCAATCAAGCGATCGTATATTTTCTTCAGTATAAGTAGTTTGTTTAGCCATTTATCATCGTAAATTATGCGGATTTGCTAAAATACTATTTCATATAACAATTTGAAATGGATTACCGATAATTTATCAACAGCAAAATTAAGAATCTTAAATACGATTAATTTATTTAAATTTATCCCAACTAAAACCGAATTCATATCAAAAAGCATATACCAAATATTATTACCTTGTTAAACTTACTAGCTGGGGTAATAGCAGTTCTTTTTGCAGCGACAGATCATTTAATTGAAGCAGCATTCTTTGTTTTATTAGGCATATTTTTTGATTTTTTCGATGGCTTTGCGGCCAGGCTTTTAAAGGTTCAGAGTGACTTAGGAGTACAGCTTGACTCATTAGCAGATATGATCACATCTGGCGTAGTTCCGGGTATTGTTATGCTTCAGTTAATTAGAAGGGCCATAGGTCATTGGTCTGGATTTGGAATTTTTGAAAGTTCCTATACTCCAAGTCATGAAACGGTAAATTGGATTGGGCTTAATTTTAGACCCCTTGATTTACTTCCTTTTTTAGGATTACTCTTAACACTAGCCGCTGCGTATAGACTCGCAAAGTTTAATATAGACACAAGACAAACTACATCATTTATTGGTTTACCTACACCGGCAATGGCGCTCTTTGTAATTTCACTACCGCTAATTATTGCCTATGGAGAACAAGAAATGGCCATTGAATTAATAAGCAACACATATTTTTTGATTATTTCAACAATAGCGTTGGCAATTTTAATGAATATTGGGCTGCCTCTTTTTTCTTTAAAGTTCAAAGATTTCTCTTTTAATAAAAATCTAATACAAAGTATATTTTTGGTGTTATCGTTAATTCTTCTAACGATTCTCAAGTTTGTAGCTATTCCTGTTATCATAGTGCTTTATGTGCTATTTTCATTATTCAATCAGAAGAAATAATAAGATTTAAAAGGCTGAACTTCAGCTTTATGCAAGACTTTGGCATTAATTTTTAGTGCAATAACCGGCAAGTAGGTAATAAATTGGTTCGTTTTTACGTTAAGAGTTAGTAATCGCTAAACATTTATTATGCCAAAGCAAGCCTCATTTACGAGAGTAAAGATTCTACTTGTTGCATTATTTTTACTCAACTCAAGTTTAATTTATTCACAAACTACAGTTCCATTTGAAAAAAGATATGAGAGTACCGGTATTAATGGTGAATTAACCATTATTGGTAACTCCATTTTAGGGCACCCTACAGAAAGTCCATATAACGGCACCACTCAAAATAATTTTATTGATATGGTGCACGTTGATATTGATAACGATGCTAGTACGTTTAATTCGAGTAGCGCTACGTTTACAACAAATGCTTGTAACCGAGTAGTGTATGCTGGATTATACTGGGGAGCCGTTGCAGCTCCGGCGGCACCGGCACCAAATACGGTAAAATTTAGAATTCCTGGGGGAGCCTATCAAGATATAGTTGCTGATATTACGAATGCAGCAGCAAGAGAAGACTTAGATAGAATTTATTATAAAGATGTAACGAGCCTGATGAATACTTCAGGAAACCCTTCTGGGGAATATTTCGTTGCAAATATTAGTACCACCACCGGAACCAGTTCTTCGGCAGGTTGGTCTTTAGTGATCGTTTATGAAGATCCGAATGAACCACGAAAGTACATCTCTACTTTTGATGGTTTTTCTGCTGTTAATCAAGCACCAAATGAGGTTGTTTCTTTCAGTTATTCTGGTTTTGTAACACCACCATCTGGACCCGTTGAGGGTAAAGTTGGTGTTGCCGCCTTAGAAGGAGATTATGGATGGCAAGGAGACAGAATGCAATTTAGAGCAGATAACAATGCCACTTTTACCGATCTATATGATGCAGCCAACCCGGTAGATAATTTCTTTAATAGTAGAATTACCGATAACGGCTCTATAGTATACGATAGAAATCTAAGTAGTGAAAACACCTTAGGATGGGATCAGAAACTATTAGACTTAACTACTTTAAATGCTGGTAATGCATTAATAGGAAATAATGAAACAGGAGCAACTGTACGCGTTAGAAATGATGTTGGAGGTGACTGGATTTATACTTTTTTAAATACTTTTTCAGTAAATATAATAGAACCTGTACTTCAGGTTTTAACTAGTGTTGAAGATGATTTGGGTAATCAGATTACATTAAATTCACCGGTTCCTCTTGGAGCTACTGTTTGGTATAATTTAAACTTTCAGAACATAGGTACAGATAATGCACAAAACGCCTATATTTTAAATACTTTACCAATAAATGTAACCTTAGACGATACAACATTTGAGTTTTTAGATGAAAATGGAGCCCCATTAGCACCAGGATTAATAACACAGAACTATAATTCTACAACAAGAGTTATTCGTTTTGATATAGATAATTCATTATTAGTAAGAGAATCTGATCCTAATAATGCTTCATATAATATTCGCTATCAGGTAACGGCATCAAACAATTGCTTTGATTATACAGATGCGTGTACCAACGTTTTAGAAAATAGTTTGGAGTCTTATTATGATGGTGAAACGTCTGGAACAAATATTTCTGGTCAACCTGGTCTTAATGGAATTAATGGGTGTGGTTTAGGAAATGCAGGTTCTATGGATTTATTTGTAGATACAAGTTCTTGTCAATTTGATACTGTTTTAGAATTCTGTAATAATAACTTAACCATTACAGGTGATGATGGTTATAATATATATGAATGGAGAGATGAAGATGGTAATCTTCTAGCTGCTAATTCAAAAACTATAACGGTAACCGGCCCTGGAGTATATACATGTACTCAAACTAAGGTAGGCTGTACAGTTACTACAAGAACTGTTACTGTTCTTGGCTTAGATGTAGACTTTACTCCGTTTGATAATCTGTGTAAAGATAGCGCAGATGGAGGTGTAACTATCAATGTTACCGATGACGCCGCCACATATAATTATGAATTATCACAAGGGGGTAATACATTAGAAACTACGGGCTTAATTACAGCTAAGACACATACATTTAATGGTCTAGATATTGGCACTTACAATGTACGTGTAACCAATACTGATGGGTGTTTTGATACATTTAGTTTTGAAGTACAAGAACCAACCTTATTAACAGCAAGCAATGTAGTATTAGATAATATTATGCCATGTAATGGTAACTTATTGAGTGGTAGAATAGAAGTTTCTGGCAATGGTGGAACCCAATTTACTGGAGGAACCAACGAATATGAATATAGCATGGACGGCAGCGCTTTTCAAACATCTAATATTTTTGAAACTACGCAAGAAGGAAATCATACCATAACAGTAAGAGACGCTAACGGTTGTACAACTACAACTATAGCAACGATAGATTTTGATGAAGAAATTGAATACACTGTTGATACACAAGATGTGTTGTGTTACCAAGGTACGGATGGTAGTGTTACCGTTAATGTTACTCAAAATAATGCAGGTAATACCATAACATATAGTATTGACGGCGGTGTTAATTATCAATCAAGTCCAACGTTTGCGGGCTTAGCTAAAGGAGATTATCAAATTACCATCCGCAAGGTAAAAGGTGTAAATACTTGTTTAATCACCGAATCGATTACGCTTGACGAGCAAATTGACCTACAATTTGAAGCTACGGGAGGATTCTCTTGTGAAGGAGCTGTAAACACAATTACCGCAACGGTAGCTTCTGAATTTGCAAATGATGTTACTTATAGATTAAATGGCGGTTCAGCTAATAGCACCGGAATTTTTGAAAATGTGGCACAAGGATCACATACAATTACAGTACAGCAAAACTCTACTGGTTGTTCTGCTGCACCTATAGACATAGTAATTGATGATTATATACCGGTAACATTTACGGTTGAACAAAATACAGCCTCTGCTGCTTTACGTGATTATATTGTATTAGCGAATAACGGTTCACCGGATTATGAGTATGCCATGCTTAAGAATCCATCAGAAAACGTTTCTCCTGAAGTAACAGAAGAAGATTTCGTATCGAGCAATGTATTTATAGTGCCAAGTGCAGGATTCTTCACCTTTTATGTAAGGGATACACGAGGGTGTATTGTTGAAGAGGTTGTAGAATTTAAAGATATAGAAATACCAAACTTCTTTACACCAAATAATGATAGTACCAATGATCAATGGTATCCAAGAAACATTGAACTATATCCAAATATCAGTGTTCAGGTTTTTGATAGATACCAACGTTTACTTGCTACGTATCAAGGAAATGATGAATCAAAAGGTTGGGATGGTTTCTATAAAGGAAAAGAATTGCCCTCTGGTGACTACTGGTATATTGTCCGTTTAAATGAGCCAACAGATGATAGAGAATTTAAAGGAAATGTGACGCTATACCGTTAATCAACTAAAGCCCTACAAACCGATGAAAAAAATAATTATAATAGCAATTTTAGCACTAACATGTGTTGCTCAGGCTCAAGAGTTTAAGCTGTCGCCTTATACGCAATACTTGGTTGAAAACCCTTTTGTTATTTCTCCTACTTATGCCGGCTATGACGATGAAATGAGTAGATTACGCCTAGGAGGTGTAGCACAATGGTTAGGTATAGACAATGCGCCTAATACACAAACATTATCATTCGATACACGCTTAAATAATGAGCGCTCGGGTATCGGTATTTTATTATACAATGATAAAAATGGTAACACGAAGCAGATAGGTGGACAATTATCATATGCACATCATTTAACCTTAAATGATGCAAATGAGCAATATTTATCATTAGGAATTTCTTATAAATTCAATCACTTTAAAATTGATACCGGAGATTTCACAACGGGGAATCCTGATGATCCTGTTGATGATCCTTCAGTTGGTGCATCGCCTTCAACTAGTAACCATAATTTTGAAGTAGGTTTTTTATATCGATTAGAAGAATTTTTCTTCAGCTTTAATGCATCGAATATATTGAATAAAAGTGTATCAATTTTTGATAATACCGAACCACTTAAACTTAGAAACTATTACATATACACTGGATACAAGTTTATAAGTAATAGTCAAGAATATGAATACGAACCTTCTATATATTTCAAGCTTTTTGAAGGAGATGGTCGTTCGGTTACTGATATTAATTTTAAGGCACGAAAGATTACTGATAGCGGTTATATATGGGCAGGAATTAATAGCAGATTCTTTAATGACCAAAGTTTTGAGGCTTCATCAATTGCGCCTTTATTAGGGTTAAAAAAAGATCAATTCTATGTAGGCTATGCATTTCAATGGAATATAGGAGATGCGTCTGATTTTAATAGTTCTGGTACGCACTTGATCACACTTGGATTTGATTTTGAACGAAATAGAGGAGGAACAAGTTGGAGTAATAGATAATAGCAATAAAAATAAAGAGATGAAATATTTAAAAACCATTTTACTGGCCACAATTTTATTAGCAGGAGCAACTTCTATTTCTGCACAGGCAACCCAAGAAAAAACGCTTAAAATAGCTATGAATAAAGTTCCTGAAAAGGTAAAAAACACACTAAAGAACTATACCGGCTATACATTAGAAGAAGAAGTTTCTTACACAAAAAAGAGAGGAAGTAAAACAGTATACGCTTTTAAAGTACAACGAAAAAATTCTGCATATACCTTATTGATAGATAAAAAAGGAAAAGTAGTAGGTATTAGAGAAGGAGAACGAGAAAACTAAATACAAAGAAACCAACCTAACAATGAAAAATTTTAACTTAGAAACACTAATTGATCTAATTGCGATTATCTTTTTTATGGCAAATAATGATTACGGAAGAGAAAATCAAGCTGAAGAAACTGCTTAACTAAATTAATACTTTATTATTGATCAATCTTCTGTAGGCGTTTTAATTGCCTTTTAGCATTTCTATTACCAGAATCCATACTTAGTACTTTCTGATAATTTACAATAGCATTTGCGGTATCACCACTTCTATACAGCGCTTCGGCGTAACTATCGTATACATTGGTGCTATTAGGGTATAGTGCGATGTTCATCTTAAATGCTTCTAAGGCATTATCGTATTCATTATCTCTAAGGTAACGGTATCCTTTTCTGTTAACTCTTCGCTCATCTACTATTGGATTTAAGGAATCCTTTCCTTGAATTTTTAAAAAACCTTCTAAAGCTTTGTCATAATTACCTTCTTCAAAATGCTGACTAGGTGTCTTATAATCTTTTGGTACTTTAACATGCTTGTACTCAATTGGCGCTTTTTTTTCTTTCGGTACAAAAACTAAATATTCTTTATTGTCTTTTGGGTTTGTTAAAAACTGGATTTTGGCATTCATATCTTTTACATAAAAAGTAGCATCTCCAACCTTCATTGGCTGTATGTTTTTTGCACCTCTCCAATCAATTAATAACTCATCATTTTTTGAATGAATAAGGATAGTCTCATCATCAGTGTATAGATAAGTGCCTGAAAATTTTTCTAAAAACTCTGGAGAATTAGATTTTGATTTGCAACCGAAAAAAAGTAAAAAAGATAAAGTAAGAATGGTAAAAGCACTGCCTTTCATGGTAATTTGATTTCTTGATTATACCAAGTAAGACGCATTAAAAATAATTTTGTAACAAATTTTTAATTATAAAAACGATTCTTTTTTAGTTCGAAACTTTCACCTAGATATACCTTACGTACCATTTCATCATCTGCTAGCTCTTGTGGCGTACCTTCTTTTAAAATGCCCCCTTCGAACATTAAATAGGTTTTATCGGTAATAGCTAAGGTTTCCTGTACATTATGGTCTGTAATTAAAATACCAATGTTTCTATCTTTTAAATGTGCTACAATACTTTGAATGTCTTCTACTGCAATTGGGTCAACACCCGCAAAAGGTTCGTCTAGCAAAATAAACTTTGGGTCAGATGCCAGCGCTCGGGCTATTTCTGTTCTTCTACGCTCACCCCCAGAAAGCAGATCACCTCTGTTTTTTCGTACATGCCCTAAGCTGAATTCATCAATAAGCGATTCTAGTTTTTCCTTTTGCTCCTTTTTAGAGAGTTTAGTGAATTGCAAAACTGCCATAATATTATCTTCAACAGACAATTTTCTAAATACGGAAGCTTCTTGTGCCAGATACCCAACACCTTTTTGTGCACGTTTGTACATAGAATCTTCGGTAATATCTTCATTGTCAAGAAAGATGCGTCCTTCATTAGGTTGTACCATTCCAACAATCATATAGAAAGACGTTGTTTTACCGGCTCCATTGGGCCCTAATAAACCAATAATTTCACCTTGTTCAACTTGTAAAGAAATACCTTTTACCACTTTACGGCTTCCATATATTTTCTGAATATTATCAGCTCTTAAAATCACTATTAACAGTTTTTGTATTTATCATTCAGTCCTACACCACTAATAATCATAGGAGTGATTTTTTCTATTCTTTTTTGTTTGGTTTCTATTCTTTTAGCCTCAGAAATGTATTCGGCATATTCGCGCTGCTTTCCAGGAGTAAATTTATTAAAAGCATCTTTTAATTGGGCGTTAGTATCAAGAGCAACATTAAGTTCTTCGGGTATTACTAAAGGTTTTGGTTTTCTATCAAATTTAACAACAAGGCCTTTTTTTTGATTTTCAATGGCTTCCTGCACATAGGTTAAAACCAATTTTTCATCAATATCATCAATGGTTTGAAAACGTAATTGTCGCATGGCTTGTGTTTTACCTTCTTGCGCATTGTGTAATACTTTCTTAGTATCTTTTAATAAGGCACCGTTAAAAAACCAGATTCCGAAATGATTCTTAAAAGCACTAAAACCAACTACATTTTTATTGTTAATCGTATACGTAGGCATACTCCATTTAACAGTCTCTTTTAATTCTGTTGTGCTTAATAGCGCGCGTATCTTTTCTAGTGCGGCTCGATACTTTGTTTGCTTCTCTATGTATTGGTCTATAGCTTGCATAATCAACAAATTTAAGTAAAGATTAGCTAGTTGCGGCTTTTTTTTCTTTGCGAATGATAATTTTAGAGATTGTAATACTTACTTCATAAAGAATAATCATTGGTATTGCCACAATAACTTGGCTTATTACATCTGGTGGCGTAATAAGTGCAGCTAAAATTAAAACCAATACCAAAGCATATTTTCTATACTTTCTTAAAAACTCTGGTGTTACCAGCCCTAGTTTAGTTAAGAAATAAATGATAATAGGCATTTCAAAGATCAATCCTGATGATAGTACTGAAGCGCGTAATAGCCCGATATAAGAACTAAGATCAATATTGTTTTTTACTTCTTCTGCAACACGATAGGCACCTAAGAAATTAATAGACAAAGGAGTGATAACATAATAGCCGAATAAAATCCCTAAAAAGAATAAAATAGACGAAATGATGATAAAACTCTTCGCATTTTTACGCTCTTTAGGATATAGGCCTGGTTTAATAAATTTCCAGATTTCCCATAAAATATATGGAAAAGCTATAATGAATCCTGCAGTAATTGAAGTCCAAATATGGGCAGAGAATTGTCCTGCCATAGTGCGGCTTTGCACAATAAATGGAATATCGTCAATACATAATCCTTCCGCACCAAAGCTTTTGGAAACGCTGCATAAAAACCTGTAGGTAAAAAAAGATGCATCTTTTGGTAATAAGATAATCTTATTGAAAATGAAATCTTTAAGTGCAAATGCAACACCACCTGCTAAAAAAACGGCAATGGCTGATCGTATAAGTGTCCATCTTAAAATTTCAAGATGACCCAAAAATGACATTTCTCCTTGTTCGTTCTGTGCCATCTTTAAATGATTCCTTCTTTTAATAAATCATGTAAATGAACCACCCCAACATATTGCTCATCGTCGGCAACCAGTAGCTGTGTAATATTGTAATTTTCCATAACCTCAAGTGCTTGCACTGCCATGGCATCTGAATTAATAGTTTTTGGGTTTTTACTCATAATATCTTTAGCTGTGAGCCCTTCGATATTTTGATTGTTCTTTAGCATTCTTCTAATATCGCCATCAGTTATAACACCAAGTATTTGCCCATTGTCAGTCACTGCTGTGGTACCTAATCTTTTTTCTGAGATTTCAATAATAACATCGCTAATACTGGCATTTGTTGAAACCTTTGGTTTCGAAGCAGAGTCTACCAAGTCTTTAACTCTTAAATACAAGCGTTTTCCAAGAGAACCGCCTGGATGATATTTAGCAAAATCTTTGCTGGTAAATTCACGCATCTCTAGTAATGAGACCGCCAAAGCATCTCCAATAACTAATTGGGCAGTAGTGCTAGTGGTAGGAGCAAGATTATTTGGACATGCTTCTTGCTCTACATAGGCATTCAATATGAAGTCAGCTTGTTGACCCAAATATGAATCTTTATTACCAGTAATTGCAATAATTTTATTCTCAGAGTTTTTAATAAGAGGTATTAATACTTTAATCTCTGGCGTGTTACCACTTTTAGAGATGCATATTACAACATCATCTTTTTGTATAATACCAAGATCTCCGTGAATAGCATCAGCAGCATGCATAAAAATGGCAGGTGTTCCTGTAGAATTTAATGTGGCAACAATTTTATTGGCAATGTTGGCGCTTTTACCGATACCGGTTACAATAACGCGACCTTTAGCATTTAAAATAAAATTTACAGCATTTTCAAAGTCTGTGTCTAAAAAATTTATTAAATTCGCTATCGCTTTACTTTCAATAGAAATAGTTTGTTTCGCTATATCTAGTATGTTTTTTTTGAGGCTCAATGTTTTTAGTTTTTCAAAATAGATGTTGCTATAGAATTAAGTGCAAATGTATCTAAAATAATAGACAAATTTTTACTGAACGTGACAAAATTAGACCTACATGCAGCGCTAAAAAAATATTTTGGCTTTTCGCAGTTTAAAGGATTACAGGAGCAGGTTATTAACAGTATTTTAGATAAGGATAACACCTTTGTAATTATGCCCACCGGAGGCGGTAAGTCTTTGTGCTACCAATTACCCGCTTTAGTACAAGATGGTACTGCCATAGTTGTATCTCCCTTAATTGCCCTAATGAAAAACCAGGTGGATGCTTTACGCGGAATTTCTACTGAGCATGGCATTGCCCATGTATTAAACTCTTCGTTAAATAAAACTCAGGTAACTCAGGTAATGAGTGATATAAAGAATGGAATTACCAAATTGCTTTATGTTGCACCTGAATCTCTAACAAAAGAAGAATATATAGACTTTTTAAAAGATCAGAATATTTCTTTCGTTGCGATAGATGAAGCACATTGTATTTCAGAATGGGGTCATGACTTTAGGCCAGAATACAGAAATCTTAAAAACATTATTAAAAAAATTGATGATGTACCTATTATCGGTCTAACGGCTACAGCTACACCAAAGGTACAAGAAGACATTCTTAAAAACTTAGGCATGTCTGATGCAAGAACTTTTAAAGCATCCTTTAATAGGGCTAATCTATTTTATGAAATACGCCCAAAAACAAAAGATGTACAAAAAGACATTATCAAGTTTGTTAGAAAATATGCAGGTAAATCGGGCATTATTTATTGCTTAAGCCGTAAAATGGTTGAAGAAATTGCACAAATTCTACAAGTTAATGGTATTAAAGCGATACCATATCATGCTGGGCTAGATGCAAAAACAAGAGCAAAGCATCAAGATATGTTTTTAATGGAAGATGCAGATGTTGTTGTGGCAACCATTGCTTTTGGTATGGGTATCGATAAACCTGATGTGCGTTTTGTGATTCATCACGATATACCAAAGAGCTTAGAAAGCTATTATCAAGAGACTGGAAGAGCAGGCCGTGATGGAGGAGAAGGTTATTGCTTAGCTTTTTATTCTTATAAAGACATTGAAAAATTAGAGAAATTCCTTTCTGGTAAACCAGTTGCAGAACAAGAAATAGGACATGCTTTACTACAAGAAGTAGTCTCTTATGCTGAAACATCAATGTCGAGGCGAAAGTTCTTACTACATTATTTTGGTGAAGAATTTGACGAAGTAAATGGTGATGGAGCAGATATGGACGACAATGTGCGTAACCCTAAAAGCAAAAAAGAAGCTAAAGATGATGTTAAGACGATCTTGGAGGTAATTCGCGATACGAATCAAGAATATAAATCCAAGGAAATAGTAAATACGATTATAGGGAAAGAAAATGCGCTATTAAAATCACGAAAAACAGATCAGCGGCCATTTTTTGGAGTTGGAAAAGATAAGGATGGAAGCCATTGGATGGCTTTAATTCGTCAGATTCTGGTTGAAGGATATGTTTCAAAGGAAATTGAACAGTATGGCGTATTAAAAGTTACAGTGAAAGGACATGGGTTTATAAAGAACCCGATTTCTTTTATGATGACAGAAGACCATGTTTATGAAGATGAGAGCGATTCTACGATTATTACAAACACCAAAAGTTCTGGTGGTGCTGTAGATGATCAACTAATGGGAATGCTTAAAGACTTGAGAAAGAGTGTTGGAAAGAAAAAAGGCGTACCGCCATTTGCGGTTTTTCAAGATCCTTCTTTAGAAGATATGACCTTAAAATATCCTACTACGGTAGAAGAGCTTGCAAATGTACATGGAGTAGGTGATGGGAAAGCGAAAAAATATGGACAATCATTTGTTGATCTTATTGCTCGTTATGTAAAAGAAAATGACATTGTTAAGCCCGAAGATCTTGTTGTAAAAAGTGCAGGATTAAATTCAGGATTGAAACTATTCGTTATCCAAAACACTGATAAAAAAATTCCGCTAGAAGATATTGCAAAATCTAAAGGATTAACCATGACTGAGTTAATCAAAGAAATGGAGCGAATCGTTTACATGGGAACCAAATTAAATATTGATTATTCACTTGAAGAATTACTCGATGAAGATCAACAAGAAGAAATTCATGAGTATTTTATGGAAGCGGAAAATGATCGTATTCAAGAGGCATTAGATGAGTTTGATGGTGATTATGATGAAGAAGAACTTCGTTTAATGCGTATTAAGTTCATAAGCCAGGTAGCGAATTAAAATTACCTTACTTTTTAGCTAATCAATGTCCCATTGATGTGCTTAAATAAGCTACTCCAAAACCTACTAATACAGCGATAAATTTCTTGATATTAAATTGATGGTTCTGTGAACTTTCAAAAAGTATTGCCGTTGCTATATGTAAGAAAACACCAATAATTACAGCAGTAATTTCAGTACTGTATTCTTGAAAGAAGGAAAAATATTCGGGTATAAAAGCACCTAACGGACTCATTAATGCAAAAGCAATTAAAATTAAATAGATAGTTATCCTTGATAAGCGTGTTTGCAGCAAAAATGCAGCTAACACAAGTGTTACTGGTATTTTATGAATAATAATTCCCCAAAGCAAGGTATTACTTTCGGAATTATGCAATGGAATACCTTCTACAAAAGCATGAACACTTAAACTAATAAGTAATAACCATGGAATAACTTTCAATTCACCATGAATATGAACATGACCATGTTCAGCACCTTTTGAGAAAAACTCTAAGATTGTTTGCAGTAAAATACCACCTAAAATAAAGACACCGATATTGCGCTGGTGGGTTTCAAAAACATCCGGTATTAAATGTAAAACAGTAATTGACAGTAAGTAAGCGCCACTAAACGAAAGTAATAATTGAATAGTGTTAGTCTTAGGCTTTACAACCAAAACAACTAAAAAACCAAAAAAGACAGCTAAAACTAAAGCTAGGTAATTCATTCTAAAATTAATATTAAACGGGGTGAGTGCTGCGCATCAAATTCGCTTAAACCGTAGTCGCCAAAGATATGCTTTAATTTTAATTCAGCTTTAGCTATATAATGTTTAAAAGTCTTAAGATCTATATTTCGCACATATTCTGTAAAATGATATTCCTTGTTCTCGATCTTAAACTTAATATCTTTTACAATAAACTTATCATTAATGGATCTATTGATTTTAAAGCTTATATCACCTTTTGTCTGCGTTTCTTCAAAAATCAGATTTTTCTTTACAAAAGCTACATTTAAAAAATCAATCACCAGAATACCATCTTTTTTTAATCCATTTTTCAAGGTTTTAAGAACTTTGATATTCGTTTCATCATCATCAAAGTACCCAAAGCTGGTAAACAAATTAAAAATAGCATCGAATTTTGTTCTAAATTCATGACGTATATCATGTACTTCAAATTTCAAGTTGTCATTTTCGAATTGCTTCGCAAATTCTATACTATTTTTTGAGAGATCTGCTCCAATTACATCAAAGCCCAAAGAGTTTAGATAAACAGCATGGCGTCCCTTCCCGCAAGGTAAATCTAATACTTTACTATTCTTCTTTAACTTTAAGAAAGACGTAAGATTGCGCATAAATAACTGCGCTTCTTCATCATTTCTGTCTTGATAAAGAATATGATAATAGGCTGTATCGAACCATTCTTGAAACCAGTCTTTTTGCACTTGCTTATAAAAAATTGAAGCACAAAAATAAGAAATCAAACCATTAGATTACTTTTGTAGCAAATTATAGCTGTTTTTATGAGTGAAAATTTTACAATGGTAGCTAAAACCTTATTTGGTTTTGAAAGTATACTAGCTAAAGAACTTAGAGCGTTAGGTGCTATGGAAGTAAAAGAAGGCGTAAGGAGCGTTTCTTTTAAAGGAGATAATGGGTTTATGTATAAAGCAAGCCTTTCTTTACGTACCGCCATAAGAATTTTAAAACCAATAAGGCGATTTCGTGTTCAATCTGAAAATGATCTCTATAAACAATTACAATTTATTAAGTGGGAAAAATATTTTTCGCACTCAGATACATTTGCAATTAATGCAGTCACAAATTCAGAACAATTTACACATTCGCACTATGCTGCTTTAAAGTCTAAAGATGCTATTGCTGACTATTTTAGGAATAAATTTGGAAAAAGACCTAATGTAGATATAAAACACCCTACGGTGCAAATAAATATTCATATACAACGTGATCAATGCACGGTTTCACTAGATAGTTCGGGAGATTCATTACATAAACGTGGTTATAGAAGTGCAACAAATATTGCACCTATAAATGAAGTCTTAGCAGCTGGTTTAGTGTTACTATCTGGATATGATGGCACACAGCATTTTATAGACCCTATGTGTGGAAGTGGTACAATCTTAATTGAAGCCGCCATGATTGCTCACAATATACCTGCAAATATTAACAGGCGAGAATTTGGCTTTGAACGCTGGAGAGATTTTGATGAAGATTTATTTGAGGTGATAAAAAACTCTCTATTAAAGAGAATACGGTCTGGTGATAGAAAAATAATAGGTTATGATAAAGCACCTTCTGCTGTTAAAAAGGCCTATGGAAATATAAAAAATGCAAACCTTGAAGAATTTATCACGCTCGATCATGAGAACTTTTTTAATACTGAGAAGATGGTGGATGGAAAGACCATTGTACTATTTAACCCTCCCTATGGAGAACGTATAGAAATTGATGTTCCAATATTCTATAAAGAAATTGGTAATACGTTGAAGCATGGTTATTCTGATACAGATGCCTGGTTGATCACTTCCGATTTTGAGAATGGTTTAAAAAATGTAGGTTTACGCACTTCTAAAAAAATTAAGCTTTTTAATGGAAAATTAGAATGTAGGTTTGTTAAATACGAAATGTATAAAGGCAGTAAAAAAGCAAAGTACAATCACTAAATGAAACCTCACTTTCTATTTTAAATGATTAAGATGATTGGGCAGTTATTAGCAATTGTTGATAAACTATGTTTATAAGTTCAAATACCAAGAGTATTTAAAATATTAATTATGAGGATTTTGCATCAAATAAGGTTTAAAAAAAGCAGAACAAACTTCAAGTTTTAAAACAATTTAATATTGTTGATAAATCATTTGGTAAGCACTTTACTCGTACTATTTCATTCTACTATTTTAGTGTTTAGAAAATTTTTAAAGGGCGATCCTACTATTTGGGCAGGAGTATATAGTGTTTCGTTTGAATTTTAGTTACAATTAGTCTAATTGCTAATAAAAAGATTTAAGTGAATTCTAGAAGAAGTTTTTTAAAATCGTCTGCGTTTGCCGGTATAGCCATAATTGCGGCTCCGAATCTGGCATTTACAAATACAACAGAAAGTTTTTCATTTACAGAGCATGATTTAATAGGTAGGGGGAAACCTCAGCTTTATGGTAAAGGGTATCGTTTACTAAAGAGGGCATATCAAGCTTTCTTAGAAATGAATCGCCAGGCAGAGAAAGATGGTTTCACCATTCGTGTGGTGTCTAGCTACCGGAGTTTTAATCATCAGAACTTAATTTGGACACGTAAGTACAAGCGGTATCGCTCAAGAAAATTAACGCCAAAAGAAGCTGTTTATAGCAATATTCGATACACTGCAATTCCTGGTAGTTCCCGTCACCATTGGGGAACAGAAATCGATGTTGTAAATGGTAGAATCAAAACGTCACGTTATCCGTTAAGCACTAAGAATTTTCATGGGTATGGCATCTATAAAACGTTTAGGGAATGGATGGATGCGAATGCTCATAAATATGGGTTTTATCAAGTATACACCAATGACCATACGCGTAGAGGATTTAAATATGAACCTTGGCACTATAGTTTTGCAGAAATAGGTAAGCCTATGCTCAAAGAATATAGAGAACGTGATGTGCAAGAACTTTTAAAGAAACAAGAACTTTTAGGTCGTCAACATTTCACAGAGACCTTTATTGAAAAATACACCAGAGACAATATTATGGGTATTAATAAAAACCTATTATTCTAAAAAAGGGAATCTAACTCAAATTAGGTGAGAAAGCCCGGAAATAAGCTTATTAATTTAAGTTATCCGGGCTTTTTTGTTCTTACATCCTTAAATTCTACGAATAAATAGGGAAAACACGCTGCGAAAACAGGAAAAATCCTCTTGAATTAAGTAATCGTTATCGGTAATTTTATTGAGTGAACATTAAGTAAAACTTTAAAATTACCCTCATGAGAATGATTAAACTTATTCTTTTTATAACGTTGCTATATGCTTGCACTTCCTGTTATTCAGTGAAATTCCATGTTGAGAATGGTACACCAGAACCAGAAGATAATGAGCATAATGATGGTTATAGAAATTTAAAACTTCATGTACTTGATACAACCGTTACCAGGGGATTTGCAATAGGAGAACATCCTATAAACATAAAAAAATGCTCTCCTTGGGGTTTACATACCGTTGAGTATAAAAACACCTTTGGAGGAAGCTTATTATCGCTTATAACTCTTGGACGCAAAAAAGTTGTGAGAATTAAATATGTATGTACAAAACCGAATAGTATATAGCCATGGCGACTACAGAAAAAAAAGAACGTGTTAGGTGGGATACCATGCATAGAAATGGGGTTCAGCATAAAGATGGGCCATTTAAGCTAAAATTTTTCCTCACTACTAAATTAAAGAGCTTTAATAATACGTTTGATAACTACAATGATACGGCTAAAGAAATTCAAAGGTTATTGAAAGAGGCTGATAACTTAGGGCATCGGTTTAGATCTATAGGATCAAAGTGGTCTTTATCTAATATTGCACATTGTAAAGATGAAATGCATTTCACAAAAAATATGAACCTATGGTTTACCACAACTGATAACGATATACGTTCAGATTCACCATATAAAAGTGAAAATATCTTTTTATTTCAATGTGGAAATGAGGTAAAAGAGATTTCCAATAAATTAGAAAGTAGAGGGAAGTCGCTGAAGAGCTCTGGGGCTAGTAATGGACAAACAATTGCTGGATGTATTTCAACAGGCGTACATGGTTCTGCAATTGATGTAGGTTCTGTTCAAGATTATGTTGTTGGGCTAAACTTAATACTAGGCCCAAACCCAGATGATATTATTTATGTGGAGCGAGCATCCAAGCCTGTTCTTAAAGATGAGTACATTGCTAAATTCAATGCCAAAATAGTGCGCGATGATGATCTTTTTAATGCTGCATTAGTAGGCTTAGGAGCCATGGGATTCATTCATGGAATTGTTATTGAAGCCGAAGATTTATTTTTATTGCAACGATTTATTATAAAAATACCTAAACAAGAGGCACTAAACCTAGCAACAACAATGAACTTTAACAGTTTTGATCCTCAATCACATACAGCTGCAGACATTTCACTCGATATGGATTTAAAAGGGCTAAGGCCTTATCATTATAAAATTTATATTAATCAATACAATGACAGTGATAATTACCCTGTAGAACTCATTTATAAGAGAGCTTATATAGATGATTATAAAATAAAGTTCGAAGATCCAATTCCATTTATGTCGAAGTTTGTGTATCGTGATTTAATTCATTTGTTTATGCAATTTGCACGAAAAGTGCCAGATTCAATACCACTTCTAATCAATTTACTCAAAAATTCTATTTTACCGGAAGAAAACAAAGTTGTAGTAGGAAAGCTATCAGAAATATTTTGGGATGCAGGATATAAAGGAAAAGCCTTTGCATGCTCCTTCGGTGTTGACTTTAAAGACTCTGCGAAAACCTTAGAAATATTATCTAAAGTTACAATAGATGAAGGACCTATACCAGGTATTTTTGCAATGCGATTCATACCAAAATCTGAGGCTTTACTTTCTTTTGCTAAGTTTGATATGACCTGCATGATAGAAATTGATGGAATACAATGGGAAAAATCAAATCAGTTAATAAGTATTGACGAGTACTCAGAAAGAATGATAAAAGCGCTGCAGGCAGCTGGAATTTCATTTACAATTCATTGGGGTAAAAATGCTAAATGGGATTTCCCTGGTTTAATCAGTAGCATGTTTCCTGTGAAAGTAAATCAATGGAAATCAATACGAACATCACTACTAAGCGTAAAAATGAAAAATCTTTTTTCTAATAAATTTTTAGATACTATTAATCTTTCTTGAGATAAGATGAAAAGTAACAATAAAAAAAGCTCCAAACCTGGAGCTTTTTTTCTGTAGCGAGGAGCAGATTTGAACTGCCGACCTCAGGGTTATGAATCCTGCGCTCTAACCAACTGAGCTACCTCGCCTTTTTGCGGTTGCAAATATAAAAACAAATTTATTCGCGGCAAGTATACTATTTAAATTTTTACAAAAAGTTTTTTTTAAAACAAATAATATATATATTGGCATACAATCCAAACAATACATTAAATGTCAGATAAAGTAAAATTCGACTTAGAATTCCCTATACATTCTTCACCAAGTTTTTTATATCAATACTTGTCTACACCAGATGGACTGGGTGAGTGGTTTGCAGATAATGTTAATTCACGTAGCGATGTATTTACTTTTATTTGGGATGATTCTGAAGAACAAGCTAAAAGAATATCTTACAAAGCAAACGAACGTATACGGTTCAAATGGTTAGAAGAAGATGAAGACACATATTTTGAATTTAGAATACAGGTTGATGATATTACAAAAGATGTTTCACTAATTGTTACTGCTTTTTCTGATGAAGATGAAGTTGAAGAGTCTAAAATGTTTTGGGAAAATCAAATAGATGAGTTAAAGCACACAATTGGTGCTTAAAAACATCATGAAGTTTAATAAATGGCCTTGAAATTTTCAAGGCTTTTTTTATGTAGCTTTGCAAACTAAAATTTCTGTATGATTAATTATAACGGAAAAATAATACCCAAAGTCAGCGCTTCAATTTCAATAGATAATCGTGCCTTTAAGTATGGCGATGGAGTCTTTGAAACCATAAAGGTAAAAAACAGAAAAGTTCATTTTACCGAAGATCATTATTTTAGATTAATGGCATCTACGCGCATGTTGCGTATGCATATGGCAATGGAATTTACCTTAGAGTTTTTTGAAGAAGAAATTCTAAAACTAATTACTGTGCTTAATTTAGATAATGCTCGGGTTCGTTTTAAGGTATTTAGAAAAGAAGGCGGTTTATACAGCCCTTCTACAAATCAAACAGATTTTTTAATTGAAGCTGATGAATTAAAAGAGCTTATTAAAAGTGAATATGAGGTAGAATTATTTAAAGATCATTATATATATTCTGGGCTTTTATCAACTATTAAATCGAATAATAAGCTTATTAACGTAATAGCTAGTGTATTCATGACTGAAAACAATTATGACAACTGTTTACTTTTAAATGAAAAGAAACAGCTTGTTGAAGCTACTAACGGCAATTTATTTTTAGTTAAAGGTACTAGCATTTTAACACCCGCCTTAACGGAAGGCTGTATAAAAGGTGTGATCCGTAAAAAATTACTGGAGATATTGAATAAAGATTCGGAATTCACCGTTAAAGAAACCGAGATTTCACCTTTTGAACTTCAAAAATGTGATGAGGTCTTTATTACGAATGCTATAATAGGTATTCAACCAATAACCAAGTACAGGCGTAAAACCTACACAACAGAAATTTCGGAAAAGTTGAAGAAAAAATTAAGTGCTTTAGCACTTCTAACTTAATTTAAAGAAGGATTTTCTGGAGCATTTGCCCATAGTTGGTATTCGCCACCAAATTTCATTAGTTCGTCTTTCCAGAAAGATTTATGATGAATCCCAAAGATATTTTTATGCTTATTTTCAATGACTTTCCACGAGGTGGTTTCTAGTTCGTCAGCCAGTTGTTCTTTGCTCCAACCTGAATAGCCTAAAAAGAAACGAATATCTTGAGAAGATAATGTATTATTGTCTAGTAATTGCTGAACAGTATCGAAGTTACCACCCCAAAAAATACCATCAGCTATTTCAACACTATCGGGTATTAATTCTGGTATGCGATGTACGAAATAGAGATTTTCTTTTGAGACGGGTCCTCCATTGTAAATTCTAAGGTCTGAATCTATTTCGGGAATAAGATCATTAATGGTATAAATAGAAGGTTTATTCATAATAAAACCAACGGCTCCTTCATCGTTATGCTCAGAAAGAAGTATGATCGATCTATTGAAAGATGAATCATTCCAGATAGAAGGGTCAGCTACTAATAATTTTCCTTTTGTCGGTTCTAATGATAGCATAACTAATTTACATTCATCTAATATAGTAAATTTTACAACATAAAAAAACCCTCATAAATATGAGGGTTTTTATAATGAAAATCGATTCTTAGTTAACAGAATTCTTTAATTCAGCACCTGGCTTAAACTTCACTACATTTTTAGCAGCAATCTTAATTGATTTACCAGTTTGTGGGTTTCTTCCTTCTCTTGCAGCTCTTTTAGAAACTGACCAAGAACCAAAACCTACTAAAGATACTCTTCCACCTTTTTTAAGTGTGTTTTCAACATTTCCCATCATACTATCTAAAGCTTTCTTAGCAGAAGCTTTTGAGATACCTGCATCAGCAGCCATTGATTCTATTAATTCTGATTTGTTCATAATTAAAAAATTAAATTGGTTAAAAATTACTCTTTGCTTTCTTTGAAGCTCGACAAATATAGATTTTATAGGGGTTTACGCAAGATTTACCCTTAAAAACTAACACTTTTGTTAATAAATTACATTGAATTGTTAATAACAGCTGCTAAAAGGATGTGAAATCATCGCTAATGCCTATAAATAAAGGCTTACAGCACTTTTACAGTATCGCCAAATGAGAAACCATTTAAAAAATCTAATATCTTCATTTTTCTTTTACCCGAGAGCTGTATTTCATTTAAAAGTATATAACCTTTTTTAACGGCAATTTTCATTTCTTTTTTGGTATGTAATACAGTACCAACGGCATGCTTGTGTTTTTCTTTTTGAGCAGATGCTTTGTAAACTTTAAGCTCGAACTCATCATTGTCACTTCTAATAACCGTCCAAGCAGCTGGGTAAGGGCTCAGACCTCTTATATGATTGTGAATTTTCTTACGTGATTTTGACCAATCGATTCTACAGGTTTCTTTAAATATTTTTGGAGCAGCTTTTAATTCTTTATCGGGTTGCTTTTTAGTTTTAACTGTGGCTTCCTCAATCTCTTTTACTGTTTTCACAACAAGTTTACTACCAACTTCCATCAAGTTATCATGTAAATCACCAGCAGTATCCTCTTTCTTGATTTTCACTTCTTTTTGCAAAATAATTGCCCCGGTATCAACCTTTTCATCAATAAAAAAAGTGGTAACGCCGGTTTTCTTTTCGCCATTGATAATAGCCCAGTTAATTGGAGCCGCGCCACGGTATTCTGGTAATAAAGAAGCATGTAAATTAAATGTACCAAACTTAGGCAATTGCCATACCACTTTTGGCAACATTCTAAACGCAACCACTATTTGCAGGTTTGGTTTAAGTGCGTGTAGTTCACTTAGAAATTCCTCATTTTTAAGATTCGTAGGTTGCAGTACTTTTAAATTATGAGCAATAGCGAATTTTTTTACTGCAGATTGATTTAGCTTACGACCTCTACCAGCAGGCTTATCAGGAGCTGTGATTACACCAACAACGTTAAAATTATTTTCTATAAGTACTTTTAAAGTACCTACAGCAAAATCTGGAGTACCCATAAAAACAATTCGTAGATCACGCATGTTTATTTAAGTTGAAATTTATTCTGCGAAGTTATAGCAATTTTATTCTTTTCCAATAATAATTGCAGGGCTGTTAGTACAGTTTTTTTATCAATTCCTGTCAGTTTTACAAGCGCTCTTGAGGTTAAGGGTTTTGTAACTAATAACTTTAAGATCTCTTCAGAAACAGCACTTGTGTTATAATTATTTGATTTTTGATTTTTAGAGATACAGATGTCGCAAGAGCCACAATCTTTTACCTTGGTTTCTCCAAAATATTCAAGCAATAATCTACTTCTGCATATTTTTTCGTTTTTTACATAGGCAAGTACAGCTTCTCGTTTTTCCCGCCTAATTTTATTGCGCTGTTCTACGTTTGCAGAAATACGATTAATAGTATAAGCGTCTTCTCTCGGAACTAAAAAAGATATTGAATGATTTGTTAAAACAGGTTTATAATCAATAATCTTATCATTATGCAGTTGAAAGAGTAACTGCATAACTAAATTTTTGTCTAATTGTATTTTTTTTGCAAGTATAAACTCATCAATTTTAATATATTGCTCAAATAAACCGCCATAAGTTCTCAACAACATTTTTGTTAGTAAATCAAGCTGCCTATTATTCTTAATATACTGAAAAAAGTAATGCTGACCTACAATGAACTTTAATGATGATTTTTTATTAAGATTATTATTCAATTCAATAACACCTTCTTTTTCTAGAATAGAAATAGCATTATATGTTTTTAAATGAGGCAATGTGTATGTACTACAAAACTGAGCAAGATTAAACGGCAAAGGTTCTAAAGATTTTTCACCTAAGGCAATGTTATAATATTGATTGAGCTTATTATATACTTCTTTTAAAAAATGTAGTGATATAAGAGCTTTATTAAAATGAGTATCAAATTCTGCCAATGAAGCCTCATTATAGAGTAGGTAGGCTTCAGATCTTGCACCATTTCTTCCAGCTCTTCCAGATTCTTGCATATAATTTTCTATGCTAAATGGCAGGTTAGAATGAATGATAGCTGAAACATTTTCTTTATCGATACCCATTCCGAAAGCATTGGTAGCTACCATAATTGGTGTTTTTTCTGATAACCAATCCTTATAAGCTTCTTGTTTTTCATCAATGGTTAAACCACCATGATAAAAGCTAGAATGATAATTATTATGATTTAGATAAGAACTTATAGTTTTTGTAGCTTTTCTGCTTGTGGTATAGACGATGGACGGGGCATCGTTAGATACGATTTCTTTTATCGTTAATCGAATATTATTTGTGCGAATTACTTTATAGTGAAGCTCTGTTCGTTTTAAGGAAGTTCTAAAATGAATGCTATCTTTTAATTGAAGATTAGCAATAATATCTTTAATAACTTTTACGGTTGCAGAGGCTGTTAATGCTATAACGGTAGCATTTGGATGTATCTCGGTGAGCGCGTGAACTTTTCGGTAAGAAGGTCGAAAATCATGCCCCCATTCTGAAATACAATGTGCTTCATCTATGGCGATAATATTTACATGAAGCTGTTTTAATTTTTCTTGAATAAATTCTGATTGCAGACGCTCAGGTGAAAGATACAAGAACTTATAACCCCCGTAGCGAAGATTATCAAAAAGGTCTACAATTTCACCATGCCTTAAAGCAGAAGATAACATCGCGGCTTTTATTCCTCGCTTTTTTAAGCTATCAACTTGGTCTTGCATTAATGCAATCAACGGAGAAATAACCACACACACGCCTTCTAAAAGTAACGCCGGTACTTGGAAACAAATAGATTTACCCGCGCCAGTCGGTAATAATGCAAAAACGTTGTTTTTGCTTATGACAGCGTCTATAATTGCTCCTTGCGGTTCTCTAAAAGAATTATAATTCCAATATTTTTTGAGTACCTCTTTGGGGCTAGTCATTATACCGCATTAATTGTTTCTAAAATAAAATGTATTCGTTCATCAATTGTGCCTAACGGAATTTCGATTACTTTATAACCCAGTTCTTCATAGGCATTTTTAAGGTGATTATAAATTGCAAGTGATTGTTCGAAACTCTCATAGCGTTCAGAATCGGTAATGTATATTTTCTCCCAAGGTGGCATTAGTAGAATATAATCATATCTACATTCTTTACTTTTTTCTAAGTAGGTGTCAGGATATTCGGTACCTAAATAATTCATATAAGCATGAACATCGGGCACCCCTCTATCAAAAAAAATAAGTGGCTGTTTAAGTTTATCAGCATCCAGAAACTGTTTCTCTCTTCCTTCAAGTAATAGTTTGCTAAATAGTAAAGGGTCTTTTAAAAATAATTGTTCTACGCCTTCTTCTTGAGCTTTTTTAGTTACCTGTCTCGAAATTTCTTCCATACACAAATAGCCTCTATCTATTAACTCATTGATTACAGTAGTTTTACCAGTGCTGGGTCCTCCGGTAATGACAATTTTTTTCTGCATACTATTGTTTAAGTTTCTGTTAAAACAAAGAAAAGAAAATATTTAGTTTACACGAATAATATCGGTATTTTTGTCAGCAATTTGAAAGTATTTCAACAATTGGTATTGTATTTGAACAAACAAGCTTAAACTAAGAAATGAATAAAGAAGACGAATTTTACAAGAAATTAAAGTTGAGTTTAGAAGAAACAACTAAGTTTCCAACCAAGTACATGTATAAGTTCATTATACCGTCTAGTAAGGAAAAACTGACGGAAATTGAAGACATTTTTAATTACACAGGTGCCGTAATTCAAACGAAACCTTCAAAAACCGGAAAATATAATAGTATTACTGTAATGGTTGATATGAAAAATGCAGATGAAATCATTGCAAAATATAAAGAAGTTTCTAGTGTTGAAGGCGTTATTTCTTTGTGATTTATTTAACAAGAAAAGTTAAAATAATCAGATATTTTTGTGCGTTCTAAAACCAATTCTTATTAAAATCTAAATTACATTTAGCAACTTTAAATAATGACATTGAACAAGTTCTTATTAGTAGTAATTTCCTTTTTTGTTTTTTCACTTCATGCTCAAGATAAAAAGGATGTTTTATTTACGGTTGATAAACAACCTGTCTATTCTAATGAATTTTTAAGGGTCTTCAATAAAAATAGAGATATTGTTGAAGAAGAAAATCGCAAATCTATTGAAGAGTATTTAGACCTTTATATAAATTATAAGCTCAAACTTAAGCAAGCATATGCATTGGGTTTAGATACCGTTGCAACCTATAAAAGAGAATTGGAAAAATACCGTGAGCAATTGATCCAACCTTATTTGAAAGATTCTAAGGTAACGAAAGCATTAGTAAAAGAGGCACATGATAGAATGCTTCAAGAAGTAAATGCTAGTCATATTTTAATACGTCTCAACCCAAAGGCTCTACCAGCTGATACGTTGAAAGCATATAATAGGATAATTGAAGCCAGAAATAAGATTTTAGCAGGAGCATCATTTAAAGATATTGCAAAAGAGTACTCTGAAGACCCATCAGCTCAAAAGAATGGAGGTGATCTAGGCTATTTTTCCGCATTTGGAATGGTGTATCCTTTTGAAAGTGCAGCTTATACTAGTGAAATTGGTGAGGTATCAATGCCATTTAAAACTGCTTTTGGGTATCATATTGTTAAAGTAAATGATAAACGTTCTGCTAAAGGAGAGGTTGAAGTAGCACATATTATGATTAAGAATAATCCTAAAGATACTGCGCATGCGAAGAAGCAGATCAATGATATATATGCAAAGCTGCAACAAGGGGATAAGTTTATTTTTCTAGCACAACAGTTTTCAGATGATAAAGCTAGTGCACCCAAAGGAGGAAGATTACAAAAATTTGCCTCGAATAAAATGATACCTTCATTTTCAGAAGTAGCATTTTCATTGAAGAATGAAAACGATATTTCAAAACCGTTTCAAACTCCTTACGGATGGCATATTGCAAAATTGATTAAAAAGTATCCAATTAAGAGTTTTGAGGAATTAGAAAATGAACTTACTCGTAGAATTGAAAAGAGTGAACGTGCAGTCATTATAGGAAATTCTGTAGCAAACCGCTTAAAAAAGCAGTACAAAATAGACTACAATATTCCGTTTAAAACTGCATTTTTAAATAAGAATACAGCGTATTTGACTAAAAATAAAGAAGAAACCTTATTCTCAATTAATGCAAAGAATGTTAAAGTTTCAGAATTACTAAAATACAATAAGTTACGTCGCAACAAGTCATTAGAAGACACTTACTCTGACTTTCTAAATGAAGAACTTATTAACTACTATAAAGATAATCTTGAGCATACAAATGAACGTTTTAAAAATACGATTCAGGAGTATAAAGATGGATTATTGCTCTTCGATCTCCTACAGGAAAAAGTCTGGAAACGGGCTGAAGTAGATACTATTGGGCTCCAAAAGTTTTTTAGCGAAAATCGGAAGAACTATGTACATAGCAAAAGAGGAGATCTCGTTATTGCTACCTGTACCAAAAAGGATAAAGCTAGCTTGGTGAAGAAATACTTCGAAGAGGGTAAAACTATTGATGAAATCAAGTCTTTGGTAAATGAAAGCCCAACAATACATGTGTTGTTTTCACAGGGAATTGTAGATGCAAAGAATAAAAAACTACCAAATAATTTTGAGCTCAAAAAAGGCGTTTCTAAAATCTATCAAGACGACGATGATCACTTTATTATTGTTAAGGTTAATAAGGTCTTAGAACCCGTGAACAAGGAATTAAATGAGACAAAAGGAATTGTAATCAATGATTTTCAAGAATATATTGAAAAACAATGGGTAACAGAATTAAGAAATAAATATGCGGTTAAAGTGAATAAGCGCACTTTAAAAAAACTCATAAAACAGTATCCTAATAAATGAAAAATAAAACTTTAATAATAAGTTTTTTGATTTTACTTTTATCACTTTCTTGTGCAAAGAAAGATGATAAAGAAGGAAGTGTTGCTAGAGTTTATGATATGTATCTCTATCATAATGATATTGAAAATATCTTACCAGAAGATTATGCAAAGACAGACAGTATTTTGCTAGCCAAAAACTTCATCAATAATTGGGCGAAGCAAAAATTGTTGTTAAAGAAAGCTGAAATTAATGTTAATGGTGATTTTAAAGAAATCAATGAGTTGGTCAATCAATACCGACAAGATTTAATCATTAGCAAATATAAAGAGGCTGTTATAGCTCAATATTTAGATACCTTGGCTACTACAGAAGATATTTCTAAATTCTATGATGAAAATAAAGAGATATTTAAACTCAATGAAGAGTTAACCAAATTAAAATATATACATTTTAGTAACCAAGGATTAGACCCCGATGATTTTGAAAATTTATTTAGATCCTCAAAAAAGGAAGATCTCGATAGTTTAAAATCAAAAGAATTACAGCTAATTTCGTATAACCTTAATGATTCGATATGGATTCGCGTTGATGATATTATGAAAGAACTTAAACCTTTCGATGCGGATGATAAAGAACGAATTTTAAAAAAGACACCATTTTTTGAGAAAAAAGATTCATTAGGATTATATTTGGTCGCGGTAAAAGATGTATTAAAAAGAGGACAAACGGCACCTATGAGTTATGTGCTGCCAACTGTTAAACAAATGATTTTACACAAGCGAAAGCTTGAATTATTAAAAAAAATAGAAGAAACACTTATAGAAGATGCAATTACAAATAAAGAATTTGAGATTTATGAAGACTAGTAAAAGAATAGTGTTATTACTAATGTTGATTCCGGTATTAACTTTTGCTCAGAATACCAATACACAAGATGTAGCTAAAAAGTCAGAAAAAATAAAACTTGACGGAGTTGCTGCAGTTATAGGAAAAAATATAGTACTTGATTCTGAAATTGAGGCCTATAAAAAACAACTATTAGAACAGAGCGAAGGAAAAGCTGAAGTAACCAGTTGTGAAATGCTTGAGCAAATTATGGACAGAAAGTTATTAGCTCATCATGCCGTTATTGATAGTATTGTAGCAACAGATGCAGAAGTAAACACTAGAGTAGAGCGTAAGATTGCCTACTTTATGCAACAGCTAGGGTCAGAAGAAAGAACCTATAAATATTATGGTTTTGATAGTATGGCCGATCTTCGAAAAGAGTTCGTAGAAATTGAAAAGGAGGCAGTACTCATCGAAAAAATGCAACAAACGCTAACAGAAAAAGTAGATGTTACTCCTGAAGAAGTAAGAAGCTATTATAAAAGTTTAGAAGAAAAAAATAACTTACCAGATTTTGGAGCTGAAGTAGAATTGGCTCAGATCGTTTTATATGCAGAACCGACTGAAGATGAAACAGAGCGCGTGATAGATCAACTAAAAAAGATTAAAAGTGATGTAGAAGGCGGAGATAGTTTTGTGATGAAAGCGGTGTTGTACTCAGAAGACCCCGGAGTTACCGAAAATAAAGGAGCCTATACATTAACAAGAGAAAGCTCATTTGTAAAAGAATTTAAAGAAGCTGCATTTAGTCTTGATGAAGGAGAGATATCAGAGCCATTTAAATCAGATTTTGGATACCATATCTTAAAAGTTGAAAAGATTAAAGGGAAGCAACGCGATACAAGGCATTTATTAATGCAACCAAAAATAAGTGATAGCGAATTACAAAGAGTAAAGGATACATTGGTTAAACTGAGAAAGGATGTTTTAACCTTTAAAATTACTTTTGAAGATGCCGTAAAAAAATACTCAGAAGATAAAGATACCAAGAGTAATAAGGGATTATTAGTGAATCCACAAACGAGTGACACAAAATTTGACCTTACGCGAATGGATCCTGCATTATATGCAAGAATAAGTACCTTAAAAGAAGGTGAAATAAGTGAAGTGTTTTATGATGAAACACGCGAGGGAGAGAAAATGTATAAGATTATTTTAGTAAAGAAAAAAACACCTGCGCATAAAGCAAACCTCTCTGGTGATTATGTGAAGATTCAAGATCTTGCTCTATTAAAAAAGAAGGAAGAGACGATAGATAAATGGGCAAAAGAAAAACTAGGAGATACTTATATTAAGATCAATAATGAGTTTAAAGAATGTAGTTTTAAAAACAACTGGTCTAAAACGAATCCTTAATTATTAAACTCTTAATAACTATTTTATGTCTGATGTAGCTGCTATTGAAAATCTGGTTAAGAAACATGCAAAATTAAAGGCTGAAATCGCTAAAGTGATTGTAGGCCAGCATGAAGCCATAGACCATGTTTTACTTTCTATTTTATGTGGTGGCCATTCACTGCTAGTAGGAGTACCTGGGTTGGCTAAAACTTTGTTGATCAATACAGTTGCACAAGCTTTAGGTTTAGATTTTAAACGAGTACAGTTTACGCCAGACCTAATGCCTTCAGATATTCTTGGGAGTGAGATTTTAGATGAAAATAGAAGATTTAAATTCATCAAAGGACCACTTTTTGCAAATATTATTCTCGCCGATGAGATAAATAGAACACCTCCTAAGACGCAAGCGGCTTTATTAGAGGCAATGCAAGAAAAAGCGGTAACAGTTGCTGGCCATCATTATAAATTAGACCTTCCGTTTTTCGTTTTGGCAACACAGAACCCTATAGAACAGGAAGGAACCTATCCATTGCCAGAAGCACAATTAGACCGCTTTATGTTTTCTATTTATTTAGATTACCCTTCATTTGAAGAAGAAGTGCAAGTAGTGAAAAGCACAACCTCTCATACTACCCAAGAGGTAAATGCTATTTTTTCGGCAAAAGAGATTCTTGATTTACAAAATTTAGTGCGGCGTATTCCTGTGGCAGATAATGTTGTAGAATACGCGGTGTCTTTGGTTGGAAAGACACGCCCGAATGCCAATGGTGTCCCGCAACTAGTAAAAGATTATATTGACTGGGGAGCAGGACCCAGGGCCTCTCAAAACCTTATTTTAGGAGCAAAGGCACATGCTGCCGTAAATGGAAAGTTTTCACCAGACATTGAAGATGTACGCAAGGTAGCTAATGCGATACTGAGACATCGTATTGTGAAAAACTATAAGGCTGAAGCTGAGAATATATCAGAAAAGGAGCTTATCACCGCATTGTTTTAGGAAACTTTTTCTTCGAAAGAAATAATTAAAACTCTTATTGTTTTTATAGAAAATAAGTTGTAAATTTGCACGCCTTTTTGAGCGAGAACAGATTTGCAAAAAGGATTTTATAAAATAAAGTTAAACACCTCTTAATTGTTTAATTGCGTAAAAATCTGATAAACAGTAAGATACAAATATATTAGACTTATGTCTAAACTTCAAGAAAAAATCGATTTATATACCGCTCAGGTAGACAAGTTAGATCTAAAAATCGATAAAAATTTATTAGCAAACGTTACAAAAGGATTAGGTCCATCTATTTATAAAGTAGATTCTGAAAAAGTATCAAGCTCTGATCCAAAAGAATTAGAAACCATCAAAAAGAACTTTTTGATTAAGAAATTAGGTCAAGAAGATTCACCAAAATTAGATGAAGCGATTGCTAGAGCAATTGAAAAAATTGGTTCTTCAAACAGAAATAAATATAGAGCGATTTTCTATGCATTATTAGTTGAAGATTTAGGATTGCAATCATTTTATGAAACTTCAGAAAAAGAAGAAGTTAAAGAAACTAAAATAGAAGAGAAAACAGAAATGAAAGAAGAAACTGTAGCTGAAGCAACAGAAAAAGTAGAAAAGGTAGAGGAGAAAGTAGAACAAAAAGCTGCTCAACCTGCAGAAGCAACTGCAACAAACACACAAGAATTCTTAGATAATTTTGACTGGCATAAATACGAAGAAGGTATTGAAGCTGTTGATGAAGATAAATTAAAAGCTTTTGAAAAAGCATTAGAAGGCACTGTTGGATTTGTAGACGAACGTGAGGTAATTGATGGTACTGTTGTACGTTTAACAGAACGTGAGGCTATCATTGATATCAATTCTAAATCAGAAGGTGTAATCTCGTTAAATGAGTTCCGTTACAATCCAAACTTAGCTGTTGGTGATACTGTTGAAGTATTAGTTGATAAGCGTGAAGATGCAACTGGTCAATTAGTATTATCTCATAAGAAAGCAAGAGTAATTAAAGCTTGGGAGCGTGTAAATAAAGCGCACGAAACTCAAGAAGTGGTTAACGGTTACGTGAAATGTAGAACTAGAGGAGGTATGATCGTTGATGTATTTGGTATCGAAGCATTCTTACCAGGTTCTCAAATTGATGTTAAGCCAATTAGAGATTACGATCAATATGTAGATAAAACGATGGAATTCAAAGTTGTAAAAATCAACCACGAATTTAAAAACGTAGTAGTATCTCACAAAGCACTTATTGAAGCTGATATTGAATTACAGAAGAAAGAAATTATTGGTCAATTAGAAAAAGGTCAAGTATTAGAAGGAGTTGTTAAAAATGTAACTTCTTATGGTGTATTTGTTGACCTTGGTGGTGTTGACGGATTAGTTCACATTACAGATTTATCTTGGAGCAGAATTAATCACCCAAGTGAAGTTGTTGAATTAGATCAAAAATTAAATGTGGTAATACTTGATTTTGATGATGATAAATCAAGAATCCAATTAGGATTAAAGCAATTAAGCAAACACCCATGGGAAGCTTTAGACGAAAACTTAAAAGTTGGTGATAAAGTAAAAGGTAAAGTAGCAATCATTGCTGATTATGGTGCATTTATCGAAGTTGCTGATGGTGTTGAAGGATTAATTCACGTATCAGAAATGTCTTGGTCTACACACTTACGTTCAGCTCAAGATTTCGTAAAAGTTGGTGATGAAGTTGAAGCTCAAATCTTAACTTTAGATAGAGAAGAGCGCAAAATGTCATTGGGTATGAAACAACTTCACCCAGACCCTTGGACAGATATAACAGTAAAATACCCTGTTGGTTCTCAACACACAGGTATTGTACGTAACTATACTAACTTTGGTGTATTTGTAGAATTAGAAGAAGGAATTGATGGTTTAGTATATATCTCAGATCTTTCTTGGACTAAGAAAGTAAAACACCCATCAGACTTTGTAAAAGTTGGTGATAATTTAGATGTGCAAGTTCTTGAATTAGATGTTGAAGGTCGCAAGTTAAACTTAGGACATAAACAAACTCAAGAAAATCCTTGGGATAAACACCAAGAAACGTATGCAATTGACTCTATACACTCAGGGGTTGTTAAAGACAAGACTGATAAAGGAGCTGTAGTTGTATTAAATGATGAAGTTGAAGCTTTTGTACCAAGCCGTTTTACTGAAAAAGAAGATGGTACTAAATTGGCAAAAGGAGAGACTTTAGACTTTAAAGTAATTGAGTTCAACAAAGAATATAGAAGAATTGTTGCTTCTCATACATCTATCTTTAGAGAGCAAGAAGAAAAGAACTTCAAAAAAGTTCAAAAGAAAATGGCTGATTCAGTAGAAAAGCCAACTTTAGGTGATGCAAATAATGCATTACAAGCGCTTAAAGATAAAATGGAAGGAAAGTAATTTAGTTCTATTAACAGAAACTAATTTTAATGATAAAAACCGCTCTGCATAGAGCGGTTTTTTTTATGCAATAAATTATATTTGCTCTCACTAAATCATAACTATGACTCTAATAAAATCTATTTCAGGAATTCGAGGTACCATTGGTGGTAACGTAAACGATAATTTAACTCCAATAGATGCAGCCAAATTCGCGGCTGCCTACGGAACATGGTTACTGAATAGAAATGATACCGATAGAAGATTACGTGTTATTCTTGGGCGTGATGCACGTATTTCAGGTAAAATGATTAGCAGTATTGTGGCTAATACCTTAGTAGGTTTGGGGATAGATGTAGTTGATGTAGGTTTGTCTACTACACCAACTGTAGAAGTAGCCGTGCCATTAGAAAATGCGGATGGAGGAATCATACTAACAGCTTCGCACAATCCAAAGCAATGGAATGCATTAAAACTATTAAATGAAAAGGGTGAATTCTTAAATGGAGCCGATGGAGCTGAGATTTTAAAAACAGCAGAAGCCGATGATTATAACTTTGCCGAAGTAGACGATTTAGGACTTTATATTAAAGACAAAGGATATATAGATCGACATATAGAAGAAGTTTTAAAACTTGAATTAGTAGATGTAACCGCCATTAAAAATGCCAACTTTAAAGTTGTAGTTGATGCCGTCAATTCTACGGGAGGTATTGCGATTCCGGCATTATTAGATAGGTTAGGGGTAGAATGTGTTAAGTTATATTGTGAACCCAATGGTCATTTTCCGCATAATCCAGAGCCCTTAAAAGAACATCTTACCGATATTTCTGAGTTAGTAGTTAAAGAGAATGCACATTTAGGCATTGTGGTTGATCCCGATGTAGATAGACTTGCATTAATCGCTGAAGATGGATCAATGTTTGGAGAAGAATATACACTAGTTGCCTGTGCTGATTATGTTTTAAGTCAATCTAAAGGAAATACCGTATCTAACCTATCTTCATCAAGAGCACTACGTGATGTTACCGAAAAGCATGGTGGTAATTACCAAGCAAGTGCAGTGGGAGAAGTAAATGTTGTACAATTAATGAAAGATACAAATGCCATTATTGGTGGAGAAGGTAATGGAGGCATTATTTATCCTGCTTCGCACTATGGACGTGATTCATTGGTTGGAGTGGCACTATTCCTTACGCATTTGGCTAAATCAGGGATGAGCTGTAAAGAACTTAGAAATAGTTATCCGTCCTATTTTATGAGTAAGAATAAAATTCAACTAACTCCAGAATTAGATGTTGACGGAATACTAAATGCAATGGCCGAGAGCTATAAAAATGAAACTGTAACGACCATTGACGGTGTAAAAGTTGATTTCGATTCAGAATGGGTGCATTTACGTAAATCTAATACAGAGCCAATAATACGTATCTATACAGAAAGTACATCTCAAGAAAAAGCAGATGTTTTAGCACAAAAAGTAATGGGCGAAATTGCTAAAGTAGCTGGTATCTAAGCTTTAATTGGCGCTTTACCTATATGTTTAAAGCGTTTATGAGTCCAAAAATAATACTCTGGGGTTTCTCTTATTTGTTTTTCCAGGATTTTTAAAAACTGATCTGTAATTTTATAATCTTCAACTAATTGAGGCTTTTCTGTTGTGGTTATAAATGTGGTTTCATAATAACCCCTTTTAATTTTTTTAGTAGTAAAAATTACAATAGGTAAATTATATTTTTTAGATAAGAGTTCTGCGCCTGTATGGATAGGCACATTTTTTACTCCCAAAAATTCGCCCCAATGATGTGCTTTATTTGGTTTTGGAGATTGATCTCCTAAGAATCCATAAAGTGATAATTCATTATTTTTTGAATTTTCTCTGATTACCGAGAATATTTCTTTCGTAGGAACTAAAGTTGTTCCGAATCTACCTCTAGTTTCTCTTACTTTTTTATCGAAGTGCAGATTTTTCACTTTTTTATAAATAGCATAGCCATTAAATTTCACTTGAGTATTTAATATAAAAATCCATTCCCAGTTTCCATAGTGTGCAGCGAGTAATATTGCACTCCGATTTTCACTTTCTAACTTATGTAATATGTCTAAATTTTTAAAACTATATCGCTTCGTCAGTTCTTTTTTAGAGATAGTGAAAGATTTTATCATTTCAATAAAAATATCAGTAAAGTGCTTATAGAATTTTTTAGCAATCTGTTTTATTTCTATATCTGATTTTTCGGGAAAAGCCTGTTCTAGGTTGTAAAAAACAGTTTTTTTTCGATATCCAATCACATAATAAACAAGTAAATATGCTAGATCTGATACAAAATATAAGACTCTAAATGGCAGAATAGAAAACAGCCAAATTAAAGGGTAGACCAAAATATACGTCAATAAATGCACTAGTAAAATTTTGGACAAATATCGGTATATAATTTTATCTTTGAGCAAAATATTTCTGTTCAATGGATGCTATTGTACTTGTAATTATTGCCGCTAATGTTTTAGTGTCTTTTAAAGGTTTTTCTGATCGTCTTTTTATTGAAAAAAACAAGTTTCAGATTGGGCCAATTTTAAAAGGAGAGCAGTTGCGTATGCTTACCTCTGGATTCTTGCATGTTGACCAAGCGCATTTGTTCTTTAATATGTTTGCACTATATATTTTTGCAGATGAAGTAATTAATGAAGTTGGTATTTTAAAGTTTGTGATTATCTACTTTGGTAGTTTATTAGCCGG
This sequence comes from Maritimimonas sp. 2205BS37-2, assembly GCF_056591755.1. NCBI lineage: Bacteria > Pseudomonadati > Bacteroidota > Flavobacteriia > Flavobacteriales > Flavobacteriaceae > Maritimimonas > Maritimimonas sp. 2205BS37-2. The sequence goes on from NZ_JBWQOI010000001.1 coordinate 599,459, forward strand.
TAACACATTGTCTTTGAGCATGCATCGAAGAGAGCCTTATTATAGTGCTGTGGGAGCTTCTGGAGCTGTTATGGGCATTGTATACGCCGCAATTATGTTAAACCCGAGTATGCGCTTGTCATTTATTTTCTTCCCGGTGTTTAGCTTTCCAGGCTGGGTTTTTGGTGTTGGTTATTTTCTTTATTCCATTTATGGTATGAAAACTCAACTAGGAAATATTGGCCATAGTGCCCATTTAGGGGGAGCAGTAGGAGGTTTTATTTTGACTTTAGCATTATACCCGCAGATATTTTTAGAGAATAGAAACATCATTTTAATACTAGCTGTCCCTATAGTTTTACTGTTTCTCTTTAAAGATAAATTGGAGCGGAATTAATTTTTCATTTAAGTATTCACCGAATCAAATTATTTTTTAAATTTGATTAGTATGATTCAGTAAAATGATAAGTTTTGCTTTTTTCGATTACATTATAACTAAGAAGAAGAGTAGATGTAATGTACAACGATTGTACAACGAAAAAATTAGGATTATTTCTTCAGTTTTAAAGACCTTTAACTACAATAACCGATTTCGGGTTATTGGATTACAAAATATTTACTTAAAACTTCAAGTTTAGTTTGTTTAAGGCTAAACTTTATTAGCATTTCATTATTTGGTTTTGCATTTATGATTTATCGTAAAATGGATTAATATTAAACCTCTAGTTAAACGAAAATATATGAGAAGGGTTATAGTAGACTACAAAAAATTAACACAAGACATTCTAGATTTATTAGTAGAAAAGTATCCTGATGGTTATAATGACTCGGATATAATTTCTTTTAGGAATGCCGCTGGAGAATGGGTTGAAGCCGTTGAAGTACGCACAGAAGATACTGTTTATCTCGTAAAAGTAAGCGTGAAGCTTGAAGAGCGTATGGAAAGTTTTATGGATGAAGATGGCGATAGTGATGGAGATACAGTTTCAAGTAATTCTGGCATCAAAGAAATAAGCAATCAAGAAGTAGACTTAGACGAAGAATAAAAATTAAAACATATGCAGGCCTCATTTCATTTATCATTACCATGTTTAGATGTAGATAGTACGAGCGATTTTTATGTAAACAAATTGGGAGCCAGTATTGGTAGAAGTGGCCATAACTGGATTGATATTAATCTTTATGAAAATCAAATAACTTTTACCAAATCGGGGCGATTTGGATTTAATTATCAAAACTATAGTTTTGAAGGGAAAATATTACCTTCTTTTCATTTTGGTGTAATTGTAGATATAACTACATGGGGTAAAATATACGCAAAAGTTAATGCTGCCAATATTGAAGTGTTTGATGAGATAACTTTTTTAAAGAATAAAAAAGGAGAGCATATCTCCTTTTTTGTAAAAGATCCAAACGGTTATATGGTAGAGTTTAAGTCGTTTAGTACAGACGATGAGATTTTTGAAAAGTGAGCCCTAAACATGCTGGTCAATCAATACAGGATTCCCATCGGGATCTACTAATACGATACTAGCAGGCCCAGTGGTTGTATTATCGGCCTCTCTATCTAATGCAAGTCCTTTTCGTTTTAAATCTTCTTGTATCTCTCTTATATCTTGAAAGCTATTAAGTTTTTGGGCATTTTCATCCCATCCTGGATTAAAAGTAAGAATGTTCTTATCAAACATTCCTTGAAAAAGTCCTATTAAAGCATTCCCATTTTTCATAATTAGATAATTCCGTTCAAGCTCACCTGCAAAAACGGTAAAGCCTAAATTTTCATAAAATTCTTTTGAAGCATGAATATCTTTAACTGTTAAACTGATTGAAAAAGCGCCTAAGTTCATGTTTAAATTAATTTGGTAGTTGTTTTTTTATCTGATCTAATTCTTCCAATATTTTCTCGTTAGAAGTAGCATTTTTATGATTCATTAGAATGAGTTTAATAGATACCAGAAGTACACCGGCCTCTAATAATAATTCTTTGGTAAAACCTTTTACAAACATGGCGACAATAAATAATACCATGGTTGTAACAATTACAATTATATCTGTTGAAGAAAGATGTTTTTTCATCGTATTTGAAGATTTTAGTTATGTTTAATTCTGACTAAGTTATTTAAAAAATGATTTGATGCCTATTAAGACTCATCAATAGTCCTAAAGGTAAGATTAATACGTGGCTTATGAATTTTTTTAGTAGGAGGTAAGCGATGTAACCAATTTGTCTGTGTTTCACCTTTCATAACTAATAAAGATCCGTGTTCTAAAATGAGATCAACTTTTTGCTTGGTTTCTTTATGCTTAAAAGCAAACTTACGCTCTGCTCCAAAACTTAAAGAGGCAATGGCTCCATTCTTTTTTAGATCTTTTTCGCCATCGCTATGCCAAGCCATACCTTCAGAGCCGTCATGATATAAATTTAATAGGCAAGAATTATACGTTTCATTGGTCTTTTTTTCTGCAAGTTTTTTGAGTTCAAGTAGTTCGGCTGTCCAAGGCAAAGCCAATTTCACACGATTAGAGTAAGCATATTCAAATTCTCTGTCACCATACCACGCAACTTTACGCTTTGTAATATATAATTTACCAAAAATCTTTGCTTCATCATTACGCCAGGCAATGGTATTTAAAAGCAAAGCATAATAGTGTGCTGCCTGGCTATACGGCATTACTTTGCCATAATACTGCACAATACCATCTTTGTGGAGTAGGTTACGAGGTTCATCTAAAGCATTGTTGAATAAGTCCACCTTTAATTACTAGTTAGAATTTTTGAAACAAATTCCTTTATCTCTTTTAGAACAATATCAGGATCTGTTTTATGAATATGGTGTGGTTTCTCAATAATAACGTGTTTTTTAATAGTACTGTTAGAGTGATCAATTAATTCATTTCTATACTTAATGTAGGTGTCTTTAAAATCACCATCATTTTTTGTAGCGGATATGATATAAATAGGTAAATGACTTAAGTTTACTTTAGCCTCCTTAAATTGCTCTATTGATTCGTCTATGGCTATCATCTCATTGCCGTAAGTTTTTATACTCTTTGATGTTTTATATGTAGGATGGGGAGGGCTAGGTAGCAAGTAATAAGGGATGCCGCTCCAAGAAAGGTTAGTTAAGGAAAAAATGAAAAGCTTTTCAATGAAAGAAGGTGGCGGCAAGCTATCTTTCATTTTTTCGTGACTCGCATCAATTAAAAAAAGTCCAGCTACATTTTCGGTGAAAATATGTGCATAATATCGAATATGTGCTCCACCAATAGAATGACCAATTAAAATATATGGCCCTGGAATTTGTTCTTTAATCAATAGCTCATTTAATTCTTGAGTGATCTGACGTGTTGTACGCGGGTTGCCGTCTTCTTCACTAAACCCCAAGCCAGATCGATCATACATAAAAACACGACCAATGATTGCCAGCGAATCTTGAATCTTATCCCAAGTATTCATGTTCTCTCCTAATCCGGCTTCTAATATAAAAGTAACCTCACCATTACCGAAAAAATTATAATGAATAGTATTATTTACTAGTTCAGAAAATTTACCCGTGGGGCTATGATTCTGAGCTACTTTTTTATCATATCTATATTGAAAAATTACTCCATAAATCAGAATTGCAATGATTAAAAATAGGGTCAATTTAAAAACCCGCTTAACTATCCTTTTAAACATAATAATTTATTTCACCTCTTATAATTCTCGGCAAGATTTTTAAAATTGTTCATCCATTTTTCGCCTTGCTTTCTATACATGCTAGGAAACAGCATTCCCATTAGCTTTGGTAAAAAGGTCATACGAATATAATCTACTTCCATAGCGTAACGTGTTTTTTTATCGTCAAGTTTGGTGAAAGTAGCTAAGAAGGTATTATCCATATGTTTATGATGATAAAAAGCTTCAAAAGTATCAGGCAGGTTGTTAGCTTTAATGGTTTCAGTCAATATCATTTCTCGTTTTCCTTGTTTGTAGAACATTTTTGATATTGCACCATTTTGACCCGCTTCACCGCTAATCAATTCTTTTTTAACAAATCCATCTTGGTAATCTTTTAAATATTGTGGATCAGCAAATAATTGCGTGACAATGTCTTGTGTTTGATTAATATCTATATGGGCTTTGAATTTCATAAGTAAAGTGTTGGTTTACTCAAAGATACAAAATGAATGTTTTAGTATAAAGAGGAAAGGTCTTACCTATTGATTTACTTTCATTGAACTAAATAATTATGTAAATCAGTGTTTAATTCGTTTAACAAAGCTGGAATATCTATAATATATGACTTCAACTTTTTAACGACTTTATCTTTCTTAAAAAAAGAAACACCATTTTTTAGATCAAAGTCTACCCAACCCATATCGTATTTACTATTTAATTTAGATTGAATTTTCAAAGGCTCAAACTTATATTGGCCTTCTTCGAAACTAAATTTGAGAGTATACTTTATATGATGATATTGTTTACCTACTTTTAAAGCGTTTTCTTTAATTCCGGTTAAGGTTATAAAATTATTTTCAACTTTATTATCAATAGTATCGTCTGAATTCTTATAAGAGGCTTTAATCCAATGAAGTGTTTTTTTATAGATTTCAACTTTAGACATGTTACCTATTTGTGTTATTTTATATTCAGGTGTTAAACCAACTTCGTTATATACGAACTTCTCCTGGCTATAAATTTGTGTTGAAAACAGTAATAATATAAAAACTATGCCTTTCATTTTTATTTGTAAGTGCTTCAAAAAGAGGTCTATTCAAAGATACAAAATGAATGCTTCCTTTTGAAGAATCAGCACTATCGCCTGTAGTTTTCGTTTAACCAACCATGGTAATTGTTACACCCGATTATCCGATCAATGATTAAACATAATTATTTGCTAAATAGAAAAAGGCCTGCAAACTGCAAGCCTTTGTCTTATCCACGCGCTAACCAAAACTACATGGTTCTTCTTGTAGCTACTCTTCGATTGCCGTTTCTTTGCGTTGATCTGCTAGGTGATTTTTTTCTAACAGTATTTTGTTGTCTAGAATTATATTTTCTAGAGTTATTGCTTCTTTTTTGAGTTACACGCCTTTGAGGTGCTTTTCTCGTTTGTGTTCTCGTTTGAGACTGAGAACGCCTTTGCACAGTTCTTTGCTTATTTACTCTTGGTGTTGTAGTTCTTCTCTCAACTGTTGGGCGTTGTTGTGTTGCTCTTGGAGTAGCACGTCTTTCAACTGTCCTTCTTTGTTGTGTAGCTCTTGGTGAGGTAGACCTTCTTTGAGCTGATCTATTTTGTTCTACTCTTGAAGAACTATTTCTTCTAACATCATTGGTTCTTCTTTGAGTCACAGCGTTATTACTTCTACGAACACCTTGTGATCTTCTCTCAACAGATTGATTTCTATTTCTTTGTACACTTCTTTGCTGAGTACCTCTTCGCACACCTTCATTAAGTCTTACCACACGATCGTTACTTCTTCTAGCATCATTATAGCGTCTTGCAGTTCTCCTGCTATCATTATTAGTTCTTATTCTAGAATCGATAGTTCTAAAGCTTCTGCCATTGCGTCTATAGTTTTTATATCTATATCCTCGAGCATAGCCACGTCCTCTATAATAATCATAGCGAACAGGTCTATAATATCTTCTATACGGACGGTAGCTTACAATGCAACGATTAAAAATCGGTCTTATAAAATAATCATGATACGGGTGGTATGTGTAAAATCTATTCCATCTATTAATAAATCCGGTAAAATGAGAGTATACTCCAAATCTATTATAATGAATATATAAGCCACCAACACGATATAAGCGTCCGTTATTATAATGAATGCGCACATTTCCAGCTTGACTAATACGTCCGTAATAGTCATAGTAAATAGGGATATCTTCAATTTGTACTATGGCACCATAATCATCGTATTGTACATAAGCATCATAATTATAGCCCGAATTAAAATTAATACTAACAGCGCCTAGATCTATACCGGCATGAACTGCACCGCCACGTCTAGGGTTTATATAAAAATCAAATTCACCATTTTGAAATACTGAAAATGTAACCCCTCTTTCTACAAAAGTGAACATTTCACCATTACCGTTGTAATATCCATAACTCGAAGTGCTCTCTTTGCTCTCAGCAGCAGCTAGAGGAGAAAGGGCTAAGAAAAGTGCTGCTACAAATAATGCTGTTTTTTTCATTTTTTAAGTGTTTAACTATTAATACTAATTTTTGGTTAGCACTATTACAGGTAGTTTACCAAACAGCGTGCCAAAGTTTTAAATCGAATGGTTTCACAATCTATCTTTATTACTTTAATTGGGGACCCGTTGTTAAGAAGATTTTTATGAATTCGTTTCAGCATTTGAGCTAATTAGATATTTTTACGTTCGTTTTGAAAGCCACCCATTACATAGATGTTATTTTACCAATCCCACTAGAGCGATTGTTCACCTATGCGATTACCGAAGCGGAAGCCTCGTTTTTAGAAGTAGGTATGCGAGTTGCAGTTCCGTTTGGTAAATCAAAAATATATACCGCTGTTGTATATACGAAGCATAGCAATGCACCAACTGCATATGATGCTAAGGAGATTCATCAGATTTTAGATGATGTTCCTGTGGTAAATGAGAAGCAATTGCAACACTGGAAGTGGATAGCTGATTATTATTTATGCTCTTTAGGAGAAGTTGTGCGATCAGCATTACCATCTGCTTTACTATTAGAAAGCGAAACTTTAGTTTCTTTAAATGATGGTTATTTGTTAGAAGATGGAGTCCATGCTTATGAATCTAAGCTTACTGACGATGAATTTTTACTCATTGAAGCATTACAGCATCAACCTATTCTCAAGATTGATGAGATAAGTAATATTTTAGATAAAAAGAGGGTATTACCTATTATCCATAAATTATTAGAAAAAGACGCCGTTCAGTTAAAAGAAGAAATCTATGAGCAGTATAAGCCAAAACTCATAAAGTATGTTCGTTTAAACGATATATATAGCAATGAGGACAATTTAAATAAATTATTAGATGGTTTAACACGTGCAAAAAAGCAGCGAGAAGTATTATTAACGTACTTTTCGATGAGTGCTTTAAAAAAACCTATAAAAGCTAAAGATTTAATTAATCAAAGCAATGTTTCTGACGCTGTAGTAAGAGCATTGGTTGATAAAAACATCTTAGAATTCTATTATTTACAAGTTGATAGAGTGGATTTAAGTGGTGCAAAAAATGAAATACCGAAATTAACTGAATATCAAATAAATACGTTTAATGAAGTAAATTTTAATTTCAAGGAAAAAGATGTGGTTTTATTACATGGAATTACATCAAGTGGTAAAACCGAAATCTATGCAAATCTAATTGAAAAAGTTATACAAAAGGGGAAGCAAGTTTTGTATTTACTACCCGAAATAGCACTTACAACTCAGTTAATTTCAAGGTTGAGAAGCTACTTTGGAGATAAAATTTCGGTGTTCCATTCTAAGTATACCTTAAATGAGCAGGTAGAAGTATGGAACAATTTATTAAACCGAAAGGAGAAAACACAATTAATTTTAGGAGCTCGTTCTTCAATATTCTTACCTTTTACAGATCTAGGTCTTATTATTGTTGATGAAGAACATGAAACCTCTTATAAGCAATTTGACCCTGCACCTCGTTATCATGCAAGAGACGCCGCAATTGTGTTAGCTAATATTCACAGTGCAAAAGTTGTATTGGGTAGTGCAACTCCATCCATAGAAAGTTATTATAACGCTAAAGAGGGTAAATATGGTCTCACAAGGTTAAATCGAAGATTTGGAAATGTTTTACTTCCCGAAATTGAATTGACAGATATTAAAGAAGGCTATCGAAAAAAGCGAATGAAAGGTCATTTTTCTGATCGTTTATTGATGTTAATAAACGAAGCTTTAGCTGAAAATGAACAAATCATTTTATTTCAAAATAGGCGTGGGTATTCACCTATTGTTGAATGCACTACTTGTGGAGTAGCACCACAATGCCCTAATTGCGATGTAAGCCTAACATATCATAAGTTTAGAGGTGAACTTAAATGCCATTATTGTGGATATAATAGAGCAATGCCACAAACTTGTGCTGCTTGTGGTAATGCCACCTTAGATACTAAAGGGTTTGGTACTGAGCAAATAGAGCTAGAGCTTAAAGAACTCTTTCCTGATGTTAATATTGGTAGAATGGACTTAGACACTACAAGAGGGAAATATGGTTATGAAAAGATAATTAATGCCTTTCAGGCTCATGAAATCGATATTCTAGTAGGTACACAAATGTTGAGTAAAGGATTAGACTTTAGCAACGTTTCTTTGGTTGGTGTTTTGAATGCTGATAATATGTTGAATTTCCCTGATTTTAGAGCACATGAAAAAAGTTTTCAAATGTTAACGCAGGTTTCGGGTAGGGCAGGGCGCGCAAAAAAAAGAGGAAAGGTAGTTATTCAAACATTTAATCCATTTCATCAAATATTGCAACAGGTTACTGTTAATGATTTTGAGACCATGTTTAAGGAGCAACTTCATGATCGTTATCAATATCATTACCCACCAATCATAAGATTGATTAAAATAACACTGAAGCATAAAGATTACTCTAAAGTAAATACTGCTGCTACTTGGTTGGGTAAATCATTAAAAAATTCTTTCCATAACAATGTGCTAGGCCCAACGAGCCCAGCGATCTCCAGAATAAGAAATCAACATATCAAAACGATTTTAATTAAATTACCTAAAGAAAGACCCCTGCGCGAATCAAAGGCCATACTAAAAAAAATAAAGAATAGCTTTCAAAGTATTGCCGAATTTAGATCAGTACGATTAAATATCGATGTAGATAGTTATTAGCAGCATCTATACTAAATAGATTACTTAGGCGTTTTTGTAAAGTAAACTCCCCAGATTATTTAGAAATTCTTTATAAAAGAATATTAATGGGAACAAAAATGAAACTACAGATATTAAGAATTGTTATATTCTTATTTTTTATCACCTCATATACATCTTATAGTCAGTTTTACCATGGAATAGAATTTGGTGTGCACACCAATAACGCTGATTTTATGATTGGCGAATCTGTTGACCCGAGTAGTAAAATTGGCGTTTTTCTTGGATATGTAGCAGAACGTGATCTTTCAGATAATTTATTTATTCGTTTAGGAATTAATTTTAATAGACGTGAGGTTGATGCTATTGCAAGAAGAGGAATTAATACATCTAATGAAAAATGGGGTGTTGATGTGATAGAAATTCCAATTGGTTTAGGATATTATCTTAACTGGAATAGGCGTAATCTTCAGTTTTTTGTCGATGCCGGAGTGAATGTAGGATTTAATGCAAGGGCAATTACCGAAAATGAACAAGAAACTATTCGTTTAGACATTGGTAGCGATGCTGATGTAAAAGGCCTTTCCTTTGGAGGTACGGTTGGTGCAGGACTGTTGATTAAGAAGCGCATAAAATTACGTTTAAGCTATTATAGTAACCTCTCTAGTATCGTTAATACAGAAGGTGACACTTGGAAAAATAATTCAATTGGCCTCTCAATAAATTACTTTTTAAAAGAACGCGAGGTCTATTAGTGCTTGACTAAATACTATTCTATTTATACTTCCCTGTTATAGACAACATAGGTTCTAGCAATTTGATCATGTAGAGATCTTTGCGTTTTAGTTGCGTCAGTCAACAAAACAATAATCTCAATAATAACGATTAAGAAAATTAAGTTTCCAATCCATGTTTGAATAGGATATTCAGAGACTAGAACCTCACTAAATTCCATGAAGCCACTGGTATCAAGAACATTTGGATTTTTAAATGCGAAAAAATAAATTGGAATATATAATAATGAAGGTAGAATCAAAATAGCACTTCTTAACAAAGACTGTTCAAAAGAGATCTGCTTAAAATTATAGTCTAAAACTTTTATTTTTAGTATCATTTTGCCAAGAGTAGCACTGTATTTGCTTTCAAAATAGGGCTTGTAAAGAATGGCGATTATAGCAATTAATAAATAAAAAGCGAAACTCTTAAATTGTACGATATTTAAGAAATTAAGACCACCAGTTACAATGCCAACTAGTATACCATCGAGAATATATGCCCCTGCTCTAGGCCAAAACTTTACATATTCTACACTTTTTTCAAAATCTTCAAACGGGCTCTTGTCCATAGTATTTGATTATGTTGTTAAATTATAATTATCTTTTGCTTAACGAAAAATTTGGATGAATAAGTAAGTTCAAAACAAAAAGTTAAGTATTGTATTTTTCCCAATCCTTACGCAGATCGGAAGAAACAGTACCCGTTCCATCATGCCGCCATCCTGGAGGTTTAACAAAATATTTTAGTCTTCCTATAAAAGGAGTATTCTTTTGAAAAACATCTTTAAACATACCTATCCATTCATGAAACGCCACATAAAGGGGGTTAAAAGAATTGATATTTTTAACCAAACCATATACAGGTTTTTCAATTTCTGGTTCGAATGTACCAAACCATTTATCCCAAATGATAAAAATTCCCGCATGATTTCTATCCAAATATTGCGGATTCGTTGCATGATGCACTCTATGGTGCGAAGGTGTATTAAAAATTGCTTCAAACCAAGTTGGCATCTTTTTTATAAACTCTGTATGTATCCAATATTGGTAGATCAAACTAATCGACATTTGAGCTAAGATCATTGCGGGATGAAACCCTAAAAGAGGTAAGGGTAACCAAAAAACAAATGATAAAAAACTACCACTCCAAGTTTGGCGTAACGCGGTACTTAAGTTATATTTCTGAGAAGAATGATGTACGATGTGACTTGCCCAGAAGAATCTACTTTCATGGCTTACCCTATGGAACCAATAATAAGCAAAGTCATCTGCAAAAAGTACTAAAAGCCATCCCCACCAAACAAACGGTATGGTGAATAACCTAAAATTGTTATAGATATAAATAAAAATGGCAAAGATTAAGGCCTTGCTTATTAAGCCTAAGAAAACATTACCAAGTCCCATGCTCAATGAAGTTAATGCATCTTTAGTTTCATATGCTTTGGTTTTCTCTCTAGTATCAACGATAATTTCTATGATTAACGTGATAATAAAAAAAGGAATTGCATAATGAATAAGGTTTGGTATTTCTGGCACTTGCATAAATGAGCTGTTTAGCTTAATCTCAAAACTACATTTTTTTAATTAATCTATACTGTTTCTCCAAAAATAATATTGTATATTTGCACGCTTAAAAATTAAACATTTAATAACTTTATTATGAATCATTACGAAACTGTTTTCATTTTGAATCCCGTTTTATCTGAAACTCAGGTAAAGGAAACAGTAAAGAAGTTTGAGGACTACTTGGTTTCTAAAGGTGCCGAAATGATACACAAAGAAGATTGGGGCTTAAAAAAATTAGCATATCCAATCCAAAAGAAAAAAACTGGCTTTTATCACTTATTTGAGTACAAAGTAGCTGGTGAAGCGGTTGCTCCTTTTGAATTAGAATTTAGAAGAGATGACAGTGTTATGCGTTATTTAACAGTAAAATTAGATAAGCATGCTGCTGCGTGGGCGGTTACAAGAAAAGAACGTGTTAAACAATCTAAAAACTAAGCTATGGCATCAATAGATCAACAGGCTAAAGAAGGAAACAAAGCAGAGATCAGATATTTAACTCCGTTAGATATTGATACTCAAAAGAAAGAAAAATATTGCCGTTTTAAGAAAAATGGTATTAAATATATCGATTATAAAGATGCAGACTTTTTAATGTATTTAGTAAACGAGCAAGGTAAGATTTTACCACGTCGTTTAACAGGTACATCATTAAAATATCAGCGTAAAGTATCACAAGCAATTAAAAGAGCTCGTCATTTGGCATTAATGCCTTATGTGGGTGATATGTTAAAATAATAAACAGTACGATTATGGAATTGATATTAAAGAAAGACGTTGAGAACTTAGGTTTTATAGACGATATCGTAACTGTTAAGAATGGTTATGGACGTAACTTTTTAATTCCTCAGGGATATGCGGTTTTAGCAACAACTTCTGCTAAGAAAGTATTAGCTGAGAATTTAAAGCAAAGAGCGCATAGAGAAGCAAATATTATTTCTGAAGCAAATAAAACTGCTGAAGCTTTAAAAGCTTTAGAAATTAAAATTGCAGCTAAAGTAGGTGCAGGAGACAAACTATTTGGTTCAGTTAGTAATGCTGATGTTACAGAGGCTATTACAAAAGCTGGTCACGAATTAGATAAAAAATATGTTTCTGTTGCAGGTGGTTTAGTAAAGCGTTTAGGTAAGTATAATGCTAAAGTACGTTTACACAGAGAAGTGGTAATTGAAGTACCATTTGAAGTTGTAGCTGAAGCAAAGAAATAAACATTTGTGAATAATTTCCAATGTTAAGTTTTAAGGCTATCCTTTTTTGGATAGCCTTTTTTTTGTTACTTTCGTAAGGATGTGATTACTATAAGAGCATCTAAACTAAATTCAAATAAACTCAGATAATTATGAAAAAAATGTACTTTTTTGCAGTACTATTCTTTTGTATTGCACTAACTTCATTTGCTCAGGTAACTACCTCTAATATTCGAGGACTGGTAGTAGATGATCAAAATGAGCCTTTACCAGGAGCTAGTGTTGTAGCTGTTCATACTCCTACAGGTACTAAATATGGAGGTTCTACAAACTTTGACGGCCGCTACAACTTACTTAATATGAGAGTAGGAGGACCTTACACCGTTACTATAAGCTATGTAGGCTTTAAAACACAGGAAGTAACTAACGTTTTTTTAACCTTAGGTAAAACGTATTCTTTAGATTTAAGTATGGTTCCTGATAGCCAGCAATTAGATGAAGTAGTAGTTAGAGGTACGGGAGGTAATAATATCTTTGGAAACGATAGAACCGGTTCTGAAACAAGCGTTGGAAGAAGAGAATTAACTACTTTACCAACCATTGCGCGTTCTCAAGCCGATTTTACAAGATTAGAACCTTCTTCAAGCGGCGGTTCTTTTGGAGGCCGAAATGACCAATTCAATAATTTTTCTTTAGATGGTGCAATCTTCAATAACCCATTTGGTCTTGATGCTGCAACACCTGGAGGTCAAACCAATGCACAGCCTGTGTCGTTAGATGCCATCGACCAGATTCAGGTATCTTTGGCTCCTTACGATGTTACACAAGCCGGATTTACCGGTGCATCTGTAAATGCCGTTACAAAAAGCGGTACTAATGAATTTCATGGTACTGTGTATGGCTTTTATAGAGATGAAAATATTACAGGTAGAAAAGTAAAAGGTGATGAATTACCAAAAGCCGAACTTTCACAAAAACAATATGGATTTAGTGTTGGTGGACCAATAGTGAAAAATAAATTATTCTTTTTCATCAATTTTGAAGAGGATAGAAGAGATGATTTAGGTCAAAATTGGTTACCTAATAGAAATTCTGGCGCTATTAATGAATCAAGAGTTTTAGAATCTGATCTTTTAGCTGTACAGTCTGCTTTAAGAGCAGTTGGGTACGAACCTGGAGCTTTTGAAGGGTTTATCCACGAATCTAACTCTACTAAAGGAATATTTAAACTTGATTGGAATATTAATGATAATAACCGTTTAGCGCTTATCTACAATTTTTTAGATGCTTCCCAAGATAAGCCGGCACACCCAACGGCGATTGCATTTAGAGGACCAAGTGCTAACACACTGCAATTTCAAAATTCAGGATATCAAATCAATAATAAGTTAAATTCTGTTCAGTTAGAATTAAACTCAACGATTGGTGATAACATGACGAATAAATTTCAAATTGGTTATACACATTTTGATGATTTTAGAAATCCATTCTCAACACCAGCCCCTTCTATTAATATAACAAGAGAAGGAACTCCTTATATTATTGCCGGACATGAGCCATTTTCTATTCATAATAGACTTGATCAAAAAGTATTTCAAATGACAAACAATTTGAATATTTTTAGTGGAGACCACACTTTCACAGTTGGTTTTTCATACGAAAGATTTCAATTTGATAACTCATTTAATTTAGTAGCGTATGGATTTGATCTTTTTGGAAGTGTAGATATCGCAGACTTCGATGCCAATAATTATGTAGGAGCTATTGAAAATGCTCAAAATGTTTTCGCAGCAAATAATGCAGTACCTCCAGGAACTCCAGGAGGGTGGACTTTGTCAGAGACGAATGTTGGTCAGCTTTCTTTTTATGCTCAAGACGATTGGAGTATTACCGATAGATTTAAAATTACCTATGGTGTACGTTTTGATAAGCCACTATTTTTTGACTCTGCAGAGAACGCACAAGACGTAATTGATAGAGGTTTTGTACTACCAGACCTTCCATATTTCAACCCAAATAATGGTCAAACCGTAACAATTGATAATACGCAAATGCCCGATAATAAATTTTTAATTTCACCGAGATTAGGATTTAACTGGGATGTGAATGGTGACGATACGTTCCAACTGCGTGGAGGAAGTGGTTTGTTTACTGGTCGTTTTCCATTTGTATGGTTAGGAAACCAAATTGCAAACCCAGATGCGTTTTTCTTACAAGCAGTAGATCCAGAATATCAGTTCCCACAAGTATGGAGAACAAATATTGGAGCTGATAAACGTTTTGAAAACGGATTAGTATTGACTGCTGATGTTTCTTATACCAAAGATATTAACGGACCACATGTACAGCATTGGGGCTTAAGACCTCCAACAGGTACTTTACAAGGCGTTGACAATAGATCGGTATACGAAGCAAGTGATATTGCATCGTTTGGCGGAGCTCCTGGAAATGGGCCCTTTGTTTTTACTAATTCTGATAAAGGTAGAATCTGGAATGCTTCATTTAAAGCGCAAAAAACTTGGGAGAACAATATGTATGCGATGTTAGGATATAACTACCTAGATGCGCAAGATGTAAACTCAATTGAGGCAGAAATTACAAGTGATGCCTTTGCTGGTAACCCTGCTGTTGGAAATGTGAATAATGATGTTTTAGGATATTCTAAATATGGAGATAAGCATAGAATTATTGGTGCTGTAAGTAAGAAATGGACTTATGGAAGTGATAAGTGGAGTACTACATTATCAGCATTCTTTGAATATGCACAAGGCGGACGCTTCAACTATACCTATGGAGGTGATATTAATGGTGATGGTTCTGCATTAAATGATTTACTATACGTACCATTGGCTAGTGAAATCAATCAAATGCAATTCTCAGGATCTGGTCAAGCGGCTGCATTCGAAGCATTCATACAGCAAGACGAATACCTAAGAGATAGAAGAGGACAATACGCTGAGCGTTATGCTGCGTTAGCTCCATGGAGAGGTAAATGGGATATGAAATTTATTCAAGAACTTAAAGTGTCTGATGACAATGCAATTCAGTTTAGTATAGATATTTTAAATTTAAGTAATTTATTAAATTCTGATTGGGGTGTAATTGAACAACCAAATAGTGTACAGCCAATAGGTGTATCTGTTGATGCTAATAATGTGCCTACATATACATTTGATACAACACTTACTGAAACTTTTGGTTTTGATACAAGCTTATTATCTAGATGGCAAATGCAATTGGGCTTAAGATATATTTTCTAATTTAAACTAAATTTAATACTTAAAAAACCGTTCTTTTAATGAGCGGTTTTTTTATTTTTGCACTCGCTTAATCAAAGATTAAATGAAGTATAGACAATTAAGTAAAGAGCAGTTTGAAGCACTCAATAAAGAATTTGCACAATTCTTAGCTACGCAACAAATTGATGTAAAGGAATGGAGTGAAATAAAATTGAATAAACCCAAAGTTGCTGAAGAAGAATTGAATCTATTTAGCGACTTGGTTTGGGACGATGCTCTAACAAAAACTAAATACTTAGAACATTTTTCAAAACAGACCGTTAACCTGTTTAAGTGCGATACAAAATCTATTTCTAGATTGGTTGTTAATGTTAATAAACCAGACTTTGACTTTTTCGACAATGAACACTATAAATGGTTTATTGATAATACTAACGATGCTTCCATTGAATTTATGAAAGGTAAAAAGAAGTATAATAAAGAGCGTAATCAAGAACTATTTGACTTAATAGAAAAAGGAGGTGTTATTTCAGATGGAAAGCTTTATGAAAGCTTATATAAATTGATCAATAAAGCTTAAGCAAACTATTTGTCTCTATTGCTTTAATAACCTTTTTTCCTCTATTTTGATAACCAGTACTTCCATAAGGTAGGTTTTTATTAATAACCTGCACTAGCTCAGCATGAATCCAATCAAATTTATGCCCAAGTAAATAGAGTGAATACATTGAGTGCGCTTGAATGGCAATTGCCTTATCAGTGATCATCCAATCGAAACAGACTTCTGTAAATAATTCTAGTATTTTATTATTTAATTTTTCAATAAAAACAGGATTATACTTTATAAAATATTCAACGCAGAACATTTCTATTAACTTGGCACTTGCCCTAACCGAACCATCAAATTTTACTAATTTCAATAGATCACAAAACTCATTTAAATAGGGAAGGAGAATTTTCCGATCCTTCTTAACTGCTAACTCTAATATTCTCGCCGAATAGGCTGAATCTTTTTCATCAACCTTATTCATATTTTCTAATAAAGCCAACATAAGATCTCGATTGGCAATGGCTGAGTTTACTAGAAGTTCTCTATTTTCCCACCGGTATTTACCCTTAACTATTAATGTACTGAATTGTTGTTTATCCATTTAAATAGTTACTAATTAAAATATCCATTCCCTTAGTTGCTTTTTCAGAAATAATGGTTAGGTTATTGAAATCGCGTTCAGATACTGCAGGTTTCGGGTCAATAAAATAAATAGGTGTACTTGGTTGAATATAATGAACTAAGCTGGCGGCAGGATATACCTGCATAGAAGTACCAATAATGATTAGAATATCGGCTTGCTCAGTTATCCTTATAGCTGATTCTAGCATGGGAACTGCTTCACCAAACCAAACAATGTGCGGACGCATTTGCGCTCCATCTTTGGCAAGATCACCTAAAACAATATCTTTTTCCCATGTAAAAACTAAATGCTCATTTTTAGTACTTCGCGCTTTTAATAATTCACCATGTAAGTGCAGCACATCATTACTTCCCGCGCGCTCATGCAAATCATCAACATTTTGAGTAACAATCGTAATTGAATAAGTATTTTCTAAATCGGCCAAAGCCAAATGAGCATTATTGGGTTTTACATGAAATAACTGTCTACGCCTTTGATTATAGAAGTCTAATACTAACTCAGGGTTAGCAGCAAAACCTTGAGGAGAAGCAACTTCCATTACGTCATGCCCTTCCCATAAACCATCAGCGTCTCTAAAGGTATTAATTCCACTCTCTGCACTCATTCCTGCGCCGGTTAATACAACTATTTTTTTCATATTTGCTTTTAAACGAAAATCAGAATATGTTTTTTTACTAAAAATTATTTTAGCTAATTTACATTTTATTTATTCATAAAGATTAATGGTAGATATAGAATTACTTAGTCATTTACAGTCATTTTTAACTGAAAAGAGAAACGAAACCTTTGAGAAGGTTTTAAATCAACGTACAAGACATTTCACTGTGGTTTTAGAAGATATATACCAGAAACATAATACTAGTGCAGTAGTACGAAGTTGCGACGTTTTTGGTTTACAAGATGTTCACATTATAGAAAATAAATATAAGAGCTATGTGTCAAACCAAGTAGCGAAAGGGGCACATAAATGGATTGATTTTCACTATTTTAATAAATTAGAATATAATAATCAACATTGCGTAGATGCCTTACGAGAGAAAGGGTATCAGATCATTGCTACAACACCACATAATAACTCGTGTTTATTACAAGATTTTGATATTACTAAAAAGTCGGCTTTTGTTATGGGAGTAGAAAAGGAAGGTGTCTCACAAGATATAATGAATCAAGCTGACGGCTATTTAAAAATTCCCATGGTTGGTTTTACAGAAAGTTTAAATATCTCTGTGGCAACCGCTATCATTCTTAATGATCTTACCTCTCGCTTAAGAAATTCCAAAATAAAATGGCAACTTTCAGAAGATGAAAAAAATATACTTAGACTAGACTGGTGTAAAAAATCTATTAATAATGTTGATATGATAATTGAGCGTTTTTATTCAGAGAAAAATTGCGACTGAATGTGTAATTCAGATTTTCTTTAGAATTTAAAACTACATTCGGTTACAATATTAGTATGGATAACTTCGTTATCTTTTAATCAAATCAGGTAACTATATGACAACTAACTTAGTATCATGTAATACCTCCCCGCTAGACATTTTTGTTCCTACAGCTTCCAATCCTTGGGATGCTATTAAGGTTCGACACTTACATAATCGCTTAGGTTTTGGAATAAACGCCATTTCTGTAGCGAATGCATTATTAATGTCTCCAGAGGCTTACGTAGATCAATTAATTGACGCTGCAATGGCTTTGACGCCTACCTTAGAGCCAGCATGGGCGCCATTGGATCCGGCAGATTATGCCGCAAATGGATTTACGTATAGCGAAGATGAAAATGAACGTCTAGTTCAGGAAACACAATATACATTTATAAAAGATTTATTAGATAATGGTATTAGAGGCAGGTTAACATTATTCTGGCACAATCATTTTGTTACGATTGCTCACGAATATCAATTTGCAGGATATGCTTTTAGATATTTTCAAGCCTTACAAAGAAATTGCCTTGGTAATTTTAAAGACTTTGTACATGAAATGGGATTAGATGGAGCAATGCTTAAATTTTTAAATGGATTTGAGAATACAGCAGGTAGCCCAAATGAGAATTATGCGCGAGAATTATATGAATTATTCACTTTAGGAGAAGGAAATGGTTATACCGAAGATGATATTGTAGAAACTTCACGTGCTTTAACCGGATATAATGACTATGCAAATGGAGAAAATTCGACAATTCTTTTTAATCCGGATAATTTTGATACCGATGATAAAACATTTTTTGGTCAAACTGGTAATTGGGGATATGACGACGTAATCGACATTGTTTTTGCTCAAAGAACGCAGCTAATAGCACGTTACATTTGCGAGAAAATGTATGTCAATTTTGTAAGCCCGGAAGTTGATGACCAAATTCACCAAAACATCATAAACCCACTTGCCGATATTTTTATAGCCAATAATTTTGACATTGCCCCAGTATTAAGAACGCTCTTTAAAAGTGAGCATTTTTATGATGAAAAGGCAAGGAATACAATTATTAAAAGTCCATTAGATCTTATTATTCAATTTATAACATCATCAGGGTTAAATTTTGGTGATTATGAAATGAATAAAGAATTTATTTATGGAGCTGCTCGTGTTTTTGACCAAAACATATTGAACCCTCCTACAGTTTTTGGATGGCCAGGTAATCGAAATTGGATCAACTCAGGAACAATAACCTTTAGACTGGGTTTCCTGTGTAAAGACGTAATCTATTGGGCATGGCAACAAAACGAGGAACAATTTAGACAATTTGCTATTGACGTTTCAGGAAATAGTAATGATGCCGATTTTGTTGCTACTACCATTTTTGAGGCGATCATGGGGGAAATTCCATATACCACAGATGACTACCAAACAGGCATTGATGTGTTTAAAAGTAGAGTCCCATCTAATTATTTTGACGATAATTTATGGACCTTAAGTTTTGAAGGCGTTCCTCTCGAAGTTCGTGATTTACTAGAATATATAGTCTCCCTACCAGATTATCAACTTAAATAAAGACTTATGTGTTCACCTAAAGATATATACAACATACATTCAAATTGTAATACCGATGACCATAAAAAATGGAACCGTCGTTCATTTATGCAAACACTAGGTTTGGGAGGTGCAGGGGCTACTTTAATGATGAGTGGTATACCAATGGCATTCGGGCAACCTACACCCTTAACAAATGCCTTAGGAAAATCAGAATCAGGTAGAATTCTGTTACTTGTGCGGTTACAAGGAGGTAATGATGGCTTAAATACTATTGTTCCAATTTATGATTATGATCGGTATGCTAATTATAGACCTACGCTGAGGCATGATATGGCAGATATTTATAGATTATCAGCTGATTTTGGCGTACCAAGCTATTTACAAGAATGGATGGAACCTATTTGGGAAGGAGGGTGTATGAAAGTAGTACATGGCACAGGGTATGAAAATCAAAACCTCTCGCATTTTACAGGTACAGATAATATGTCTCGAGGAACCGATGATGAACTGATAGAAACAGGTGTTTATGGCCGATACTTTGAAAGCATTTATCCAGATTATTTATTGAATTTACCTGAAGCACCACCTGCATTACAGATTGGTGGTGTTGGAGATATTATATTAACAGGATCTCAAAGTTCATATGGGTTAACCGTTGCGAATACACGACAGTTACTTCAAATTGCTTCTACCGGAGAATTATTCGATGTTGCTAATGTTCCAGACTGTACTCGAGGGTCACAATTGCAATTCGTTCGAGGAGTATTAAATGCTACGCTAAAGTATTCAGAAGTAATCCAGAACGCATATAACTCTCAAACTAATACTGTAGAATTTCCAGATACAAATTTAGGTAACTCATTAGCAGTTATTTCTCGTACAATCAAAGCAGGTATGGGTACTTGTGTATATATGGTAAATCTTAATGGGTTTGATACACATGCCAATCAACCCGAAAGGCATCAAGAATTACTTTCGGATATTTCTCAATCAATTATGGCGTTTTATCGTGATTTAGAACCAAGTGGTAGAGATAATGACGTATTAACAATGACATTTTCTGAATTTGGTAGAAGAGTACGTGAAAATGGATCAAATGGAACTGATCATGGTACAGCGGCGCCAATGCTGTTATTTGGCCCTTCTTTAAACGGAAGTGGTTTTATTGGTGATCACCCTAGCATGAGTAACCTTACGAGAGGTGGTAATTTACAATACACGCAAGATTATATCAATGTATATGGAACAGTGATGGAACAGTGGTTATGTATTGATCCTGCTATTATCAACCAATCCATACCAAGGCCTTATACACCAATTGATCTCGGATTTAACTGTTCAAGTGGTGTTACAAACCATGATTATTTGATTCGTGAAAGTTTCGAGCATATGCCTATTTATGATGAAGAGCGTGTTTCAATTAGAATAAATAATAACTTTCAAGACAGCTATGAAATCTCATTATATAATGTACTCGGACAAAAAACAGGGATGTTATTTAGTGATGTTTTAGAGCCAGGTCAACATGATATTAGTATAACAGATCAAATGCCACAATTAACTGCAGGAGTCTACATCTACAACATTAATAAGAATAATAGGAACTATAGTAAAAAAGTTGTTATCAGCGGTTAATATATAATCAACTAGTTTTAGTATAAAATAATTCGTAATTTCATAGGCAAATCTTAATCTTTTTGTCATGAAGTTAAACTCCTACCTTATGTTTGATGGTAATTGCGAAGAAGCGATGAACTATTACAAGGATATTTTTGACGGTGAATTTGTAACGCTAATGCGTTACAAAGATGGTCCACCAGAGTTTTCTAACCCGTCTAACGAAAATCTAATAATGCATGTTACCATGCAATTTCATGGAATTGAGTTATTGGCCTCTGATGCTATGATGGCTCCTGTTAACAAGGGAAATAATAATTATTTAAGTATAAGTGTTGATAATGAGGATGAAGCCGTTGCTATTTTTAATAGCCTAGCAGACGGAGGTGTCATAGAAATGCCTTTTAAAGAAGTATTTTGGGGTGGAAAATTTGGTAGTTTGACTGACAAATTTGGAGTTCAATGGATGGTGAGTGCAGAACATACTTCTAATTCTTAAAAGAATTATTGGCCTATGGCGTTTTAATCATTATTAAAAATATAAGGAAGTATCTCATGAAATAAGATTACAAACCTTATATTTGTTTTGGTTTATAGAATTATCTGAATAATTGCTTCATTTGTTTGAAAACTATTTTAAACCAAATAGCCACAGCTTATTTCAAACATTCTTTAGTCTCTCAATTTTCTCTTAAACTATATTATAAACTTTTAAAATAACAAATGGGTAGATCACAACAAACTTTTAATAAGAAAGAAAAAGAAAAGAAACGTTTAAAAAAGAGAGAAGAAAAAGCAAAGAAAAAAGAAGCTAGAAAAGCGGAAAAAGGAGGAGGAATTCCGTTTGCCTATGTAGATCATAATGGAAATCTAACAGATACTCCACCAGATCCTTCTATGAAAGTTAAAATTGATGCCGAGACGATTGACCTAGATTACAAAAAGGAAGAAATAGAAGAAGATCCTGTGCGAAATGGCAAAGTTGCTTTTTTTGATTCTTCAAAAGGCTTTGGTTTTATAACAGATACCGAGAATAACGAAAAGTATTTTACGCACGTTAGCGGATTAATTGATACCATCGCAGAAAATGACAAGGTTACTTTTGAGTTAGAAAAGGGCGCAAGAGGAATGAATGCCGTTCGTGTTAAAAAGAAGTAGAATTTAACAGATTTCAATTAGTTGGCTATCGACTTCAATTTGATCTCCTTTTCTTAATTTTTTTCTAACCCTTATTTCTATTTGTCCATTTACTTTCACTTCTTCATTTTGGATCAAAATTTTTGCATGACCACCTGTTTGTGCAAGTTGTAATACTTTAAGAAGGTTATTTAACTGTATGAACTCTTGGTCATCTTTAAGTTGAAATGCTTTCATTCGTGTTTATTTTGATCAAAATAAATTTTCTGAACTGTAACCAAAGAATCACAATTTTCAACGTAAATTGAAGAAACTCTTTCCTTTATAAATCCGTCGATCCAGTAATAACGGCAGGGTTCTTGGCGAGGCTTACTTTTAGAAAAATCAATATCACCATGGCTTAAAAATAAAGCGATTTCGGTAGAATCTATTTTTTTATTATTCATTAATTGCTGAACTTCAGCGGTATAAGCTCTTTCTTTATTACGTAAGATTTCCAGCATTCTTGCATTAGGAAAATAGTTACATGAAGCATCTTTTCCATTTAAGAAAAATAGTAATGCAATTATTCCTAAAATAAATCCAAACCCGAAAAAGGCAAAACGACGTTTTAAGTCCATTAAATAATCAGTAAATTAATATCTCTATACGGTAAGCTAAACCAATCTGCCACGGCACGATTGGTTAAAATTCCGTGGTAAAAATACATTCCTTTTCTGAGACTTTTATCGAATCTTGCAGCATTTTCTATACCTCCTTCTTCGGCAATATGGAGTAAGTAAGGAGTAAAGATATTACTAATTGATAATGAGGCAGTTCTAGCATATCTTGATGGAATATTTGGCACACAATAATGGATGACACCATGTTTGGTAAATGTTGGATTGTCGTGTGTAGTAATTTCAGAGGTTTCAAAACAACCACCACTATCAATACTTACATCAACAACTATAGCTCCATCTTTCATTTGTTCTACCATATCTTCACTTACAAGAACAGGAGTACGGGTTTTTCCTCTAACGGCTCCTATGGCTACATCGCATCGCATTAGTGCTTTCTGTAATGTTTTTGGCTGCACAGTCGATGTATAAACCGGATGATGTAAACTTTCTTGTAAACGTCTTAGTTTGGTAATTGAATTATCAAATACTTTAACGCGTGCACCTAAGCCCATGGCCGAACGTGCAGCGAATTCACCCACGGTACCAGCACCTAATATCACAACATCTGAAGGAGGAACGCCTCCTATGTTGCCGAATAATAATCCATTGCCCTCATTAGTATTATTCATTAATTCTGCAGCAATAAGTACAGAAGAAATCCCTGCAATTTCACTTAATGATTTTACAACTGGGTATACTCCATGTTCGTCTGTTATAAAGTCAAAAGCAATTGCAGTGATACGCTTTTTAGCAAGTGCTTCAAAGTATTTTTTATTTTGTGTTTTAAGTTGTAAGGCAGAGAATAACACACTTTGTGGGTTCATGTATTCAATTTCCTTTAATGAAGGTGGTTCAACTTTTAAAATGATGTTGCATCCAAAAACTTCTTCAGTGCTATAAGAAATCTTAGCGCCTGCTTCAGAGTACTCATTATCAGAATAATTAGTACCTTCACCTGCACCAGATTCTACTACGATTCTATGCCCGTGATTTGTTAATGCAGCCACGGCATCTGGCGTTAGACAGATTCTTTTTTCCTGTAAATGTGTTTCTTTAGGAATACCGATAAACAATTCACCTTTTTGTTTTTTTATCTCTAGCATTTCTGGTTTTGGCATTAATTCTTCTTTGCTAAAAGGCGAAAATTGTTTTTTACTCATAGTTGGTTATTTGATGGTAATTGTGCGTGTACCATTTTCATTTTTGGTTAAATAAATGGCAACAGCATTTAAAGGTAGTAAATTTTTAATATTATCGGGCCACTCTATCAAACACCAACTATTATTATAGAAATAGTCTTCTATACCAATGTCTAATGCTTCTTCTTCATCATTGATGCGATAAAAATCAAAATGAAAAATGAGCTCTCCATTTTCTGAATGGTATTCATTTACCAAAGAAAATGTAGGCGAAGAAACAATGTCTTGTGAACCCAACTGCTTAACAAGTTCTTTAATAAGAGTAGTTTTGCCTACACCTATTTCTCCGTAAAATAGTAGGGTTTTATCTGAAACCTGCTTAATTAGCTTTTCAACAATATCTGGTAACTTCTCAATGGTATATGATTGATTCATTTCTTTAATTCATTTCCATGGAGTGATACACATTTTGAACATCGTCGTCACCTTCAAGCTTTTCTAATAGTTTTTCTACATCTGCCTGTTCTTCTTCAGATAATTTTTTTGTAGTAGTTGGAATTCTTTCAAATTCAGATGATAAAATTTCAATATTATTTTCCTCTAAATAGCTCTGAATGGCTCCAAATTGCTCAAAAGGAGCATAGATTAATATACCATCTTCGTCTTTAAATACTTCCTCAACTTCAAAATCGATCATTTCTAACTCAAACTCCTCTAAGTCTATTTGTAAACTATCTTCTTTAATTCTAAAGTTACAGGTGTGATCAAACATAAAAACTACAGATCCAGATGTGCCTAAATTGCCTTCACATTTATTAAAAGCTGCTCTTACATTAGCAACCGTTCTGTTGTTATTATCGGTGGCAGTCTCTACAAGCACGGCCACACCATGCGGCGCATAACCTTCAAACAATACTTCTTTATAGTTTTCTGTATTTTTATCAGAAGCTTTCTTGATAGCACGTTCAATATTGTCTTTAGGCATATTGGCAGACTTTGCGTTTTGAACAATCACCCTTAAACGTGAATTTGTTTCAGGATTTGGCCCGCCTTCTTTTACAGCCATTACAATATCTTTACCAATACGAGTAAATGTTTTGGCCATTGCTGACCACCGTTTCATTTTACGTGCTTTTCTAAATTCAAATGCTCTTCCCATTAATTGATTTTAAAAAATTTGTATTTATTAAAAATTGGCGATAAATTTAAGTAAATTATAGATTCTATTTTATGAAAAATCTTCTAATACCTTTCATGCTTATTTTTTTATTTGATATATGCTTTGCCCAGCAATCAATAAAAAGGGAAAAAGCAACTGCAGTTTTATGGGATGCATCATTATCTATGGTAAATAGAGATGTACAAAGAGATTTTTCTTTTTTGACTAATTATTTTAAAGAGTTTCCAGAAATACGCTTGAAAGTCATCGTTTTTAGCAATGAAATAATTGAAGAAAAAGGGTTTGCAATTAGTAATGGTAACTGGAAAAACCTGAGAGATTATCTGTTAAATATAACTTATGATGGCTCTACAAATTTTGAAATACTATCCTCTTTTTTTACTAAAAGAAGCGAAACGCTATTTTTCACTGATGGCTTAAATAATTGCAGTGCATCACCAGAATTACTTGGTTCTAATGATTTTTACATCAATTCCATTATAGAGAATAATACCAAAGTCAAAGCAGTAGAAGAAAATATAATTTCTGGTTTTGTTTATAATGATAATGTTCCATTAAGAAATGTAAAGGTTTCGGTAAAAGGAAGTGATGAATCTGTGATAACAGATAGCCAAGGGAATTTTAAAATAAAGGCGAAACAAAAAGACACTCTTTTATTCGAGTTTGAAGATTATGATACGATTACATATGTAATTGAAAAAAACGATACTATTTTAGTTACCTTTTTTAGTAAAATAGAATCCTTAGATGAGGTAGTTGTGAAGACAAAAGGTTCTTTTGAAGACGAAGTAGTAAATACGGCGACAGGAAAAAGAAATAAAAATGCTGTTGGATATGCCGTACAATCGATCACCAGTGAAGACATTTCACCATCAGTCTCTAATGTTTCTCAAGCTGTGCAAGGAAAATTCTCTGGGGCTAGTTACGGACAAAATCAAGATTTGAGTCAAATTGTAATTAGAGGTGGTTCCAATTCAATTCTATCGAATAATTATGGATTAATTGTAATTGATGGAGTGCCAATGCCAAGATCTTCCTCTGGTTCTGTAGGACTGCTAGATGATGCTCCACAACGCACAAACGCTACAGGAGGTCTAAACTCAGTTCAAGGAACTAGTTATTTAGATCCGAATAATATTGAGAGTGTAACCATCTTAAAAGGACTTGCAGCGACAAATAGATATGGTTCACTTGGAAATAACGGTGTGATATTAATTACAACAAAAGGAGCGGGTGTTAAGATTGGTGATACAAATAAGAGCTTAAAAATATTGAACAATAATATTTATACTGATGAAACCATTAAGTATGATAAAGAAAAAAGAGCTATTCCGTATATTAAAGAACTTAGTAAGTTTAAAACTGTAAAAAAAGCCTATCACCATTATTTAGTTCAAAGACTTCAATATTTAAATTCACCGGAGTATTTTTTAAACGTCTACGATTTTTTTAAAAAAACAAATAAACCTGTTGCTAAAAAAATTCTATCTAATTTACTAGAGCTATTTTCAAATAACCTAAGTGTATTGAAGTTGTTAGCTTTTAAATATGATTTTGACAAAGAATATGATTTAGCACTTGGTATCTATAAAAAAATATTAGAACAAAATCCTACCTACGCTCAATCTTATTTAGATGTTGCAAATGCACTTGCAAATCTTAAAGAATCTGAGAAATCATTAAACCGATTCAAGGAAATTACAAGCGCTGAAATAACAGCTAAAATTGATGTATCTGGATTATCAAAAACTATAGATAATGATTTTAGAAATCTAATTAGAAAACACAAAAAAGAGATTGGTGTTGTTGGGATGCCACCGAAATATTTACATAATACACAATATGATGCACGTTTGGTTGTGCAATGGAATAATCCCAGTGCAGAATTTGTAGTTCAATTTGTAAATCCCTTAAAAAGATATATTACATGGAATCATACAAATAGCTCAAATAGTTCAAGATTAAAAGATGAATTGACCAAAGGGTATTTTACGGAAGAGTTTCACATTGATGGTGATATAAAAGAACTAAAAGGGGAGTGGATTATGAATATTAAAGATTTAAACAGTACTGCGATGATTCCTAACTATTATAAAATCGAGCTATACACTGATTTTGGTAGAGCAAGCCAAACAAAGAAGGAATTCCTTTTTACGTCTGATAAATCTGGAGAAAATGAAAATGTTTTAAAGTTCTTAATCAATTAAGAATTCTTGGGTATCTACCTGTGCGTTCGAATTCTTCCTTCGCCATCATATGCGTTTTTTCAAACATTTCTAAGTCAGTAAATTTGCATATACCATAAGAATAATGATATTTTATAATTTCTAGATCTTCTTTTCTAAACCTTTTTTTATTACTGCTACAGGTTGAAAAAATACTTTTGCAGGGCACCATAGAAGTGCTATTAAAATGACCGATTGATTTCAAGAAGTTCTGAATAATATGGTTCGTATTTGATTGTTTGTTCTTAAATTTAGTAACATTTATTTCAAACTTCGTGTCATAAATCCTACTTTTTCTCCAGAAATTATAGTAACCTATATACTTATTATTTCTAATATTATTAGAATATTTGTAAGTGTGCTTATCGTCTATCTGGTAGACGATGTAATTAGATTTTTCAATATCACTTACAATTGAAATATTGAGAGAATCTACTTCTTTGGTTAACGTTGCAGACAATCTTACAATCATTCTTTTATAACGCTCGTCTACTGATTTACTAAAAAATATTTTAATAGGCTGATTCCATAGCCTCATGTACATTTTTCTCTTTTGAATGGTATCAATATTGGAGTATTTTCTATAGACAATATCCTTATAGATCTCTAAAAATGAAGAATCTTTTGGTTCATATGGAACCGATTTTCTTTTGTGCTTTTTAGCTTGCGTTGCAACTAAGGTATCATTTCCTTTTATGATAAAGTTTAAGGAGTCTTTTTTTGTTAAACTTTTACCATATAACTTCTTATATGACTTGAGTGTAACATAATGCCTCGGTTTAAGTGAATCTTTTTTTGATTTTTGTGCGTAGGTAAATGTTACGAAAGATATCAAAAAGAAAAAAATAATCTTCTTCATATTTATACCTGGAGTACCCCTAAATTAAAAGGTTTCTTAATCGGAGCATGATCAGCAGCTTCTATACCCATTGAGATCCATGTTCTCGTTTCTAAGGGATCAATAACAGCATCTGTCCAAATACGCGCTGCAGCATAATATGGAGATACTTGAGTATCATATCGCGACTTTATCTTATTAAAAAGTTCTTCTTCTTTTTCTTTCGTGATTTCTTCACCTTTTTTCTTTAAGGCAGCAGTTTCTATTTGTAAAAGTACTTTAGCGGCAGAATTCCCACTCATTACGGCGAGTTCTGCACTTGGCCATGCAACAATTAGTCTTGGATCGTAGGCTTTACCACACATTGCGTAATTACCTGCACCATATGAATTTCCTATTACAATGGTAAATTTAGGAACCACAGAATTACTTACCGCATTTACCATTTTTGCACCATCTTTAATAATACCACCATGTTCTGATTTGCTACCAACCATAAAACCAGTAACGTCTTGTAAGAATACTAACGGAATCTTTTTTTGATTACAATTAGCTATAAATCGAGTTGCTTTATCAGCACTGTCAGAATAGATAACACCACCAAATTGCATTTCACTTGGTTTCGTTTTAGCCTTAGTGGTTTTTACAATTTTACGTTGATTTGCTATGATACCAACCGCCCAACCATCTATACGAGCATAAGCTGTTATAATTGTTTGCCCATAACCAGCTTTATATTCGTCAAATTCTGAATTATCAACTAAACGCTTTATAATTTCATACATATCATATTGACCTGCTCTAGATCTAGGTAATATGCCATAGATATCTCGTTCTTCTTCTTTGGGCTTTATGGAGTCAACTCGATTATATCCCGCCTTTTCAAAGGAGCCAATCTTACCCATTATATTTTTAATGGTTGTTAATGCATCTTTATCGTCTTTAGCCTTATAATCTGTTACCCCAGAAACTTCACAATGTGTTGTTGCGCCTCCAAGAGTTTCATTATCTATAGATTCTCCAATAGCCGCTTTAACCAAATAACTTCCAGCCAAAAATATACTACCTGTTTTATCTACAATTAATGCTTCGTCGCTCATAATTGGTAAATAGGCACCACCAGCAACGCAACTCCCCATTACCGCAGCAATTTGAGTAATACCCATACTGCTCATTACTGCATTATTTTTAAAAATGCGCCCAAAGTGTTCTTTATCTGGAAAAATTTCATCTTGCATTGGTAAATACACGCCAGCAGAATCTACTAAATAAATAATTGGTAACCGATTTTCAATAGCAATCTCTTGGGCTCTTAAATTCTTTTTTCCAGTAATTGGAAACCAAGCGCCCGCTTTAACAGTAGCATCATTAGCAACAACGATACATTGTTTACCTTGAACATAGCCTATCTTTACAACAACACCTCCAGAAGGGCAACCACCATGTTCTTTATACATTTCTTCTCCGGCAAACGCACCAATTTCTATTGCTGGCTTTTTGGAGTCTAGTAAAAAATCAATACGCTCCCTTGCCGTAAGCTTCCCTTTTTCATGATGCTTATCGATGCGTTTTTGCCCACCACCGAGCTTAACTTTTGCAAGACGCTTACGTAATTCAGAAACTAATAATTTATTATGATCTTCGTTTTTGTTGAAGTTGATATCCATTAAATTTGTACTGTTTATGACTTGCGCTAAAATACAAAATTGTAGAAACCAAATTGAGATAATTTAGCATGAAAGATTAAAACTTCTCAATAATTTCTTCAACTTTCTGCTCTATTTCTTTATGTCTTTTACGCTTATCAAGCTTATAAGCATCATTTGCTCTTTCGTTGCAATCCTTAATAGCACAGGTTTCACAAGTGACGCCGACTTTTTTTGTTGTTATAGAAGAATCATTTAAAAACTTAATATGTTTTTTTAAATGAGGAGAAATAAGCATTCCAAGTGAAACGCTTCTATTAATATCTTTTTTAAACGGATCTGTTGTAGCCGATGAAAAAACCAAATACTGCGTGTTATTTTGAGGGTAATCAGAAATTTGCACATCAAATACATGACTTTGATCGTTTTCATTTTCAAGAACATTTAAGGTTCTTAACGACACCCATCTCCTACAATAGTGTTCTTGTAATTCATTAGCATGGGGGGCTTGTTGCTGTGTAATATGTAGCTCTTTATTAAGTCTATAGGTATTTTGGCCAACTTTGTGGGTAAAACGCAAAAAGAATAGATTTTTAAAATGAAAATGCCTAGGTAGAATATTGGTTAGTCGTTGATAGAATGTTTCAGGAGAATTTGTGAATTTCAGCATTAACTTAGTAAAAGAGTCTTTGCTAAATGTATCTTTCTGAAAGAACTCTTTCAATTCTTTTATTAGGCGATCTTTAGGTATTAATAAGGCGCCTGCGAAGTAAGAAGCCAGAAAATTGTTTAAAACCTGATCAAACCCGTCAAATTTAATCCAAGGGAATGTATATAACCTGTCATTGGTTTCCATATAATTATATGCAATTTCCTTTGCATAAATAAATCGTTTTTGAGATTCGTCTATCTTTTTGCTTATAAGTAATGTTTTCTTTTTAGGGATAAAGATTGACCTTAATTCCTCAAGATTATCATGCTTTGAGAGCTCTTTATTATCAATGCTATAATTGTATTCTTCGGTAAGAATTTCTTCTAACTCTTGGGTAGTTACCTGTGTAGTAAGGTCAATATGATATGCTTTAGCGAATGTTTCAACCGAGTTTTCAATTTCTTCAAAATAATTATTCTGTGCTTCCTGATAGGAGCGAAGTGCCGCCAAAAAGAAGCTCTCTCTTGAAACACTATAATGTTGTGCTATCTTTATTAAGGTGCTAATAAATGCATTTACTTTTACAGGTGCATTCGCTATAATATCTATCAAGTTACTTTCTTTAATACCAAAAACTTCTAGGGGTATTTCTTTTAAAATTTTCGATTGTAAAATTTCACCAATTGGAGCCAGATTTTTATCCAGTTTTAAAGATACCATATGGTCATATGGAACCTCCAATGCTTCAGATAGAACCACAATTTTATCAGTTTTAGGGTATTTTTTTCCTTTTTCAATTTCGTTAAGATAAGATTTTGAAAGGCCTGTTAATTTAGAAAGACCAAACAACGAAAGATCCTTTTCAGTTCTTATCTGCTTGACTTTCAGTCCGAAAATTAGTCGAATATACTCTTCTTCTACCGCCATTTACTTTAATATTTATGTTTGCGAAAATACAAATTTTTATGAATTATAAAAATTTAGCGAACGTTCGCTTGTTTGATAACGTTTTTTATTTTATGTTTGTTGCATAATCAAAAAATAAAGCCATGATTTTAAATGAAGTACTCAATGGTAAAATAGAGATCAAAAATAAAAACACCACACCGTATACTCGGGTACTGACTGGTGAAGCGTTAGATTTTTTGGTCAACTTACACATTCGTTTTAATGACAAACGATTAGAGTTATTAGAAAAGCGACTAGAGCAACAAAAAAAGTTTGATAAAGGATTTTTGCCTGCTTTCCCAAAAAAAACAAAAGAAATTAGAGATGGAGATTGGGTTGCGGCTCCTTTACCAAAAGACTTATTAGATCGAAGAGTTGAAATTACAGGCCCAACAGATCGTAAAATGGTAATTAACGCATTGAATTCTGGAGCGAAGGTCTTCATGGCAGATTTTGAAGATAGCAATTCGCCTACGTTTGATAATATGATGCAAGGCCAGATTAATTTAAAGGACGCTGTTAATAAAACAATTCTTTTTGAAGATTCTATTAAAAACAAGACGTATAAATTAAATGATGAAGTGGCAACATTACTAGTGCGCCCTAGAGGGCTACACTTAAATGAGAAACATCTGTTAATAAACGGACAAGAGTTATCGGGTTCTTTAGTTGACTTTGGGTTGTATTTCTTTCATAATGTGAAACAACTAATAAAAAGTAATAGCGGCCCTTATTTCTACTTGCCAAAACTAGAACATTACCTAGAGGCTAGATGGTGGAATGATGTATTTGTTTTTGCACAAGAATATATGGGCATACCGCAACAAACCATTAAAGCTACGGTGCTAATTGAAACAATTACCGCAAGCTTTCAACTTGATGAAATTATTTATGAATTGAAAGATCATATGGCCGGCTTAAACTGCGGGAGATGGGACTATATTTTCTCGTACATCAAAAAGCTAAAAAACCATAAAAACTTTTTTGTTCCAGATAGAGCTCAAGTGACCATGGCAACACCTTTTATGGAAGCATACTCTTTACGTGTAATACAACGATGCCATAAGCGTGGCGTGCATGCCATGGGAGGAATGGCGGCTCAAATTCCTATAAAGAATGATGAAGAAGCAAATAAAGCAGCTTTCGAAAAAATAAAAAAAGGGAAAGAAAGAGAAGTTAGAAATGGTCATGATGGTACTTGGGTGGCACATCCCGGTTTGGTAGCATTGGCTACACAAGTATTTGATGAATATATGCTTACTAAAAATCAAATTCATATAAAAAGAGAAGAGTTAGATATTACCGAAGAGCAGTTAATAGAACAGCCCAAAGGGATCATTACCGAAGCAGGTATAAGAGAAAATATCAATGTTGGAATTCTTTATATAGAATCTTGGCTTATGGGTAAAGGAGCAGCTGCGCTGTATAATTTAATGGAGGATGCGGCGACTGCAGAAATTTCAAGAACGCAGGTCTGGCTTTGGTTGCATAAAAGGGTGAAACTTGATACGAATGACGTTTTTACAATTGAAAAATATGTAACCTGGCAGCAACAGGAATTAGAAAAAATTAAAAACTTGGTAGGACTTGAGAGATATCAGAATGGAAAATTTGATTTAGCTATTGAGTTATTTGACAAGCTCGTGCTTTCAGAAGAGTATCAAGAATTTTTAACACAAGACGCCTATAACTATTTATAAAAAAACCACCCCATAACCGCGAAATTAAAGGGTGATTATAACAATGTAAATTAATACAACACAAAATTATGAAAAATTTAGAAAAAGCTACGTACAGTTCTGCACTAGAAACAATACAGAACCTTAAAGAGAAATACGGTAGCCCCTGGAATGCCGTTAACCCCAAGAATGCCGCAAGAATGACCATTCAAAACCGTTTTAAAACAGGACTCGATATTGCCAAATATACAGCCGCAATTATGAGAAGAGATATGAATGCCTATGACCAAGATTCATCTAATTATACGCAATCTCTGGGGTGCTGGCATGGATTTGTAGCACAACAAAAAATGATAGCCGTGAAGAAGCATCATAAAACAACAAACAAAAGGTATTTATACCTTTCTGGTTGGATGGTTGCGGCGTTGCGCTCAGAATTTGGACCATTACCTGATCAATCAATGCATGAAAAAACGGCTGTTCCGACACTTATAGAAGAGATTTATGACTTTTTACGCCAGGCTGACGCTATAGAATTAAACGATTTATTTAGAAGGCTAGAAAATGGGGAAGACGTGCAAGAGCAGATAGATAATTTTGAAACACATATTGTGCCGATTATTGCAGATATCGATGCCGGATTTGGTAACGAAGAAGCCACCTATTTATTAGCGAAGAAAATGATTCAAGCAGGGGCTTGTGCCATTCAAATAGAAAATCAAGTGTCTGATGCTAAGCAATGCGGTCATCAAGATGGAAAAGTTACCGTTCCACATGAAGATTTTATAGCAAAATTGAATGCCATTCGATATGCATTTTTAGAGTTAGGAGTTGAAGACGGTATTATAGTAGCGAGAACAGATTCTGAAGGAGCTGGTTTAACCCAAAAATTACCGGTAAGTAAGGAGCCCGGAGATCTAGCATCAAAATACTTAAGCTTTGTAGAAGCAGAAGAAATCACAATTGAAGATGCTAATGAAGACGACGTTCTTTTAAGAAGAAATGGAAAATTAGTGCGCCCAAAGAGATTATCAAATGGACTCTATAAATTTAAAAAAGGATCTAACATTGATAGAGTAGTACTAGATTGCATTACCAGTTTACAGAATGGAGCAGATTTACTCTGGATAGAAACTCCAACTCCAGATTTAAAACAAATCTCTCATATGGTGAATAGAGTAAGAGAAGTAATGCCAAAAGCTAAACTGGTGTACAATAATTCTCCATCTTTTAACTGGACATTAAATTTTCGTAATCAAGCATATGAAGAAATGTTAGAAGAAGGCGAAAATATGACCGGATATGATAGAAATAATTTAATGGATGCTCAATATGATGGTTCTGAGTTATGTCATAGAGCTGATGAGAAGATTAAAAGTTTTCAAATTGACGGCGCACAAGAAGCAGGTATCTTTCATCATTTAATTACATTGCCCACCTATCACACAACGGCATTACATATGAATGATCTTTCTAAAGGGTATTTCGGAAAAGATGCTATGCTGGCCTATGTGAGAGGCGTTCAGCGACAGGAAATTCGCAAAGGCGTATCTTGTGTAAAACATCAAAGAATGGCTGGATCAGATCTAGGAGATGACCATAAAGGCTTTTTCGCTGGAGATAATGCACTTAAGGCCAGTGGTGAGAAGAATACTTCTAATCAATTCAGAATGGTAGAAGAAGACCCTCGAATTAAACCTGAAATGAGTGTTGTAGCTTAGCATAATAATTCAAATTGAATAATTAAGAGCCTCAAATAGCGGCTCTTTTTATGTTTAATAATATTCCATGTAAATAGTTTCCTTGGAAAATAAAGATATGTTTTGTAACTTTGCCAAGAATTTAAAATATTAATTATGAAACGAGATAAAATTATTTATTACATAGCAACAGGATTGTTAACCTTGTTAATGCTATTCTCAGCTGGCATGTATTTTTTTAACCACGATGAAGTTTCCAAAATGTTTGAAGGTTTTGGTTATCCAACTTATATCATTTATCCCTATGGCGCGGCCAAGTTGCTTGGACTTTTTGCTTTGTGGAACTCAAATTTCAAAGTAATTAAAGAATGGGCATATGCTGGTTTTTTCTTCGCATTTATCCTTGCATTCTTCGCACATGTAATGATCGGTGATGGCGAGCAATCAGGTGCTATCGTAGCGATGGTGTTGTTATTAATTTCATATTACTTTAATAAAAAAATAAACGCTTAATGAAGAAGATATTAGCTTTTGCAGGTAGTAATAGTAAGAATTCAGTTAATAAAGAACTCGCGGGTTACGCAGCTAATTTAACTGACGATGCAGAAAAGAAACTCGTAGATTTAAATGATTATGAGCTACCATTATACGGGATAGATCACGAAAATGAATATGGTATTCCAGAAAATGCTAAGAAATTTTTAGAGGAAATTCAATCATCAGATGGCCTTATACTTTCATTAGCAGAGCACAATGGCGCTTATGCTACTGTTTTTAAGAATTTATTTGATTGGATGTCTCGTATTGATGGGAAATTATGGAACAATAAACCCATGCTGTTAATGGCAACCTCGCCAGGTGGTAGAGGCGGAGCAACTGTATTAGAAATAGCTAAAGGTCGCTTTCCATATATGGGAGGAAATATTGTCTCTAGTTTTTCATTACCAAGTTTTTATGATAACTTTAAAGAAGGAAAAATAATAGACAGATCTTTAAATGATCAGCTTAAAGATGCTGTTAAAAAATTAGAACAAAACCTATAGTGTATGTCGTCATATCTAAAAACAAAAGAAAACAATGAAGATGTAATAGTGTTTTTAAATAGTATTGAAGATGCTATTAAAAAACAAGATTGCTTTGAGCTATTAGATATGATGAAAGAGATTTCTGGCGCTGGTGCTAAAATGTGGGGTAGTAAGATGATTGGTTTCGGCAAATACACCTATAAGACCAAGGCAGGTAAAGTTGGGGAATGGTTTCTAACAGGATTTTCACCCAGAAAGAATGATATTTCCTTGCACTTAATGTTTGGATTAGAAGACCAAACAGCACTTCTGGATGAATTAGGAAAACACAGTATGGGTAAAGGATGCTTATATCTTAAAAAGCTTTCTGATGTTGATACATCAATTTTAAAGAAAGTAATAAAGAATACCTATTACCATATGAAAGAAAACGCTAACTAAAATATAGCATTATGTCAGATACAAAGGAAATAGTAAAGCACTACAGTAATGATGATATTACTGTGGTATGGAAGCCGGGAACTTGCATTCATGCAAAAAATTGTTGGAAAGGACTATTACAGGTTTTTAATCCACAGAATCGTCCTTGGATTAATATGGATGGAGCGTCTACAGAGCGTATAAAAAAACAAGTTGAAGCATGCCCCTCGGGTGCTTTATCTTATATGGCAAAGGGAGCAAAGGATAAAGAGGCTGTTCAATTAGAAACTAAAGTTGAAGCTTTAGAAAATGGACCACTATTAGTGTATGGAACTTTGAATATTACAAATTCTGATGGTTCAAAAGAAGTTAAAAATAAAACAACGGCATTTTGTAGATGTGGTGCCTCAAACAATAAACCGTATTGTGATGGGGCTCATGTAAAAGTAGATTTTAGAGGATAAATTATGGATATTAAACATAATGACGATACTAAAAAAGGAACGTTTTACATTGAAATTGATGGAAAAAGAGAAGCACTAATGACCTATACTTGGGCAGGTAATGATAAGATTATTATTGATCATACCGAAGTTGGTGATAGCCTCAGAGGACAAGGAGTAGGCTATAAGTTAGTAGAAGCTTCGGTTGGTTTTATGAGAGATAATGGCTTAAAAGTGATGCCTTTATGCCCATTTGCCAAATCTGTTTTTGATAAAACTCCAGCGTATTCAGATGTATTATTTTAATTAATAATTAACTTATGAAGATTAAACTATATGGTAAGAAAGGTCATGCGCATACCGTGGCATATAAAAACTTTTTGAGAATGGCAGAAATACCATTTGAATATAAAGACATAATGATAGATGAAGATGCCAAAATACATACACAAGAGATTTATGATGGCGCTATTAAAATCCCTACCTTATTTGTAGATGATGAAATATATAAAACTCCATCTTCAGACACCTTTAATAAAGTGATGAAAGACTTAAAATTAAGAGGATAATTTGTTGAAAATGGGTGATATTGCTAAAGATATAAATTCAAAATTCGCAAATGATAAGGTGAAGGCCTTATTGAATATTATTTATACCGCAAATTGGATTAACAGTAAGCAGAATACCTTCTTTAAACCTTATGGAATATCACCACAGCAGTATAATATTCTTAGAATTTTACGCGGAGCTAATGAACCATTAAAAGTACAAGTTATAAAAGAGCGAATGATTGAGCGCGCTCCAAATGCTACCCGCTTGATGGATAAGCTATGCGCGAAAGAATTAATTGAAAGATTATCTTGTCCGGATGATAGACGAGTGGTACATATAAATATTACTCAAAAAGGATTAGAATTGTTAAAGGAGATTGATGCTAGCTTTAATGAAGACTTGTTGGCTAATTTAAATACTAAAGAAGCATCTCAACTGAGTGATTTATTAGACAAAATTCGGTAAAGAAAAAAATTTATAAAAATTGTTTCCTAGGAAACTAAATAAACTAAAAAAATGAAAGAAGAATTGAAAACTATAGAACATAAGCTTGGAAGCCCTTTGGTAAATATGGGGCCAATACGATTACGGCAACCAATACCAAGTTCCAATGTAGATCAGGTAGATCCATTTTTATTATTACATCACTATGGCCCATATGCCATTAGTGCTTATAATAATCCATTTGATCTTGGACCACATCCTCACAGAGGATTTGAACCCATTACATTACTTTTTAAAGGTGAACAATTTCATCGTGATTCTTTAGGTAATGAAATGCTTGTAAAAGCTGGAGATGTACAATGGACCACGGCAGGAAGAGGAATTATACATGCAGAAGGACCTTCAAAAGAATTTATTGAAAGAGGTGGAGAGCTCGAAGGTATTCAACTCTGGTTGAACCTACCTGCAAAAGATAAAATGATGCCACCGGCATATCAACATGCGAAAAGTGAAGATATACCAACAATAGAAAATGATGATGAAACCATTAGCTTAAAAATTGTTGCCGGTAAACAAGCTAGCAAAAAGGGAATTATTAAAACGCAAACTTCTGTGAATGTGTTTACCGCAAAGACAAAAGAATCTGGCATCATGAAAGTCACAATCCCTAATGATCACAAATCATTAATTTATCTGTTAGACGGAGAAGTGTTAGTGAATAATGAGGCCTTATTAAAAAAAGGAGCCATGCAGGCTATAACATTCAACCAAGATGGCAATACTATTGCTTTCGAGGCAAGAAAAGAAAGCACGTTACTCATTTTGTCTGGGGAACCAATTAACGAAAAAGTTGCTCAATATGGCCCGTATGTTATGAATACTCAAACTGAGATTATGGAGGCCATGCGTGATTTTCAGCAAGGCAAAATGGGATATTTATATTAATCAATAATAATGTAAGATGAAAACAATTATACATAAAGCAGAAACTAGAGGCTTTGCAAACCATGGATGGCTAAAAAGTTATCATAGTTTTAGTTTTGCCGGATATTACAACCCAGAACGAATGAATTTTGGTGCTTTAAGAGTATTTAATGACGATATTGTGCAGCCCAAAATGGGATTTGGAACACATCCGCATAATAATATGGAAATTATATCAATTCCACTTTCGGGAGCACTTTCGCATAAGGACAGTATGGATAATAAGCGAGCAATTACTTCTAACGAAGTACAGGCCATGTCAGCCGGTACCGGATTAACACACTCTGAATTTAATGACAGTAATAATGAGCGGGTTAATTTTTTTCAACTTTGGATAGTGCCTAATGATCAAAATGTTACGCCAAGGTATGAACAAAAATACTTTGATCCAGAAGAGCGAGTGAACAAATTCCAGGTGTTAGTTGATTCAATAGAGAATGATGATAATAAAGTTCTCAAAATCCACCAGGATGCTAAGATTTCGCGTATCACATTAGCTAAGGATAAGTCGATCGAATATAAATTGAAATCAAAAGATCACGGCATATACGTAATGAATATAGAAGGTAATATCGTTGTAAATAATGAGCAAATAAAAAGTCGCGACGCTATTGGTGTTTCAGAAGTAAATACTGTCATGATCACCGCTAACGACACCACTGATATGCTCATTGTTGAAGTGCCAATGTCATAATTGAGTTATGATAATGCTAAACCTCACAAAACAGTGAGGTTTTTTTGTTTAAAAAAATGCTGTATCTTGCAACTGTTATGCATGCATAATAAATAAATCAATCGTTTATGACCAAATACAAGCATATTTTTGAACCTTTAGATCTAGGATTTACTACCATAAAGAATAGAATTTTAATGGGCTCCATGCATACTGGCCTAGAAGAAGAAAAAAATGGTTATGACCGTATGGCTGCTTTTTATGCTGAAAGAGCAAGAGGAGGCGTAGGTCTAATTGTAACCGGAGGAATTGCACCCAATATTCAAGGTTGGACGGGGCCATTTTCTGCTAGAATGAGCTCAAAAAAACATGCTAGAAAACATAAAAAAATTACTGAAGCCGTTCATAAAGAAGGCGGGAAAATATGTATGCAGATACTACACGCTGGTCGATATGCTTATCATCCACTGAATGTAGCTCCATCAGCAATTAAAGCACCCATTAATCCATTTAAACCATTTAAACTTCTAAAATCTGGTATCAATCGTACAATTAGAGATTTTGTAAAATGTGCCAAACTTTCTAAAATTGCAGGATATGACGGTGTAGAAATTATGGGATCGGAAGGATACTTGATCAACCAATTTATTGCTACGCGAACCAATAAGCGGAATGATGAATATGGAGGTTCTTATGAAAATAGAATGCGACTTCCAATTGAATTGGTAAAAAAAACCAGAGAGGCCGTCGGTAAAGATTTTATCATTATCTATAGGCTATCGATGTTAGACCTTGTTGAAAATGGAAGTTCTTGGGAAGAAATTGTACAGCTAGGTAAAGAAATTGAAAAAGCGGGAGCTACTATAATTAATACAGGAATCGGATGGCATGAAGCTCGTATTCCTACAATAGCAACTTCAGTTCCTCGAGCGGCATTTACTTGGGTTACAAAAAAAATGAAGGAAGAAGTAACGATTCCTTTAGTTACTTCTAACAGAATTAACATGCCCGAGACAGCAGAGAAGATATTGGCTGATGGTGATGCTCATATGATTTCTATGGCACGCCCTTTTTTGGCGGATGCAGATTGGGTGAATAAGGCCAAGGAAGAACGTGATGATGAAATAAATACCTGTATCGCTTGTAATCAAGCTTGCTTAGACCATGTATTCAAGCAAAAAGTGGCTAGCTGTTTGGTGAATCCACGTGCTTGTCATGAAACAGAATTAAATTATCATTCTGCTATTAAAAAGAAAAAAATAGCGGTTGTTGGTGCTGGTCCAGCAGGACTTGCGGCTTCTACTGTTGCAGCACAACGTGGTCATGAAGTTACTTTATTTGATGCCGATAGTGAAATTGGGGGGCAATTTAATATGGCAAAACAAATACCAGGAAAGGAAGAATTTTATGAAACAATTCGCTATTTCAAGAAGCAGTTAGAATTACATCATGTGAATATTGAGCTTAATACCAAAGTTGAGATTGAAGAATTAGCAAAGTTAGATTTTGATGAAATAATCCTTGCAACAGGTATTGTGCCGAGAACTCCAAGAATTGAAGGTATTGAGCACCCAAAAGTATTAAGTTATATAGATGTTTTAAAACATAAAAAAGAGGTTGGCAAAAAAGTAGCCGTTATTGGTGCAGGCGGTATTGGCTTTGATGTTTCAGAATACTTATCACATGAGGGGCAAAGCACTTCTTTAAATATTAATGCTTGGTTGAAAGAATGGGGAATTGATAAGTCTTTAAAAGCCCGTAGTGGAATTGAAGGCGTTAAACCCGATTTTCATGCAGCTTCACGCGAGATTTACATGTTAAAACGTAGTAAAGGTAAATTTGGAGGAAAGCTTGGAAAAACAACAGGCTGGATACATAGAGCCAATCTTAAAAAGAAAAAAGTAAAATTCATTAATGAGGTTGAATACACTAAAATTGATGATCAGGGTCTCCATTACGTACAAAACGAAGAACAAAAAGTTCTTGAAGTTGATAATATTGTAATCTGTGCAGGCCAATTACCTTTTAAAGAACTATTTGAGCCTCTAAAGGCTAAAGGATTAAGCGTACATGTTATTGGCGGGGCAGATGTTGCCGCGGAATTAGATGCTAAACGAGCTATAGATCAAGGTAGTAGATTGGCCGCTACGCTTTAACTTTTTGCTTACATAAATTATTGCGATATTTGCCTTTCTAACCAAAATTTGAAGATATGGCAATGAATAAAAATACCGTCCTCGGTTGGGCAACTATGCTAATGATTTTAATGGGAATTATCCTAATCTTAATGGGAGCATACAGATATGATGATGTTGCAGGATGGGGGTTTGCTACTGTAGGTATTGGTTTCTTTGCTATCGCCTGGGTATTTAATGCTTTAAAAGGACGAGTTTAAATAAATTCTTTTTTCATTATCTAATTTTCAAACTAACTAACTATGTCTGACGATAAGAAGGTCATTTTTTCAATGAATAGGGTTTCTAAAACCTATCAATCTACTGGTAAACAAGTACTAAAAGATATTTACCTAAGCTTTTTTTATGGAGCAAAAATCGGAATTTTGGGCCTTAATGGTTCGGGTAAATCTACTCTTTTAAAGATCATTGCAGGAGTAGAGAAAAATTATCAGGGTGATGTTGTATTCTCCCCAGGTTATAAAGTAGGATATCTCGAACAAGAACCCCAACTTGATGAATCTAAAACCGTAATTGATATTGTTAAGGAAGGTGTTGCCGAAACAGTTGCTATTCTTGATGAGTATAACAAAATAAACGATATGTTTGGATTAGAAGAAGTGTACTCTGATCCTGACAAAATGGAAAAGTTAATGACCAAGCAAGCCGAGCTACAAGATAAAATTGATGCTTCTAATGCTTGGGAACTTGATACAAAATTAGAAATTGCAATGGATGCTTTACGTACTCCAGAACCCGATAAGTCGATTTCGGTACTCTCTGGAGGTGAACGTAGACGAGTTGCACTATGTAGACTATTATTACAAGAACCAGATATTTTACTTTTAGATGAGCCTACAAACCACCTAGATGCAGAATCAGTGCATTGGCTTGAGCATCATCTAGCGCAATACAAAGGTACTGTAATAGCTGTAACACACGATCGTTATTTCCTAGATAATGTAGCAGGATGGATTTTAGAATTAGATCGAGGAGAAGGTATTCCTTGGAAAGGAAATTATTCATCGTGGCTAGATCAAAAAGCGAAACGACTAGCGCAAGAACAAAAACAGGCTTCAAAAAGACAGAAAACATTAGAGCGTGAATTAGATTGGGTGCGCCAAGGAGCCAAAGGGCGACAAGCCAAGCAGAAGGCACGTTTAAAAAATTATGATAAGTTGGTGAATCAAGACCAAAAACAACTTGATGAGAAGCTAGAAATTTATATTCCTAACGGGCCGCGCCTTGGAACTAATGTTATTGAAGCTAGCGGTGTTTCTAAAGCCTATGGGGATAAGCTACTTTATGAAAATTTAGAATTTAGTTTGCCTCAAGCGGGGATTGTAGGAATTATTGGCCCCAATGGAGCTGGTAAAACCACCATCTTTAAAATGATAATGGAGGAAGAATCGCCAGATAAGGGAAACTTTACTGTTGGCGAAACTGCAAAATTGGCTTATGTAGACCAAAGCCATTCGAATATAGATCCTGATAAGTCAATCTGGCAAAACTTCTCAGATAAACAAGAGCTGATTATGATGGGAGGAAGACAAGTGAATTCTCGCGCTTATTTAAGCAGATTTAATTTTAGCGGGAGTGAGCAAAATAAAAAAGTAGCTACGCTATCCGGCGGTGAGCGAAATCGTTTACACTTAGCAATGACACTTAAGGAAGAAGGTAATGTTCTACTTTTAGATGAACCAACTAATGATTTAGATGTCAATACATTACGTGCACTTGAAGAAGGGCTTGAAAATTTTGCCGGATGCGCAGTTGTAATCTCTCACGATCGTTGGTTTTTAGATCGTATTTGTACTCACATTTTAGCATTTGAAGGAGATAGTCAAGTGTATTTCTTTGAAGGTTCATTCTCTGATTATGAAGAGAGCAAAAAGAAACGCCTTGGAGCAGATATTATGCCAAAAAGGATTAAATATAAAAAGTTGATTCGATAATTAAGCTATTTATCTTCGTAAGGACAAGAGGCAAAATAAGTTTGAATGCTAAATTTTCTATCTTCGAAGGTGTCTGATAGAATTTTGAAATGTTTGATTCTATCAATGCGAAAAGCTCTATAATCATTTCGTAAATGACACCATGCAATTAAAATCCACTTACGGTTGGTGGAATACATAGCACAAGGCTCAATTTTTCTAAATGATATTGAAATTTCGTTTACTTTTTGATAATTCATTTCAATATAGTTAAAGTTCGTAATTGCTAGTTGAATTTCGGCTAATGCATCACTTGAGAATTCTTCATATTCCCAGTTCATAATGTGAATTTTATCACTTAGCAATTCGCTTTTTTCTTGAATTGAGCTCTTGAAAACAGATTTAATCTTGGTTAAAGCATCATTAAAATGATTTACAAATGAAGCATCTTTAGATTGATTAACAATGTGTTGCGCAGTAATTAGGGCATTCGCTTGTTTTT
Source organism: Maritimimonas sp. 2205BS37-2 (assembly GCF_056591755.1). Classification (NCBI taxonomy): domain Bacteria; kingdom Pseudomonadati; phylum Bacteroidota; class Flavobacteriia; order Flavobacteriales; family Flavobacteriaceae; genus Maritimimonas; species Maritimimonas sp. 2205BS37-2. The sequence goes on from NZ_JBWQOI010000001.1 coordinate 643,775, forward strand.
CTGTGAATTGAACGGGAGGTACCGTATAATGATCCATTAAACTATAACCACGACCCTCAATTGTATATACCGGAACCCCAGCCTCTTCTAATTTTTTTATATCTCTATAGATTGTTCGAATACTTACATCATATTTTTTTGATAACTCAGAAGCAGTCAATAACCGCTTTGATTTTAATAAAGTAAGTATAGCTATGAGCCTTGAAAGTTGTGACATAAAACAAAGATAGCGAACCCAAATAGGATTCGCTATTTAAAATTTAATTCATAGAATGTAGTGCGACCCTATTTCCTTCGGTGTCAATAAACTGAGCAATAAAACCATTTTCATCAATATCCATTTTTGGCATAATTACTTGTCCACCAGCATCAACTACTTTATTTAATGCAGTGTTTAGATCATCTCCTCCGTTTAAATATACAGTCGAACCATCTTGAGAAGGGTTCGTACCTTCCATTTCTACTATGGCACCACCTATTCCCTTATTCTCCATGTCATAAGGAAAGATGCCATACTTCATTTTTTTTTCTGGCATGTGATAATCCGTAATTTCAACATCTAAAATTTCTGAATAGAATTTTTTTGCTCTCTCATAATCTTTGGCTGGTATTTCAAACCAATTAATTGCGTTTTTCATTTGTACTATATTTTTTAAGTTTTACGAGCACAAATGTAGAAGTGGTTTTGACAGATTATGTCAGAGGTGCAAAAATAAAATTAATGATTTGTAAATTTATTTATGACGGCCTTATGTTGCGGGAATATAGTGATAAGCTCTTTTCTTTTCGGGAGTTCGAAATCTTCAAAACTAAAACCAGGAGCTACGGTACACCCGACTAACGAATAACTATTATTTTCAATTACTTCGGCTGCAAACCAATAACCTCCGGGTACCACCAATTGAGGTGTTTCACCTTTTGAAAGATTGTTTCCAATAATAAATTTTAAATGTTCTCCTGTATCAGAAATTGTATGTAAACAAATTGGTGACCCTTGGTAAAAATGCCAAATCTCATCTTGTTGAATTCTATGAAACGCCGAAAAACTGTCTGAGGTAAGCAAAAAATAAATACATGTTGAATAGTTTCTTTTACCCTTAAAGTTCTTTAGACTTATTCGTTCATCACTTCTATAGGTTTCTTTATAATAACCGCCCTCAGGATGTGGCAATAAACCTAATTTTTCAATGATTTCTTCTGGCGTAGACATAGATAATTGGTTACAAGTTTATGCTTACGCATTTAATTACTAGAGTTCTCTCTCCGTTGAAGTTCTTTTGTGATTTTTTTTATGTTCATAAAGTTAATAGGAATAATTGCACTTAAAGCAATTGGTATAACAATTAAAGAGATAAATACGCTATTATCTTCTTTTGTGAGAAAGCCATATATGATAATAATAAAGAGTAAAGTCAATACAGCCATTAAAGCTCCGGTAATAACTTTAAGTCCATTCAATTCTGATTTTAACTTCTCAGTAGTTTTATCTTCTAATTTCACTAATTATATTTTTAGTTATTATTTCATGTACCAATTTCTTAGCCTAACCTCAATATCTTTGTTTTTGCTGTTCACTAATTCCTTGAATTTTGTTGTATCACTAGTCTCGGGCTTACCCCTGTAATGGTATGGATATACTATTTTAGGTTTAAAGTCTAATACAGCACTAGCTGCTTGATTAACATCCATAGTATAAGGCAGATTCATGCATATAAATGCGATATCTATATTACGGAGGTCACGCATTTCTTGAATATCTTCGGTGTCACCGCTTATGTAAATACCTTTTCCACCAAGGTTAATGAAATAACCATTTCCCCTACCTCGAGGATGTCGAGAAGTAGTATCTTCAGGTAAGTTATACATCGGTAGGGCATTAATAAAAATGCTGCCTTCAACATGAATACCACCATTTTTAATCACCGTTAATTGGGTCTGATAGTTAGCATTTAATTTATCTGCAACGGCTTGAGGAACAATAAATTTGGTATTTTTAGTGTCTAATCCTTTTAAGGTTTCCACGTTTGTATGGTCACCATGAATATCTGTAATTAGAATAAGATCGGGTTTTGCCAATCCGGCAAATCGTTCTGCACCACCATAAGGATCTATGTAGATGGTTTTTCCGTTCCATTGTAAGACTAAGGTACCATGCAAAATTGGTTGAATAATAATGTCGCCTTCCTCAGATTTTATAGTATCGGGTTGTGGGCGTTGGGCAAAGCACACTGTTGCCAACAACAGTGCAAGTAATAAGAAGGGGATTTTAGTTTTCATTTGTTTGTTTTTACATATTCGACTCCTGATTTATTAGTTTAACTATAAGTTACAAAGTTTTAAGATTTTTTTTTGCTGTATTAAAATATGGTTTGTACTTCTTCTTTAACGAAATCCATAGCGGTTCGAGTAGGAGGTAAGTTATCTTTCCCTGTGCGTTGAATGATGGCCTCGCGCATTGCTTTGGCGTCAGTAACTTCTCCTTCTAACATGATATCACGTATGAAGTTTAAGGTATTGTTCTTCGCGGTAGTAATTACATCCCAGCATTCGCTAGTCATATAAATTTGCTGTGCCAAATTGTGCTCAAACTCTTGTTCAACAGTTCCTAAAAGCTTTTTAAAATAAGTAGGTTTATCGTTACCGGATGGATTCACCCGTACAGCCAAGTTATTTGGGGTAATTCGCTCTAAAAAAAGTGCCATTCGCTCATAGGCTTGCAATCGTGTTGGTAAGGCAATGTTTTGTTTTTCTTTGCGCAATTGATAAATACGATTTTTCTTTTCATTATCGGTATGCAACTTAAAAAAATACAAAGCGACCGCACCTGTAACTAATGCAGGTAGCGTGTAGGCAATTAGCTGAACAAAATTTTCTGTATCCATTTAATATAATTATAGTTAGTTCGACCAAAAATAATCATTTTTATTTAGGATTTAGTAGCAAATCATTCTTTAATAATTTACAGATTTTGTCGATAACTTTTATTGTTTGTCGCCAATTACAATTGTACTTTAGCCCCAATAATGATGGTATAGTGACCAAGTATCTCGAAAACTTAAATGAAGCTCAAAAGCAGGCGGTTTTACATAAAGACGGCCCTATGATTATTATTGCAGGTGCAGGCTCGGGTAAAACGCGTGTATTAACCTATCGTATAGCACATTTAATGAGTCAAGGCATTGATGCTTTTAGCATTTTAGCACTGACTTTTACAAATAAAGCTGCACGCGAAATGAAAAAGCGTATTGGTAAGATCGTTGGCGAAAGTGAAGCTAAGAATTTATGGATGGGTACTTTTCACTCTGTATTTGCACGTATTTTGCGCTCGGAAGCTGATAAACTTGGGTATCCAAAAAATTTCACGATTTATGATACACAAGATTCCGTTCGATTACTTACTTCTATTATTAAAGAATTACAGTTAGATAAAGATAGATATAAGCCAAAACAGATTCTTGGGCGCATATCTCAATTTAAGAATAGTTTAATTACAGTTAAGGCTTATTACAACTCACCAGAATTGCAAGAAGCCGACCTGATGGCAAGTCGTCCAAAAACTGGAGATATCTATAAAGAATATGTTGAGCGTTGTTTTAAGGCGGGTGCTATGGATTTCGATGATTTACTACTGAGAACAAATGAGCTACTAACACGCTTTCCCGATGTATTGGCGAAATATCAAGATAGGTTTCGATATATCTTGGTTGATGAATACCAAGATACCAATCACTCACAATATTTAATTGTTCGTGCTTTAGCTGATAGATTTCAAAATATTTGTGTTGTAGGAGATGACTCACAAAGTATTTATGCTTTTCGTGGTGCGAACATTCAAAATATTCTAAATTTTCAGAAAGACTATGATGATACTAAAATCTTTAAACTAGAACAGAATTATAGATCTACAAGTAATATAGTCGAGGCGGCGAATAGTGTTATTGAAAAAAATAGGAGCAAACTTGATAAAGAAGTTTGGACCGCCAATGATAAAGGTGAAATGATTAAGGTTATGCGTACTGTTTCTGATGGAGAGGAAGGACGTTTTGTAGCCGATTCAATTTTTGATAATAAGCTCAATAAACAGCTTAAGAATAACGATTTCGCCGTTTTATACCGAACCAATGCTCAGTCTCGTGCCATTGAAGATGCCTTGCGTAAAAAAGATATAGCGTATAGAATTTATGGCGGTTTATCATTTTATCAGCGAAAAGAGATAAAAGATGTTTTGTCCTATTTAAGGTTGTTGGTAAATCATAATGATGAGGAAGCACTTAAACGTGTTATTAATTATCCGGCAAGAGGTATTGGTCAAACTACATTAGATAAATTGGCTGTAGCTGCAAATCATTATAAGCGCTCAATTTTTGAAATTATTGAGAATATTAATAAGGTTGATCTTAAGATAAATGCTGGAACCCAGAATAAGCTGAGTGATTTTATGACAATGATCAAAAGCTTTCAAATAGAAGCAGAAAACAAGAATGCTTTTGAAGTAGCTGATTATGTAATCAAGAAAACGCAAATCGTAAAAGACATCGAAAAAGAAGCTACTCCAGAAGCGATTAGCAGAGTAGAAAATGTACAAGAACTTTTAAACGGTATTAAAGATTTTATTGAAGAGCAAACTGAAAAAGGAGAAAATGCCTCATTATCTTATTTTCTGGAAGATGTCGCACTTGCTACAGATTTTGATAACGATAAAAAATTTAACCAAGATGCGGTTTCATTAATGACTATACATTTGGCAAAGGGACTAGAATTTCAGTATGTTTACATAGTTGGTTTAGAAGAAAACCTATTCCCGTCGGCAATGAGTATGAATACGCGCAGCGAATTGGAAGAAGAAAGAAGATTGTTTTATGTGGCGCTAACACGAGCGGAAAAACAAGCCTATTTAAGCTATGCACAAACGCGGTACCGTTGGGGAAAATTAGTAGATGGAGAGCCCAGCCGGTTTTTAGAGGAAATCGATGATAAATTTTTAGAGCACTTAACTCCTAAGTTACCTAAGCAAATAAATCGTTTTATAAACCAAGATATTTTTGGAAGTGTTCCTCAGGATAAGATCCGATTTAAAAAACCTACAGCAAGAACTCCGGTTAAACCTAAAAAAACAGAAAAACCACCTTCAAAAAGAATAGAAATTAGACCGCCAAAGAACTTAAAGAAAATCCCTAATGTTACTGCTTCTAATTTATTTGACAGTACTATTACGGTTGGTAATATTGTTGAGCATGCTAAGTTCGGAAAAGGAGAGGTGCTAAGCCTAGAAGGCAAAGGCTCTAACAAGAAAGCTGAGATAAAATTTGAAGTTGTTGGAACCAAAAAACTTTTGCTTCAATTTGCCAGACTTAAAATTTTGGCTTAATTGACAATATTTATAGAAATAATTGTTTATTTGTTGATAGAAATTAAAATATATGATGGAGTTTGATTTAGAATATAATTCAAAGCGTGAGAAATTGATTATCCCCGAATATGGACGCCATATTCAAAAACTGGTAAATCACTGTGTAAGCTTAGAAGAGAAAGAAGAACGAAATAAAATGGCAAACGCTATTATTGACGTAATGGGAAATTTACAACCGCATTTACGTGATGTTCCTGATTTTCAGCACAAGCTTTGGGATCAGTTATTTATTATGTCTGATTTTAAATTGGAAGCTGATTCGCCGTATCCTAAGCCTGTTCAAGAAGAACTGGCGGCTAAACCAGATGCATTGGGGTATCCAAAATCAGCATCAAAATACCGCTTTTATGGGCATAATATCCAAACAATGATAGATACTGCTTTAACTTGGGATGAAGGTGAAATGCGAGACGCGCTTGTTTTTACCATTGCTAACCATATGAAAAAGTGCTATTTAAACTGGAATAAAGACACAGTTGAAGATTCCGTAATCTTCGAGCATTTAGCTGAACTTTCTGGAGGTAAAATTGCCTTATCACAAGAGAATGAAACATTGTCTGAATCAAAAGATTTATTGCGTGGCAATAAAAGCAGACAATCTGGTAAAAAAGGGCACAAACAAAATAAGAATAGAAAAAGACGCTAAGAACAAATAGCCAATCAACCAAACTATGGGAACATTTAAAATTGAAGGAGGCCATCAATTAAAAGGTGAAATTATACCCCAAGGAGCCAAGAATGAAGCATTGCAGATACTTTGTGCCGTATTATTAACACCAGAAGAAGTCACTATTGATAACATTCCTGATATTGTTGATGTTAATAAGTTGATACGACTATTAAGTAATCTTGGAGTTAAAATACAAAAAAACGGACCAGGATCATATACTTTTAAAGCAGATGATGTTAATTTAAAATATTTAGAATCACCACAATTCAAAGAAGAAGGTAAAGGCTTAAGAGGTTCTATTATGATTGTAGGCCCTTTATTAGGTCGATTTGGCAAAGGATATATTCCTAAACCTGGAGGTGATAAAATTGGACGTCGTCGTTTAGATACGCACTTCGAAGGCTTTATTAATCTTGGAGCTAAATTTCGCTATAATAAAGAAGATTACTTCTATGGAGTAGAAGCCGATAAGTTGAAAGGAACCTATATGCTTTTAGATGAAGCATCGGTAACCGGAACAGCAAATATAGTAATGGCTGCAGTTTTAGCAGAAGGTAAGACTACAATTTATAATGCAGCATGTGAGCCCTATTTACAGCAACTTTGTAAAATGCTCAATAGAATGGGAGCAAAAATTTCTGGGGTAGGTTCCAACTTGCTTGAAATTGAAGGAGTAGAATCACTTGGCGGAACAAATCATAGAATGTTACCCGATATGATTGAGATTGGGAGTTGGATTGGATTGGCAGCTATGACTAAGAGTGAACTAACTATAAAAAATGTAAGTTGGGATGATTTAGGTCAGATACCAAATGTTTTTAGAAAACTTGGAATTATCGTTGAACGTAAGGGAGATGATATTTTTATTCCAGAACATAAAAATGGCTATGAAATTCAAAGTTATATTGATGGATCGATATTGACTATTTCTGATGCGCCATGGCCAGGGTTTACACCAGATTTACTAAGTATCATTTTAGTAGTAGCAACGCAAGCAAGGGGAAGCGCACTTATTCACCAAAAAATGTTTGAAAGTCGCTTATTCTTTGTTGATAAGCTTATTGATATGGGGGCAAAAATTATCCTTTGCGATCCGCATAGAGCAACTGTAATAGGTCATGATTTTGAATCACAGTTAAAAGCAACTACTATGACATCGCCAGATATACGTGCAGGTATCTCATTATTAATTGCTGCATTATCGGCAAAAGGCACTTCTACTATCCATAATATCAATCAGATAGATCGCGGATATGAAAATATTGATGGTCGTTTGCGCGCTATTGGAGCAAAAATTACACGTGTAGAATAATCACCACATTTTTTAATAATTACGCTTTAATGTCATTTTGACATAAACACACTATTGGCAGTACTTTTGCTACTATTTAAAGTGATCACTAAGAATCAATGAAAAATCATGAGTAAAAAAGAAAAGATCAAAGAAGAAGATCAAGTTGTCGAAGAGCAAATGGAAACTTCACAGAATGAAGGTCAAGAAGTTGAAAAAGAACCTTCTACAGAAGAATTAATAAAGCAAGAAAAAGATAAATATCTGCGATTATTTGCAGAATTTGAAAACTATAAAAAACGTACTTCAAAAGAACGCATAGAGTTGTTTAAAACTGCTAGTCAAGACGTAATGACAGCTTTATTACCTGTTTTAGATGATTTCGAGCGTGCGTTGACACATATAGAAGACGATAAAGAAGCAGAAGAACTACGAAAAGGAGTGTTGTTAATTTATCAAAAAATGGTAACTACACTCGAGCAGAAGGGGCTTTCAAAAATGGAAGTAAAACAAGGTGATTCGTTTGATGCAGAACTTCATGAGGCCATTACACAAATACCTGCTCCTTCTAAAAAACTAAAAGGAAAAATAGTTGATGTAGTGGAGCAAGGATACAAATTAGGTGAGAAAGTAATCCGTTTCCCTAAAGTGGTGATAGGACAATAATTTAGAGATGGCAAAACAAGATTATTACGAAATATTAAGTGTTAGCAAAAGTGCTTCTGATGCTGAAATTAAAAAAGCATACAGAAAATTAGCGATTAAATATCATCCTGATAAAAACCCAGGTGATAAAGAAGCTGAAGAAAAATTCAAGGAAGCAGCAGAAGCTTATGAAGTATTGAGTAATTCTGATAAAAAAGCACGATATGACCAATTTGGTCATGCCGCCTTTGACGGTGCTGGTGGTTTTGGTGGAGGCAATATGAACATGGAAGATATCTTCAGTCAGTTTGGCGATATCTTTGGTGGAGCCTTTGGTGGAGCCTTCGGTGGTGGCGGATTTGGAGGTGGTGGAAGAGCCAGAGTGAAAGGAAGTAATTTGAGAATACGCGTAAAACTTACACTCAAGGAGATACTAAACGGTGCTGAGAAAAAAGTAAAAGTAAAGCGTAAGGTACAAGCTGATGGCGTTACCTATAAAACCTGTTCTACTTGTAATGGGCAAGGGCAGGTCACACGAATTACTAATACCATTTTAGGAAGGATGCAAACAGCAACTGCATGCCCAACATGCCATGGTGCAGGTGAGTCTATAGATAATAGACCCGCGGGTGCAGATGCTAGTGGATTGATAATAAAAGAAGAGAACGTTTCTATAAAAATTCCTCCAGGAGTTACCGATGGTGTTCAGCTAAAAGTTTCAGGCAAAGGTAATGATGCTCCAGGTAATGGTATTTCAGGAGATCTTTTGGTAGTTATTCAAGAAGAAGATCATCCAAATCTAAAGCGAGAAGGTAATAATTTACATTATGATATGTATGTAAGTTTTTCTGAGGCGGTTTTAGGTAGTACGAAAGAGATCGATACATTAACTGGTAAAGTACGAGTAAAAATAGATAGCGGTGTGCAATCTGGTAAAATTTTACGCTTACGTGGAAAAGGACTTCCAAGTTTAGATAGCTATGGGAAAGGCGATCTTTTAGTACACGTAAATGTTTGGACTCCGAAAGAATTAACCAAAGAGCAAAGACAGTTTTTTGAGCGTATGACTGATGATGAAAATTTTAAGCCCGAGCCATCAAATACAGATAAGTCATTTTTCGAAAAAGTTAAGGACATGTTTTCCTAATGAAAAGTTAATTATTTAAAAAAAAGCGGTTTTTTTTAATAAAGTTTGTTTTTCACAGGCGAATTTTTATATATTTGTACCGTTAAGTTTAAAACTTAACAACTTTTTCTTTTTCATAGCAATTTTCCCACTCTAATGGAGTGGGTTTTTTTATGCCCATATTTATCAAAAAACTTTACGCTAAAAAATTATTGAAAAAAGATGTAATTTTTTTCAGTAATGTACAATATAAAAATACCTATTGCGTTATGGTCTTGTATTACTGGTTTAATAGTACGGTAATATTTCTTTTTCATAGCAATTTTCCCACTCCCTTTTTAGAGAGTGGGATTTTTTTTACCCATTATTTACTTCTATTTTTGTACGCAAGTAGGCCACCTTATCGCTCTGATTAATTAGAGAGGAAAGTCCGGACACTAAAGCGCAGTATAGCGGGTAACACCCGTCCAGCTTGAGCTGAGGACAAGTGCAGCAGAAAGCAAGTACAGGTAATGCTGTAGTGAAATCAGGTAAACTCTATACAGTGCAACGCCATGTAAACCAGCTTTTGAGGGTAGCGCGCCCAATGTTGGAGGGTAGGCGGTTAGAGTCAATAAGTAATTATTGATCTAGATAAATGATAAGGATTTCTATTTATGGAAAACAGAATCCGGCTTATGGCCTACTTTTTTTGTAAGTTATTGTTCATTTTACCGACATTTATTTAAAACCAATTTCAAGATGAGTAACGTTTGGTATTTTGAAGATATTAATTTGTTTAAAATCTTATGCCCACATAAGTACCCTGCTTATACGAAAACACATAGTCTAAACACTTATAAGAAGAGTGATTATATCTATTTTGAAGAAGATTCGGCCAATAAAATCTATTTAATTGATAAAGGTAAAGTTAAGATTGGGTACTATACTGAAGATGGGGAAGAAGTCATTAAAGCTATTTTAACCAAAGGTGAAATTTTTGGTGAAAAGGCACTACTGGGTGTTGAAAAACGTAGTGAGTTTGCACAATCTATAGATAATACAACTGCAATTTGCCCTGTAACCAAAGATGCCTTATTTTCAATCATGCGAGACAATGTATCTGTAAGCTTTAAAATTTACAAATTCATTGGTTTACGTATAAAAAAATTAGAACGCAGGCTACAATTACTACTATTTAAAGACACTAAAACTAGACTACTTGAGTTTTTGGATGAATTATGTGATGATTATGGTTATGATTGTGAAAAAACCGGTGACAAAGTCATTATTCACCCTTATACTCAAAAAGATATAGCTACATTAATTGGCACCTCTAGACCTACACTAAATATTCTTTTAAATGAGTTAAAAGAAGATGGTACTATAGATTTTAATAGAAAAGAAATTAGAATCAGAAAAAAAGTGGCTTAATGTTAGCTAGCTAACATTTTATGTTTTTTCTCGCACTTACCTTTGAATCATAAATTAATTAAAAACATATTTTTATGATGAAAAGGGTATTATTAATGGCTTTGGCCGTTATTTCTTTAGTATTTCATTCTTGTTCTGACGATGATGATGGACAAGCGAATGCGAACTTAACTTTAAACATTAGCGGTTTAGAAGATCTAGGTAACGACTTTGTATACGAAGGTTGGATTATAGTTAATGGGGCTCCTGTTAGCACAGGGGTATTTTCTAGTACTGCCACCGGGCAGACATTTTCTATTGATGCTGGCCAATTAGCAGCTGCAACCCGATTTGTTTTGACTATAGAGCCAGCAGGAGAAACTGGTACTGATGCAGCAACCCCTTCAGATAGTAAATTATTAGTAGGAGACTTTAGTGGCAATACTGCAGTAATTTCAATAGAAACAGTAGCAGATTTTAATTCTATAACGCCTTCTGGTAGATTCTTTTTAAGATCACCAACGGATGAGGCTTCAGGCGTAGGAAATAATGGTAATGATGAAAATGGAATTTGGTTTGGTGAACCAGGAGCACCTCCAACACCTGCTTTAAACTTACCGGCTTTAGAAGCCGGATGGAAATATGAAGGCTGGGTTGTTGTAGATGGTACCGGACCATTATCAACAGGTACATTCACAGCTTTCAATACAGCAGACGATAATGCCGGCGATGCTGCTTCATTTAGCGGTACCGAGAATAACGGGCCTCCAATACCTGGTGAAGATTTCTTTAATAATGCACCAGCAGGGTTTACTTTTCCTTTAGATATTAGAGGAAGAACCGTAGTAATTTCTATAGAACCATCACCTGATAACTCACCAGCTCCATTTTTACTTAAGCCATTAGTAGGTGCCGCCGGTGATGAATTGGCTCCGGCTACACATAATTTAATGTTTAGTAACACCTCATTCCCATCAGGAACTGTAAGTAGATAGTTCTTTATTGCGTATTGTTTTGGGTTAATGTGGCGCTATTTTAGCGCCACATTTTTTATAGTACATTTGTAAGGAATAAATTTAACGGACACCAATACAAAAATTAGCTTTATTATGACCAAAAGAAAAAAAGACACTATATTTTATATACTGTTTTTTGCATTTATATTCTTCTTAATGACGCCATATGGCTTAGGCACGAGGGCTAAATTAACACAAGGATTAACGTACGTAAAAGGAAAGTTCTTCGCCCCAACAATAAATGAAAAAGAGAATAGAACTGCTTTGGCGACTTATAATGTTTCTTTAAAGGGAATAAATAATGCTCAAAATATAAATTTAGAATCTCTAAAAGGGAAGGTTGTATTCATAAATCATTGGGCAACTTGGTGTCCTCCTTGTAGAGCCGAAATGCCTTCATTGAATAAACTCTATGCAGATTACAATGATAAGGTTGAATTTATTTTCTTAACTACCGATCTACAACGAGCAGTAGAAAAATATTATGAGGCTAAAGGATTTAATTTTCCAACGTACCAACTAGGGTCTAGGTTACCAGAGGAAATTAACACAAATAGTTTACCTGCAACATTTATATTAGATAAAAATGGTGCAGTTTCTTTAGAAGAATTTGGACCTGCAGATTGGAATAGTACTAAAGTACGTGCAACAATAGATGAGCTCTTAGCTGAGTAGCAATTAATTTAATTCTTCAAGAATTTCTAACAGAATTTTACAGCCTTCTTCTATTTCTCGATTACTAATATTCAGTGGAGGCGTAATTCGTATAGCTTTCTCTTCATAAAGAAGCCAAAAGAGCAATAACCCTTTCTCAATGGCCATAAGAATAATTTTTGATGCAAGTTCAGATGACTCTACAATTAGGGCAAGCATTAAACCACGACCGCGTATTTCCTTAATCAATGGGTGCTGAAGTGATTCTTTAACTATTTTTTCCTTTTCACGCGTTTTAGCAATTAGATGATTGTTTTGGAGTTCTTTAATGGTTGCTAAAGCCGAGGCCGCAATCACAGGATGACCACCGAACGTAGTAATATGACCAAGTTTTGGGTTCATACTTAATGATCTCATTATCTCAACATTAGCTATAAAAGCTCCAATTGGCATTCCACCTCCTAAGCCTTTTCCTGTAATTAGAATATCAGGTTTGACATTATAATTTTCAAATCCCCAAAACCTCCCTGTTCTGCCAACACCAGTTTGTATTTCATCTAATATTAAAAGAGCTCCAACTTCTTTACAGCGCTTTTTAATTTTGTATAAATAGTCGTCTTTTGGTTCAATAAAACCGGCACCACCTTGAATAGTTTCTAAAATAACTGCTGCCGTGTTTTTAGTTATTTTTTTTAAACCATCATACTTATTAAACTCAATGAATTTCACCCCTGGAATTAAGGGGCGAAAGGCCGTGTTTTGCGTTTCAGCTCCACATACGCTCATTGCGCCTTGCGTATTGCCGTGGTAAGCATTTTTAGCAGCAATAATCTCTGACCTTTGGGTAAATCGTTTTGCTAATTTTAAAGCACCCTCAGTAGCTTCTGTGCCTGAGTTCACAAGATATACACTGTTTAATGACTTTGGTAATGTATTTACTAATGCTTTACATAATGAAACTTGGGGTTCTTGAATAAATTCGCCATAAACCATTACATGAGTATATTTTTCTAATTGATCTGTAATGGCCTTTTTAATAGAAGCATGATTATGACCTAAACTATTCGCTGATACTCCTGCGATAAAATCTAAATATTTTTTACCGTTGACATCATATACATAAGAACCTTCAGCATGTGATATTTCTAATGCTAATGGATTTTCTGAAGTTTGTGCTTGATATTTGAAGAAATTGGCTTTCATGGCTAATTCTCTTCTTCTTTTGAAATTTTTTCTGTGTTTATTGGAACATTATCATCTTCTTCCTTTGATAGTTGGCGATCACTATCTTTAATAAAAATGTCATTTTTGGTTCTAGGACGCTCATCTTCACGCCAAATAAACCCTCTTAAAATTCGAACATTCTCAGGTAATTGAGAGAGTGGATAAGTACTGCCTTCAGGACTTGTTAAAAAACGTGCCTCTTGAATTTGATTCTCTTTAAATAAGAAAAACATAGAACTACAAGTGGTTTTATCGATACCAATGAGCTCATTATTACCTTCATCACGTGCGTAATAAATCATTTCACCATTACCAATAACATGTACATCTCTAAGATCATTTTTTACAAACTTCCCATATAAATTACGGCCTTTAATTTGATTGAAACCTGCAGAATCTTTTTGTACTATAAAAGCATTACGTAACACTTTTAAACTATCTAATTGTTCTGTTTTTGTATTTGAAAGTAATTGAATTGTATCTCCTGTAATTTGATTTTCGTTGGACCATAAAACAGGTTTCCTAAATAATTGTGTTAAGCCAGTTGATTGATTCGCATGGATAGAATCACATTTACCACTCAAATTACTTTTGAAAAACTTTACACGGTTATAGGCTCTTATAATTCTATTCTCTGGCCTACCTGTTGCTAGTAGCGTATCACCATGAACATACATCGAATCTTTTTCAATCTCCATAATGGCAACAGCTCGATTTACCACATAAGCCGAATCCAGTTGCTGATAAAATTCGGCATAACCTCCTCGTATTATGGAGTTATTGGTAGTGTCTTTAAGTTGAATATTTTTAGTTGCCGACGCAAAACCCAAATTTCTGTCATAATAAAGGCTGTCTGCAGTAATTTCTCTATTCTGATGTTCTATTCGTGAGTTCTTTGTAAAGTATGATATATTTTTTTTGGTATCGTAAAATCCACTTTCAGTATAAATAAAATTATCTTCACCCGTAATGGTTGATGGTCCAAATAAGTATGTTTTGCCATCACTCGTAAAGTATTCTAAATGATCTGACTTTAATACATAATCTGGATTGGTCAATACCACATCATTCTGTGCTTGAAATTTTGAACTTTGTAAATAATAATTTCCAACGGTACTGGTTAAAACATTTGTTGTGTCACGGATGGTTGCGCCGCTTCGGTAATAGAGTTTTTGCTTTAACCTATCAAAACGTAGGGTATCGGTGGTTAAGGTCATTAAAGGATCTTTAAGTACCACATTACCCCATGATAGTGCTTTTTTTGTGTTTCCGCTGTATTGAACATATGCACTATTTTGAGTAATAGTATCTCCCTGGTTTAAAACTACATCACCAAATGCTTCAAGAATATTATCTTTTCTATAATGAATTGCTTTTTTACTACGAAGCGTAATTCCTTCATGTTCAACATATACATTGCCGAGGAGAATGGTAGCGCCAGGATACTTTTCTTCATCTATATTAGAATTATCGGCATGCACTATTTGAATTCGCTTTTGCTGTGCAAAACCAACAGATGAAAAGGTAAATATTAAAAGTATAAAAAGTACTTTCTTCAAGCTTATTTATTTTGCTACAAAACTAAGGAAAAAGGTGTTAAGTTTAAGCTATGTAATTTATTGTTAAAGAACAAAATCATCACTATACAAACAAAAGCTTTTACCTTTTCTTTACCTCATTATAGTTTGCTTTCTATCTGGTCCTACAGAAACAATTTTGATAGGCACTTCTAGTTCTTTTTCAATAAAGTCAATATAAGCATTGAGGTTTGGTGGTAATTCATCAGCCGAAGTCATCTTAGTTAGATCGGCTTGCCAACCATCCATTTCAGTATAGTTTACTGATACATTTTCGGGTTCAATATTATATGGTAAATGGCTCACCTCTTTTCCTTTATAAGTATAAGAAGTACAAACCTTAAGTGTATCAAAACCAGATAATACATCTCCTTTCATCATCATTAATTGAGTTACACCATTTACCTGAACGGCATACTTTAAAGCAACAAGGTCTAACCAACCACATCTACGTGGGCGCCCCGTAGTTGCCCCAAATTCATGACCAACACGCCCCATGGTCTCACCATCCTTGTCAAATAATTCAGTAGGGAAGGGGCCAGAACCTACACGAGTTGTATATGCTTTAAAAATACCAAATACCTCTCCGATTCTATTAGGAGCAACACCCAATCCTGTACATGCTCCGGCTGCCGTAGTATTTGAAGAAGTTACAAATGGATAGGTACCAAAATCAATATCCAATAATGAACCTTGCGCTCCTTCAGCTAAAATAGATTTTCCAGATTTTATGGCTTGATTTAAGTATTCTTCGCTATCAATAAAGGTTAATTCTTTAAGTGTGTCTACGGCCTTACAAAATTCAGTTTCTAATTCTTCAATATCATATTGTATATCCACATCAAAGAAATCGAGCATTTTAATATGCTTAGCTGTTAACGCTCTATATTTATCTTTCCAAGTATCTAGCTCTAAGTCGCCAACTCGCATTCCATTTCTACCGGTTTTATCCATATAAGTTGGACCAATTCCTTTTAAAGTAGACCCGATCTTTGCTTTTCCTTTTGAAGTTTCTGAGGCTGCATCTAACAAACGATGTGTTGGTAATATTAGATGTGCCTTGCGCGAGATCAATAGCTTTGATTTGTAATCAATATTATGTTGGGCAAGATTATCTAACTCTTTCTTAAATATTACCGGGTCAATTACAACACCATTCCCAACAAGATTCATCGCACTTTTATGAAAAATACCACTCGGAATGGTATGCAATACGTGCTTATTTCCATCGAAAATTAAGGTATGACCGGCATTGGGTCCACCTTGAAATCTTGCAATAATATCATAGTTTTTAGTGAGGACATCTACAATCTTACCTTTACCTTCATCTCCCCATTGTAGTCCTAATAGTAAATCTACCGCCATGTAATGTTCTTATTTTTTTTGGTTTTTGGATCCATAGAAGTATAGCGAGTGCTTATCGATTGTAACATCAAATACCTCTTCTATGGTTTTTTTAATGATTTGTATTCGAGGGTCACAAAACTCGATCACCTCTCCGGTATCCTCAAGAATAAGATGATCATGCTGTTTATCAAAGTATGATTTTTCATAATGTGATTGATTTTGTCCAAATTGATGACGTCTTACTAAACCACATTCCAATAACAATTCTATAGTATTGTAAAGCGTAGCTCTACTTACACGATAATTTTTATTTTTCATGTAAATATAGAGCGACTCAATATCAAAATGGTCGTTATGGTCATATATCTCTTGCAAGATAGCATAACGCTCTGGAGTTTTTCTGTGACCATTCTTTTCCAGGAATTTGGTAAAGACATTCTTTACGATTTCCTGATTTTTTTGATTTTCTACTTGTTTTACAGCACTCATAACCTTCGGCAAATTTACATTTTAATTAGATGATTCTTACAATCACTTTTTAAAAAGATCAACAATTTGTAAACAAAATTAATCCAACCGTTGTATTTTGTCAATACCTTCAATATTCTTTAACCGAGCAACTAATTTTTTAAGCTGCGAATTGTTTTTAACGCTAATGGCAATTTTCCCATCAAAAACACCATCATCACCGGCAATATTAATACTATGAATATTAACATTCATGCTATTAGAAATTATTTTTGTTACCTGATTTACCAAGCCCATGTTGTCTAACCCTGTAATTTTTAAAGTCACTTTAAACTCTTGTTGCGATGAGTCTATCCATTTTGCAGGCATAATACGATATGCATACTGTGATTGTAAGCTAATGGCATTCGGGCAATTTTGTTTGTGAACTTTAATACCTTCATTAACAGTTACAAAACCGAATACTTTATCGCCAGGAATAGGGTGACAACAGTTTGCTAACTTATAATCAAGTTTATCTTCTTCTTTTCCAAATACTAAAAGATCATATTTATTGGTGACTTCTTGATGACTAGTTTCTATTTCTTTTACTGAAGAGCCACGGCGCAATCTATTTTTAAAGAAACTATAGAGGGCATTACTTCTTTGACTTACATATTCTTTTAGCTGCTGATTATCTATAGACCCGTTACCGATTCTATAAAAAAGATCAAGGCTCGTTTTTAATTTAAAATAATTGACCAATTCATTTACCGTCTTCTCATTTAAGGGAATTTTTAAATGACGGAGCTTACGTGCTAAGATTTCCTTTCCTTCGGCCGCAATTTGTTTTTGTTCATCTTTTAAAGCTGTTCTAATTTTTGACTTTGCACGTGCCGTTTGAGCAATATCTAGCCAACTTAGCTTAGGCTTTTGAGAATTAGAGGTGATAATCTCTACCTGGTCGCCACTTTTGAGTTCATGACTTAAAGGAACTAACTTTCCATTTACACGGGCTCCACGGCAACGCATACCAACTTCGGTGTGTATAGCAAATGCAAAATCTATAGGTGTAGCACCTTTAGGTAACGACTTAATATCTCCTTTTGGTGTAAAGACATAAATCTCTTTTGAATAGAGGTTTAGCTTAAACTGCTCTACAAAATCGACTGCATTTATATCTGGATTTTCTAATGTTTCCTTTAAGCGATTTAACCAACCTTCTAAGCCTGATTCTTTATCATTACCATGTTTATATTTAAAGTGCGCAGCGTAACCTCTTTCGGCAATTTCATCCATACGTTCTGAACGTATTTGAACTTCTACCCAACGCCCTTTGGTACCCATAACGGTAATGTGTAAGGATTCATAGCCAGTAGATTTAGGTTGCGATATCCAATCTCTTAAACGATTTGGATTTGGCCTAAAGTGATCGGTTACGATAGAATATATTCTCCAAGCATCAAATTTTTCGCGCTTTTCGGTAGATTTATAGATAATACGGATAGCAAACTTATCATAAACTTCATCAAAAGAAACTCCTTGTGCGAGCATCTTTTTACGAATAGAGTAGATAGATTTGGGCCGTCCTTTAATAGAATATTCAATTTTTTCTTTATCTAAAGAAGATTTGATAACATTCGAAAACCCTTCAATATATTTACTTTGTTCTTCTTTGCTATCTCTAATCTTGGTAAGAATATCATTGTACACTTCAGGTTCTGTATACTTTAACCCAAGATCCTCTAATTCGGTTTTAATATTATAGAGCCCTAATCGATGTGCCAATGGCGCATATATGTACAGGGTTTCTGAAGAAATTTTCACTTGCTTGTGCGGAGGCATGGAGCCCATAGTTTGCATATTATGCAAGCGATCAGCTATTTTAATTAAAATCACACGCACATCGTCATTAAGTGTGAGCAACATTTTTCTGAAGTTTTCAGCTTGTATAGAAATGTCTTGTTCCTTACTTAAATTAGAGATCTTTGTAAGTCCGTTTACAATTCTAGATACCGTTTCGCCAAACAATTGCTCAATATCATTAAAATCGTAATCTTCAGAATCTTCAACAACATCATGTAATAATGCTGCAACTATTGAAGTAGCTCCAAGGCCAATTTCATTAGCTACCAGCTTTGCTACAGCTATAGGATGATAAATATAGGGTTCACCCGATTTTCTACGTTGCTCTTTATGAGCATCAGCAGCAATATCAAAAGCCTTACGTATCATTTTTTTATCTTTTACAGATAAGGTTTGATACGTTTCACTCAGCATATCTTTATAACGCTTGGTTATTTCTTTTTTCTCTTCTTCTATTGTCGCCGTGTATGCCATAGTTTAAAAGTAAACCAAAGATTTTTTTTAAGCAAGCAGAGGAATGCTTTATTTCAACAAATTTTGAACTCTTTGTAATAAGGTTGGATGTGAATAATGTGCAAATACATAACTCTTATGAGGCGTCAAGTTACTTAAGTTATTCTTTGACAATTTCTTTAAAGACGAAATAAGCGATTCAGCGTTAAAATGTTCTTTCGCATAATTATCGGCCTGATATTCAAATTTTCTGGAGATATAATTCATTATCAAGCCTGTAATTTCTGATATAGGAGAGTAGAGTATACCAAATGCAATTAAGCTTATGTGAAAGCTCGGTTGTTTAACTGATAGTGCATTTGATAATAATGCGTTATCCATAAATAATGACAAAATATATAAAGTGATTCCTGTTGTTAAAACAGAAACAAGCATATTAAAAACAACATGTTTCTTTTTATAATGACCAATTTCATGTGCCAATACAGCAACAATCTCATCGGTTTCAAGATCATTGATTAATGTATCATATAATACAATTCTTTTTTTCGCGCCAAAGCCTGTGAAATAGGCATTTGCTTTCGTAGACCTTTTAGAGCCATCTATAACAAATATTTTATCAAGATTAAACCCAGTTTTCATCGCAAATACTTCTAATTTCACTTTTAATTCTCCATCTTCTAAGGGAGTTTGTTTATTGAATAATGGTACAATTAGGCTGGAATAAAACAATAGCATAAATATTGAAAATACCGAGATTAATATCCAGGTATAAATCCAGAAATTTTTACCTGTAAGTTGATAAAACCAAATGATCAATGCCAAAATTCCACCGCCTAAAACAATAGTTAATAACCATCCTTTTATCTTGTCAATAAAAAAAAGTTTCTTAGTAGATTTATTAAATCCATATTTTTCTTCAATAACAAAGGTTTGATAATAGGAGAGAGGTGTAGTTAAAAGGTCGCTCGCAAACATGATAATCCCAAAGAAAACAAGACTCACTATAATTTCGTTTGTGCTAAAGCTTCGTGCCATAGCATCAACAATAGCGAATCCTTCAAAGTAAAAAAAAGCAATCGTTGCAATAAATGAAACAGCAGAGATTAGCATCGAAAATTTAAAATTCTCCTTTTTATAATCTTGCGATTTATAATAGGCTTCATCATCATAAACATCTTGTAATTCTTCTGGAATTTCATCATCAAAATGCTTAGAATTTAAATAGTCTAAGTATTTGTTAATTAAAAAATTAACAACAAGTATTGCGATGAATACTGTAAATATGAATTGTGGAGTTATCATTCTTTTATCTGCTTTTTAGTATGCGTTTTGCATATCTATATTTTCGCTTCCAATAGCGATTGTTTAAACTTGATTTTATGACACCTTTAGACGTAGAACTATGCATAAAAATATCATTCCCCATATAAATTCCAACATGCCTGTATCTAATTGTTGGTCTGAAAAATACGAGGTCCCCAATTTTTAGCTGCCCCTTATTTATTTTTTTACCTTGTTTAGCTATTTCTTTCGTAGAACGTGGCAATTGTATATTGAAAGCATCTTTGTAAACCTTATTTACATACCCTGAACAATCAAAACCTCTTTTATCACTGCCTCCATATTTATATTTGGTGCCTTTATAAATCTTAAACTGAGCTTCTAACTTATTTTTTAAAGTTATGGTAGAAGTTGTTTTCTTTGAGCTTCCACAACTAGCTAACACGAATAAAATGAATAAAAATTTTATGAAATGTCTAAATCGCATACTTTAATTAAAGTTACGTTGTCGTTTCGCTTCAAAGATCAAAATCCCTGCCGAAACTGATACATTCATAGAATCAATTTCTCCTTGCATGGGTATAATAATATTTTGAGAACTGTTTTCTAGCCATTGTTCACTTAATCCTGTAGCTTCGGTGCCAACTATTATTGCAGATCCTTTGGTATAATCTATTCTCTCATACGATTCAGAAGCCGATAATGCAGCACAGTAAATTCGAATGTTCTGCTGTTTTAAAAATGAAATTATTTCGGTTGTTGTTCCGGTGGCTATCTGATTTGTAAATACACAGCCCACACTAGAACGAATAATATTTTGATTATATAAATCTGTTTTAGGATTTGCAATAAAGACAGCGTCCAAATTTGCGGCATCGGCCGTGCGTAGCAATGCACCTATATTTCCTGGTTTCTCTGGTGCTTCAGCTACTAAAATTAAAGGGTGTTTTCTTTTAAGGTGTATAGAACTTAAGTCATGTTCTTTTATTCGAAATACGGCTAAAAGACCTTCGGTTGAATCTCTACGTGCTAGTTTTTGATATACTTCTTTATCTATTTTAATTATTTCTGCTTGCTTACTATTAAAATCTTTAAGCTCTGATTCATCAATAATATCATCACAAAATAAAAGGGTTTTCAATTCATACTTTCCTTTTAATGCTAATTGTATTTCACGCTTTCCTTCAACGACAAATAATCCGGTTTTTTTTCGAGCCCTAGATTTTTCTTGAAGAAGTGCGATCTCCTTTATAGTAGGATTTTGTATGCTAGTAATCTGTTTATACACGGTGAAAATTTGTCAAAAATATGAAAAGCGTTATAAAGTATATTTTTCGCGATAAGCAACTAACAAACCTACCATTTTACTGTAACCTTTAATGCCATCTTGTTGTTGATTTGCCTTCAGATAATTATCATAGAATAGTTTAAAAAAAGGTTCTGCCTTATTTTGATATGAACGCCAGAAATCACGAGATTCTAGTATATTCTTCTTAATTCCTTTTGGAATACTATCTATAAGTTGCCTACCTAGAATGGAATCTTTACCATAAGTTGCAGCAATTGCATAACGCATAGCCGTTAAATTTGCAGAATATTGATAATACAAATCGGGATGATTAGATGCAGCTAAATAGCCTACGAAATTTGCTTCGCTTTCTGATGCATATCCTAGCTGATGCGCCACTTCATGACTAGTAATCATTGGTAAATTATGTTTTGGCACTAAATAATCTACTTGCGCTTCGATCGTAAAAGGATTTAAATATCCAGAAAATCCCATATAGGTTAATGGAAGGCTAAATAAGGATTTTTTTACAGAACCTCTGGTATAGTTTAAATTGGGAAGGTTTTTAATGGAATTCGTATACCCTTTGGATACATCTTCTAAAATTTCAGCTTTCGTTTTTTCTATGGTTACTTTTATAGTATCATTTTTGGTAATTTTATACTGAATGGTACTCGTTTTTTTGATCAGATCTTCAGAAAGATCTTTTAATTCATCGATTGTGTATTCTTTTTGTTCAAGTTTTAAAGTTGTAAACAAAGAGTTTCTATGATAATTCATTCCCCATAGAAAATGAAACAGGAAATACAATATTGAAATAAAGGCTCCTAATTTGAAAACATATTCTTTCATACCTTTAAACTTGTTTTTAAAGAACTTAACTATTGAAGTAATTATGAATAGTCCTAACAAAAAGTAAAAAATGTCACCAAATGAAAAAGGAATCCAACCTAGAACCGTTCTAAAAGTAGATGAAATAAAAGGGTAAATTCCATTAGAATAGTAGTTTTCTATAAGGTTTGGGAACTTTGAAATAATTGAAACGAAAGCAAGCTGTACAAAGAAAAACAGCGTAAGAATTTTATAAATTTTGAGTGGCTTCATTGCCCAAAAATAGCTAATTATATTTTGGTGTAGATTTTGATGTATTTATTAACAACTAGTGGTCTTATTAACAGGAATTGTGTACAAATAAAAGTTATACAAAAAGGTATTGTAAGCTTTAAAAAAATTACATTTGCGTGATGAAAAATTTACAACCCTTACCAGCTAAAAGTTTAAAAAAAGGAACTCTAATCAGCCTTGAGAAAGGTAAAATACCTCCTCAAGCGGTTGATTTAGAGGAAGCTGTGTTGGGTGCTATGATGATTGATAAAAAAGGTGTTGATGATGTGATTGATATATTACATGCCGATGCTTTTTATAAGCAATCGCATCAAGATATTTTTGAAGCGATGTTCAAATTATTTAATGCTTCAGAGCCTATTGATCTTTTAACGGTTGCTAATCAATTACGTAAAGATGGTAAATTAGAAAGTATTGGAGGTGATTTTTATTTAGTAAACCTTACTCAGAAAGTTGCTTCGTCTGCCCATATTGAGTTTCATGCCCGAATTATTATACAAAAATATATACAGCGCAGATTGATTTCAATTTCTAGTGAAATTATTGATGAAGCTTACGACGAAACCTCGGATGTTTTTGACCTTTTAGACTCTGCTGAAACGAAGCTTTTTGAAGTTACTCAAGGTAATTTGAAGAAAAGTTCGGAGGCTGCTGAAGGATTAGTTTCTCAGGCCTTAAAAAAGATTGAAGAAATTTCAAGTAAAGAGGGAATGAGTGGAGTACCAACAGGATTCACAAAATTGGATGCCTTAACTTCTGGTTGGCAACCTTCTGACTTGGTAATTCTGGCTGCAAGACCTGGTATGGGTAAAACAGCCTTTGTAATGTCTATGGCCAAGAATATGGCAATTGATTTTGGAATACCAGCTGCAATTTTCTCATTAGAGATGTCTTCTGTACAATTAATTACTCGTATGATCTCGAGTGAAACAGGTATTTCTTCTGGCAAACTTAGAAAAGGAGATTTAATGCCTCATGAATGGGAGCAATTAAATGTAAAAGTTAAAAATCTATCTAAAGCGCCTATATTTATTGATGATACGCCATCATTATCGATATTCGACCTTAGAGCGAAAGCACGAAGATTAGCTTCACAACATGGTATAAAAATTATCATTATTGATTACTTGCAGTTAATGACGGCCGGTACAGCCGCCAAAGGAGGTGGTAATCGTGAACAAGAAATTTCAACCATTTCACGTAATCTAAAAGCACTCGCTAAAGAATTAAATATACCGGTAATTGCGTTATCGCAGCTTTCACGAGCTGTTGAAACTAGAGGTGGTAGCAAGCGTCCGTTATTATCAGATTTACGTGAATCTGGAGCGATAGAACAAGATGCAGATATCGTATCTTTTATCTTTAGACCTGAGTATTATGGGCAAACAGAATGGGATGATGAAGAACGAACGCCTTGTGAAGGTCAAGCAGAATTTATAGTTGCAAAACATAGAAATGGTGGTTTAGATAATATTCGATTAAAATTTACAGGGCATTTAGCTCAGTTCTCAGACTTAGAAGAATCTTTTTCTACTGAATTTGAATCTTCAATGAATCAATCTAAAATGAATGATTTTATTGATACAAAGAACCTTCCTAATGCTGATGATGTTTTTGGTAGTCCAGATGATGTGCCATTCTAAACACTAATTTATGAAGTATATAGTATCCATAATACTATTTTTTATAAGCATCGTATGTCATGCTTCATTCATTTTAATTCCTATGGATGAAGTAGCTCAAAAAAATCACCTTAAGGCTTATGGGATTACTTACCTATCATTACAAAAAGGCAGTGATGTTAAATGGCTACTTAATTACAGAGGAGGCTCCTTCCTTCTAGAAGATCAAGAAATTTTTAGAAAAGAATGCACTATACGAGGTGTTTCTTATGAGGTAATATCAGATGCAGAAGCTTTACAGATATTAGAAGAGATTCAAAGTCCATCTCAGAATATGGAAGCTGTTATATTAGAGAAAGCGCCTAAAATAGCGGTGTATTCACCGAAAGACAAAATGCCTTGGGACGATGCTGTAACTTTAGTCTTAAATTATGCTGAGATACCATATGATGTGGTATATGATGAAGAAGTACTACAAGATAAGTTATTGCTATATGAATGGTTACATCTACATCATGAAGATTTTACCGGACAATATGGAAAGTTCTATGGATCATTTAGAGCTGCTCCATGGTATATCGAGGGCAAGCGTTATTCTGAGAATCTTGCAAAAAAACTAGGATTTTCAAAAGTTTCTGAGTCTAAGTTGGCTGTTGCTTTGCGCATTCGCGATTATGTGATAGGTGGTGGTTTTATGTTTGCTATGTGTTCTGCTACCGATAGTTTTGATATTGCCTTAGCAGCAGAAGGTGTTGATATTTGCGAGGCAATGTTTGATGGAGATAGAGCAGAAGCTAATTATCAAAAAAAGATAGATTTTTCTAAAACTTTTGCTTTTAAAGATTTTCAATTGGTGCGAAGCCCGGTTGAATATGAGTTTTCTTCAATTGATATGACACGTAAGCGACGCATACAGCGTACCGAAGATTATTTTTCTTTGCAGGAATATTCTGCTAAATGGGATCCGGTTCCAACCATGTTATGCCAAAATCATACGCAGCTGGTAAAAGGTTTTATGGGGCAAACTACAAGTTATGACCGGAGTACGGTAAAGTCTAATGTATTAGTTATGGGTGAAAATAAGAGCAATGGTGAA
Organism: Maritimimonas sp. 2205BS37-2; assembly: GCF_056591755.1. Taxonomy (NCBI): domain Bacteria; kingdom Pseudomonadati; phylum Bacteroidota; class Flavobacteriia; order Flavobacteriales; family Flavobacteriaceae; genus Maritimimonas; species Maritimimonas sp. 2205BS37-2. Next base: position 669,308 of record NZ_JBWQOI010000001.1, read on the forward strand.
GCTCGATATATTCATGGTATTAATGGTAAAGGTATGTGGACTTTTTACGGAGGGCATGATCCTGAAGATTATACACATCGTGTAGGAGATCCTAAAACCGAACTAGATTTGCATCCTAACTCTCCAGGGTATCGACTAATATTAAATAATGTATTGTTTCCTGCTGCCAAGAAAAAGAAGCAAAAAACATAAACCCTTCACAGTTTGAATAAACTATAAAGGGCTTAGTCCTTTTTCACAGCCGATACTTAGTAAGCAATTTAACTATTTTTCTTCGATTAAAAAAACTCTAGCCATTTTAATAAGACTGCAAAAAGTATTATAGCCAGTCCCGAAATAAATAAACCCTTAACTAACCTATCCCAAAACTGACTATCTTTTTTCTCCCAGAACTCCATTTCATTATTGTAGAATTTCTTTTGATTTTTTTTACGGTGTTGCACGAGAGTTAAATTTTATCCTGACTAAACTTTGTCTAACAAATGTAACGTTAAGCCCTTTAAATTAAAAGGCATGGAATAAAATTCAGGAAAAATCCCCTTAAAAAAAGGGGGAAAATCCCCTTTGCATTTTTCATTAAAATTTACTATGATTTTGGTATAATTTTGGATTATGAATAATCATATTAATCCTTAAATTAGCCAAAACTATGGATCCATCAACCATTTTTAGTATTCTTCTAGGTGTCGGACTAGCTGCATCGGTCGGTTTTCGTGTATTTGTTCCCTTATTTGCACTTAGCATTGCTTCATTCTATCAAGTTATTCCTCTTAATGAAAGTTGGGAATGGGTTGGTAGCTTACCGGCTATGATTACATTAGGAATTGCTACTATTGTAGAAATTGTAGCATACCTAATACCCTGGTTAGATAATTTATTGGATACCATTGCAGTGCCGCTAGCGGCACTTGCAGGAACGGCGGTTATGCTTTCAACTGCTGCAGATTTAGATCCGGTAGTTACTTGGTCTTTAGCAATTATAGCCGGTGGAGGTACGGCAACTGCGATAAAAACATCCACGTCCACAACACGATTGGCATCTTCTGCTACCACTGGAGGTATTGCCAACCCTATAGTTTCTACAGTAGAAACGGGCTCATCAATTGTAATGTCTGTTTTGGCTTTTGTAGCTCCGGTTTTGACAATTATTTTGGTGATCGTTATACTTTGGCTGATGTTTAAAGTTTTCAAATGGTTTAAACCGAAGCGTAGTTTAGAATAGCTAATCGTCACTCAGAACTTGTTTTAAGGCTCCATTATATCAAACCTTCATTTATGAATTTTTTGTGATGCAGAAACAAGTATAGCATGATCTTTTCATATTAAATATGATTTTAGTTATTTTAGCACAAATCAGTATAAATTTCAGATATTTGCAGCTTAGTTTTAGAAATGGCACAGAAACCAAGTATACCTAAAGGAACACGAGATTTTTCTCCAACAGAAGTAGCAAAACGTAATTACATTTTTACTGTAATCAAAAAGCATTTTGAACTTTATGGCTTTCAGCCAATTGAAACGCCAAGTTTTGAGAATTCGTCTACATTATTGGGTAAATATGGTGAAGAAGGAGATCGTCTGATTTTTAAAATATTAAACTCTGGAGATTTTCTTGCCAAAACAGATGAGGAATTATTAAAAAGTAAAGAAAGTTTAAAACTTACTCCTCAAATCTCTGATAAAGCCCTTCGCTATGATTTAACGGTGCCGTTTGCGCGTTATGTGGTGCAACACCAAAATGAAATTGTTTTTCCATTTAAGCGATACCAGGTGCAGCCTGTTTGGAGGGCAGACCGTCCTCAAAAAGGGCGCTTCAGAGAGTTTTTTCAATGTGATGCCGACGTAGTTGGTAGTAAATCATTGTTACAAGAAGTAGAATTTATTCAATTATATGATGCTGTTTTTTCTGACTTAGGAATTAGCACGACGATTAAATTAAATAACAGAAAGATTTTATCTGGTATTGCAGATATTATAGGAGCTAAAGACAAGCTTATCGATTTTACGGTGGCTTTAGATAAATTGGATAAAATAGGGAAAGAAGGTGTTGCGAAAGAAATGTTGGCTAAGGGCATCAATGAAGAAGCAATTAGCAAAGTGAAGCCTTTATTTGGCCTTTCTGGAACAAATGAAGAAAAATTGGTGCAATTGAAAGAACTGCTTGTAAATTCCGACGAAGGCTTACAAGGTGTAAATGATTTACAATTTGTTATAGAAAATGTAACCAAATTGGGTCTAAGTTTATCTAAGCTGCAATTAGACGTAACGTTGGCCCGTGGATTAAACTATTACACTGGCGCTATTTTTGAAGTTACTGCCAATGATATTAAGTTAGGTTCTATTGGTGGTGGTGGCCGCTATGATGATCTTACTGGTATTTTTGGACTCAAAGATATGAGCGGTATTGGTATTTCTTTTGGGTTGGATAGAATTTATTTAGTGTTAGAAGAATTAGATTTGTTTAAACAATCAGTTGAATTACCAAAACCTAAAGTATTGTTTTTAAATTTTGGAGGAGATGAATCTATTTATTGTTTAGAAGCGATAAATACTTTAAGAAACGAAGGTGTAAAAGCTGAAGTTTATCCTGATACAGTAAAGATTAAAAAACAAATGAACTATGCTAATAAACGTGAAATACCGTTTGTAGTATTGGTTGGAGAAGAAGAATTAAAGAATAAAAAATATACATTAAAAAATATGAATTCTGGTGAGCAAACCACCTTCAATTTTGAAGAACTGCTTGAAACGATAAGGAATTCGTAATTTTGCATAAATTTTAAAATGATGTTTGAAGGAAAAAACGGAAAAGTGAGTGTAGAAGAATTTGGTGACGATCACATTTTTACATCGGCAAAGACACCTTTGCGTAACGATGCTTTTGATATTTCTGATGATGAAAAAATACAAGCTATCGAAGAAGATGTAGCTCATATACTTCATAAATTAGGAATGGACCTTACCGATGATAGTATTAAAGGTACACCTAAACGTGTAGCTAAAATGTTTGTTAAAGAGATTTTTGGTGGCTTAAATCCAAAACGAAAGCCAAAACCGTCTACATTCGACAATAACTATAAGTACGGTGAAATGTTGGTTGAGAAGAATATCACAGTGTATTCTACTTGCGAACACCATTTATTACCTATTGTTGGGAGAGCTCATATTGCATATATTTCTAGCGGAAAGGTTATTGGTCTTTCTAAAATGAATCGTATCGTTGACTATTATGCTAAACGACCACAAGTACAGGAGCGATTAACCATGCAAATTGTGCAAGAATTGCAGCAAGCACTAAATACTGAAGATGTAGCTTGTGTTATAGATGCAAAGCATTTATGTGTTAATTCACGTGGAATTCGAGATGTGGCTAGTAGCACTGTAACCTCAGAATTTGGTGGTAAATTCAAAGATGAAGCCACAAAAAGAGAATTTCTAGACTATATTAAACTCGATACTGAGTTCGGAGATTAATCTTCGATTAAAAAATAAGATCAAAAAGCTCAAGATTTTCTTGGGCTTTTTTGATTTATTAAAGAAATACACCTCCAAATAGCGATTTTTTTAATAATACCTCAGCAATACCGCTAAAATGTTAAAGAATCATAAAGTTTTTAACACGAAATCGGTTTCGTAATCAAGCGATGTTTATTTAATAGCTAATTTGATAAACAATTAGATTAAAAGTAAGAATCTAATGCATTCAATTATTAACTAAACTATTGATTATGAAATTATTAAATTTTTGTTGGAGTATAATAGGAGTAACACTAATTTTTATTTCATGTAGTGAATCTGTAGAAGATTTAGAATTACAACAAAAGAATGAAGTTGTAATTAAACATGTTACAAAACACGAAGGACAACCATTCAATTCTGGTAGTGGTGTGAATTTAAAAAACTACAATCCCGGGCCAGGAGGTGGGGTTATGATGCAAGCATTTTATTGGGATGTGCCTGCTGGTGGTACATGGTGGGATGTTGTAGAAGGTAAACTTTCTGAATGGAGCAGTGCCGGTATTGAATCTATTTGGCTACCTCCGGTATCTAAGGCACAAGGAGGTGCAAATTCTATGGGGTATGACCCAACAGACTATTTTGATTTTGGTAATTACAACCAAAATAATACAATTGAAACACGTTTCGGATCAAGAACTGAGTTAGAAAACCTTATTAGCACCGCTCATAATGAAAACATGAAAGTCTATGCAGATATTGTTTTAAATCATAACAGTGGTGGGCAATTAGAAGCGAATCAATATACAAATACAGATACGTGGACAGATTTTACGAATATTTCTTCGGGTAAGTTTACTAGAACGCAGCACGATTTTCACCCTAATAATATTCATACTAATGATGACGGTATTTTTGGTGGTTTCCCAGACTTATGCCACGACGTACAACACGTAAAAGATTGGTTATGGCTTCGAGATGATAGCGTAGGAAAGTATTATAGAGATTCTATTGGTTTTGATGGTTGGCGTTTTGATTATGTAAAGGGATTTTCACCATCTGTAGTAAGTCAATGGAATGCAAGCATTGGTGGATTATCTATTGGAGAATATTGGGATGCTAATGTAAACACATTAAGCTGGTGGGCCAATGCAGCTAATAGTAGCGTCTTTGATTTTGCGTGTTATTACAAAATGAACGATGCTTTTGACGGAAATAATCTAAATGTACTAAATGATGACATGATGTGGAAAAGAGATCCGTTTAAAGCCGTTACATTCGTGGCAAACCATGATACCGATGAGATATGGGAGAAATTGCTCGCGTATGCATACATTCTAACGCATGAAGGTTATCCAACAATTTTTTATAGAGACTATGAAGAGTGGTTGAATAAAGAACGAATGAATAACTTAATTTGGATTCATAATAACAAGGCTACAGGTAATACATCAATTCTTTATACTGATAATGATGAGTACGTTGCCAGACGAAATGGCTACAATGGAAATCCGGGATTAATTGTCTATATAAACAATGCAAATCATTGGCAAGAAAGATGGGTACCTACAAATTGGAATAATACTCAGATAAAAGATTTTACCGGGCATTCTAATTGGTATCCAACAACGCAAGGAGGAGGATGGGTAAAAATTCAATGCCCACCGAAGAGTTACTCAATATGGTCTATTAATCAGTAAAAAATGATACAAAAGGGTTGCTTTGCAGCCCTTTTCTTATAAAGAATTTAAGAAGCTCATGGTATCTACACCATCTGCATAATCAGTCAAAGAAGGCCGCTGGGTTTTACCAAAGTCTACCGTATTTTCTAAAGAATTACTTACAATACATTGTATTTGTTCTTTTTCTCCTGTTAATTTCTGTTGTAACGAATTTAGATCGTCATAATATTCATAAAATAGGGAAGCAATTGGCGAAGCATAGCTTTTATCTTCTTTAAGTATTAAGAATCCATTTTCTAAAAGATCAAATTCGCTCATTAAATATACTGCCTTGTTATAATCATAATTATTAGCATATTTCTTGTAGTCAATAATGTCTTTATAAGTATATACTGCCCTAAAAAGTTGATCAAAATCGTAATCGTTTGGTACAAAAATCTTGGAAACACTTCTGCAGCCTAAACCAAAATAACGAAAGATGTCTTCTCCTAAACCTATTAATTCATCTTCAGATTCGTTCCCGGTTAAAACGGCAACACTGTTCCTATTCTTACGAATGATACTTGGGTATTTACCAAAATAATACTCGAAATATCGGGCTGTATTATTACTTCCTGTAGCTATCGCGGCATCAAATCCTTCAAGTTTTTCTTCGGTAAAAAGTATTTTTCCCTTTAATTCAGGTTCAACATGCTCAAGATATTTGGCTGCCAGTGGTAAGAAATATCGATCGTTTGAAGATTGTTTTACTATGATCGAATGACCCGAAAGTAGTACGGAAATAAAATCATGAAATCCAACCAGGGGAATATTCCCGGCCATTATTACCGCAACAGTTTTGTCTTTTGAATTTAAAGCATAATTAGAGATCCAGCTATCTAAATTGTTTTTTGACAACAAGTTAGACCACGATTCAAATGCATATAAAATGTTATCTTCTGTAAACCAACCATTAAATTCTTTCGCACGTTTTAACTGTAGATTAAAAGCATCAAAAAATAAATCATTATATGAAACCGCATCTAATCTTTCAATTTTCCCTCTTGAAAATTGACTTAAAAATTTACCAAATTCAACAAAAGCGTTAATTCTGTTTTGTAGCAACATTCATTCGTTTTTTACGTTCAGGTTTTTGTAACTTTGCGGCTACAAATTTAGTTAAATTAATTATGGCAATTATTATAACAGACGAATGTATTAATTGTGGTGCTTGTGAACCAGAGTGCCCTAATACTGCAATTTATGAGGGAGCTGACGATTGGCGTTATAAAGATGGAACTTCACTAACCGGAAACGTAATATTACCAAATGGTAAAGAAGTAGATGCTGATGAAGTTCAAGAACCGGTTTCAGATGAAATTTATTATATAGTACCGGATAAATGTACGGAATGTAAAGGATTTCATGAAGAACCACAATGTGCAGCAGTTTGTCCCGTAGATTGTTGCGTACCCGATGAAGATAATGTTGAAACGGAGGAGGAGCTTCTAGGGAAACAACAATTTATGCACCCAGAAGACTAAAAATATGTTCTTATAAAGCGAATCCCAAACTAATTGTTTGGGATTTTTTTTATTTGAAGTTTTGTATAGATATTTATATCGATAAAATTGACTTTAAATGAACCAAATCGTACTTCAAGGAATAAAATTTGATAAAAAATCGTCTTATCAGAGGGGTGCTGAACTCGCACCATCATTAATTCGAGAAGCACTGTATTGTGGTTCTTCAAACTTATTCTCTGAAAATGGAGTTTCAATTGAGAATTTATTAGATGATAAAGGAGATTTTAAAATTTCAGAGTATTTTGATATTGAGAAAATAACAGATAACCACTTAGTGAATGTCACAAAAATAATTACTCTTGGTGGTGATCATTCTATTACTTATCCTATAATTAAAGCTCTTAGAAAGAATTATCCTGTATTAGATATATTGCATATAGATGCACATGCCGATCTTTATGATAATTTTGAAGGCGACAAGTATTCGCATGCATGTCCATTTGCAAGAATTATGGAGAATAAATTAGCTGATAAACTAGTGCAGGTTGGTATTAGAACTTTAAATACACACCAAATTGAACAGGCACAAAAGTTTAATGTTGAAGTACATGAGATGAAAAATTTAGATCTTTCAAAAATCGCTGAATTTAAAAACCCTCTATATATTTCTTTAGATATGGATGCATTTGACCCTGCTTTTGCTCCGGGTGTTTCTCATCACGAGCCAGGAGGTTTAACATCTAGACAAGTAATAGACTTAATTCAGAATATTGATGCAAACGTTGTTGGTGCTGATATTGTTGAGTATAATCCAAATAGAGATTTTAAGAATATGACAGCATTTTTAGCTGCAAAAATGATGAAAGAGATTGTTGCCAAAATGGTATAAAAAAACCGAGCAAGCTGCCCGATTTTATTTAATAAGCTCGGTTATTTAGAAGTTAAAATTCATGCGGGCATAATAGAAAGTACCTCCAAAGCCCATTTAAACAGAATCCCAATAACCTCCGGCTTCTGTCCAGTCATCCTGTTGATCTGGATATACATTAAATAAATTATTGCTACCGATGTTTAGTTTTAGATTTTCTGAAAGCCTGAGACCAAATGTTTTTCTCCATGATAAGATAAAGGGGAATAATATACTTTGAACAATGTAGCCAAGGCTTTAAGGTCTCCATCTTTAAACGCGTTCCATAATGCTTCTTCAGAAAGATTTTTCATTTGTATATCAAATCCATGTGCAAGTATCGCAAAGTTAGAATAATTTAATTTATAATCGATATAAGACATATTTAAGCTAAGTACTAAGTCTTATCTTAATGCAAACTATTATATTTGCACCGCGAAAAATGAGAATCCATTTATATGGAAAATAACAGTTTAAAAAGTTATCAATGAAAGCAGGAATTGTAGGATTGCCAAACGTAGGAAAATCAACCTTATTTAATTGTTTATCAAATGCTAAAGCTCAAAGTGCAAATTTTCCTTTTTGTACGATAGAACCTAATATTGGTGTTGTAAATGTACCTGATAAACGTCTTGAAAAATTAGATGAATTGGTGAGTCCTGAAAAGGTAATTCCAGCCACGGTAGAGATTGTTGATATTGCAGGATTGGTTCGAGGTGCCAGTAAGGGAGAAGGACTTGGAAATCAATTTTTGGCAAACATTCGTGAAACGGATGCCATTATACATGTATTACGTTGTTTCGATAATGATAATATTGTGCATGTAGACGGTTCAATTGACCCAATTAGAGATAAAGAAACCATAGATATTGAGCTTCAGTTAAAAGACCTTGAATCGGTTGAAAAACGACTGGAACGTGTTAAGCGCACAGCTAAAACCGGAAATAAGGAAGCCCAAGCCGAGCAAGCAGTTCTAGAAAAAATAAAAGTATCTTTAGAAAGCGGTATATCAGTAAGGGCCATTGAACGAACCGAAAAGGAAGCTGAATTTATGCAGCCAATGCAGTTTATTACAGATAAACCTGTATTGTATGTGTGTAATGTTGATGAGGCTTCAGCCAAATCTGGAAATGCATATGTTGAAAAAGTAAAATCGGCAATTAAAGATGAAAATGCTGAGCTTTTAGTGTTAGCGGTGGCTACCGAAGCTGATATTGCCGAATTAGAAACATACGAAGAAAAAGAGATGTTCTTAGAAGATTTAGGCCTTGAAGAGCCTGGCGTCTCAAAATTAATACGCTCAGCCTATAAATTATTGAATTTGCAAACTTATTTCACAGCGGGTGAAAAAGAAGTGCGAGCCTGGACAATTAATATTGGAGATACAGCTCCACAAGCAGCAGGAGTGATTCATACTGATTTTGAAAAAGGATTTATTCGTGCCGAAGTTATGAAATATACTGATTTTGTTGATTTCGGAAGTGAAATAAAGGTAAAAGAAGCTGGTAAACTATCTGTAGAAGGTAAAGAATATGTCGTTAAAGACGGCGACGTGATGCACTTTAGATTTAATGTTTAATTTTTTTTATGCAGTTTGAACTTAAATCATCCGATCAAAATAGTAAAGCACGCGCTGGTCTTATAACTACAGATCATGGAGTGATCGAAACTCCTATTTTCATGCCGGTAGGTACCGTTGCATCGGTTAAAAGCGTGCATCAACGTGAGCTAAAAAATGATATCGATGCTGATATTATTTTAGGTAACACCTACCATTTATACTTAAGACCACAAACTCCGATTTTAGAGCAGGCAAAAGGCTTACACAAATTTATGAATTGGGATAGACCAATTCTAACCGATTCGGGTGGCTATCAAGTATATTCTTTATCAGGAAACAGAAAGATCAACGAAGAAGGGGTGAAGTTTAAATCACATATAGATGGTTCATCACATTTCTTTTCTCCAGAATTTTCAATGGATATTCAACGCAGTATCGGTGCCGACATCATAATGGCTTTTGATGAATGTACACCATATCCCTGTGAATATGGGTATGCGAAGCGATCTATGCATATGACACATCGTTGGCTAAAACGCTGTATTGACCATCTTGATAAGACTCCAGAAATATATGATTATAAGCAAACGCTATTTCCTATAGTTCAGGGAAGTGTTTATAAAGATTTACGTAAACAATCAGCTGAGTTTATTGCTTCTGTCGAAGCCGAAGGAAATGCAATTGGAGGATTATCAGTAGGAGAACCAGCAGAAGAAATGTACGAAATGACTGATGTTGTTTGTGCTATTTTACCAGAAGATAAACCTCGATACTTAATGGGTGTTGGAACTCCAATTAATATTTTAGAGAACATAGCACTTGGAATAGATATGTTTGACTGTGTAATGCCTACTCGAAATGCACGAAACGGTATGTTATTTACGGCACATGGAACAATCAATATCAAAAACAAAAAATGGGCCGATGATTTTTCTCCAATTGATGAAATGGGAATTACCTATGTAGACACCCAGTACTCTAAAGCTTACCTTAGACATCTATTTGTATCTAAAGAATATTTAGGAAAACAAATAGCCTCTATACACAATCTTGGATTTTATTTATGGTTGGTTCGTGAAGCTAGAAAACATATATTAGCAGGTGATTTTACTACTTGGAAAAACCAAATGGTAAATCAAATGAACAAAAGATTATAACCTTGCGGAAGCTAGATAGATACATTTTAAAGAAATATTTTTCTTCTTTTCTATTAACCCTGTTAATTTTAATTCCGGTTGCAGTGGCTGTTGATACCGCTGAAAAGATTGGAAAATTTCTAGCACATGATAACTTAGGCGTTGTTGAAATTATCAATGATTATTATATCCCTTTTATCGTTTTTTATGCCAATACTTTTATGCCATTGGCTTTGTTTATTTCTACAATCTTGTTTACTTCAAAATTGGCTAGCAATACAGAAATTGTAGCGATTCATAGTGCAGGTATCTCCTTTAAACGGTTTCTTAAACCCTATTTTATTGGTGCTACAATTATTGCTGTGGTAGCTTTATTAGCAAATCATTTTATAGTACCCAGAACCAATGGTACTTTTGAAGAATTTCAAGATAATTATACGCGTAGAACAAAAAGGTCTAAAACGAGTGTTACGAATGTGAGTTTGCAGCTCACTGAAAATGACTTCGTTTATTTTAGAACATTTGACTTAAAAAGAAATGTAGGGTATGATTTTTCATATGAAAAATTTAATGACCTTAAACTATCGTATAAATTAATCGCCAGAAATATTCGGTATAACGATAAAGATTCTACCTTCACAATTAGCAACTATAAAGAGCGTTTTTTAAGACCTAAAAATGATAGTATTCACTCTGGAATAAAGTTAGATACTACGTTTAATTTTAAACCTCAAGATTTACTATATACCAGCACGTTAGCAAAAGCAATGAACTCATTTGACCTAAGTGCTTTGATTGATAAGTCAGAAAAACGAGGAGTTAGCAATTTAAATCAATATAAAGTAGAACTTTATAAACGTACCAGTTTACCTATTTCTTCATTTATATTGACAATTATTGCTGTTGCATTGGCCTCTAAAAAGAGGAGAGGCGGTATTGGTATTAATCTTGCCACTGGAGTCGCGGTTATGTTTTCATATGTGTTTTTCTTAAAGGTTTTTGAGGTTTTAGGCTCAAGTGCAACTTCAAATCCGTTAGTAATGGTATGGATACCAAACATTCTCTTCGGTATTCTAGCAGCTTATCTATATATAAATGCAAGAAGGTAAGCTAAAACATACGTTGCATTTACATTTATTGGTGTTTATTGCTGGTTTTACTGCTATTCTAGGAGAATTAATTACAATTGATGCTTTTCCGTTAGTGTGGTTTAGAATGACCATAGCTATGGTTATAATGCTGGTTTATATTAAAATTGTAAAGATTAAAATTTCAGTTTCAAGAAGAAAGCTCATTCAGTTTTTAGGGGCAGGTGTCATTATAGCTTTGCATTGGATTACTTTTTTTGCTTCTATTAAGGAAGCTAATATTTCTATTGCACTAGCCATGTTTTCTACGGGTGCTTTCTTTACAGCACTTATTGAACCATTATTTTATAAAAGAAAGATAATTGGCTATGAATTACTATTTGGTATTCTCGTGATTCTTGGCGTATACCTAATAATTGATAGTGAAATAAAATACCTTACCGGAATAATCTTAGGAATCTCTTCAGCTTTCTTTTCGTCGTTGTTCGCCGTAATTAACGGACGGTTTGTAGAAAAGGATAATGCTTCGGTTATTTCTTTTTATGAGTTTATAGGAGGAATCGCTTTTATTACCATTTATATAGCTTTTTTTGGTGAAGGGTTTAGTAAAGAATTCTTTTCGATAAATAACGCCGATTGGTTTTATCTAATTATATTAGCTTCAATCTGTACAGCTTATGCATTTATTGCAGCAGTATATATTATGAAATTCATTAGCCCGTTTACGGTAATGCTTACCTATAACTTAGAGCCAGTTTATGGTATTATACTGGCAATTTTGATTTTTGGAGATAGTGAAATTATGAGTGCTAAGTTTTATTACGGCGCTATTTTGATTTTAATTACTGTGATTTTAGATGTATTATTGAAAAATAATCCGAATTTATTACAAACAAAAAAGTAATTGCATACATCTAAAGTTTATATATTTGTACACCTAACTTAATTAACCTCTAATGGAGTATTTAGATTTTGAAAAGCCTATTCAAGAGTTAGAAGAACAACTCGAAAAGTGCTTATTGATTGGTAAAGAAAGTGATATTGATGTTTCTGAAACTTGCCAACAAATAGAAAAAAAATTAGAAAAAGCTAAAAAAGATATTTATAAAAACCTAACGCCATGGCAACGAGTACAGTTGTCTCGCCATCCTAATAGACCATATACTTTAGATTATATAAATGCACTTACTAAAGGTACATTTATGGAACTTCACGGTGATCGTACGGTAAAAGATGATAAAGCAATGATTGGCGGTTTAGGTAAGATTGGTGACCAGTCATTTATGTTTATAGGCCAACAAAAAGGCTATAATACTAAAACACGTCAATACCGTAACTTTGGTATGGCAAATCCAGAAGGCTATCGTAAAGCATTACGTTTAATGAAAATGGCCGAAAAATTTGGCGTACCGGTGATTACATTAATCGATACTCCTGGGGCTTATCCAGGGCTGGAAGCTGAAGAGCGCGGGCAAGGCGAAGCGATTGCCAGAAACATCTTTGAAATGACCAAACTTAAAACACCTATTATTTCAATCATTATTGGCGAAGGTGCTTCTGGTGGTGCTGTTGGTATTGGTGTTGGAGATCGTGTTTTTATGATGGAAAACACTTGGTATACCGTAATCTCACCCGAATCTTGTTCGTCAATCTTATGGCGTAGTTGGGAATATAAAGAACAAGCCGCTGAAGCCTTAAAATTAACGGCTGCAGATATGAAAAAATTACAGTTAATCGATGGTATCATTAAAGAACCATTTGGTGGCGCACATAGCAATAGGGAAGAGGCATTTGAAATTGTTGAAAAGCAGATCATAAAATCTTTTAAAGAGCTAGAAAAACTTAAAGTGGAAGAGTTGATTAATCAGCGCATGGATAAATATGCCGATATGGGCGTATATAAAGCTTAACCATGTGAGAACGTAGTCACTGCACACGTTCTTTATTTTATAATTAACTTAATATCAATAATTATTAAAATTTAAACGTGTGAAAATACTTTCCACTGAGCAATTATATCAAGCTGATCAAGTTACTATAGAAAAGGGCCAAATGACTACGGCTGATCTTATGGAGCGTGCTGCCACGCTTTGTTTTCAGTGGATACATAACCGACTTCAAGGTAATAATATACCCATTAAAGTATTTTGTGGTACAGGTAATAATGGAGGTGATGGTTTAGTCATTGCACGTCATTTGAAGCAACATGGCTATAATGTATTCACGTATGTAGTTAATTGTAGCAACAAAAGAAGCAGTGATTTCTTAACAAATTATGAACGTTTAAAAGAAATTGGTGTTTGGCCAGAAATGATTACTTGTTCATCTGAACTTCCTGAAATCTCCGAAAATGATATGGTTATAGATGCCATTTTCGGATTAGGTCTTTCTAGACCACCTGAAGGTGTTATTAAAGAAACCATTCAGCATATCAATAAATCTAATGCCTATGTGCTTTCTGTTGATGTTCCTTCCGGAATGTATGCCAATAAAGCTATTGAGGATAAAGAAGCTGTTATAAGAGCTTATCATGTTTTAACATTTCAAACACCAAAACTGGCATTCTTATTACCTGAAAATAAAGAATACCTAGTATCATATAATGTTATTGATATTGGCCTAGATGCTGAATTTATTTACAACGTTGAAGCAAGTGCTTTTACTATTGATAAACAAGATGTTTTACCAATGTATAAACCTCGTGAGGAATTTTCTCATAAGGGCAACTATGGTCATGGATTAATTGTTGGAGGTAGTTATGGGAAAATAGGAGCAGTAGCTTTAGCAGCTCGAGCAGCGCTGAGTATTGGTAGTGGATTGGTAACAGCATATATTCCTAAATGCGGTTATCAAATAGTTCAAACGGCGCTTCCTGAGGTGATGGTTGAAACAAATGGTGAAGATTTAATCGAAAATATAAATTCCAAGGTTAAGGCGAGTGCTATAGGTATTGGCGTTGGACTCGGAACTTCAACGAAGACCTTAAACGGATTTAAAGAATTTTTGCAACATAATAAATTGCCCTTGGTTATGGATGCCGATGCGATCAATTTGCTCGCGAAAGATAAAGCGCTGTTAAATTTAATCCCTAAAGGATCTGTTCTAACTCCACATCCGAAAGAGTTTGAGCGTCTAGTTGGAAAATGGGAAAATGATTTTGACAAATTAGACAAGTTAAAACAACTTGCGAATAGCTTAGCATCTGTAGTGGTTTTAAAAGGAGCTAAAACAGCGATTGCATTTAACAACACTTTATTCTTTAATCAAACAGGAAATCCAGGAATGGCAACTGGAGGAACTGGTGATGTTTTAACCGGTGTAATTACAGGTTTATTGGCTCAGGGATATACTGAATTTGAAGCTTCTGTGTTTGGAGTATTCTTACACGGTTTATCTGCAGACGTTGCTATGAAAGACCTTACCTTTGAAACATTTACGGCATCAGATTGTATTGACTATCTACCTGATGCTTTTAAAGAGTTATTTAGAAGAGAACAGCCCGTTCAGCAGCAAGTAAATGAAAGTGAGCAACAGCGACAAGCTCAGGAAAATAAACAAAGCAAAAAATAAAAAAACGACTCCAAAAAGAGTCGTTTCGTATTTATATATTTAACTTATTTAAAAGTTGTTTTAAAGCTGGTTCTGATGGGCGAGGGGCATCATGACTCACAATATTTCCTTTTGGATCGATTAAGATAAACCTAGGTATACCTGTTATTCTATAATCTTGAACAAACTGAGAATTCCAGTCTTTATCTGCTAATACTTGCACCCCTTTTAAGCCTCGATCAGCCACTACTGTCTTCCATTTTTCTTTGTTTTCTTGGGTGTCAATAGATAATCCTACGAACGTAATATTCTTGCCTTCATATTCATGCTCTAGCTCCTTCAAAAAAGGTATTTCACGTTTACAAGGCCCACACCAAGTAGCCCAAACATCCACATAAACATATTTACCTTTTAGATCGTCTAGTGAAACATTCTTTCCATTAATATCTGGATATTTAAATTTTGGAGATGGGTTTCCTTTACCTAAAACAGTAAGCATTTCGTGTTGCTGCTCATAATTTTTATTCAAAAAATTAATCAATTGTTCGTTTGACCTTAATTCACGACTTAAAAACAGTGAGTCTAAATCTGTTGCATTATCTATTAAACCCTTCAAAGAAGCACCCAAAGTTGTTACCCTTTGGTCGAAGGCAGGTTTATCTAATTCAAAAAAGTTAGTGAAATCATTCAGGTTTTCTTGTTCTTCAAGACGAACTTTGCTAGCCATATAGTTATTAGTACCGGCCCCTAAACCAGAAAAAGAAAGGGAATTTTTGGCATTCTGAGCATCAAAACTTAATTCAAGATCATATGAATTCTTTAAGAACAAAAAAGTCTTAATATCTCCATGCGATAACATATAGAAGCCTTCTTCTAGTTTTGCAGTATCTTTAAACGAGCCGTTCTCATCTAATGTAAGTTCTTTTTGAAAACCTGGGCCGTTTAAAACAATATTATCAGATGTTCTATTACTTACAGTTCCAGAAAGGCTAACATAATCTTTAGTAGTTTGTGTTGACTTATTGCAAGCAATAAATAAAGTACCTGCCAATAACACTAAAAGTATTCTTTTCATTATCTGTTCAAATTGTATTTTAAGTTTCAAAAGTATTGAATTATAGTTTTAAATACTTCTAAAGTCATACAATTTAACAGTTCCTTACAATTCAAGTAGGTAAATTATTCCTTTAGAGAATCGAATAACTTTGTTAACAGCTTATTTTGTGATGGTCTTGGTGCATAAGCATCTACAATAGTACCTTCTTTATCTATTAAGATGGCCCTCGGTATTTTGATTACGTTATACGATTTTACAAATTCAGATTGCCAATCGCTATCAGCAATTAAGTGAATACCATTTAGTTTTTGTTTGTTGATATACGCTTTCCATTTACCTTTTTCTCTTTGATAGTCAATTGATAAATTGATAAATGTTATGGCATTACCGTATTCTTTAATCAATTCTTGCAAATGTGGAAATTCATCTTTGCTAGGTTGGCTCCAAGTAGTCCATAAGTTAATGTACACATATGTTCCTTTAAAATCACTTAGGCTTACTTGTTTGTCATTAGTGTTTTTTAATGAAAAATTAGGTGCAACTTTTCCGGTAGCAATGCTTGCTTTTTCAACATTGCGGGTTACTTCTTTGCTTAAGGTAAAGGAGAGGGTACCTAGTACTACAATTAATAATAGTAGATTCCTCATAATCAGTTAATTTTGGGATTTATTGTACTATTATTAACGTCTTTTTTTATAGATATTGTATCTATTCAAATAAATTAACGTAATTATTTGGTAGTTAGTAAACTAAATAGCTATATGTAAAGAAAAAGGATTGCTTTTAGTTGCAATTAGAACAAAATCTAGTTACAGACCTATTTAAAGGTCTACCTAAAGATTTAATTGGCGCATGACATTTTTCACAAAAACCATGTTGACCGTCATCAATTCGCGCTAACATCATTTTTAATGCTTTAAGTTTATGCTCAACAATTTGAATTCTACGATCTGCAGTAGGTTGATCAATAATTTGTTTACTAGAAACTCTTCTAAAAGTATGATTCTTATATTCGGCAATAGAATTATATGTGCTTGTTATTTCTTTTACTATACGCTCTTGCAATGAGGTAACGTGATCTCTACTCATGATCATAGTATTTGGGTTGTCTAATATAATAAAATTATACTTTACTGACTATCAAGCAATAAAGTATAATGGCCATGTATACATACCCATTTATCATTTTCTTTCACGAATATTCTGGTAGACTTTCCCTTGGTAGCAAATGGTTTACCATTTGTGGTACCAGAATCTGACCAATAATAGGTGATAAATGCTGTATTTCCGTTAATAGTAACGTTAGGTGAGTGCATTTCAGTATGAATGGGCGTCGAGCTTTCTACCCATTCTCTAATTCCTTTTACTTCTGCATTTTTGCCAGAACGCAAAACAGAATCATATTCACCGAACTGCGTAAAATCATCATGAATATAAGATGCATACCGCTCTATATCACCTTTTTCAATGGCATCCCACATGTCAATCAATGTAGATTTAATAGCTTGTTTTTCTATTGTATCAGTCACTTCTTTTTCATGATTTTCCTTTGCACAACTAAATAGTAGGATGAAACCAAAAATAATTAAGCCTTTTTTTTTCATTATCATTATTGTTTGCAAATACGCACTATAGATAAATTAATAATCATATAAAAAAACCCTCCGTAAGGAGGGCAATTTAACTTAATCTTTTTCTTCGGTCGCTTTTTTAGCTTTTTTGATCTTAATGACCAATTCATCTTTTTCTTCATTGAGGTCCATGTAGATACTGTCATTCTCTTTTAATTTAGAGCTTACAATTTCTTCTGCTAAGGCATCTTCAATGTATTTCTGTATAGCACGCTTTAATGGTCTCGCGCCGTATTGCTTATCAAAGCCTTTCTCAGCGATATAATCTTTCGCCTTACCGCTTAAGATAAGCTTATATCCAAGTCCATCAATACGCTCTAATAACTTCTCTAATTCAATATCAATGATCTTAAAGATATCTTCTTTCTCTAATGGATTAAAGACAATTACATCATCAATTCTATTCAAAAACTCAGGAGCAAAGCTTTTCTTTAATGCATTTTCTATAACGCTCTTTGCATTAGCATCAGCCTGTTGCTTTTTAGAACTAGTACCAAAACCAACACCAGTACCAAAATCTTTTAATTGACGTGCGCCAATATTAGAAGTCATTATAATAATGGTATGTCTAAAATCAATTTTTCTTCCTAAGCTATCTGTGATATATCCATCATCTAATATTTGTAATAACATATTAAATACGTCTGGATGCGCTTTTTCGATCTCGTCAAGTAAGACTACTGAATAAGGCTTACGACGTACTTTCTCGGTTAACTGTCCACCTTCTTCATAACCAACATACCCTGGAGGTGCGCCAATTAATCTTGAAATGGCAAATTTCTCCATGTATTCGCTCATATCAATTCTAATTAATGCTTCATCAGAATCAAATAGCTCACGAGCCAATACTTTTGCTAATTGAGTTTTACCAACTCCCGTTTGCCCTAAGAAGATAAAAGAACCAATAGGTTTATTTGGGTCTTTCAGTCCAACACGATTACGCTGAATGGCTTTTACAACCTTTGTTACCGCTTCATCTTGCCCAATTACTTTCCCTTTAATCAGCTTGTGCAGATCAGCCAGGCGCGCACTTTCCGCTTCAGCTACTCTATTTACTGGTATACCAGTCATCATAGAAACTACTTCGGCTACATTGTCTTCAGTAACAGTTTCTTTATGAAGCTTTGATTGTGCTTCCCAAGCTTGTTGAGCAGCGGCTAACTCTTTCTCAATGCGTTTTTCATCATCTCTTAAGCGTGCAGCTTCTTCGTATTTCTGACTTTTTACAACGCTGTTTTTCAAGTCTCTAACTTCTTCGAGTTGTTTTTCTAATTCAAGCACCTGTTTTGGTACTACTATATTAGTAATATGTATTCTTGAACCAGCTTCATCTAAGGCATCAATCGCTTTATCTGGTAAAAAACGATCTGTCATATAGCGATTTGTTAATTTTACACAGGCCTCTATAGCTTCTTCGGTAAAAGTAACATTATGATGATCTTCATATTTATCTTTAATATTATTTAAGATCTGAATCGTTTCTTCAACAGATGTAGGTTCTACCATTACCTTTTGGAATCGACGCTCTAATGCGCCATCTTTCTCGATGTTCTGGCGAAATTCATCTAGGGTAGTGGCGCCAATACATTGAATTTCACCTCTAGCCAATGCAGGTTTAAACATATTTGATGCATCTAAAGAACCTGTAGCTCCTCCTGCACCTACAATTGTGTGAATTTCGTCAATAAAAAGAATGATATCGTCATTCTTTTCTAATTCATTCATTAGCGCTTTCATGCGTTCTTCAAACTGTCCGCGATACTTGGTTCCAGCTACAAGGCTGGCAAGGTCTAATGAAACGATACGTTTATTGAATAGTATTCTTGATACTTTACGTTGAATAATTCGTAGTGCCAATCCTTCTGCAATGGCTGATTTACCAACACCTGGCTCACCAATTAAAATCGGATTATTCTTTTTACGTCTACTCAATATTTGAGAGATACGTTCAATTTCTTTTTGTCTTCCAACAACAGGGTCTAACTTACCTTCTTCAGCCAAAGCTGTTAAATCGCGCCCAAAATTGTCTAAAACAGGCGTTTTAGATTTTTTTGTTGATTTACTTTTTTGTCCGCTGTCACCACTTCCCTCAAATGGATTTTGTCTTGGAGATTCGAAATCATCATCATTTTCAGCTTCGGCACTTGGAGTTATTGAAATATCTTCCTCTAAGAACAATTGGCTAAAAATATTTTTCACTTCGTCATAATCGATATCAAACTTATTAAGCAGTTTTGTCGTAGGGTCATTTTCATTACGCAGTACGCATAATAATAAATGTGCTGTACTTACAGCTTTGCTTTTGTATAATTTAGCTTCTAAAAAAGTGGTTTTAAGGGCTTTCTCGGCTTGTTTGGTAAGGTGAAGACTCTTTTTATCATTACCTCCAACAGCGTCTGGGTTTGCAGGGCTCAATCCTTCAATTTTCTTTCGCAACATATTAAGATCGATATCTAACGTTGTTAAAATATCGATTGCTTCTCCATTGGCCTTACGTAATAAACCCAGCATAAGGTGCTCAGTACCAATAAAATCATGGCCTAGACGAAGCGCCTCTTCTTTACTGTAAGCTATTACATCCTTTACTTTTGGTGAAAAATTATCGTCCATTTTTTACTATTTATTGTCGTAAATTTAGTAGAATTTTTAAATAAACATTACAAAAGTTATGCCCAACTATTAACAATGACGTTATGGCATGTAAAACTAAGTAATCATAAGGCTTTATTGTTAATAAAAACTGTTAATAAATCAACTCTTTTATGTACTTAAAAATTTGCATTTGTTGTATATTGCTCCGATTATAAAAACGAGTAAAACTAAAAGAAAATTATATGGCAGAAGGTGAAAAGTTAATTCCTATTACCATAGAAGATGAAATGAAGTCATCGTACATTGATTATTCAATGTCTGTGATTGTATCAAGAGCACTACCTGATGTGAGAGATGGATTAAAACCTGTTCACAGACGTGTTTTATATGGTATGCACGAATTAGGAATACGCGCTACAGGAGCACATAAGAAATCAGCAAGAGTTGTTGGAGAAGTTTTAGGTAAATATCACCCTCATGGAGATACATCAGTTTATGATGCTATGGTTCGTATGGCTCAAGATTGGAGTATGCGCTATGAAATGGTTGATGGACAAGGAAACTTTGGTTCTCCAGACGGCGATAGTCCGGCAGCAATGCGTTATACAGAGGTGCGTATGCGTAAGATTTCTGAGGAAATGTTAGCTGATATCGATAAAGATACTGTAGATCACCGCTTAAATTTTGACGATACTTTACAAGAACCAACGGTTTTACCAACCAGAATACCAAGTTTACTTGTAAATGGCGCTTCTGGTATTGCAGTTGGTATGGCTACAAATATGGCCCCTCACAACCTTTCTGAAGTAGTTGATGGTACAATCGCATATATTGATAATAATGATATAGAAATTGATGAGTTAATGCAATTTGTCAAAGCTCCGGATTTTCCAACTGGAGGAATCATCTACGGTTATGAAGGCGTAAAAGATGCTTTTCATACCGGTCGTGGGCGTATTGTAATGCGTTCTAAAGCCAATATAGAAGAAGTAAATGGTAGAGAATGTATCGTAGTTACGGAATTGCCATATCAAGTTAATGGTGCTGATCTTTTAAAGAAGACTGCCGACCTTGTAAATGATAAAAGAATAGAAGGCATTGCTTCTTTACGTGATGAAACAAGTAGAAAAGGTAGAAGGTTGGTATATGTATTAAAAAGAGATGCCATTCCAAATATTGTACTGAACAAACTATATAAATACACTGCACTTCAAACATCGTTTAGTGTTAATAATATTGCTTTAGTTAATGGGCGACCTGAACTATTAAATTTAAAAGATTTAATTAAGCATTTTGTTAATCACCGTCATGAAGTTGTTGTTCGAAGAACTAAGTATGAACTTGAGAAAGCAGAGGCCAGAGCTCATATATTAGAAGGTTTAATCATTGCATCAGATAATATTGATGAAGTGATTAAATTAATTCGTGCTTCTGCAAATGCTGATGAGGCTCGCGAGTCTTTAATGAAGCGTTTTGAACTTTCAGAGATCCAGGCCAAAGCAATTGTTGAAATGAGATTGCGTCAGCTTACTGGTTTAGAGCAAGATAAGCTAAGAGCAGAATATGAAGAGATCAAGAAATTAATTGAAGATTTAAAAGATATTTTGGCTAATGAGCCTCGAAGAATGTCTATCATTAAAGAAGAATTATTAGAGGTACAAGAGAAATATGGAGACGAACGTAGATCGGTAATTGAGTACGCAGGAGGCGATGTGAGCATAGAGGACATGATACCAGATTCTAAAGTAGTGGTAACTATTTCTCATGCAGGATATGTAAAACGTACAGATCTTTCTGAATATAAACGCCAAAATAGAGGAGGGCGCGGTCAAAAAGGTGTTGCAACTCGTAACGAAGATTTCTTAGAACACTTATTTGTAGCCACAAATCATCAATATATGCTCTTCTTCACTCAGAAAGGAAAAGTATTTTGGATGCGGGTTTATGAAATACCCGAAGGAAATAAAACTTCTAAAGGTAGAGCCATTCAAAACCTGATTAATATCGAGCAAGATGATAAGGTAAAAGCATTTATTTGTACACAAGATCTAAAAGATTCAGAATATGTAAATAGTAATTATGTATTAATGGTTACTAAGAAAGGACAAACTAAAAAAACATCTTTAGAACAGTATTCTAGACCAAGAACAAATGGTATTAATGCAATTACCATTAAAGATGGAGATGAATTGTTAGAAGCTAAATTAACAGATGGTAATAGTCAGATCATGATCGCTGTAAAATCTGGTAAAGCCATACGTTTTGAAGAAGCAAAAACACGCCCAATGGGACGAAATGCTTCGGGTGTGCGTGGTATAACTTTAGCTAATGATACTGATGAAGTTGTGGGTATGGTTTCTGTAAATGATATGGAAAGTAATATCTTGGTAGTTTCAGAAAATGGATATGGAAAAAGATCATCATTAGAAGATTATAGAATCACCAATAGAGGTGGAAAAGGTGTTAAAACAATTAACGTTACCGAAAAAACTGGTAACTTAGTAGCTGTTAAGAATGTAACAGACGAAGATGATTTAATGATCATTAATAAGTCTGGGATTACAATTCGTATGGCAATTGCTGATTTACGTGTTATGGGACGTGCTACCCAAGGTGTGAAACTCATCAATATTAAAGGGAACGATTCTATAGCTGCTGTAGCCAAAGTAATGCATGAAGAAGAGGAAGAAGAAACCGACGAATTAGCAAATGGCACGGAAATTGACAATAATGAAACGAACAGTTCAACAAACAATCAAGAATAATTAATTAAAATCGAAATGAGAAAAATAGGTTTAATGTTATTAGCAGTTACCATTAGTATGGCTGCTTATGCGCAAAAAGATCAATTAAAAGCTGCTGAGAAAGCATTGAAAAATGGTGATGCGGCAACTGCGAAATCTGCTATAACCGAAGCAGAAGGAGCATTAGAAGATAAGTACAAAGCAAAATTTTATTTTTTGAAAGCTAAAACGTATTATGATTTAGCTAAAAAGAATGCCGATGCAGCATCTTACGATATGGCAGCAAAGGCTTTTCAAAATTTAATTGCTTTTGAAAAAGAATCAGGAAAATCTAAATATACTGGTGAGGCTGAGCCAATGTTAAATGCGTTGATTTCAGATGTTTCTAATAAAGGTATTAAAGAATATCAAACTAAAGATTATGCAAATGCTAAAAACTCATTGTATCAAACATATACGTTAAGTAAAAAGGATACTGCGTTTTTGGAATATGCTGCAAATGCTGCCTATTTAGATAAAGATTTTGATGTGGCCTTAGAGTATTTTAACAATTTAAAAGATTTAGGCTATACTGGTATTACAACGCAATACACAGCTGTGAATGTTGAAACCGGAGAGCGTGAAAACATGGGGTCTAAATCTCAAATGGATTTAATGGTAAAAGCCAATCAGTATAAAGACCCAAAAACAGAAGTATCAGAATCAAAGAAAGCTTCAGTAATTAAGAATATTGCATTTATTTTAGTTGAGAAAGGCGACAATGAAAAGGCTGTTGCAGCTATGGATGAGGCCAGAAAGGCAGACCCAAAAGACATCAATCTTATTTTAAATCAAGCTAACCTTTTCTTGAAATTAGGTAAGAAAGATGAATTCAAAGGCTTAATGGAAGAAGCTATTGCAACAGACCCTAACAATCCTAGTTTACACTTTAACGTTGGTGTTATTAACCAAGAGCAAGGTAAAATAGAAGAAGCTAAGGCTAATTATAATAAAGCAATTGAGCTTGACCCAAATTATTCTGATGCTTATTTGAATTTAGGATCTGCACTTTTAGAAGATGATAAGAAGTTAGTAGAGGAGATGAATAATAACTTAAGTAACTTCAAAAAATATGATGAGATCAAAGCGAAGCAAGCGAAGTTATATAAAGAAGTAATTCCTGTTTACGAAAAAGCTTTCAATATCAAAAAAGAGAAAGATGGTAAAGCTGATGCTAGTATTGCGAGAACGTTGATGAGCCTATATGAGAATGTGGGAATGGATGATAAGTTTAAAGAAATGAAAGCAATTTGGGATGCTTCAAAAGAATAAATTTAAGTAAATCTTAAACTAAAAACTCGCTGTTAACACAGCGAGTTTTTTTTTAGAATATTTTTTTAATTACCCTTAGCTTGTGGGTATGTCTTTTTAATTCTTCATTAAAGATACCGCTTTGATCTAACCTGTCAATACGTACTTTACCACTGGCATGTATAATATAATTGTTCGCCATAATAATTCCTACGTGAATAATTTCGCCATCTTTATTGTCAAAAAAGGCGAGGTCACCGGGTTCAGACTCTTCTATAAAACTTAATACTTCACCTTGAGAAGCTTGCTGTGAAGCGTCTCGTAATAACTTATAACCATTAAGTTTATAAACCATTTGTGTAAAACCAGAACAATCGATACCAAAGGGTGTCTTGCCTCCCCATAGATAAGGAGCATTTAAATACATAAATGCAGTTTTTATTAGATGCTCTTTGTTATACTGTTTTGAAGTATACTTTCCTTCAAAAGAGAATTGAGTAGTTTCAAAATCTACATTCCCTTTATTTAAAAAAGGCAAGGAAGCGCCTAGAGGAATGGGCAATAATTCATTTTTAGCATTACTAATGGCCTCTACTAACTCTGTTGTAATGTGAACCTCAGATTTATCTAACTTTTTGTAAAAATCCTTTGATATAATGGCAAATTGTTTTTCATCAATCCAGCCTTCATAATTATCAAAAGCAAGACGGATTTTTCGCCACTGTTTAGATTTTTCTAAAATTTTAAAATGATCTCCAAATAAAACCTGAGAGACCATCTCACTTTTATCATTAGGTTCAATCCGTAATGGAACAATACTTAAATTACAGAGTCCGTAATTCATCTAAGATTAATTTCTTTCAATTACAACGGCACTAGCTCCGCCACCACCATTACAAATTGCTGCAGCACCCAATTTAGCATTATTTTGTTCAAGAACACTTACCAAAGTAATTAAGATTCTCACACCAGAACATCCGAGTGGATGACCCAATGAAACAGCACCTCCATTAACATTTACGTTATCGTCTGATAATCCTAAAATTTTCATGTTTGCCAATCCAACTACCGAAAAAGCTTCATTAAATTCAAAGAAATCTATTTCGTCTTGAGTAACACCTGCTTTTGCCAATGCCTTTGGTAATGCTTTTGCAGGAGCTGTAGTAAACCATTTAGGCTCATGAGCTGCATCTGCATATCCTTTGATTTTTGCGAGTGGCTTTAACCCTAATTCTGCCGCTTTATCTGCAGCCATTAGTACCATTGCGCCGGCACCATCATTAATGGTTGATGCATTTGCTGCGGTAACGGTCCCTTCCTTGGTAAATGCCGGACGAAGCGCCGGAATTTTTTCCATTTTTACATTTTTGTACTCTTCATCTTCAGCAACTACAAGTGGCTCTCCACGTCTTTGAGGAACTTCAACGGGAACGACCTCGTTCTCAAATTTCCCTTCCGACCAAGCCTTTGCTGAACGTTTATAAGATTGAATTGCAAAAGCGTCTTGATCTTCACGTGAAAATTCATATTCATTGGCACAAGCATCAGCACAAACACCCATAGCATTTTGATCATATACATCAACTAACCCGTCTTTTTGCATACCATCTTCCATTTTTACAGGTCCAAATTTAGAGGCAGTTCTGGCATGGTAATAATGAGGTATTAAGCTCATATTTTCCATTCCTCCTGCAACTACTATTTCTGCATCACCTAAAGCAATAGCTTGTGCACCTTGCATTACACTTTTCATACCCGATGCACATACTTTATTCACGGTAGTACAGGGTACTGTATCTGGAATTCCTGCATAAATGGCTGCTTGCCTCGCAGGAGCTTGTCCAGTTCCTGCTTGTACAACATTACCCATTAGAACTTCATCTACTAGCGCTGGGTTTAAGTTTATTTTATCTAACGCTCCTTTAATGGCAATTGCACCTAAGCGTGGAGCAGGAATGGTTGATAAAGCTCCTAGAAAGCTTCCTATAGGCGTTCTAGCCATCGAAACAATTACAACTTCCTTCATATTTATGTTTTCTTAAATTTAATCTGAATTTTATGTGGCGAATTTAATTAATTTTAAGCAATCTTATTTAATTGATAGCATTTATTGATTACTATTTTTTACATTTGAAAACTTACTTTTATTAAATGAAGAATTTCATCAATAGACTTTATCAAAATCATTCACTGATCTATAAAGTTTTTTTATTCATCATTACAACCGCTAGTATTGTATATA
Organism: Maritimimonas sp. 2205BS37-2; assembly: GCF_056591755.1. Lineage (NCBI taxonomy): Bacteria > Pseudomonadati > Bacteroidota > Flavobacteriia > Flavobacteriales > Flavobacteriaceae > Maritimimonas > Maritimimonas sp. 2205BS37-2. The sequence goes on from NZ_JBWQOI010000001.1 coordinate 695,748, forward strand.
TGTTCCCTAAAGGGGGGCACTTCGGACTGGATATTCAAAAGGGGAAACCTTGGCAGGCAGATAATTTATATGCGCCATTTGATTTTGCTATTCAAAAGACAGACGATGAATTAGAAAAAGAAAAAGAACAAATAGAGTTAAATAAGGAGTTGTTTTTTGCTTATAATCAGAATATAATAGCTAGAGTAAAAAATAATTTTAATCAAAAAGTACAAGCGAATTTGCCCGATTCCTTATTTAAAAATCAAAGTAGGAGAAGGGTGATGAATTTTGGTCAGCGGTTTCTTAATAAAGTTTATGAGAATGGCTACATAGAAAATGATGATCGAAACAATGCAGGCGATAAACAAATTATAACCTTAAGAAAAGGTAATGAAACACAGAAGTTTGTTTATGATAGGTTTGAACGCCAAGCAACAATTCAAGATGAAATAGACACCTACTTTAGTAGAACCAAATATTTACCTTTTAAAAATTCATTAACCACTATATTTTTAGAAGTACTAGAGCCAAATGTTTATTTCGATAATGAGCTCACTCAAAAAGTACTAGATGAAAGTTTAAATAGTATTTCTAAAACAAAAGGTTTAGTATCTGAAAATGAGCGAATCATCTCTAAGGGAGATGTCGTTGAAGGGAAAAAGTATGAGATATTAACTTCTTTGAAAAGCGAATATGAGTCTCAGCTTTGGAGTGAATCCAATTACAACTGGATCGTTTTCGGGTATATTATCTTGATTGCTTTAGCCTTGCTAATGTTATTACTTTTTATACAAAAATACCGACCAGAAATTTTTGAAAATAATACCAAGGTCACTTTTATTTTTTTCAATGTTTTACTCATGGTGTTTTTGGTGACTTTGGTAGTAAAATATCGCGTAGAGCTCTTATATGTAGTGCCGCTTATTATATTACCGATTATATTGAAAGCATTTTTTGATGCACGACTGGGTTTATTTACGCATGTTTTAACCGTTTTGTTATTAGGGTTTATAGTTCCTAATAGTTTCGAGTTTATTTTCTTACAAATTATTGCAGGTATTATTACAATTCTAACAGTTTCAGAATTGTATAGAAGAGCTAATCTTTTTATTTCCATAAGTCAGATAACCATTATTTATATGGTGGCTTATTTTGCATTTTCGATTATACAAGAAGGAAATGCTTCTCAGTTAAATTATGATTATTTTGGATGGTTTGCATTAAATGGGGTATTGTCCTTTTTATCGCTATTGTTTATTCTGATATACGAAAAACTGTTTAATCTGGTGTCAGATGTTTCTTTACTGGAATTATCAAATACAAATTCAAAACTTTTGCGCGAGCTTGCTGAAAAAGCACCGGGTACTTTTCAACATTCTATGCAGGTTGCCAATTTAGCAGAGGCAAGTGCTAATGAAATCGGGGCCAATGCAATGCTGGTTAGAACTGGAGCTTTATATCATGATATTGGTAAAATGGTAAATCCGATGTATTTTACAGAAAACCAAACTACGAATGTAAATCCGCATAACGAGTTAACTCCAAAAGACAGTGCTAAAATTATTATTGATCATGTGATTAAAGGCATTGAAGTTGCTAAAAAGAATGGTTTACCAGATAGAATTATCGACTTTATACGTACCCATCATGGTACATCGCAAGTATATTATTTTTATAAAAAACAAGAAGAATTTGCTCCAGAACAATTAGATAGTAAAGATTTTACATATCCTGGCCCAATTCCTTTCTCTAAAGAAACAGCAATATTAATGGTTTGTGATGCTGCCGAAGCCGCATCAAAAAGCTTAAAAGAACCCACCGCTCAGTTAATTGACAATCTCATTGAAAAAATTGTTGACTCTCAAATGAAAAATAATCAATTTATAAATGCAAATATTACTTTTAAAGAGATTGAAGCTATAAAAAAAGTAATAAAGAAGAAGTTGCTAAATATTTATCATTTAAGAATAGAATATCCCGAATAAAATTGCTTGAATTCCATTCAAAACTACCAGTAAATATTCATTTTGAGGTTTTCCGTAATTTTTAATCATTTTGATTAGATATTTTTAAAGGTTATTAATTATAAATGCCTTTGAAAAGAAATTTACTACTAGTAATTGCCATTCTAGTCCCTACAAGTGCTCTCTTTGCGCAACAGAATGTGTTTATTAAAGCAAAAGAGAAAGGAAATGGTATTTTAAAGAATCGTTCTAATGAATGCTTTACGATAACTCCTAATCATGTTATAGATGGCTACTCAGGAGCCATAACTGTGTTAAATAAAGAAAGAGTTCTTTCATATGCCAAACTAATTGAATCGTATCCTTTTGATCTTGCAGTGGCGAGAATTGAGAAAGGAGGAACTCAAAAATGCAATGCATGGAATGTTTCAAGGAGTTTTAATGCAATTATTAACGAGGCCTCAGAAGGATTTTTAGAATATATAGATGATATGGGCACTTCAAACTTGATTAAGGTAGCCATAAAATCTAAAGACCTACAAAGCCTTTCTATAGTTCCAAAGAACCATATATCGTTTTCTAAAGGCATGAGCGGATCATCTTTATATACAATATACCAGAATGAAAAAGTTCTTTTAGGTATGCTAATGACTATTGAGAACGACTTGTATACTGGTTTTGTATTAAGGATAGATACTCTTGATAAAATAGTTTCATCATTTTTTAAACCAACAGTTAAGAAGAAAATTGGAATTGTTTTATTCAAGGATAATAAAGAGGATACCAATATTACAAATTCAATTGTCTCACAACTTAATAAAGGAGACCTATATCAAGCCAATGCTTATTTTAAGGATAAGTATTTTATCAAGAAGCACTTTAATGCTATCATTTCTGGAAATGTTGAAAAAAAACATGCTAAAAAAATTAAGGGAAGTGTTGAAGAGCTCTTATTAGGTAGGATAACTATAACCGAAGAGTTAAATGAAAGAAATTTACATAATGTTAGATCTATTTTAGAGGCTCACATTTTCTCATCTGATGGCTTTGCTTTGTTAAAAACGATTACAGTTTTAGGTAGAGGATTAGACTACAATAAAACATTGGCGTTGCATAAATCTTATAAATCTTTAGTAACTAATCTTAAAAAAGAAATACCATGAATTTTAAAAAGTTGTTAGCTTCTTTTATCTGTTTTATTCTATTTTCAAATGCGTTTAGTCAAGACTTTGATGCTAAACTTGAAAAGCTTGCAGAAGGTTTAGCGAATAAAATTAATAACACTCAAAAGAAAAAAGTAGCCGTTTGGGGCTTTGTTACCGAAAGCGGAGAAAGAACCGCCTTGGGCAATTACGTAACAGAAGATTTCTCTATTTACCTCACCAATTTTGGTAAGAACTTCAATGTGATAGACCGTAATCACTTAGATGCTATTTTAAAAGAACATAAGTTAAATTCTGAAGGTTATATTGATGAAGCAACGGCTAAAGAGCTAGGTAAGATAATTGCAGTAGATGCAATTATTACTGGTACTTACACTGTTTTAAATAATGTAGTAAAAGTAAGGGCCAAAGTACTTGATACTGAAACAGCATTACAATTTGCAGCTAATATGAGTACCTTACCCATGAATGAAAATATAGCATCTTATTTAGGTATTAGTGTTGCAGGTGGCAATACCACCAATAAAGGTTTTAATACACCTTTAAATTCAAATGAAACAATAAATAACCCAAAAACCGTAGATCCTAAGTGTAAAGAAGAGAGTTTTGGAGATTTATGTTTCTTTAATGGCACCAAGAACAAAATTGTAATTAGAATACAACATTATACACAATTAGAAAGAGGAGGAGTTAAGCACAAAGACTTAACAATAAATGCGGGTGAAACGAAATGTGTTTATAAGCTTATTAGTAGAGAACTTACATATCATGCCGTGACTTGGGACGTGTTCCAGAAAGATTTAGATGGCCGTTATGGAAAGATAGGTTTTTCATCGGCTGCAAAATTTAGCATGGATCGTGGTGAAATAAAAATTGAAACCTGCAAATCAAAAACCTATACTATTAAGTGAAAAAGTTATTCATCATAGTACCTCTAATTAGTTTTTTTGGTATTACCTGTGCTCAAATAAAACCAAATGAAAAGACGGTAAAGACGCCTGATTGGGAAGTTTGGCAAGATAAAATACCTGTTAGCGGAGGGATTCGGGTAGGGCTAATGTTACAAAATTCAAGTCAAAAGATTCAGCCAAATTCATTTTATGTAGCTATTCCTAAGACTAACCTAAATACTTTATGTGTTGAATTAAGTTCTAAAGATGGTAGATATTCAGCAAAATTAGATTATGATATCTCTAATTCTAAAACGGGATTTAATGAGTTTTTACTACCAACGAAATACAAAAAGCAGTTATCAAAATATTCCACTGATGAAGTGGTTATTTTAGTTTCTTTAGGTAAAAGTTGCGATCATAGTCCGAGTTCATATCTCTTAAGTAGTTGGGAAAATTTGTCAGAAAATAACAATGGAGTAATCTATATTAACTCCCAGATTCCAACAACAATAGAGGTTGGCGCAAAAGAATATGAGTGTGAAGATCTTGAGTCGCCAACAATCGCTTATAACAAGAAATGTAGTATTCCGCTTAAAGCAATTCATAAAAACGCGATGTTATACATTAAACAACGAGTTCGAAGGTTTGGTTCAATAAAGTTTAATTCTTACGAGTTGCCAATCAAACATTTAAGCTTTGAAAATTAAGAAAAGAACCAAATCGATTGTCATTCTAGCCGCAATCTTGTTGGGCACAGCATTCCTCTTTCTTATTGCTATTGCCAAGCTTATTCCTACCACTTTTAACGTTGCTGTAGTTACAGAGCGAATTGAATTTAAAACGGAAGATGAGAATACTCCTAGAATCCCATTAAATGATATAATAGCTTTTAATTATAACGGTGATAGTTTAGGTAGTTATAATGGTTCATTTCAAGTAAGTTCAAAATCTCAGGTTATCGTTGAACGAATTTCTAATGGAGCTTTGCTTATACAGGTAGAAAATAAATTGAATAATAGCGCGGGTATTTTTTATGATGCTGAGCAGGATAAAATTATTGGGAAGGCGGATAAATTTATTGAGTTTTATATTTCAAATCCTTCTCAGAGAGCGGAAAAAGGTGAAAATATAATCATACCAATCTCTGGGGAAGTCATATTAGGTAGGGCAGTAGGGTATGAGTCTAGTGCGTATAATCCAGCTTTAGTTAGAAGTGGTAAGATAACAATGGTCGGGAAGTCGATACTAGGAAATCATTTTTTCCAATCTGGTATTCATGAATTAAATATTGGAGAAGAATTTATAGTGGAAAAATCAAAAAGTAAGGCCTTTGGATTTATTGTTATTAATGAAAATCCGGCAATGCAGGCTACCTATAAAGTGGTTGCTAAAAAAGGCAAAATAATAACCCCTGGTCCAGTAAATCAAAAGTCTGGATATTTCATTGCCACCACTTTAGTAAGTAGACTTTTGAATGATAGTCTTTTCCAGGCCATTTCTTCTGCATTTGCGTTTTTACTATTCATTTCTACATGCCTAACTTTTATTAATGATTTAGAAGAAATTACTACAAAAAGGAAAAAGAGAAAAAGTTGAAATTGGTTGATACTTAAAGATATTAAATACGATTACCAACATTTTTCTTAGTAATTAAATGGTAAAATAGTATTTTTAAGGAAACAACTTAAGATACATGAAGATAAAAGCACTAATCTCTCTAATACTAGTATTAAATGCGTCTTTAACTTTTGCTCAAGAAAGCACGTTCAATCTTAGTGATTTCTACAATTATAATGCTGATTTGGCTCACAAGGTAGATACTATTTTTACTACTTTATCAGATAAAGAACGTATCGCTCAAATGATCGTTACTTCGGCTGGAGAATTGGGTAAGGCTGATGCTACAGTTCTAAAATTAGTCAAAGAAAATAAAATTGGCGGAGTTGTATTTTTAAAAGGGCAGAAGAAAGCTCATAAAAAATTAATAGACTCTTTAAATTCTATTGGAGAACTTCAAGGGCAGCTTCCATTACTATATTCAATAGATGCCGAACCAAGTTTGTTTAATGGTAGACTACAAGGAACTCCAGAGTTAATGAATACTATTGATATCAAAAATAAGAAGCAAGCTGATTCAATTGCCTCCATAATCAATACCCATCTTTCAGAAATTGGCATACAACAAAACTTTGCACCGGTGGTTGATATTAGTCCACAAAATGAAGCTATTAAAAACAGAAGTTTTGGTAATGATAAAGAGAAGGTAATTGAATTGAGTAAGCAGTTTATAAAAACTACACAAGACCAAGGCATTGTTGCTACAGCGAAACACTTTCCCGGTCATGGATTGGTGACAGGCGATACGCATAAAAAGTCTGTTTACATTGATGGTGAATTGCAAGAAGTAGATGTGTATAAACCACTTATTGAGGCTGGTGTTTTGTCAATTATGATTGCACATATTACCGTTCAAAATAATACGAAATATCAAACCAATAATTTACCTGCCAGTTGTTCAAAAACGATTGTAACTGACTTATTAAAGAAAGAGTTAGGATTTAAAGGTATTATTATTACAGATGCCTTGAATATTATGAAGGCCGTTACGATAATTAAAGACGCGCCGCTTCAAGCCTCAAAGGCAGGCTGTGATATTCTCTTAATGCCTATTGATGAAGATAAAACTATTGAATCTATTTATCAAGAAATGCAAAATAACAATGACTATAAGCATCAGGTATATCAATCAGTAAAGAAGATTATTCGATTAAAAATTTGCTTGGGATTACTATAGTTTACTATTCAATAGAGCTATAAACAAAATAACCTCCCTAAATTAAGGAGGTTATGCTTTGTGATCGCGGAAGGATTCGAACCTTCGACCGTCTGCTTAGAAGGCAGATGCTCTATCCAGCTGAGCTACGCGACCCAGATTAAATTTTTATAAAAACCCTTACTTTTCATTATTAAGAAGTCATCAGCTGTGCTGACAAACTCAAATTGATGCATCAATTCAATATACTAATCTTACATACATCGTTACAAAAAGCAAAGCTTCTTGTCGGGGTGGCAGGATTCGAACCTGCGACCTCCGCGTCCCAAACGCGGCGCGATAACCGGGCTACGCTACACCCCGATAGAATTTAAAAGCGGAGAGACTGGGACTCGAACCCAGGCGACAGTTACCCGTCGACAGATTAGCAATCTGCTCCGTTACCACTCCGGCACCTCTCCTAAATTCTAATGAACTTTTATTACCAAGAACAAACATTCTTCATGTTTTATCTAGGCGGGTGCAAATGTAATAAATTTGATGTGTTGGTACAACAGCTTTTATTAAATTTTTATATAAAATTTGAATTTTTATTTCGTTCAATAGCCTACATCTGTTAAAGTCCTAGAATTATAGAAACCAATACTTAAATTTTTAGTACCTTTAGGTACTTCAAAATCAATAGGTTTAATTTAAGTTTTGTCAATTATGTATTACAAATACAACATCTTAAAAACCAATTTAACCAAAACTGCTTTATTAACCTTATGCTTTGTTTTTATTACAACAAGCATGACATTTGCTATTCAAAATGTTACCGAAGAATATAACGAATATAGCGGTGTAGTTGTTGATAAACAATCAAATAAACCCCTTGTGTTTGCATCGCTTTCAATTGAAGATTCGAACATAAGTACAATAACCAATGCTGAGGGCGAGTTTTTATTGAAAGTACCAAAGAGCATTGAAAATGCTAAATTAATCGTTTCTTTTTTGGGATACCAACAAATGAGTCTCGCATTGAGTACTTTGAAAAAACGAAAAAATCGAATTGCGCTCTCTCCATCAACAATTGCACTTTCTGAGATAAATGTTACTTTACCAAAAGATGCGAAAAGTTTAATTAGGAAAACCCTACAAAAAAAGGGAAAGAATAATTTAAATCAGCAGGCATTAATGACCGCTTTTTATAGAGAGACTATAAAGAAGCGGCGTAAAAATGTATCGCTGGCAGAAGCGATAGTTACCTTATACAAAGAACCTTATACTTCTCCTAAAAGAGATAAAATAAAACTATATAAAGCAAGAAAGAATACTGACTATACAAAATTAGATACATTGGCCTTAAAGCTACAGGGAGGCCCGTTTAACGCTTTGTATATCGATTTAATGAAATACCCAGAGTATATATTTAGTAATAATGCTATAGATCTATACAAATTTACCTTTGGCCCCTCAACAACAATAAATGATAAACCTGTTTATGTGGTGAATTTTAAGCAACGAGATGAAATAGGAGAACCTTTATATTACGGTAAGCTATTTATTGATTCTAAAACACTCGCCTTAACTAGTGCCATCTATAGTTTAAATGTTGAAAACAAAGACTTAGCCAGTGAATTATTTGTTAGAAGAAAACCTAAAGATGTAAAGGTATATCCTACGAAAGCTGCTTATAGAGTAGACTATAGAGAAAAAAATGGCAAGTGGTACTATGGTTATAGCAATGTGCAATTAACATTTAAAGTACATAAGAAACGTAAATGGTTTAATTCTGTATACTCTTTATCAAGTGAAATGGCCGTAACCGATTGGAAACTTAATTTAGATAAAGGTTTAAAAAATAAAGAGCGCTTAAAACCATCCATTATTATTGCCGATGAAGCCTCAGGTTTTTCAGATCCAGAATTTTGGGGCGCCTATAATGTTATAGAACCCGAAAAATCTATTGAATCTGCAATAAAGAAGATTCAGCGCCAGTTAAGACGAATTGGAAATAATTCTGGGCACTAAATAATCTTAATTTTCAATACTTATAAAATGAGTTGCTTTCTTGCAGCTCATTTTTTTATTTAAACATTTGGTGAATTTAAAAATGTAAAGTATATTTGTCATTATAATAAATATTTTTTACATAAAGGAAAATTAATTTAACTAATTTAGTATGAGTAAGGAAACATTTTGTGAAGCAGAAAGAAGAAGGTTGGACAAATTGAATAAATTTCAATTACCAAATCAATATAAAAAAATAGGCTGGATTATAGTTATTGCAACATTTTTATTAATGATAGCTAAAAAGTTCTTCGATGAACCAAGTTGGGTAAAGCCGGTATTAAGCAACATCTTTTTATTGGGTTTATTAATAGTGTCGCTTTCGAAGGAAAAGATTGAAGACGAGTTGATTGTTAGTATACGGTCACAATCATATAGATTTGCATTTATTATTAGCGTTCTATATTCTATAGTACAACCAATTGCGAATTATTTAGTTGATTTTGCATTACAGAAAGATAATCCAACCGCTGATTTCAGTTACTTTCAAGTCTTGGTATTTATGCTAGTCGTTCAATTAGCCTTTTTCGAAAACATTAAAAGGTATCGTTAATGAAAAATAGATTAAAAGTTGAACGTGCCATTTTAAATCTTACACAAGATGAATTGGCACAAAAGATTGGGGTATCAAGACAAACAATTAATTCGATTGAAAAGAATCGTTATGTACCATCGACAGTTTTAGCTTTAAAACTATCAGAGGTATTTAATAAGCCTGTAAATGATTTTTTTGAACTTGATGAAAACGATAGATCATGATAAAGTTACTTATCTTATTAATTTCTTGGATCGTCTATATATGTCTTCTATTCTTATTTTAGAAGAATAGGAGTGGTGATCGCAATTAATCTATCAAACTCTGATAATCCTTAGCAATTTCAGCAGCGAGCTTGGCATTATTATAAACAAGTTGAATGTTGGCTTCCAAACTTTTCCCTTTAGTAAGTTCCTTTACTTTTTTAAGCAAGAAAGGCGTACTTTCTTTACCAGAAATAGCTAACTTTTTTTCTTCAAGCAATGCTTGTTCAATAGCATTATTCATAGTCTTAAATTCAAGTTCTTGTGCTTTTGGTATCGGATTGGCAATCACAACGCCACCCTTAAGATTTAAGTCCCATTTTGCTTTTAAAAGTTTAGCGATGCCTAGCGTAGTATCAACCTTATAATTTGTTTTAAATCCACTCGTACTTGAATAAAACGCAGGAAGTTCATCTGTTCTATACCCTAAAACAGGCACCCCATACGTTTCTAAATATTCTAATGTCAATCCTAAGTCTAAAATAGCCTTAATACCGGCACAAACAACCGCTACATTGGTATTTGCCAACTCTTGCAAATCAGCAGATATATCAAAGCTTTGTGAAGCACCTCGATGTACACCTCCAATGCCTCCCGTAGCGAATACCTTAATTCCGGCAAGGCTGGCAGCGATCATTGTTGAGGCTACTGTTGTAGCGCCATCAATTTTATTCGCTAACAGATATGCCAAATCTCTTCTACTAGCTTTTACAATCTGAGTGCCACTTTTTGCTAAATAATTAGTTTCATTCGTTTCTAGTCCGATCTTTATTTTTCCATCTAGCAAGGCAATTGTTGCAGGTATAGCACCATTCGAATGTACGATCTTTTCAACTTGTAAAGCGGTTTCAAAATTCTGCGGATAGGGCATACCATGTGAAATAATAGTAGACTCTAATGCAACTACCGGAAGATTATTTTCTAAAGCATGATGAACCTTAGGATGGATATCTAGATAATTCTCAATCATAAGGTCATGGTATCTAAAACCATTTGTTCAGTGATTTCAGGATGTACAGCATTTTTATGCTGAATTGTAATAGCAGCACAAGCAGCACTAAATTTAACGGTTTCATACAATTCCATTCCTTTTGTTTCCCCATATAAAACACCAGCCATAAATGCGTCACCTGCACCATTGGTATTAACTGGAGTTACCACATTATTTCGTTCCACAAAAACTTCATTTTTATCGCCATAGGCCACACCATCTTTTCCTAATGTTATAAATACTTTTTTAACTCCAATATCTAAGAAATGTTCAACCACCTTTTCATAATCACCTTCATAGTCCATTTTTAAACCACTTAATAATTCAGCTTCCAAGTGATTACACTTTAAAATATAAAGTCTGTCTAAAATTGACTTTGCTCGTAATGCCTTTTTTGCGGAAACAGCTTCTAAAGCAAACTTGGTATCAGGAAGCCTATCGGTTACAATATTTAAAATAGATGCCGGAAAATTCGTTTCTAATACGCAGTATTCATTTTGCTTAATAATGTCTAATCTATCTGTAATAAATGAATCTGCCAATTCATCATAAATATCCATAGCAGATAATCCAAGAGCTAGATCATTATACTTATTCATAATAGCTAAATAAGTAGAAGTAGTTGTATGCTCTTTCGTTAAGCTATTCGCAACTGACATCCCTAAATTGCTACAATATTTTTTGAGCGATTTTGAAAATTCATCATCACCAAAGACACTTAAAAATTCAACATCGCGACCAAGTCTCGAAAGATTTTCAGCAATATTTCTGCCAACACCACCATGAACCGTTTCTAACGTACCAATATTCGAATCTTTAAAGATCAATTTATCCTTTGAACATCCTATTAAATCAATATTTGAAGCACCAACAACTGTAATTTTTGAAGACGTAGCCATCTTTTAAAGTATTAAATGAAATTATCATATTAATTTAAGTAAATTTACGAAACATAGCAATTTCTTATGGATAAATTTAGGTTAATTTTTGGTGACAATAAAGTAGCAATAGGTGTCATTCATCTTCCTGCACTACCAGGAACACCGACGAATAGATTAACTTCAGATCAGATTATTGCTAAGGCACTAGAAGAAGCAAAAATCTATAAGGAAGCCGGCATAGATGCTCTTATTATTGAGAATATGCATGACATTCCATACGTTAAAAATAATGTTGGGCACGAAATAAGTGCACTAATGGCAATTTGCTGCTACTCAATTAAACAGGAAACAGCATTACCCATTGGAATACAAATTTTAGCGGGCGCGAATAATGCTGCGATGTCTGTAGCGCTTGCTGCAAATTTAGATTTTATTCGTGCTGAAGGATATGTCTATGGGCACATAGCCGATGAAGGGTTTATTGATGCGCAAGCCGGTGCACTTTTGCGATTTAGAAAGCAACTTGGTGCTGAACATATTGCTGTATTTACAGATATTAAGAAAAAACATAGTTCACATGCCATTACCAATGATGTTTCAATTTTGGAGACAGCACAGGCAGCAGAGTTCTTCTTAAGTGATGGCTTAATTGTTACCGGAAATCATACTGGTACAGCAGCTTCAGTAGAAGAATTAAAGTCATTAAAAGGGAAATTAGATACTCCCATAATGATCGGGTCTGGCATTACATTAGAAAACTTTAGCACCTATTTACCACTTTGCGATGCTATGATTATTGGTTCGTACTTTAAAGAAAATGGCAAATGGAACAATCAATTAAATTTTGACCGCATTCATCAATTTATGAAAGCTTTTAAATCTTAATTTTAAGTGATATGCGTTAAAATACGTTAAAATTAAAGTGAATAAAAGCATTATTAACTAACTTTAATAGCACCAAAATTATTAAAGATGAAACGGATAGGCTTATTACTAATGGTTCTTGGCTTAATTTATGGATGCGCTTCTACTTCAAAAACTAGCGATACAGCCAATGTTAATACCGCAGCATTAGAATCATTAATTAACAACAAATCATTTGAAATTGAATCTCAATGGGCTCGACCAATTGCCTCAAATGCACTAATGCAATTTGGTAATTCTGGTTTCTTTCCTCCAGGAAGTAATTCTGGAAGTATAAACTTAATTGGAAATACTAATTTTTTAAAACTAAATGATAGCGTAGCTCAGGCATATTTACCTTTTTACGGAGAAAGGAGAATGGGAAGTAATTTAGGAAGTACAAAAATAGGTATCGAATTTGATGAAAGTTATAATAACTACAAGATAAAGAAAGGGAAAAAAGATAGTTATGAAATTCGTTTTGAAGTAAATGACAAGAACAATCCCAGTGAAAGTTATATTGTTCAAATCACCTTATTTCCAAATTTAACCAGTGTTGTGAATATAAATAGCTCACATCGCTCCTTCATTCAATATAGAGGTAAAGCAAGTAGTATTAAATTAGAGAATGAATTATAATAAACGCTTATTCTTTTTAGTATTTGTTTGCTGTTATTCGTATTGTTTTTCACAATATACTTCAAGTGATTGGAAATCCAGAGATCAATGGATGAAAGTGAATACGCTTCTAAATTTGGCCGATCTAAAGTTAGGAGATACTGTTGCTGATGTTGGAAGCCATGAAGGCTATCTAACCATGCATCTTTCAAAAAAAGTAGGAGAGCAGGGTGGTGTATACGCTGTAGATGTTAGAAGTGATCGATTAGAGAAACTTAAAAGGAATGCTAAAAAACGAGAGCGTCAAAATATTACAACCATTGTAGGAGAATATGATGACCCTAAACTACCCAAAACCACTTTAGATGCACTCTTCGTGATAGATACTTATCATGAAATGACCTCATATAAAAAGATGCTTCAACATTTTAATAACTCTTTAAAGTCACAAGGAAGAATAGTTCTATTAGAAAAAATTAAGAAACATATGATAGGAGAGTCTAGAGAAAGGCAAGTAACCGCTCATACTTTATCATTAAGTTATGTAAAAGAAGAACTGCAACAGGCTGGTTTCATTATAAAAAAAGAAATTACGAACTTTGGTTATTGGGAGCGTGATCGAACTAAAACCATGTGGATATTGGTTGCTATAAAACCTTAATTTTACTTACTACCATTTTTTTGAGTATTTTTATTGGTATCAATTTTAGGTAGCTCTAATGTATTTTCGTGTATTATTCTTACTGATATTTTTATTTTATTCCAGCGTAAGCTATAGTCAAGATACCTTAGTTGTGAAAAGAGAAGTTATGGTATCAAAGCAACTCAAGTCTAGAGGGATTACTAATAAGGCAACGCTTAGCGCGATGACTATAGTACCTAGACATCTTTTCGTACCAGATGAAATAAAAGACTATGCTTATGAAGATACAGCCTTGCCTATAGGTAATAAACAAACAATTTCACAGCCATATATTGTTGCTTTTATGACGCAAGAGTTAAAACTAAAAAAAGACCATAAGGTTTTAGAAATAGGCACAGGTTCTGGGTATCAGGCAGCAGTATTGGCGAAAATTGCAGATTCAGTGTATACCATAGAAATTATTGAGGAGCTAGGATTAAAAGCAAAAAAAGTCTTAGGGGAGTTAGGCTACACTAATATAAACGTAAAAATTGGTGATGGTTATCATGGCTGGCCCAAGGCAGCTCCGTTTAATGCTATTATGGTAACTGCTGGTGCGACCAAAATTCCGCAACCTCTAATTGACCAATTAGCAGAAGGTGGACGAATGATAATTCCTGTTGGTTCCAACCCTTACAATCAACAATTAATTTTAATTACTAAGAAAAATGGCGCGATAAAGCAAGAGAAAAGATTAGGTGTTCGCTTTGTTCCATTTACCAGAAAAGATTAAAATCTTCACTAGAAAAACACTTCAAGTTATTTCGCCTAAATAGTTGATATATACTATTTAAGGATGATTTTCGTTTTTAATAGTAATCATTTCAACCAAAAATATTGACCTATGAAGAATGATACAAGAGTTTTATATGTATTCATGTTATTTCTAATAATAAGTTCAACTTCATTTACAAAGCTTAATACGAGTGTTGCTAACATTACCAGTTTTGGTGGTTGGGTAAAATTAGGAAAGCAAGAAGTAAGTGAAGGCGTTGATTATGACACACTAGATATCACCGAAGAAAAGAAGAACATAAAACGCCTTAAATTAAAAGTATTAAAAACATCGGTATATCTATCTAGTGTTAAAGTTATTTATGAAGATGACACTTCAGAAAATCATATTATTTCTCGTCGTTTAGATAAAGGAGACTCCACACGCGCTTTCGATCTTATAGGGCATCATCGTATGATTAAAAAGATCTTGTTCATTTATAGAAATGGTAGGTCAAGTAGAGGAGGAGCCCAACTCGTGGTTATGGCAAAATCATAATTGCAATTTGCATTTTAGTATACCAAATAAGTGATTAGAAGACCATATTTGGTATTTCAACGCTAGATTCCAAATACTCTTTATTAATTTTTATTATTACGGCATTTCTTAGGCTTAAGAAAAAGCAAGGCGTATCTTTACAGTACTTTATGAACCCTTATTGATAGGGTGAGAATATTTCAATTCTATATGGTAAAAAGTGCTAGTAAATGAAACATTCATATAAAATAACAGGCATGACCTGTGATGGATGCAGAGCTAAGGTTGAAAAAACGTTAAAAACAATAGATGGAATAAGTTTTGCAGCGGTAAGACTACCAAATATGGCCCTTGTTGAAATGGATACGCATATAGACATTTCAGCAATGCAAGAAGCCTTAGAGAGCGCAGGAAATTATACAATAGAAGCTGCTAATGAAGATTCTTTAAACGCTTCTCATCTCCATAAAGAAAGCTGTTGCAATAATCATGAAAAGTCTCATGAACATCCAGAGCCAACTTTAGGCTCAGATGCAGTTGGAAAATATCATTGCCCGATGCATTGTGAAGGAGAAAAAGTATATGAAAATCCTGGAGACTGCCCTGTTTGTGGTATGCGTCTAGAGAAGATTCCTGAACTAATTCCTAAAGCGATAGCGTTCACCTGCCCAATGCATTCAGAAATTGTTCAAAATGAACCGGGTGACTGCCCAATATGCGGTATGGATTTAATTCCTATAACTACTGATAATGACGAAGATTTGGCTTATAAAAGTTTACTCAAAAAGTTTAAAACAGCCATTTTTTTCACACTACCAATCTTCATCATTGTAATGTCAGAAATGATTCCTAATAATCCACTGTATACAATCTTAAGTCAGAAAACATGGAATTGGATTCAATTTATTTTATCGATTCCTGTGGTATTCTATGCAACCTGGATGTTTTTTGAAAAAGCGTGGAGATCCATCAAGACATGGAATCTAAACATGTTCACCTTAATAGGAATTGGAGCCGGAATTGCTTGGGTATTTAGTGTTGTTGCAATGGTATTTCCAGAAATATTTCCCGCACAATTTAGAACCCATCATGGTAATGTTTTTGTCTATTTTGAAGCAACCACAGTAATATTGACCTTAGTATTGCTAGGTCAATTATTAGAGGCAAAAGCGCATAATCAAACGAGTGGTGCCATTAAAGAACTACTAAAGTTAGTGCCATCAACGGCTACACTTTTAATAGACAATAAAGAAAAGGTAATTGCAATTGATAAAATCGAGCAAGGCAATCTTCTACGCGTAAAGCCCGGCGAGAAAATTCCCGTTGATGGAATAATTATACAAGGCGAAAGCACGATCGATGAATCTATGATTACGGGAGAACCAATACCAATTGATAAGGGTAAAGGCCATTTAGTAAGTGCAGGAACCATTAATGGTACTAAATCTTTCGTGATGAAGGCAGAGAAAGTAGGAGCAGAAACACTGCTTTCTCAAATTATTAGCATGGTAAATAATGCGAGCCGATCTAAAGCACCAATTCAGAAGTTAGCCGATAAAATTTCTAAGTATTTTGTACCTATTGTCATTATTATTGCAGTACTAACCTTCATTATTTGGGCAATTTTTGGCCCTACACCCTCATATGTATTCGCTTTTGTAAATGCGATCGCGGTGTTAATCATTGCATGTCCTTGTGCACTCGGATTGGCAACTCCTATGTCTGTTATGGTTGGTGTTGGCCGTGGTGCACAGTCAGGAGTCTTAATAAAAAATGCCGAAGCACTAGAGAAAATGCATAAGGTTAACACTTTAATTGTTGACAAAACAGGAACTATTACAGAAGGAAAGCCATCTGTTGAAAAAGTGATCTCTTTCTCTGATGAATATTCAGATTTAGAATTAACCAAAAAAATTACTTCTTTAAATCAGTTTAGCGAACACCCTTTAGCAGAAGCCATTGTAAATTACGGTAAAGAGAAATCAATAACAATGATGCAGGTTCAAAACTTTGAAGCTATACTTGGCAAAGGAGTTATAGGCATGGTTGACCGGCAGCAAGTTCTTGTAGGTAATGATAAGCTCCTGCAACAGTTCTCAATAGTAATCCCTACAGAGTTTAGTACAAAAATCAAAGAAGAGCAACGGCAAGGCAAAACAGTCTCATATATTGCAATAGTCAATAAAGTTGTAGGATATGCAGCTATTTCTGATGCTATTAAAAATACCAGCAAACAAGCTATAAGATCATTACAACAGCTAGGAATAGATGTAATTATGCTTACCGGAGATAATAAAAATACTGCAAAAGCGGTTGCTGAAAAATTGAATTTAAAACATTACAAAGCCGAATGTTTACCCGAAGATAAGCTCGAAGAAATTAAGCAATTACAAGCTAGTGGAAAAAAAGTAGCTATGGCTGGTGATGGTATTAATGACGCCCCGGCTTTAGCACAATCTGACGTTGGTATAGCTATGGGTACAGGAACCGATGTTGCTATAGAAAGCGCAACAATTACATTGGTGAAAGGCGACCTTTATGGTATTGTTAAAGCTAAGAAACTTAGTGAGTCTGTAATGAATAATATCAAACAGAATCTATTTTTTGCTTTTGTATATAATATACTAGGTGTGCCAATTGCTGCTGGACTCTTATATCCATTATTTGGACTCTTATTATCGCCAATGATTGCTGCCTTGGCAATGAGTTTTAGTTCCGTTTCTGTTATTGCAAACGCATTAAGATTAAGAAGAGTTCGTCTTTAAAATAGCTCCATTTAAAGAATTGTAAAATCATATTTTACTCTGACGGAATTATCATTCCGACAGTTTTTATAGATCAAAATGGCTTATTTCGTCATCGATTTATAAAAGTAAAATTATGTCGAGAAAAAAGCGAATTCTTAAAATCTTTAAGTGGTTATTAATTTCTTTCACAGCATTAATCCTAGTGCTGTTTACCTTTGGGTATTGGTTTATGAGTCTTATTCCACCAAAAGAGGAGGCATTAGAAACCACAATGGCAAAAGACCTACCTTATTTATCAGAGAATGTGTATCCTGTTAAAGGTAAGATCTTGGCAGTGGTTACAAGCACTGATACTATGGGTAGTAGTGGAAAAAGCACTGGTTATGAGTTAACAGAACTGTCAAGAGCTTACTATGTATTTAAAGCCAATGGTTTTGATGTTGATATTGCGAGCCCGAAAGGAGGTACACCACCAGTTGTTATTGATGATGATGATATGGGTGTGTATGACTATGCTTTTTTAAATGATCAAGAAGCGCAACGTAAAATTAAAAATACTATTCCTGTAGCCAAAGTAAAAGCCGAAGACTATCAAGCGGTATTTTTTGCAGGCGGTAAAGGCGCTATGTTTGATTTTCCAGAGAACAAAGCAATTCAAAATATTATTAAAAAGTACTATCAATCAGATAAAGTAGTGGGAGCAGTTTGCCATGGCCCTGCGGCATTAGTTAATGTAACTTTAGATAATGGCCGGCCTATTTTAGAAAATAAAACAATAAGTAGCTTTACTAACAAAGAGGAGTTGCTTTTAATACCAAAGGCAAAGTCAATTTTTCCATTTCTTTTACAGGATAAATTAGTAAGTCAAGGCGCACGCTTTAATGAAGGATCTATGTATCTAGAAAAAATAAGTCACGATAAAAATTTAATTACAGGGCAAAATCCATGGTCAACTTGGACATTGGCCGAAACGATGATCAAGCAATTGGGCTATACACCAAAATATAGAGAGATCACAGGAGAAGAGAATGCAATAAAAATACTATCAGTTTATGATCGATATGGTTCAAAAAAAGCAAAGGGAATGATAGAAAAAATGTTAGTAAAAGAAAAGAAACCCGTAAAACTAGTAGTGATTGCTTCACACAGTATTGTTGCTGGAATGAAAGGAGAAATCGGACGCTTTTTTGATATTATAGGTTTGGTGTCTTTTGCGAAAAAATGTGAAGCTACTTAAGAAAAAATATCAGTAGCTTTGAGAAAAATAGTGTATTGAGTTTTTTAGACATACTTCTTATTATTATTAGCAGTGCTGGTCTGTTACATGGAATGCTATTTGCTGCATACTTATGTTTTTTCAAAAAGAAAAGAACACTAGCCAATCTCTTACTAGGGTTGCTGTTGATATTTATGGCGTTTAGAATTGGTAAATCTGTTATGCTCAATTTTGGCAATGATCTGGAGCCATTATTCATAATTGCCGGATTGGCATTTTTATTATTAATTGGTCCGTTCTTAAGATGGTACGTTTTAGCTATGACACGTCCAAATTTTAAGCTTTCTAATCATTATCTAATTGAACTAACACCATTCGTTTTGGTTTTCATTATGAGCCTTTTTATTACCAAAAATTGGTTTGACACCAATAATAAACAGGCCATTATTGTTTTTGGTAGTACGCTAATATTTATTTACCTACATTTTGCCTTCTACATATTCTCAGCTCATCGATTATTGCAAAAGACCAAAAGAAATTTTAAATCTGAATTACAGACAAAATCGCAAAAAATAATATTTAAATGGTTGCAATATTTAATTATTGGTTTTGTAATTATTTGGATATCTTTTTTTCTAAATATTATAGAAGATACTATTCCTTATATTATTGGGCCCATAATTTACTCAATAGTGGTTTATTATTTAAGTTTTGTGGCATTTCAATTAGGAGCCACCGAGATTGATGGCAATGTTTTTAAAGAGAATAATAATGCTTCCGTTTTTGAGAAACTCTCAAAAATAGTGGTTAATGAAAAAGTATACTTAGAATCAGATGTTTCGCTTTCAAGCTTAAGCAAACAAATTGGGCAAACAACACAAAAAACTTCAGAGATCATTAATCAATATGCCAAACAAAATTTCAATGATTTTATTAATTATTATCGAATACAAGCCGCAAAAGAAATGTTATTAGATGAGCATTCTAAAAATTTTACAATTTCATCAATAGCATTTGATACAGGTTTTAGTAGTCTTTCATCTTTTAACAGCGCATTTAAAAAATTTGAAGGCGTAACGCCTTCTATTTATAGAAAAAATAACCAATCTTCATCTTAATTAATAATCTCCTGATATTATGATACTTTATTAATTGTAGCGTAATTAAAACAGGAAAAACCCCATAAAAAGCACAGGGAAAATCCATTACAAAAAGGTGATAATTCCTCTTGATTGGTATTAAAATCACTTCTAAATTTGTTACTCCTACAAATTGCTATTTTCTATATCATCGTGTTTTTGAACTGCCACTTTGGGTATACCATTAACCTCTTTATTAATGCAGTTCATCCTAAAAAATTGTAATTATGGAAAAGAAAGTGAAAGGTCAAAAATCATGGTTTAAGGTTCCTTTAAGCTATGAACAAATACCAAAGGAAAAAATTGCACTTATAGGTTTTCTTTTTAACTGTAAAGGCTTATTACTTGCAAGAGAACTCGCTGAAGATAATGTGCTTGTTTTTTCTAAACTAGAAACTAGTAAGTCTCGTAAAACGTCTACTGTTAACCGCCTTGATCAGCTAAGACTATTTATTGCACCTGCAACTGATAAACGTATTGAAAAGGTTACAACTCTTGAAGAACTAGAAAGCTACAAGGCTTATGAGCCAGTGCTTACCGAGATAAAAGGAGGTGCAGTTAAAATTGAACCTATACCAGATGTTCTATCAAAATATTGGCTTTATTGTAAATGCAGAATTAGAGGGACGGTATCAAAATGGTTTAATAATGGACATATTTGGGAAAAGAAGGCTATCTGTAAGGCAAGAGTGCATATTTGCGAGATTGACCATCTACGTTATTGGATTGAACGAATACCAGATCATATCATTGCTAAAATCCCCGATGCAATTTTAAACCCTGATCGTGTAAAGCCATTTCCGAGGCCTATACCAGATCCTCCGCCATTTGAGCGCTTTGATATGTCTTCCATAAATCCTCCAAAACCAATAAATATATTCGACACAAAATCTATAGAAGAGAAAAGGAAACTAGCAACAGCACACTTGCCAGAATTAGGAATTGAGGTAAAACAACAATTGGCTTCTGGAAATCTAAGCTTAATTAGAGCATCCATAGTTAAAAATTATGCCTTATTCCATCCTTGGTTTTGTTTATGGCCTTGGTGGTGGCCTTATTTTTATCGTTGCAAAGAATTAGCTGTTGTAAGAACCGATGCTAATGGTAAATTTGACACAACGATTACCTATTCTTGTTTTGGAGATAAGCCAGACATTTATATCTGGGTAGAATATTTTATCAATGGTGAATGGGTAACTGTATATAGGCCGCCGATTCCATGTTATACGCATTGGAACTACGTTTGCGGTACAAACATCAACATTACTATTACAGATCCAAGAATACCTGGAGACTGCTGTTGTGACTGTCAAATTGCAGGTGATTTAGTCTTTGTTAGAACGATTAGCCGTGGCGCTAGTGTTTCTCATATTCAACAAACAGATCTGCTTCAACCTCCAGCTGGTCAAACGGTACCTTACAATCGTATTGGCCTTACTGATGCTGGCGCAATAGGAGATCCTGGAATATTACCAACAACGGTTGGCGATTATAAACGACCATTTGGTGGAAGCCCTTCATTATATGTTGGCTTCGGTAGTGGTTTGCCAAATAACAATATCTATTATTATCGATGGAGTTATCGCCAGGTAAAAGATGCAGACCTGCTCCCTGTTGCAGATTCGTTTAAACCACTGATTCCAGCTGCTAATAATGCTGAAGTAAGAAAAGGCTATGAATTCGAATATACTGATTCTAATGGTGATGAGCAAATAGGATCGAGCAGTGTGAAATTAGGGCCTTTTACAGAAGGACCTAGTGACCATCTTTATATTATTCCACCACAATCACCAACCGAGGAACCATTTAATATTGATTCGGCATCAAGTCCGCTTTGGAATGAGAGCACCTATAATATGCTTACAATAAGTTTTAACTCTATGAATTTGTCTGATTTTGGGAATGGCTTGTATGAATTCAAGCTAGAATTATTTGACAAAGCCGGAAACTTGCTTCAAGATATTCAAAGGGATACATTTAAAGTTCCTAAATATGACAATGCCAATTTTAGTGAAAATGCACCAGATATCTTACTTGAAAATCCTACCGGAACTTCAATTACCGGTGGCACTGCAGACGCCTATAAAATGCTAATGCGTTTTGATAACCAAGATTGTGGAGCCGACATTTTTACCATTAATGTTAATGGAGCACCTGCCTCTTTAGATTGTTGTGGTTTTGTAAATTACAAACCTGACGGCACCGAGGCAGTTCTTGAAATCACTTTTGAAGCAAAGCATCCTACAAATTTTGCAGTATTTAACTTTGGTGTTGTAAAAGGAACTTGTGGTTCTGTGGGTATTGCAAACGCAAGTGGAATGGTAATAGATAGTGCTGATGGTTACACGCTAGATGCATCAATAGGGAAATATAGTAAGGAGTTTAATCCATCTGAACTACTGAGTGAATGTTATGAAGATGGAGTAGGCAAAGCTGCTTTTGCACAAGACCTTAAGGTTTATGCTATGGCTACCAATGGTTCCACACGAGTAAATAGAGATGATGATGCGAGTGCTGCATTTGCACTAGAACCATAAAATATCATTACTAACATACATTCAAAAGAATATATGTAAAGAATAAGCCCGTAGACAAATCTGTTTGCGGGTTTATGTAATAACTAGCGTACTTTAAAATCATAAATTTAACTCTAAAGTCCCACCGAATAATTAATAACCAACTACAAATACCAGTTTTCTTTAAAGTAAATATTTCATTTAAATCAATGAAATACTTTTTACTCAACGATGTAGGAGGGAAGCATCATACATGTAAAAAGACTAAGAGCTACGTTATAATTTAGATAAAGCATCCAATTTTTTAAAAACAATAACCTTATACATTGTGCTTACAGGTACTTTAGTAGATTCAATAAATAAATGTGTTCTAGTGGCCTTTGTAACCCTATCTAAATTCGCAATGTATGATTTATGCGTGCGTTGAAAATTATCAGATAATAATGTAGTAATATTAATAAGTGTTTCAGAAATAAGGTACATTCTTGAATCTGTAAATATTTTCAAATAATTTCCAAAACTCTGAATGTATAAAATGGATTTAAATGAAATATTAACAGGCATACCATCATGTTTTATTTGAAGCTCTTCATTTCTGCTATGTTCTTTAGATGCTGTGATTCTTGAGGCCGAAACTTTATTTATTGCTTTCAGAAAACGTTCAATTTTTACAGGTTTCAATAAATAATCTACCACACCATAATTATAACTTTCTAAGGCATACTCAGAATATGCCGTGGTTAAAATAACCTTCGGTGGCTTTATCATAGAGCGCAAAATCTCCATACCATTAAGTTCTGGCATTTTAATATCTAGAAAAATGAGGTCAACTTCATTTTGCTGAATGAAATTGATAAATTCATGCGGATTCCCTGTGCTTAATACCAATTCAAAACTGTCAATTTTAGAACAATAATCTTCTAAAACTTTACGAGCTAGTATTTCATCATCTATAATGCCTATTTTAATCATTCATCATTTTTTAATATTCCGCAGTTAATTCAATGGTTAAATTTACGCGATATTCTTTTTCTAGGGCGTCAATTTCTAAAACGTGGGATTTTGGGTATAATAGCTTTAAACGCCTTTTCACATTTTCAAGACCCAGTCCTTCTCTTTTTGATGTAGTAGTCATTGTAGGCTTTGAATTCACTACATAAAAATGAAGTGTGTTATTTTTTATTGAGGCTGAAATATCAATTGTACTACGTTCATTAGTGCTTTGTGCACCATGTTTAATTGCATTTTCAACAAATGGAATTAATAACATCGGGGCAATTCTTAAATCTGGCAAATCTCCTTCAATTAAGAATTCAACAGTGCAACGGTTGCTTAGTCTTTTCTCTTCAAGTAACAAGTAGTTTTCTATAAATTCTAGCTCTTCTTTTAATAAAACAGTGTTTTTTTTAGCACTCTCTAACTGATATCGCATTAATTCTGAAAGCTGCATAACTACATCAGGAGTTTCTGACGATTGCTGTCTTGACAATGAATAAATACTATTTAAGGAGTTAAACAAAAAATGAGGATTCACCTGCTCCTTTAAATAGGTAAGTTCCATTTCTTTTTGTAGTTTTTCCTTCTCATCATTTTTTCTTCGAAATAAGATACTTCTCCTCAGAAAAAATGCAGCCATTCCGGTTCCTGTAGTATAAATAAGGAAAAAGAACATCTTATAGACACCAACCCAACTAGTTGGAGAATACCCTTTTAAGTAAGACGTTAGGAATATGGCTCCAATTAGTAATATACCATATAAAAAGTACTTTCTTTTATCATAAAAAAGCGGAATAAGAATAAAATGGTTGATCCAAATAACCGCCATAATACTTATTGCAAAGCCCAATTGCCATGTATAAAATGCATAATCGCTATCATATTTATCTCTAGATAACCATCCGCCCAATATTTCTAGCATAGCCACCAATAAAAAGGCTCCAATATTAATAAGCAGGGTATTCCGTAAAGACTTTTTCATCATAAACTATGGATGTTATTAGAAACTGAATAAAGATACTATCTTGAAATTCAAAGTAGCACAAATTCTTTATAAAAGACAAATATCTATGATGAAACGATTTCATCATTTAATTTTTGCGTTTATCATATTTAAGATATTGCCCCTGGATTATATTATACTTTTATTCAAATTTTAATTGTGAGTATCTAACTTTTATCGGGTAAAAATTACCAGAAATGCAACAGTTAAAAATTAATAGATTATGAGAAATTCTACAGCGCTATTTTCAGTATTGGTATTCATACTATTTTTCAGTTCTTGTGAAACTGGGAAATCAAAGACTAAAGCAAATGAAACTTCAAATGAAGGAAATTTCTACCTTGGTCAAAAGCCTCCTGGTTTAAAACCAGAACCTTTCGCTCCTGGTTTAGTTACAACAAGTAGTTGGGAAAATTGTGGTGCATTCACTCCAGATTTAAAAGAATTTTATTTCCTCAGAGAAGGAGAAGAAAAAGACGGGAAAAGCAAAATGGAATTAGTGGTTGTTCAAAAAAACAAAAATGAATGGCAAAAATCTGTGGTATCTCCAAGAGTAGGGGCACCATTTATAGCTCCCGATGGAAAAAGAATGTATTTAAGCAGAAAATATAGGGAACGAACCAATAAAGGTGATTGGTCTGAACTAAAAAACCTCGATGCTCCTTTTGACAGCTTACCAACTATGCGTCTTACAGTTTCTGCTAAAGGGACCTATTTTTTTGATGAGTTTAAACGTGACTTTACTGGTGACATTCGGTATTCACGAATTGTAAATGGTAAACGCGAAGAACCAAAACTGCTCAATAAAAAGATTAATACCGGGAGAAGCTTTCATCCTTTTATCGCTCCAGATGAATCCTACTTAATATTTGATAGCACGAGAGAAGATGGATACGGCGACTCAGACATTTATATTAGTTTTCGTAGGCAAGATGGTTCTTGGGGCGATCCTATTAATTTAGGAAAAGAAATAAATACAAAAGCTTGGGAAGCTGTTGCCAGTATTACTCCAGATGGAAAGTATCTTTTTTTTAACAGAAATATGGGGGCGAAAAATTACGTGAATGTAGATATTTTTTGGGTAAGTAGTCAGGTTATAGAAAAGCTAAGACCAAAACAATAACCCAAGGTAAACACACTATTTTAAAAGCTTAAAGAATGAGAAATTACAACCTTATAATTTTAATACTTGTACTTACGCTATTTCTATATGCTTGTAATACTAAAAAACAAAAAGTAAAGGGTAATGATTTTCCAAGCTTAGAGAATCGATATTTTGGTCAAAAACCACCAGGTTTAGTTCCCCAAATTTTTGCTCCAAATATTGTTTCAATTGATGGAAGGTTTGAAGGTACCGTATCGTTTTCTCCTAAGCTCACTGAAATGTATTTTGGAGCTAATAATGAAAACGAAGAAACAGCTATCTATTTCTCAAAGCTTAAAGGTGATAAATGGACTCCCATAAAAAGAATAGGTTTCACGAATGGAAAAAGAAATGAAGAAATGCATCCATATGTGAGTCAAGATGGTAAAAGGATTTATTTCACTGCTTTAGACTCTGCTTTTACAGACGAAAAAATTTGGTATGTAAATCGCTTAGAGGATTCTTGGAGTGAGGCAATTCTACTTGATTCACCAATAAATAACGACTTGGTGTTTTTCCCTAATCAGGCTAAAAACGGGGACCTCTATTATTTCAATTTGTCAAAATTCAAAACATATTATGCACCCAATAGAAATGGTGAATTTCCCGAAATACGGGAAGTTGCACTTGAATTTGGTCATCATGCTTTCATTTCCCCATCTCAAGATTACTTGATAGTAACCGCTCGAAGCGATGAAGGAGATGAAAGAAAGGATAATGATATGTATGTTTATTTCAAAGAGAAAGATGGAACGTGGACAAAACCCATAAATCTTGGGAATACCATAAACAGTAGTTTTAATGAAAAAGGCCCAACCATCACGCCAGACGGAAAGTATTTGTTTTTTGGTAGAGATGAAAGAGATATTGAGCCTGGATTGGCTAATATCTATTGGGTAAGTACAGCGGTTATAGAAAAGCAACGATCAAAAAAATAAAACTGGTATTACCACCAAAACAACCTATTAAGAAAAGTAAACCATTAAAATAAGAAACATGAATACAGCGAAGTTATTAATAGTGTTATTTGCTATTTCGTTACAAGCCGCCTTTGCACAAGAAACTAGCGAAAACCGAAATTTGCAAATGGTGAAAGGATCTTCCTTAGAATTACCTCATACACAAGTAATTCCAATAAAAGACACTAAGAATGAAAGAAACTTTGAACTTTATATAAAACTGCCGAAAGATTATTCAAAGAATAAGAATGTAGACTATCCTGTTATTTATTTCACAGATGCTATGTGGCATATCGAAATACTATCGGCCTCCACAGAATATATGTTAGAAGATGCCATTCTAGTTGGTATTTCATGGGAAAAAGATCTAAAAGGAGAATTAGGGAAATTAGGAGCACATGCCGGCAGATTTAAAAATTACAGTATAACCAAATCAAAAAATCCTGAAATTCAAGCTAAATATCAATTAGGACAAGCCAGCAAGCATTTAGATTTTATTCGAAATGATGTCATTACGTATATCAACAATAACTATCGTACCGATGCAAACAGTCAAACATATTTTGGTTATTCACTTGGGGCAGAATTTGGCGCTTATATATTATTGACACAACCAGATACTTTTAACAATTACATTTTGGGTAGTCCGTCAATTAAAAATGAAGTGGCTTACTTGTCTGAACTAAATACAAAGTTTGGACCATATGAGTCATCAAAGAAAAATTCAAGCCTTAATGCAAATGTTTTTATTACATATGGCTCTTTAGAGCATGAAATGGCTAAACCAATTGATGAATTTGTTAGTTTATTAAAAAATAGAAGAGACAATGGTTTATCGGTTTTAAAAGAAGTGATTGATGGTGATCATCAAACTGCTTTTCCGATGACGGCAGTTCGCAGTGTGACTTGGTTGTCATCTCTTATGAGTCATGTTTCAAGCATTGGTAACGACATCTCATTTTGGGATATTCCACATCTCAATAATGCATTTATCAATACAACACCCGAAGACAGAAAAGATGGGATATCTGTTGATACGTTATCGTTAGATAGCAATCACATAAACTCAATCGTCAAACTTTCTCAAGATATTTTTGATGGAAAGCATGGAAATTATGATGCGCTGCTCATTTCACATAAAAACAAATTAGTCTTTGAGTCCTATTATAAAAAAGGGCGTATCAATTTACCTCATGGGCAAGCATCAGCAGTAAAAGCTTATACGAGTTTGGTTTTGGGTAGGGCTATACAAATGGGATATCTTTCAATGGAAGATTTAAACAAGCCGTTAATTAATTTTCTAAAGGATGTTAATCCTAAAAAATTGACCAAAGGAGCTGAAAAAATCACGCTTCATAAAGCGTTAACCATGCATGGAGGATTGAATATAGACAGAGATACATGGAAAGAGTTTGAGAAAGATTCCGTTCTACTAAAAGGCCAGGGACTGGTTCAGACGCTTCTTGAGCAAAGTAAACCCATAACTTCAGAGTCTCAAACTTATTTGTATGGCAACTTCAATCCAATGTTGGTGATGACGGTCATTGATGCTGTTGTTCCGGGAACGGCTGAGAACTTTATTAAAACTGAGCTACTTGACAAACTTGGTATTACAAATTATAAATGGTCAAATCATGTTAGCGGTTTACCGGAAGCGGGGTGGCGTGCTAGTATTATGTCTCGCGACATGATCAAACTAGGTAATTTGGTTCTCAATAAAGGCAAATTAAAAGGTGAGCAACTTATTTCTAAAGAATATCTTGCTAAAGCCACCGCTGGAATTGTAAAACCTACTCAAGATTGGATACCCAAAGACTATCGCTATGGCTATTTTTGGTATCAAACACCAATAACGATAGGCGACAAAAGTTATAATGCTGCATTTGCTTGGGGAGGCGGAGGACAACGTGTAATAATTATAGAAGAGCTTGATTTAACAATTGTAATTTCTGGTCATGATAGGGAAGATAAAATAATGACACCAATTTCTGAAATTATATTACCAGCCTTTGTGAAGTAAATACAAGCATAGAATATCATAAAGAATAAGTACAGCTTCTGGGGTATTTTACATAACGTAGAATTATAACTTCATAGAAATAGATATATATTGACCAGCACGCCATCATTCTTAAATATAGCTTTATCCACAGGATAAACCAATATTATAAAATGTACTATAATGTTTTGCGTGACGCCTGTCCCGAACTTGATTCGGGATTACTTTGCTTTGGTAAAAGCAATAGTTTCATTTGTTATTTTTCTTTTAAAAGTTTTCTCCTCCAAAGCTATTTTTTACTGAAATTAATGGAACACTTTTTACACGACGACGCAGGAGGGAAGTGTAATGTGTGTGTAATGGGAATAATAGAAAAATACTTAATTTTTATAAAACGGAATTTCTATACTGTTTTTGGTGAATAGTTTTCAACCACAAAATCTCCCCAATCTGCAATAGATTGTAGTATTGGTATAAGTGTTTTTCCTAAATCAGTTAAAGAATATTCTACTTTTAATGGAGGTTTAGAAGTATAAACCTTCCTTTTAATTATTCCATCTTCTTCTAATTTTTTCAGTTGTAAACTTAACGTACGTTCGGTTACAGTTGGCATACATTTTCGTAATTCATTATAGCGTAGAGTTCCATCTATAAGGTGAAACAGGATTACTGTTTTCCATTTTCCACCTATAACTCCCATTGTTAAACTTGCGCAACAAGGGTATTGTTTACCTTTAAATGTATACATTCTATTAGATTTTAATGATTTTTTTGTACTATCCTTTTTGACCGTTATTGTGTAGATGTAAAACTATACTTAATTTTGCAACTATAAAAATTATAGTAAAATTATTTTAACATTAAAATTAAAAAAACATGAGTTATTATTCAGTATTAGACGTAACACCAACAAATATGGATTGGGTTGAAGATTATGTAAAAGTATCAGGAAAAGTTGCTGCAAAATATGGAGGAAAGTATTTAGCAAGAACAGCAACTCACGAACAAATAGAAGGTGATGACCAACCAGCCGCATTACGCATTATTTTAGAATGGCCATCAAAAGAAGCAGCAAAAAACTTTATGAAAGACCCAGAATATATACCACATTTAAAGGCACGTACAAAAGGTTCTGATATATTATACGATTTAGCTGTTACTGAAGAATATAAAGGAGAAACAGGGAAATATTTTGATAATGATAAAGGAAACCCTAAAGGCGTTTTTGGTCCAGCACATCAAGATGCATATAATGATGAAAAAATAAAAGTATTGATTAATAAAACAGAAGAAATAATAAATAAATTATAGAATGAATTTAACAGAAGTATTAAACTGGCGCTATACAACCAAAGAGTTTGACCCAACAAAAAAAATTTCAGAAGAAGATTTTAAGCAATTAAAAACCTTACTTCAAATGAGTCCATCAAGCACTAACTTACAACCTTGGCATTTTGTTATTGCAAAAACCAAAGAGGGAAAAAAGCGTTTTACTAAAGGTACACAAGGCTTTTTTATTTTTAATGAGCCTAAAGTATTAAACGCATCTCATGTTGTGGCGTTTTGTGCTCGTACGTCAGCAGATGATGTATATATGCGCCATTTGGTAAATAAAGAAGACGTAGATGGTCGTTATGCAAAACCAGAATTTAAAGAGCAAACTTATAATGCTCGTAATATCTTTGCAGATATACATCGCTATGATATCAAAGATTTTCAGCATTGGATGGAAAAACAAGTGTATCTTAATATTGGTAATTTTTTATTAGGAGCTGCAACATTAGGAATAGACGCAACGCCAATGGAAGGATTTGATTTAAAGGCTTTTGATGAAGAGTTTGGTTTACGAGAAAAAGGATATACAGCAGTAACTATTGTAGCTTTAGGTTATCGTAAAGATTCTGATTTTAATGCCAAACTACCAAAATCGCGTTTGTCTCAAGACGAAATTCTAACAATTGTATAAACTCTCTCGACCTCATAAAATTTTGGCTAAAACAATAGGAGAGAGGAGCGTCCATATTTTAGGGGTTTAGTAGCTAATATTCTTGGTTTTTCTAAATATTAAATCAAGTTCTTTACAGTCTTGGTTTGTTACAATGTTTCCTAAAATATAGCGTAACGAACCGTACATTGTTTCCAAAATTATATGCAGTCTTGATTTTTTGTTTACTCGCCACTTCGTTGTTTCATAAAGTGGAGCTCGTGAATCTTAAATAAGATTTGCCTTCGGCTAATCTCATTCTTCGATTTCTTTTGCTAAGTTTTCCTCTTTACGCCAGAATAAAAAGCTAAAAGCGTTAAGAATTTTTGAGGCCTTGGAGAAATCGAAGATTCATGAACACCAAAACCAATAATTGATTAGTGAACTAAAATTTAGTTTTTAGCTTTAGGTTTTGTGCAACAAAAATTCCTCATAAAGAGTGTCTTTTTTTGTTTCTTTTTTGGACAAGCAAAAAAGATAGAGAGGTAAATCATGTTAAGTTTAATTTCTATTTAACATAATATCGAAAAGCTAAAGAAAGAATGCTGAATTAGCAGAAGAAAGCAAGCAAGTGAACAGAATTTGTTACGCAGCCACATCGACTGGCCCGAAATTTTAAAAGTACACTGTACTTTGTAAAATCGCGACCTGTTCTGTTGCGAGAAGCTTGTACAAATGCCTTTGAGATTTTTATTGTAGAATTTACGATGCACAATGAATGTTTAAAAAGGAACTAAAAGGATTTGCTTTTTTTTGGTGGCTGCAAGCGATGGAAAATTATAGATACAAATAAACGAACTAGCTGAAGTCTCTGAGAATCTCGTATTTTAAAATTTCTGTACAATAATCTTGTAGAACGCAAAGAAAAGCATGGCCGGTGCGAATCTATTTAGCCGAGCGGCATTGGCGAGGCCAAGCAAAGCGCAGACATAATATTGAATTATGGCTATCAAATAAAACCATAAAGTTTATAAGCCGTAATTTACTTTAACATAATTATAATCGATATAAACCTAAAGGTATTATATCTATAATTATGTGTAAATAGCCTGAAATATGGCTATACGCAAATTACTATATATGTACTATAATTAATATTATGTTAAATTGTTAATTTTGATATGTAAAGTATAATCTCCTCTATCAACTTATTGAGCAATCGGATTTATCATCACATTGATGATATATCCAAACGTACAATCAATAACCATTTCAATAGGATTACTACACTCCATGCAATCTTCAATAAATTGTTGTTTAACTTTATCCGTTTCAACCCAAGTAGAAACTTCATTCCAGCAATAAGGGCAATTAAATTCATGTTCCTTCATAGCTATTCGGTTTTTAGTAAGACTTGTAAGTTTAGCTAATGGTTTAATTTAAAACGAATTAAATCAAATTGTAGTATAACTTAGCACAAAACCAAATCAATCTAATAATATTGGAACTTCACTTTTAGAATCAATCAACCAGCGATCATTATAAACCGATTTATAGATGATTTTATATTCAAATTCTTCAGAAATTAACAAGCTGGCAGCATTTTGAAATACCTCATATCCTTTTGTAGATCCGCCTGCCGTAATGATATTAAATTTGTCTTCAGCCGGTATGGCCAAACCTTTACCAAACTTAGTAACATTCACTATTTCTACACTATCTAGCTCTTTAATTTGCGTTTTTAAAAAGTCTAATATGCTCGTATTATATTCTTTTCCTTTATAAGACATGCTTGTGCTTTCTATGATTGCGGGTCCGAGTCCGTGATTTACAATGTCTAACGATATGGTCTTCTTAAACGCATTATTAGACATATTCATCATTAAATACGGCATTGCAGACAGTTTACTCTGCCTCTCAATAATATTGGTCTGCTTAATAAATATAAACAAGGTAATTATACTAATAAACATTGCCGATAAACTTACGATACGATCTGAAGTCCAAAATTTCTTCTTTCCCATAGCATTAATGGTGTTTCTATTAATAGTTAATTAATTCTTTCAAATCTGCCAGAACTTTATCTTTTGCCAGATACTGTGCCTCTAGTCCTTTTTGAAAAGGAACCGGAGTATTGAGACTCGCTACTCTTTTAACAGGCGCATCTAAATATTCAAAACAATTTTCCATGATCAATGCCGAAATATCACTGGCTACACCTCCAAACATGGTATCTTCTTGCACAATCAAAGCTTTTCCGGTTTTCTTCACTGAAGATATAATTGCTTCAGTATCTAATGGTTGTAGTGATCTTAAATCGAGAACATCTGCAGCGATGGTTTCGCTTTCTAATGCTTCTAATACCCAATGAACCGCTGCCCCAAAAGCAATAATAGAAACATCATTTCCTTCTTTTAATAAAGATGCCTTTCCTAACGGAAGTGTATAATAATCTGTTGGAACTTCTTGTCGGATGCTTCTATACAAGGCTTTATGCTCGAAGAATAATACAGGATTTTCATCTTGAATGGCTGTTGCTAAGAGTCCTTTTGCATCATAAGGAAAAGCAGGATATACTACTTTGAGTCCGGGTGTTTTCGTAAACCAGGCTTCATTTGTTTGGCTATGGAATGGCCCTGCTCCTACGCCTGCTCCACATGGCATTCGAACCACTACATCTGCTTGTTGATTCCAACGGTAATGTGATTTTGCCAATAGATTTACAATCGGATTAAATCCGGAACTCACAAAGTCAGCAAATTGCATTTCTACAACTGCTTTCATACCATTGACTGATAAACCATAGGCTGCCGAAACAATGGCCGATTCACAAATGGGCGTATTTCTAACACGTTCTCTACCGAAGGCTTCTACAAACCCTTCTGTGATTTTAAAAACACCGCCATATTCGGCTACATCTTGCCCCATGATCACAAGGTTTTCATGCCTTTGCATTGCCTGTTTGAGTCCTTGAGAAATGGCATCTACAAAACGAATAGTTTCTATTTCTGAATTAGCATTAACCTCTTGATAATCAAAGTTTTTATAAACATCATTTAATTCAGTAGTTATATCAGGTATTAATTCATTTTCATTATTGGCTAACTGCCAGTTATCATCTATTTCTTTCTTTAATTCTTGTTTTATAGTGCTAATCTGAGCATCGGTAAGAATGGCTTCCTTAAGTAAATAATCTTCATAATTTTTTATTGGATCTTTCTTTGCCCAGGTATCCATAAGTTCTTGCGGAACATATTTAGTACCACTCGCCTCTTCATGACCACGCATTCTAAAGGTTTTGAACTCTAACAATACAGGCCTTGGCTTTTTACGTATACTTTTTACCAATGCATCAACTTTAGTATACACTTCAAGAATATTATTACCATCAATAATATGCGATTCCATACCGTAACCAATGGCTCTATCCGCTAAATCCTTACAATTATACTGTTCTGCGGTTGGCGTTGAAAGTCCATAACCATTATTTTCAATACAGAATAATACAGGCAAGCTCCATACAGAGGCTACATTCAAAGCTTCATGAATATCTCCTTCACTGGTTCCACCCTCTCCTGTAAATACTGCACAAACCTGATTATTATTTTTTAGCTTATTGCCTAACGCAATACCATCGGCAATGCCAAATTGCGGACCAAGATGCGAGATCATACCTACAATTTTATATTCTTGTGTACCGAAATGGAAACTGCGATCGCGTCCTTTTGTAAAACCACTTTCTTTACCTTGCCATTGCGAGAATAAACGGTATAATGGAACTTTACGCGTGGTAAATACTCCAAGATTACGATGCATCGGCAATACATATTCATCATCCTTTAAAGCCGATGTTATTCCTACCGAAATGGCCTCTTGACCAATACCACTAAACCACTTAGAGATTTTTCCCTGACGCAATAAAACCAGCATCTTCTCCTCTATTAATCGAGGGAGCATCATGGCTTTGTATAATTCTTCTAATTTTTCTTGGCTTAACTTATTTCTTTTGTAGTTCATTAAGAGTTAAAAATGTGCAGCTTCAAATGTAACAAAATTAGTTTATGCTACTCTTAAACAAAAAAAAATCTTCTCAAAAAATTGAGAAGATTTACGTTTATAAGGTTATTGACAGATCAAATAATATAATCATTAAATATTTGATGCATCAATCGTTTTTTGTCATTAATAACTTCTTCTAAAGAAATAGAGGTCTCCGTGCGCTGCACACCACTAATATTATCGATTCTAAAGATAATATCTTTTGCATGTTTTGTGTTTTGAGCTCTCAACTTACAAAATACGGTAAACTTACCTGTAGTTAGATGTGCTACAGTAACCTCTGGAATACTTTCTAACTCTTGAATAACACGTGTCGTTAATGAAGAATTTTCAAGTAATATACCCACATATGCTATAAAGGTATAACCCATTTTGTCATAATCTACGGTTAAAGTAGAACCTTTAATTACGCCTTCTTCTTCCATTTTTTTTACACGTACATGTATTGTACCCGCTGATACTAATAATTTTTTTGCAATATCCGTAAACGGAGTTCTTGCATTTTCTAT
This sequence comes from Maritimimonas sp. 2205BS37-2, assembly GCF_056591755.1. Classification (NCBI taxonomy): domain Bacteria; kingdom Pseudomonadati; phylum Bacteroidota; class Flavobacteriia; order Flavobacteriales; family Flavobacteriaceae; genus Maritimimonas; species Maritimimonas sp. 2205BS37-2. Next base: position 730,911 of record NZ_JBWQOI010000001.1, read on the forward strand.
TAGGATGTCCAGAATTTGATGATCGATCTCGTCCATTTTGAATTTAGCCATTATTTTGAGTTTAGGGGATTGTAAGGGTAAAATTGAGGATTATTTTAAAAAAATCCCAAAAAATTAACTTCTTTTTTTAAGAAAACGTTGTAGTTCAGTTCTATCGGCAAACTTTAATTCTTTTTCTTTAATAATTGTATTGGCTCCCATTGCTTTTAAATCTCCAATACATTCAATTTCAGGGTTAAAAACAAGCTTGTTCTCTTCTAATACTTCTTTAAATAAAACGCCAACATCAACGGTCTTTTTCTCTGATTCTAAATAAACATCTTGGTAAATTAGGTCTAAATAGTTTTTTGTGTTGTTTGGAATGTCAAAATAAGGCTTGTGTGAAAGCTTTTCTGGCGAACTTATGTAATTTAATCCTTGCACTAAGGCCATAAAATTATAAGCGCGAACTTTTTCGCGTTTGTAATCATCTTTAAAGTGTCCTGCTTCTATTAAAATGGTATTATGCCCCATTTTCTGAAAATTATCACCGGTTGCAGTAGGATAAAATTCATCTGTATAGCGCCCAATCTGATTCGGAATTAATTGTTGTAATAAGTCATTCATCGCCACAATAACCTTCATTGTTTCCTTTCTTCCTTTGGTAATTTTACGTTTTTCGTCTTGAGAAGGCGCTAAAAAAGATAAAGTTGCTGATTCCATTGTATCACCTACAGTAAAAATGGTACGCTGGTCGTGTAAGTTAAAGCAATATATAGGGTTTACTTCTTTTAAGGTGGACAACAACAACTGACTTTCTGGAGCTTTTTGAGCAATAACATCTCTATTTAGATCAATATTTGAAGCATTAACCCTAGTATAAGCTTCTGCTCCATCAGGATTCAGCATTGGAATAAAGGTAATACTGCATTGATTTAAAATCTGATCTCGTAGCTCTACAAACTCCTTAGGAGCATCAAAAAATTTTAATAAATCAAACAAGGCCTTAGTTCCGGTACTTTCATTGCCATGCATTTGCGACCAAATGAGAACATTTATTGTACCACTACCAATGGTGATCTTATAAATTGGTCTATTTAAGGTAGAAGCTCCTATTTTCTCAAATTTAAAGTTTGCACTTAACCCTTCAATAATTGGTGTAATATGATTTAATGTGATCCATCGATCATATAAAGATGATTGATGATTATCATCATGCCAACGTTGAATTTGTTTAGGGTCAATTGCTATCATGGTGCAAATGTAAATAAAGGAAAGTTTACAAATGTAATTTACAATTGTAATCAAAATTAATTTTCATTCAATTAAAAAATATTAAATATTTAAAAATAAATATTTTATACATGTAATATTTTATATTTCAGTATTTAATGTTATTTTATGTAAAGTGATAAATAACTACAATCTATAATTATTATCCAATTATTAATTCTTGTCTTAACAAAATATTTACATTTGTAATTCAAATATTTTACAAATGATCAATACAGAGAAGTTCGGGCGTCGTTTAAAAAAAGTAATGGATTATTATCAGCTTTCATCAGCGGCTTTCGCAGAAGAAATCAATGTACAGCGCTCTAGTATCTCTCATTTGCTTTCGGGCAGAAATAAACCGAGTCTAGATTTTGTTTTAAAAGTATTAGAACGATTTAAAGAGGTTGAACTCTATTGGTTGCTTAATGGTAAAGGAAGTTTCCCTAAAGCAGAGCAAACAGCTTCTACACTACCACCAACCCTAGAATCACCAAAGCAAGCCAAAAGCGCTTTTAAAGAAACAAAGTCTATTGATCGTATAATCATTTTCTACAATGATGGTACCTTTGAGAACTATATTCCATAAAAAATCCCGCTCGAAGCGGGATTCTATATTTATATGGCGAACGATTAATTAATCTTTATCGATTTTTATATTTAAAAAATCACTTAACTGTTTCAATCCTTGGCTACCATCATCAACGTTTCTAATGCTTGTCATTAGCTTCATAATCTTTTCAGGCTTCATATCATCTCCTAAAACGCGTACTAAGGCAAATCCGGTCTCTTTATCAGAAGCATATACCACTACTTCATCAAAGCTTTCAGTATTTTCATCACCTTCATACTTCACAACCATGCTTTTCCCCTTGTCTTTAACACGCATTAGCTCACTAAACTTATTACTTTTTAAGATTTCCTTTACCTTTTTATTCTCTACCTCATATTCGGCACCATTCGTAGCATTCTTTCTAAAGGCCAACACATTCATCTTTTTTAATGACGATAAAGCTTCTTTCGCATCAGCAGGCACATCATCTTTTAAGTCAATAATACTTGCAGGAATATCTACCGATATAAAGTTCTTATTATCTTGTTTATCTATATAATATTTCTGTAAGGAAGCTTCGCTACCTGCGCATGACACAAGAAGTGTTGCAATACTTACTACTAGGATCGTTAGTTTTTTCATAATTCGTTCTTTTCAAATATCACATCCTGTATAAGGAATGATACTAATTCTTCTTTTTTACCTTTTTTAAGTGCTCTCCACCTTTAATATTCATTTCTTTCGTCAACTTAGAGATTTTGTTTAAATCAATATCTCCTGTAATAGAAACGATCACTGCTTCCGGCTTACGCTCTTCACCATCAATATGCTTACTAAGTCCGTCAACAAACATAAATAACTCTGTTACATGATCTTCATCTCTACCCTCTTTAATGTAAATTTTCACATTTGCATCTTTATCTTTTACACGCATTAATTCAGAAAGTTGCGAAGACGACTTTAGGTAACTTGATACTTTAGCTTTCATTTTAGCTGCAATCGTTGCATTTTCGGTAGCAAATACCTTTAGGCTATTTAAATTTCTAATTAAGTTGATATATTCTTGTGCTTCTTCATCTTCACTGCTTACATCTATTTGTGTTAATAGCTTAAAAGCACGTTTATTAATCACTACAGAAGACACATCATCCATATCTTCAAAAGCATCAAAAGACGATTGCGAAAAAGCAAACAGTGGTAATAATGCTAATGAGAATGCTATAATTAATTTTCTAGTATTCATTTTTATGTATTTATTAGTATTCATGATTTCTATTTTTTTGTTTTTAAAATTTTGTTTTGGGCTTTATCAAATTCACTCAATCCGGCAATAGCAACACTTTCTCCTTTATTTAGATTTTCAGAAATAAGTTGGAATGCCTTTTGGGTTTCTAGTAAAGCCATTCTGGCTTGCTGTTCTTCTTGCACAGATAACCCTACAGAAGAACGTTGTACAGAATAAACGCTAAATAATAATACTACGGCAGCCGCTACAGATAACCATTTCCAATTCGAGCTTCTAGGTTTTAAAGGAATGGTCTTTGTAAAACGTTCTGCTTTACTTTCGCCGAAATAAGCAAATAATGCTTGATATTCATGTAAATGAGGTGCTATAGTGTCTTGTGCGAAATAATCTTGCAATATAGCTTCTTCTTGAACTGAAGTTTCAGCTTCTAAGTATTTTTCGAGTAACTTTTCTATGTTAGCTAATTCCATACTTATGTTGTTTTATGAGTTGTTCTCTAATTGTTTTTCTTGCTCTTGATAGCGCAACACGCACTGCTGTTGGTTGTAAGTCAAGAATCTTGCCAATTTCTTCGTATTCATATTGCTCAACGTCTCTAAGCTGTATGATCAACTTTTGTTTTTCTGGCAAATTCTTTATCAATTCATGCACTTTATTAACACTATCTTGCAACTCTAGTTTTCGCTGTAACGAAACCGAGTCATCTTTATAATTACTATGTACTAAGGTTAAATTATTTGATCTTTTAGCTTTTAATTGATCTAAACAATAATTCTTGGTCATAGTCATCGCAAAAGCCTCTACATTTTTATAATCTTTAAGCTTTGCTTTGTTCTTCCAAAGTTTTAGATAAAGCTCTTGGGTAGCATCTTCAGCTTCGTCTGTAGAAACCAATAACCGTTTGGCTAATCTAAAAACCTTGTCTTTTAAGGGTAAAACTGTATTTAAAAATTCAGTTTGTTTCATAGTTTGGTTTGATTCTTGATACAAGCTTTTTTATCGTATCTCAACCTTACGACGAGCAAGTTACAATTTTGTTACACGCTGTAATAAATTTTGTTAAATTGCGACTTAATTTAAATACATATATAAACGACAAGAATTATGAAGAAAGCTTTTTTAGCCTTATTGTTTCTAGGCCTATTTGTTATCAGTTGTAGTGAAGATGATAGCACGCCTGAACCAGAACCAGCACCAAGCGTAACACTAAATGATCCGGTAAGTGATTTTATTTGGAAAGGAATGAATCACTGGTACTTCTGGCAATCTAGTATTCCAAATTTAGCTGACACAAAAGATGATGTTCAAGATGATTACTACACCTATCTAAATGGGTTTTCTAACTCTGAACAACTTTTTAATAGTTTAAAATTTTCTGCAGATGATTTCTCATGGTATATCCCTGATGTAGATGCGCAGTTAAATTCTTTTAGAGGAATCTCAGAATCTTATGGTATTAGACTACCAAGTCATATTGTAAGAGAGAATCCATCTAGCGACAATATAGTTATTTATGTAGCTTATGTTGTACCAGGATCTCCTGCAGATAATGCTGGGATTGTTCGTGGTGATCTTATATATAAGGTAAATGGCACCTTACTGAATACAAGTAACGCCTCATTAATTAATAACATTTTTAGTGAACCAACTATTGAATTAGGTATTGGTAGTATTGAAAATGGCGCTGTAGTGCCAAAGTCTGATGCATCATTAACTGCTGTTTTACTTTCTGAGAACCCTGTACATTATTCATCAGTAATTGAAGAAGGCGGTAAAAAGATCGGTTATTTAGTATATAATGGCTTTAGAAGTACATTCCACCCAGAATTGAACGACGCATTCGCTGATTTTAAAAGTCAAGGTATTGATGAATTAATTTTAGATATGCGCTACAATGGTGGAGGCTCTGTATTAACTTCGGCTTACCTATCAAGTATGATTGATGGCAGTAAAGCAGACGGAAGTGCTTTTGCGAGTTTAACATACAATGAAAAAAGAAATGCTGAAAATGGTGTTATCTACCCATTCTTTGATCAGGCCGCAATATTCGATAAGCAAACAGGCGATTTTACAAATACATTTGTACCAATTAGTCGTTTAACGAGTTTAAATAGATTGTATGTATTAACCTCTAGACGTACGGCATCAGCAAGTGAGATGATTATTAACGGATTAAGGCCTTCAATGCCTGTAATTACGGTTGGCACAACTACAGTAGGTAAAAATGAGGGATCGATTACTGTTGTTGACGCTCCTGGCACAGCAGATAATGAACCGTATACTAATTTAGATGGAAGAAGCACTAGCCATACCATTGGAATGCAGCCTATTGTTTTTCAAATCTTCAATAGCTTAAATCAAAGTGATTATGCAGATGGATTCCCTGCAGATATTGCAGTAGACGAATTAGATTACTTCGACAATATCTTACCCTTTGGTGATACAAATGAAGTACAGCTTAGAGCCGCATTAAATCATATAAGCGGAGCTGCTGCGAAGTCTCAAATTCAACCACGCAAGAAAGTTCAATTATTTGAAAGTGTAAATCAAGGAAGGTTCTCAGATGAGATGTATATCTTACCTGGTGAAGAAGATTTTGCACAGTAATTGATAAAAAATATTTTTAAAAAGCTGCCCTTCCCGGCAGCTTTTTTATTTTTACAGCATGCGAATTGATAAATACCTTTGGGCTACGCGTTATTACAAAACAAGAAATCAAGCAGCTACTGCTTGTAAAAAAGGTCAGGTGCGCATTAATGACCTCGTTATTAAACCGGCAAGAGAGGTTTATATAAGTGATAAAATAAGTCTGCGGAAAAATCAAATTAATTACCAATTTGAGGTTATAGACATCCCTCCTAACCGCGTTGGAGCAAAACTCGTTGATTTATATCGAAAAGATATTACACCTAAAGAAGCTTTTGAAAACCAAGAATTATTAAAACTTGCAAAAGATTATTATCGTAAAAAAGGAACCGGCCGACCAACTAAAAAAGATCGAAGAGATCTTGAGGATTATACAGATTTAGATTCATAACATGTTAAAGTGTATTTTACTTTGTTTGAATTTATAAATTCATGTACTTTTGATAAAAGAATCACTTTAAATGAGTAAATCTATTATTCTTACCAACCAAGAAATTGAGCATAAAATACGTCGTATCGCTTTTCAAATCTATGAAAGTAATTCTAATAATAAGGAAATAATTATTGCTGGTATTTCAAAAAATGGATTTGTTCTAGCTACGCAATTAAAAAAGGTATTAGATGAAGTTTCTGACTTAAAGTCAACCTTATGTGAAGTATTTGTTGATAAACAAAACCCCATTAACCAAATTACCACTTCATTAGATACCAATGCCTATAAAAATAAATCATTGGTTCTTGTAGATGATGTATTAAACTCTGGAACAACTTTAATGTACGCTATAAAGCATTTCTTAGAGGTACCATTAAAACAATTTAAAACGGCTGTTCTCGTTAACAGAAATCATAAGAAGTACCCTGTAAAAGCAGATTTTAAAGGGATCAGTCTTTCTACCTCTTTACAAGAGCACGTAACTGTAGAATTCTCTAAAAAAGAGGCTACTGCTTACTTAACATAATTTCTTCAACCACTTGTTCTGTGTTTTTATTATCGGTGGTAATCGTATGGTCAGCCATTTCGTAGTAATGTGAACGTTCAAATAAGTGCTTCGCTATAAACTCTTTTAAGTCGTTGTTATTAATATCTTTAATCAACGGTCGTTCCTCCTTTTGAGTTGCCAATCTTTTATATAATTCTAACATCGAAGCCTTTAAATAAATCGAAGTAGCGTATCTATTAATGATTGTTATATTATTGGCATAACAAGGAGTACCACCACCAACTGCAAGTATCATTTTTCTGTTAGAAGTTAATATTTCTTCTAAAGCCTTGTTTTCCAGTTTTCTAAAATAGATTTCCCCTTTTTTATCAAAGATAGAATTTATGCTATCATTCTCTTTTTCAGCAATATAATGATCTAAATCAACAAAATCAATGTTGTATTTTTCGGCGAGTATTTTTCCTATAGTAGATTTACCACTTCCCATATAACCCAATAAAACTATCTGCATAAAAAACTGATTTTTAAGTCGGTAAAAATTTTCGCAAATATCTAACAAAAATTATTATTATTTTACTTGTATAATTAATATTAGATAGTATCTTTGCATCCGAATTTTGAATGACCTGGTAGCTCAGTTGGTAGAGCATCTCCCTTTTAAGGAGAGGGTCCTGGGTTCGAGCCCCAGCCAGGTCACAATTTTTAATTAAAAAGTTAAGCTAAATCGCTTAACTTTTTTAGTTTTACAGCACTTCTTACTATATGCGCACGTGGCGGAATTGGTAGACGCGCTAGGTTGAGGGCCTAGTGACCGTTTAGGTCGTGGAAGTTCGAGTCTTCTCGTGCGCACAAAATCTTTTCATTAATTTCATTTTCATAAATAAAACAGGAAAAATCCTATAGAAATACAGGATATTTCCTCTTGATTTGAATTCATTCGATTTCTACATTATAAACCGTAATTCTTTGCTAATCTTTAAAATTCAAATAAAATGAAAGCTGCAGTTATATTATTATTGTTATGCTTCTTACTAACTAATTGTGAGAACTGCGAGAATAAAGAAATTCTTGACCTTAAAAAAGAAAATACGAGCCTTAAAGCTGAAATTAAAGCAAAAGATTTAGAAGTAGCTGAATATAATGCGATGCTCTTATCTTATCATAAGGCTACAAAAAAAACATTGATGAGTTTGAATATTCATGATTCTATGCTTGAGTTTTTTAATTCTCCCGAGTTTTGGGAAAAAATTGGTGACGGGAAAGTTAGAGTTCCAAGATTACCACCAGGTGGTGATTTACCACCGCTTCCCTGCGAAAAAATTTGCGATCAGCATTATGCATCAAGTAAAAGTGATTGTGATGATGGAGATTTAAGATGTTTGGCAATCGCAGCATTAGATCGATTTAAGTGCCATTATCAATGCGCATATCCAATATTTACCGAAAATTTTACAAAAACAAATAAAGCGCGTTAAATTAATAAGTTCAAGATAACAAGGTTTAAACAAGAACGACTCAAAAGAAAAGCACTTGTCTCCTATTTTCCTCAATTTTGGTTATACGTTGATAAATTATTGGGTTCAAGTGCTATTTAATTAAAAAGCTAGAGTCGAAACTCTAGCTAAAACAAAATATTAAGTCAATCAACCTTCAGAAAGAAGGGTAATGACAGATTAAAAGTAAGAAAAAAGAAAGAGTTATCGCATCTGCTTTCTACCAGTTTAGTAAAATGACACCTAAAAACCATTAGGAATGACGCTTCATTTCTTTTCGTGCTAAGAGGTTTTTAGCATTAACAAAACGCTACTGCACTACTGCTATAATCCAAAACAATAGCACGCCCTGTAAGTTTTTCAACTTTTCCTTACTAATTAATTATGGTATCCTTTTTGTATTATTTTAACAGATAATTACTGAATAATTAGTATCATTGCCCATGCAAAAAAAGCTACTTCTAACATTATTTCTTAGTATACTTGGCCTGTCTTTGTATGCTCAAAATGAAGTTACACAAGACTCTATTAAGAAGTTAAAAGGTCGTATTATTAGTGTAACCGACCAACAACCTTTACAAAGTGCACATATCTTAAATCTTAATTCGGTTGTAGGTACTACCACTAATAGAGAAGGAAAATTTGAAATCACAGCGCAAGCTAACGACACCGTTTATATATCTTATGTAGGATTTCAATCTATTAAATTAAAAGTGACCAAAGATTTATTAAAAGGTCATGAACTGGAGATTGCTATCCATGAAAAAACAGTGAACATAGATGAAGTAACCATAAAAGCTCATAAACTTATTGGTGTTTTAGTTGTAGATGCCGCTAGTGTTCCGCTCGATAAATTTAATAGAATTAAAATTGAAGGACTTCCACAAGCTTATGAAATAGGTAGGCCTACAGGACAAGAATATACATCCGCTCTAAACGCCGTTTTTAATCCCATTGACTTTTGGTATAATAAACTTGGAAAACGCCCTAAACAGCTCCGTAAGCTTAAAAAATTGAAACAAGAAGATAAACTTCGCGGTATTATGGAAGAAAAGTTTAGTCGTGAGATCTTGATGGAGTATATGGATATGAGTAGAAAAGATCTGAATGATCTTTTAAAAGAATGTAATTATTCTAATCGTTTCATAAGAAAAGCAAGCGATTTACAGGTAATTGAGGCTATACTCGAATGCTATGAAAGTTATAATGCTTTAAAACAAGGCAAAGTAAAAAAAGAAGTAATTCGAATTAATAACGAAAAACAAGAAGATTAATCTTGACCAATACTAAATGTCATTTCGAACGAAGTGAGAAATCTATCGCTCGAAATGACATTTTTTATGCAATAATTTATTAGTTGTTCCCTAAAATAAGTGGCATACCATCTTTACCACTTCCTACAACTACAACCTTCGCATTTGGTGACTCAGACAATTTTAAAGTAGCCTCTATACCCTTATCTTTTAAAATTTTGTCGGTTAGCGAAGCACTTAATATTTTATTCGCATCAGCTTTACCTTGTGCTTCTATTCGTTGCTTTTCAGCTTCTTTCTGAGCGGTAACAAGTCTAAATTCATATTCTAAAGATTCTTGTTCTTGTTTTAATTTACGCTCAATTGCTTCTTTAATAGTAGGTGGTAGTGTTACATCTCTTACTAATACCTCGTTTAATTGTACATATTGCTTTTCCAAGATTTTCTTAGTTTCTGCAAATATTTCATCTTGTATAGCATCTCTTTTACTTGAATACAGTTGTTCTGGCGTATAACGGCCTACAACACTACGCGCTGCACTTCTAATAGCTGGCTGTATAACACGTTGTAAATAATTTTCTCCAAGAGTTTGGTGTAAATTACCTAAGTCATCATAAACGGGTTGATACCAAGCAGAAGCATCAATTTGAATTTCTAATCCGTTAGAAGACAATACCTTCATTTTCTCAAAAAGCTCTTGTTGTCTAACTTCATATACATGCATGTCGTTCCAAGGAGCAACTATATGAAATCCTTCACCATATGTCTGGTCGGTTACTACACCACCTCCAAATGTTTTATATAAAACACCTGCCTCACCCGAGCCAATAGTCACCGCTGACTTAGTAAAGAGAAAAATTGTAATTATTCCTAAAATAATAATTGGTAATCCTAATTTTGGAAACCTTAATTGTGTATTACTCATAATTTTCGTTTTGTTATTCTTTCAAATTTACAATTAAAACCTGGTTTTAAATTTTTCCATAGTATTTTCTAATAAACCACTCTAAGCCTAAGAATAAAACAATAAGCCCTAAAAGCCATTTCCAATCGATCAGTGCTATTTTTTTTACACTACTTTTTTGAATTGGCCGATATGTATCATCGTTTTTTAAATCTTGTAAGAGCTCATTAAAATTTGAAACATGGTAAAGAGTGCCATTAGAATTGGCCGCAAGACTTTTCAGTGCCCCTAGGTTAGCATAAGTAAATTGTTGTTCTATATTATAGTTCAAAACGGTAAAAGAACCGCTTCTACTTATAGGTTGTCCTTCTGCTTTTACAGTAAATGTATAGTTACCGCTTTCAAGGTCTGAAATACTACTTATAAAATTTTGTCCGCTCAATCGAAAAGGAAACACTCGTACATCGTTATTTTCCTTATTCCTAAGTGTTAGATTTAAGCTTGCCCTAGCGTCTATATTATAATTACTATCAAAGTAGGTAGCTTTAATGGTGACCACATCATTTTGATAAACAACAGGCGCATAATCTAAATCTAAACGGTTAAGTCGTTTCTTAATCGATAAGTACTGAATTAACTTATTTATAAACTGGTCAAATTCTAAAAAAGACTTCGTATTGGCATATGAAAAGGCTCTCCACTTCCAAATACCCTCACCCAACAGAATAGCTCCACGTTTGTCATTTTTTATAAAAGTTGCCAATAATGGTTTTTCTGTTTCAATATTGTTAATGCTTTGATAAAGTATGGTTTCAGATGGAAGCTTAAACTCCAACGTTCCAAATTTAGCTTCTAAAGGTGGTAAATTCTCAAAATCAAAATCATCAACCACAAAAGAACTATAAGAAGTATTTCTAGTAGCCTGCACTTCTTCTGTTTGATTAATCGTACTTTTTATAAAATCTTCTTGAACGCTGTTTAAAAAACTCCAATTAGTTCTTGTGCCCGTAATTATAAAATAATTGAGAGTGCTTTCTTTTAATTTGTCAAAAACATTCTGAAAACTAATTGTTGGTTGATATAGCATAATTAGTTGATAATCATTTAAATTACCGACTTCATTTATACTTATTATTTCAACTTTACGTTGTTTATTTGTTTCAATAGAACGCTTTAACATTCCCAAATCAGGGTGCGTAATATCAGAGATTAAAGCAACCTTAGATTGCTCATCAATAACTTCAACCGTAAAATTACTTTGATTGTTTACCTTATTAATTTCATTTGTTAACGGAGAAAGTTGTACGCTATAATTTAATACACCAACGTTCGTTGCTGTTGTATTAAATGTAATACGTTCTGAATTTTTACTACCATTTAAAGTAACTGTCTTTCTAAAAATAGTATTAGAATCATTTGCAACAGTAAGATTAGTGGTAACTGGGTCACTACCATTATAGTTTACAAAAACTTCAACCGGAAATGTATTGTTTAAAAAACTGTACTTGTTTACATTTAACTTATTAATTTTCAAATCTATATGTGGCACGGTATCGCCTAAAACCAACGGATATGCTTTAGGTTTTGTATTATAGAAGGCATAATCAGAGCCCAATGTTTGATTTCCATCAGTAACCAAAACCAAGGCATCAGAACTTTCATATAGATTATCAAGTGACTGTAATGTATTAATGATGTTGGTTTTGTTAACAGAAAAATCTAAAGAATCTAAACGATCAACATTTTCATTAAACACAAAGAAGTCAACATCAAACCGAGTATTCAAGTCATTATCATTTGAAATAGATGTAATAACGTCTTCTACGTCATCATCATTATTTAGTAATTTCACTGACGATGAATTGTCAATTGCCACAACCAATCGAGGTTTCTTAGTTTCAAGCTGATTACTTTCTATGCTGGGGTTAATTAGTAAGAGTAGTAATAAAAAGATACTCAAAAATTTGAGGAATGCTAGAAGTATTACTGTTTTAGAGCGTTTATTACTTTTATAAAAATATTGAAAAACTGCAATTGCTAATGCAGCAATTGCAGCTAGTAAAATCATTAAATAAGTCTTTGTATCCAAGTTTAATTATACAACTTATGTAAGCATCCCGCCATCAACATTTAAAGTTTGTCCTGTAACATATTCAGACATATTTGAAGCTAAAAACACGCATGCATTTGCAATATCTTCTGGTGTCCCTCCTCTTTTCAATGGAATTGCATCGCGCCAACTTTGTACAGTTTCTTCAGGTAATGCTCCAGTCATTTCAGTTTCTATAAAACCAGGTGCAATTGCATTACATCTAATATTTCTCGAACCCAGCTCTAAGGCAACAGATTTTGTAAATCCTAAAATACCGGCTTTCGAGGCAGCATAATTGGTCTGTCCAGCATTACCTTTAACACCTACCACAGAACTCATATTAATGATAGAACCTGCACGTTGCTTCATCATAGGGCGGATAACCGCTTTTGTTAGATTAAAAACCGACTTTAAATTTACTTCAATAACCTTATCAAAATCTTCTTCGCTAATTCGCATTAAAAGATTATCCTTGGTAATTCCTGCATTATTAATTAAAACATCAATAGCTCCAAACTCTTCTAATACATTTTTAGCTAGTTCTTGAGCAGCATCAAACTCAGCGGCATTAGATTGATAACCTTTAGCCTTAACACCATGTGATTGCAAGCTTTCTTCTAATGCTTTCGCAGCTTCGGCTGAAGAATTATAAGTAAATGCAACATTTGCACCATGCATTGCAAAAACTTCTGCAATTCCTTTACCGATTCCTCGGGTTGCGCCGGTGATTAAAGCTGTTTTATTTTCTAATAATTTCATAAGTTTTCATTAGTTAATTAAGATTCAAATATACTAAAATAGTTATGCGGAAATACTCATTTTGAGGGTTGATTTTGTTAAAATAATTCACAAAATGTAACTTTTATCTTTGAACGTCGTCAAGTATGTATAACTAAATATTATAATTCATGAAAAAATTAGCAATGCTATCGCTAGTTCTTCTATTTGTGGTAGCATGTAAAAAAGACAAAGCCGACGATCTTGTCGCAATGAAACCAGCACCAAAAATTCCAGTTGAAGACTTCTTCAAAAACTCCGAAAAAAGAACATTTAGAATGTCTCCTAATGGCGAGTACATCGCTTATTTGGCTCCTCATAACAAAAGGATGAATATTCATGTTCGTAAGTTCGATAGTGACTCCGTTACCAGAGTAACGAATGTTGAAGATCGTGATCTTGCCGGTTATTTTTGGGCAAATGATGATCGCTTAGTATATGTGCGTGATAAAGGAGGTAACGAAAACTTCCACTTATTCGCTGTTAACAAAGACGGCTCTAATGAGAAGGATTTAACTCCTTTCGATGGAGTACGTGCTCAAATCATTGATAATTTAGAAGATAATCAAGATGAAATGATTGTTGGCTTAAATAAACGTATACCTCAAGTGTTTGATCCGTATCGATTAAATATTAATACCGGTGAAATGGATTTATTATATGAAAATCCAGGTAATATTACAGGTTGGGGAACAGATCATGACGGTAAACTACGTTTAGCTTATGTAACGAATGGTGTTGATCAAACATTATTATACAGAGAAGCTGAAGACAAACCTTTTAATGAGGTGATTACTACGAACTTTAAGCAAACTTTAGCTCCACAGTTTTTTGATTTCGACAATGGTGATATTGTATATGCTATATCTAACTTAGGAGGTAGAGATAAAGCAGCCATTGTTAAATATGATTTGAAAGAAAATAAAGAAGTTGAAGAAATCTTTATTAATGATGAAGTAGATGCCGGAGGTATTTCTTATTCTACAAAAAGAAAAGTACCTACCGTAATTAATTTCACTAAAGACAAATTAAATAGAAAATTCTTAGACAAAGAGGCTGAAGATATTTTCAAAAAACTAGAAGCAGAATTAGGTGCTAATAACGAGTATTATGTTACTTCAAGCAATAAAGAAGAAGACAAGTTCTTAATTTATGCTGGTAATGATAAAACACGTGGTTCTTACTATTATTATGATAGAAACTCTGGCGATGTGAAACATATGGCAGACTTAAGTCCATGGATTAAATCTGAACATATGGCCGAAATGAAGCCTATCTCCTACACTTCTAGAGATGGTTTAAAGATCAATGGTTATTTAACGTTACCAATTGGTGTTGAAGCTAAAAATCTACCTGTAGTTATCAACCCTCATGGTGGTCCATGGGCACGCGATAACTGGGGATATAATCCAGAAGTGCAGTTATTGGCAAACAGAGGATATGCCGTGTTGCAAATGAACTTTAGAGGTTCTACAGGATATGGTAAAAAATTCTGGGAAAGCTCATTTAAAAAATGGGGACAAGAAATGCAAAATGATATTACCGATGGGGTTAAATGGTTAATCGACGAAGGTATTGCTGATCCAAAAAGAGTTGCCATCTACGGAGGTAGTTACGGTGGTTATGCAACTTTAGCAGGTATTACAAATACACCAGATTTATATGCAGCAGCAGTTGACTATGTAGGCGTTTCTAACTTATTTACTTTTATGGAAACAATTCCTCCATACTGGGAACCTTACAAAAAAATGCTTTATGAAATGGTAGGTGATCCAAGCACAAAGGACAGTATTATGATGAAGGCAAACAGCCCGGTTTTCCATGTTAATAAGATTAAAGCTGCATTATTTATTGCGCAAGGTGCTAATGACCCGCGTGTTGTACAAGCTGAATCTGATCAAATGGTAGAGGCGCTTAAAAAGAATGGCGTTACTGTACAATATATGCTAAAAGAAAATGAAGGTCACGGATTTAGAAATGAAGAAAATCGTTTCGATTTCTATAATGCAATGACTGAATTCTTAGATAAAAACCTTAAAGAAAAGCCTGAAAAGATCAAAACCTGATCGTTTTAGTTTTATTTAGTTAACGAAAAAAGCCTGTCAATTGACAGGCTTTTGTTATGTTATTTTAAATTTTTGAAATATTCTTCAATCAAATCTGCCCAATCTTGTAAATTGTTCTTATACATCTTTTCAAGGGAATCTTCATTGAGCTTATTCCCTTTTTCGTTTAAACCTGTAAATGTGTAGGTAACTGTTGTATTTGTTTTTGAAGCATCAATAGCATTACATTCTACGGTTATTGTCCAAAATCTATTTTTAGTAGAAACAAAATATTGTACCAGGTAATTTTTAGGTTCGTATTTAGAAACGACCCACAGAATGTCTCCCTTACCTCCATGTCCATGGCCATGTGCTTTTATCTTAAATGTTGTTCCTTCTTCCATTATTTCTTTATCAGGATAAACTAAGACCGGCTCCCAACCCGGGGCCCATTTGCGCTCTTCAAAAGCTCCATATAAAGGAAAAACCTTTTTAATATTTTCATTTACTTGAAATGAAGCTGTTTTAGAAACTCTTTCTGAGATGAACTTCTTTTTTACACTATGCTGTCCGCTACATCCCGTAACCGAAATAGCCAATAAAATGAGTATACTTGTTGTTTTCATATGGCAAAGAAACATACGAGCATTTTCTTTTTCATTTACATTTGTTGATAAATGAAAATGATCTGACTATTTCAATTTGTCAATAAATTGTTTTCGCGCTCTACTTAATTGTGTTGGAGTAATACCTAAATAGTTTGCGATAAAATAATGTGGAATTCTGTTAATTAAGTTTGGATATTCTGTCAAAAAAAGCTCATACTTTTCAACAGAACTTAAATTTAAAAGGGATACCAGTCTTGATTGTAATTGATTATTTAATTTTTGAAATTCATGAGTGATTACATCTGTTATTTTTCTATCCTTATTTACCCATGACATTACCTCGGCATAATCAGCAACCGAAACCTTACATTCTGTTAAGGCTTCTATAGTAAAAGCAATATTTACATTAGGTATAAAGCTACCCACAATCATATCGCCTTCTTGGTAAAAGTGTGTAGTAACTTCATCACCATCATTATCATATACAAAACCACGCATTACTCCTTTATTAAGTTGACCAATTGTGGTGCATGGTTTTCCTTTCTTTAAAAAGTAATCCCCAGTTTTAAAATGACGGATTTTATGTAAAGATTCGTTTAGTGAAGACGCGTTACCCATTCTATAAAGTTAAATAAACCTAGTCAATCATTTCTCATAGTAAATTCTTATTGAATTTAACATGAAGCGACTTGCTCTATAAAAGAAAACAAAAAAGCCTGCTATCGCAGGCTCTTAATATTTTTTGATTTCAAATATTTATCCTAATACTTCAGCTACTTTTTTACCTATTTCAGCCGGTGAACTCACTACGTGAATTCCATTAGCAGCCAAGATTTCCATTTTAGCTTGAGCGGTATCATCTTTTCCACCTACAATAGCACCTGCATGTCCCATAGTTCTCCCCGCAGGAGCCGTTTGCCCGGCAATAAAACCTATCACGGGTTTTCTATTACCGTCAGCTTTGATCCATTTTGCTGCATCAGCTTCTAATTGTCCTCCAATTTCACCGATCATCACAATGCAATCTGTTTCATCATCATTCATTAATAACTCTACAGCTTCTTTCGTTGTTGTACCAATAATTGGGTCTCCTCCAATTCCGATGGCTGTTGTAATCCCTAAACCTTGCTTTACCACTTGATCGGCAGCTTCATAAGTTAATGTACCTGATTTAGAAACAATACCCACATTTCCTTTTTTGAAAACAAATCCTGGCATAATACCAACTTTAGCCTCATCTGGCGTGATTACACCTGGGCAATTAGGCCCAACCAAACGGCAATCTCTATCTTCTATATAAGATTTCACTTTTACCATATCAGCTACAGGAATACCTTCGGTAATACAAATAATAACTTCAATTCCGGCATCAGCAGCCTCCATGATTGCATCTGCTGCAAACGCTGGTGGTACAAAAATGATACTTGTGTTCGCATTTGCTTTTTGTACAGCTTCAGCTACCGTATTATAAACCGGTTTATCTAAATGTGTTTGACCACCTTTTCCCGGGGTAACACCACCCACAACATTGGTTCCGTATTCGATCATTTGACCTGCATGAAACGTGCCTTCACTTCCAGTAAAACCTTGAACAATAATTCTTGAATTCTTATCGACTAAAACACTCATGTGATTTTTATATTTAGTTTGATTAATTTCTCAATTTAGACTTGACAAAAGTAATTTTTTATAAACGACTTCAAAAGTCTTTTAAGATATATTATTTACTTTTTCAATAATTTCTGGCAATACTCTAATTCCGGCTAGTTCACGATATTTTTTTCTAGCTTCTTCACAAGGCGATCCAAAATACGTTTTGCCGCCTTCCAAGCTTCTTCCTACACCAGATTGTGCGAGTATAATTGCTTTTCTACCAATGGTAATCCCGCTAATAACTCCTACTTGCCCCCAAAGTGTAACCTCATCTTCAAGAATTGTACAACCGGCAATGCCAACATGCGAGGCAATCAGACATTTCTTGCCAATTACCGTGTCATGTGCAATTTGAACTTGATTATCGATTTTTGTACCTTCTTTTATTGTCGTATCTCCGGTAACTCCTTTATCAATAGTACATGAAGCACCTATCTCAACATGGTCTTCAATCACTACTCTTCCGGTGGATAATAATTTATCAAATCCTTCAGGGCGATTTTTATAATAAAACGCATCACTTCCTAAAACGGTACCAGCATGTATTGTAACGTGATTGCCTATAACACAATTATCATAAATAGTTACATTAGGGTGTATAATACAGTCTTTCCCGATTTTCACATTGTTTCCAATAAAAACATTAGGTTGAATAATAGATCCGTTACCAATTTCGGCTGAATCGGCAATCATTTTACTTGAAGAAGCAAAAGGATTAAAATGCTGTGCCAGTTTATTAAAATCGCGAAAAGGATCGTCTGAAATTAGTAATGCCTTTCCGTCTGGGCGTTTTACTTTTTTATTAATAAGTACAATGGTTGCGGCAGATTCTAATGCTTTATCGTAGTATTTAGGATGATCAACAAAAACGATATCACCAGGCTCTACAACATGAATTTCATTCATCCCTTCTACTGGAAAATTTTCTTCTCCAATAAATTCAACATCAATTAGTTGAGAAATTTCTTTTAAAGTGTAAGTTCTATTGAATTTCATCTTCGATTTCTACAATTAATTCAAATAGCCAATTAAAAAGCTACTCCTTAACACGTTCTTGGTAAGTACCTTTTTCGGTCTCTATTTTTATTTTATCTCCTTCATTAATAAATAAAGGAACATTTACCCTTGCTCCGGTTTCAACGGTAGCAGGTTTTGTCGCATTTGTTGCTGTATTACCTTTAACACCTGGCTCAGTATGTGTAATCTCAAGTATAACGCTTGCTGGCATTTCAACAGCCAACGGAATTTCATCGGCTGCACGAACAATTACAGTCACCACCTCACCTTCTTTCATTAAATCTGATCGATCTAAGAGTTCTTTTTGTAATTGTATCTGTGTATAGTCATCATTATTCATAAAATGATACATATCGCCATCATTATATAAATATTGATATTTGCGTGTTTCAACACGTACTTCTTCTATTTTATGACCCGCAGAAAACGTATTATCTACCACTTTTCCGGTAGTTAAACTTTTCAATTTTGTTCTTACAAAAGCAGGCCCTTTGCCAGGCTTTACATGTAAAAATTCGATGATTTTATAGGTGTCATTATTATAAACAATGCATAATCCTTTTTTAATATCTGATGTAGATGCCATACAATTAATTTGATTTAAAATATCCTTTCATAATACCACGCTGAGAACCTTTGATAAACTCTAAAATTTCATCCCGCTCTGGTGTAGCTTCCATTTCAGCTTCGATAATAGTAACCGCCTGTGAATTATTATAATTTTTTTGATAGAGAATTCTATAAATATTCTGGATTTCTCTAATTTTCTCAGCATTAAAGCCTCTTCTTCTTAATCCAACTGAGTTTATACCTACATACGATAAAGGTTCACGAGCGGCTTTAACATAAGGCGGAACATCTTTACGTACTAAAGAACCACCGGTAACAAAAGCATGATTACCAACCGAAGCAAATTGATGAACTGCAACCATCCCAGCTAATACTACATTATCACCAACTGTTACATGGCCAGCGAGCGTTGAATTATTAGAAAAAATACAGTTATCACCTACAATACAATCATGTGCAACATGGCAATAAGCCATTATAAGGCAATTATCACCAATAACCGTTTTTAAACGATCATTGGTACCACGATTGATCGTAACACATTCTCTAATGGTAACGTTATCGCCTATTTCTACTGTAGTATCTTCATCATCGTACTTTAAATCTTGCGGGATTGCAGAAATAACTGCTCCCGGAAAAATTCTACAGTTTTTACCAATTCGGGCACCTTCCATAATGGTAACATTAGAACCAATCCAAGTACCAGATCCTATGGTTACATTACTATGAATAGTTGCAAAAGGTTCAATCACCACATTACGAGCGATCTTAGCTCCCGGGTGAACATATGCTAAAGGTTGATTCATTTTATTCGGTTCTTTTAGAAATTTGTGCCATTAGTTCAGCTTCACTTACCAATTTACCATTCGCATAAGCATAGCCTTGCATGTGACAAATTCCTCTACGTATTGGTGATAATAATTCTAATTTAAATATTAAAGTATCACCGGGTGTTACTTGTTGTTTAAAGCGAACCTTATCAATTTTTATAAAATAAGTTAAGTAGTTTTCAGGATCGGGTACAGTACTCAAAACCAGTATCCCGCCTGCTTGCGCCATTGCTTCAATTTGTAATACGCCCGGCATAACGGGTGCTCCTGGGAAATGTCCAACGAAGAATGGTTCATTCATAGTTACATTCTTCATTCCTACCACATGCTTATCAGATAGTTCTATAATTCTATCAACTAACAAGAATGGAGGTCTATGCGGAAGCATTTTCATGATCTTATTAATATCCATCAATGGTGGTGCATCAAGATCGTATTTCGGCACTTTATTTCGTTTTTCTATTTTGATCATCTTTGCCAATTTCTTGGCAAACTGTGTATTCACACCATGACCAGGCTTGTTAGCAATTACTTTTCCTCGAAATCGAGTACCAACCAATGCTAAATCTCCTATAACATCAAGTAATTTATGTCTTGCGGCTTCATTTGGCCAATGTAACGTTAAGTTATCTAAAATACCATTAGGTTTTACCTGTACGTTCTCCTTTTTAAATGCCACTCGAAGCTTTTTCATCGTATCTTCAGACAAAGGCTTATCTACATAAACAATGGCATTATTTAAATCGCCTCCTTTTATAAGATCATTGTCTAATAGCATCTCAATTTCATGTAAAAAGCTAAAGGTACGTGCTGCCGATATTTCTTCTTTAAAATCAGATATATGCTCTAGCGTTGCATTTTGAGTGCCTAATACCTTTGTGCCAAAGTCAACCATTGTGGTAACTTGATATTCATCAGAAGGCATTAAGATTATTTCACTACCAGTAGTTTCATCTTTATATGAAACAATATCTTTTATAATATACTCTTCTATTTCGGCATCTTGTTCTCTTATACCAGCATTTTCTAATGCCTCAATAAAAAACTTAGATGAACCATCCATAATTGGCGGTTCTGGAGCATCTAACTCCATAATAATGTTATCTATACCACTTCCAATAACGGCTGCTAATACATGTTCGGAAGTATGAATTTTAACTCCGTTTTTCTCCAGGTTTGTTCCACGTTGCGTATCTGTAACATAATCAGCTTTAGCCTCAATAATCGGACTCCCTTCTAAATCCGATCTTATAAATGCAAAACCGTGATTTTCTGGTGCAGGTTTAAACGTTAATTTCACCTGTTTCCCAGTATGCAAACCTACTCCGGAGAGTGATATTTCTTTTTCAATGGTTTTTTGCTTCGTACTCATTAAATCTTTGTTTGCTCTTTTAATGTTTTCTCTAATAGATTCACTCTATCTGCCAATTTTTGCAGATTTTTAAAGTGCACGTATGATTTGTTATAATCTGAATATGGCAATGCCGGACTTCCTTGTACGGTTTCATTATCTTTTAAGCTTCGTCCGATACCTGATTGTGCCTGAATTCTAACATTATCACCAATAGTAATATGGCCAACAATGCCTACCTGACCACCGATCTGGCAATTCTTACCAATTTTAGTAGACCCGGCAATACCGGCTTGAGCCGCTATTACGGTATTTTCACCAATCTCTACGTTATGTGCAATTTGAATTTGATTATCTAGTTTTACACCCTTTTTAATAACAGTAGACCCCAACGTCGCTCTGTCAATGGTCGTACCAGAACCAATGTCAACGTTATCATGAATAATTACATTTCCAGTTTGCGGTACTTTATTATATACACCATTCTCGTCTGGCACAAAACCAAACCCATCACAACCAATAATAACGCCCGAGTGTACCGTACAGTTATTACCGATGATCGATTCTGAATAAATTTTAGCTCCGGCAAAAATCAAGGTATTATCGCCAATGGTAACGTTATCGCCAATAAATACATTCGGATAAATCTTTACATTATCACCAATCTTAGTGTTATCACCAATATAGGTAAATGCCCCTAAATAAATATTCTCACCTAAGCTAGCAGAATCACTAATAAAATTAGGTTCTTCAATACCCGACTTATTCAATTTTACTTGATTATAGAATTCTAACAACTTAGAAAAAGCCTGATAAGAATCTTCTACACGAATAAGTGTTGTTTTAATTTCCTTTTCAGGAATAAAACTTTTATTCACAATAGCAATTGAAGCATTGGTAGTGTATAAAAAAGAAGTGTATTTTGGGTTAGACAAAAACGTTAACGACCCTTTGTCTCCTTCTTCAATCTTAGAAAGCTTATAAACTTCTTCATTAGGATTTCCATCAACTTCACCTTCTAAAATATCTGAGATTTGTTTTGCTGTAAATTTCATTCCTGCAAAAGTAAAAAAAATAACGTTACAAACTTGGAGCTAATTACTTCGGATAATAGCTGTAATTTTTTGTAACCGGCTTTGTTAGTGCCTCGAGATTTAAATGATCTGAGACATTAATAATATCTATTATATTGTTTTTCTTTAGTTTAATATAAATAGGGTACTTTTCTTTATTATATGCCTGATTGCTAATAGTGCCTTTAAAAACAAAATAGGAGGCCTCATCATGTGATATATCATAGCTCTCAACTACCTTCTTTAATTTGGTTTCTATTATTGAATCTGCTATATCACTATCTTTTATAATTACTTTAGGAAGTTTCCTATTTATAATTGATTTACAAAGACTTGAAAGTACTTTGTCTGAGTGATTCATCCATGTTTTTATAGAGCAAACAATATCATAATCATCTAACCATGAAAAAGTGTCTAACGCCGTATCATCAAATGTAGATTTTGTAACGTTTTTATTTAAAAAGTAATTCAAATTATGGCTAACGGCGATATCCTTTTCGGTTTTAGCAATATACTTTGCTCTCTTTAATATATTTACTAAAATATTCTCGGCCGCTAGGCTTGTTTTATGCAAATAAACCATCCAATACATGAGGCGTCGGGCAACAATAAATTTTTCAACAGAATAAATTCCCTTTTTGTCAACAACTAAATTATCATCAACCACATCTAACATTGTAATTAATCGTTGTGAATTAATATTTCCTTCGGTTACACCGCTATAAAAACTATCTCTCTTTAAATAATCGAGCCTATCTATATCTAGCTGACTTGCAATTAACTGATTGAAAAATGGGCGATCGTATTCACCTTTAAACATTTTAATTGCAAGTGATAATTCTCCATTAAACTCTTTATTGAGTTTTTCCATGAATTTTAAAGAAATGGCTTCATGGTGTATATCTTTTACTAAACTATGTTCTAAGGTGTGCGAAAATGGTCCATGACCAATATCATGCAATAGTATCGCTATTTGAAGTGCTTCACTTTCCTTCTTTGAAATTTTAACTTTTTTAAACTTAAGAACATCAATTGTTTTTTGCATTAAAAACAAACATCCAATAGCATGTTCAAACCTTGTATGATGCACGCCGGGATACACTAAATAAGACAATCCCATTTGAGAAATTCGCCTTAATCTTTGAAAATAAGGATGTTCAATAATATTAAAAATTAATGTGTTGTGGATGGGAATAAATCCGTAAATTGGGTCGTTAAAAATTTTAAGCTTTTTCAAAGAATCAAGTTTAAATGATACAACAAAAATAGATGTTTAATTTTTTATTACTAAAAAACACAGCATGAGCGAAATGAAAATACTTTGGGTTGACGACGAGATTGAATTGTTAAAACCGCATATGCTATTTTTAGAGAAAAAGAATTACAACGTTACTACTTGCAATAACGGTGCAGAAGCGGTTGAGAACATTGATGAGGGTAATTATGATATTGTTTTTTTAGATGAAAACATGCCTGGTTTATCTGGTATAGAAACACTTTCTCGAATTAAAGCCAAATTGCCAAACCTTCCTGTAGTAATGATTACCAAAAGCGAGGAAGAATATATAATGGAGGAAGCCATCGGTGCTAAAATTGCCGATTATTTGATAAAACCGGTAAATCCTAATCAAATATTATTGTCCTTAAAAAAGACCTTAGATAACTCTCGTTTGGTATCTGAGAAAACCACTTCTAATTATCAACAAGAATTTAGAAAGATTACCATGGACATGGCGATGGTAAACTCTTTTGACGAGTGGGCAGATCTTTATAAGAAATTAGTTCATTGGGAAATTGAATTAGAATCTATTGATGATGTTGGAATGATAGAGATTCTTGAAAGCCAAAAAAACGAAGCCAATTCACAGTTTTTTAAGTTTATAGAAAAAAACTACCAAGGATGGTTTCACGGTGAAGAAAAGCCTATTTTATCACACACTTTATTTAAAGACATCATCGCTCCAGAAATTTCGAAAAAACAAGGAACGTTATTGATTGTAATTGATAATTTAAGGTATGATCAATTAAGAATATTGGAGCCCGTTATTAATAACTACTATAAAAAGGAGGAAGAAATTCCGTTTTACAGTATTTTACCTACCGCAACACAATATGCGCGTAATGCTATTTTCTCAGGTTTAATGCCTTCTGAAATGGAAAAGCGACATCCTGAGTATTGGAAGAATGATATTGACGAAGGAGGTAAGAATTTGTATGAAAATGAATTTTTAACGGCTCAAATAAAACGCTTGGGGTTAGACATAAAACATGAATTTTATAAAATCACAAGCTTGTTTAATGGTAAAGAGCTAGCTCATAATTTTGCCGGAGTTAAAGACAATGACCTCACCGTAGTTGTTTACAACTTCGTAGATATGTTATCGCACTCGAGAACAGAAATGGAAATGATAAAAGAGCTGGCCAGTGATGATAAAGCTTACAGATCATTAACCTTAAGTTGGTTTAAAAACTCTCCATTGCTTGAGATTATTCAAAAAGCGCAACGCATGGGCCTAAAATTAATTGTAACAACCGATCACGGAACAATTAATACCAAACGCCCATCTAGAGTTGTTGGTGATAAGAATATAAGTTCAAACCTTCGATATAAAACGGGTAGAAGTCTTACTTATGAAGACAAAGAAGTATATGCTGTAAAAAATCCGAAAGATATCTTTTTACCAAGTATACATATGAGTAGCTCTTTTGTGTTCGCCAAAGAAGATTATTTCTTTGCCTATCCTAATAATTACAACCATTTTGTTAAGTATTATAAAAATACTTATCAACATGGGGGCATTTCATTAGAAGAAATGATCATACCATGTGTAGTTATGGAACCAAAATAAAAATTTGTAGTTGAAAGATTATCAATTGTTTATTTTTTAACAATGTCGCAAAAATTGTTAGGTAATTTTTAGAATTATCTAACAGTTTTTTCTAAGATTTTCTTCAAATTTGTGCTTTCAATTTTTAAGCATAAACATCCAGTGAAAAAACATAATTTTAGTGCCGGTCCATGTATTCTGCCGCAAGAAGTTTTAAGAAAAGCTTCTGAAGCGGTTTTAAACTTCAATAATGATAACTTATCATTGATAGAGATATCACATAGAAGTAAGGCTTTTGTAAATGTTATGGAAACTGCTCGCAGTCTTGTACTTGAGCTTTTGAATCTTCAAAATAAAGGCTATTCGGTATTGTTTTTGCAAGGTGGTGCCAGTCTAGAATTTTTAATGACACCGTATAATTTACTTAAAACCAATGGTAAAGCGGCGTACTTAGATACCGGTACCTGGAGTTCTAAATCTATCAAAGAAGCTAAATTGTTAGGAGATATAGAAGTAATTGGATCTTCTAAAGACAAAAATTACAAGTATATTCCTAAAGATTTTGAAATTTCTGATGATGTAGATTATTTTCACTGTACAAGTAATAATACGATCTTTGGTACTCAAATCAAGAAATTTCCACAAACCGAAAGTTTAATGGTTTGTGATATGAGTTCCGATATTTTCTCAAGAGTATTAGATTTCACACAGTTTGATTTAATCTATGCCGGTGCACAAAAGAATATGGGGCCTGCTGGAACAACTTTAGTAGTTGTTAAAGATGAAATTTTAGGTAAAACAGGCAGAACAATCCCTTCGATGTTAGATTATCAGGTACATATTTCCAAAGATAGTATGTTTAATACACCTTCTGTTTTTGCCGTATATGTATCAATGCTTACTTTACAATGGCTAAAAGATCTTGGTGGTGTAGCTGCAATTGAAAAGGTAAATGATGCCAAAGCGAAACTCTTATATGATGAAATTGACAACAATCCATTATTTGAAGGCGTAGCGGTTAAAGAAGATCGATCAAGCATGAATGTTACATTCATTTTAAAAGATGAATCATTAAAAGAAAAATTTGATAATGCTTGGCAGGCGGCCGGTATTAATGGATTAAATGGCCATAGATCTGTTGGAGGCTATAGAGCAAGTATATATAACGCGTTACCATTAGAAAGTGTTGAGGTATTGGTTAGCGTAATGCAAAATTTTAATAAGTAAATAAAATGAAAATATTAGCAAATGACGGAATTGCAACAACTGGTGTTGCTGCATTACAAGAGGCAGGATTTGAGGTAATCTTAACGAAAGTCGCCCAGGAGCAACTAGTTAACTATATTAATGACAATGAGGTAAGTGTACTATTGGTACGCAGTGCTACCAAAGTTCGTAAAGATATTATTGACGGATGTTCATCATTAAAAATTATTGGGCGCGGTGGTGTTGGTATGGATAATATTGATGTAGATTATGCAAAAAGCAAAGGCATTCATGTAATCAATACTCCTGCAGCTTCTTCACATTCAGTAGCAGAATTAGTTTTTGCACATTTGTTTGGCATGGTACGTTTTTTACATGATTCGAACAGAAACATGCCCCTTGAAGGAGATTCCAAATTTAAAGATCTAAAAAAGGCATATGCCAAAGGTGTTGAATTAAAAGGAAAAACCTTGGGCATATTAGGTTTTGGCCGTATAGGTCAAGCTACAGCCAAAGTTGCCTTAGGTGTAGGTATGAAAGTAGTAGCCTTTGATCCATTTATAGATAATGCCAACCTTGAATTAGATTTTTTTGATGGTCAAACTATCAATTTTGATATCAATACCATTTCAAAAGAAGAAGTACTACAACAATGTGACTTCCTAACACTTCATGTTCCTGCTCAGAAAGATTATGTTATCTCTACCGCAGAATTTGATATAATGAAAGAAGGTGCCGGTATCATTAATGCGGCTCGTGGTGGTGTGATTGACGAAGTAGCTCTAGTAGAGGCGCTAAAGAGTGGTAAAATTTCAAAAGCTGCATTAGATGTGTTCGAAAATGAACCTACTCCTGAGATTCAATTGTTAATGAACCCTGATATTTCATTAACGCCGCACATTGGTGCTGCAACAGGTGAAGCTCAAGACAGAATTGGTTCAGAATTGGCTGATCAGATTATAGAAATTCTAAAATAAGTTCTACCTTGCCATCCGGTAAGTTATCCAAAGCTTCCTGTTCGTTAAACAGGAAGCTTTTTGTAAATAAAAAATTGTTTATAAAAAGTAATCTTCAATGGCTACGGTAAAACCTTTTAGAGCTGTACGTGCAACAAGAGATAAGGTAGCGTTGGTATCCTCTAAATCATATGAAGCTTATACTCCTGCAGAATTAGGAGCTAAGCTAGATTTTAACCCATTTACCTTTCTACACATTATTAATCCTGGTTATAAATACCACCAAGAAGTATCAGGTAAAGAACGCTTTAAATTAGTTCACAATCGATTTATCGAATTCAAAGAGAATAAGATTTTTACCAAAGATCAAGAACCTGCATTTTATATCTACAAGAAAAAAGTGGATGATATGGTTTTCTGTGGAATCATAGCAGCAACCAGTGTTGAAGATTATAACGCTAACATTATTAAAAAGCATGAAGGCACAATAAAACGTCGTGAGCAACTATTTCAAAACTATCTTAAAACTGTAGGTTTTAATGCAGAACCAGTACTACTAACCTACCCCGATAATGATGCTATAAAAAATGTTATAGAAAGATATGAGGTACAGCGCCCTGAATATGAATTTACTACAACAGATAAACAGATTCATTATTTATGGGTAATTGATCAAGCTTCAGATGTAAATATCATTAAAAAAGCTTTTGAAGAAATGGATGCACTTTATATCGCCGATGGACATCATCGCTCTTCATCTTCTTGCCTTTTAGCCAAACAATTAAAGGAAGAAAATAATAAGCACACGGGTGATGAAGCTTATAATCTCTTTATGAGTTATTTGATTCCAGAATCACATTTAAAAATTTCTGAGTTCAATCGTTTAATAAAGGACTTAAACGGACTCACAAAAGAAGAATTTCTAATTCAGTTAGATGCGTGGTTTCGCATTGATAATAAAGGGCAACAAATTTATAAGCCTTCTAAAAAGCATCATTTCAGTATGTATTTAGATGGTGAGTATTATTCATTGTATTTACGAAAGTCTGTTTATAATTTTACGGATGCACTCAGTAAGCTTGACACCGAAATATTGTATCGAACCATTTTAAAGCCAATATTGGGGATTAAAAACTTGAGAAAAAGTAAACGCATTAAGTATTCTCATGGCAAAAATGATGTCTTCAATCTAAAACATAAAGTAGATTCTGGTAAATTTGA
Source organism: Maritimimonas sp. 2205BS37-2 (assembly GCF_056591755.1). Classification (NCBI taxonomy): domain Bacteria; kingdom Pseudomonadati; phylum Bacteroidota; class Flavobacteriia; order Flavobacteriales; family Flavobacteriaceae; genus Maritimimonas; species Maritimimonas sp. 2205BS37-2. The sequence continues at coordinate 759,425 of NZ_JBWQOI010000001.1, forward strand.
AGTGGCATTTGGATTAGTACCAGCAACCGTTGATCAGCTTAAGGAAATAGCCGATGCAAACTTGCAAATGCCACCTAAAAGTACTTATATAGAACCAAAACTACGAAGTGGCTTATTGATCTATGAATTTTATTAATTATGTCCTTATTATTTAATCCAATGGTACTTTCATATTTCGTTGCAATAAGAAATAACAAATGTTAACCTATGAGCATAGCTGAAAATTTAAAACATATAAAATCTACTTTACCAGATCATGTTACGCTAGTTGCAGTTTCAAAAACGAAACCTGTAGAAACCATATTGGAAGCTTACCATACCGGCCAAAGAGTTTTTGGTGAGAATAAGATCCAAGAAATGGTTGCTAAGTATGAAGATTTACCTAAAGATATTGAATGGCATATGATAGGCCACTTGCAAAGAAATAAAGTAAAGTACATGGCGCAATTTGTTAGCTTAATTCATGGTGTAGATAGTTTTAAAACTTTAAAAGAGATTAATAAACAAGCTCTAAAACATGATCGTACTATTGATTGCTTGTTGCAAGCTAGAATTGCTCAGGAAGAAACTAAATTTGGTTTAACATTTGAAGAAATTAAGACTATTCTTAATTCAGATGAGATACAAGAACTAAAAAATATAAATGTTGTGGGCTTAATGGCTATGGCTAGTTTTACATCAAATAAGAATCAGATTCAAGAAGAATTTTCTCATTTAAGTACTTTTTTTAAACAACTAACAAATAACCAACCGCAACTAACTGTCTTATCCATAGGTATGAGTGGTGACTATCCATTAGCAATTGAAAATGGTAGTACAATGGTACGCGTTGGAAGTGCAATTTTTGGAGCAAGAAATTATAATTAATGGAAGGGACTAAAAGAAAAAATATTAAAATAGGCTTACGAGTTGCTATTGTCCAGAAACATCATCAACGTACTGGCGAATTGACCGATGGTATTGTACAACGTATTTTAACCAATGCCTCTAATCATCCTTATGGTATTAAAGTAAGACTTGAATCTGGTGAAGTTGGAAGAGTTAAAAAGATTTTTTCTTGAAATTGAAGGAAATGAAAACGTTTTTGGTAGACATTTACAAAAATGTAAAATTATTGGTTGTAATAAATCCTAAGTAAGTGACTTAAAAAGATGATAGAACTAATAAGGACCAACTCTCAAAATCTAGAATTTAACAAACTAGTAAAGTTATTAAATACCGACCTTGCCAAAAGAGATGGGGAAACGCATCCATTAGCTCAATTTAATAATATTAGTGCTTTAAAACATGTTGTTTTGGCAATTAATGATGGTAGCACGATTGGTTGCGGAGCAATATCAAAATATGATACACATACCATGGAGATAAAGAGAATGTATGTTATTCCTGAAGCAAGAGGTCAAAGAATTGGAGAAATAATTTTGTCTGAATTAGAAAACTGGTCTAAAGAATTAGGCAATACCAAATGTCTTCTATTCACTGGTTCCAAACAACCAGAAGCAACCAGGCTTTATGAAAGAAATGGTTACGTTAAAATTAAGAAATATGGTGAGTTAAAGGGTATTTCTGATAGCCTATGCTTTGCAAAAAACTTATAATTAATGACAATATAGTTTATAATTTAATAAGGTTCCCGAAGAGTTTTTCCAATAAACGTTAACCTTACTTTATATCAATGCATCATTTTAAAAAGAAGTTCCTTTAAAATGTCACCTTGATCTAATTTATTAGCGCCAACGCCTTTACTTTTTAAATCGGCCTCACGAAGTAGTGAAATTACTTGCGATACTTTTCGCATAGGATAATTACTCGCAGCTTTTTGATAATCATTTACAAAATAAGGATTGACTCTTAAAGCCTTGGCTACGCTTCCTTTAGATTTGTCGCGTAAACCATGATAGATCAATAATTGTGTGAAAAAACTATTTAATAAAGAAATAGTCATTACCAATGGATTGCTCTTAGGGTTCTGTGCAAAATAAGTAATAATCTGATTTGCTTTTAAAATCTGCTTCTCTCCTACTGCCTTACGTAACTCAAAATTATTGAAATCTTTACTAATCCCAATATTTTCTTCTATATGCTTAGGTGTTATTAACTTTTCTTCACCCAAAATAAGTAATAACTTTTCGAGTTCATTATTTATTTTAGCTAAATCTGTGCCTAAAAATTCGACAAGCATTAAGGTTGCTTTTGGCTCTATTTGATATTTTTTCCCTGCCAGTACACGTCGAATCCAATCTCCGACCTGATTTTCATATAGTTTTTTACTCTCAAACAACACACCATTCTTCGCAATTATTTTCGATAGTTTTTTTCGCTTATCGAGTGTTTTATATTTATAACAAAGTACCAAAATCGTAGATGGCTGTGGGTTCTCTACATAGTTCGATAGATTTTCGATAGTTCTTGATAACTCTTGTGCTTCTTTTACTATTACCACCTGACGTTCGGCCATCATTGGAAATCGCTTAGCATTAGAAACAATATCGTCAATGCTTATATCTCTTCCATAAAGAACCACTTGATTAAAGCCTTTCTCTTCTTCAGACAACACATTACCTTCAATATAATCAGCTATTTTATCAATATAATAGGGCTCTTCACCCATTAAAAAATAGACAGGTGCTATTGTACCTTTTTGTATATCTGAAACTATTTGATTGATTTTATCCACAACTAAGAAAAAAATATCATTTTTGCAGCATGCAAGCGCTTAATTTTTCTGCATATCCATTTAAGCTCAAAAGTAACGAAAATAAGACGTTCATTTTTGATATTATTAGAAAAAAATATGTGGTTTTAACACCCGAAGAATGGGTACGTCAACATGTTGTTCATTATTTGATTAAAGATAAAAACTATCCCATATCATTAATAGCAGTAGAAAAGCAGTTTAAACTCCACACCTTAAAAAAGCGTTTCGATATCTTGGTGTTTAATTCAAATGGAGAACCTAACATAATTATTGAATGTAAAGCACCATCCGTGAAAATCACACAAGAAACTTTTGATCAAATTGCTCGTTATAATTTACAGTTAGAGGCGTCTTTTTTAATGGTTTCAAACGGATTAGATCATTATTTTTGCAATCTTGATCATGAAAGTAAACGTTATAATTTTTTAAAAGAACTACCAAAGTATACGAAGCCTTGAAATTAGCAATCGTCATATTGAATTGGAATGGGAAACAATTATTAGAGCAGTTTCTGCCATCTGTTATTGCATATAGTAAAGAAGCCGAAGTTTATGTAGCTGACAATGATTCTGATGATGATTCAATTGCGTATGTAAAAGAGCATTTTCCTACGGTGAAAATTGTTAAAAATGAAGTAAACGGAGGTTATGCAAAAGGTTATAATGATGCCCTGCAATATATTGACGCAGATATTTACGCATTGGTCAACTCAGATATAGAAGTTACAGAAGGATGGTTAACACCTATAATAAAAGAATTTAAAGAAAGCCCTCAGGTAGCAGCGATACAGCCTAAAATTCTTGACTATAAAAATAAGGTCAAGTTTGAATATGCAGGTGCCGCTGGCGGGTATATTGATGCTTTAGGATATCCTTACTGCCGTGGACGGATTTTTACAACATTGGAAACTGATGAAGGACAATATAATAGCAATCAAGATATCTTTTGGGCTTCTGGTGCTTGTTTTTTTATTCGTTCTTCTGTTTTTCATCAGTTAAATGGATTTGATGAAGAGTATTTTGCTCATCAAGAAGAAATTGATCTTTGTTGGCGGATCCATAACGAAGGTTATTTCATTAAATATGTGGGTGAAGCTAGGGTTTTTCATGTTGGTGGTGCCACGTTGAGTAATCAAAATCCAAAAAAAACCTACTTAAACTTCAGAAACAGTCTTTTTACTCTAGTTAAAAACCTTCCTAGCAACAAATTATTCTTTACAGTTTTTGTCCGAATGGTACTAGATGCGGTGGCCGCCATAAAGTTTATATTAGAATTCAAACCTGCTCATTCTTGGGCGATATTCAGATCGCATATGAGTTTTTATAGGCAGCTTTTAAATTATCTTTCAAAGCGAAAAGAACAAAAAAATAAAGTAGAAAATTATTATCATTCAAAAAATATTGTTTGGCACTATTTTATAAAAGGTAAAAAAAGCTTTACCGAACTTCCTTAATAGTAATCTTGTAATTTTTGGCTTATCTTTGGGTAAAATCATTGTAAATTATGAGTATTACCGAGCATTATCAATATGCATTAGACCAAGCAAAAAAAAGTTATTCCGAAGGTGGTATTCCAATTGGTTCTGTTCTGGTTAAAGATGATATAATTATAGGTGCAGGCCATAATCAACGTGTGCAAAAATTAAATCCGATTTTGCATGGTGAGATGGATTGTTTACAAAATGCTGGTAGACAAGCCGATTATTCAAAAATGACATTATATACTACACTTAGCCCATGTATGATGTGTGCAGGAACCATTGTGCAATTTAAAATTAAAAAAGTAGTTGTTGGTGAGAACATAAACTTTGAAGGAAATATTCCTTTTTTAGAGAAAAATGGTGTCGAGGTGACTCTTTTAAATGATCAAAATAGTATAGCATTAATGAAAAAATTCATTGATGAAAAACCGCAATTATGGAATGAAGATATTTCTGAAATTATTTAATTATGGCATATAATGAAGCATTAACAGATAAACTAAGGGAGCACTTGGTGTCTTATGGAGATGCAATAGTTGAAAAAAAAATGTTCGGAGGTGTTTGTTTTTTATATCAAGGCAAAATGTCTGTAGGAATCGTTAAAGATGATCTTGTGGTAAGAGTTATTGCTGAGAAAATGGAAAATGAGTTAGAGAAACATAATGTTCGGCCTATGGATTTTACCAAAAGACCAATGAAAGAGTTCATTTATGTTGAAATTGAAGATGAACGTAACCTGCCCTATTGGATAGCTCTTGGTATTGAACATGCAAAAAGTAAATTGAAATGACCTCGTAATTTCTGTGTAAGCAGAAATCTGTATACTAATAATGTTTAATCAAATCTCTCTCTTTTTGAGAATATATTATGAAAAATCTTAGTTGGGATTCTTTTACCAAGAGAATCCATATTAAAACAGAAATCCCGAAGTTATTTCAGCTTTGGTCTACAGAAAAAGGTATTACTACTTGGTTTTTAAGCAATGCCGACTACTTACGTAATGATACTAAAATTGATCTTTATGAAACCGTACAAGCCGGTGATACTTATACTTGGCGATGGCATAATTGGGATGGCGAAGAACATGGTAAGGTTTTAGACATTAAAGAAAATGAATACATTAAATTTTCTTTTGCAGGTGAAAATGACCTTTTAGTTACATTTGAACAAAGAGAAAACGCAGTGCTCCTTTCACTTACACAATCAAACATTCCTCTTGATGAAAAAAGTAAGCTTGAAATCTTTTATGGATGTAGTAATGGTTGGACATTTTGGTTGGCAAATCTTAAAGCCTATGTAGAGCATGGCATTTTATTAAATGAAACGGAAATTGATCTTAGAGGGTTTGAGCTTTCAGGCTATGAATTTGTAAACATGTAATTTCAATTGTACAATCCAAAATATCGCTACTATTTTTAAATTGTGTTTTAATTATTGTTAAAATTATAAACACCATAAAAATTGTGTTTTTATCTATATTTCAATAATTAAGATATTGTTAATCAATTATTTAAAAAAACACTTTCTTTCTATTTCACCAAACAAACGAAAGATTTCAACATTATTTTTATAAAACTTTAGAAACTCTTTAGATTGTTGTTTTTTCTTGCGGCCTCAAAATCTGTAAAAAAATATATTCAAATTTTAACCTATGAAAAAATTATCAATTTTATTGGTCGTGGCGGTGTTAACTGTTTCATGTGTTTCTAAAAAGAAGTATGTAGCTCTAGAGCAAGATAGAAATAATCTTAAAGGGGAGTTGCATAAAACAACTATCGCTAAAGAAGAGTTAGAGGAAAAGTTTGCTGAAATCGAAAAGAGAGTAAAGGCATACAACGCAAAAATTAACGCCTTAAAAGAAGAAAGTGATGCTAAGTTAACTGCATCTGAAGGCTTTGTAATCTCTACAGAGGCAAAAAATCAAATGAAAGCTACACTTGCTAAAATGGATCCTGAAACCGTAAAAGGTGCTAAAACTTTAAAAGATTCTATGAACTTAGCTGTTGCTTACAATTTAAAGAATGCAATGGCGAGTGCTGATTTAAATGAAGAAGATGATGTAGCGATTAATATTGATGAAACAGTGGTAATGATTTCAATTTCAGACAAATTGTTATTTAACACTGCAAGCTATAGAATCAGCAATAAAGCTGATAATATCTTGAAAAAAATAGCAGACCTAGTAAATTCTGAAGAAAGCTTAGACTTAATGGTAGAAGGTCATACAGACTCAAGAACTATCAATAACGGTCGTGTTGCAGATAACTGGGATTTAAGTGTATTACGTGCAACTTCTGTAGTAAGACGTTTACAAGATAAGTTTGATGTAGCATCAGAAAAACTAATCGCTTCTGGAAGAAGTTCTTTTCAACCATTAGTTACTAATGACTCAAAAGAGAATAGAGCTAGAAATAGAAGAACACGTATCGTAATTTTACCTAATATTGATAAGTTTTTCGCTTTAATGAATAGCGAGCAACAATATTCGGTAAACGATAATGAGTAATCATCGAGTAACTAAATAAAACTATGAAAGCCGAATGTAACGTTCGGCTTTTTTTATGTTAAACATGCTGTTTTTATATAAAGACCAAAATTACATTGATTATAACTTAAAAGAATATTTATATATTCACCGCCGCTAATTAATCGATCAATGAGTATTTTTTACACTTTAGATATTTTAGGAACAGCTGCCTTTGCTATTTCTGGTACTTTGGTTGCCATCAATAAAAAGTTAGACCCATTTGGAGTGTTTATTATTGCCTTTGTAACCGCAGTTGGTGGTGGTACCTTACGAGATATTCTTATTGGCAGAACCCCTGTAGGATGGATGCAAGATCTAAATTATGCATATGTAATTAGTGTTTCTACGTTATTTGCCATTATTATTAGAAAAAAGATCGGTTATTTAAGTAAATCACTTTTTCTTTTTGATACTATCGGGTTGGGGATTTTCACCATTGTAGGTACAGAATTAGGAGTACAACATGATTTACATCCTATAATTTCGATAGCATTAGGAACAATGACGGCTACTTTTGGTGGTGTTATACGTGATATGTTATGTAATGAAATTCCGGTAGTGTTTAGAAAAGAAATTTATGCAAGCGCCTGTATAATAGGCGCAGTTACATTTTTACTACTTTATAAATTCAGCGTCCCAACAAATTTGAATTATATTATCACAACACTTATTGTGATTGTTGTTAGACTGATAGCTGTTCGTTACAAACTATCGCTACCAACTTTCTATCAAAAAAACTGAAGATAATTTTAATGCGCTAAATATTTATTAGTAGTCACCTAATGTTTCTACATTCTGTGCTAACCCGGTTGCTAATTGCTCATCATTTGGCGCTTTACCGTGCCAAGCGTGTGTATGCATCATAAAATCTACACCATTACCCATAACGGTATGCAGTAATACACAAACAGGCTTACCTTTTCTGGTTCTAGATTGTGCTTCTTTCATTCCTTGAATTACAGATGCGATATCATTTCCTTGCTCAATTTCTAAGACATCCCAACCGAATGCTTCAAACTTTGCTTTTAGATTTCCCAACGGCAGTACATCATCAGTAGAACCATCTATTTGTTGCCCGTTATAATCAACAGTAGCAATAAGATTATCAACATTTTTACCTGCTGCATACATAATGGCTTCCCAAACTTGCCCCTCTTGCAATTCACCATCACCGTGTAAACTATACACTAATGCATTATCATTATTTAATTTTTTAGCCTGAGCTGCACCAATAGCAACCGACATTCCTTGTCCTAGTGAACCCGAGGCAATTCGTACTCCTGGTAAATGCTCATGCGTTGTTGGGTGACCTTGCAAACGAGAATCAATCTTTCTAAAAGTTGCCAATTCTTCTACAGGGAAATAACCACTACGCGCTAATACACTATAATATACGGGTGATATGTGTCCGTTTGATAAGAAGAATAGGTCCTCTCCTACACCATCCATATCAAAATCAGTACTATAGTTCATTAATTCTTGATACAAGACAGTGAAAAATTCGGTACAACCAAGTGATCCACCTGGATGCCCTGAGTTTACGGCATGCACCATTCTTAAAATGTCACGTCTTACTTGCGTTGAAAAATCTTCTAGTTGTTGTGTTGTTGGCATTTTATAACGAAATTTTGATAGGCAAAAATAAGTCTTTTGCAGTTTAAGTCAAGACGAAATTTAAAAGTTATTTTTTAGTTGTTAACAGTCGTTAAATGGGAACTATTTATTTATGATATTGTTGATTATGAATAAGCTTTTTGCTGCACACATTACAGTTCTCTGCTTTACCTGCGCCTCCTGGGTGCCCACTAGGGCATATATAGTGATAATCACCGTAGGCATTTTGTGCCGGTGCTGGTGTAGTAGTATTGGTTGCATTTGGCTCAAAAGGGTCTTTCAGTGAGTTTTGAGGAATCGCAAGGCCATGATATGCTTGATTGTGTTTATACGCTGTATTACACTCCGGACAAACCCCTTGTGTATCTGAACCATTATGACCATTAGTACATATATAATGAGCTATTTTTTTTCCCGGTTGTTTAACAGGCCCTTCTGCTGCCTCTTTTTTAACAGGTTTTCCACGCTCCACACATCCGGATAAAGCAAAAAATGCAATCAATGCACTTAAACAAATAAACTTTTGATATTTCATTCTTGAAATTTTTGTAAAACTAATTCATCATATAAAAATTTCTCCAAAAAGTTTATAAATTTTAATAACTCATTTAGAATTGAGAGTACACTTTGAATCGTAACATGGTTTAATGCTTTAAATCTCAAAGCCCTAAATATTTGATTTTAAATTTATTTACTAACTTGTTACTCAATTACTAACTTAATAATTTAACCTTATGAACGTAAAAGTCCTACTAGTCATTAGAATTGTATTCGCCCTTTTTCTATTATTCTTTGGCTTAAACAAATTCTTTCAATTTGTATCTCCACCACCACCACCAGAAGAAGCAATGGTATATTGGCAGGGATTAACCATTTCCAAAACGATGGCCTTAGTAGCTATTGTAGAAATTGTTGCCGGTTTGGCTTTATTATTTAATAAATATGCTGCCTTAATGATGATCGTTTTAATGAGTGTTTCTGTAAACGCCGTGTTATATCATGCAGTATTAGATCCTGGAGGTATGGTATTAGGTCTAGTGTTAATAGTCTTAAATATTGTAATGCTATATGCGTACAAAGACCATTACAAGAGTCTCTTATAAAGAAAAATTATCTATTGAAAAGCAGCTTTCGAGCTGCTTTTTTTTAGATCAAAATCAAAAAACTCATTATTCATTATATAAAATGATAATCTCACTTTCTGTCAACCCTCGGTTAAAGATTCTAACGTCATCAATTTTACCATTATAGAAATCTGTAAAAGGTAAACTCCCATCTAATCTCCCTCCAAAAATTAGCTCTGTTTCGCCAGTAACCGACCCAACTGTTGGTAAACTTAGTTGTGCTTCGCCATCCACATAATAAAAAGTATTATTATTAGTGTCTAGGCCCCAAACAATATGATGCCAATTTCCATCTAAAACCGTCGAGTCCGATAAACCATGAGATCCTCCATATAATCTCACTCTCAACTTGCCTTCGTCTCCTTCTCTTACGGCAGCAAAAAATATGGGGCCACCACCGGGGACTCCTCCAAGTATAAAATCAAAATACGAAGGGCTATCGAAGCTACTATTAATCCATAATGAAAATGTAATAGGGTCTCCAACATTAAATAAGGTATTCATATTCAACGGTGCAGAGATAAAATCATCCAACCCATCGAAACTAAAAGCACTATTCAAATTTCCATTTCTATCAGTTGTTAACGATGCTCCATTTAGAGTAGCATGAAATTCATTACCACTCTCATCTTGAGTATTTCCTGAAAAAGGATAATATGCCAACAATCCATCAAATTCTTCAAAACATGCTCCTAATTTATCGCCATGCTTTAAATGAGCGCCCATGGCATTCTTACTTACTTTAATCGTGTGCCAACTATTAGATTCATTATCATAGTGACAGATAAGTATTTTTTCCTTTTTTGATTTTAAGTTAGGTTGAATGGACTCATCTTCAAGATAACAAGATGAAAGAATAAATAATAATACGAATAGATAGTATATAGCTTTAGTCATGATAAAATAGGTTTGATTATTTACCTCTCTATCAATATAAGAAGGTACTTGAATAGCGCAATAAGCTATAAAATTAGTTTAATCAAGTTGTTATTAAAAGAGGAAAAACACCCAAATTTCTATAGGAAAAACACCTCCTTGCAATAACAACATGTAAATTAAACTTTTAGATAAAAAACTAAACTATGAAGTTCTAAAAATTTTCTCTAGTTTTCTACCTCTTGCTAGCTCATCAACTAGCTTATCTAAATATCGTACTTGTTGTGTTAAAGTATTTTCAATCTCTTCTACTCTATACCCACAGATTACCCCCTTTATATACTTAGCGTTAGGGTTTAACACAGCTTGTTCAAAGAAAGATTCAAAAGTTACTTTTTCGTGTATAAGTGCTTCCAGCTTATTTTCATTAAAACCGGTTAACCATTCAATCACTTGATGTAATTCATCTTTTGTTCTTCCTTTCTTCTCTACCTTGGTAATATAATGAGGATATACAGAAGCAAATGTCATTTTAGCAATACGTTCATCATGATGGCTCGTGTTACTCATAATTTAACTTTTTAAGAGAATTATTCCTTATTTAGACGCCGCTGGAGGCGTAATCATGATATGAGCATTTGCTTTACCAGGAAACATTAACCATGGATGCCCTGGAGCATTAGCTTTTAACGATAAACCCGTACTCGCTTGCGTTGCATATGGTATATAAACTACATAACGGTACTGCGCATTTTTCACTTCTTGATTATTCGTATCATACCATCCTTTCTTACCATATAAAATATGTAATGTTGATGGATTTTCAGGCATCTGAAGTTTCCCTTCGCTTGCCTCTTTCTCTCTCATGTCTCTTCGCTCTGGAAAAGCCTTTCCCTCTGCTTTTAGCGCTCTTCCTCTTGCCATATACGGTTCAAGGTCTTTATGATAACTCACCACCTCAAAACCATCTCTATTTGGATCATCTGCGATGCAAATCATATCATTTGTTCCTTCTTTTAAAATTATAAAATTACCCTCGGCATCATAACCGTACACTTTCGCTCCTTCCCTAACTTCTTCTGGTGCTGCTAAAATGGCCGATGCAATTTGCTGTTCTGATGTTAATTTTTGATCTGGAATCTCCTCTATTGGTTCACTTAATACTACTTTCTCCTCAATATCTGAGTCACTTTTAACATTCTCTGATTTTTTACAAGCAAAAAACAACAGTAGCAATGCAACTAATGGATATAATTGAGCTATTTTCATAATTATATTTTTAAGGTTTATTAATCTGTTTGTTGTCTAAATAATTAAAATAAAATTGATCTTAAATTTTACTTTTTAATTTGAATACAATTTAAGATTTAAGTAGTAAATAATTGATATATTTATAATTTAATTCCTACTCTAATAATGAAAAGATATTTCCCCTTTATAATACTTGCCTTAAGTATTGCTTGCAATGAACCTAAAACATTGTCAGAAGATCAATTAATTACCAAAGCAAAAGAAATACATGCAAAGGTTATTACTTTAGACACACATTGTGATATCAATGTGAAAAATTTCACCGATTCTATTAACTACACCCAACGCCTTGAAAATCAAGTTAATCTTCCTAAAATGGAAGATGGAGGTTTAGATGTCGCTTGGTTTATTGTTTATACCGGGCAAGATTCATTGACTGAAAATGGCTATAAAAAGGCGTATGATAATGCTATTTCAAAATTTGAAGCCATTCATAGATTGGTTAAAGAATATGCTTCAGATAAAATCGAATTGGCCTTAACGTCTGACGATGTGCGGCGTATTCATAAAAGTGGAAAGAAGATCGCCATGATCGGTATCGAAAATGGTTATCCTGTCGGCGAAGACATCAGTAATGTTAAAAAATTCTATGATCTTGGTGGAAGATATATGTCTTTAGCTCATAACGGGCATAGTCAATTAAGTGATTCAAATACAGGTGAAGGTGACGACGTATGGTTACATGACGGCTTAAGTGATTTAGGTAAACAAGTTATCGCTGAGATGAATAAATATGGTATGCTTATTGATTTATCACATCCATCGAAAAAAGCGAATCTAGAAATGTTGGCACTTTCAAAAGCGCCGGTTATTGCATCACATTCATCGGCAAGAGCGTTATGCGATCATAGTAGAAATCTTGATGATGAACTTTTGAATGCAATTAAAGAAAATGGCGGCGTTGTACAAACTGTTGCTTTTAAAGCATATCTAAATAAAGAAAAGGCAGAGAAAAGAAGAAAGTTTAGTGAAAAATATGAAAGAGAAATTATGGATTCGTTAGGTGTAAAGTGGATTAGTAGAGATTCAGTTATGAAGCTTACTTCTGCTGAAAGAGAGGCGTATTATAATGCATATTCAAGTATGCAATCTATTCTTAAGTCTAAACTGGCAGGCATAAAAGACATTCCTCCTGCTGCAAATATTTCCGATTTTGTTGATCATATAGATTATATGGTAAACCTTATTGGTATTGATCATGTTGGTATTAGCTCAGATTTTGATGGTGGCGGTGGAATTGAGGGCTGGACTGATGCCTCTGAAACACTTAATGTAACTCTTGAACTTGTAAAACGTGGGTATACAGAGGAGCAAATAGCCCAATTATGGAGTGGTAATTTATTGCGAGCTTTAGACGAAGCACAAGAGGTAGCTAAACAAATACAATCAAAAGGATAGGTTAAGTAATATATTGCTAGAGAATGAAGTTGAAGTTATTTATCTATTTACTAGTTGCTACAGTTAGTAGTTCTATTTTTGGGCAAACATCTGATTTAAGTCTAGAAATACTAACAGATAATACAATTCCCTACATTCGTTCATCTATAAAATTTACAATCGTTATTAATAATGCAGGGCCCGATGACGCTTCGGGTGTTGGTATCATAAATGATTTAGGAAACGGATATCGTATTCTAGATTCTATAAGTGATAACGGAACTGTATCCGGTAACATAATTAGTTGGTATGATCTCGAAGTACCCGCAGGGGCAAATGTTTTTTTACATTTTAAGGCAAAAGTTCTTGCAAGTGGTAACTATGGCGATCGTGCAGAGATTGTGGCTTCAGATAGTCACGATCCGAATAGTGATATCAATGCTAGCTTTGATGAAAATGATTTAGATGATAGATATTTTGATGATGACGAGTTTGAAATTACTTCGATAGTACCAATTCCTTCAAATTTTGACAATGATCGGTGGTTCGATAAAGATGATCTCGATGATGATAATGATGGTATTCCAGATATTTATGAATCACATGGTATTAATCCTGACTCTGATTATGATCGAGATGGAACTCCTGTTTATTTAGACGATAACGATAATAACTTTGACATTGGCGATAATGACGAACTCGTAGAAAGCTTTTTTGATCTTGATGGTGATAATATCCCAAATCATTTGGATTATGATTCAGATGGCGATGGTATATTTGATTTTTATGAAGCTGGAATTAAAGGTTTAGAAGTAAACTTAAATGGTAGAATCATTGGAAGTTTTTTAAGTTTTGGTAATAATGGTCTACATGATTCACTTGAAACGGCTCCAGATAGTAATCAGCTGAAATTCATCTTATTAAATACAGATGAAGACGACGATTATAATTTTTTGGATCCTGATGATGATAATGATGGTATCCCTACAAGTCAAGAAGAAGCAGATATAGATGGTGATGGTAATCCAAAAGATGCTAAAGATCAGGATGCAGATGGCTTTCCCGATTACTTAGACAACGAGGTCTTTGTAGAATATAGTGATGATCAAGAAATAGTGGCTATTGATGAACTTGGTCAAAGTATTGCAAGAACGGCTACGATACGATTGAGAAATAAAAGTATTGACGTAAAACTTTTTACTGAACACGGCCACGAAATAACACCGGAAATTCAACGCATTGGTAATCTAGTACAGTTAGATATCTCTAACTTAACATCAGGAGTTTATTTTTTGCAATTCAAGACCCGAAATAAGGTTGAAATCAAGCGAATGGTGATTGACTAAGTATCTTAGTTTATATCGAAAATAATGCTAATACCGTTTTATCAATCCGCTTTGGTTTTAATGATTGAGCGTCTAAGAATACCCAAGTAGTTCTGCATTTGGTAATTAATAGATCTTTACAATAGATATGAACGATTCGCGTAGATTTAACGCCTGAAGTATCTTCTATCCAAGTATAAATACTAATAGTATCACCCAAAAATGCTTGGCTTAAATAATCAATTTCATGGCGCAATGCCATCCAGACACAACTCTTTTTAAGTATTTTACTGGCTAGGCTGTTCCAATGCCGTTTAGATGCCTCTTGCACCCATTGCAGGTAAATAACATTATTTACATGATCTAATGTATCAAGGTGTTCTTTCGCTACTTTAAACGAATAATTAAAAGATACCTTATCTTTTGGTACTTTATTAGTCAACCAATCTATTTTTAACAAATTCTACTTTCTTCTTACCATGAGCTTTCGGTTTACCATTTTCATCAAGATTAACCATTATTATCTTATTTATACTAATAATGGTTTCTCTTGTCATCATATTTCGAACCTTACACTCGAGTGTTATCGAGGTGTTTCCAAAAGAAACAACGCCAATACCAATTTCTATAATGTCGCCTTGTCTTGCAGAACTCTTAAAATCAATTTCAGACATATATTTGGTAACAATAAAGTTGTTCTCCAACTGGACAACGGTATAGAGTGCAATTTCTTCATCTATCCATTCTAAAAGTCGTCCTCCAAACAAAGTTGCATTCGGGTTTAAATCTTCTGGCTTCACCCATTTCCGTGTATGAAATCTCATAGTTACGAATGTTAATTATTTACTAAACTTCTCATTATCTTATTATTACAATCAAAACTATTAGTAACTTTAAGATATCTTTTCAATATTAAAGGTATGCGTTATTTCTATGGTATTCTAGCTTTTTTTCTTTTTAGCTGTGTTAATTCGCAATCAACACATGTAGGCGGACATTGTGAGGGATGTGAGGCAATTTATGAATATGGTAATAAGGTATTGAATTCTACAGACACTTTACCAGGATTTAAAACTACACAGCAAAAAATAAAAGTTACAGGCACCATCTATCAAAATGATGGAAAAACACCTGCAAAGGATGTAATTTTATATGCTTATCATACCGATGAAAATGGCATCTACCCTAAAAAGCCTGATTCTAAAGGGTGGGAACGTAGGCATGGGCATATTCGTGGATGGATTAAAACAGATAA
Organism: Maritimimonas sp. 2205BS37-2; assembly: GCF_056591755.1. Taxonomy (NCBI): domain Bacteria; kingdom Pseudomonadati; phylum Bacteroidota; class Flavobacteriia; order Flavobacteriales; family Flavobacteriaceae; genus Maritimimonas; species Maritimimonas sp. 2205BS37-2. The sequence continues at coordinate 775,012 of NZ_JBWQOI010000001.1, forward strand.
AACTGGTAGCTATACTTTTTATACATTACGGCCTGCTTCATATCCAAATACTACGATACAACAGCACATTCATTTAACAGTTAAAGAACCTAATAAAAATGAATATTATATTGATGATATCACATTTTCTGATGATCCGAATTTGAGTAGTCGTACCAAAAATAAACAAAACCCTAGAGGAGGAAATGGAATTGTAACGCTCAAAAAAGAAAACGGACACTTAACTGCAAGACGAGATATAATTCTTGGTCTAAATATCTCTAATTACAAGTAAAAAAAATCCGTACTATCTACTAACATTACGGATTTTGAAATATATGAATAAGGTTTAAGTAAACCTTAGGTAATTTAATGTTTCCCAAAGGCAACAATATGAGCCCTACCCTTGCCCACGTTAACCGTTTTGTAATTGAAAACAATCTTTTTAATGATTCTGTTATGTCCTTTTAGATCTAATACTCTACTAGAGAATCCTTTTTTAAAATGACGTTTTATAATATGGTTTTCTGAACTACCATTACCATAAACAATTTTAACATTATTTACATATATGGGTGCCTTTAAAACCTTGAATTTCACTTTTCTAAATGTTCCTTCTGAAGCAATTACTATTATCTGATCATGATCTGCTCTCATATTGACAGTTCGCTTACCTAGTACTTCCCATTTACCAGCATTGATGGTTATAAAGGAAGAAAATAGAATAAGTGTCAATAAAAGGCTTGAAATAATTTGAAGTTTTCTCATCATTTTAATTTTAATGTTTAACAGCTATAAGACTCATCAACTATTAAAAAGTTTAAAATGCTTGAAACTTTTTGATTAAAACAATGTAGGAGGTTCTTTACCCATTTGGGGAATCATTAAGTCAGTACCAAGTTCTATGTTTAATTTTTTAATAAAATGTGCAGAAAGTAAGGGCGAGGCTTTTTCTAAATTTTGATGAACAAAAAAATGAATTTTCTGTAAACCAAGATCTACCCACTCCTTTAAACGAACCACCCAGTCATCTAAGCGCTTATAATCGCTTTCATGATTAGCGCCAACATAACGAATAAAAGCCTCATTATTTGTTAATCTCATATGCATAATATCTCTCCTACCTGCAGTATCAACTAATACATTAGCAATATTGTTTTCTTCTAATAAATGGTATAATTCATTGGCAACTTTTTCATCATTAAACCAATTGGTATGTCTAAATTCCATGGCTAGTGGAACTTCTTTAGGCCAACCTTGTGCAAATGCGGTTACACGATCAAAATCTTTTGGTGAAAAATTAGTATGCATCTGTAGAAAAATCGTTCCTAATTTTTCTTTTAAGTTTGAAGCCGCATATAAATAGTTGTCTACAGATTGTGAGATATCATTTAAACGCTTCCAATGACTTATTTCCTGATTTAATTTAGGAAAAAACTTAAACCCTTCTGGGGTTTTTTCATACCATTTTTCAAATTGTTCAACAGGAAAAAATCGATAAAATGTTGCATTTAATTCGATACTATTAAATTGAGTAGCATAGTATTGTAGTTCATCTTTTGTACCACGAGGATAAAACCCTTTTAAGTCTTGCCTATTCCATTTAGCACAACCTATAAATACCTCAAGTGGGTTTTCATTTTTTTGATTTGTTAACACTACTGCAGTTTCAGGATGGTCCTTTGGTAGTGTAAGCTCAACGTTTTCAATGTTTTCTATGCTTCCGAATTTCATGAAAAAAAAGTTAATAATTTGTTGATAAGATTAATTTTTATGTTAATAACAAATATAGACAATCTGTACATTTAATGTAAACTTCATCAGTTATGAATTCACGATCTCATTTTCTTTTAAAGTCTCGACCTGAAATTCCATCAGCAATTGTGTCAGATGCTATGACCAATGATGAGCAATTTCAAAACAGAACGCTACGGCCGATTATCAAACTACAGAATGACCTATTCATAGAGGTGTTCAAAAATTATATACGTAAGCGAAAATACAGTTTTTACGATTTAACACTCGATCAGCGCTATGTATATATAGAAAATGCCATTCAAAAAGATACCAAATTTAGAAACTCCCTAAAAGGTATGGTTATTGGGCAATTTACCCTAGAAGAGTACGAACAATATATTGAAAACTCTTCGGCTCTTAATAAACGAATGATGAATATTGTAATAGAGCGATTGAAAGATCAAGTTCAACTATTTGAATACGAAATAGCGAATTAGTAGACCTACTGCAATACAAATTGCAAAGCTCATTAACGTACCAATTAATACATATTCAGTATGCTTACGAGCGCCTTTTACATCTCCAAATCTTAAGATAGATTTTGCACCTATTAAAAACCCTATAGCCGAAAAGTTACTTGATAAAATAAAAGTAAGTACTAGAATTCGTTCAAAAATCCCGATATAACGTCCTGCTTTTTTGAGGCTTTCTTGTTCTGTTTCTTCGGAAATCTCTTTTTGCCATTTTTCGGTGGCTTTTCCAATTATAAATCCAACAGGAAAAATAACAATCACATATCCTATTAGGATAGCTAAAGTGTCTTTTGATGTTAAAAATGATTTAATGCCTGGTAATATTTCATAGAAACCATCAATTAGATATAACCAAGCTATAGTGATTACAACTATGTGGAATAATTGATCAATTAAAAAAAATTTAAGATTGTCTTTTTTCTGATTCAACTTCCACAAATCAATAAAATAATGGGTTATAGCTATTAGTATAGGCACTAGAAGTTGTGACCATTGTTGTATAATTAGATAAGTTAATAATCCAGCTGCAAAACTATGAGCATATAAATACCAAGATTTAGCTTTGTGCTTTTTTTTGTGCTGTACCATTTTATTGCTCTGAAACACAAAATCGGTAAGTACATGAGCAAGCAATAACTGTAATAATAATACGATATTAGTTTCCATGAGTAATAAAAGTAGTTATTGCAGATTTGTAGCGTTTTAAAAGTAAAGAGATAGAATCCCAGTTAGCTGCTTTTTTTCGATGGTTAACAGCTGATTGATTAATTCCTAAAACTCTAGCAATTTCTTTCTCTTTATAACCTTTAAGCAGATAATAAACAACTTCAGCCGAAGCTCTACTCCACTTACTCATTACACTATCAAGTAAACTAAAGTTTACATTAAACTCATCGTTTAAATCTTCACTAGCAGTTTTTAATAGTAAACGCGGATAGTCGCCTTTCATCGTATCTAATGTTCTTCCCGAAAACTGAAATGCTTCTCCATTAGATTCTAATATGGAATTGCGTTTTAAATTTACTGTTCCAATACCAATTGCTATTCTAAAATCGGTTAGACCGGATATTTTTTGATTGTTATTATCAATCTTATTAATTGCGGTTTTTAATTGTAATAAGTGATCTAGTGCGTCTTCAGGATTGATAACAATGCCTTGAAAGCTATCTCCTCTAAATATTTTAAATTCAGCATCACTTTGATTTTCAATGCTTTTAAACTCTTTATTTAAAGTGTTTAAAACCTCGTCTAATTCGTTAGATGTATACGTTGTTGATTCTATTAAATCACCTGTTAAAACTGCTTTCATGTATCAAATATACTAAAAATATTAGTCTACAGGCTAATAAATGCTAAATATTAGTCTACAGGCTAATAAACATTAAATATTAGTCTATAGGCTAATAAATTAATCAATCAGAGAAACTCCATTTAAATCAGTAGTTAAGACCTCACTCATATAGTCAAAATAAGGGCGTATTGCCTTAAAGGATTTATCAATTTCCTTTAAAAAGTTTTCTGAAGTAACTTCTTTATCAGCATACTTTTTGGTAAAAATGAATTGCTTTTTCTTTATCAAATCAATATCTGGATGTTCCTTACTAAAGCCTTTAGGTGCAGTTTTTACTTCATCTCCTACCAAACTACCCCAAGCATTCTTAAACTTTTTTGCTTCGATAATCTTTCTAAATTCACCAGCGTCTAATTCCAATTCTTTTCTAATTCGCATTAAATCAGCAGGATTTGGCTCCCAAAAACCTGTTGCTAAAAAAGAATCTCCAGGGGCAATATGCAAATAATAACCGCCACGTAAACGTGGCTTTGCACGATGAAAAGAACCTCCAAAATGTGTTTTATAGGGAGTTTTGTCTTTAGAAAAGCGCACATCGCGGTAGATTCTAAAAATTTTCATCTTATCAATATCATCATGTTTATTTAGGTTTTCATGAATTGCAGTATAAAACTGCTTTACATCGGCTTCTAAATCTTTAAATCTCTTCTTATTTTCCGTAAACCAATCACGATTATTATTAGCATTTAATTCATTAAAAAAACTTAAAACATCTTTTGAAATTTGCAAGGCCATTCGATTTACTTTTTAGTGATTTTAAAGATAAAAAACTTCATTCACTTATGAATCAATATTTTGTTAATCTCATTAAATTTATTACATTAGAAATTATAATACTCTATTAACCAATTAATTATTAAATATTATGACTGATCAAACTTCTTTGAAACCGCCTATATGGTTTTGGATTGTAAGCGTTGTTGCACTCCTATGGAATGGAGCTGGTGTTAGCGCTTATCTACAGCAAGCTTTTAAGGTAGAATCTGCCATGAAGCAACTAACACCCGAACAAATCGCGCTTTTAGAATCTAGGCCAAGTTGGGTTACTGCATTATTTGCAATTGCCGTTTTTGCAGGTTTACTAGGTTGTGTATTGTTACTTTTAAGAAAAAAAATGGCTTCTCCAGTTTTAGGGATTTCATTTTTAGCAGCAGCTCTACAACAAATTTGGTGGTTTACTACAGATGGACCATCAATATCTGATCAATTTCAAGGCACTATAATGCCAATAATAATTATTGCCATAGCCGTATTTTTAGTTTGGCTAGCGAGAAAATCGGCTGCAAAAGGCTGGTTGAGGTAATAGTTAATCAGAAAGAGAACAGAAGAGCTCAACTTTGAGCTCTTTTTTAATTTTGAATTCCTCGTATATAACTTCCATAGGGGTCATTAAATTTATACCCTTTCGTAAATCGCCTCTTATCTAATTTTTTATATTCTACAAGTGCCCATAAAACAAATTCTTTGATAAAGTCTTTATCTGAGCTAGGAGTACTGCTTTGATACTTATCTACAAGTTCAGATAGTGGTTGAATCGCTTGTAAGGCATTCTTATAATCGGTATCATTCATTGTGTCAATAAGTTCAAAACTTCCTTCTTCAAAAAACCATTCTATAACTCCATCATAGGGCGTGCTGGTATCTTTACGCTCTAGTTTAGGTATATCTGGAAAATAGTCTGAAAATAAAGCTTTTATACTCTCTCCTAACAACTTTTTAGCAACATAAACTGAACCTTCTTGTTCGCCTTCATAGACCAATTCTACTTTACCTATTATAGCAGGTGTAACTCCTATAAAATCTGATAAACGTACTGTAGTTCTCGCATCATTATTTAATATACTTCTACGCTCAGCTGTACTTAATAAATTTTCGTAACCGGTAATACTCATTCTTGCACTTACACCGCTTTTACTATCAATATATTCACTTTTACGGGCTTGGAAACTAATTTGTTCTAACAACTTTTTCGCTAAATCAGGTACATAAACCTTATCGACTTGTTCTTTATTAATATTCGCCTCTTGTTCTGTAATTTGTTGAGCAATTTCAACTTCTTCAGGATAATGCGTTAAAATTTGAGAGCCTATTCTATCTTTTAATGGTGTCACTATACTTCCTCTATTGGTATAGTCTTCTGGATTTGCTGTAAACACGAACTGAATGTCTAAAGGTAATCTTAATTTAAATCCACGAATTTGAATATCTCCTTCTTGTAAAATATTAAATAATGATACCTGTATTCGTGCTTGCAGATCGGGTAGCTCATTAATAACAAAAATAGAGCGATTGGCTCTAGGTATCATACCAAAATGTATAACGCGATCATCTGCATAGCTTAATTTTAAGTTTGCAGCCTTAATAGGGTCAACATCACCAATTAAATCGGCAACCGTAACATCTGGCGTAGCCAGTTTCTCAGAAAAACGATTATCTCTATGTAACCAAGAAATAGGCGTGTCATCTCCTTTTTCATTGATTAAATCAATAGCATAACGTGACAATGGATTGAGTGGATCATCATTGATCTCTGAGCCTTCTATTACCGGTATAAATTCGTCTAGAAGACGAACCATCAATCTGGCCAATCTTGTTTTTGCCTGCCCTCGTAATCCTAGCAGATTAATATTATGTCGTGATAAAATAGCGGTTTCAAGTTCTGGTATTACAGAATTTTCATATCCCCAAACTCCTTCAAACACCTGCTTTCCTGATTTAATATTAGCAATTAGGTTGTCTCTTAGCTCATCTTTTATAGATTTTGATCTATATTCTGCTTTTTTAAGCGCTCCTAAGGTTTTAATGCTTTTATAATCCATAAATGTAATTATCCTTTAATATTTTTCTTTCTATTATTTTCATAGTCTTCAAAAACCATTTCACCTAATCCTTTTAATCCGGTATAAAATGCCTTACCTCTGTTGGCTGCGGAAAAATGTTGCACATACTGCATTAAGTAGGGGTCTTGAGCAATCATAAAAGTTGTGATTGGTATATGTAATTTTCTAGCCTGCGCAGCCATAGTATAGCAGCGCTCAACTATATGTTTGTCAAGACCGACGCTGTTTTTATAATAGGTGCCGTCTGGTAAACGCATACAACTTGGTTTGCCATCAGTAATCATAAAAATTTGTTTGTTGGTATTACGTTTTCTACGAAGAATGTCCATTGCCAATTGCAAACCTGCTACTGTATTGGTGTGATAAGGCCCAACTTTCAAATAGGGCAAATCTTTAATTGATATTGGCCAAGCATCATTACCAAATACCAAAATGTCTATTGTATCTTTAGGATAACGTGTTGTAATGAGCTCTGTTAGTGCCATTGCTACCTTTTTAGCTGGTGTAATACGGTCTTCGCCATACAGAATCATACTATGGCTAATATCTATCATGAGCACCGTGCTCATTTGAGCTTTGAAATTGGTTTCTTCTACAACCAGATCTTGCTCATTAATGGTAAAATCTCCAATGCCATGATTAATCTGAGCATTTTTGATACTTTCTGTCATTGAAATACGATCTAAAGTATCTCCAAACTGATAGCTGCGGAATTCTCCGGTTTGCTCATCACCAACTCCAATAGCCTTTGTTCTATGATTTCCAGAGCGACTCTTTTTTAATTTTCCAAAAAGTTGTTCTAGCGCTTGTTGGCGAATAGCCCGTTCTGTTTTTGCAGTTATTTTTAATCCTTTACCTGTACCTTCAGGTTTTATTTCTTCTCTTAAAAAGCCCTTCTTTTTAAGATCTTCTATAAAATCATCTATGCTATAATCTGGAGTTGTTAATTCATATTCTTCATCAAGTTGACGAAGCCAGTCTAAAGCTTCATCTACATCGCCAGAAGTATGTACAATTAATTCTTTAAATATATCGAACAGCTTTTCAAAAGGTGAATGTTCTGGTTTAGCATAAGTTTCAAATCTAAATCCTTTTTTAATACTGTTTCTCATAGTATAAAAATACTACAAAATAAATAGCTCTCATTTAAAGAAACGTTAATGTCTCTTTTGTAAAACTTGTGTAATATCATTCAGAGAATAATTTTTTGCCTGGAGTAAAATTAAATAATGAAATAGCAAGTCTGCAGCTTCATTTAAAAACAAATTATCATTGGTGTCTTTTGCTTCAATAACAGTTTCTATAGCCTCCTCTCCTACTTTTTGAGCAATTTTATTGATTCCTCCTCGAAACAAAGAAGCTATATACGAATTTTCATCATTTTGATTGTTTTTCCTATCTTCTATGATAGACTCTAATTGAGATAAGAATCCATAAGATGCTTTATTTTGTTCATTCCAGCAAGTATCACTTCCTGTATGGCATGCAGGTCCATTTGGATCTACCATAATTAACAAAGTATCATTATCACAGTCGATAGCTACATCTACTAAATTCAAAAAATTACCACTTTCTTCGCCCTTAGTCCAAAGTCTTTGTTTGGAACGACTAAAAAAGGTCACTTTTTTAGTTTCTTTAGTTTTTGTGTAGGCCTCTTGATTCATATATCCTAACATCAATACATTTTTAGTAAAATTGTCTTGTATTATAGCAGGAACGAGCCCATCTGAATTTTTATTAAAGTCTATTTCCATATGTTTTGCTTTCATTTTTTAATGTCATTTTAATGAAGTTTAATGACTATAATCTAACCGGAATGTTATTTTTTCTTAGCGCTTCTTTTAAATCTTTGATTTCTATTTCACCAAAATGAAATACGCTAGCCGCCAAAGCGGCATCTGCCTTACCTACTTTAAATGTATTAACAAAATCTTGTATAGAGCCGGCTCCTCCCGAAGCGATAATAGGGATTGTAAGTTCTTGAGATAATTTAGCTAAGGCATTATTTGCAAATCCGTTTTTTGTTCCGTCATGATCCATAGAGGTAAAGAGTATTTCTCCGGCACCGCGGTCTTGTACCTCATATGCCCATTGATATAAATCGATGTCTGTGGGAACCTTGCCTCCCACCAAGTGAACTTTCCATAATTCATTAACCTGCTTGGCATCAATGGCAACAGTAATACATTGACTTCCAAATTTACCTGCCAGCTCATTAATTAATTGTGGATGTTTAACTGCCGAAGAATTAATTGAAATTTTATCTGCCCCATTTTGCAACAAACGATCTACATCTTCAACTGACGAAATGCCTCCACCTACAGTGAAAGGAATATTAACTTTCTCGGCTACCTTTAATACCAAATCAGCCAATGTCTTTCTTCGTTCTTCTGTTGCCGAAATATCTAAAAACACCAATTCATCAGCACCAGCTTTAGAATAAGCTTCGGCCAATGCAACAGGATCTCCAGCATCTCTAAGGTCTACAAAGTTAACACCCTTAACAGTGCGTCCGTTTTTTATATCTAAACAAGGAACAATACGTTTAGTTAGCATTGAGTATATAATTTTCTAATTGATTTAAACTTATTTTGTGTTCATAGATGGCTTTACCAATGATAGTTCCCTCACAACCAATTTCGGCCAATTTAGGCAACTCATCAAATGAAGAAATGCCTCCTGAGGCAATAAGCTTCAGTGATGTTTCCTTTTGCTCAGAATGACACTCTTTCAAAATTCTATCATAAAGGTCAAACGAAGGGCCTTGGAGCATTCCATCTTTGCTAATATCAGTACAGATCACATATTCGACTCCGTCCTTTTGATATTCTGAAATAAATGGAATTAATTCTTTATCACTTTCCTCTTGCCAACCGGCTATTGCTATTTTTTCATTATGAGCGTCTGCACCAAGAATAATTTGATTGGAGCCATACTTCTCTAACCATGATTTAAATGTTGTAGGATCTTTAACAGCAATACTACCTCCTGTAATTTGATACGCCCCACTTTCAAAAGCAATTCTAAGATCATCATCAGTTTTTAAACCTCCTCCAAAATCAACCTTGAGTTTTGTTTTAATCACAATTTGTTCTAAAATTTTATAATTTACGATGTGCTTAGACTTGGCGCCGTCTAAATCTACCAAATGCAAATATTCAATACCATGCGCTTCATATTGTTTCGCGACTTCCAATGGGTTTTCGTTATATACCTTTTTGGTAGTATAGTCTCCTTTAGTCAACCGAACACACTTACCATCTATTATATCTATTGCTGGTATAATTCTCATAAGGCCAAAAAATTTTTTAACAGTTGCTCACCTGTTGCGCTACTTTTTTCTGGGTGAAACTGTGTTCCATAGAAATTATCTTTTTGTAAGGCAGTACTATAGGGCTCTCCATAAACTGTAGTAGCGATTGTATCATTGGTTAAGGGAGCATAATAACTATGTACAAGATATACATAGTCCATATTTTTTATCTTTTTAAATAATGGTCCTTTTAATTCTTCAATTTGATTCCAACCAATCTGTGGAACTTTTACATTGTGGTTAAACTTTACCACGTTTGTATTGAAGATACCTAAACCGATAGTGTCTCCTTCCTCAGAATAGTTACACATAAGCTGCATCCCTAAACAAATTCCCAAAACTGGTTGCTTAAGATTAGGAATAACCTTATCTAAACCTGATCTTATGAGTTTTTCCATAGCACTGCTAGCTTCTCCAACACCAGGGAAGATTACTTTATCTGCGTTTATTATCTCGTCAGCATTATCACTTAATATGGCATCATAACCCAGTCTCTTTATTGCGAATTTAAGAGACTGAATATTGCCTGCTCCGTAATTAATAATTACAATTTTCATTTTTATAATACCCCTTTGGTGCTTGGTAAAATCATTTTTTCTACATCTCTTTTTACTGCTACTTTAATTGCCTTTGCAAATGCTTTAAAAATAGCCTCGATTTTATGGTGTTCATTTGTGCCTTCTGCTTTAATATTTAAGTTCGCCTTAGCACCATCGGTAAATGATTTGAAAAAATGTAAGAACATTTCTGTAGGCATTTTTCCAATCATTTCGCGTTTAAAATCTGCTGCCCAAACTAACCAATTACGTCCACCAAAATCAATACTCACCTGAGCCAAACAGTCATCCATGGGTAAACAAAATCCATATCGTTCTATACCTAATTTATCGGCTAGAGCTTTATTGAAGACTTCACCTAATGCAATAGCTGTATCTTCTATAGTATGGTGTTCATCTACTTCTAGATCTCCTTTTACATTAATTTCTAAATCCATCTGACCATGTCTTGCAAGCTGGTCTAACATATGATCAAAGAAAGCAATACCCGTACTTATATTGCTTTTACCGGTACCGTCAAGATTTAGTTTAATTGTAATATCTGTTTCGTTTGTTTTTCTATAGATTTCAGCTTTCCGATCATTAAGCTTTAGATATTCATAAATCTTTTGCCAGTCATTACTCTCTAATGCTATATAACTATCTAACTCTTCTCTTTTAATTGTAATTTCATCTGCGCCAAGGTTTGTTTGGTCATTGATAAAAATACCTTTAGCGCCAAGATTTTTTGCTAATTCAATATCTGTAAGCCGATCACCAATTACTACGGAATTCACCAAATCATAGTTTTCTGAAAAATATTTAGTTAATAAACCAGTATTAGGTTTTCTTGTTGGAGAATTGTCTTTAGCAAATGTCCTATCGATAAATTGTTCTTTAAAAACAACTCCTTCCGCGGCAAAGGTTTTTAAAATAAAATTATGTACTGGCCAAAATGTATCTTCAGGAAAGCTTTCTGTACCTAAACCATCTTGATTTGTTATCATAACAATTTCATAATCAAGCTCTTTTGCTATTTTACTTAAATATGAAAATACTTTTGGGTAAAAAGTCAGTTTTTCGAATGAATCTATCTGCTCATCGGCAGTTTCTTTAATGATTGTACCGTCTCTATCTATAAATAATACTTTTTTCATCTGTTTAAGGTATTCAATGTATCTATTAGTTGTGCGTTTTCAATTTTGGTTCCTACGGTAAATCGTAGTGTATTTTCACATAATGGTTGGGTTGAGCGATTTCGGATTACAATTCCGTTTTCTACTAATTGATTATATCTTTTTATCGCATCATCTACTTTTACAAGAATAAAATTTGCATCCGTAGGATAAACCTGTTTCACAAATTTTACTTCTTTTAACTTATCAATTAAAAATCTTCGCTCTTTTAATATAGCCTTAATCTCTACAGCAACAGACTGGTAATCTAAAATCCTTTTTAATGCTTCTCTTTGTGTTAATTCATTTACATTGTAAGGTGGCTTTATTTTATTAAGAATTGCTACAATTTCTTTTGATGCGAAACAAATCCCTAAGCGAATACCCGCCATACCGTATGCCTTCGATAGCGTTTGCGTTACAATCAGGTTCGGGTATTTATCTAGTTTCGAAATCCATGATTCTTCATTTGAAAAATCGATATAAGCTTCATCAATCACTACAATACCTTTAAATTTTTCGAGCAACTCTTCAACATCAGAAGCCACAAAAGAGTTTGCTGTTGGGTTATTTGGAGAGCACAAGAATAAAAGCTTGGTATTAGTATCGATTTTCTCCAAAATTTCATTTACATTAGGTTGAAAGTCATCTGTCAATAAAATTTCTTTATTATAAACTGCATTTGTCTCTGCCAAAACTTTATACATACCATAAGTTGGAGGTAATGTAACTATGTTATCTTTTTCAGGATAGCAAAATGCTCTAAAGATCAAATCTAAAACTTCATCACTTCCATTTCCTAAAAGAATATTGTTTGAGTTTACCCTCTTTAAACTAGCTAACTCTTGTTTTAAAGTAGTTTGTTGTGGATCTGGATAACGATTTACTCCATTTTCAAATGGATTTTCATTAGCATCTAGAAAAATCATCTGCCTTTTAAATTCCTTAAACTCATCTCGAGCCGAAGAATAAGGGCTCAGCTGTAGCACATTCTTTCGCACTAATTTATTTAAGTCAAATTGCTCCATTCTCGAGGTTTTTTAATCGTACTGTCACCGCATTTCTATGTGCTTGCAAGCCTTCGGCTTCAGCCATTATTTCAATAGTTTTTCCAATAGTCTGTATACCTTCTTTTGATATTTTCTGAAATGTAATAGCTTTTAAAAAGCTATCGAGATTTACTCCACTGTATTGCTTGGCATACCCATTGGTAGGCAACGTATGATTGGTTCCAGAAGCATAATCGCCTGCGCTTTCTGGCGTATAGTTGCCAATAAAAACTGAGCCGGCGTTCATTATGTTTTCCGTATAAAATTCTTCATTCTTTACACAAATAATAAAATGCTCTGGGCCATATTCATTAATTAATTCTAAGGCCGTTTTGTCATTATCAACTACTATCATTTTAGAATTTTCAAGTGCTGCCTTTGCAATTTCTTTTCTGGGTAAAACTGCTAACTGCTTTGTTATTTCTTTCATAACCTTATCAATCATGTTTTCTGAAGTTGAAACCAAAATAACCTGACTATCACTTCCATGTTCGGCTTGACTCAATAAATCGGAGGCTACAAAATCTGGTTTTGCAGTATCATCTGCTACCACAAGTAATTCACTTGGTCCGGCTGGCATATCAATAGCAATATTATAATTGGTTGCCATTTGTTTAGCAAGCGTGACATATTGATTTCCAGGACCAAATATTTTAAATACTTTTGGAACCGACTCAGTACCAAATGTCATAGCTGCAACTGCTTGAATACCTCCAATTTTAAAGATCTTTGTTACCCCGCATAAACCAGCAGTATATACTATTGCGGGATTAATACTTCCGTTTGTATCAGGTGGTGTACATAAAACAATTTCTTTACATCCAGCTATTTTTGCAGGTATAGCTAACATCAATACAGTTGAAAATAAAGGAGCTGTTCCTCCGGGAATATATAATCCTACTTTTTCAATTGCCCTTTTCTCTTGCCAACAACTAACGCCTTTGGCAGTTTCTACTTTAACTTTTCCTGTTTTTTGTGCTTCATGAAATTTTGTAATATTCTTTTTTGCCTGGTTTATAGCAAACTTCAATGTATCAGGGACTAATGATTCTGCTTTCTTCATTTCATCGACTGAAACAGAAAATTTCTTCATTTCAACCTTGTCAAATGACAAGGTAAACTTTCTAACGGCCTCATCCCCTCTTGATTGTACTTGAGAGAAAACCTCCTCAACGGTAGCTTCAATGGCATCAAAAGTAAGCGTTGGTCTTTTCAATAATTCACGCCATTCTTTTCTTTCAGGGCTTATAATTTTTTTCATCACAAAACCATTTTTTCAATTGGGCAAACTAATATGCCTTCTGCTCCTACACCTTTTAGCTCGTCTATAATTTCCCAAAATTGATTTTTGTTAATTACTGAATGTACCGAACTCCAGCCTTCTTCGGCCAACGGTAGAACCGTCGGACTTCTCATACCAGGAAGTATATCAATAATCTCGTCTATTTTATCATTTGGAGCATTTAAAAGAACGTAACGTGATTGCCGACCTTTTAAAACAGATTGAATTCTAAACTGAAGTTTATCTAAAATAGTCTTTAAATTTTTTACAATTACAGGCGAAACGGCTAATACGGCTTCAGAAGTTAACAAGACTTCAACCTCTTTTAAATTATTTTTAAATAATGTACTACCACTTGAAACAATATCGCATATACCATCGGCCAAACCAATATTAGGGGCAATTTCTACTGATCCATTAATAATATGGAGATTAATGTCTACACCTTTATCTTTAAAAAATGATTTTACCGTATTCGGGTATGAGGTAGCAATTCGTTTATTACTAAAATAATTGAGCCCAGAATAATCTTCTCCTTTAGAAATGGCAAGTGAAACTCTACAATTCGAAAATCCAAGGCGTTCCACAAAATTGATATTCTCTCCTTTTTCGATTAATACATTCTCGCCGATTATTGCAGCGTCTATTACACCATCCTTTAGGTATTGTGGGATATCACCATTTCTTAAATAAAATACTTCTAATGGAAAATTGCTAGATGATGCTTTTAACTGATCTTTTCCATTATCAATGGCAATTCCACAATCTTTTAGAATTTTTAAAGAATCATCACGAAGTCGACCCGATTTTTGAATGGCTATTTTTAATTTACTCATTATTGTGCTCACTTAAGTGAGTATCTTTATAATTAAACTTCAATTTTTGTTTGAGTAAATCTTCGTAGGTGTTATTTCCTTGAATAGAAAAAGAAAACCCGTTTGATCTACTCAAACGGGTTAAAATATATTATTAGAATTTATTCAAATACATTTTCAGCTCGCTTGAGTGCAAGTATGAAAATGATGATGGCGTAATTGAATAAATTTCATTGTTTATTTTTTGTATACACAAAGATTCAGAATTAAATTTTAGTTTTCCAAATAAAAAATCAATTTTTTAATTTATTCATTTCTAAATGTTGCTTTTTAGCATGTTGAAAGCCATAATTCCACCATTTCTTCATTAGTTTTTTATTAAATACTAACGAATTGGTAGTAAGCACTGTAGGTGTATAATATAAGTTTAGCTGCACATTCTTATGCTTGGCCTCTAACTTACCAATACTTACATTATGTCGTTCAACATGATCTAACATAAATTCAAAAACACTTGTCATCAGTGCAAAGGGGTTTTTTGAAGGAAGTCTATTCAACTGCGATATTTCTGTTTCTAAAATAATAGCATCTACCTCTTTAGCTCCTCTTAGTATAGCTTCTTGTATAGGTACAATACAACCAAAGCCTCCATCTGCGTATTCAAAATTATTTTTCTTCAATAAGCTCATAAACGGCACATAATTACATGAACCCCAAATCCAATCACAAAAATCAGCATATGTGTAATCATTAATAGATTTATATTCTACTTGATTCGTAGTAAGATTTGAAACAGTTACAATTACATCTTTATCAGAGTTTTTAATTCTTTCATAATAGGCTTCGGTAATATACTTTTTAATAAAACGTCTTAAGTTTTTACTTTCTCCAAAGGTTCTTCTTCCATTAATAAAGTTCCACAAAGTATTTAGGTGGTTAACACTAACCACTTTTTCACCATGTATTGTTCTAACTATAAATGGATTATTACTAAAAATCTTTCTTTGATTAACGGTAGTATAAATAGCTTTAAGTTCATTGATTTTCCCTAAAGCCAAATGCGAAACCATTAAGCTTCCAGTTGAAGTGCCTAAAAAAAGATCATACTCCTTCTCTTTTTCTTCAATAAGATATTCAGCCACGTCACCTGCAAAAGCTCCTTTACTCCCTCCTCCCGAAATAACCAATGCCTTCATAAATAACTTAAAATTTTATATGTATTTATTGAAAAGAATTACTTTTGATAAATCTAAGAATTTCATATGAGTTTTAAATCACTAGCTACACTCTTTTTAGTAATAGCAGTTTTGTTTTCGTGTAAAAAAGAGTATAAACCCAGAAATTTTGATGGCATTTCAATTCAAACAATTAAAGTAGATTCTTCAAGCATTAGAGCCATTGAGGCCTTACCAGATTCTACCTTGCTTTTTACAACTTCTGATGGCTATCTAGGATTAGCAATTAATGAAAGTAGTACAAAGATCAAGCAAATAACTTACGACACGATTGTACCTCATTTCAGGGCAATTGCAACAAACGGAACTGATACTTTTGTATTAAGTGTTGCGAATCCTGCACTGCTTTTTAAAGTGAAAAACGGAACACCTCAATTAGTTTACAAAGAAGAACATGAAAAAGTGTTTTATGATGCAATGTCTTTCTTTAATGAAAAAAATGGAATCGCCATGGGTGACCCAACCAATGATTGCCTATCAATTATTCTAACTCATGATGGAGGTAATACTTGGCATAAAATACCCTGCGAAAATTTACCAAAGGTTGAAGATGGCGAGGCTGCTTTTGCCGCTAGTAATGGTAATATTGCCATTGTAGAAAATAATGTTTGGATTGTAACAGGAGGTAAAAAAGCGCGCGTGTTTCATTCACCTGATGGTGGTAAAACCTGGAACGTTTATGATACTCCTATAACTCAAGGAGGAAAAATGACAGGGATATATAGCGTTGATTTTTTCGATTCCAATAATGGAATTATATTTGGCGGAAACTGGGAGAATAAAACCGATAAATTTTCTAATAAAGCCATTACAAGTGATGGCGGACAAACATGGCAATTGGTTGCTGACGGTAAAGAACCTGGGTATAAAAGTTGTGTTCGATATGTTCCGGAGACGAATGGAAAGGAACTATTCGCTGTAGGGTCAACGGGGGTATCATTTTCAAATGATGGTGGCTTAAACTGGAAAAAAGTTAGTAATGAAGGCTTTTATACTATACGATTCGTAAATAAAAACTTAGCTTGGTTAGCAGGAGATAAAAAAATAGGAAAGTTGATCTTAGAATAAAACTTTATCCATATTAAAGCGTTCTAATCAAACGTTCTCAATTTTACGACTAATTAATTATTAAAATTTAAATCTGTGAATAGAATATTCTTATTTGTACTTGTAACTATTAGTATGCTATCTTGTGGAAAAAGTAGCTTGAAGAGTGAATTTAACTGTGAAACAAGTGCCATTCCATATGAAACCAAAGAAATACGTGATATCTTAAAGAAATTTAGATCTACAGTTCCTAAAAATTGGAAAACGGAACTTTATTATGATGAATTTCAGTCGCAACTCTATAGCGCAGACACAACTAAAAGTTTAACCGATGCTTATATAATTGATATTTCATGGCATCAAGGTGAGCTAGCTTTGGATGCATCTTTTGATCAAAAAGTAAAGGATACATTAGCCATTAAAGAACAATTAAGTAACATAAGGTCTGCTTCTACAAAATTTAAGGATAAACCGGCTTACTGGAACTTATCAAAAGGGAAAACGGGTAAACATGAATATCATTTTTTACAGATCTATGTAAAAACAGAACCTGACGAATATTTTACATTTACCACTAAGGTGTTTGGTGATTTTAAAGTTAACGAACGTTTATGCGAGTCAATTGCGATCTATGATAAACTGGAGTTTATTAGATAGAATACACCATTTATTACTGAAAAACAGCATTTTACTTATTTCTTAGGGAACATATTTCCTTTTTAATTATATTTGTAACGCTATTAACTAAATTCCCCTTGCTATGAAGAAAAAATATTTTTCTATTTTTTTTGCTACCTCATTGTTACTATTTATTGCTTCTTGTAACCTTAATGAAGAAGAAATTGTAGTTGAAAATGATAAAACAGCTATTGAACCTGATTTTTTTGAGAATGACGGATCGCTTGACCCAAACGTTACTGAAGAAGAAGTACCGGTAGATGCTAATTTAAAGCATATCTTAGACTACACCTTATTAAAACCATCTGGTTTAAAACAAAAAGATGTTAACGAGATTAAGTGCGGTGAAACAAAGATTATGCCGTTGCGTGTTGGTAATAATAAGAAAAAAGTTGGTATTATTAAGGTATCAAATGACGGAGAAAATCTTTATGTTACCGTAAAAGCCAAGAAGTACAAATACATGAAAAAATTGTATATGTATATTGGTGACAAAAACGATATCCCTTTTTACTCAAATGGATATCCGAATCTAAGAAAATTTAATTACAAGGCATTTCCATATTATTTTGGCGGACAAAAGAAAGCTACCTATGTGATTCCATTGTCTTCTATTAATTCCGATTGCTTTGAAATTGTAGCCTATGCAAAGATTTTTGATTATGAAAAATGGCGTTATTATTCTGCTTTTGCTTATCATTCTGATTTAAACCAAAAATATTATTATTCGTATCGATATGGTTATTATTTCAAAGACTGGGTAAGATCGTTCGACTTTTGTATAAATAATTGTGATGATGACCCTGTTGATGAAGATTGCGTTGGTTCTTTTGCTTATAACAATGCAAAACCAGAAAATGCGTTTTGCTTTTTAGATGAAGGCCATTCTAATTGGGGATGGACAAACGGTAAAATATTCGGAATTCATACGCTGCAGCTCTATGCTAAAGTTGAAGGGTGTGATTGGAGTTCAGGTGAATATATCGGTCACGTGAGAATAAATTATAACCCAGACTTGAATAGAGGTAAAATCCAATTTATAACCACAGATACTGAATATAAGCTAAAAGAAACTTATTTATATATAGGCGGTGAAAAGTATCCTCTTAATGATGAAGGGGTTGCAACTACTGATCCTAACGAATTTCCGTATGTACATAAAAACTTAGGTGATGATATGGTAGAGATAGGTATTGAAATTGATAATCATTTTATTGATGATCTACCAGAAGATGGATTCTACGTGTCAGCTTATGCTGTAGTTGCCAAAGAAGAATAAATTATAACTTATAAAAAAATAAGAAGAGGTTGAATTATCAACCTCTTTTTTTATTGCGAAATATTTATTTTTGAAAAAATCTAATTTCATGAACAGTATTATAGAAAGATTTATTAAATATGTCACTATAGACACACAATCAGATCCGAACAATCCTGAGTTTCCTAGTACAGAAAAACAATGGGATCTCGCACATATTCTTGTTGAAGACCTTAAAGCAATTGGAATGCAAGAGGTCACATTAGATGATAATTGTTACATTATGGCAACATTACCTAGTAATGTAGATTTTGACGTACCAACCATCGGATTCATTGCGCATATTGATACGAGTCCAGACTATACCGGCACCAATGTAAAACCTCAGATTCATGAAAACTATGATGGTAAAGATATTATTCTAAATAAAGAACAAAATATACTACTATCGCCTGATTATTTTGAAGATCTATTATTATATAAAGGTCAAACCTTAATAACAACCGATGGTACTACCTTGCTTGGAGCAGATGATAAAGCAGGTGTAACTGAAATTGTAAGCGCCATGGAATATTTAATAAACCATCCAGAAATTAAACATGGTAAAATACGCATCGCCTTTACGCCAGATGAAGAAGTAGGGAAAGGAGCTCATTTATTTGATGTTAAGAAGTTTGGAGCCAAATGGGCATATACCATGGACGGCAGTCAGGTTGGGGAATTAGAATATGAAAATTTTAACGCAGCCGGGGCTAAGGTCATTATTGATGGAAAAATTGTTCATCCCGGATATGCAAAAGGTAAAATGATCAACTCTATGTTAATCGCCAATGAGTTTATTGCAGCGCTTCCTAAAAATGAAATCCCTCAAGAAACAGAGGGTTATGAAGGTTTTTTTCATTTATACTCTATAACTGGTTTAGTTGAAAAAACCGAACTACAATATATTATTCGCGATCATGATATGCAGCTATTCGAACAGCGAAAAAAGGACTTTAAAAATACTGCTGATATGATCAATAATAAGCTTGGCAAAAAGCTAATTAAAGTTGAGATTAAAGATCAATATTACAATATGCGAGAAAAGGTAGAGCCCGTAATGCATATAGTAGATATTGCCGAAGAAGCTATGAAAGAACTTGGCATAGAACCATTAATTAAAGCCATTCGAGGTGGAACCGACGGATCTCAACTTTCTTATATGGGGCTACCCTGCCCTAATATTTTTGCAGGAGGACATAACTTTCATGGCCGTTACGAATATGTGCCTGTTGAGTCTATGGAAAAGGCAACTCAAGTTATCGTCAAGATTGCAGAAAGAACCGCAGAAAGAGCCAAAAATTAAACAAATACGTGCGATATGTTAGTATTATTAAGAAGTTTTAGCAATAAAACACTCTTAAGTACTTTTGGGAACTTATAATTTAATCATAATGGATAGAGAACTATTATTGACGCTAGCACAGAAATACGATACACCTTTGTATGTTTATAATGCAGATAAGATTGAAGAGCAATTTCAACGAATGTCTAATGCATTTTCGAATGTAAGCAATCTAAAAATTAATTATGCCGTTAAAGCTTTATCCAATATTACTATTTTAAAACTATTTAAAGAGTTTAATGCCGGATTAGATACCGTTTCAGTTCAAGAGGTTCAATTAGGTTTAAAAGCTGGTTTTGAGCCGCAAGAAATAATTTTCACTCCAAATGGTGTTTCCCTTGAAGAGATTGAACAAGCAAGAGAATTAGGCGTGCAGATTAATATAGATAACATATCTATTCTTGAACAATTTGGTCAAAAGTACCCGGAAACTCCGGTATGTATACGTATTAATCCTCATATTATGGCCGGAGGTAATTCTAAGATTTCTGTAGGACATATCGATTCTAAGTTTGGTATTTCAATCCATCAGCTGCCACATATTCATCGTGTCGTTGAAAATACCAGCATGAACATTAATGGTATACATATGCATACCGGATCAGACATATATGATATTGATGCATTTTTAAGAGCTACTGAAATACTTTTTAATGCAGCCCAATCCTTTAAAAGATTAGATTATATCGATTTTGGTAGTGGGTTTAAAGTCCCTTATAAAGAAGGAGATTATCAAACTAATATCGAAGAGCTCGGAGAAAAATTATCAAAGCGATTTAATGAGTTTTGCACCAATTATGGAAAAGAACTAACACTAATGTTTGAGCCTGGTAAATTCTTGGTTAGTGAAGCCGGCATGTTTCTAGTTAACGTTAATGTTGTAAAACAAACCACCTCCACTGTTTTTGCAGGTGTTGATAGTGGTATGAATCATTTAATTCGACCCATGTTTTATGATGCCTATCACAAAATAGAAAACATTTCAAATCTTGCAGGTAAAGAGCGCTTTTACAGTGTAGTAGGTTACATTTGCGAAACTGATACTTTAGGAGCAAACAGAAAGATCAATGAAATATCTGAAGGCGATATTTTAGCTTTTCATAATGCAGGAGCTTACTGTTTTTCGATGGCATCAAATTATAATTCAAGATACCGTCCGGCCGAAGTTTTGGTAAGAAGCGGTAATGATTATCTAATAAGAAAGAGAGAGACCATCGATGATCTTTTGAAAAATCAAATTTTGGTAGATTTTAATTAAATTAGCAAGCCTAATAAAATTAAAATTTTCTTGAAAAAAGTTATCCTAGTATTTGTTGTTTTAGCCTCGGCTACTTGTTTTTCTCAGAACCCTAATTTTTCACGTCAAGATACTTTACGTGGTACCATTACCAAAGAACGTATTTGGTGGGATCTACTACATTATGATTTAAAAATGAAGGTTGACCCTGAAAAAAAGAGCTTGCAAGGGAGTAATACCATTCGCTATAAAGTTTTAAGTAATAATCAATTGATGCAGATAGACCTCCAACCTCCAATGGAGATTACTTCGGTAAAACAAGAAAACAAAACTTTAGATTTTAAGAGAGAAGGAAACGTCTATTATATTACCTTAAAGAAAGAACAAGTACAAGGGGCAATAAATGAAATAACCATTGACTATCAAGGTAATCCGAAAGTTAGTAAGAATCCACCATGGGATGATGGACTTACCTGGGCCAAAGATAAAAATGGTAATGATTTTATAGCAACGTCTTGTCAAGGCGGTGGAGCTAGTATTTGGTGGCCATGTAAAGATCATATGTATGACGAACCAGAAGATGGTTTAACCCTTAGTATTACAGCTCCAGATCATTTAACAAGCGTTGGTAATGGTAGGCTAATAAAAACAACCAAAAATCAAGACCATACAAAAACTTTTATCTGGAATGTAGTAAATCCAATCAATAATTATGGCGTTAATATAAATATTGGAGATTACGTACACTTTTCGGAAAAATATAAAGGTAAAAAGGGTGAATTAGATTGTGATTATTTTGTACTTTCTTATAATCTTGATAAAGCTAAGAAACAATTTAAAGATGCAGCAAAAACGCTTGAAGCATTTGAGCATTGGTTTGGGCCCTATCCATTTTATGAAGACAGCTTTAAATTAGTGGAAGTTCCTTACTTAGGAATGGAGCATCAAAGTTCAGTTACCTATGGTAATGGTTATCAAAATGGTTATAGAGGCTTTGATCTAAGTGGATCTGGCTGGGGATTAAAATTTGACTTTATCATCATTCACGAAACAGGTCATGAATGGTTTGCTAATAATATTACCAATATTGATATTGCCGATATGTGGATACATGAAAGTTTCACGGCCTATTCAGAAAATCTTTTTTTGGATTATCATTTTGGAACGGAAGCTAGTAACGAGTACGTAATTGGTACTCGAAGAAACATACAGAATGATAAACCAATTATTGGTTACTATAATGTAAATAACTCTGGATCTGGAGATATGTATTATAAAGGTGCTAATATGTTACATACCCTTCGGCAAATAGTTAATGATGACGAAAAGTGGAGAACCATTTTAAAAGGGCTAAATGCAGATTTTTATCATCAAACAGTAAATACACAGCAAATTGAGAATTATTTGAGTGAGCGCGTTGGACTTAATTTAAAAGGTTTTTTTGATCAATATTTAAGAAGTACAAAAATTCCGAAATTAGATTATAAAATCGATGGGAAAGAAATGTCTTATAAATGGACAAATGTTGTTGATGATTTTTCCATCCCGATTAAATTAATGGTTGATAATAAAATGCAGTGGATAACCCCTTCAAAAGAATGGAAAAAAATCACCTTGAATAACGCAAATTCAATAATTGAAGTAGATAAAAATTTCTATATCAATAAAAATAGGCGTTCTCGTTAAAAAAAATCCAATTCTATAAGCTTCAGTTCAAATTACTTTATACATTTGCTTCATGCAATTTGTAAAATGTAATAATAACTATGTTTTCTCCTTTCCCTATTCAACAGGGATTATTACTACTGGAATTACCCTTCGGGGTTAATTTTCTATTACATACAATTCATATCTATATTTTAAAAAATCACATAAATTTTAACTATTTATAAATTCATTCTAAAAAAATGAAAGTCTTAAAGTTCGGAGGAACATCAGTAGGTTCTGCTAAAAGTATAACGTCAGTAATTAATATTGTAAAAAATAATCAAAAGGAAAAGCAAATTATAGTCGTTTCTGCCTTTTCAGGTGTAACCAATGCCCTATTAGACGGCATTCATGATATTATAAAAAACAATAAAACCTTTAAAGACGTTAGTACTGAGATTGTTAATAGGCATTTAGACGTTATTAATGAGCTTATTGATGATGTAACTATTAAAAATACCATATTTAAGTACTTACTTACTGAATTAGAAAAGCTAGAGCAGTTGTATAAAGGGCTTTCGCTTATTCAAGAATTAACGCCAAAGGCAGAAGCTAAAATCGTAAGCTTTGGTGAATTAATCTCTTCTTTTATTATCTCTGAAACCATGAAAGTAAGAGGTTTAAATGTTGAAAGAATTGATACTAGAAAACTTATTGTAGCTAATAACGATTACTTCAATGCTATTGTTAATTTCAATAAAACCAATGAGAACATTCAAAAAGCAGTAGAAAATTCTAATGCCGATATAATTATTGTGCCTGGTTTTGTAGCTGGCAATGAAAATGGAGAAACGGTCGTTTTAGGAAGAGGTGGTTCAGACTATACGGCATCGATATTTGCAAATGCATTAAAAGTACATAGTCTAGAGATATGGACAGATGTTAGTGGTATGTTTACAGCTAATCCCAGATTGGTAAAACAAGCCAAAGCGATTGAGTCAATTTCATATCAAGAAGCGATGGAGTTATCACACTTTGGTGCTAAAGTTATTTATCCACCAACGATTCATCCAATTATCAATAAGATTCCAATTCTAATAAAGAATACCTTCTCACCTAGCGACAAAGGGACATTAATATCAAATAACGTTGATAAAAAATCAAATCCTGTAAAAGGAATCAGCCATATTGAGAATATTACCCTAATTACTCTTGAAGGGTCAGGTATGATTGGTGTGCCTGGAATATCTAAGCGCTTATTTGAGGCTTTGGCATTAAACGCTATCAATGTGAAATTAATCACACAAGCTTCATCAGAACATACCATTTGTATAGCAATAGATGATAGCGATGCTAATAGAGCCAAGAGTGCTATTGACAATATTTTTGAATTTGAAATTTCAAGAGAGAAAATAAAACCATTAATCACTGAACGCGGTTTAGCAATCATTGCCATAGTAGGAGATAATATGAAAAATCACCAAGGTGTTAGCGGTAAAATGTTTAGTACTTTAGGAAAAAATAATGTAAATGTTAGAGCCATTGCTCAAGGGGCTTCAGAAAATAACATTTCGGCTGTAATTGCTCATAAGGATGTTAAAAAGGCATTAAATAGTCTGCATGAACAATTTTTTGAAGGGAATCTAAAACAAATTAACATCTTTATTACCGGTGTTGGTAATGTAGGTAGCAAATTGATAGAGCAAATAAAAAATCAACAAGAATATTTAAGAACACAATTAAATTTAAATTTAAGAGTAATAGGACTTGCAAATTCTAGAAAGATGTTATTTGACGAAGAAGGTATTTCATTATCATCTTGGCAAGAAAAGTTAATAGATGCAGAACCGGCAAACCTCAATGGCTATGCTGAAAAAGTAAATGAATTAAACTTACGCAATAGTGTATTTGTAGATATAACAGCCAATGGCGAAGTAGCTAGTTTATATAAAAACTATTTAAGTAACAGCATTGCCGTTGTAGCTTGTAATAAAATTGCATGTTCAGATGATCTTGACAAATACAATGAATTAAAATATCTATCTAAAAAATACAACGCACCACTTTTATTTGAAACCAACGTTGGAGCCGGATTACCAATTATAGATACTTTAAATAACCTTATTGCTTCTGGCGATAAAATTAAATCTATACATGCCGTACTATCGGGTAGTTTAAATTTTGTTTTTAATAACTTTAATGACGGGGTTACATTTCATGATGTTGTAAAACAAGCTCAAGAAGAAGGTTATACGGAGCCTGATCCACGTATAGATCTTAGTGGCGTAGATGTTGCCAGAAAAATATTGATATTAGCTAGAGAAAGCGGTCATCAAATAAATCTTGAAGATATTGACAATACCTCTTTTTTAACCAAGGGGAATTTAGCTACTGACTCCGTTGCTAACTTTTATACATCGCTCATGAATGATGAAGTTCACTTTCAAGAATTATATAAATCAGCTACGTCAAAGGAATGTCAGTTGAAGTATGTAGCTAGTTTAAAGGATGGAAAAGCAAATGTAGGGCTACAAGAAATTCATGTCGGGCATCCATTTTATAATCTAGAAGGAAAGGATAATATTGTAATGTTTTATACAGAACGTTATCCAGAACAACCTATGATTATTAAAGGAGCCGGAGCCGGGGCGGATGTAACTGCCTCTGGTTTATTTGCTGATATAATTAAAGTTGCTAATAACTAACCTTATGGAAGAAATTAAAATATTCTCACCGGCTACGGTTGCTAATGTTTCTTGTGGTTTTGATGCCTTGGGATTAGCATTAGATACTATTGGTGATGAGATGGTTCTTCGAAAAACAAAAGATCAGCAAATAAAAATCACTAAAATTGAAGGGGCTAATCTCACCTTTGATATTGATAAAAATGTAGCAGGTGTCGTAGCCCAGGCAATGTTAGAGAAATATCCTGTGAATTTCGGCGTTGAAATTGAAATCTATAAAAAATTCAAACCCGGAAGTGGTTTAGGCAGTAGTGCTGCTAGTGCTTCTGGTACAGCATATGCACTGAATAAATTATTAGGAACACCATTTACATTACTGGAGTTAACAAAATTTGCTATGCTAGGCGAAGAGGCTGCTTGCGGTTCTCAAATTGCCGATAATGTTTCGGCTGCGTTATATGGAGGATTCGTTCTTGTAAGAAGCTATCAGCCTTTAGATATTATAAAAATACCGGTACCCGATGATTTATTTATTACCGCTTTACATCCGCAAATAGAAATAAAAACAGAAGATGCCCGTAATGTACTCCCTAAAGAAATCCCTTTAAATAGTGCCATTACACAATGGGCAAATGTAGGTGGTTTAATTAGTGGATTGTATTCAAGCAATTATCAATTGATTGCCAATTCCCTAAAAGATGTGATTATTGAACCTGTTCGTAAGAAATTAATTCCTCACTTCGATAATGTCAAAGAAAGTGCATTAAAAGCTAGTGCATTAGGAGCTGGAATTTCAGGGTCGGGTCCAACAATTTTTGCATTAAGTAAAGGAATGGAAACTGCTTTGAATGTTAAAGAAGCTATGAAAAACGTATATCATAATACACAAGTTGATTTTGAGATCCACATATCAAAAGTTAATACACAAGGAATAAAAATTTTAGCGCATCAATAATGCAATACTATAGTTTACATAATCAATCGCCTAAAGTTTCATTTAAAGAGGCTGTTATTAAAGGCTTGGCTCCAGATAAAGGGCTATATTTCCCAGAATCAATTACACCATTACCAGAGGATTTTATTCTTAATATAGATAAATACTCAAATGAAGAAATTGCCTTCCAAGCGATCAAGCAGTTTGTTGGTAATGAAATTCCCGAAAGTGAATTAAAAAATATTATTGCCGAAACCATAGCTTTTGACTTTCCCGTTGTAAAAGTTGAAGATACGATTGCAACTTTAGAATTGTTTCATGGGCCCACTATGGCTTTCAAAGATGTAGGCGCTCGTTTTATGGCACGTTGCTTGGGTTATTTTAATAAAAATAGCGATCAGAAAGTAACGGTTCTTGTTGCAACCTCTGGAGACACGGGAGGTGCAGTTGCCAATGGCTTTTTAGGCGTTAAAGGTGTTGATGTGGTTATACTTTACCCTAGTGGGAAGGTGAGCGATATACAAGAAAAGCAACTAACAACATTAGGTCAAAATATTACAGCATTAGAAGTAAAAGGCGTTTTCGATGACTGTCAAGACATGGTGAAAACTGCCTTTTTAGACGATGAAATTACGAGAACGCTTACATCAGCTAATTCCATTAATGTTGCCAGATGGTTGCCTCAAATGTTCTATTTTTTCTTTGCTTATAAACAGGTTAAACATTTAAACAAAGAGGTAGTATTCTCTGTACCTAGTGGTAATTTTGGCAATATCTGCGCCGGTATAATGGCACAAAAGCTCGGTTTACCTATAAAGCATTTTATTGCATCGACCAATGTTAATGATACCGTACCTAAATATCTTGAAGAAGGAAATTATATTCCGAAACCTTCAAAGGCTACTATTTCGAATGCAATGGATGTAGGAAATCCTAGTAATTTTATAAGAATTCAGCAATTATTTGATCATGACTTTAACAAATTAAAAGGTCATTTTTCTTCATTTTCCTTTACAGATAGCGCTACACGCAACGCCATGAAGGAAATTTATAATACATCAGAATATATTGCCGACCCACATGGAGCTGTGGGATACCTAGGAGCAAAAGAATATCAAAAAGAAAATGAAGACTCACTATGTGTGTTTTTAGAAACGGCGCATCCGGTAAAATTCTTAGATATAGTTGAAGAAACACTAAAGGTTGATGTGCAGATTCCAAAGCAGATTGCGGCTATAATGCATAAAGAAAAAATAGCTATTCAAATTTCAACGTATCAAGATTTAAAAGCATATTTAAATAGCTAAACAACCATTTGACACACTTCAATAAACTTTGTAAAAAAAATAACTTAACAATAAGAATTTGTTCTAGTTGTTTTGGTTAATTTCGGGCACTTATTTTTATTATATGAAGGTCTGCATTGCCGAAAAACCCAGTGTTGCTCGAGAGATTGCTTCTATATTAGGAGCAACCACTAAGCGTGATGGGTATTTTGAAGGCAATGGATACGCGGTAACCTATACTTTTGGGCATTTATGCACCCTTTTAGAACCTAAAGATTATAAACCACATTGGAAGAGTTGGGACTTGAACAATTTACCTATGTTACCCGATAAATTCTCAACCAAGGTTACTGATGATAAAGGCATACAAAAGCAATTTAAAATTGTAAAAAACTTATTTGATAAAGCTGATGTGATCATAAATTGTGGTGATGCCGGACAAGAAGGTGAACTCATTCAAAGATGGGTTATTAATCAAAGTAATTATAAAGGGAAAGTTGAGCGCTTATGGATATCTTCATTAACCGAAGAGGCTATTAAAGAAGGTTTTAATAACCTAAAACCATCCGAATCTTATGATAACTTATACTATGCAGGTTTCTCGCGTGCTATAGGTGATTGGCTATTAGGCTTAAATGCTACACGTTTATATACGTTAAAATTTGGCGGGCCAAAGCAAGTTCTATCTGTGGGAAGAGTGCAAACTCCTACTCTTGCGATGCTAGTTGAACGTTATAAGGAAATTGAAAATTTCAAACCCCAACCCTATTGGGAATTACAAACTACTTATAAAAATACACAGTTTAATTGCGAAGAAGGACGCTTTTTAAAAAAAGAAGAAGGGCTAGCTTTTGCCAATAAAGTAAGAGAAGATGACTTTGAGATTATATCTATTTCCAAAAAGAAAGGTAAAGAGTACGCGCCAAAACTATTTGATCTTACAGGGCTTCAGGTTTATTGCAATACCAAATTCGGATTTTCAGCCGAAGAAACATTAAAAATCGCTCAAAGACTCTATGAAATGAAAGTGGTAACTTATCCTAGAGTAGATACCACATTTTTACCGACTGATTTATATCCTAAAATACCAGGAATACTTAAGAAGCTGAATGATTATAATGAACTTGTACTACCTCTCTTAGATGAAAAGATAAAGAAATCATCTAAAATTTTTAATGATAAAAAAGTAACCGATCACCATGCTATAATTCCTACCGGAATTCAAACAAAACTTCAATACAATCAGCAAAAGGTCTATGATATTATTGTAAGACGTTTCATTGCGGTTTTTTATAAAGATAGTACGGTCTCTAATACTTCAGTTATTGGTAAAGCAGCCGATGTGACTTTTAAAACTACGGGTAAAGAAGTACTTGAAAAAGGTTGGCGCCTTGTATTTGAATATAATAATGATGGCAAAAAGACGACGGAAGATCGTATACTTCCAACTTTTGAGAAAGGTGAAAAGGGCCCACATGAGCCTTCCTTTTTAGAGAAAGAAACCAAACCACCTCGTAATTATACAGAGGCAAGTCTTTTACGCGCAATGGAAACGGCAGGTAAGCAAGTTGATGATGATGAGATGCGCGAATTAATGAAGGAAAATGGTATTGGTAGGCCATCTACACGCGCAAGTATTATAGAGACACTATTCAAAAGAAAGTACATTGAGCGCAAGAAAAAATTAGTGGTTCCAACAGAAACAGGAATTCAACTTATTGAGCTAATAGATAATGAACTTTTAAAATCTGCTGAATTGACTGGCAGATGGGAGAAAAAATTAAAAGAAATTGAACATGGCGATTTTAATGCCGGTGCTTTTATAAAAAGTATGAAACGCATGGTAGATCAATTGGTATATGAGGTAAGATCAAACACTAAAAAAGCACGAATATCACCTGCAAATAATCTAAAAACAAGCACGATTTCCAAAAAAAAGGGTTCTAAAAAGAAAACAGTAGTTGGTCAAAATTGTCCAAAATGTAAAGAAGGGAAATTATTAAAGGGATTAACTGCTTTTGGATGTGGTAACTATAAAAATGGATGTGATTTTAAAATTCCATTTATCTATTTAGAAAAAAAGATTTCAGAAAATCAAATGGTGCGTTTGATTGCAAAAGGATGCACAACCAACTTGAAGGGTTTTAACGTAGAAGGTGAAAAAGTGGAAGGTCTTATTAAATTTGATAGCCATTTTAATTTAAAACTTGAACCGAAAAAGAAAAAAATTAAAGAAATACCCGATACACCAAGTTGCCCCAAATGTAAAAAAGGAACAATTCTTAAAGGCAAAACTGCTTATGGCTGTTCTAACTATAAGAATGGATGCAACTTTATTTATACCTTTAGCCTAATTAAAGAAAAAGCAAATAGTAAGCCATTAACTAAAGAATTGGTTTATCAGATTTTGCAAGAATACCCCTCTTAAATAAACTAATTTCCATTCAGCATTTAGCCGAATTTTCAATACTTTAGCAAACCTAAATTAGATTTAATTAAAATGAAAAATACTGCATTAACACATGTACATGAATCATTAGGGGCTAAAATGGTTCCTTTTGCAGGATACAATATGCCTGTACAATACGAAGGTGTAAATATTGAACATGAAACAGTTAGAAATGGCGTAGGTGTCTTTGATGTTTCGCATATGGGTGAATTTGTTATCTCCGGGCCGAATTCGTTGGCATTAATTCAAAAAACATGTTCAAATGATGCATCAAAATTATTTGATGGTAAAGCACAATACAGTTGCATGCCGAATGATGACGGCGGTATAGTTGATGATTTGATAATTTATCGCCTTCAGGAAGACAAATATGTACTTGTAGTTAATGCTTCTAATATTCAAAAAGATTGGGATTGGTTATCTTCTAAAAACGATGTTGGAGCTGAAATGAAAGATGTCTCAGAAAACTTTTCTTTGCTCGCTATACAGGGTCCAAAAGCTGCAAAAGCCATGCAATCATTAACTTCTGTTGACTTAGAAAACATGAAGTATTATACTGTACAAGTAGCCGACTTTGCAGGTGTTGAAAATGTTATGATATCGGCAACTGGTTATACAGGATCTGGCGGATTTGAAATTTATGTACGAAATGAAGACGTTGAGAAAGTATGGCATAAAGTTTTTGAAGCAGGAGTCGATTATGGTATTAAACCTATTGGTTTAGCAGCTCGCGACACATTACGTCTTGAAATGGGCTTTTGTTTGTATGGTAATGATATTAATGACACTACTTCTCCGATAGAAGCTGGTTTAGGGTGGATCACTAAATTCACCAAAGAATTTACCAATCATGAAGAATTCAAAAAACAAAAAGAACATGGAACCGATAGAAAACTTATTGCTTTTGAGTTAAATGATCGTGGTATTCCTCGTCAGGGATATGATATTGTAGATGGAAATGGTAAAAAAATAGGAGAAGTTACTTCGGGTACTATGAGTCCTTCTTTAAGGAAAGGAATTGGCCTAGGTTATGTTCCTAGAGTATTTGCCGATATTGGTAGTACTATTAATATTCAAATTCGAAAAAATGCAGTACCTGCCTCTGTTGTAAAATTACCTTTTTATAAAGCTTAACTTTCTAAATTATATATTACAAGCGAAGTATTAAATATTAATGCTTCGCTTTTTGTATTTTTATAAAAACTAAATTTATGAATAAGCTTACAGAAGGCCAAATACAAGATAAACTCCAGCAGTTTCCAGATTGGGAATATTTAAATAATGGACTAGAGACCACATTAGAATTTGAAAGTTTTAAGGATTGCTTTTCAATTATGAATCGCATTGCCTTTGAAGCAGAAAGTCAAAATCATCATCCCGAATGGTGTAATGTTTATAACAAGTTATCGATTAGATTATCTACGCACGATGCCGATGGAGTAACTGATAAGGATTTTAAGCTTTTAGAGACTATTGAAAATATAATCTCCAATTAGAATTCTCAATTTATGAAGCAATTTCTAATCATTTTAAGCATCTTACTTGTAGTGAGTTGCCACAAAAAGGAAGCACATAAACCAACAAATCAAGGCTCTGAAGAAAGCACTTCTTTTTATGTAGGCACCTATACTAATAAAGATAGTAAAGGCATCTATCAATATTCACTTTTATCAAATGGTACCTTAAAAAAAGATGGTTTAGTTGCCCAAACAAGTAACCCTTCATATTTGACTAAAGATACTTCTAATTCATTCTTGGTAGCAGTTAATGAGAATGATATAGATGGTGTTGGTTCGGTTGAATCTTACACCATAAAAAAAGATACATTATTATTTATAGATCGTAGATCTTCGGGAGGAGCGCATCCATGTCATATTTCAACAACTAAGGATGGATTTATTCTGGTATCAAATTATACCGGAGGTAATTTAGGTTTATTAAAACTAAGTGAAAAAGGAAATTTGTCTGATTTATTAGATGTTCAGCAGCATAATGGTAGAGGAACCACCGATAGACAACAAGCACCTCATGTGCATTCTTCACTGTTAAATAAAAAAATGAAAACAATTATAGCATCAGACTTAGGCACCAATGAGCTTTGGTTCTATCAACTAGATACTATAAATAAAAAACTAGTAAAAACAGCACAGAATAAACTTAAAGTAAAAATTGGTGGCGGACCAAGGCATTTTGCATTTCACCCAAATGGTCAATGGATATATGTCTTAAATGAATTAGTATCAGAAGTCCAACTTATTGAAATTGATGCAAGCGGAAAATTCACTGCAAAGGATTCTTTTTCAATACTGCCAGAATCATATACAGACTATAATACGGGAGCTGATATTCATATTTCCCCAGACGGAAAATTCTTATATGCTTCAAACAGAGGCCATAATAGCATTGCAATTTTAAAAATTGATGATAATAATGGGTTGTTAAATCTGGTAGCGCATGAAAGTACCAAAGGAGATGGCCCAAGAAATTTTTCTTTGTCGCCTGAAGGGAACTTCTTGCTTGTAGCAAATCAGCATACGGATTCGCTTATATCATTTAAACGAAATGTAGCCTCTGGCTTATTAACTTTTGTTGACGAAATTGAAGCTCCTACTCCAGTTTGTATTTTGTTCTAATCTAATTGTGATTATCTCGTTTTATGTTTGAAATATTAAATAGTGAACTTAATGATGTTAATAAAATTTTTGAGTTATATGCAATAGCCACTGCATATCAAAAGCTGAAATTTTCGGGTAACGTATGGCCAGAATTTGAAAGAGGATTGGTTGAGAAAGAAATAAATGAGAATAGACAATGGAAATTACTCATTGATGGTAATATAGCTTGTGTTTGGGCAACTGCATTTAATGACCGTGAAATTTGGGGCGAAAAAGATAAAAACCCTTCTATTTATATACATCGTATCGCAACTAACCCTAAATTTAGAGGGAAGAATTTTGTAACTATAATTGTAGACTGGGCTAAAGAATATGCAGTGTTACATAAGAAATCATTTGTAAGGCTAGACACTTGTGGAAATAATACAAAACTAATTGAACATTATAAGAATGCTGGTTTTGATTTTTTAGGAATGCATAAGATTAAAAATTTTAAAGGATTGCCAAGTCACTATCATAATGCCGATATCTGTTATTTTCAAATAGCATTAAATACCTAGTTAATTTGTAATTTTAGTTGACCGAAAACGTCTTAGACACAAACTCTATGTCATGAAAACAATCTTCACAATTTTTATTGCACTTCTATCATTTGCTATTACTGCGCAAAACCGAGAAATAACAGTTAAAAGCCATAAAGTCTCTGATAGTATATACATGCTAACCGGGTCTGGAGGAAATATTGGTATTTCTATTGGTGAAGATGGTGTATTTATGATAGATGACCAATTTGCACCCTTAACGGAAAAAATTCTTGCTGAAATAAAAACGTTAACAGATAAACCTGTAAGATTCTTAATCAATACGCATTGGCATGGTGATCATACCGGTGGTAATGAAAACATGAAAAACAATGGTACCGTTATCGTTGCTCATAAAAATGTGAGAAAACGTATGAGTACAGAGCAATTCAATTCTTTATGGAACCGGAAAACACCTCCATCTCCAAAAGCTGCATTACCGGTAGTTACCTTTGAAAAAAGTTTAAGTTTCCGTTTAAACGGTGAAGATATCTTAGTATTTCACGTACATAACGCACACACAGATGGAGATTCAATGATCTATTTTAGTGATAGTAATGTATTACATACAGGTGATGCCTATTTTCAGGGGAAATATCCTTATATAGATTTAGATGCTGGTGGATCTGTAGATGGATATATTAAAGCCATCCAATTTGCGATAAATCTTATTGATGATGACACCAAAATTATTCCGGGTCACCGAGGTATTTCAAATAAAAAAGAGCTAAAAACATATTTAATAATGCTTCAAGAAATAAAAGAAGCTGTTCTTAAAGACATAAACGCTGGTAAAACTGAAGAAGAAGTAACAAATAATGGCGCTTTAACGAAGAAATATGATGATCTTAAGTATGGTGATTGGTTTATAAAACCTGATGTAATGCGCAAGACTTTCTATAGAAGCCTAAAGAACTAATAGAGATTATTAAAAACTTAAATCTGATCTAAATCCTCTTACACCTCTATAATAAGAATAAAAATGTTCGAAGTCGGCTTCTTTATTATCGGTAACATGATAGGGTTCTGAAATTCTAATTTGTTTATTACCAAAATCTAATGTGGCCATTACTATTGGTACGTTAGCACCTTTAGCGATATAATAAAATCCTGTTTTAAATTCGGTTACTTTTTTCCTAGTGCCTTCTGGAGCTAATGCCAAAATAAATCGCTCTCTAGAATCAAAAATATCAACGATTGATTGTACTAAATTCGTGTTCTTTGAACGATCAACAGGTGCGCCTCCAAGTAACCGGAATATGAAGCCATGAGGAGGTTTAAAAAGTGAAGCCTTACCAACATAATTAATCTTTGCTCCTCTTGCATATTTCGCTAGGATACCTACCGGGAAATCAATCCAGCTGGTATGTGGCGCCGCTATAATTACATACTTATCTAGTTTTGGAAAATCGCCAATAAATTTCCAACCCCAAATGTGTATTAAAATGAGTCGAGCTAAAAACTTCATAATCCAATGATACGATTTTATCAACAAAAGGTCAAATACACGTGGATAGCTCTTAGATATTTTGTATTATTAATGTTTGAAATTCAGTATATGAAATATTTTACAACACTTATAATAATTTTCTGTTTATCAGCTTCTTATGCTCAAAATACAAAAAATAAAGCTGGCCCAATAGTTAAAGATTTTGGTAAGGTATATAAAGTTAAAAATCCTGATCTTACTCTTGAAAAAAATAAAGAATATAAGGTCATTTTTGACATTTATTCTGATACTGATAAGCCTCACAGTGTCAATCCATTAATTAATACCGTTGCGCGTTTTTTAAATATGCATGCGCAAAATGGCATTTCAGCTAAAAATATGAAAGTAGCTTTTGTATTACATGGCAAAGCTGTTAAAAATGCCTTGTCGAATAAAGTATATCTTGAAAAATACGATATTGATAACATGAACATTGCTCTTATCAAAGCACTTAAAAAGGTAGGAGTTGATATGTATGTCTGTGGGCAATCTGTTTTGGCAAGAGGTTTTCAACAAAAAGACATCTCTAAAGATGTAAAAATAGCTTTATCAGCCATGACAACCTTGGTTGACTTTCAAGAAAAAGGATATAAAGTCATAAATTTTAATTAATGCAAGATAGTTTAGTTTATATAATCATATTTATTATTGCCGGTGCTTTAGGAGCGTTATTGGGTATCTATATCAATGCACTTAGAGGAAAGGCCAAGCTTAGTGCCTTAGAAGAGCGTGATACACAATTGCAAAATGCTATCAATGCGCTCGAAGAAAAAGTAGATAAAACCGAAAAAGAACGTGAGGAGATTCGCCGAGAAAAAGATTTTCTAAATACCGAACTTACCAGAAAAAATGCCGATTATGAAAATTTACAACAACAGAACTTGCAGCGCGATAAAGAATTAGCAAAACAACAAGAGCAATTACGCAAAGATTTTGAACTATTAGCAAATAATATTTTAGAAAAAAACTCTTCAAAAATAACCGAACAAAACAAAGAAAATTTAAAAACCATTTTAAATCCGCTACAAGAAAAAATCAAAACTTTCGAAAAGAAAGTCGAAGACACACATAAAGAAAGTATAGATAGGCATGCCGCCCTACGTCAGCAAATTTTAGGATTAAAAGAACTCAATGAGCAAATGAGTAAAGAAGCCTTAAATCTTACAAAAGCTTTAAAAGGTGATAGTAAAACGCAAGGGAATTGGGGAGAATTGGTTTTAGAACGCGTTTTAGAGAAATCAGGACTAGAAAAAGACCGAGAGTACTTTATTCAGCAAAGTTTCGCAACAGAAGATGGTAAACGTGTAATGCCCGATGTAGTTATCAGTTTGCCAGATAATAAAAAGATGATTATCGACTCTAAAGTCTCTTTAACTGCTTATGAGCAGTATGTAAATGAAGATGATGAGCAAGTAAAAGAACAATTGTTAAAAGAACATATTGCATCCTTAAATCGCCATGTAACACAATTAAGTGAAAAGAAATATGAAGATATTTATGAAATAGAATCTCCAGATTTCGTCTTATTGTTTGTTCCCGTAGAACCTGCCTTTGCGATTGCAATTAATAAAGATGGCCAATTATATAATAAAGCCTTTGAAAAAAACATAGTAATTGTTACACCATCTACACTATTGGCAACGTTACGAACTATCGACACTATGTGGAATAATGAAAAGCAGCAACGAAATGCAATTGAAATTGCACGTCAAGCGGGTGCATTATACGATAAATTTGATGGCTTAATGAAAGATCTTATTGGAGTAGGTAAAAAAATTGATGCTTCAAAAACAGATTATAATGCTGCAATGAATAAGCTTTTCGAAGGAAAAGGGAATCTCATTACTAGTGTAGAAAAAATTAAAAAGTTAGGAGCAAAAGCCAAAAAGGCCTTACCCGAAAATATTATTGAACGTGCTCAAGAAGAGGATTAATTGATCTTTTTTATTCGAATAAAGTGATTGAAGAATTGATTTATTTTACGATTGCTAACACCCTAATTACATTGCTCAACATTGAGGTGAAATTTTAAGATTACATTTATTCGTTCCAAATAAGCAAAACATTAAAACCCGGCAAAAGCCGGGTTTTAATTTATCGTCTAATTTATTGTATTCACTATGCATTAACCGCAGATGCGAACAAAGGTCTGTCAGCCATCAGAGCATTCACTTTTTCAGCTACAGCTTCTAGAACAGCTTCATTTTCATAGTTATTAATTACTTCATCAATTAAATCTACTATGGTATGCATATCAGTCTCCTTTAATCCTCTTGTGGTAATAGCTGCGGTACCAATTCGTATCCCTGAAGTTACAAAAGGTGATTTATCGTCAAACGGCACCATATTTTTATTTACCGTAATTTCTGCCTTAACCAAAGCATTTTCCGCTTCCTTACCTGTAATATTTTTATTACGTAAATCAATTAACATCATATGATTATCGGTTCCACCAGAGATTAAATGATAATCTTTAGCAACAAAAGCAGCCGCCATAGCAGCAGCATTACGTTTTACCTGAATCTGATAATGTAAGAAATCATCGGTTAAAGCTTCACCAAATGCAATTGCCTTAGCAGCTATAATATGTTCTAAAGGTCCTCCTTGATTGCCTGGAAAAACAGCCATATTGAATATAGCCGACATCATTTTAGGTTTTCCACTTTTTAAAGTAATACCCCAAGGATTTTCAAAATCTTTACCCATCATAATCATTCCTCCTCTCGGGCCACGTAATGTTTTATGTGTGGTAGTCGTTACTACATGACAATGTGGTATTGGGTCACTTAATATTCCTTTAGCAATTAATCCGGCAGGGTGTGAAATATCTGCCATTAATAGAGCACCTACGCTATCGGCAATAGCACGGAAACGCTCAAAATTTATATCTCGAGAATATGCAGAAGCACCCGCTACAATTAATTGGGGTCTTTCTTCTTCAGCAATCTTCTGAATCTTATCATAGTTTAATGTGCCTGTTTCTCTCTCAACGCCATAAAAAGCTGTTTTATATAAGTTTCCTGAGAAATTAACAGGTGAACCATGTGTTAAATGACCTCCATGAGATAGGTCGAAACCCAAAATTTTATCACCCGGTTTTAATAGAGCATAATAAGCTGCAGAATTGGCTTGAGAACCAGAATGCGGTTGCACATTTACATATTCAGCTCCAAATAATGCCTTTGCACGATCAATGGCTAGTTGTTCAACTTTATCAACTACTTCACATCCTCCATAATACCGTTTACCAGGATATCCCTCAGCATATTTATTGGTTAATACAGAACCTGCCGCCTCAAGTACTTGTTCACTAACGAAGTTTTCTGATGCGATGAGCTCTAATCCATGTAATTGTCGTTCTTTTTCGTCTTGAATAAGGTCAAAAATTTGTTGATCGCGTTGCATTTTACTTATGATTTGTTATAGCAGAAAAATGATTTGTTAAATAAGTAGCCAAAAGTACTAATTTCATTTTGCAAAACAGCAGAAACATCTATATTTGAACAAAAAACATTAAAATGTTAATTACAGCAAATGACCCTAATAGAAAATCATGGTTAAATGTTGCCGATAACTCTGATTTTCCAATACAAAACATTCCATTTGGTGTCTTTATTACACGTGAAGATATCATAACAATTGGCACACGTATTGGTGATTATGCCATAGATCTTGGAGCATTGCATCAACTTGGTTACTTTAAAGATATTCCATTAACAGATGATATCTTTTTACAAGATACTTTAAATGATTTTATTGCTGACGGGCGTAAAACTTGGAGGCTCGTTAGAAATAGGATTGCTGAAATATTTGATACAACCAGTGGTGAATTGCGCGATAATCCAGAACATAAAGATAAGATCATCTTTAGAATGGATGAAATAGAAATGCAGTTACCTGTTGATGTAGGAGATTATACTGATTTCTATGCAAGTAAAGAGCACGCGACCAATGTTGGAAGTATCTTTCGTGACCCAAAAAATGCATTAATGCCAAACTGGTTACATGTACCTATTGGTTATCATGGAAGAAGTTCATCTATCATTCCTTCAGGGACTCCTGTACGCAGACCTATTGGACAATCTCGTCCTGCTGAAGGAACAAACACACCAGGTTTTGGCCCATCGAAATTATTGGATTTCGAGTTGGAAATGGCATTCATTACGACAGCATCAAACAGATTGGGAAGTAGAATCCCTATTGAAAAGGCAGAGGACTATATTTTTGGACTCGTGTTGTTCAATGACTGGAGTGCACGCGATATTCAAGCTTGGGAGTATCAGCC
Organism: Maritimimonas sp. 2205BS37-2; assembly: GCF_056591755.1. Classification (NCBI taxonomy): domain Bacteria; kingdom Pseudomonadati; phylum Bacteroidota; class Flavobacteriia; order Flavobacteriales; family Flavobacteriaceae; genus Maritimimonas; species Maritimimonas sp. 2205BS37-2. The sequence continues at coordinate 814,431 of NZ_JBWQOI010000001.1, forward strand.
TTTAGGTCCGTTTTTAGGAAAAAACTTCGCATCAACTATATCTCCATGGATTGTGACTCTTGATGCTTTAGAGCCATTTAGGGTAGACAATCCAAAGCAAGACTCTATTCCACTACCCTATTTACAGCATGAAGGGAAGCATAGTTTTGATATTCATTTGCAAGTTGGGATTCAGCCTGAAAATAAAAGCGAGACTATTGTCGCGAAGTCTAACTTTAAATATATGTATTGGACAATGGCTCAGCAACTAGCTCACCATACGGTAAATGGATGTAATGTTCGTTCGGGCGATATGATGGGATCTGGTACCATTTCTGGCCCAACTCCTGATAGTTATGGTTCCATGCTAGAATTAACTTGGCGTGGAGCAAATCCTGTAAAGCTTAGCGATGGTTCTGAAAGGAAATTTATTAATGATAATGATACTGTTATACTGCATGCACATTGTGAGAACGATCAAGTTCGAATTGGGTTTGGTGAATGTACAGGAAAAGTTTTACCTGCAGAAGAATAACAGAAGTTTATAACATATTATTTACGAGTAAAATAACTTAATCTAAGCTTGAACTTTGATTTTAGCTTAAATTAGGTTATTTTCGTTTACACAGCAAACAAAACCAAAATTTCTCATGAAAAAACTGGCCTTTTACGCCATAGCCTTGTTACTCTTATGGGCTTGTGGTGGAACACAAAAAACAACATCATATCTTCAAACCGGCAATTATGTTGAAGCTTTTAATAATTCGGTTACACAATTAGCTAAAGATAAAAATGCCAAAGGTTCACAGAAACATATTCCTTTACTTAAAGAAGCATACGACAGCGCTGCTTTAACGGATTTAAACGAGATCAAATCTTTGCAAAGTCAAAATTCGCCTGAAGCCTTGAAAAAAGTATATGGTAAATATTTGAATCTCGATTTACGCCAAGATGAAGTACGTGTCTTGCAGCCCTTGTATTATGAAGGACAAGAAGTGAAATTCGACTTTAATGATTATTCAGCCGATCTCAAAAAGTCTAAAGATGCTTATTCTGCTTCATTATATAACCTCGCCTTGCAAGAATTAAAAGGTGGTACCGAAGGTGCTCGTAAAGCCTATAAACATTTAGAAGAATTAACCTATGTAAACCCTACTTACAAATCTAATTTAGATAACTTAGTGCAAAAGGCTAAAAGTCAAGGGAGTAGCTTTGTTTATGTAAAATTAAAAAACACAGTGAATACCATTCATAAAGATAGCCTGGAAGGTTTTACCAGAATTAATTCAGGAGGTTTCGATAATCCATGGGTCGTTTTTCACAATAAGTATGATCGCAAAACAAGTTATGACTACCAAGTAGACATTAACCTAAATAAACTGTCTTTCACCCCCGAAGAAACTAAAACCCAAACAGTTCCGCAAGAACGAAAAATACAGGATGGTTGGCGTTATCAGTTAGATAGTAACGGTAATGTTATGAAAGATAAAAATGGTAACGACTTAAAAGTAGCCAATTATAAAGTGGTTCGTGCCGAAGTAGTATTGTATCAGCAAAATAAAACGTCAAAATTAGATGGTGTAGTAAGCATCAAAAACTTAAAAAACAAACAAACTGTATCTAGCAATCCGATGTTTGGTGAAGCAAAATTCCAAAATACCTTTGGTAAATATCGTGGCGATCAGCGCGCAATAGAACAAAAGTATCATCAGGCCTTACAGGCCAAAGAAGTTGCTTATCCTAAAGATTACCTATTCGTAAAATATTCTATAAGTAATTTCAAGCAGAAAGTTACTGCATTATTGGGTCAACAGAAGTTCTAGATTAGTATTAAGCATTGATTTCTACAATAAGCTTTTCTATTGGTCGTTATTTTAGTTGAATAAAACCCTAACTAAACGAGCCATGAGAATAGCAACCTATTTTATTGCTTTACTATTTTTAGTATCATGTAGTACTGCACGTCAAACTCAAGAGGCAATCAATACAGGAAACTACAAGAGTGCTATAAATAAAGCAATAGCCAAATTATCTCAAAACAAGACAAGAAAAGGAAATCAAGATATTGTATTGCTATTAGAAGAAGCTTTTAAGAGAAATACAAAAAGAGAACTCGAAAATATTGATTTTTTAAAGAAAGATGGTAATCCGGCCAACTACGAAAAAATCTATAATATTTATCTAGGTTTAAATACTATTCAAGAGCGAATTAAACCCTTATTACCAATGCGTATCTACGATGAAGGAAGAAACGCTTCGTTCAAAATTAAAAATTACACAAAAGATATAGTTGCATCAAAGAACAAGCTTTCTGAATACTTATACATGAATGCATCTAGCTTGATTTCAAATGCTCAGAATAAATATGATTACAGAAAAGCATATGATGATTTTAAGTACTTGAACAATATAAACCCAAACTATAAAGACACACGAACCAAAATAGAAGAGGCTTATCAAAAAGGACTTGATTACGTAAACGTTCAAGTTTATAATGATTCTGAGATTGTAATACCACAACGTTTAGAAGATGATCTTTTAAACTTTAATACTTATGGTCTAAATAATCACTGGACTCGATTTCATACAAATCCGCAACAAAATGTTAATTACGATTTCGAAATGCAATTAAAATTCAATGCGATTAATGTAAGTCCTGAGCAATTACATACAAAACATTCTGTTAAAGAGAAGCGTATTAAAGATGGCTGGGAATATGTACTAGATGAAAATGGAAATGTTAAAAAAGATAGCCTGGGAAATGATATTAAAATAGATAAATTTAAAACTATCGTGTGTAACTTTTATGAGCACATTCAACAAAAAGAAGTAGAGATTACCGGAAATGTAAGCTATTACGATTTAGACACGCAACAGCAATTAAATTCATACCCATTAACTTCAGGATTTGTTTTTGAGTATGTATATGCAAATTATAAAGGAGATAAAAGGGCTTTAGATAATGATTTACTAAAATTAGCTTCAAAAGAGCCTATACCCTTCCCTAGCAATGAACAAATGGTATACGATAGCGGTGAAGATTTAAAGAATAGAATTAAAAATATTATTAGGAAACAAGGTTTTAATTAAACTTTTCTCTTACATATTCTGAGTGTAATAGTTATAATCTTTTAAAACTTTATCTATGAAAGCTGTATCACTACTTTCTTTAGATTTTATTCCAGTAACTTCTTCAATTTTTGAGCGTAGTTTAATAAGCGTTTTATAATTACCGTTTTTCTTTGCCAGTTTAAAGGTTTCTTTAATGATTCTAGCATCGTTATCTGAAAGCTTTATCACACTAGGATATGTTGGTTTATAAGCATCAGATAATTCTTCTAAGATAGTGTGTGAAAACTTCGTATTATCTTGTAAATAAACAACAACTGTATTTGCAGATATATCACCTAATCGCTGATTGTTTTTAGTTAATAATATAGCCGTAAAACCTACTGCCTTTCCAAAAATAAAAAGTGCATAAATAAGCCCTATGCTACTTGAAATATTTAGCGAAATAACGTAAACCAGCAATAAAGTAAATAAATTAAAGTCTACAATTCTTAAAAACCATCTTATAATATAATCTACAATAGATGGTTTAAATCCTTCAGAATTTATTACACGAATCTTCATTAATTTTTTGCCAATGGTTTGACCATTCATAAAAATTTCAAGATATAACGAATAAAAGGTCAAGGGTATCAATAAAATAACATCCAAAGCTCTTAATGACCAATAATCTTCACTATATGCTTCATTAAAGAGTGTAAAGTCAAAAAATCTAACAATTAAATATATGTATGCAAACTTAATAACATTGTCAATAATAAAAGCTAATAAGCGCTGCCCTACATTTGCAAGCTCAAAATTTACGTTTACATTTTGTGTGGTATTTATTTGGAGTGTTTTCATACATTCTATATTTTCGCTCGTATGAGGGAAGTCGCTTTTATCAAGCAAAATAAAGAAAAATGGCTCGAATTTGAGAAAGTTATTATCAACAAAGAAAAAAGGTCTCCTGATGAGCTGGCTGACCTCCATATAAAAATAATGAATGATTTAGCATACGCGCAATCATTTTACCCTAAAAGTAAAGTAGTTAAATACTTAAACAAATTGGCCAAAACCAGTTTCAGTAAAGTATATCATACCAAGCGAGAGCAAAAAAATTCTATTTTATATTTCTTTTTTGATAGCGTACCGTTATTGGCATATAAACACAGAAAGTTCATTTATGTTTCTTTCATTTTTTTCTTCCTTTGTTTTTTTGTTGGTTTAATCTCAACTTTTAACGATGAATCTTTTGCAAGGCAAATTTTAGGAAGTAATTATATTGACCAAACTCTTGAAAACATTGAGAGTGGAGATGCATTAGCGATCTACAAAAGTGGTAGTAATTGGGGTATTTTTATTGGAATTTTGGATAATAACATGCGCGTTGGCTTAAATATGTTTTTATCAGGGCTTTTCCTTGGAATTGGTACCGGATTTTATATCGTATACAATGGCGTTATGGTAGCAGTATTTCAGGCTTTTTTCTACCAACACAACACTTTTATTGATAGTTTAAAGGGTATTTGGATACATGGCACTTATGAAATTTTTGCGATGATCATAGAAGCTGCTGCTGGGTATATTATTGGAGCAAGTATTTTGTTTCCGGGATCATTAAAGCGTTTTCAATCGTTTAAAATAGGGCTTCGTGAAGCATTTATGATCTTTTTAAGCACGATACCATTCACCATTATTGCGGCTTTCTTAGAAGGGTACGTTACAAGGTATTATAATGTTATACCAACAGTCTTGTGCTTTGCCATTATTCTTTTTTGCCTAATCACTATTAGCTACTATTATCTAATATTACCATTTAAAGTAGCTAATAAACATAACCTTCGCTAATGTATAGAGTCTGTTTAATATTTTTTCTATTCATTGCCCATATAATGTTTGCTCAAGTGGTAGAAGAGACTTATGTTGACGATGATTTTACCGAAGTATACCCAACCGTTTACGGAGATACACTCACTTATAATAAAACTCAGAATTATAATACACAAAGAAATTTTGATGGTGATTTAAAGAATAAATATTCGGGCAAAGAATTTGAATATATTGACAAGCTAAAAAAGAAAGAACCAGAACCAGAGAAAAAAGCTAATAATGAATTTGATGCACAACTATTGGCACTATTCATTAGCTTCATGACGAATATTTTTCCTTATGCACTAGGTATTTTAGTGGTTTTTATTGTTTTGCGGAGCTTTATAGATACCAAATCGTCTTTTTGGAAGTTTGGAAAATCAACCAAAAAGGAAAAAGAAAAGCTGATTCATGTTGATGATGAGAATATTGATGCAAATGATTATGAAGCTCTTCTTAAAATCGCTATTAAAAATAAAGAGTATCGATTGGCCACTCGTTATTATTATTTGGCTTTACTAAAAAAGCTGTCTCAAGAAGAGTTAATTAGCTACCATCGTGATAAAACAAATACAGAATACTTATTTGAATTAAAGAATGAACAATTGCGTTCAAAATTTTCATATCTAGCTTATATTTATGATTATGTCTGGTATGGTGAATTCCCAGTCGATGAGCTTAAATTTAAGGGTATTGAATCAAATTATAAATCTTTTTTGCAGAGTAACCTTGAGAAAAATTAAATTAATAGGGCTTTTATTAATTCCAGTTTTGTTTGTGCAATGCCGGCAAACAAACTGGTATGAAAACTATCGCGAAAAAGAAAAAAGCCCTTTTGGTACTTACATTTTATTTAATGAGGCTGAAGAATTATTTAACAACAGTGAGGTTGTTTATTTAAAAGAACACATTTATGATTATTTAATTGATAAACATCCTTTTGGGGAAGATACACTTGTCAATTATGTCGTTATAAAACGAAATGCCTCTAAATTAAACGAACAGAGTATTAATGATCTCATTCGATATGTTTATGATGGTAATACGGCTTTTGTAGCTCTAAATTATTTCAGTGAAGAATTTAAAGAGTTACTAGATTTTGAAACGATCAATACTGATGAAAATGTTTTTGGGCCAATTAATTTGAAAGAATTAAAGGGTGAGTTACAGCTAAAAAATGAAAAGTTCAACAAACAGAATTTCCATTATGATAGAAACTTAAGAAGGCATTATTTTTCTTCTTACAATAAGGACAAAGCCATAGTTCTAGGTACACAAAAAGTTACTAATAAAGAGCAACCGGTTTTTATTAAAATATATCATGGAAAAGGCGCATTTTATCTTCATACGCAACCAATAGCTTTTACAAATTATTATTTGCTGAAAGATAATTATCAATATGCTGAGAATGTTTTTTCTTACTTACCAGATAACAAAGTATTATGGGATCCACAAATAAAATCAAGCCATTACTCAGAAAACAGTTCGGAAGATCGTGAATCTGTTTTTAAATTCTTTTGGCAGAACCCGCCTTTAAAGTGGTCTTTATATGTTTTCTTTTTTAGCTTATTACTCTTTATGCTATTTAATGCGAGAAGAAAACAACGCCCAATTCCCATTATTTCACCATTAAAGAATTCAACTGTTGAATTTACACATACTATTGCTAATTTGTACCTAAAAGAAAATGATCATAAAAACCTAATTGATAAAAAAATACAGCACTTTTTAGAAAAGGTACGTCGCAAATATTTAATTGACACCAATAATCTTAACGACACTTTTGTAGAGCGCTTAGCTTTAAAATCTGGCAATAGTTTGAATTCAACGAACTTTTTAATTAACACAATTATTGCTTTAAATAAAAAATATGAATGCACTCAAAACGAGCTGTATAGATTAAATAATTTAATAGAAAACTTTTTCAATCCTACCAAAAATGGAAGAAACAAATAGTGAAGAGAAAAATATAGAATTTGAGAATAGAATTGACCTATCTGAATTACAGCAAAATGTACATCTAGTAAAACAGGAGTTGCAAAAAGTAATTGTTGGTCAAAACGATATGATAGAGCTTTTAATTGTATCTATTTTATCTGATGGTCATGCTTTAATTGAAGGCGTACCAGGTGTTGCAAAAACCATGACAGCAAAATTAATCGCTAAAACTATGTCTGTAGGTTTTAGTAGAATACAATTTACTCCAGATCTTATGCCTTCAGATATCTTAGGGACTTCTGTTTTTAATGCAAAAACCTCGGATTTCGAATTTAAAAAAGGCCCCATCTTTTCAAATGTAATTTTAATTGATGAGATTAACAGAGCTCCGGCAAAGACACAAGCAGCTTTATTTGAAGTAATGGAAGAAAAACAAATAACCATTGACGGAGATACGTATAAAATGGAGGAACCATTTGTTGTTTTAGCCACACAGAACCCTATTGAGCAGGAAGGTACTTATCGTCTACCCGAAGCACAGTTAGATCGGTTTTTGTTTAAGATTGACGTAAGTTACCCATCCGATGAAGAGGAATTAGAAATTATTAAAAGAGAACAGAATCTTAAAAATCAAATAAAAACGCAAAAAATAGAAGCAGTTATCTCTGGTGCTAACATCAAAAAATATCGTGATTTAATAAGCAATGTGCAAGTTGAAGAACATTTGTTAAAATATATAACAGATATCGTCATAAACACCAGAACCAACTCTCTATTGTATTTAGGGGCTTCTCCCAGAGCCACCATAGCCATATTAAAAGCTTCTAAAGTACTAGCAGCTATGAATGGGCGTGATTTCATTACTCCCGAAGACATTAAGAAAGTAGCTGTACCTGTATTACAGCATAGAATTATTGTAACTCCCGAACGTGAAATGGAAGGACTAACAAGTAAACAGATCATTAATCAAATTATAGAATCGGTAGAAATCCCTAGATAGTTTTAATGCAAAACTTATATAAATATTTATACTTGAATAATAGACTGTTTATTGGTCTTGCCATTATCACTGTATTATTTGTGATCGGATTTTTTATTCCAGTACTATTTGAGGTATCAAAAGTGCTATTATTCATTTTGGCACTCCTAACTATAGCTGATGTTTTTTTAGTTTATTCTAGTAAGAAAGGAATTAGCATAGAGCGTCAATTGCCAGAAAAACTATCTAATGGTGATGACAATAAAATCAGCCTGTCATTAAAAAATAACTATAGGTTTTCAACAATCTCTTCGATAATCGAAGAATTACCTTACCAATTTCAAAAACGTGATTTTATATTTAAACAAAAACTAAAGTCTGAAGAGGAAAGAATGATAAATTATAACTTAAGACCTACGAAAAGAGGAACTTACAGTTTTGGAAATATTAATATATATCTAAGTTCTCCTTTACAATTGGCTACAAGAAAATATGTGCTGGGAGAAACAAAAGAAATAAAATGTTATCCATCATTTTTAAAATTACGAGAGTTTAATATCAAGGCATTTTCAAATAAAGTCAATACTATTGGTACTAAAAAAATTAGACGTATTGGTCATTCATTGGAGTTTGAGCAAATAAAGGAATATGTTTCGGGTGATGATATTCGCACATTAAATTGGAAAGCCACTGCCAAGCATAATCAATTAATGGTTAATCAATATATAGAAGAACGTTCACAGCCCATCTATTCTATAATTGATAAAGGGCGCGTAATGCAAATGAATTTTGACCAGCTTACTCTTTTGGATTATGCAATTAATGCCACCTTAGCAATAAGTAGTATTGTACTTAAAAAACAAGATAAAGCCGGAATGCTTACATTTTCTAGCAAACTAGAAGATTTAATCGTTGCCGAACAACGAAACTCGCAAATGAATCTGATTTCAGAAACTTTGCATAATATTAAAACTGATTTCTCAGAATCAGATTTTAGCCTATTGTATGCCGCAATTAAAAGAAAAATTACGCATCGCAGCTTGCTGATACTTTACACCAATTTTGAAACCATAGATGCACTTAACAGGCAACTACCCTACCTTAGAGCATTAGCGAAAAATCATTTATTATTGGTGGTGTTTTTTAAGAATACCGAGTTAGAACGTATTACAAATCAAAAAACTTCATCAATTCAAGATGTTTACGACAAAGTTGTTGCTGAAAAGTTTATGTATGAAAAAAGACAAATAGTTAATGAATTAAAGAAATATGGTATTCAATCAATTTTAACCAAACCTAAAAATTTAACAGGCGATACGATTAATAAGTATTTAACGTTAAAAGCTAGAGGATTGATCTAATCCCACAAATATACAAGCCACAATTAACCAAAAACGATCAACTTATGAACTGGTATTTAAAAGTATTAAGACAATACGCAGATTTTAGCGGAAGAGCTCGAAGAAAAGAGTATTGGATGTTTACATTAGTCAATCTTATAATCATAATTATATTAGCTGCCATTTTTGGTTTGATTGGATACTCCGTTGATTCTCCTTTTCTAGTATTCTTAGTATATATCTATGCTTTTGCCATTTTAATTCCATCGATTGCCGTTGGTGTAAGAAGATTGCATGATACCGGTAAAAGTGGATGGTGGTATTTAATAAATTTTATTCCCTATGTTGGTGGTGTTATTTTTATAATTTTTGCGGCTATGGACAGTGAACACGGCGAAAATCAATGGGGTGAAAACCCTAAAGGAATCGGAAACAATCGCGCAATCGACCAAATAGGCGTAGAATAATAACTAGAAACTTATAGAAAAACCTTGCAAAAGCAAGGTTTTTCTATGTTAATTCTACACTCATTATATCATAATGAGAGGCATGAGCAATCACTTCACTGTCTTTTAAGACAATTAGTTGAGGCGATTGGTGAATTACTCCAAATCTATTCGATATCTCATCAGAAATTTTTCTAAAACGCAACAAGTCCAAATAATAAAAATCTATTTCATCTGTATTATCTTGCCGTTCAAATTGCCTTAAAACCCCACTACTAATTCCACATCTAGTACTATGTTTAAAAATTGCCTGATATTTCGCTCTTGAATCATCAATTATCTTATCTAATTGATTTTCATCCGTTAAGGCAATCCAATTAATTGTCGGTTTTGGTCGTTCTTTTCGCTCCCCTCCAAACAAGCTTTTTAATAATCCCATTTTTCAAAATTTTAGTTAAAATAGACAAATTGTCTTAAAAAAATCATTTTTTCGGTCATTTTGTCGTTCAAAAAAGCACTTTCTTACGTTGGCTTGGCTTTTGAGCAAAGTTAAATATGAATTTTAATAATTATACCATAAAGTCACAGGAAGCCGTGCAACAAGCACAGCAAATTGCACAAGGCTTAGGGCATCAACAAATAGAAAATGCGCACATTTTGAAGGGTATTTTTGAAGTTGATGAAAACGTTACCCCTTTTATTTTAAACAAGCTTGGGGTGAACGTCGCTATTTTTAAACAAACACTTGATACTATATTACAAAGCTTCTCTAAAGTAACTGGGAGCGAATTAATGCTTTCTCGTAATGCAGGAACCATGTTTAATGATGCCGCAAATATTGCAAAGAAAATGAATGATGAGTATGTATCAATTGAACATTTATTGCTTGCCCAATTAAAGGGGAAAGATGATACCGCGCAACTATTAAAAGACAATGGAGTAACCGAAAAAGAATTAAAGAAAGCCATTGAAGAACTCCGCAAAGGGAGTCGCGTAACATCTCAAGGTGCAGAAAACACGTATAATTCGCTAGATAAGTATGCCAAAAACTTAAATCAGCTTGCCAATGATGGTAAATTGGATCCGGTAATTGGTCGAGATGAAGAAATACGTCGCATCTTACAGATATTATCTCGAAGAACAAAAAACAATCCCATTTTAATCGGTGAACCAGGTGTTGGAAAAACTGCTATAGCAGAAGGTTTAGCGCATCGAATTGTTAAAGGTGATGTTCCAGAAAATTTGCAAGAAAAAGTGATTTATTCACTCGATATGGGCGCATTAATTGCCGGAGCTAAATATAAAGGCGAGTTTGAAGAACGATTAAAGTCTGTTGTTAAAGAAGTTATTTCTTCAGATGGGCAAATAGTATTGTTTATTGACGAAATACATACGCTTGTGGGTGCTGGTGGTGGCCAAGGGGCAATGGATGCTGCGAACATTTTAAAACCTGCACTTGCGCGCGGAGAATTGCGTGCCATTGGGGCTACAACCCTCGACGAATATCAAAAACATTTTGAAAAAGACAAAGCGCTAGAGCGCCGATTCCAGAAAGTTGTAGTAGATGAACCAGATATTGAAAGCGCTATTTCAATTTTAAGAGGTATTAAAGATAAATATGAAACACACCATAAAGTTCGTATTAAAGATGATGCTATAATTGCAGCTGTAGAGCTATCACAGCGTTATATAACAGATAGATTCTTACCAGATAAAGCCATTGATCTTATGGATGAATCGGCAGCGAAGCTCAGAATGGAAATTAACTCAAAACCAGAAGAGCTAGACGCACTAGATAGAAAGATCATGCAACTAGAGATTGAAATTGAAGCAATTAAAAGAGAAGATGACAAAGAGAAATTACAAAACCTTCAAAAAGAGCTAGCTAATCTTAAAGATGATCGTGAGTCTATCTATGCGAAATGGAAAAGCGAAAAAGAAATTGTAGATAAAGTACAAACCACTAAAAAGAATATAGAGAATTTTAAGCTCGAGGCAGAGAAAGCAGAACGTGAAGGTGATTATGGAAAAGTTGCCGAAATACGTTACGGAAAAATAAAGCAAGAAGAAGAAACTTTAGAAGATTTGCAAAAAGAATTAATAGCAAATCAAGAAAATGCCCTTATCAAAGAAGAAGTAACCAGCGAGGATATTGCTGAAGTTGTAGCGAAATGGACAGGAATTCCGGTTCAAAAAATGTTACAAAGTGAGCGTGAAAAACTATTAAAGTTAGAAGATGAATTGCATAAACGCGTCATCGGGCAAGATGAAGCTATTCAAGCAGTAGCAGATGCCGTGAGAAGATCTAGAGCCGGATTGCAAGACGATAAAAAGCCTATTGGTTCTTTCTTATTCTTGGGAACAACCGGAGTTGGTAAAACAGAATTGGCAAAGGCTTTAGCTAATTATCTATTTGATGATGAATCGGCCATGACTCGTATAGATATGAGCGAATATCAAGAACGCCATGCTGTAAGTAGATTGGTAGGAGCGCCTCCTGGATACATAGGATATGATGAAGGCGGGCAATTAACAGAAGCAGTGCGTAGAAAACCATATTCAGTGGTCTTACTTGATGAAATTGAGAAAGCACATCCAGACACTTTCAATATTTTATTGCAAGTATTAGATGAAGGTAGATTGACAGATAATAAAGGGCGTGTTGCAGATTTCAGAAATACGATCATTATTATGACTTCTAATATTGGAGCTCATATTATTCAAGAGAATTTTAACGCGCTAGACATGAGTAAGCGCGAGCAAATTACTGAAAAAACAAAGGTAGATGTTGTTGGATTGCTTAAACAGACGGTACGTCCAGAGTTCTTAAATAGAATCGATGAAGTAATTATGTTCACTCCTTTAAACAGAGAGGAAGTTACCAGAATTGTTGAATTGCAATTAAGTGCATTAGTACATATGCTCGCCGATAAGGGAATTACAATGACTTGGACGGATGAAGCTATTGAAAGTTTATCAAGACAAGGATATGATCCTCAGTTTGGAGCAAGACCCATTAAACGGGTAATTCAGCGTAAAGTTTTGAATGAATTATCGAAAGAAATTCTATCTGGTAAGGTTACTTCAGATAGCAATATTCTACTTGATGCATTTGATGATCAACTAGTATTTAGAAATAAATAAAGACAACCTGTTCTATCAATAATTTCAACAATCGAAATTGTGTAAGAACATCTATATATTTAACTCCGCAATGTATTGCGGAGTTTTTCTTTTAAAAATCTGACAATCAAGTGACAAAATGTCTTTATTTAAAGTTTTATTCTGTTAATATGACATCAAAACACAAATGGTATTTTGTTTGCAATACACTTTTTGAATTTAATAAGTAAATATCAATTTAAAGTATAAAAGTTATGTTAGTAAAAAGATCAGATTTTCCGTTTTTCCCAACATTGGTTGATGATATATTTAGAGACTTTTCAAAATCAGATAGTACGCTTCCAGCAGTTAATATTAAAGAAGATGAATCTTCATTTTCTGTTGAAGTTGCCGTTCCTGGTTTAGATAAGGAAGACATTAAGATTAATGTTGAAAAGAATGTATTAACCATTTCTTCAGAGAAGAAATCTGAAAGCGAAGAGACTAAAGAAAACTATACCCGTAAAGAGTATAGCTATCAATCATTTAAAAGAAGTTTTAATCTACCTAAAGACATTGTAGATAGTGATGCTATAGCTGCTAACTATAAAAATGGCGAGTTAATTATAACGGTACCAAAAGTTGAAAAGGTAGAGCCTAAAGCTAAAATGATTGAGATTAAATAAGTGATTTTTTAAGTTAGTTAAGATGAACCGCCCCAAATTTGGGGCGGTTTGTGTTTTACTAATTAAAAACAACCTTTTACTCATTTAGAATGGTAATTAACTCAGTAATGATTTTTTTGACATAGGATTAGAGGTAGGTTTACCTGAACATTAAAACCAATCACTATGAAAAATGTAATTATAGCACTAGCCTATTTTTTAGTATTAGCGGGTACTACTGCTCAAAAAAAAATAATTACCGGAATTGTGACGGATGAGACAGGCCCATTGCCAGGAGTATCCGTGCTAATTAAAGGGGCAACAATGGGAACAACGACCGACTTTGATGGAAAATACAGTATCAAAGCGAAGAATGGAGACATTTTGGTATTTTCTTTTGTTGGAATGAAAACTGAAGAAAAAACAGTGGGTGAATCGTCAACAATCAATGTAAAACTTAAAACCGACGCCATTCTAGATGAAGTTATCGTAACTGCATTGGCAACGAGAAAAGTAAAAACATCTATTGGGAATAAAGTGAGAACTATAGAACCAGATCAGTTGAATTATTCAAATGGACTAGCGGGAAGTGCAGCTGGAGTAAAAATTATACATCAATCGGGCATTAATAAGAATAAGTCAATCATTATTAGAGGAGCATCGCCAATCAGCTCAAAACAACAGCCATTATACATTATTGATGGTAACCCAGTTGGCTCTAACTCAAAAAAAATAAAGCAACTAAAGTCAAGCAAAATTAAAGATGTTAAGGTATTAAAAAACGCTGCTGCCTCTAGTATTTATGGAAATAGAGCGATAAATGGAGTTGTTATAATTAATACAACTGATGGTCAATACCATAGTGAAGCCTATAAAACAATAAAAGAAAATGAATTTGAACATGTCGCATTTTCGCCGTTATCAACTTTTTCTATAGATGTAGATAAAGCAGGATACAGCAATGTTAGAAGATTTATTAATAATGGAGAAAGCGTTCCTACTGATGCTGTAAAAATCGAAGAAATGATCAATTACTTTCATTATGATTATGAACAACCAAAAGATGAACACCCATTTTCTATTCAAACTGAATTGGCTACTACACCTTGGGATACAGAGTCAAAAATTCTAAAAATAGGACTTCAAGGAAAAAAAATTAATAACAAAAATATTCCTTCCTCAAACTTAGTGTTCTTAATTGATGTTTCAGGATCAATGAGCGATTATAATAAGCTGCCTTTATTAAAATCTGCTTTTAAACCATTAATAAATCAGTTAAGAGAAGAAGACAAAGTTTCCATTGTAGTTTATGCAGGTGCCGCCGGTGTTGTACTGAAACCAACATCAGGAAAAAATAAAAATAAGATTATTGATGCATTAGAGAGTTTAAATGCCGGTGGTTCAACTGCTGGTGGAGCGGGTTTAAAACTGGCATATAAAATTGCAGAAAAAAACTTCAAAAGAAATGGAAATAACAGAATTATTTTGGCTACCGATGGTGACTTCAATGTAGGGCTATCGAGTGATAATGCAATGGAAAAGCTAATCATTGAAAAGAGAAAATCAGGTATATTCTTAACTGCTTTAGGTTTTGGAATGGGTAATTATAAAGATTCAAAATTAGAAATTTTGGCTGATAAAGGTAATGGTAATCATGCCTACATTGACACTATGCAAGAAGCCAATCGAATTTTGGGGCAAGAGTTTGGTGGAACTTTACATACAATAGCTAAAGATGTTAAAATTCAAATAGAGTTTAATCCTAATTTAGTGGAAGCGTATCGATTAATCGGCTACGAAAATAGAATGTTAAAGGACAAAGATTTTGTAGATGACACTACGGATGCCGGTGAATTAGGCAGCAATCATACCGTTACAGCTTTATATGAGGTTATTCCTAAAGGTAAGACAAGTAAATTTTTAAAACAATTTGATAATTTAAAATATACCAAATTAACTTCGGCCATGATATATGAGAACGAATTGGCCACGGTAAAATTTAGATATAAAAAACCAAAAGAAGAAAAAAGTATTGAATTGTCTCATATTATTGAAAATGGTCAAACAGAATTCTCTAAATCAAGTTCAGATTTAAGGTTCGCAACTGCTGTTGCTCTCTTTGGAATGAAGCTCAGAAATTCAAAATTTTTAGAAAAATTCACATATGATGACATTCACTCAATAGCATCAAATTCGAAGGGAAATGACAAGTTTGGTTATCGATCAGAGTTTTTAAGACTATTAGAAATGGCTGAAATCTCCAATTAATTACTATCGCCCCATAATAGGGGCGATTTTATTTTGTGTAGGTTTACTATATTTAAAACTCAATTTTACCTAATGAAAAAAATAATTACTTCAACTTTGGTCATATTATTTATCGCCGCTTGTGGCTCATCGCCTAAAGTTTCAAAACAATCACCCAAAGAAGAAGGCTTAGCTAGAGAAAAATTTGGCATTGAAGTTGCTAATCTAAGTAAAGAGGTCAAAGAGCAATCTGGCTTAAGTCATGGTATTTTAATCACGAATGTTTATTCATTTTATCCTGCAAGTAAAGCAGGTATACAAAAAGGAGACATTATTTTAAATTTAGATAAGCATACTATTTTATCATTAGAAGAATTCAATAAGATTCTTAAAAATTATAAATATATCTACGGCCAGGTAACTTTAGGGATCTCGAGAAATAATGAATTACAAAAAATTAAGGTATATTTAGATTAAAATCAAATTCTATGAAGCCAATTTGATAGAAATAAGTATTAAATGGTTTCATCTGATCAACTAAAAAATAAATTAATAGCATGAGAAAAATAGTTTTAACCATCTTATTAACAGTTATTGCATCTAATTTGGCAATGGCACAAGACGCTAAAGTAAAAGAAAAGAAAAGATGGAAATTCGGGCTTCACTTTGATAATTTAAGTGCAGATCAGAAAGGGTTTAATGCCGAAACCAACGGCGTTGTTATTAATCGAATTTCAAAAGACCATCCAGGTGAAGCTGCAGGTGTTCAAGTTGGTGATATATTAACACATATTGACAGCATTTCTATTAAAGATCAAGATCATTGCGTAGCTGTAATGCGTGATTTTGACACTTCTAAAGGCTCTGCAGTATTAAAAATTATTCGTAACGGTGTAAAATTGGATCTAAAAGTAAAGTTCAAAGAATAAAGCTATTTTACAAAATCTAAGATAAATCCTAAAATTTCGTCGGTGCTTTCCTCTTGTATATAGTGTTTCGCATCTATTACATGAATATTTTTCGGTTCTATTTCTAAGTCTTTAACCACTTCAGATTCAATAGGATTCCAGCGTAACATTTCATCATGTTTACCCCAAATAACCATGACAGGAATATTAATCTTCTGCAGCGTTTCCTTATAATCTGGTAATGCATTACAGGTACTTGAAAAGAATGTATAAAGTGAATTCGTTTTTCCTTCCAATAAAGGTTTTCTATATCCTTCTACCTCATTAGCATTTAAATTATTCTCCATCAATGCATTTTTAAAGAGCTTTTTCATGATGGTTTTATTTGTTAATTTATTACTATAGAAACTCATAGATAATTTAGTGAAAACACCTCTTTCGAAGCGCATTGGTGGGTTAAACCCAGCTTCATAGATGATAGAATTTAAAATCACCAACTTTTTAATTCTATCTGGAGCCTGCTTAAATAATTCCCAAGTCCATAAGCCACCTGCATCGTGAAAAACATGTGTCCAATGCTGCACACCTAAATGTTCCATTAAACCCAACAATCGCTTTCCATGGGCCTCTGGGCTATATAGATCATAACCTTTTGGAGAGTCACTAGAACCAAAACCAAGCATATCAGGTACTATTACACGGTAGTTTTTATGGACTAAACTATCTATCATCTTTCTATATAACCATCCAGAAGTTGGAACACCGTGCAACAAAACAATTACTTCACCTTCTCCTCTATCAATATATTTTATAGTTCCATTTTTTGATTTAAATGATTGTTGTTGAGATCTGAATTCTGTATAAGTAAGCTTGGAGGTATCGATCATATTCTTTTTAGATTTACAAGAGCTAATTACCATTAAAGTTAGAAAGAGATATATGTATTTCATCTTGGTTTTAACGTTTGGTCTATAAATTTAAAGAATCATTACTATAACTACCTGTATTTCTTTATTTTTGATGAAATAATTAAATTATGAAAAAGTTATTTTTATTAATTGTATTTGTTGTTATTTCCTTTTCAGGAATTGCTCAGAGTGTCGAAAAAACTACTTATTTTTTAGTTCGTCATGCAGAAAAAGATAGGTCAGATGCCGAGAATAAAAACCCATCACTTACAGAAAAAGGGCAACAAAGAGCTATAAAATGGAGCGAGCTCCTTTCCGATTATGGAATAAACGCTGTCTATTCAACAGAATACAACCGCACCATGCAAACAGCAAAGCCTACAGCAACTAAATTAGGATTAGAAATAAAAACGTATCATCCTTTTAAAATTGATTTTGAAAAATTCTTAAAAGATACCAAAGGAAAAACAGTTTTAGTTGTTGGGCATAGTAATACTATTCCTTTTTTTGCAAATAAGCTAGTTGGTTCTGATAAATATCAACAAATGGAAGATAATGATAATGCAAGTTTATTTATTGTTACTCTTGAAGAAGATCATACGGCTCACTTAGTGATTAAAACCAAAAACTAGTAAGTTTCATTCTCTTTTTTTGCTAGTTTTGCGCTCATGCAGCCTACTATTAACATACAAAACAAAAAAGCACGTTTTCAATACGAGATTCTCGATAAATATATCGCAGGGATTGTTTTAACAGGAACTGAAATAAAATCAATTCGTGCCAGTAAAGCTAGAATTACAGAGAGTTTTTGTGAGTTCAATGAGAAGGGTGAGCTTTTTGCCATTAATATGTACATTGAAGAATACATAAATGGAAATGTGTATAATCACAAACCTAAAAGTGAGCGTAAGTTATTACTTAACAAACGTGAATTAAAAAAGCTGCAAAAAGAAGTACAGAATGTTGGTTTAACCATAATTCCAATGCGCTTGTTTTTAACAGAAAAAGGTTGGGCCAAGCTCGAAATTGCACTTTGTAAAGGAAAAAAATTACACGATAAACGAGAAACTATAAAAGACAGAGATAATAAACGTACACTAGATCGTATTAAAAAGAATTTTTCATGAGCGTAGGCAATTTCATGCAATTAATTCGATGGAAAAACCTATTAATGATTGCATTTATACAATTACTGTTTCGCTATGTTTACTTTCCTGCGTTTTCAATTGATACTACTTTAGACAATGTTCACTTTATCCTCTTAGTCTTAACCACTGTATGTATTGCCGCTGCCGGGAATATTATTAATGATATTTATGATATTAAAGCAGATATTATTAATAAACCCACCAAGCTTTTAATAACAAATCCACAACAAAAGAAACTTGCTAACAACTTATATGTAGTTATAAATGTAGTAGCCTTTTCAATTGGCTTATATCTCTCTATTAAAATAGGAAACTCTTCCTTTGTAGGAATTTTTATTCTTACTGCTTTATTACTTAAATGGTATTCGTCGTATTTAAAGAAGAAGCCCATAATAGGTAATTTAACCGTGTCTATTCTAGTCTCTTTAAGTATATTGATTGTTGGCTTATTTGATATTATTCCTGCTATTAATGAAGAAAATGGAGTACGACAATATCATGGATTTTATGTTTTAATTGATTACGCTATTTTCGCTTTCATGTTTAATTTTTTAAGAGAAATTATTAAAGATATAGAAGATGTAAATGGTGATATTTCTTTAAATATGAGTACATTACCCATTTTATTAGGTAGAAAGAGAACGCGTAATTTAGTTTTTGCAATTTCCTTTGTTCCACTCATTCTTGTAACCTTATATTCATTTGATAACTTTTCAAGACTACCATTGGTTTTAGCCTACATGCTTATAGTAGTAATGTTGCCTTTTCTTTATTTTATGAGTAAGTTGCTCTATACAAAGAATAAATCGGGATACCGATATCTAAGCCGCTTGTTAAAGTTCATAATGCTGTTAGGTATATTATCAATTATCATTATTTCAATTTCTATCAACTATGCTGAATAAAAAATTAGCACCGTATACTATTGTCTTGGCTTCCGGGTCGCCACGAAGGCAACAATTTTTAAAAGACTTAGGTTTAGATTTTATTATAAAGACTAAAGATACTGAAGAAGTATATCCAAAATATTTACACGGAAGTGAAATTACCAACTACCTAGCCGAACTAAAAGCTGCGGCTTTCGAAGGAGAATTAGAAAAGAATGATTTGTTAATCACAGCAGATACTATTGTACGCTTTAGCGGAAAAGTACTTGGAAAACCTAAGGATGCCAACGATGCGAAAAAAATGCTTCAAGAACTCTCTGGGCAGGTGCATGAAGTAATATCGTCTATTTCTCTAACTACTGTTAACAAACAGGTAACTTTTAGCGATACAACACTTGTACACTTTAAAGAAATATCAACAGAAGAAATTGAATACTATTTAGAAAACTTTAAACCATTTGACAAAGCTGGCAGCTATGGTATACAAGAATGGCTTGGGTATATCGCCGTTGAAAAACTAGAAGGAAGTTATTTTAATGTAATGGGATTCCCTGTTCATAAGTTCTACAAAGAAATCATTAATTTTTAGTCATAAACTTTTTTACAATTTATATTTTTGCCCATCATTGAAACAACACAAATGAAAAAATACACTTTTACCGAAAAAAAAGATACGCGTTCTGGCTTTGGTGCTGGTTTAGCCGAATTAGGAAGAACAAATCCAAATGTAGTTGCATTATGTGCTGATTTGGTTGGTTCATTAAAAATGAATGAATTTATTAAAGAGAATCCTGATCGTTTTTTTCAAATTGGTATTGCTGAGGCTAATATGATGGGTATCGCTGCTGGTTTAACGGTAGGCGGAAAAATTCCTTTTACCGGAACTTTCGCGAACTTTTCAACCGGTAGAGTGTATGATCAGATACGTCAGTCAATTGCCTATTCTGATAAAAATGTAAAAATATGTGCTAGTCATGCTGGGCTTACTTTAGGTGAAGACGGTGCAACACATCAAATTTTAGAAGATATTGGTTTGATGAAAATGCTACCAGGCATGACCGTAATCAATCCATGTGATTATAATCAAACGAAAGCGGCAACAATTGCTATTGCTGAGCATCAAGGGCCTGTTTATTTACGTTTTGGCAGACCTTCTGTTCCTATTTTTACAGCGCCAGATCAAAAATTTGAAATCGGTAAAGCCGTTCAATTTACAGAAGGCACTGATGTAACCATCGTTGCAACAGGTCACTTAGTTTGGGAAGCGCTTCAGGCTTCTGAGAAACTTGAAGAAAAGGGTATTTCTGCAGAGGTAATAAACATACACACTATCAAACCACTAGATGAAGAAGCCATATTAAACTCAGTGGCAAAAACGAAATGTGTAGTTACTGCTGAAGAACATAATTATTATGGTGGTTTAGGAGAAAGTGTAGCAAGAGTTTTGGCTCAAAATAATCCTGCACCACAAGAATTTATTGCCACTAATGATACTTTTGGTGAATCTGGAACTCCTGCCCAACTAATGGACAAATATGGTTTAAACGCTGATGCTGTTGTAAAAGCAGTAGAAAAAGTTATTAAAAGAAAATAGTTTTTTACTAACGCAACTTTTCGAATCTTTTTCATCTAACTAAAAATTTATTTATACGATGAAAAAGATTCTTCTCTTTACGATTATTTTTTCAAGTTTCTTTATTGGCAAAGCTCAAATTGATTTTGACTATGGTCTTAAATTAGGCGTAGGAGTCAATAAAATTGATGACCTAAAAATTGGTGGAGGATTTACTGGACTCATAGAAAACGTTAATAGTACCAATAATATAGGTTATTTATTTGGAGGTTATGCTACAATTCAATTCTCTCGAATATATATTAGACCCGAAGTAATCTATACTAACTCAAAAAGTGAGTATAAACCAAATAACTCAACAAATACTTTAGATTTTAAATTACAAGCACTCGAAGTTCCTGTTTTGGTTGGAACAAAACTTTTCAAATTCATAAACATATATGTTGGACCGTCTGCTTCAATTATTTTAAATAATGAATTTCCAACTTTAGAGTTTTTTACAACAAATGATGAACTTACTATAGATAAAACAGTAACTTTATTATACAACCTGGGCTTTTCAGCTCAATTATCTAAATTCGGAATAGATTTAAGATATACGGGTGGTATATCAGAAAATTTAGGAATTAACTTCGAAGCTGTCGTGGCTGATGGACCAAGCTATACACTTGACACGAAGACAAACATGTTTAGTATTAGCATTAGCTACCAATTAAATTAACATTTTAAAAAGAATATTGGCACCACTTTTGCGTTTGAAAGGTAATTAACAAAAAATCATTTATCATGAGAAAAGTATTTTTAACAATACTGACCTTAACCTTTCTAAATTTTTCATTCGCTCAGCTAGACTGGGGTGCTAAAGCAGGACTTAATTATAACTTTGGAGGCGATCTGTCCGAGGTTATTGAAGAAACAGGAAATAACTTTCAAAATGTGGTAACCGGTGCAGATGATAAGGCTGGTTTTCATCTTGGGTTATGGGCAAAACTACATGTATTGGGTTTATACATAAGGCCAGAATTAGTTTATACTAAACTAAACAATTCGTATAGCGCCAATACAGAGAATAGTAGAAACGAAGCCGATTATAAAACCCAAAAGTTAGACATTCCTATACTTGTTGGAACAAAAGTAATAGGCCCATTGCATATTTATGGCGGACCTTCATTTCAATATATTTTAGATTCTGACTTTGATGTAAACACTGTTGGCGATATTGAAACGAATGACTTTAGCGTTGGGCTGCACTTAGGAGCAGGAGTTGAACTTGGTAGATTAGGTTTTGATGTACGTTGGGAAAAAGGTTTTTCTAATGATGCAGATGGTAGATTCTTAAATACTAATTTTAATGTAGATAATAGACCAAATCAAATAATCTTTGGTTTATCCTATAGATTCAATGAAAAAAGAGATTAATAGCTTTGCTAATCATTCTAGCAAACGTTAACCAATAAAAAAAGGCTTCGTAATTACGAAGCCTTTTTTTTATTTTGTCTTTTTTTTAGTTGTTCGGATCAAGATAATCTGGTGTACCATCTCCATCAGAATCTAAAATTACACTTGTATAAATTGTTATGGTTTCCTCATTATTATCTACAACTCTGTCATATTCGAACTCATTAGCCGCAAGAATCGGCTCATCTTCACCAAAGCTAATAACGTAGGTTTTTTGCTCTAATTCAGCCCTAGTAAGTATTCCATCGCCATCATCGTCAGCATCCAAATAATTAGCTACTTGATTAGAATCTGTATCGTCATCATTTACATTATCATTACTATTAAGATCCTCATAAATTGATAGAAGTGTATCACCATCATGATCTGCTCTTTCTACCAAGCCAAGATTAATAAAGAATACAAGAGGTTCATTTGGTCCTATAGTAATGGTACCTAAATTTGCATAAGCTAATCCAGATGGTATGAAAAGTATTCCGTTTCCAGTATTTTCAAAACTAATTGGCTCATTCGGCTGTGTGCTACTAACTCCATCCTTAAAAAGTGGAAATCCAAATTGCCAACCTCTAATAACATTAGTTAATGGAAGCCATGTATAACTCAATCGTTCATCAAACCTCGTACTATCAAGTAAAAAACCTCTATAGTTAACAAGTACAGAATCCGTTATATTAGGGTTCACATTCTGACCTTCATTATTAACTAAATAATATAATTTATAGTCAATATCATTCTCTGTAACTTCTTTAGTAAGAACATTATCATACAATGGTGTAAATGTTTCTCCTGCAAGAATTGTATCTATAACACCAAATACATCGCCATCTTCTGGCTCTAAATAATGATGTGTTTTTAAATAATCTATTAAATTTTCATCATCAATCAGTGCTTGAGCAACAGGGTCAAATGCCTCTCCTCCATCATCATCATTGTTACAAGAAACAACTACAAAAAACAGTGCTACTAAAACAATTACTAAATCCTTAACTTTCATGTATCTTCTAAATTTTGCGTCGCAATTTACAATTTTATATTCTTTATCAAGAGCTAATCTTCTGTTAAAAATTTACCTAAAGTTGATCTTACGCATTCGTAAACTCTTTGGTGTTACTTCTAAGTATTCATCATCTTTTATATACTCCATACATTCTTCTAGTGAAAACTTTATTTTAGGAGCTATCTTTAGACCATCATCACTTCCTGCAGCACGTACATTGGTTAATTTCTTACCTTTTATAAGGTTCACACCCATATCTTCTTGACGGCTATTCTCTCCTACTACTTGTCCTTTATAAATTTCTTCATTTGGGTCTATAAAGAACTTACCTCTATCTTGTAGACGGTCGATTGCGTATGCGGTTGCTTTTCCAGCCTCAGAACTTACAATAGCGCCGTTCATAATATCACTAAATTCACCTTTATGCACATCATAACCACGTAATCGATGATTAATAATTGCCTCACCCTGCGTAGCAGTTAACAATTTATTACGTAAACCGATCAATCCTCGAGATGGAATATCAAACTCTAAGTGCTGTAAATCGCCTTTGGGTTCCATCACTAAAAGATCACCTTTACGTAAGGTAACCAGATTAATGGCTTTACTGGCTAATTCTTCTGGAACATCAATTACGAGAGTTTCATATGGCTCGGATTTAATCCCATCGATTTCTTTAATAATAACTTGTGGGCGTCCAACTTGCAATTCATATCCTTCTCGACGCATTGTTTCTATAAGCACCGATAAATGTAAAATACCTCGTCCAAATACATTAAACTTATCTTCGGTATCGGTATCTTCAACCTTCAAGGCTAGATTCTTCTCAGTTTCTTTATATAAACGGTCACGTAAATGACGAGAAGTTACAAATTTCCCTTCTTTACCAAAAAATGGAGAGTTATTAATTGTAAACAACATACTCATTGTAGGTTGATCTACTTTAATTCGTGGTAATGGTTCTGGGTTTTCTACATCAGAAATAGTATCACCTATTTCAAATCCTTCTATTCCTGTAATGGCACAGATATCACCGCTTCTCACTTTTGAGGTTTTAGCCTTACCCATTCCTTCAAAAACATGTAATTCTTTGATTCTTACCTTCTTTGTAGAGCCATCTGCTTTGCAAAGCATATAATCTTTATTTTCCTCTAGATCGCCTCTAAAAATACGTCCGATTGCGATTCTTCCTGTAAACGATGAATAATCGAGTGATGTAATCTGCATTTGAGGACTACCATCTCTATAAGGTGCCTCAGGAATTGAAGCAACTACTGCATCTAATAACGGAATAATATTTTCTGTTGGCTTTTGCCAGTCAGTACTCATCCATCCGTTTTTTGCAGATCCATAAATAGTAACAAAGTCCAACTGTTCTTCGGTAGCATCTAAAGCAAACATCAGGTCAAACACCTTCTCATGTACCAAGTCTGGCGTACAATTTTCCTTATCAACTTTATTAACCACAACTATTGGTGTCAAGCCTAATTCTAATGCCTTACCTAATACAAAACGTGTTTGGGGCATTGGCCCTTCAAAAGCATCTACTAATAACAATACGCCATCAGCCATTTTTAAAACACGTTCTACTTCTCCACCAAAGTCAGCGTGCCCAGGAGTATCAATTACATTAATTTTTACCCCTTTATAAGTAACTGAAACATTTTTAGATAAAATAGTAATACCACGTTCACGTTCAAGATCATTATTATCAAGCAATAGGTCTTTACGTTCTTTTCGGTCATCTAATATTTTTGCCTGATCAATAATCTTATCAACCAAGGTTGTTTTACCATGATCAACATGGGCAATAATCGCGATATTTCTTATAGATTGCATCCTTTTAATTTTGAAGCTGCAAAAATAGTTCTTTAGATTTTAATTGAACTATAAAACCCATTTTAAGTTATTTATTAAAATTCTAACAAATAAGTGAAATTGGTATAATTATTGTTAATTTTGAGTTATTCAAATACAAACTTTAAAATATGAAACGTATTCTTTTATTGACAGTACTATTTACATTAGCTAGCCTATCTACTTTATCATCTCAAGAAGCTACTGCGAAAAAAGTTCAACTTTCTGGAATTGTTACAGACTATGACAATAAACCAATTAAAGGCGCAAGAATTTTTATCGATTCCCTTAAAACAAAGGTTAAAACAAATAAAAAAGGGTATTATAAAATAATGATATCACCTAAAAACAAGTTAATAACCGTTTTTTCTGCCAAACATGGAGTTATTGATATAGAGTATACTGGTCAGAATAAAATAAACTTTATTTTTCCAGAAAATAATGAGATCATTTCTAAAAGAGATTTTACAGATTTAGGTTATGGAGCATCTACTTATGGTAGTGACGGACCAGACTATTCGAACTATACAGATATCTTTCAACTGCTAAGAGCCAAATTTCAAAATGTACAGGTGACAGGAGAAACAATTAGAATTAGAGGAACTGGTGCTTCTGTATCTCAAAGTGGTGGAACATATGCACCCCTATTTATTGTGAATGGAACTCAAGTTAGTAATATTAGTGCAATATCACCATCTGATATTAAGACTATAACTGTTGAAAGAGCGAACACAAGTCTTTATGGAACTCGAGGAGCTGGTGGGGTGATAAAAATCAAGCTCAAGTAAAAATAAATATCTACCTTATAATATAAACCTGGTTTGAAATAAATCAGGTTTTTTTATCACAAAATTTCTGAATTGAAACCAAATTGTTTAATGCTTTGAATAGTATCTATTGTAAATTTTAACATTTGTTAAAATTATTTAGTAACTTTATAATCAACGAACTAAACTAAACCAACAAGATGTTCCCCTTCATTCTTGTAATTTCTTCGCGTAAAATTTGGTTAGACAACCAACGACCCTCAACTTCTACCACCCTACTGGAAGGATCAAACCCCTTGCAATTATTCAAAATCAACATGTATTAATTAAACTAATTAAACCATTATGAAAAAATTTAAAGCATTAATGTCTTTGACATTAACACTATTTCTTGTTTCAAGTATTATAGGACAAGAAGAACAACCAACCATGTATGTGGTGCATCAAGACAATGTAAAATTTGAAATGATGCCTCAATATGAGGCCGCTGCAAAAGAACTTGTGGAATTGTGTAAAAAGCATAATATACAAGCACCCTGGACCTCTATTGCAATAGAAGATGGTAGATATGTTCATGTATCTCCAATAAAGAATATGGCCGAACTTGATAAAAACCCAATGGCTGCTCTTTCTGAAAAAGAAGGAAAAGAAGTTATGGGGAAGCTATGGGAAAAATACGACCAATGTTATGACTCTCATAGTAACTCAATAACTCATTTTGTTCCGGAATTGTCATATTTACCAGAAGGTGTTTCGAATGAAGGTGACAATTTTAGAGAATATCATTTTTTATATTTCCCTCCAAAAAATGCTAAAAAAATGAAAGAAGCAATGGCAGCAGTTAAGAAAATGTTTAAGGATAAGGGCTCTAAAGCAGCTTATAGCGTATTTAGAAGCGGATTCGGTAGTCCTGAAAGTTATTATTTAGTGTCAATTTCTGGAAAAAACCAAATGGAAGTTGCAAAAAACGGAATGGAAAATGACGAACTCTTAGGCGATGAGCGAAAAGCAGTATTTTTTAATGTAATTAAATTAACTTCTAAGTATGATCAAGTGTTAGGTAATATTAGGCCCGATTTATCATATGCACCAAGTAAATAAATAGTTTAAAACTCCTATTTAGTAATGGTACTAAATAGGAGTTTTATTTTATATTTATCCTTAGACTTATTTAATTAATGAAATTACACAATTCACCACTTCAAGCTTTCTTATATTGGGAAGAAAGAATACCCAATTCTATATTTCTAAAACAACCAATTAACAATGAGACCATCAACTATACCTATATAGAAGCTGGTTATCAAGCGCGTAAAATGGCTTCAGCTTTACAGGCATATAATTTACCAAAAGGGAGTCATGTTGCATTATTTTCAAAAAATTGCGCACATTGGGTTATAGCAGATATAGCAATTATGATGGCTGGGTATATTACAATACCTATTTACCCAACCTTAAATGCAACATCAATAAAACAGATAATTACTCATAGTGAGTCAAAGGCAATAATCATTGGTAAGTTAGATGATTTTGAATCGCAAAAATCTGGTATATCTGATATTCATAAGATAAGTATTGACCTTTATGGTGAGAAAGATGGTGCTCTATGGAGTGATCTAATTGAGAAAAATCAACCAGTTAATAAAATTCATCAGCAAGAAAAGGATGATCTAATAACAATAATCTATACCTCAGGAACTACTGGAACACCAAAGGGCGTAATGCACACGGTTGGTAACTTTATGGAGAGCTCGTATACATTGATCAATGAATTTTCGGTTAAAGAACATCCAAGATTATTTTCATATTTACCTTTGGCTCATGTTGCTGAACGCGTTGGCATTACAACACTAGGGCTTATTCTGGGGGCTCAAATATCGTTTGCGCAATCATTAGAAACCTTTGCTAAAAATTTGGAAGACACCCAGCCAAATATCTTTTTTGCAGTACCAAGAATCTGGACGAAATTTCAGGAAAAGATCTTAGAAACCATTCCGCAAAGTAAATTAAGAGTTTTACTATCAATTCCTCTTTTAAATTCATTTTTGAAAAATAAATTGAAACAAAAATTGGGTTTAAAAAGTGCAAGCTTAATAGTATCTGCTGCAGCCCCGTTGCCAGTTAGTCTTATTAAATGGTATAAAAAAATCGGTATTACTATATTACAAGTATATGGAATGACTGAAGATTGTGTTATTTCACATGGCAATCATCCAAGTAACAATAAAATTGGTACCGTAGGAAAACCATATCAATCTATTAGTGCTAAATTATCTGAAGAAGGAGAAATTTTAATTAAAAATAACTGCCTAATGAAAGGCTATTTTAAAGAACCCGAATTAACCAAGAATTCTTTTACAACCGATGGTTATTTGAAAACGGGGGATATTGGCGAGTATGGTCATGATGGTTTCTTAACAATAACAGGTAGAATAAAAGATCAGTTCAAGACAGATAAGGGTAAATATATTTCTCCAGCACCAA
Source organism: Maritimimonas sp. 2205BS37-2 (assembly GCF_056591755.1). Classification (NCBI taxonomy): domain Bacteria; kingdom Pseudomonadati; phylum Bacteroidota; class Flavobacteriia; order Flavobacteriales; family Flavobacteriaceae; genus Maritimimonas; species Maritimimonas sp. 2205BS37-2. The sequence goes on from NZ_JBWQOI010000001.1 coordinate 843,034, forward strand.
TTGAACTAGAAATGCAAAAAAATACAGATATAGAGCAAATATGCGTTGTTGGAACTGGTATTCCTCAACCCATAGCATTAATTACTTTATCAGAATTAGGTAAGAACAAACCAAAAGCACAGCTCAGTGATAGCCTTATTGATACTGCTAGCCAAGTTAATACATTGTTCGAAAAGCATGAAAAAATCGAGAAAGTTGTTATCATGAAAGAAGATTGGAATGTCGATAACGGGCTCACTACTCCAACCTTAAAAGTAAAAAGAAACAGTATCGAGAAAATTCATCAACCCTATTATAAGCAATGGTTTGAAATGAAAGAAAAGGTAATTTTTGAATCATAAAAAATATTAAGCAACACTAAGTTTAGAGATGATAAAAATAGAGCAAATACCTATTGAAGACTTAATCTTTGATTGCAGAGTAATTGGTAATAGAGATGATGAATTGGTTCTATTTCTTCATGGTTTTCCTGAAACTTCGTTTATGTGGATCGCCTTAATGAAAGAGATTTCAAGTAAAGGTTTTTATTGCGTTGCACCAAATCTTAGAGGATATAGTAAGAATGCCATTCCTAGAGGTAAAAAAAATTATACCATCACTAAACTTGCAGGCGATGTATTGCAAATTGCTAAACATCTAAATAAAGAAGTATTTCATTTAATTGGTCATGATTGGGGTGCAGCAATAGGATGGTATATTGCTCATGAGCAGTCAGATAAACTGTTAAGCTGGTCAGCATTATCTGTTCCACATATTTCAGCATTTGCAAAAGCAATTACTACGGATCCAGACCAAATCAAAAAGAGTCAATATATTAGGAGATTTCAAATTCCATTTTTACCAGAAATACGTATAAGAAAAGACGATTTTAAATTGTTTAGAAAACTTTGGAAAAGTAGTAGCCCAGAAGCCATTGAAGATTATTTATCTGTTTTTAGAAATAAAAAATCTCTTACTGCTGCACTTAATTATTATCGCTCCAACTATAAAATATTCTTAGTTTCTTCTTTAGGTGATATAATGGTGCCCACTCTTTTTATTTGGGGTGAACATGATGTTGCCATTGGAAAAACTTCTGTTGAAAATAGCCATGCATATGTAAAAGGGTATTATAAATTTGTGAAATTGAATTCAGGGCATTGGTTAATTCAAACAAAATATCAAGAAATTAGAAATGAAATTCTTGAGCACCTTTTTAAATTCAAAAAGTGATTTTAATCTACATCATCACGAAAAGCACTTGGTAATATATCTGGAATCAATTTTATAAGCAATGGTAAGAGCAGTGCCCCTCCGGGTAACATAAATATTGCAAAGGCCGGAATTGCTTTACAAATGTCTAATAGCTGAATTTTTATCTTTTCCTTTTCTTCTTCAGATAATGAAGTAGTAGTTGATTTCTTTATTAATGCTACAGCTTCTTTACTTTGTTCGAGCTCTTTCAATAAGCGCTTCTTATTCTTTTGCAATAGCTCTTTTATTTCTTCTTGAGTAGTCATTACAGTTTTCTGCGCTTACGCTCTTTCTTTAATAAACTCAACTCTCTGCTTGTTTGCCCGGCTACAGAAGTGTTTTCCTCCGCTCGTCTAATTAAATAAGGCATTACATCTCTAACCGGCCCAAAAGGTAAATATTTTGCAACGTTATAGCCTTGAGCAGATAGGTTAAAGCTAATATGATCACTCATACCATATAGCTGTCCGAACCATAAGCGTCTATCATTCTTTAGAATACTCTTTTCTTTTGCTAACTGCATTAATTTATACGAGCTTTCTTCATTGTGCGTTCCTGCAAACAAAGCCAACTTATCATTTTCCATAAAGAACTTAATAGCCTCGTTATAATTATCATCGGTTGCCTGTTTATCCTTACAAATTGGCGATTTATAACCTTTTTCTTCAGCTCTATCTCGTTCCTTTTCCATATAAGCTCCTCTTACCACTTTCATACCGATAAAGTAGCCTTTTTGTTGTGCTCTTTTATATAAATCTTTCATATAATCCATTCTATCCCAACGATACATTTGCAGTGTATTAAAAACAATGGCCTTTTCTTTATTATATTTTTCCATCATTTCTTCAATCAGGTCGTCCGCCGCATCTTGCATCCAACTTTCTTCAGCATCAATTAATAATGGAACATCTTTTTCATAGGCCGCCTTACAGACGGTTTTAAACCTTTTAACAACCTTTCCCCACTCCTCTTGTTCTTCAGAGGTTAAACGTTCACCTTCCGTTAATTTTTGGTAAAGTGCAAACCGCCCAAAACCGGTGGGCTTAAATACTGCAAATGGAATACTATCTTTTTCTTGAGCAAAGTCAATGCTCACTAAGGTTTTTTCTAAAGCCTTTTCAAATTGTGATTCTTCTTGTTTTCCTTCCACTGAATAATCCAGTACGGCATGAACATTTTTAGAATACATATTTTTTATTACAGGCAAGCAATCTTCTTCATTAATGCCACCACAGAAATGATCAAAGACTGAAGCACGTATTAAATGCTCAACCGGCATATGTGCTTTTAAGGCAAAATTGGTAATAGCTGTACCAATTCTTACCAAAGGTTCACTTTGTATCATTTTAAATAAAAAGTAAGCACGATCTAATTCAGTATCAGATTTTAATGCAAAAGCTGTTTTAGTGTCTTCAAAAAATTTTTCCATGAGTACCGTAATCTTTTCACAAATATAGCTACTCACCACATTTTTTTTCAATAAATTCGCATTTTTATTATCAACAAAGAGTGCACGGTGAAAGCTATACAATCTACAGGATATCTTATTCATTTTCAAGAGTATGCTTATACTCAATTAAACAATTATTTAAAAAATAATGGGTTTTCAAAAGTATTTATCCTTGTAGACGAAAATACTGCTAACCATTGTTTGCCAAAATTCTTGCAACAATTACAGAATGACATAGCTCATGACGTAATTACCATTAAAGCCGGTGAAGAACATAAGAACATTGATACCTGTACTTATGTGTGGCAAAAACTCACAGACCTACACGCTGATCGTAAAAGTCTACTTATAAATCTTGGCGGTGGAATGGTAACAGACTTAGGCGGTTTCGTAGCTTCTACATTTAAACGCGGTATTAAATTTATTAATATACCTACCACGCTATTAAGTATGGTGGATGCTTCTGTTGGAAGTAAAACAGGTGTTGATCTCGGTAGTCTTAAAAATTTAATTGGACTTTTTAGTGATCCAGAGATGGTTTTAATTGACGTTTCATACTTAGATACCATGAATGCTCGTGATCTTAATTCTGGCATTGCGGAAATCATTAAATATGGATTAAGCTATGATAAAAACCTATGGAAGACCCTAAAGGAAACCAATGATTTTACAGAAGATAAACTTGAAGCCATTATACTTCGTTCTATAGAAATAAAGAACGAAATTGTACTTCAAGACCTCAAAGAAAATGATCTTCGTAAGATCTTAAATTTTGGACACACCGTTGGTCATGCTATTGAATCTTATTTTTTAGAGACCAAGAGCAAACAGTCACTAACACATGGTGAGGCTATAGCTATTGGAATGATTATAGAAACCTATGTTTCCACGAAATTATTTGGTTTTCCAAAGAATGAATTAGAAATTATTAAAGCCAAAATAATTGATCTTTATGGAAAAACTATTATTCTTGAAAGTGACTATACTCCTATCTTAGATTTAATGAAGCATGATAAAAAGAATGTTGGTAGTAGTATAAACTTTGTTTTAATAGAAGATTTAGCCAAATTTAAAATTGATTGTGAAGTTCCTCAAAACCTTCTGATAGAAGCACTGAACTATTACAACGCATAGTAATTTCAAATTTTTTACTTAGAATTTCACTAACAACATTTTGCCTTTACATCTTTATACATGTCTTCATAAATTGGCAACACCCTATCGATAGAGAACTTTTGAGCAAAATTTTGAGCATTTGTTTTAAATCGATTTAATTGCTCTTCGCTTTCTAGTATTTTAATTGCATTTTGAGCCATATCATTTACATCACCCACATTGCTCAAGAAGCCCGTTTCACCTTGTATATTTACTTCTGGTAAGCCACCCGTATTAGTTGATATTACAGGCGTGCTTGCTGCCATAGCCTCTAATGCCGCTAAGCCAAAACTCTCGGTTATAGATGGTAATAAAAATAAATCAGAAAAGCATAAAATTTTATTGATTTCATTGCTATTTCCTAAAAATAAGACGCGGTCTTCAATGCCCAAATCACATACCTGTTTTTCGGCATTTTCGCTTTCTGGTCCATCGCCCACCATTAATAATCGTGAAGGAATCTGTTGCTGTACCTTATAAAATACATCAATGACATCGTGAATACGTTTTACCGGTCTAAAATTACTCACATGAGTTATAATTTTTTCATCTTCACTAGCCAAAGAACCTCTATCACAATCTGAAATCTTTTTTACCGCATATTTTTCAAAATCGATAAAATTATAAATCACTTCTATGTCATTTTGAACATTAAATAGGCGTAAAGTATCATCTCTTAAGCTTCTAGATACTGCCGTAACCACATCAGAATTATTAATGCTAAACTCAACAGCAGTTTTGTAGTTGGGGTGGCTCCCCACTAAAGTGATGTCGGTACCGTGCAATGTAGTAATAATGGGAACGTCAATACCGTCTTCCTTAAGCATTTGTTTAGCCATGTAAGCGGCATAAGCATGTGGTATGGCATAATGTACATGTAGAACTTCAATATCGTATTGTTTTACTACAGCAACCAGCTTACTTGATAAAGCCAATTCATAAGGTTGAAATTTAAATAAAGGATATTCTTCAACAAAAACCTCATGAAAGTAAATATTTCTGGAAAGTGCATTTAAACGTACAGGCTGTCGGTACGTAATAAAATGAATTTCGTGTCCTTTACTTGCTAAAGCAATGCCGAGTTCGGTAGCAACCACGCCACTACCGCCAAAAGTAGGATAACAAACAATACCTATTTTCATGTAATTTTTTTAATAATAGTCGTTCGAAAAACGTAAACTTTCATAATGTTAGCAATGAGCAAAATAATTAATAGTAAATTTGCCCCCGTTATACATTTCAGTGTAAAATTAAGCTAATAAATGGATTTCAATTCGTTTTTAACACATCTTTCACAAATAAAAGAAGTTCCTCTTGGCGGACTTACTTCTCAATTTAAAATGGCTCCTGCCCTACGTTTAAAGTTTACAGAAGAAAGTATTGCTAAGAATAACCCAAAGGAGTCGGCAGTACTTGCACTTTTTTATCCTGATAAAGAGCAAAATACAAGATTTGTCTTAACCTTACGAGCAAGTTACAATGGAACGCATTCAGCCCAAATAAGTTTTCCGGGAGGTAAAAAAGATGAAGTTGACGGTACACTTCAACAGACCGCTTTGCGCGAAGTTGAGGAAGAAATTGGACTTCAAAAGGAGCAAATAACTATTTATCGGGAGTTATCAAAAACCTATATTCCACCAAGTAATTTTTGGGTAACACCGTTTATCGGATTTATAAACGAGCAACCTTCTTTTACGATAAATGATGAAGTTGCTAAAATAATTGAAGTTTCTCTAAAAGATCTGCTAGATGATAAATCTTTGACTCAAAAGAATTTAACAACTTCATATATGGAAAATATCGAAGTACCTTGTTTTTTTCTTAATGGTCATATTGTATGGGGAGCTACCGCAATGATACTAAGTGAACTTAAAGATCTTATAAAAAATACCTAAAACTGTTTCTTTTTGTAAGTTTGCAACTAGAAATGCACTAAAATTATATGAAGCTATTCAAACAAGACCCCTTTGGGAATGCTTTATTTCTTAAAAAATTTTTGATCAGATTTATTGGTCTTATTTCCCACCAACGATTTAGAGGTTTTAATAAACTTCATATTGAAGGCTCAGAGATTTTGAGAAACTTACCCGAAAATAATGTGCTTTTTGTTTCTAATCATCAAACGTATTTTGCCGATGTGGCTGCTATGATGCATGTTTTTAATGCTGCCTTAAGCGGACGAGATGATTCTATAAAAAATGTGGGGTATTTATGGCAACCAAAATTGAACATTTATTATGTTGCGGCATTAGAAACCATGAAAGCAGGTATATTACCAAAAATATTTGCTTACACCGGCTCAATTTCCATTGAACGCACCTGGCGAAGTAAAGGTCAACAGATTAATAGACAAGTAAAAATGTCTGATGTTAGTAATATAACTAAAGCCTTAAACGATGGTTGGGTAATTACCTTCCCACAAGGTACTACAACCCCTTTTAAGCCAATAAGACGTGGTACAGCACATATTATTAAGCAAAATAAACCCATTGTAATACCCATTGTGATCGATGGTTTTAGACGAGCTTATGATAAAAAAGGTTTAATGATCAAAAAACGTAATGTTCTACAATCAATGGTGGTCAAAGAACCCCTTGATCTAGATTATGAAAATGACACGGTGCCAGAAATTGTAGAGAAACTCCAATTTGCCATCGAGCAACATCCTTCACTTCTTAAAGTTATTTCTCCTGAAGAATATGCGAAACAAGAAGCAGAGCTTAATAAAAAACGAGAGTTCTGGAACTTTAATTAAGCTAACCAAGCTTTAAGCATCCAAACTGTCTTTTCTTGCTCAGATATAAAATCGCTCATCATTGCGTTGGTTCCTTCATCATTGGCATTATCAGATGTTTCTAAAATGGTACGCTCAATTTGTAAAAGTTTTGACAATGATGTCGCGATTAAATTAACAGCATCAGTATCTTTTGAAATAGCTTTTCCAACAGGTACTTTCGCATTATCAATATAATCATTGAAAGTGTGTAGCGGAGTTCCCTCTAGAGTTAAAATACGTTCGGCAATCATATCTACTTTTTCTTGAGCGTCCGTATACAATTCTTCAAATTTGGTGTGTAGCTCAAAAAAAGACTTTCCTTTAATATTCCAATGCAAACCTCTTAAGTTTTGATAATAGACCTGAAAATTGGCTAATAATCCGTTTAAATCTTTCACTAAAGTCGCCGCTCCTTGGCTATCCAATCCTATACTATTTGTGCTCATCTTTAATTTCTTTTAATTACAACACAAATTTCTTGAAAATTCAATCCTTGCAACTATAAATTTAATTGATAGTTTTTATATATTTATCGTCAAAATTTATAATTAATGACGATAACACAATTAAAATATGTTTTAGCAGTAGCAGAACATCAAAATTTTACTACTGCTTCAGAAAAATGTTTTGTTACACAGCCTACATTAAGTATGCAAATACAAAAGTTAGAAGAAGAATTAAGTGTAACGATATTTAATCGAAAAAAGAAACCTATTGAACTCACACCAATTGGAGAAAAAATTATCGAGCAAGCAAAAGTTATTGTTGATGAGAGTAATCGAATAAACGATATTGTTGACCAACAAAAAGGATACATTGGTGGCGAATTTAGATTGGGCATTATTCCTACGGTTACTCCTACTCTTTTACCGCTCTTCTTAAAAGCTTTTGTCAATAAATATCCTAAAGTACATCTAAAAATTGAAGAACTCAATACTGATACCATACTTACAAAATTAAAAGATGGTCATTTAGATGCCGGTATTGCTGCCACACCACTTGAAAATAGCAATATTAAAGAACGTGTTCTTTACTATGAGCCTTTTGTAGGCTTTATGGATGAGAATCATCGATTATTTAAGAAAGATCTATTAGCTGTTGAAGATTTAGAAATTAATGACATCTTACTTTTAGAAGACGGTCATTGCTTTAAAGATAGTGTCATTAATTTATGTACTACTTTAAAAAATAGCAATGATGATCATTTTAGGCTAGAAAGTGGTAGTTTCAATACTTTGCTTAAATTATCAAAGGAGGGGTTAGGAATGACCTTATTACCTTATTTACATACCCAAGATATTCAAGAAAAAGATAAAAAATACTTAAAAGAATTTGAAAAACCTGCTCCTGCAAGAGAGATATCATTGATCTATCATAAATCGCAATTAAAAATGCAACTTATTGAAGCCTTAAAAGCTACAATTGATGGCGTGATTCGAGGGGTAATTTCTTTTAGTGATGTGAAAATTATTAGTCCGTTGTATAAAACAAAAAAGGAACTTTTTTAAAGTTCCTTTTTTGTGGTTTATTTAATTACTGCCATGCAAACATAAAGTTCAGGTTTGTTAGCGGTAAATTCACCAAGCCATATTCGCAGTTCCTCAACCTCATGAGGGAGTAATCTGTCTATGGCCTTTTCTAATTCTTTACAAAACAATTCTACGTTAAAGCTAACTTTTTTAAGAACTGTTTTTGTATACTCAAACATTGCTCTTGCCATATGTTTTTGCAGGTATTTAAGTTAGGCTATTTAATTAGAACGCTAGGTAATATAACTTATTACAATCTAAAATGTTAAATAAATATTAACGTTAAAACTAAATCGGTTAATGCTTCTAAATTACTATAATTTCTGAATTTTTCCAAGAAGCCCGTTAGCCTTATCTTCTAATTCCTTACTTATAGCTTTAAAGTGCTCTCTTTTATTTTCTACATCCTTTTCATGGATTTTTTCAATCAATGCATCAAAGGTTTCAATAGCTTCATCAATTATTTTTTCGGCTTTATTCGCTTTCTTGTCATCTTCTTGTAGCATTTGCCACATATAACATTCTTCTATAATATCAGATAAAACGTAATTTATGTCTTTCTTTAAATTTCTTACACTTGCCATGATTTCATTTTAAAATTCTTGCAAATTTACACTAAATCAAGAAATTAATTATTTAAATATTTGATAAGTTTTTCTGAAATTCTTCAACAAATAGACCAACATGGTATCCATCTACCAAAGCATGATTAACTGCAATAGCAACCGACATTTTAAGGCTTCCTTGCTTTTCAAAAGCTTTTCCAAAAGCTAATCTAGGTACACTATCTTTATTATTACCTGCAAAAGTCTCTTTATGGCCTGTAAAATTTACCCAAGGAATGGCAGAACAATAAATACAGTCAGTTGAATTTGTAGGTGGAAACAAGTCTTCAGAATTTAAAATGCGCTCTTTTTCTTCTAAAAAATTAGCATTAAAAGTCTCAAAATTTTCAGCATAATGAATAAACGAAAACCCATAAGTATTATCAGGTCTAGCTATAGTTGCCGAAGCCGCTATTTCATCAAAAATTATGATTTTATCTTCTATTATTCGATACTTAAAATTTTCAATGCTGTTGATTGCTTTAATAGCAGCATGCAGGTATCTAGAGAAAAAAGAAGTATTCGTTTTTTTTGCTAATTCATAGGTATTTGTTACATCTACCTCTACTGTTATTGCAAAAAAAGGATCAACAAGTGTCATATAATGTTCAAAATGTCGCTTTCTATTCCATGACGCGATATCTAATTCCTTCATTTGTGCAATAGCTTTAATACCTCTTTGAGGCTTGAGACCGTATGATAGTTTTGGTTATTCTCTTTTTCTTCTATTTCTTCATGCGCCCAGGTTGTATGAAACGGAACATGAATCGCTTTCGCGCCGATTGACAATAATGGTAAAATATCAGATTTTAAGGAGTTACCTATCATCAAAAACTCTGAGGAATGGATATCTAAATTTGAAAGTAATTTTCTATAGTTCTCTTCCTTTTTTTCACTTAATACTTCAGTATGATGAAAATATTTTAGAATATTTGATTTTTCTAGTTTTCGTTCTTGATCTAATAGATCTCCTTTTGTTGCTACAATGAGTTTATAGCTTGGTTGTAGCGCATTTAATGTTGCCTCAACTCCATCTAATAATTCAATAGGTTTCATTAACATTTGCTTCCCTAAATCTATTATTTTTTGAAGTGACTCTTGATCTATAGTATTATTGGATAATTCTAAGGCCGATTCAATCATTGAAAGAACAAATCCTTTAACTCCATAGCCATACAATTCTAAGTTATCCATTTCAACTTTAAAAAGTTCTTGCCCTATTTTATTTTCGGTCTCAAACTCTGACAGTAATTTTGCAAATTCATGTTCAACCTCTCTAAAATAGGTTTCATTTACCCATAGTGTATCGTCGGCATCAAAGGCAATTACTTTTATTTTTGAATAGTCTATCATTTATAGTTCATTATTAATCGCCATTGTAGATAACAAAGTTTCTTGGAGTTTCATACAAGGTAACTGATAACTCATGCTTTGCACTAATATGCTTTCTAAGCTTTTGATATGTTACAACGGCAATATTTTCGGCTGTTGGATTTAGTTTTTTAAACTCAGGCACTTCTTCATTTAAGTTTTTATGATCAAAAGCATCTTCGATTTCAATTTTTATTAGTTGTTTTAGATCTTTCATGTCGATCACAAAACCAGTTTCTATATCAATCTCACCGGTTACTGAAACAATTAATTCGTAATTATGACCATGATATTTTGGATTGCTACACTTTCCGAATACCTGCCTATTTTTTTCGTCCGACCAATCGGCTCTAAATAAACGATGCGCAGCATTGAAATGCGCTTTTCTGTTAACTGTTACTTTCATAATTATGCTTCTACCAATCGTAGATAATATTCATTGAAAATAATCTTAAACCATTCTGTATAAACATCTGGTTGTTTTTGCATGTCTTCTTTTACCAACTCTAAATCCATCCATTTATAACTTTCAACCTCTTCAGTGTTAATTTTTGGCTCATTGTTAAATATTCCAATCATAACATGATCTAACTCATGTTCGGTAAGACCATTATCAAAGGGAGCTTTATAAATAAATGAAAATACTTCTTTTAATTCACATGTAAATCCCATTTCTTCTTGCAAACGTCGTTTACCAGCTTCAATACTTGTCTCACCGTCTCGTTGATGACTGCAACATGTATTGGTCCACAACAACGGAGAGTGGTATTTATCTGCTGCTCGTTGCTGCAATAATAATTCACCTTTGTTGTTAAACACAAAAACGGAAAACGCGCGATGCAATAAGGCTTTTTCGTGAGCCTCCATCTTAGCCATTAAGCCAATTTTTTCATCATTTTCGTTTACTAATATTACCTGTTCTTCCTTCATTCTACTAATTTCAACAAAACTACAAATTCTCTAAGTTAATATAGGTAGTTTTAATTACGCTGTTTTTTTCTGAAACATCTGTCCATGCAAAGTAAGCTTTATCCTTAAAAATTTCCATTTGTGGAAATCCGCTTGAGCGAGAAGGATCGAATACCGCAACCTTAAAAGAGTGGCCCATTCTACCATTTTTATGAACTTTAACTGCCTTTATAACGGTTTCATTGTTCTCTGAAGCAACCCAAGAAATTAAAGCATGGTTAACATCTATAAAATCAACATCAACTCTTCCAATAGTTTCAATTTCATCAACAATTATTGGCTCATCAAAACTGACACCATTGTCTTGAGAAAAGATCAATTTCACCTTCGGGATTTCATCAGCAGCCGTATACCAGGCAACTACCAAATTATTTTTTAATGAGGCCGTTTTAGGGCCATTTACCGGACATCCTTCTATTTTCCAGTTATCATTATGAATTGACTCTGGCTGGGTCCAACTACCATCAATAAATCGGCATATACTTATATCTCTAACCTCGATGTCACTCCTATCTCGATAAACAACTATAGGGCCATTTTCGGTTATGGCCGCACTGGTTTGGCAGCAATCGCATGTTTTAGTATCTAATTCAAATTCATTCTCTTTTGTTCCATTAGCTAAAATAGTAGCTGATCGTATAGTCATGGCTCCTGCTCCATGATGATCATGTCCACCACTTGTGTTTCTACCATCTAACCAGGTCACAAAGAAAGAATCATCTTTGTACGGAAGCATTGTTACAAATCCGTGCTCAGATTCTGTACCGTCTGAATGCAAAATGAAATCATTATTCCAATTTGCAGAATCTTTATTGAATAATTTTATATGAACATCGTAAGTGTAGGTGCCATTGGCAGATTTTTGTAAAAAATGACTTAAAAGATTTCCATTATTTTCTGCTATAGCAGGGAAATCAGCCCAATTTACAAACCAATCATCTCCCGCCATGATCTCTTTGGGTTTAGACCAGCTCGTATCAATCAGTTTAGAGAATCGTAAACTAGCAACAGAATCATTTATTTTCTTTGTCCAAGACAGTAACAATGCATCGTTGCTCGCAAATAAAAACGGCTGTGCACAGTTCGTTGTACTCGGCGCATCAAGATTATATAAACTTAATTCTTGATCTTTTGAATTTTTGACTTTAGAGCAAGATAAGAGAATGAAAACAAAAATTGAAAAAGCTAAGTAGCGCATCGTGATTAAGAAAGCGTGAAAATACAAAGATTTAAAGTAATAATTATATTTGCAATCATATTTCTACTATGCGAATTATAATATTTGTTTTACTACTTACCTCTATTGCGATTTCTTGTAAAAAAGAAGAGAATAAACAATCTCAAAAAGCAAAAGCACCTGTGAAGAAAAGTTATACTGTTAAAAAGAAAAATAGCACCTTCACAAAAGAGAAAAAAGAAGAAGAAACTATTAGTAGAAAAAATACCATTGAATTTTTAGAAGCTTTTGGTAAAGAGAATCCAGAAACACAGGTAATTTTCAAAACACGCTTGGGTAATTTAAGGGTTAGCTTATATGAAGATACGCCACTTCATCGAGCTAGCTTTATTTTCTTAGCAAAGCAAGGATACTTTAATACAGTTACGGTACATAGAATTGTAGAAGATTTTGTTGTACAAGGTGGTAATTCAGAAAACCCCTTGACAAGAAGAATGCGAAAGAAGTTTGATTCCTATAACCTACCGGCAGAATTTAGAGATAATAGAAAGCATAAATATGGGGCTTTAGCTGCTGCAAGAAATTGGGAGAACAATCCGAACAAACGTTCTACTCCATTTGAGTTCTATTTTGTAGTTGATAAAAAAGGAGCATTTCATTTAGATGGCGAGCACACAGTGTATGGTGAAGTGATTAATGGATTTTCGATTTTAGATAAGATGAGTAAAGAGCCTGTAGATACTCAAGAATGGCCCAAAAATGATATTTTCTTTGAAGTTGAAGTCTTAAAATAACTTTAAAATTTCATTGAAGCATCGCTAAGGAATTGTTTTCTAAAATTCTATCTTTGCGCTCCCAATTTTAATACATGAGTTTTTTAGAAGAAATACAACGCAGGCGAACTTTTGGTATAATTTCTCACCCAGATGCCGGTAAAACTACTTTAACAGAAAAGCTTTTACTCTTTGGTGGTGCCATTCAAGAGGCCGGTGCCGTAAAAAATAATAAGATCAAGAAAGGTGCAACTTCCGATTTTATGGAAATTGAGCGTCAACGTGGTATTTCTGTAGCAACCTCTGTCTTAGCTTTCATTTATAAAGACAAGAAAATTAATATTCTAGACACTCCTGGGCACAAAGATTTTGCTGAAGATACGTTTCGAACTTTAACAGCTGTTGACAGCGTAATTGTAGTAATTGATGTGGCTAAAGGTGTTGAGGAACAAACTGAAAAACTTGTTGAAGTTTGTAGGATGCGTAACATACCTATAATTGTATTTATTAATAAATTAGATCGTGAAGGTAAGGATGCTTTCGATCTGTTAGATGAGGTTGAGCAGAAGCTAGGATTAACAGTTACACCTTTGAGTTTTCCTATAGGAATGGGTTATGACTTTAAAGGCATTTACAACATTTGGGAAAAGAGGTTAAATTTATTCTCAGATGAAAACAAACAAACCGTATCTGAAGGAGTGAAATTCGATGATGTTTCAAATCCTGAATTAGACAACTACATAGGTGAGGATGCAGCAAATCAACTACGTGAAGAATTAGAATTAGTCTATGAAGTATATCCTCAATTTGATAGAGATGCATATTTAGGCGGAAAGCTTCAACCTGTATTTTTTGGTTCAGCACTAAACAACTTTGGTGTAAAAGAGCTATTAGATTGTTTTATAGACATTGCTCCACCACCTCAACCAAAAATGGCAGAAGAACGCTTGGTGAAAGCTGCTGAAGACAAATTATCTGGGTTTGTATTTAAAATTCATGCCAATATGGATCCAAAGCATAGAGACCGATTGGCTTTTATAAAGATCGTTTCGGGTACTTTTAAGCGAAATGTTCCTTATTTACATGTTCGACATAATAAAAAACTAAAATTTTCGAGTCCTAATGCTTTTTTTGCCGAAAAAAAGGAAATAGTCGATGAATCCTTTCCTGGTGACATTGTTGGATTACATGATACCGGTAACTTTAAAATTGGTGATACCTTAACAGAAGGTGAAAACCTCAATTTTAAAGGAATTCCAAGTTTTTCACCAGAACATTTTAGGTATGTAAATAATGCCGACCCAATGAAAGCGAAGCAATTATATAAAGGCTTAGATCAATTAATGGATGAGGGCGTTGCGCAGTTGTTTACCTTAGAATTAAATGGCAGAAAAGTAATTGGAACGGTTGGAGCACTTCAATATGAAGTTATTCAATATCGTTTAGAGCATGAATATGGAGCAAAATGCTCTTATGAAAACCTCAATGTACACAAAGCTTGCTGGGTTGAACCTGAAGATGATAAAAACGAAGAGTTTATTGAATTTAAGCGGGTTAAACAACGTTACCTAGCGAAAGACAAACAAGAACAACTTGTTTTTTTAGCTGATTCTGCTTTCACCATTCAAATGACGCAACAAAAATATCCCACAGTAAAATTGCACTACACAAGCGAATTTAATTAACTCTTTAAGACCAAATTTAAGTATCCCACTTTTAGATTAATTACTGAAATATTTAATTTGTTTAAACTTTTGTTAAAAAAATTAAACAAATTAAAATATTTATTATATTTGGTTCATTAGATTATATAAAATTTGTAGGCGTTTATATTGCTACCTTATTTTACAATTTCTAGCGTTCTTTTTAATAGGATGATTTACGCCTTGATACACAACAAATGGTTCAATCAAAAATAGATGCATTATGTTCGGATTATTTAGAAAAAATTCAGAGTTTAATCAACTACAGAGAAGTTATGAGCAATTGATCAAGCAATTGCGTGAAAATTCAACGAAAAGTAAGTCAGAAAGGGATGCAATTTACAGTAAAGCTGAAGAAATACTTAATAAAATGGAATCTCTATAATGATGAAGTTTTGGCAGTTGTTAATTGTTTTTCTTCTAATAAATTTTGGAGGTTTAGCCTTTGGGAGTTGGTTAATGAACGACGGTCCGATGACCGAATGGTATTTAAATTTAAATAAAGCTCCATGGACACCACCTGGATGGTTATTTGGTGTAGCCTGGACCACCATTATGATTTGTTTTTCTATTTACTTAGCGAAACTATTTCAAAAGAGACAATCCCTACCATTATGGGGGTTATTCGCCATACAATTCATTTTAAATGTAAGTTGGAACTTTGTCTTTTTTAATCAGCACTTGGTCTTCATTGGTTTAGTAATAATTCTATTACTTACAGTGCTCATTTTTCATTATTTCCTATCATTTCAAAAAGACACCAAACGCTGGCGATTTTTGCTAACTCCATATTTGATATGGCTGTGTATTGCAACATCTCTTAACTATTATATCTACGTATATAATTAGTTATTATGAAAATTGTAGCCGCTATGCTTATACTTCTTACCTTATTAGCGATGAATGAAAAACTCCTTATTGACTTTGGAAAATCAACTAACAAGCAAAATTGGTATGTTGTTAATGATGGTGTTATGGGCGGTTTATCTTCATCTTCAATTCACTATACTACTAGTAGTCTACTATTTAAGGGAACCACATCTCTTGAAAATAATGGCGGTTTCGCATCAATGCGTAGCAGAAAAAACAAAGTTAATCTTGCTGAATACACCAGTGTTAAGATTAAATTTAGAACCAACACGCCGGCTAGGGTTTTTGCAATTCGACTAAACACAAATAATTTGTACTACAAACCTAGTTTTAATAAAAAATTTAGTGGTAGATCTAATGATTGGGAAACGTTAGAATTTAAATTAAATACTTTTAAAGAAACTGTTTTGGGTAGTGAAACCGGAAAAACGATATCAAATGAACAGTTAAAAAATGTTATTCGGATTGGAATAATGTTAAATGATAAAAAACAAGGAGACTTTGGCTTAGAAATTGATTATATAAGTTTTGAATAGCCTAAATAATAATGAATAATAGATTTTTGTTATTTATCAATAAGCATAAAATATTTAGCTTTATTTGGAATTAATCTAAACTTTCATATATTTAAGGTTAATAAGGAAAAAGTATGGAATTAAATAGAGAAAATATAATAAATAAAGCATTAGAGTTTGAAAATGCTAAAAACCCGATTACTAGTACTTCAGAGCGTATAATAGTATCTAAAAAGGCTAAAGAGCATATATTAGCTTTAAATCAAATCTATAAAGAGACGAAAGATCAGGAAATCATGGACATTATGAAACGTTTAACTGCTATTAAGCAAAGAGCTGAAAAACGTTTGATTATGCGAGTTTGATAAATTCACAATTAACCTTTATCAAACTTCAAATTAGCCTCCTCTTGCTTTTTTAAGCTGTAATGACTTAGCTTTAATTTTCCTCAATAACTTACACATATCAGTAGTTTTTCTATCTGCTTCTTTCTCTGTGTATTTTCTATTAGTTTTGGGATTTGTCATTTTTTGTAGACGTTCTACAGTTTGAAAATGTCCTCTAGGTTGGCAAGGATCATAGTATATAAGTACTACTTTATAAAGACCTCCAATTGCTTTTAATACATCTGTAGGAATGGGAGTTTTACCAAGATCTTCCACATAATTACCGACTGGATTTTCTAAAAAGTCGGGCAGCCAATCCCACAAGCCCGGTACATCTTTAATACCCGCACTGCCGATTAAACCTAGTTCTTTAATATTATCAAGCAGGTATTTACGGTATTCTAAAGCTTCTTTTTTTCTTTTTTCAGCATCTGCTTTCTTTTTCTCTTCGGCAATTCTTAATTTTTCTACTGCCGCTGCCGCTGCTTTGGCTTCTTCTTCTTTTTTAATTCTATCGGCCTCTGCCTTAGCAATATCAGCTTTTATTTTGTCGCACTTCTCTTTTACTTTTCTCATGCATTCATCATAAGCCTTTTGAGCAGCGTCTACTTCAGCTTGTTTTTCATCTGCAATTTTTTTAGAAGCCGCAGCCTTTGCTTTCGCTTTGTTATATGGTTCTTTTGCCTTATCTGCCGCTTCTCGAGCTTCTTTAGCTTTCTTTTTTAATTTTTCCTCCAGTTCTTTCCGTTTCTTTTCCATTTCTTTAAGTGCTTCGGGGCCACTTAATTCTTTCAACCTGTCCTGATACTCATTTACATTGGTATTTCCATCTTTATAGTCGGTGTAAGCTTCATCTCTTAAAACGTTTAATAGCTTATGATCAATCATTTTATACGTATATCCTTCATAGGTAATGGTTGCTCCTTCATCAGGTGGAATAGCATCATTTTCGGCTTTTTTAGCTTTTTTCTCTAGGTCATCTGCAATCTTTTTTAATCTATCTGCTTCTTTTTTATCGGCATCATATTTATCTTTTGCTGGTTTAGCTGCTGCTTTTTTAGCATTTAAGTCTGCTAATAACTCATCGCATGATTTCTTCAGTTCTTTGCATGGATCTTTTTCTTCAAAATCAGAATTTATTGCTACTCCCTCGTTTGGAAATTTGGTGTCTGGTAGTTTTAATTCGGTAGAAATAGAGAATGATCCTGTTTTAATGCTTCTTACATTCCATCTCTTAACAAAAGCTCCCTCCTGTTTTGCAACCATAATTGTTTGCGAGTTTCCTCCTTGTAATGCAACCACTGCCGGTGTTAAATTGGTAACTGTAAGTGGAATTGGTTTTTCTAAAAAATTGAGCCCGGTAATAGTAGCTTGTATATGAGTACTTTGCCCCCTTTTTAAATTTAACCGACCCGCTGTAAGTTCATAATTAACCAATTGTACTTTTTCTGAGGCAACTTCCTTATTATTTTCCTTTACGCTAAAATTGTGTATTGCAGTACTCAATTTTGGAGCTTTAAAAAGTGTTTGCACCGGTGATTCTGCCAAAACATTAGCGGTTTGCCCGCCTATTGATAAAGTTGTAGTTTTAATATCTCCATCAAAATTCCCAATCACCTGAGATCGATCTTCACTTTTTATACCTTTAGGAAAGCTAAAACCATTTGGTAGGTTTTTACTCAATAACTTCGGACTAAATGATTGAATCATTTTTCCTTTTGTATCTAGAATTGAAATGTTCATTCGATCGGTGGTAAGAATAGTTGAAAATACTTTATCCCTAATATTGAACTTTGCATCTCCTAATTTCAAACTATATTCAAGCAATTTTTTAGTGTTTTTTTGAATATCTCTAGCTGAGCTTCCTACGGCCTCAAGAAAATGTGAGCCCGATACTGACTTTCCGGCTACATAATTTTCTGGTAAGTACGTATAGATTGATCCATAAGGAGTTTTTGTTTTCAAGGTAATTAACCCATTATTTCTTGTTTCGGTTTGAGCTGTTGAAACAAAGAATGACAATGCAAATAAAAAAATGGTTAACTGTTTCATAATGAAGGAGATTAGTTGTTATAAATATAACCAAAAATCTCCTTCTATTCGAAAGTCAATTCCTCTCTAACCAAATTTTGCTTTAATGGCACTGAAATATTTGTTTAACTCTTCTCTTACTTTAGGGAATAACAGGAGTAAACCTATCATATTCGGAAAAACCAACGCTAAGATCATAGCATCTGAAAATTTAATTACTGCATCGAGTGTAACTGCAGCTCCTAAAATGGTGAATATTAAAAAGATGATTTTATATGCAAGATCTGTCCACTTACTTCTTCCAAATAAGTATTTCCAAGACTGTAAACCGTAATATGACCAAGAAAGTATTGTAGAAAATGCAAATAACACAACAGCAATAACTAAAACATATGACGAGCCTGGTATGGCGCTATCAAATGCCATCGAAGTAAGGTTTACGCCTCCTGCCCTAGTTCCATCTGCCAATAATGCTTGATTATTTATCACATCTCCGTAAACAAATGCACCATCTACATTAAACATAATAATAACAATTGCTGTCATGGTACAAATCACTACAGTATCAATAAATGGTTCTAGCAGACCTACAAGTCCTTCTGAGGCAGCAAACTTTGTATTTACAGCAGAATGAGCAATCGCTGCCGACCCTGCTCCGGCTTCATTTGAAAAAGCGGCACGACGAAATCCTTGTATCATTACGCCAATGAATCCTCCGGTGATAGTAGCTCTTGGCGTAAATGCCTCTCTAAATATTAAGCCAAAAGCATCATCTACATAGCTAAAGTTTGAAAGAATAATGAACAAAGCAGCAGCAACATATAATACTGCCATAAACGGCACTACTTTTTCGGTAACCTTTGCAATGCGTTTAATACCTCCAATAATTACAATTCCAACAAAAATGGCGAAAATAAGGCCAATAATACTTCCAGAAGCCGAACCTTCAACACCAAATCTTGATATTATTTGTGCAGCTGCTTGGTTCGTTTGAAATGCATTTCCTCCTCCAAAAGAAGCTCCAACACAAAGAATTGCGAATAAGCCTCCTAAAAATTTACCAAAGTGTTTGTATCCTTTTTCTTGCAACCCTCTTGAAAGATAGTACATAGGGCCGCCATAAACACTACCCTTTTCGTCTATATCTCTATAACGCACTCCTAAGGTACATTCTACAAATTTTGATGACATCCCCAATATGCCAGCTAAAATCATCCAAAAAGTAGCTCCTGGCCCTCCAATTGATATTGCTACGGCTACCATAGCAATGTTTCCTAGCCCAACTGTACCAGAAACGGCGGTTGCCAGCGCTTGAAAATGATTTACTTCCCCATGATGGCTTTCATCTTTAATAGTATCAATAATATCTCCATCTACTTCATGCACATTTGGTGCTGACTCAATTTCTAATTGTTCGAGCTCATCATATTTACCTCTAACAACTTGAATTGCCGTTGGAAAGTGACGGATATTGATAAAACCAAAATAAATAGTAAAAAATAGAGCTCCAGAAAGTAGCAATATCAGCACTATCGGAATTCCAAATCCGGCAATCGTAATTTGAGTAAAAATTAAATTTTCCCACCATACTGCTATGGGCATAAATGCCTCGTTTACGCGCTCATCCAATCCTTTTGACTGCGCTGAGGTAAAAAATGGAGTTAAAAGTAATAATGTGAATACTAAGTGTTTATGTTTCAAATTCATGACAATAATTTTTAATTCGGCGCAATTTGTATCATGAATTATTTTAAAACGAAAAAAGTCTGAAAAAAGATATATTTGTCAGTAGTAGCGTTACTGACAAAGTCAAATTATTTATAGTTATGTGGAGTTCTTAAAATCAATTATAACCACCAATACAGTGTTAAATAAAGTTCAAGACAGAAGATTTATATTCTCTGGAGGTATGGCTAATCGAATTCTGCGCTCACGTTTTTCCGACATTTCGAAAAGTGTATTTTTTAGTGGGTTTAAATGATGATCGCGTGTCCAATTTTCTTTGCCGAAAACCCCATCTAGCAATGCAACAAGTAGTCGTTTAATTTCATTATGATCATTAATATCATAGGTCTTTGAACTGTCAAAATTCTTAGGTTTAATCTCAAGCCAATCATCATTCTGCTCTTTTTTACGCTCAGCAAATTTTAAAAAAAGTGCAAATAATGCCGGGGTTAACTGTACCTTGCGTTCATCACCGCCTGGCAATCCTTTTAACAGCACAAACTGTGTTATCTTGTCTTTACTAGTTCGCGTTTTGCCAAATTTAATATAAAAGTGTTCAGAAGCTGGTATTACATTTTCTGCCAATTCTTTTACCCAGCTTAAGGCTAGCGCAAAAAATAACATGATCAATGAAGTTTTAAAAATTGCTGAAAACAAGGTGAGATTAATAGATGAATCTGTTAATTTATATAATTGTGCAACTAAGGTAATGAGTATGGTTGCTAGTGATAGCCAAGCCAATATTTTTAATCTACGCTTGGCGAAAGATTCCCATAAAACAAGCCCTAAAAAGCCTAAGGTTAAAAATGCGTAATACACATCTAATTCACTAATTAAGCTTAAGGTTTTACCAGAAATCATTTTACTAATGGTAGGCAGGAGCGAAAATAGGAATGGCAAACCAATAATATAAATCCAATACTTTGATTTTATAATATGCTCAATGGGTATGGGCAAGTATCGAAACCACGGCAGCGCCAATAAAATAAAAAGGCTATTGAATAAAGACAATATGCTTCGCCATCCGTCAAGGATAAAACTATGTTCCAAAGATTTATTTGAAAAATAGACTTCAATAATTCCAGAAATACTCCAACATAAGATAGAGAGTGCTAACCAAACTTGTCCAAAATCATTTTGTCGTTTTCCTATGTGCCACCAAATAGCTAATAACGCAATAAATGCAAATAAACATACTGTAAATTGCCACCATCCGTAGAAGGTTAATATTTCACTTGCTCCGCTCAAAAAATAGAATTTCTGTTTCAAATATAGCTAAAAACAAACTAGCTGGATAATTAGAAATTAAGCTATATTTACGCTTATGAACTCAAAAACAATCAGCAACGGAATTTTAAGAGCGCTAAGCATTATTTTAGGAATCTCACTGCTCTTGTATTTTCTATACCAAATCAGATCGGTAATCATCTATATTGTTATAGCAGCGGTATTATCACTTATAGCCAGGCCAATTATTCGTTTTTTAAAAAGAAAATTAAAGTTTCCAAATACATTAGCGGTGGTTAGTACCATGGGACTATTTTTAGCTATGTTATTCGGACTCATTTCAATGTTCATTCCATTAATTATTAAGCAAGGGCAAAACCTTTCTTTGTTGGATATTAATCAATTGGAAAAGCGGATTGAAGATTTATTAGTGCAAGCCAATGATTATTTTACGTCTCACGGAATTAATGTATTAGATCAACTACAAAGTGTCGACATATTTTCTAATGTAAAAGCAATTCCTAATTTTTTAAATAATATAATTGGCACTATTGGCAGCTTAAGTATTGGCTTGTTTTCTGTATTGTTTATTGTGTTTTTCTTTATGAAAGATAGCCAGCTACTCCATAATGCTCTAATGGTAATTGTTCCAGACAAAACCGAAAGTCGTTTTGCTGCTTCCATTGAAAAAATAGAGAATCTTTTATCTCGCTATTTTATCGGATTGGTAACACAGATTACTATTCTATTTGTGCTTTACACTATTATCTTACTCATTTTTGGAGTAGACAATGCCGTTGTTATCGCATTTTTATGTGCACTGTTAAACTTAATTCCTTATGTTGGGCCGTTAATTGGTGGAGCTTTAATGGCAATTCTAACGATGACAAGTCATATTGACGAAGACTTTAAAACTCAAATTTTACCTACTACCATCTATGTTTTAATTGGATATGGTATTGCTCAGTTAATTGATAATTTTATAAGTCAGCCACGAATCTTCTCTCAAGCCACAAAGGCACATCCTTTAGAAATATTTTTAGTGATCATCATTGGAGGGCTTTTATTTGGAGTTACCGGGATGATCGTCGCCGTACCAATGTATACCGCGTTAAAGGTAATTTTAAAGGAGTTCTTAGCAGAAAATAAGATTGTTAAGTCGCTGACAAAGGATTTATAAAGTTGAATCCGAAAATTCTACATAGGGAAGTTCAAGATTTTATAAATAAAAATCTTAAAGCAGATATCTCTAAACTTCTTTTTAAAGGAAGTCCTTTTGAAAATGTATCCATTCAAGATTTAGTAATTCAAATTGAAGCTAAAAAGCGTTGTGAGAAAAAGCTACCAACTTGGTTTCAAACACAAAATATTTATTACCCTAACAAATTAAACATTGAGCAAACATCTTCTGAAGTAACTGCCAATTATAAATCGAAATTAATTTCTGGCACGTCAATAGTTGACCTTACCGGAGGTTTTGGGGTTGATAGTTTTTTCTTTTCAAAACAATTTAAGAAAACCATTCACTGTGAGATTAATAAGGAACTTTCAGTTATAGTAAACCACAATTATAATGCGTTAAAAGCTAATGTTAAAACTATTTCTGAAGATGGTTTAAGCTTCTTGAAAAACGAACATCAACAATTTAGTTGGATATATCTCGATCCATCGCGCAGAAATGATATAAAAGGTAAGGTTTTCCTTTTAAAAGATTGCCTACCAAATGTACCTGAAAACTTAGACCTTTTATTTAGATATTCAGAAAATATATTGATTAAAGTCTCTCCGATACTTGATCTAAAAAGTGCTATTAAAGAATTGCGTTTTGTAAAGGAAGTACATGTTGTAGCAGTTAATAATGAAGTGAAAGAATTGCTATTCCTTCTTAAAAAAGATCATTCAAGTACTGAAGTTATTAAAACAATCAATATAAAAAAGAGTGGCGTCGATGTTTTCGAATCCAATTTCAACGCTGCTGAGGAAGTGGTCTATTCTGATCCTCTCACCTATTTGTACGAGCCTAATTCAGCTATTTTAAAAGCAGGCCTATTTAGTGAAATTTCAAATCAATTAGAGGTGTTTAAACTACACGTTAATAGCCACTTATATACATCTAATGATTTAATCGAATTTCCAGGGAGACAATTTAAAATTAACCATGTATTACCCTATGATAAAAAGCAGTTAAGACGAATAATTTCATCTAAAAAAGCCAATATCACCACACGGAATTTTCCTGAAACGGTCGCGCAAATTCGAAAAAAAACAGGAATTAAAGATGGAGGAAATCAATATCTATTCTTTACAACAAATATACTTGGAAAACATATTGTTATCGTAAGCGAGAAAGTTTAACAACAGCTCTTTTCATATCGTTCTTTATTTTACTAATTTAGTGCAACTAATTAGTTGAAATGGCAAATAAGAATATCCGTTCATTATCGTATAGAAAAGAGCTAGATGACAATCTTTTTGAGAAAGTTGCGCAATTAGCTAATCAATCGGCGTCTCAAGAGGAATATCATGAATTGGCTGAGCAATTTATGGTTGATGACTCTGTGCTTTTTGGCACCGCTTCATTTTATGATTTTTTACGACCAGAAAATCAAGGCAAAACTGTGCATGTATGTAATGGTACAGCGTGTATGGTAGCCGGTACCCAAGAAAAATTAGTCGATAATCTAGAAGGTATCGTTAATAAAGATAAGATTGGGCATGCTCCTTGCTTAGGTCATTGTCACCAAAATCATGCATTTTTATATGACGATAAAACCTATTCTTCGAATTCAGTAGAAGCGTTAAAAGAGATTATAAATACAAAGAATTATAAGGAGAATACATATCATGTAGATTGCAATTCTACCCCAATACTTACTTCAAAAGTTAACGACATAGTCGGTTTTTACAAACTAACTGATGCACTTAAAAACAAGCCTTATGAAGCGATTAATGAACTCAAAACTTCCAACCTAAGAGGTCGTGGCGGTGCAGGGTTTCCGTTTTATTTTAAGCTTGATGCAGTAATAAAAGAAGTAGCTGAACAAAAATATATAGTCTGTAATGCCGATGAAGGAGACCCCGGGGCATATTCAGATATGTATTTAATGGAGCATCAACCTCATAAAGTGCTCTTTGGCATGTATATGGCGGGGCTTATTGTTGGGGCAGATACAGGTGTATTATATATTCGTGGTGAATACCCCGATTCTATTCGAAAAGTAAGAGCAGCAATAGATGAGTTAAAAGAATTAGGGTTAGCACAAGATTTTAGATTCAAGATCATTAGAGGGCAAGGATCATACATTTGTGGTGAAGAGACCGCATTATTAAGCTCTATAGAAGGCTTAAGACCTGAAGTTCGTGTTCGTCCTCCCTACCCTGCTCAATATGGCTTATATGGTAAACCCACAGTGCTTTCTAATGTTGAAACTTTTGCCAATGTACATTGGATCTTAGCAAACGGAGGCGCAGCTTATGCTAATTTGGGCAAAGGCAAATCTACCGGTACTAAATTGGTATCCTTAGATAGTTTCTTCAATAGACCCGGCATGTATGAAATTGAAATGGGCACACCTTTAACAACCGTATTCGAAAAATACGGTAAAGGTTTCAAATCAGATGTTAAAGCCGTGCAAATTGGGGGACCATTGGGAGGTATTATTCCTATACATAAACTTGATGAATTGACCTTAGATTTTGAGTCATTTGCTTCTCAAAACTTTTTGTTAGGACATGCTAGTGTAGTATCCATACCAACAGATTTTCCAATGGTAAAGTTTTTAGAACATTTACTTGAGTTTACAGCAGACGAATCTTGTGGAAAATGCTATCCTTGTAGAATAGGGTCGCACAGAGGTTATGAAATGCTCAAAAAAGCTCAAAATGGAAATTATAAGATCGATAGACAATTATTCGATGATCTAGTTGAGACCTTAGAAATAGGTTCTTTATGTGCTTTAGGTGGCGGCATTCCGCTACCAATTAAAAATGCATTGCACTATTTTCAAGATGAATTGAAGTTATATTTCGCTTAATCAAAAGAATTATGGAAGATAAAGCAACAAAAAGTATACAGGTAGAAAAATTAAAAAATGGTACTCCAAAGGCTTACATTAATAACCAAGCATATACAATTATGCCTGGTGAGACCATTCTCGAGTTCGTTAGGCGGATCGAAGATAGAGATGCCATACCAACAATGTGCCAAGATGATCGATTAGACAACTTTGGATCATGTAGGGTATGTTCTGTAGAAGTGGCACGAGAAAAAGATGGGGTATCAAGAACCGTAGCTTCATGCCATACACCAGTCGGTGAAGGGCAGTATATCTATCATAATACTGATAAAATGAAGCGTCTACGCAAGAATATTGTGGAATTAGTTTTATCTGACTATCCTTCTGATAAAGTTTTTCCTCCTGCAGACAAAAAACCTACCGAATTTCAAAAGACTATTGCTCAAATAGGAATTCCGAATGTACGCTATCCAAAGGGAGATCATCATTTAGATATAGAACCTGATAGAGCACATCCCTATATAAAATCAGATTTATCTCAATGTATTAATTGCTATCGTTGCGTTCGTGCCTGTGAAGAAATTCAAGGTGAAATGATATTAAATATGTCAGGGCGTGGTTTTGCAACTAATATTATTAAAGGTTTTGATACCACATTTGATGAGTCAGCTTGTGTTTCTTGTGGTGCTTGCGTTCAAACATGTCCTACGGAAGCATTAACAGATAAATTTGAGACTAAAACATTATTAGCCGATAAAACTGTTAGAACCACTTGTACATATTGTGGTGTAGGCTGTCAATTAGATGTAGCCGTTATAGATGGAAAAATACGAGGTATACAGGCGCCTGAGACTGCTGAAGTGAATGAAGGGCATACGTGTTTAAAAGGACGTTTTGCTTTTCAGTTCTATGATCATCCCGATCGTTTACGAGAGCCAATGATAAAGAAGAATGGAAAGTTCGAAGTCGTTTCTTGGGATGAAGCTTATGACTTTATAACAGATAAATTACTTCAAATAAGAGATAAACATGGTCCCGATGCTATTGCCGGCATCTCATCTTCTCGTGCTACGAATGAAGAGAATTATTTAATGCAAAAAATGATTCGAGTAGCAGTAGGCACTAATAATATTGATGGTTGCGCACGTGTATGCCATGCTCCTACCGCCTATGGTATGCAGCAAGCTTTTGGTACCGGCGCGGCAACCAATTCTGTAGAAGATATAAAAGAAGCCGATGCTTTATTCTTGTTTGGTGCAAATCCTGTTAAAGGACATCCAGTAACAGGGGCTAAGTTCAAACAGGCATTTATGAAAGGGGTAACTTCTATCGTTGTAGATCCAATTAAAACCAAATTGGCCGATCTTGCTACTTATCATTTACAGATAAGACCCGGTACAAATGTGGCTATTTTGAATATGATTGCGCATTATATCATCAAAGAAGGTTTGGTAAAGCAAGATTTTATTGATTCTTATACCGAGATGTATGATGAATTTAGAGACCATGTGATTGGTTTAGATATGAATGAGCTTTCTGAGCTTACAGGTGTTGCTAAAGAACTCGTTAGAAAAGCTGCAATTGCCTACGCATCTGCCGAAAGAGCTATGGAGTTTCATGGATTAGGAGTTACCGAGCACTTTCAAGGAAGTAAAACTGTAATGCTGCTATCGAATATAGCTATGATGACCGGCAATGTGGGTAGAAAAGGCGTAGGATTAAATCCGTTACGCGGGCAAAATAATGTACAAGGAGCGGCCGACATGGGTGTGCAGCCTCATCAAGGTGCTGGATACTTAAACGTTAATGATCCTGAAATTCAACGATATTATGCCGAAAAGTATGGTATAGCGAAAATGCCAGAAAAAGAGGGTTTGAAAATACCACATATGCTAGATGCGGCCATAGAAGGAAAAATTAAAGCGCTCTATATTATGGGGGAAGATACGATAATGACGGATCCTAATTCAAATCATAGTATAAAAGCTTTTGAAAATCTTGATTTAATTGTTGTACAAGAATTATTCATGACTGCCACTGCAGAATTGGCGGATGTAGTTTTACCTGCTTCTTCTTATTTTGAAAAGGACGGAACTTTTACCAATGGAGAGCGTCGTGTACAACGTGTAAATAAGGTAGTCGAGCCTATTGGTAATACCAAACCTGATGGACAAATTATAATCGATATGATGCATCGCTTGGGGTATGACCAACCAACAGGACTTAAATATGAAGCAGCCAAAGTAATTGAAGAAATTGCAGATGTAATTCCTTTTATGAAAGGACTAAGTTGGGAACGTTTAGGGAAAAATGGATTACAATGGCCAGTTAAAGAAGATGGTACAGATACTAAAATGCTTCATATAAATGGTGCCTTCAAAAAAGGAAAAGGAAAATTTCATCATTTTGATTTTGAAGAAACACCTGAAATAGTGGAACATGGAGCAATATATCCTTTTATTCTTACTACAGGACGTGAGTTAGAGCATTACAATTCCGGCACCATGACACGTCGAACCGATAATCAAGAAATTTTAGGTAAAGATTATTTAGAGGTACATCCTAGAGATGCAAAAGACAAAGGCGTATCTAATGACGATATGGTTCGCATTTTTTCTGATCGTGGTAGTGTAAATATTCCGATAAAAGTGTCAAAAAATGTAAAAAGAGGGATTTTAAGAACTACCTTTCATCAACCAGAAGTATTTATTAATATTATTACCGGAAGCGTAGGTGATAAAGAAACACTTACTCCAGAATATAAAGTGGTTGCGGTTGATTTTGAAAAAATTTAATTACATTCATATATGCAATCGTATAATTATGATGCTCTTAAATATAGTAATGGAGTTACCAAAAAAATAAATGACACCGTAGTCATTGAAGCGGGACTTCAAATAAATATAAATGATGCATCTTATACCGTTGTAATGCGTACACCTGGTGACGACAAACATTTGGTACGTGGCTTGTTATATGCAGAAGATATCTATAAGAGAACCGAGAGTTTGCCTTTAGAGTTCGTTGAGGAAAAAGAAAATGGATTCTCTATAATCAATGCAAAAGTACCCAAGGCAAAAATTGGTAAAGGGTATATGAATAAGCGTACTCTACTATCCGTTTCTTCTTGCGGAATTTGTGGTAAACAAGAACTTTCGGATATTGAAATCTCAGGCGCAACGATCCAACAGGATAAACAATTAAGTCTTGTTTTAATTAAAAAAATGTATCTGGTGATGAAATCTGCTCAGACCCTTTTTGAAAAGACAGGAGGTTCTCATGCAACCGCTGCTTTTAACACAGAAGGTAAAATGTTGAGTTTAAAAGAAGATATAGGTAGGCACAATGCATTAGATAAAGTTGTTGGGCATTTATTAGATACGAACAAATTGAAGCAAGCTGCTTGTATACTGGTAAGTGGCCGCGTTTCTTATGAAATAGTATCAAAAGCTTTTATAGCACAAATACCTGTAATAGTTGCGGTATCGGCATGTTCATCTTTAGCTATTGATTATGCCAAAGAATTAGGAATTTGTGTGATTGGTTTTAGTAGAAAAGATAAGGCTACCATTTATGCAAACCCAGGTTATATAAAAGTATAGTATGAAGGCAGTAAACATAAAATATTCTTGACGTAAGTCTTTAGCCATATTGGTGGGAATTAAATGCACTATTCTCCTCATAAAGTTCTAACGAGCTTTTAGAAGAACTAGCAATGTAGCTGCCTTCTTGTTTATATTTTGAATCTTCACTATCTCGACAAATATCTAAAATCTCTTACCCTAAACTAACCTTGGTAAATACATACCTATTCTTTTACTTTAAGGGGGCAGTTTGGCCAAATAACACAGCTCATTTATCAATTGGAGCAACAGTTTAAATTAGGAAAGGTAATTTCTATTCACTACATTAAAAAGAGAGATTACCGAAGAAGAACCAATTATCTTGAGTGCACCATTATGCTACAACAAATTACTAGCTAATACTGAAAAAATCATAATTAATAGGAGTCTTTCATCCAATTATACGGCTTACGTTTTACCCATAACCCTCTGGTAAAATCAGGAAAGTCCTGTGGTTCTCCATTATTTTCTATAGAAACCTCTGAAAGGGGTGTAACGGCGCTCCAGGCAGCAGCATCATAAACATCTAATGGTGGTGCTATGTTTTCTTTTGCAGATTCAACAAATGCATTGAGCACAAAGAAATCCATGCCTCCATGTCCCGAGCCAGCTGCATATTCGCCATATTTTTTCCATAATGGATGATCATATTTCTTTAACCATTCGTCCATTTCCTCCCAACGATGATCCTTAGAAACACCCTCAATATGAATCCGACGAGTATGGTAATCAAATTCTGTAATGCCCTGGGCACCTTGAATTCGAAACCCTAATGAATATGGTCTTGGTGAGTTCACATCGTGTGTAACAATAATTGTTTCTCCATTTGAAGTTGCTATTGTAGAAGTAATTACATCTCCTTGCTTCCATTTTAGTTTGGCATTTGGGTGATCTTTTCCTCCTTTCTCGGTAATGTATTTATTCAACCCTACAGGTTTGGTAGCATGAGAAGTTAATGATAAGAATCTATTCCCTCTATTAATATCGGCCATGGTTGCAACAGGTCCCAAACCATGCGTAGGATATACATCTGCATTTCTGAGTAATGAATGTTGCGTTCTCCATCTTGCCTCAGATATTCCTTTTTCACCAAATTCAACCCCTCCTCCATAAGGTTGCTTACCATTATTAAATTTTACATGGCGCAGATCATGTTGATATCCACATCTAAAGTGTAATAGCTCACCAAACACATTTTGTTTTACCATATTTAACACCGCCATCACATCTCTACGGTAATTAACATTTTCTAAAATCATGAGATGAGACCCCGTATTTTCATGCGTATTTACTAGATCCCAACATTCTTCTAAAGTGTTAGCAGCCGAAACTTCCAGACCAGTATATTTGCCCGCCTTCATTGCATCTACAGCCATTTTGGTATGCCATAACCATGGTGTTGATATAATTACAGCATCAACATCTTGTTGCTCTAATAAGTTTCTATAATCATAATCATTTTTGCCAAAAATCTTAGGTATTTTAAAACCGGCTTTTTTAATAGCTGTGCGTGCTATTTCAATACGCTTAGGGTCAATATCGCATATAGCGGTTACCTCAATATCTTTTCTCAGTAAGGCATTATTTAAATGATTCGTACCTCTAAGTCCAACACCAATAAATGCGAGCTTTAATTTTTGATTTGCCTTTAAATTCATTCCAAATGACATCATTGGTAAGGTTGTTATGCCAACACTTGCCAGGGCTGTTTCTTTTACAAAATTCCTTCTGCTTTTCATCATATTTACGTATAAATTATTATGAGTTGTTATATTTTAACAACTGTATCATTTTTCGTGTCTAAGATTAACAGTCCTTCACTGTTAGGTTCTAATTTCCCCAAGAGTTCGCCATTTTTATTCCAGATAGCGCTCTGACCTACACACATAAAATCATCACAAACTCCAATACTATTAGACATTAATACTAGCATCGAATACTTCCTCGCAACTTTTGGAAAGTGCTTAAACGCTTTTTCAATTCCCTTTTGAGGTTTAGCAACGCTCGCCATATATATATTGGCTCCAAGTTCTTTTGCATGTTCTGCATGCTCTTCTTGTAGTGATTCATAGCAAATAGCAGGAGCCATTTTCTTATTTTCTACTTGCACTATTAATTGGTTAGTACCTTCTATAAAATATGGTAGCTCATCAGAATGTAATTTTTGTTTTAAATACACTCTTTTATTTTGATTCGGTTGAAAAAACACCATACCTATATATATTCCTAATGCTGCTTTAATTGGTATTCCAACGCCTATTGAGATCTTTTTTAAATCGCTAATTCTTTGAAATTCATTTAATCGTAAGTCATTCTCATTAATAGCCAGTTTTTCTGCATCTTTGGGTGCATAACCTGTTAGTGAAAGCTCAGGAAATCCAATAAAATCAATGTCTTGTGAAATGGCAACTTCAATCCATTTCTTATGAATTTCAATATTTTCATAAATATTTCCGCTTTGTGGCTTGATTTGAGCTACACTTATTTTCATCGAGTTAATCGAAAATACTATTTATTAATGTTTAGTTCTGATTCAATATTCACCCATTTCACCTTCCAATTGGTGCTCTGATGTTCACCAGTAGTAAAGAACAGAAATTTATTATCGGGTGTTATGAATGGATTTCCTTGTCCTTTATTATTTATTTTACTATTCAATTTTCGTGTTCTTACCCAATTACCTGAGCCATCATTAAAACTAATCATTAAGTCAAGTTGGCTCTCAATCGACGCAAACACTAAGTAATCTTCATTAGGAGAAACATAAGGAGTACATTTCGCTTTTTGTAAAGCTTTTTCGATAATAACTTTTTTTGCATCTACAAATTTACCGTCTAAGTTTCTTGAGTAAAATAAGTCCATTTCGCTATAATCTAAATTACTTGAATGAAAATATAGTGTTCCTGAATTAGTGACAATGGGATGAGAAACAAGTTTATCTCTTAAGTTTGGAATATCAAGATATGTAGGTTCATTCCATTTTCCATTAACTCTTTCTGATTTCCAAATATGCCAAGTTTGTGGAATATTATTCATATTTGTTGGTCTGGTTGAACTAAAATAAATGGTATTACCATCTGGAGAAAAACTCATCCCATGATCGCTGTAATCACTATTAAAGAATGCCTTTTGAGGACTAGACCATTTTCCATTGATTTTTTTCATTTCATAAACATCGAAGCGTTTGAAGTTTTTGTCAGAAAGAACATAAAAATATTGTTCTAGATCTGGACTGAACACTCCCTTATGAATAATTTCATCTTCCGGAATATGATTTTCTTTGAATGTTATAGGAGTTTCATAAGGAATTATCTCAGTTAAGTAATTTATTTCATTATTCTCAATATTATTTTTACAAGAAAAAATGAGAATTGCAACAAGTAGCGTGCCTAGTTTTTTCATTCAATAAAAAAATTGCTAAGGGAATTACAACTAATTTTCCCTCATCGAACGAAGTTAATTAATTCAAGTGAATTTGTAGAAGGAAATTTTAAGGCAACTATTTATTCGTAGAGTAGTAGAATGATTTATAGTTACATGAACGTTATTTCGCAAGTTCCTTATAGAGATTAGAAGTTTCTGGTTTCAATAAGAAAACCGACTTATCATCAGATTCTTTATCATCTAAAAGTACAGCATTCCAGTTTAAAATGAGGTGAAAAAACAATTCTTCTTTAGCTTTGGTCTTTATAAATACCTTTGCACTATATCTTGATTTTAGTCCGTTACCCTCATATTCATTTTGATAATCTATACCATTTAAGAGATTATGAATTGTGATACTATCTTTAATAAAATAATCAATAGGGTTTGGCGGATTAGACCAAAACTCTCTGGTTGATCTATAAATGGACATTGCTTCAACACTATCTGGATGAACTAAATTGACTTGCGTTCTAGATTTTTTTCGCAATTTTTCACCAAGAGTATCCGAACCCTTTGGTTTTGGTCTCTTATTAGGTGTAGCTTCTTGATCGCTATTAGCATCAGGATCTTCGTCTGCATACACTTCTCTTGTAGGAGCTTTTACTTTTACGCCAAAAAAATCAGCAATTTCAACTAATTTATCACTTCCCTCTTCTCCTTTTCCAACTTCACATCCAAAAAGAATAATTTCGGCTCCTTTTTTACAGAATTTCTTTTTTAAAGGCTCTAAAATATTTTCCCATTCTTCTTTGTGCCCATCAATTTCTTTACATTCAACAGCCTCTCTTCCAGCACCAACAGAAATTACACCGGGCCCTCCGTGTCCTAGAAGCACTAACTTCTTGATACATTTACATTTATCTTTCTTCATTTTCTGCTTAATCTTAGCAACCATATCCTCTTTTCCATTGGCCTTTAAGGCATCTGGGTGTTTTTCGGCAAAATCTTGATTATCATTATTTACCTCAGGCCAATCAATTACCTTAATAACACATGCTTTTCTCCCTTTACAGCTTTTACATCCTACATAAAGAAAAAAAGTAAATGTTGCAATTACTAAAATACCTAACTTAAAAAATGTTCGCCGCTTCATAAGAAATAATTTTATCAAAATTAAAACCTAATTCACAGTAAATCAACAGGAAAAACCCTAATTCGACCAAGGGTATTTCCTGTTTTTTAAGCCTAAAAAGGATGCTATAAAAATTGCCATTGAGAAAAGTTATTGTGTTTCGATTTTTCGCATTATCTTCTTAATCGCTTCGCTCTTTCTAAAAACCCTTTTCCAATTAATTGCTTTAATACATGCTTGCCATTTGCAATAATTTCTATATTACTTTTAACCCCAGCTTCTTGTAAAAGACGATGGCTTTCTTGTGCAGAACGCATCCAATAGGCATCTCTATCACCAACTATAAATTGTACCTTAACACCTCTTAACTTTTTAAGCTTTTCTTTATTGCGATTATTAGGATTCCCCGCTACCCCATTAATACCTTCAAAATATTCAGGCAACTCCATCACGAGATCAAAAATGCTGGCACTATTAGCGCTAAAGCATACCGCGTGAAATTTGTTACCTTCAACATTATAAGTGTTTTTTAAATGCTCTAGTAAGGCCTTTATTTCATTTTTTCTACTGACTGCGTTATAAATTCTATAACCCACAAGAATCCATCCATAGGTGTCTTTGGTTCCTTGCCAATAATAACTCTCATCACTTGGTGAACGCCCATCTGATGGTCCAATGATTATTGGATATGTCTTAGCGCTATCGAATTCTTGCGGTAACTGAACTGTATAACTAAGTGCTTTTCCTTTATACTTAAAAGTTTCTACTTTCTTTTGACCTACAACTGGCAAAGCGTAGAAAAAGAATAGTGAAATTATTGCGATTAGATGCTGAGTTATTTTCATACTAATGAAGTTTTAATGATTTAACAACTACAAAATTATTGTCAACTCATACATCATAAAACTAATTTGTGGTAAATGGTTTATTATGTGTTAAACCGTTTAATTAAAATTAAAACCATCCATTTATCACAAAATTCACCAGCTATAACAATCTTCTTTCAAGGGTCTCTATAAGGCGATAGCTTTGCTCAAATAAATAAATTACAATTAAAATTTTTTGACATGAAATTAATTAGAACGAATGCTTTATTACTTGTTTTACTCTTAATTACAACCTATAGTTTTGCTCAGCAAGTAGTAACCACGCCTAAAAGGAGCCCTAGAGCTGAATTTAGCCAGACTTTTGGAATCACCAAAGTGACCGTAAATTATGGTGCCCCAAAAGTAATTACCGTCAGAGGGGATCGTACTGGTAAAATATGGGGGCAACAAATTCCTTTTGGATTACAAAAAATCAATTTTGCAGGGAAAGGAGAAATCCCATGGCGCGCAGGAGCGGATGAGAATACCACTATTACTTTTAGTACCAATGTAAAAATTAACGGCAAAGATTTAAATGCTGGAACCTATGGTTTACATATGATTATTAAAGATGAAAATAATGCAACCGTAATTTTTTCAAAAAATAGTAGTTCATGGGGTAGTTTTTGGTATACATCAGCCGAAGATGCCTTACGAGTAGATGCTAAAATAAGAGATGTGAGTTTTCATAATGTATTAAATTATAGCTGTACAGCGCTTGATACTTCTGCAGCAGAGATTTCTTTAAGTTGGGAAAACAAACAAATTCCATTTATGGTTACAGCTAATACCCCTCAACTGGTAGCTAATAATTTAAAAGAAGAATTAAGAGGTCAATTCGGTTTTGGCTGGCAAGGAAAATTTCAGGCGGCTCGCTATTTAACTCAAGTAAAGCATGAACCGGAACTAGCTTTAACATGGCTAAATGAATCTATTTCTTCAAAGAAAACATTTCAAAACATGGCATTAAAAGCCAATATACTTTTCACAGATGGTAAAATAAAAGAAGCAATGCCTGTTTTAGACGAAGCAGCAGCGATGGCTAATACTAATCAGCTAAATCAAATTGGCTATTTATTAATGGGTAATAAGCAACTAGATAAAGCAATTGAATATTTTAAAGAGAATGTCAAAAGAAATCCTACCGACGCCAATGTACACAACAGTCTAGGAGAAGCCTATAAGGCCAAAGGTAAAAACAAAGATGCTTTAAAGTTATTTAAAAAGTCAAATACTTTAAACCCTCCAAAATTTGTAAAAGATAGTAACGATCAACACATTAAAGAATTGCAGGGGAACTAAATTGGCGGTGAAGTAATTAGTTGGTTTTGAAACCGGCAGAAATTATATCTTTTTTGATTGCATATTCTTTATTGTTATAACATAATTTTGAATTTCCAATCGAGATTTTTTCTGCTGGTTTTATTCTATAAGCTCTTACCATTTCGTTAACCTTATTTCCGGGTAAACTAAAAGAAGCTTTTACCGCTAATTCAATGGTTTTATTGGATGCATTATGAATCAAAAGTTCTTTACCACAACTATTCGGGCTTTCATCAATCTCTAAAAATTCTGTTGCATCTTGCCCATATAGGTCTCCATGTGCATCAAAACCACCATTATCATTGGTATATAAAAGCCTATAAATTTCTATATAAGTTAATTCACTAACATTTTTTAACGACACATCTTTAGATTCATTTTTGTCGCTTTTACACCCTATTAATGACCCGATAAGTAAACTAAAAACTAAAATGTATTTTATATTCATAATAAAAATGATTTCTACTTTTCTGCACACAAATGTATACAATAAATATAATTACTTTTAAGGTAATTTTACAGCGTATACAATGTCGTTTGCCATTACATATAAAAACTTACCAGTACCAATAGGTAAAATGGTTGTAGCTGCATTAATTGTTAGCTTGTTTTTTATTTTAAAAGCATTTACTAATCATCTAATCAATGAATATAATTTTCCTTTTAGCTGGTTTTCAGTATCTATAGAAATTCTTATTGGTTATTTATTATGGGTAGTACTTGCTCCATTAATCCATATGATCACCAAATTAGTTCAAAATAAGAATATTAAACTTCGACAGCGTTTTATACAAGTAGTTTTTGGATGTATTGCCATTGCTATTTTGCATACTATTGTTAGCAATCGTATTAATGACATAGTAAATTATTTAAACAATGGTTATCTCAAAAATTTCTTTGGGAAAAACAATATTACCGTGCTTGTTATTGGTGGTTTTTCAAGTTTAATAGAATTGTTGGTTATCTGGGCCATTTTTTTAGCTTCTGACTATCAAAAGCGGTATTTAAAAAATCAAAAAGCATTAATCGCTGCCCAATTGAATGCATTAAGAATGCAATTACAACCTCATTTTTTATTCAACACGCTACATTCTATTGCTTCAATGATTGATATAGATACTAAAAATGCTCAAAAAATGCTCACCAAATTAGGAGCTTTATTGCGCAAAGTTTTAGAATATGACTCTGAGCAATTGGTTACGGTTGCAGACGAACTGAACTTTATAAAAGATTATTTAGACTTAGAGCAAATACGCTATCAAGATCGTCTAAAGATTGAATTCTCAATATCTAATCAACTACTTTCAGTAAAAGTACCTACAATGATTTTTCAACCATTGGTTGAAAATGCCATAAAACATGGGGCGGTTACTATGACCGAGTATGGAAAAATTGCCATTCAAATCAATCAAGAATTTGACACTCAATTACAGGAAGAATTATTAACTATGAAAATATCGAATACTTATAATAGCAAAAAGGTGAAGAAGATAAGTAGTACCGGACTTGGTCTTAAAAATATTAAAGAAAGACTTCAAAATTTTTACCAAGATCGATTCATATTTCAATCGCATTTTGAATCAGATAATTTATATGTCGCCAAAATAGGAATCCCATTGAATAGTTAAAAATGAAGCTACGTTACATGATTATTGATGATGAGTATCTTGCTCGCCAACGATTACTAAAATTATTAGAAGAAAAAGATGCTATGGTCTTAGTTGGTGAATGCAGAAACGGTAATGAAGCATTAGAAAAAATCCCCATAAAAGAACCCGACCTAATTTTTTTAGATATTCAAATGCCTGATCTTAATGGGTTTGAAGTAGTATCTAAATTACAGAAAAAACCACATGTTATTTTCACTACTGCCTATGATCAATATGCCTTAAAAGCATTTGAAATAAATGCTGTAGATTATTTACTAAAGCCGTTTGATGAAGACCGTTTACAAGAAGCACTAAAACGCATTTTAAGCTTAAAAAAGAGCACAGATGCTTCGATGTTGGAACATAAAATTAAGGCTTTAATTAACGATTATCAAAGCGATTTTAATACTCATCTTCAAAAAATAAATATTAAAGAACGTGGTAGACAATACGATATTTTGATTGATGATATTATCTATTTTAAAAGTAGCGGTAACTATGTACAATTAATAACAGAACATAAGACCTACCTCTATAGAATCACAATGAATGAACTATATAATAAATTAGGTAAAGATCAATTCTTACGAATTCATAGGTCTATTACGCTCAACAAATTCTATGTTAAAAAATGTAAATACGCTACAAATAATGAGTATAAATTTTATTTAAAGAATGGTGAAGTGTTAAATTCATCGAGATCATTTAGTAACAATATTTCAGAATATTTAAGTTATCAATAAGGGTAAGAATTGTTTTATATTTATTATAAGCTGCTTACAATTAGTTTATTTCTTGATGACATTAATGGCTTAATTAAAAGGTTATTATTATTTAAATTAAAAAGATAACTTAGACAAAGAAAAAATGAAATGAGCAATCAAGGGAATAATGAACATTTCATAACGATAGTACCTAAGAAAAATAGTGTTGCTAATCATATCGAATATTATTACTTTCATAAGTCTTCAAGCCCAGATTTCAATAAAAATATTATCTATCACCCGCATTATTTCGTTCCATTAAACATTTATAAAAATGTAAAGGTGAGTTGGGATGATATTAGTAGAACCTATCAACCGAAAAAATCAAGAAATATTGATGTAGTACTAACCAATAATAATAAAACCAGCAAAGAAGTAAAATTGAGAGGTGAGTTTGATAAGATTGGAATCATTTTTAAACCTCTTGGAATCAATAATTTTATTAGAAAACCTTTAAGTGAAATAGTCAATCATCATAGAATTTCATATTTCAATCATTTTGGTGAATCATTTATTGACTTAGCGAATGCTATTTTTCGAGAAAGTGATATTGAAAAGAAAAGGGCGTTGCTGGATGCTTTTTTCGGAGCTAATTATGTTCAATTTAAAGATGATCGAACCATACGAGCTGTAGATATAATTTTGAATTCAGAAGAAATTCCCAAAACTATCGAAATAGCTAAAGAACTTAATATCAACCGAAAAACTTTATTACGTCTTTTTAAAAAACATTTGTGTTATACCGTAGAAGAATTTAAATCGGTTGTAAAATTTAGACGGGCTTTAACATACTATGAACAAGCAATGAAAAAGCCTAAATTAACTGAAGTAGCTATTAATAATCAATACTACGATCAGCCAGATTTTATTAATCATTTTAAATCAATTACTGGTTACAACCCAAAATCATTCTTTGCAACGCTTAATAATATAAGTAATCAGGGCACCTATTGGACGTTCAAATAATGAGTCTAATGTCCCAATAATCCAATTTTAAAATTATCTTTTCCTATATAATTGTGCTTTAATTAAAAAAAATGAGGCATTCAATTTTACTTTTACTCTTTTCTGTGACTATTTCGTTTGCACAGAACAAAAATCTACCAACGTTTATTACCGATAGCTTAGATTCTTATATAGAAAAAGGAATTAAAGATTGGCAGATACCAGGACTGATATTAGGTATTGTTAAAGATGGAAAAATTGTGCATCTAAAGGGCTATGGCGTTTCATCAATTGAAACTGGAAAAAAAGTCGATGAAAATACACTTTTTCAAATTGGTTCGATTACTAAATCTTTTACCTCAACGGCGGTTGCTATGCTTCATGTAGAAAAAAGGTTATCACTTAATGATAAGGTAGTTAAATGGTTACCATATTTTAAATTAAAAGATTCATTTATAACAAAGGAAGTTGACCTCACGGATTTATTATCTCACCAAATTGGGTTTGATTATTATGCAGGAGATTTCGTGTATTACTTATCTAAGCTTAATCGTAAAGATGTGATAAAAAAAATGAGCTCAGTAGCTATTACCAAAAAATTTAGGGCTAGCTATGGCTATTCAAATACTGCTTTTTTAGTAGCTGGTGAAATACTTGGAAACGCTTATGGTAAGACTTGGGAAGAAACCATTCGTGAAAAAATTTTAGACCCGCTTGAAATGAAAAGAACAGTAATGGTTTATGATAAAGGTCTAGATTTAAAGAACATTTCTAAACCTCATACCATCATTGATAATAAGCTGGTAACCGTTGATTATAGCCCCATATATAACATAGCCCCGGCCGGCGCCATGTTATCGTCTGTTAAAGATATGAGTCAATGGTTGTTATGCCAACTAAATAATGGTAAACTTAACGACTCACAACGTATCTCAGAAAGGGCAATACGCATAACAAGAAGGCCACAATCTGTTCAAGGTTTTAATCAATCTAAAAAGGCAAAAACTCACTTTTATACTTATGGGCTTGGTTATTTTATTAGAGACATTAACGGTGTACTTACATATCAACATAGTGGTGGAATTACTGGATTCTCTACGAATCATGTGATTATACCTGAAAATGACTTGGGTATTGTGATATTAACGAATAATGATAATAATAATTTCTTTTTAGATTTAACCAATGTAATTATAGATTCATTTTTAGAATTACCATTCGAAGATTATTCTTCTAAATCTTTAGAGCGTTACAAAAAAGATAATTGGCAAAACAAGCAAAACTTAGACTCTTTAAGATTATTAGCGCTGCAAGAAATCAAACCTAAAACACCATTTTCAGCTTTAATTGGAGATTATACTAATGAATCATATGGTACAGTTAGAATTATCAAGGAAGATGGTAATTTAAAGCTGATTTTAATGAATCACAGAGATATTATTGGCCTGTTGAAGTATCTAGGTAATAATAAATATTTATGTACTTTCTCTCAATATGAATTCGGAAC
The DNA here is from genome assembly GCF_056591755.1 of Maritimimonas sp. 2205BS37-2. Taxonomy (NCBI): domain Bacteria; kingdom Pseudomonadati; phylum Bacteroidota; class Flavobacteriia; order Flavobacteriales; family Flavobacteriaceae; genus Maritimimonas; species Maritimimonas sp. 2205BS37-2. Next base: position 883,720 of record NZ_JBWQOI010000001.1, read on the forward strand.
TACGGTTATACGATTTAGGATTAAAAAAAAAGGAACGGTTAGATTCAATTTGTTATTGGAAAATATAGAAGGAAATACATATGAATTTACAAAATCGTCCATACATATAAAATAGCCTTGTTTAAATTAAAGGCTAAAAAATTGTTATCTATCTACCCATTTTTTGAATTCCTTTGCTTTTGCCTTGCTAATTACAATTCGTTCACTAAATTTTGGATTAGAATTAACAATTAGTTTACCGTTAAAATAGTATTTTATATTATTAATAGCATTTCTGTTCATGATAAATTGTCTATTTATCCTAAAAAAATCGTTTGAGTTTAATTCATCTTCAATATCCTCTAACTTCTTATCAATTATGAATGCTTCGTTATCAAAAGTGACACTCTTAACAATGCTAGTTTCAATGAGAAAATAGGCAATATTTTCTGTCTTTATCAGAATTAATTCATCTCTTTTTTGAACCAGATACGTTGAATTATTGACTTTATTTTTTGAGTACTTATATGCTATTTGGCTAATATCCAAAAAAGATTAATTAAGCTGATAAAAGTCATGATTTTATGAATAACATGACTCTACATTTGTGCTATAAATAGTATACGCTATTTATATTCTTAAAAATAATCATTATGAAACTATTTAGAAGATGTACCTTTTTATTAATGGCATTACTATTTTCAAATTCTTATGCTCAATTAACAATTGATGCAGAACTAAGACCCCGTTTTGAATACAGGCATGGTTTTAAAACCTTGTTCCCAGATAATGCTGATCCGGCTGCATTTGTATCGCAACGAACTCGATTGAATGCAGGTTATAAAATGAAAAAATTGGATTTTTATCTAAGCATACAAGATGTTCGCGTTTGGGGAGATGTTCCTCAATTAAATACTTCAGATAATAATGGTACAGCCATTCATCAGGCTTGGGCGAAAATCTATTTAAACAGCCAATTTTCCGTTAAGGCAGGGCGACAAGAAATTATATATGACGATAGCCGTTTTTTCGGTAACGTTGGCTGGGCACAACAAGCAAGAAGTCATGATGTAGCTTTACTTAAATATACCAATGATGCTTTTAAAATGGATTTTGGATTTGCCTTTAATCAAGATGGTGAATCATTAACCGGAACTATATTAACAACAAACACTTATAAAGCATTTCAATATGCATGGTTACATAAAGATTGGAATAATTTTTCAGGGAGTTTTCTATTCCTGAACAATGGTTTACAATACATAGATGCTCTTGATTCAAATAATAATGAAACCAGGTATAGTCAAACTATTGGTACTCATTTAAAATATGGTAAAGGAAAAATTGCAGTAACAGGAAATATCTACTACCAATTTGGAAATGACCGAATGAATAACGATCTAAGCGCATACCTATTAGGAATTGAGACCGCGTTCCAAGCGTCAGATAATACAAAAATTGGTATTGGTTTTGAATTACAAAGCGGTAATGATAATGGAGCTCCTTCAAATGGTAATAATAAGGCCTTTACTCCATTTTATGGTACGAATCATAAATTCAACGGATTAATGGATTATTTCTATGTAGGTAATCATATTAATAATGTTGGTCTACTAGACATTCATGCCAATGCAAACTTTAAGTTTAGTTCAAAGTCCATCTTAAATATTGCACTGCACAATTTTTCGTCGGCTGCAGATTTCGACAAAAAGCAATTTGGAAATGAGTTAGATATAGTATACACACATAAAGTTCAAAAGTATGTGGCTGTTAAAGCAGGTTATTCGCACCTATTTGCCGGCGATGGTATGGAATTATTGAAAAATAACTTCGATGGTAATACGAATAACTGGGGTTGGATAATGTTAATAGTAAAACCCACACTTTTCAAGAGTAAAAACGATAAACTTTAAAAAATATGGAAATAACTAATGATAAAACTGTTGCCGATTTTGTAACAGAAAATATAAAGACAGCACACATATTTAAAAAATATGGCATCGATTTCTGTTGCGGTGGAGGAATTACTTTAGAAAAAGCTTGTGTCAAGCATAGTATAGATCAAGAGATTTTAGAAAAAGAACTTTTAGAAGTTGATGCCCCTTTAAATCGCGCTCATAATTATAATCAATGGAGTCTACCTCTCTTGATAGATCACATTATTGAGGTACATCATAAATATGTACTTGAAAGTCTTCCTATACTTTCTCAATATGCCAATAGAGTAGCTCAAGTGCACGGAAATCATTACAAAGAGGTGGTGAGAATTAATGAACTGTTCCATGAAGTGGCGAACGAACTACTCGCTCATCTTGAAAAAGAAGAACAAATTCTATTTCCAGTTATCAAACAACTGGTAGCTTCGGAAAGAGAACACAACATCAAAAATAAGCCTCCATTTGGCACCATAAATAATCCAATTAGGATGATGGAACATGAACACGAAAATGCAGGGGCCATTTTTAAGGAAATCGCCAAATTGACCAATAATTATGTTCCCCCGGCAGAGGCTTGCAATACCTTTAGAGCTCTCTATGCTAAACTAGAAGAGTTTGAGCAAGATTTACATCATCATATACATTTAGAAAATAATATTCTGCACCCTAAGGCAATTGCTTTAGAACAAAAGCTAATTCGTTGAAATAGTAGTTTTATTAGTTAACAAAAAAAATGGAGTACTATAATTTATGAGTACTCCATTTTTAGTCTTCATAGATGAATATGGAGTCGAAAAGAGTTATTTTTAATGTCACTTTAAACAATGGAGTTTTTAAGAAAACATAGTACAATAGCACTCTCCTATTTTATTTTTATTGCCATTTTAGGGGTTTTACTAAGATTAGTACCTCTAACCGATATTTTTTTTAACTACAAATTCATTGTACATACACATTCACATATTGCTTTACTTGGATGGGTATATGCAGCTTTAACCACGTTACTTTATAAATTATACCTAAATCAAAAGGAAATCAAAAGGAAATATGTTCGATTATTTTGGTTTACACAAGTTACAATTATTGGAATGTTACTTACATTTCCCTTTACGGGATATGCCTTTTTTTCGATTCTATTTTCAACGCTGTTTTTAGTAGCTTCTTACCTTTTCGTTTGGTTATTCTTTAAGCACGTACCTAAAAAATTAAAGAATACCTATTCTTATAAATGTATACGTATTGCTTTATGGTATTTGATTATTTCCAGTATTGGACCATGGGCCTTGGGATATATCATGAGCGTTTTAGGAAGTGAATCAATTTTATACAAAAATGCAATTTATTTCTACTTACATTTCCAATATAATGGCTGGTTTATTATGACTCTTTTGGGAATCTTATTCTATGTTATTGAACAAAAGATTTTATTTCCTCAAAAGGTTTTTAGTTTATTTTATTGGTTAATGAATGTGGGTATATTAACAACATTTGCAATTTCCTTACTCTGGATGAAACCACAATTTACGGTTAATTTAATAGCAGGCGTAGGTGCAATACTTCAACTCATAGCATTCACTTTTTTAGTTAAAGTTATTTACTCTTTTGAGAAAAAAAGTATTATAGAAAATCAAACATTGGCTCCATGGTTATCACAAGTTGTTGCCGCTTTATTTCTTTTAAAATTAGTATTACAATTACTAGCCACAATTCCATATTTCGCTACTATTATTACTAATAACATTGATTTCATAATTGGCTATTTACATTGGACTTTTTTGGGGGTTGTAAGTATGGCTATACTTGGATTTTTATATTATTTCAAACTCATAAAGCTTATGAAAATCACAATGCTATTTTACCTAATAGGATTTATTGCAACCGAAGGGCTTATTTTTTACAAAGGAGTTGTTGTATGGCAAAAATTGTCTTTAATCAATAACTATTTCACTTATTTAATTAGTGCAAGTATTGTACTACTAATGGCTATTAGTAGTATCTATATAATTCAGTTTCTAAAGCCTAAACTTTAGCAGAAATTTTTGACTTTTCAGTTAGTTCTAATAAGTCATTGATGATGGAAATTCCTTTATCTTTATTGTACCAAACCTGAAGGTTTTTCTTAAACTCTGAATCAATGTTTCCAAACAGCTTCTTATAATCAATAACCAACTGAGTTGCCTTTTTGGAGCGTGCACCCCAAGTGTCTAAAACAGTATAATTTTCATCCAAAATAATTAGTTTGGGTATGGCCTGCGCTCCATTTGTTAAAAAAACATTCATCAATTCTAAATTAGCATCACGAAGGACAATTTTAAAATCAATAGAGGTTGATGTTTCGGCTATCTTATTCAAAATGGGTAAGGTCTGGGCCGCATCGCCACACCAGCTTTCAGTAAGTACTAACCAGGTTTGTTGCTGAATAGTATTAAACGAGACAATTGCTTCGTCTGTAAGTTTAATAGTTTTATCAAGACGTTTCATTCTACCGGCATTCAACTTGGTAAAATCAATTCGCTCTTTAGTCTGTTCATTACCCGTTGTGCTTTGATTTTTAACACAATCATTTACAAGTGCAATATATTGCTGGTAAGACATGCTCTTTAAGATACTACTAGCTATTAAATCCTTCATTTGTTAATTATATGGGCTAAATATTTGAAATTTTATGCATTTGCTTGTCAAGGTGCTTCCAACAACTCTTATTAACTTCTTTAAAAACATCAACAAGTCGTTTTCCATAAGGAGTTAATATGGTTCCTCCACCCCCATTACCGCCAATGTTTTTCATAACGATTGGTTTTTCAGCACTTTTATTTACTGAATCAACTAAATTCCATGCTTTTTTATAAGACATACCCAAATCTTTTGATGCTTTGGATAGTGAGCCCGTCATATCAATCGCTTGCAAAAGTTTCACACGACCTTCACCTAGAAACATTTTATTATCAACTTCAATCCAAATCCTACTCTTAATCTTATACCGCATGATTAGTTTATTTATGCTTCAAAATTAAGCGTGTTTTGAAGAGAAAAATATGATAATTATCATATCAAAATCTCTTATTTATAATCAAAATAAATTGCAACACTTTGCGAGATTTAAGCAATAAAACATTGATCAATATTTAATTGAATACCAGCATAATATGATTTTGAGCGCTATTTCTTTAAAAATATAACGGATTGACCATCTGCTATTTATGATAAATATCATGTTTATAGCATCTCTTTTTTTCGTAATTTGTTTACACAAAATTTGAATAATTCTATGCCTATAAAAAGTTATTTGGCGCATCCTTATGATGGTAAAAAAGAAGAACTCATCAATGCTATTTCTTCCATTGAACAATGTGATGTAATACCTGCTCAAAATAAAAATGTGCTTATCGTGGTTACCGAAACCGAAAATAAGGAAGAAGAAAAAAAATTAAAAATACAATTAGAAGCCATCAATAGTTTGAAATTATTGGCTATGGTTTCAGGGTTTAATACACCTCAAAAACAATAATATATGTATACTTCCAAATCAAATAGACGAAGTTTTATAAAAAAAATGGCTGTGATGTCTGCTATGACCGCGGCCACTACCATGTTTCCAGGAATACTATTTGCTGAAGAACAACTAAGAGGACTTCCTAAAGGAGGAAACTTAGATTGGAAAAAAGCACCTTGCCGTTTTTGTGGTGTGGGATGTGGTGTTCTAATTGGCGTTGAGGACGGAAAGGCTGTAGCTGTAAAAGGTGATCCGAAATCGGCAGTTAACAAAGGATTATGTTGTGTAAAGGGATATCATTCAGTTATTGCCATGTACGGACAAGACAGACTAACGAAACCACTGGTAAAAAAGAATGGTGCGTATGTTGAAACTAGCATGCAGGAAGCTTTAGATTTGATCGCCTCTAAAATGAAAGAAACAATCAAAGATCATGGAAAAGATGCTGTTTCTATTTATGGCTCCGGTCAGTGGACAATACCAGATGGTTATGTAGCTTCAAAATTGTTTAAAGGTTGCATCGGCACTAATAATGTAGAGGCCAATGCACGGCTATGTATGGCCAGTGCAGTAACCGGCTTCTTAACTTCTTTTGGGCTTGATGAACCCATGGGTTGTTATGAAGATATAGACCATGCCGATGTATTTGTGCTCTGGGGAAATAATATGGCCGAAATGCATCCTGTTTTGTTCTCAAGGCTCTTAGATCAACGCTTAAAAAGAGGCGTAAAAATCATTGATTTTGCAACACGTACTACACGTACCAGCATGGCAGCTGATAAATCAATACTATTCTTACCTCAAACAGATTTGGCAGTAGCAAACGCTATTTGTTATGAAATAATTAAAAACGGTTGGGTCAATAAATCGTTTATAGAAAAGCATTGCAATTTCAGTAAAGGCCTTACCAATATGGGTTATGGTTTAGAAGATAAATATAAATTTACCGATAAACCAGAAAAAATAAGCTTTGAAGATTATAAAGAATTCTTAGAAGAGTATACTCCAGAAAAAGTTGAGAAGATATCTGGTGTTTCAGCAAAAGACATTAAGTATATGGCTGCCTACTATGGCGATCCTAATAAAAAAATAATGTCTTTATGGTGTATGGGACCTAATCAGCATAGTAGAGGAACCTGGATGAACAATTTAATCTATAACATTCATCTTTTAACAGGAAAAATTTCTACTCCTGGTAACAGTCCATTCTCCTTAACCGGACAACCTTCTGCCTGTGGTACGGTTAGAGAAGTGGGTACTTTAACCCATAAGTTACCACATGGTGTTGTTATGAATAAGAAACACCGCGAATTTGCTGCCAAAATATGGGATGTTCCTGTAGAGAATATTCCTTCTAAACCAAGTTATCACACCGTAGAAATGTTTAGAGCCCTAGATAGAGGTGATATTCGCTTTATGTGGATTCAAGTTACAAATCCAATGGTAACAATGCCGAAATTAAAACGATATAGGGATGCCACCAAAAAAGAAGGTCGTTTCATTGTTGTTTCAGATATTTATCCCACTCCTACTACGGACATTGCTGATGTTATTCTACCATCAGCCATGTGGGTGGAACGAGAAGGTATGTATGGCAATTCTGAGCGAAGAACACAATATTTTGAACAAATGGTAGAACCACCGGGTGAAGCCATGAGTGATACTTGGCAACTCATTGAAGTAGCAAAGCGACTCGGATATGAAAAACAATTCTACTATAATGAGGATACACATATCGAAGAGATTTATGCAGAATATCGTAAGCATCACGATAATAAAAAGCATAATATGGCTCCATTAAAGGTGCTCAAAGAAAACTCTGGAATGCAATGGCCCTATGTAGATGGTAAACCAACAAAATGGCGATTCAATTCAAAATATGATCCGGCATGTAGTAATGGTGAAGATTTTCACTTTTATGGAAAACCAGATGGAAAAGCAATTATTTGGCAACGCCCCTATGAACCTGCAGCCGAGGAACCCGATGTAGAATATCCATATTGGCTAAATACAGGCCGCGTAGTAGAACATTGGCATACTGGTTCAATGACCAGACGTATTCCGGTACTTCATAAAGCGATGCCAGAGGCGTATGTTGAGTTGAATCCGGTTGATGCCAAACGTATGCAGATAAAAACAGGAGATAGTGTAAAACTAACTACAAGGCGCGGTACTATTACATTACCGGCTTCAGTAAACCAGCGTGGGGTTCCAGCTCCTATGCAAGTTTTTGTTCCTTTTTTTGATGAAAATATGCTGATCAATGATATTACATTAGATTCTTTTTGTCCAATATCAAAAGAGCCCGATTATAAAAAGTGTGCTGTAAAAGTTGAAAAGGCCTAATCATGAGAAAACGACTAGGGATCATATCATTATTCATACTACTATTTGCTACTTTTATTATAATCTGGAATTATAGCTATTATACCGGATTAGAAGAAGCTTATGTACCAATAACTAAGGAAAAGGAATTACCAATAATTCCATCAGAAATTGGAGTATTTCAGCGCTCTGAATATGCCCTTGATTATTTAAACATGCCTGTTGATGAAAACCACCAGCGCTCTATGAGCACTTATTACAATAATAGAGCGTATCATGGTGCACCTCCAAGCATTCCCCATCCCGTTTCTGATGTATTGACAATGGGAGGAAATAGTTGTTTAAAATGCCATGAAAACGGTGGGTTTGCAGAAAAATTTAATGCTTACACACCCGTTACACCACATCCAGAAATGATTAATTGCAAGCAATGCCATGTACCTCAGCAAACACAATCATTGTTTAAAATTTCTAACTTTAAGAAAGGAACAATTCCAACCGTTGGCAATAATAATGCACTGGATGGAAGCCCTCCGGTGATTCCACATCAGCTTCAAATGCGTGAGAGTTGTTTATCTTGTCATGCTGGGCCAAGTGCTCCCAAAGAAATTAGAGTAACACATCCTGAACGTATTAATTGCCGCCAATGCCATGTACCAAATAATAAAGAGGAAACAGATATAGGAATCTTTAAAAGAGTCTTTAAAAATGAATAATAGGTTTCGTAAAATAGGGTGTATTTTATTTTTAATAATACTATTTACTTCATGTAAAAATCATGAAGAAGAATATCATAGTATTACAGATAAGATTGAAGCCGAAAGCAAAAATTATCACGGTACATCTATGTCTTCAGGGCAGTTTCTTGAAGATATAGAAACATTAGAAATAACAGAAAACGGACAGACATTTTTAATACCGGATAGAAAGGGACATTTAAAGGCGTATGCATGTACAGAATGTCATTCCAAACCATTGGCAAAAATGCAAAGTGAAGACTTAAAAAAAGCGCATTGGAATATCAAACTTAATCATGCCAATTTAAACACTATGAATTGCGTAACCTGTCATAATGGGAATGATATGGACAATCTTAAAAGCCTAACTGAGGCCAAAATAGATTTTAATAAAAGTTATCAGTTGTGTAGTCAATGCCACACCAAACAATTCAATGATTGGACAGGCGGAGCTCATGGTAAACGAATAGGTGGTTGGGTACCTCCAAGAGCATCGATGACCTGTGTAAATTGTCACGATCCACATAAACCACATTTTGAATCTAAGTGGCCAGAAAGGTATAATACTCAAAAAGTCGAAGAACGTAAATAATAAGGTATGAGTACTCAAAATAAAAAATGGTTTTCTCTAAACTTAAATAGTAGAAAAAAGCAAAAACGTACCGAGCACGCATGCGGTTGTGGCAATACTAGTGGTACATGTAATTCTTCGAAGAGTCTGAATGATCAAGAATTTTTTGAAGCGGCGCTGGATGCTTCTATTGGTGAAGAGCGAAATAAAGATGGTTTCGATCAGGTTTTTGACGTTCAAATGAGTAGAAGGTCTGCATTTAAGAAATTAACAGCTAGTTTATTGATTGGTGCCGGTGCTGTGAGTACTTCATGCAGTATTACCGCAGATGATAATGCCAAAGAAAAAGCTCAAATAGACTGGGAAGAGCAATTTAAAGGGAATTATAAGTTAATGACCGATGAAGAAAAGGAGGCTACTGTAAATCGCCTTGTGCGTTCATATCAATTGCGTACTGGTAAAACCGTTAATATGTCTTCTAAAAATGCTGAAGAAGGCGTTTTATTTGGTTATGCTTTTAACATTTCAAAATGTCAAGGGTATATGGATTGCGTAAATGCCTGTGTAGAAGAAAATAATCAAGACAGAAATTCACAAATGCAATACATACGTATTCATGAAATGAAAGATGGTAAAGGTTTTAATTTTAATGAAGCTGATGATAATTATTACCATGAAGTTCCGGCAGAAGGTCATTTTTACATGGGTACGCAATGTTTTCATTGTGATAATCCTCCCTGTGTGGAGGTATGCCCAGTTCAGGCAACATGGCGTGAAGAAGATGGACTTGTCGTTGTAGATTATGATTGGTGTGTAGGTTGTAGATACTGTATGGCTGCATGTCCATATGATGGCCGTCGTTTTAACTGGAGTAAGCCTGAAGTTCCTGAAAATGAAGTAAACAAAAATCAACATTATTTGGGTAATAGACTTCGTAAAAAAGGTGTAATGGAAAAATGTACATTTTGTGTACAGCGCTCTCGTAATGGTCAAAATCCAGCTTGTGTAGAGGCCTGCCCGACAGGTGCTCGTATTTTTGGAAATTTATTAGACCCTAATAGTACCATTCGTTGGGTATTAGCAAATAAAAAAGTGTTTAGACTAAAAGAAGATCTTGGTACCGAACCGAAATTCTGGTATTTCATGGATTAAAATATATGGCATGAGGAGACTTAAAGTTTTTTGGAGTTTAATTAAAGATAGTTTAGACGTTATCACAAAAGGTTCTAAAAAGTACCATTTGTGGATGGCATTTTTAACCTTTGTCATGCTTATTGGTATGTATTGTTATTCTATTCAGCTTGATAAAGGTCTAAGCGTTACAGGTATGACAGACCGGGTGAGTTGGGGTTTATATATCTCAAATTTCACATTCCTAGTTGGTGTTGCCGCTGCCGCGGTTATGCTTGTAATGCCCACATATGTACTTAAAGATGTTGATTTTAAACAAGCAGTTTTAATTGGTGAAGGCGTTGCTGTGGCCGCATTGATTATGTGTTTAGCGTTTGTAGTTGCAGATATGGGTGGCCCATCTGTTTTATGGCATATGCTACCGGGCATTGGAGTATTTAATTTCCCCAATTCTATGCTTACCTGGGATGTAATTGTACTAAACGGCTATCTCTTTTTAAATATTACGATACCCTTTTATATCTTATTTAGACATTATCAAGGTAAAAAGTCAAAACAAAGTGTATATGTACCTGGTGCTTTAATTTCTGTTTTCTGGGCAGTTGCCATTCACTTAGTAACTGCATTTTTGTACCAAGGATTACAGTCGCGACCATTTTGGAATAATGCACTATTAGGCCCTAGATTTTTGGCATCAGCTTTTGCTGCTGGTCCTGCACTTATCATTATCGTCTTGGCCATTATTCGAACCTATACAAAATTTAAGATAGAAGATAAGACCTTAAAAAAGTTAGCGATGGTGGTAACTGTTGCGGCCCAAATAAACTTAATAATGTTAATCTCTGAATTATTCAAGGAATTTTATGCACCAACACATCATAGCGAAAGTGCTTATTATTTATTCTTTGGTTTAGATGGTAAAACTGCTTTATTACCATGGATATGGACATCAATTTCATTAAATGTACTGGCTACTGTAATATTAACCTTCCACAAGCTCCGTAACAATTTTAAAATACTGTTTTTTGCTTGTTTCATTTTATTTGTTGCCATTTGGATAGAAAAAGGATTTGGTCTAATCGTACCTGGTTTTATACCAGGACCTTATGGAAAAATTGCAGAATATACCCCTACTGGTATAGAGATAGGTGTGACCTTGGGTATTTGGGCATTGGGAGCTTTTGTATTTACTATTCTAGCTAGAACTGCCATCAAGATCGAAACTGGTGAATTAAGGTATAAGAAGTAATACTATATAAAATAACATTTAGTCTTTTACCTTCTATCATAATGAGTATTGTTTTGAAGTATTCAAAAACACTTTCATCTCCTACTATTCAAATTATACTTCCAACAGTTAATGCAATCTCGTCTTCTTTAAAACTTAGATTTAACAAATTATAATTAGTTAAAGAATACCAAAATTGCATTAAAAGCAATATAAAAATAGATTTAAAGTTAGGAATCAATTTTTTTACGTACTAAACTTATAATCTTAAACAATTCAATTAAAATATCATGTCAAAAACATATTATGATCCTAGTGATTTGCGTAAGTTCGGAAACATAACAGAATGGAGTGAAGAGCTTGGTACAAAATTCTTTGATTATTACGGTAAGGTGTTTGAAGAAGGTGCTCTAACGGCTCGAGAAAAATCATTGATTGCTTTGGCAGTTGCACATACAGAACAATGTCCTTATTGTATTGATGCCTACACAAAAGATGGCTTGCAACGCGGCATTACCAAAGAAGAAATGATGGAAGCTGTTCATGTTGGAGCAGCAATTAAAAGCGGAGCAACACTGGTTCATGGAGTACAAATGATGAATAAGGTAAATAAACTAGAGATGTAGCTCCGATGCCAATTAAAATGAAGAAATCACTGCTTGCCCGAAATAATGATTTGGCCAATACCAAACGCCAATTGGAAATTCTATCGAATGGGATTTTTGCTAATGGTGAACTACTATCATTTGCAGAAAAAATCAAAGAATCTCAACAATTTCCGTTACGCCCAAAAAAATTAGAAATTCTACAAATTAATGTTGGCTATATGTGTAATCAAGTTTGTGCACATTGCCATGTTGATGCCGGGCCAGATCGTAAAGAAATCATGACCAAAGAGACGATGCAGCAATGTTTAGATGTAATTAAAAAAACCGAAGCACATACATTAGATTTAACCGGCGGAGCACCTGAGATGAATCCGAATTTTAGATGGTTTGTTGAAGAAGCCGCTAAAATTGGAGTAAAAGATTTTATTGTAAGATCAAATTTAACAATCATACGTGCTAATAAAAAGTACCATGATCTCCCTGAATTTTTCAAAAAACACAATGTGCATGTTGTAAGTTCTATGCCGCATTGGACTCGAGGTAAAACAGATAAGCAAAGAGGAAATGGCGTTTTTGATAAATCTATACAGGCATTAAAAGACCTAAATGCAGTAGGGTATGGTATTCCTGGGAGTAATCTAACGCTAGACCTAGTGTATAATCCTTCTGGAGCATTCTTGCCCGGAGATCAAATGGCTTTAGAAAATGATTTTAAAAATGCATTGTTAGAAGATTTTGGTATTCAATTCAATAGTCTCTTTGCAATTACTAACCTTCCTATTAGTCGATTTTTAGATTATTTAATCGCTTCAGACAACTATGAAGATTATATGTATGCTTTGGTTGAAGCTTATAACCCAGCAGCTGTACAGAATGTAATGTGTACCAACACCTTATCTGTGAGCTGGGATGGTTGGTTGTACGATTGTGACTTCAATCAAATGCTAAACTTGAAAGTAGCAAGTAAAGTGAAACACATATCACAATATAACGAAGAAATATTACAAAATAGAAATATCATTATTAATCAACATTGCTACGGATGTACAGCAGGTGCTGGAAGTAGTTGTCAAGGTGTAGTTGCATAATTATGAATACGCAGAACTTACTTATTGTTTTTGTTAGAAACCCAGAAATAGGAAAGGTAAAAACACGCCTTGCGAAATCAACTAGTAACGAAACCGCACTTGAAATTTATAAAATGTTACTTCAGAAAACGAAGGAAGTAACACAACATTTGAACTGTGATAAAATAATCTATTATTCTGATGATGTTGTGAAAGATGATATTTGGGATAGTAATATCTATTCAAAAAAAAAACAGTTAGGAACTGATTTGGGACTTAGAATGCTAAATGCTTTTAAAGAAGCGTTTGAGAATCAATATAAGAAAGTAGTAATCATTGGAAGTGATTTATATGATTTAGAACCAGATTCTATTAATGAAGCATTTAAAGAATTAGACACAAATAAAGCTGTACTTGGCCCTGCCCTAGATGGTGGATATTACTTATTAGGTTTATCAAAAATGATTTCATCTATTTTTAAAAATAAAAAATGGGGTACTTCAACAGTTCTAAAAGACACTTTAGATGATTTAAATAAAGAAAGCGTTCATTTACTAAAATCTCTAAATGATATTGATGTGATTGAAGATATTGAAAACCATCCTGACTTTACAAGATTCTTAAAACTCTCATGAAAAAACAACAGCTCAAGGAAACAACAGATTTTATAAAATCTTCAGGCATTCTAAATCCTCAAATAGGTATTGTACTAGGTACTGGTTTAGGGCAATTGATTAATGAGATTAAAATTGAAAAAGAAATTCAGTATTCAGAAATTCCGTATTTCCCGGAGTCAACAGTAGAATTTCATTCTGGAAAATTGATCTATGGAGTGCTTTCCGGAAAAAAAGTAATAGTAATGTCTGGTAGATTTCATTTATACGAAGGTTATTCGCAATGGGAAGTTACCTATGGAGTTCGCGTTATGCATCAATTAGGAATTAAAAATCTATTGATCTCGAATGCCGCTGGTGCAGTTAATCTTTCGTATAAAAAAGGAGATTTGATGTTGTTAAATGATCATATAAACTTACAAGGTGGGTCTCCATTGGCTTTTGCTGAAGTAGGAGAATTTGGTGATCGTTTTGCCGATATGCTAGAACCCTATTCTAAGAAGATTAATACCTTATTGAAAGCTATTGCTCAAAAAAACAAGATAAAGTTACATGAGGGCGTTTATGCTGGTGTTTTCGGTCCACAATTGGAGACTCGAGCTGAATATAGAATGCTTCAAATACTAGAAGCTGATGCTGTAGGAATGAGTACCATTCCGGAAGTAATAGTTGCTAAGCACATACAATTACCTTGTGCTGCCATTTCGGTTTTAACAGACGAATGTGATCCAAAAAATTTGGCTCCGGTAAATATTCAAGAAATCATTCAAATTGCTGGAGAAGCAGAGCCAAAAATGATTTTATTATTTAAAGAACTAATTGAAAAATTATAATGAGTTATTTAGAAACTACAAAAGATGTATATAAAGAAGCGGCGTTAACTCCAGATGTTGGGTTATGCTGTACTACGAATCCAATCTGGGAATTACCAGGCCTAAAGATTCCCTTAATCATGCAAGAAATGAATTATGGCTGTGGAAGCACAGTTCATGCACGTGATCTTACCAATAATCCGAAAATATTATATGTAGGCGTTGGCGGTGGAATGGAACTATTACAGTTTTCTTATTTTTCTCGACAAAAAGGAGGAGTTATAGGCGTTGATATTGTAGATGAAATGCTAGAAGCTTCTCGCAAAAATTTTAAGGAAGCTGAGGCTCAAAATGACTGGTTCGATGCTAGTTTTGTAGAACTCTATAAAGGTGATGCCTTAAATCTACCATTAGAAGATAACACAATTGATGTTGCCGCACAGAACTGCTTATTTAATATCTTTAAAGAAGAAGATTTAAGAAGGGCAATTGATGAGATGTATCGTGTTTTAAAACCACATGGCAGGCTAGTAATGAGTGATCCTACCTGCGAGCAACCTATGAATGATAATTTACGTAATGATGAACGCTTACGTGCACTGTGTTTGAGTGGAAGTTTACCAATTAAGGAATATGTGAAAATGTTAACAGATGCCGGCTTTGGAACTATCGAAATTCGAGCTCGCAAGCCCTATCGAATTTTAGACACCAAAAATTATGATACTGACGAGTTAATCTATATAGAATCTATTGAGGTTGCAGCAATTAAAGATCCGATGCCAGAGGACGGACCCTGTGTGTTTACAGGAAAAGCAGCGATCTATTATGGGAAGGAAGCGTATTTTGATGATCATAAAGGGCATGTCTTACTACAAAATCAACCATTAGCAGTTTGCGATAAAACTGCTAAAGCACTGGCTGATTTAAAAAGAGACGATATCTATATTTCTAAATCAACATATCATTATGATGGTGGTGGTGGTTGCTAAACAATAAAAGATTTTGTTTTAAATAACGAATATACCTTTCTGTTTCTAGAAAGGTTTTTTTGTTAAACCAGATAAGATTTCTAAAAGGAATACGATTGCGTTATATGTTTCAATCTCAGGGCCTTCATTCTATGAATATTAAAAATATTGCCCGATTCCAAACACAAAACCATAAGATGAATTAGGAGTAATTCCATGGCCATAATCTATTCGAAAAACTGCATTGTATATTTTTTTATGTATAAAGCGCAATCCTATCCCGGGGTAAATACGAATGTTTTCTTGTTTGCTAAAATCACTAAAATCGCCACCTGGATTTCTCCAGGAACCCGCATCAACAAAAGCATTTCCCTGTAAAAGGATATTCTTTTTCTTATATAATATATGCCTGTATTCACTATTTAAAACAACCACACCTGTCCCTCGGTCTATGGTATTACCTACTCCTCGAACATTTAGGTTATTGTCCACTGAAAATGGAGCAAAAGGAGAGTCTTCATTGCTAGCAAAGCCAATACGTAGTCTATTGGCCCAATTCCCATTTTTACCAATCCGTTTGTAGTAGAAAAAATCATTCCACCAAATAGAAAAATCAGGCAGTTCTTGACCCCGAGCGTTCACATATTGAAAATTGAAAACACTTCTAAATCCAGAAACGCTTTCATAATAATAATCTAATGCGTTAAATTCATAGATTAACTTAAATAATGACTTATTAATCACTAAACTTCGAGGAACATCAGGGCTTGTTGCACCAGATTTGTATTTGTAATCTTCCGTAAAAAGATTTAGCCCTAACTCTACCCTATTCTTAAAGTTAAACTGGTACAGCGCCAATAGCTCATAAGACTTATTATTATATTTATAATCGGCTGTGGTATTATTAAAAAATACCGGTTCTTGAGTGGTCAAGTTTTGGTAATTAAATGCCAGTCCGAACTTATTATTAAAAAGAAATGGAGCTCTAAAGCTCAATGCATATGAGTTATAAATATCTCTTTGAAAAAAACCTCCTAGGTTTACACCTCTACCCAAAAAATTAAATTCATTTACACCAACTCGATAGGCAAACTCACCATTATTTGTTGTATAAACATTTGCAAATGGAATAATAGTGAAATTTTCTTCTATATGTATAAAAACATTATATAAGTTGTCGTGCGAATAAAACACTTGGAAATATGCATGTGAAATGGCAGGCAACCTCTTAAGTTTTGCCATGTCCATTTCTAAGGTTATAGAATCTAGCTTCCTACCCGATCTGGATGTAATGACTTTCTTAATGAAAGTAGGCTTTGTTTTTTCTACACCTCTTATTTTTATATCATAAATGACCTCTTCTTGCCCAAAAAGGCATCCAATAAAGAGATAAAAATAAGCAACAATATAAAAGAGAATCCTCATTATTTGGCGGTAAACTTTTTATCAATAATCAAGTTAACCCAATTATCTAAGCTTACTCCTAACATTGAGAAATTATAGGGTTCATTTAATTTTAGCTCATCTGGAGCAGCTCTATTTATATGTAAAACCACATTCGATAAATTGTAATATTGAAACATTTTATCTTGTGTATAGGTACCTGAAATAAAATTAGTATTTGCATCAGAAAGAACTTGAAAATAGATAACGTTTTCTTTAATACTGCCATCACTCCAACTAAAAGATGGCATTAAAGGTTCTGAATAATCAATTGATAGCGCATCATTATATTCTGTTGGCTTTGTAGTATTTTTTAATCTAATTGGGTTTGATTTATGAAATTTACCATTGGTCTCAAAAGTAACTATAGCGTACACTTCATCTAAACCGGCACGGACAAATCGTTGTAAATACCCTCCGAAAATATCTTCACTAGGCAATTGTTTTAAAGTATAGTTTGCATAATTATTAGGATCAACATCGACAGAAGTTGTTTCGAAGTATTGAATATGTGTGGCTTCGGGTAACGGGTAGTAATAAATATGCGACACGTTATTTTCTCCTTCTTTACTTGCTGCACAAGCAATTACTTCATCTAAAATTAAAGAAGAACGACTATTAATCTGATCTTGTAAATTTTCTAATACCAAAACTTCATTGTCATTAGAGCAAGAAAGTAAGAGTAAAAAAAGTATTAGTAATTTAATACGCATAAATTTCTTTAATTAGAATCTTTAAATAAAATCAAAAGGCATCAGTAATACATATTTAGCTGATACCTTTTCTGTTAGATACTATTTCGTCGTACAATTTTCCATAAGGAAGACAAAGCTCATTCCTTTTTTTGGGTCGACATGTAAAGCTTAGACTTACAAGAATCGCGCATAAATCGAAAAAGATTTTGTTTTTTTAGTTTATTTAAACAATGCTCTTAATCCAATATTAAATGTTTGGCCTAAACCCGTATCGCTTCCTCTTACAAAATTTGTATACAGTGCTTCAATGTTAAGCACTTTACTCAATTGATATTTAGCTCCTCCTCCAATAGCAGTAAAATCTTGTGTAAAGTCATTCCCTAAATCTATACGTTGAGAATGTTGTACCAATGCTAAAATGGTGAACTTCTGATTTGGGAAATAACTTAAAAACACCCCTGGTGTTAAATTCAAACTATTATTGGCAAAGCTGTCTTCTTCTTTTCCAAAATTTAATTCGGTATTCAGTTCGGTAAATATCTGCCAATCGCCACTAGGGAACGTGTAATCATAAAAGAATCTATTTTGAAAAATGAAGCCTTTTTGATCAAGAAATACACCATTCTCGGTTTCATTATCAATTAATGGTATATGAAATGCTGTTTGAATCGTAAAATTCCCTACATTTTTAATTGGGTTAAATTTAATTGCCGGCGCAAATGATGTAAATCCTGAGCGAGCCGTTGTTCGCTCACCATCAAATTGAAATACATCAAAAGCATCTCTATTACCTATAACATTAGATCTAAATTCTAAAAGTAACCCAATATTAAACCTGTTACTATTTGATATTCCGGTAAAAACATCGATAGTTGAAGTGAAAAAAGTTTGTCTAGGTTCTCTACCTGGTGGATTAAATGTACTTCTGGTTTGAGTATATAAGTTATTAAACCATTTAACGTCCCATTGGCCTTTATCCAATAATTTTGAAGGTGTGTATTCTTGAATTACACTTTTTTGCGAATCATCTTTGTCTTCGTTTTGCGAAAACCCAAGAAAAGCTGATAATATAAAAACTAATGTTATAATTACTTTTTTCATTTCTATGATCTATAAAATGTTTGTTTTATTGTTTATTTAAATTCCAGTTATATGTAAAGTATCCCAACTTAAAATTATCGGGTATTTTATTGATTCTGTACTTATTGATAAAATCTATTTCACTGCTTCCATTCATAGTAAAATCTTCTTTATACCATTTCAAAATTTCTGATCCAAGCACTCTTTTCTTCTTCGTATTTACTTGTAAGAAATTTCCATTTAAAGACAATTTGGTTTGTTTTTCTAATTGGGCATTTAATGTACCAGGTAAATAAGCTTTGCTAATAAGAGGAGGGCAACCTATAGCACCGCAAACCAATACAAAATGAAAACGAGGGTCTTTGAACTTTGCTCTAAGAAGCTTATGCTCTATGTCGTTAAGTGTTATGCTTTTGCCTGCTAATCTATAGGTAGTTTTATCAAAAAATCCCGGTTTGTCTAAAGGTGATTTAATCGGATAATTATCTAATATGCCTTTAATAACCGAGAGATTATATGCATTGATCCAAAATGCCTGATAGGTATTAGGATTACTTACAGGGGCATTAGCCTCTTTAGCTAAGTTCAAAAGTTCTTTTAAGCTGCCTTGATCTTTATGAAGTTTGTCATATGCTACTTTTCCATTTGAAACATACACTTTGAAGAATGCGTCAGACTTTGAAAAGAAATCATTAAGGTTTTGAGAAAGCAATGTAGTAGTTGCTAAAAGAAAAACTATAACTATTATACTTTTTTTCATATTGAGAATTTTATTAATTGCAAAATAACTTCAACTAAGTCGAACAAAATGTTAGCTACCTTACATCAAATCAATTATTTTAGAAAATTATTTATAATCATTCTAAATTATAGACTTCTTTTTAAGTTCTAAGAAAATACTGCGACATAATAGCCAATAATCAGCATTATGGAGCATATTGTTATCATTGGAAATGGAATATCAGGAGTTACTGCAGCCCGACATATTCGTAAACATTCAGATAAAAAAATAACCATCATTTCTTCAGAATCAGAATTTTTCTTTTCAAGAACGGCTCTAATGTATGTCTATATGGGACATATGAAATTTGAACATACCCAACCTTACGAACCATGGTTTTGGAAAAAGAATAGAATTCATCTAAAGAAGGGGTATGTAACAAATGTGAACACCGGCACCAAAGAAGTAGTACTAAGTAACAATGAAAAAATTGCATATGACAAACTAATTATTGCTACAGGATCAAAACCAAATAAGTTCGGTTGGCCCGGGCAAGACTTAAACGGTGTACTGGGAATGTACCACAAACAAGATTTAGAAAATTTAGAAAAATATGCTCCTAATAATAATGTATGTAAACATGCTGTCATTGTAGGTGGTGGGCTCATTGGAATTGAACTGGCAGAAATGCTACATAGTAGAAATATTCCGGTTACTTTCTTGGTTCGTGAAAGTAGTTTTTGGAATACCGTTTTACCAGCTGAAGAATCTGAAATGGTAAATCGTGAGATTCTAGACAACCATATTGACTTACGCTTAAATGTGAATCTAAAAGAGATCAAAGCTCATAAAAATGGAAAAGTGCGGTCGGTAATCATTGCAGAAACCGGCGAAGAAATTGAATGTGATGTTGTTGGGTTAACCGCAGGTGTTTCTCCCAATGTAGATTTCTTAAGAAATTCAAACATAGAGATTTCGAGAGGAATTAAAGTAAATCGTTTTTTAGAAACTAATATACCTAATATTTACGCCATTGGCGATTGTGCCGAACAACATGAAGCCATTGGGCTACGTAGACCTATTGAAGCTGTTTGGTATACAGGCAGAATGATGGGAGAAACTGTTGCACAAACAATATGTGATAATAGAATTGAATATAAACCAGGCCATTGGTTTAACTCTGCCAAATTTATTGACATCGAGTACCAAACTTATGGATGGGTTTGGCCTCAACCAAAAAATGATGAAGCTCATTTTTATTGGGAGCATGAAAGTGGAAAAAAATGCATCCGAATAAATTATCATAAAAACACCTTACAGTTTTTGGGTATCAACACTTTCGGAATTCGAATGCGTCATCAGTTTTTTGATAAAGTTCTTACTGAAGAGCGTTCTGTTGAATATGTAATCGAACATTTAGCAGATGCCAATTTCGATCCTGAATTCTATAAACTTCATGAACCCGAGATCGTAGCTAAATTCAATAAAGAAAACACTACTAATATTCAATTAAAAAAGAAAAGCTGGAAACGCATTTTTAGTATCTAAACTATGAAAACAATACAAAAAATAGGACTCGGATTATTTTTGATTGGGTTAAGCATATTTACTTCACTCATATTTATTGGTAAATATCAAGTTACGCCAAGATTATTTGAAGAGGTTATTACTAATAAAGGCATAAAAAGTGAGTTATTTATTGAAGAAGTAAATGCTACCGTTGTGGGAAAGGAATTTACAAACCCATTTCTATTTTCTTCTAAAATAACCGAAGCACTTAATACAGCAAATGAAACCCATAAAAGGAATAATGAATGGGATAAAGTGATTTGGAGCAAACCTCATAGCTTTTCTTATGAAATGGCTAAAAGTGCAGGTATTGGAATCGTAAAAGAAAATAAAGGCCTATTTTGGCTTCTAACTTTTGGTTTAGGCATCATTGGCTCGTTGTTATTTATTGTACCTAACGTAATAACCTTAGGCCCTCCAGGAATTAAAAACAACGGTGTCTGGTTAAATTCAGCTACAAATAGAGGTTTAATAGGTTGGTCAGTATTTATTTTTCTCGTTGGATTCTATATTCTTCTATATTTTTATCCAGACTATATTGTAAACTGGACGTACATAGTTGATCCTGTTAGCCAAGCTCTAAGCGGCAATTTAGCAAGCCAATGGTTTTTATATGGCTTCTTATATTGCGTTGTTATGGTTGTTATGGGTATCAGAATGTATATTAAATACCGCCATAATAAATATCAAACCTTACGAACAACTTCAGTATTGTTCTTTCAAATTGTATTCGCTTTTTTAATTCCTGAAATTTTAGTACGCTTTGAGAAACCTTGGTATGATTTTAAGAATGCGTTCCCTCTTGATTATGATTTTTTCTATAGCTGGAATTTAGACCAGTTGATTTCTAGCGGAGGGTTTGGATTGTTTATTCTAATCTGGGGGATTATTTTAACCTTAATCATCGTTCCCGTTATGGTTTATTTCTTTGGCAAAAGATGGTACTGTTCATGGGTATGTGGATGCGGTGGGCTAGCAGAAACATTAGGCGATCCATATAGACAGTTATCAGATAAATCCATGAAAGCCTGGAAAATAGAACGTTGGTTGGTACATGGTGTATTGGTTTTTGCGCTAATCATGACCGGCTTTACCTTATATTCATATTTCTCTGGAGCTTATGAAGTGCTTGGCATAAAAACACAAATGATACAAGACATTTATGGTTTTCTAATAGGGTCGATTTTCGCAGGAGTTATTGGCACAGGTTTTTATCCCATTTTCGGAAATCGGGTTTGGTGTCGCTTTGGTTGCCCTCTTGCTGCATATATGGGCATTGTACAACGCTTTAAATCACGTTTTAGAATTACTACAAATGGCGGGCAATGTATTTCTTGTGGTAACTGCTCAACTTACTGTGAACAAGGTATTGATGTTAGAGCCTATGCTCAAAAAGGAGAAAATATTATTAGAGCCAGTTGCGTAGGATGCGGTATTTGCTCAGCCGTTTGCCCGAGAGGAGTATTAAAATTAGAAAATGGCCCAGAAAAAGGACGTATAAATCCTACAGAGATATTACTAGGAAATGATTTCGACTTAATGAAACTAGTAAATGAAAAATAGAATTTTCATCCTAATCATTATTCTTAATTATGCGATGGGCACGGCCCAAGAAAAATATCATAAAACGTATTACGAAAATGGTGGGTTAAAAGAAGAAGGATGGTTAATAAGCAAGCAAAAAAATGGGTATTGGAAGTTTTATTATAGAAACGGACAAAAACGTAAAGAAGGACGCTATATAAACAATCAACCAACTAAATACTGGTATTATTATCAAAAAAATAAAAAAATAGAGAAAGAAGGACATTATGAAGATGGTAAAAAAAATTATTGGTGGGTTTTTTATGATCAAGAGGGCAACGTATCACAAAAATGTCAACTGAAGAATGGTATTAGGGATGGATACTGTCTGAACTATAAGAACAAGAGAATTATCAAAGCAGTAAAGTTTGAAAAGGGAGGAAAAGTAAAGGAATGGGCAGATTTTTCTTCATTTAAAAAAGAAAATAACCTGAACGATTTAAGGTAATGAACTCTATGATCAAAGTCATCATACCAGCATACAATGAGGAAAATTCAATTGCACATGTTGTAAAGGATATTCCCGGTATTGTTAACGAAATTATTGTTGTAAGCAATAATTCAACCGATAACACCGAAAAGAATGCTAGAAGTGCTGGAGCCACTGTTTTAAATGAAAACAGAAAAGGTTATGGTTATGCATGCTTGAAAGCAATGGATTATATAGCCAACCAAGAAAGCAAACCCAATATCATTGTTTTTCTTGATGGAGATTACAGCGATTATCCAGAAGAATTAACTCAGATCGTAAATCCAATTCTTATTGATGATAAGGATCTGGTAATTGGTGCAAGGGTAAAAGAGCTGCGAGAGCCAAGATCAATGACTCCGCAACAGATTTTTGGCAATTGGTTGGCAACTTTTTTAATGAAGTTATTCTTTGGTGCTAAGTTCACGGATTTAGGTCCATTTAGAGCCATTAAATATGGTAAGCTGCTTGAACTCAATATGGAGGACAAAACATATGGTTGGACTGTAGAAATGCAATTAAAAGCATTAAAGCAACACTTATCTTATACAGAAATTCCTGTAAAGTATAGAAATAGAATAGGCACATCAAAAGTTTCGGGCACGGTAAAGGGAAGTATTATGGCGGGTATAAAAATTTTAGGTTGGATATTTAAATACAGTTTTAAATAATGGTCGTTGAATACATTATTATCATAGTTTACGCAGTAGCACTCATACTTATCTTTATGTATGCATTGGCGCAATTAAACTTGCTGTTTAATTATTTACGGGCTAAAAAGCACGTCGATGACAGTTTAAAATTTGACCTCTCGAAACCCGAAGAAATCCCATTGGTAACAATTCAATTACCTGTTTATAATGAGCTGTATGTAATGGAACGTCTTTTAAATAACATTGCAAAAATTGAATATCCTAAAGATAAATTTGAAATACAGGTACTAGATGATTCTACAGATGAATCTATAGAATCTACTGCTAGACAAATAAAAGAGCTACAAAAAACAGGTTTAGATATTGAGCATATACGCAGGAAAAACCGTGATGGGTTTAAAGCAGGTGCTCTTAAAGAAGGCTTAAAAATAGCCAAAGGGGAATTCATCGCCATTTTTGATGCCGATTTTTTGCCCAAGCCTTGCTGGTTAGAAAAAACTGTTCCTTATTTTAAAGATCCTAACATTGGAGTTGTGCAAACACGGTGGGGACATATAAACAGAAACTATTCAGTATTAACCAAGATTCAGGCATTTGCGCTGGATGCTCATTTTACCCTGGAGCAAGTAGGTAGAAACAGTAAAGGGCATTTCATTAATTTTAACGGTACTGCCGGAATTTGGCGCAAAGAATGTATTTATAATGCAGGAAACTGGCAGGGCGATACTTTAACAGAAGACCTTGACCTTAGTTACAGAGCGCAGTTAAACGCGTGGAAGTTTAAATATTTAGAAGATGTAGAAACTCCTGCAGAGCTTCCGGTTATTATAAGCGCAGCTAGATCTCAGCAATTTAGATGGAATAAAGGAGGGGCAGAAAATTTTCAGAAAATGCTGAAAAAAATAATTGTAAATGAAAATATTTCATTTAAAACTAAAATACATGGTATACTACATCTTTTAAACAGTTCAATGTTTACCTGCATATTATTGGTTGCAGTGTTAAGTATTCCTATTCTCTATATAAAAAATGAGTATGCTCATTTAAAAGTATATTTCTTTTTAATGAGCTTTTTCGTTATTAGTACGTTGATTTTCTTTATATGCTATTGGTTTATGTACCGAAAGACATACGGTAACGGCATTAAAGCTTTCATAAAATATATAGTCGCTTTTTTTACTTTTTTTTCTATAGCGATGGGGTTTTCTTTACATAATACGATAGCGGTGTTAGAAGGCCATTTTGGTAAAAAAAGTGAATTTATAAGAACTCCAAAATTTAACATTAAATCGTTGGCCGACAATTGGAAAAATAACAAGTACATTAATAAAAAAATCTCTTTAAATACAATAATAGAAGGCTTATTGACCATCTATTTTGCCTTTGGTATGTATAGTGCGTTCGTTGTTGGAGATCAAGGCGGAGATTTCGGATTATTTCCATTTCATTTGATGTTATTTGTTGGTTTTGGATATGTATTCTTTAAATCTGTTTTTTCAAGAGCATAGCGACAATCAGGCATGGCATCTCACTTAAATATTCGTGCATATAGAACTCCACTCCTACTTACATTTATCAGCGCTTTATGCTATAGCTATTTTGCTTATTTCTTAGTGAGAACTGATTATGTTGTACTGGTTACGCTGTATACATGTCTGTTCATTTTATTTTATGGGTTGATAGCTTCGAAGACTATTAGTTTTAATGTTCTAGTAATTATAGCTTTTAGCTTCAGGGTTATTTTTTTATTTTCTATTCCTAACCTGTCACAAGACTTTTATCGTTTTATATGGGATGGGCGGCTCATTTTAGAAGGTATGAATCCTTATTTATCATTACCTGAGACGTTCATAAAACTGCAAAGCTTTCCCATTAGCCAAACGGTTGAGCTTTATGAAGGAATGGGCACCTTAAATGGGAGCCATTACACCAATTATCCTCCAATAAATCAATTGTGCTTTTTTATTGCAGCACTGTTTTCAAGTAAGAGTATTTTAGGGTCGGTGATTGTGATGCGGGTATTAATTATAGTTGCCGATCTTGGTATTTTATATTTTGGAAAAAAGTTATTAGTAAAACTGAAACTGCCCATCAGTAATATATTTTGGTATCTACTAAATCCATTTATTGTAATAGAATTAACAGGTAATCTTCATTTTGAGGCTATAATGATCTTTTTCCTTATTTGGAGTTTCTATTTATTAAGCATCGATAAATGGAAAACCGCCGCCCTGGTATTCTCACTTTCTGTTTCGGTAAAACTGATTCCATTATTATTTTTACCACTATTTTACCAATGGTTTACAAAAAAGGATATGTCGTTTTTAAAAGGCTTAAAAAGGCTCTCAATGTTTTATATATTGATCTTAGCGGCTAATGTGCTATTATTTCTTCCCTTTTATAATATACAACTTGTAACTAATTATTTTAATTCTGTAGGGTTATGGTTTCAGAATTTTGAGTTTAATGCCAGTATTTACTATATTTTTAGAGAAATAGGTTATCAATTTAGAGGTTGGAATGAAATAGCAATTATTGGTAAAATACTTCCTGTACTGGTACTTCTTTTTGTTATTATTCTAACTTTCTTTAGGAAGAACGAGACTCTTCAAGAGCTATTAACGGCCATGTTACTAGCATTAAGCTTCTATTATTTCACCTCAACTACCGTGCATCCATGGTATATTGCCACCATTTTGGCTATATCAATTTTCACAAATTATAAGTTTCCATTAGTATGGAGTTTTACCATTATATTAAGCTATTTAGCTTATGCGAATTCAAATAATACTGAAAATTTATGGATCGTTGGTCTTGAATATCTAATCGTTTATACTGTTTTGTTTTATGAAGTATTTACTAATAGAAAGCAACAGCTATTTTACACTTAACAGCCGTACAAACCAATCGAAGCAAAAATACCTCCTCCCACCATACCTCCAATTCGAATTGACGCTGTTTCTTTAAGAATAATTTTCTCACTCATGATTCATTATTTGGGCTTACTTGTTTTAATTAAATCATTCCCTTATCTGACCTCTTAATACTGTTTTAGAGCCATAGGCCAAAAGGGATGTATTTTATGAATTTTGTAAAGATATTTTCGCATTGTAATTTAAAATGACAAGATTAAAAATATAATTACTTAAAAAAGAGGGCGATCACAGTTATGCAAACACCCTCTTTTCGTTAACAAAAAACTGTTTTATTTGTTCTTAAGTTCCATGTGGTATTTAACACTGTTTAGTAAAAGAAAATCAGCTTCTTTATATGTTGGGTATAAAGCCTTCATTTTATTCATCGCCTCTTCTTCTGTTTTTGATGCTGCAATTGTAGTATTAAAATCATCGATATATTGTATCAATGTGTCAAATATTCTAACATCCGTTTCATCACCATGACCAGGGTAAATTGTAATATTAGAATCACCATATTTTTCTTTAAATTTAACCAGTTGTTTTCTCCAATTAGCAACGTGCTCAGTATCTACACCTTGCCCGAACCAAAGATGTACTCCATTATAGCACCAATCAGCAGTAAATAAACCATTTAACTCTTTAGAATATAAAGTTGTAAGGTGATTGGCTTCGGCGGCAGGAAAATCTGTATTAATTTCTAATGTTCCGCCTCCATTTAGCGTAAAAGAAGATTTATTTAATGCATTTATTTGTTCATCATAATCAAAACCGTCAGGGTTTTTGTCTGTTTTTGGCTTTAAATTTGGTTCTGCATCTAACCAACCTACACTTTCCATCCAAGTACTAAATCCTAAAATGTCTTTTTTTATGTTATCGGTAGCTACGATAATTTTAGCATTCGGAAATTCTTTTTTAAGCACATACATTCCTGTGTAATGATCTGGGTGACCATGAGAAACAAAAATGTGAGTTAATGGTAATCCTTTTGATTTAATCACTTTAGCTAATTTCTCAGCCTCTTCACTACTTCGTTGAACATCCATTGCAATAATAGATGTGCCATTGCTAAAAAGGTAGGTATTAACATGAGCTGTCTCTCCTTTAAATATGTCTAAAGTTAATTTGTTCTGCTCTTTGGTCTCTTGAGTTTC
Source organism: Maritimimonas sp. 2205BS37-2 (assembly GCF_056591755.1). NCBI lineage: Bacteria > Pseudomonadati > Bacteroidota > Flavobacteriia > Flavobacteriales > Flavobacteriaceae > Maritimimonas > Maritimimonas sp. 2205BS37-2. Next base: position 911,473 of record NZ_JBWQOI010000001.1, read on the forward strand.
TACGATCTTCTGCTGATTATTTTTCTTGGCCGTATTGCATGACATTAGAAAAATTAATCCTAAAACGGTTATAAATTTCATTAGTTTCATTTTGTAACTTAGTTTAATTTTGTAATATTGTATGCAAATTTACAATGAAAATGATGTAATTCTACATGCCATTACATTTAGTAGTAACCTTTAAGTAACCAGAAAATGAGATATACTTATAAAAACCCAGATAATTGCCCAATGACCAATGTGATGTTTTCGTTAGGCGGCAAGTGGAAATTAATTATTCTCTATATACTTGTCAAAGGACCTAGAAGGTTTGGTCAAATAAATAGCTTTATTCCAAGTATTAGTAATAAAGTATTAACAGAACAACTTAAAGAATTACAAGAAGATACTATTATTAACAGAAAAGTTTTAACTGACCGCATTCCTGTTAATGTTGAATATAGCTTAACAGATAAAGGGAAAGAACTAATTCCTGTTATTGAGCTATTAGTACAGTGGGAGAAATAATATAATCAATAATTACATATCGCTTCTCTCCTATTCATCAAATTACACACGTTTTACTTTTTATCGTTAGCTATTTGTAGTGCACTACAAAAATTTATTTTTACCAATTTATCTTACAAATCTTACATTGATAATTAACCCATTTTTGACCTCATAAATCGAAACGTATTTTATCTTTTTATCCTTTTCTGTTACTATTTCACTATTGATGACGTATCTCCCATTACTAATTTGATCAACAACCTCAACGCTTAATGATTTTTCTTCAAAATTAGATTTAAATATTGATACTAATCTATCTGCCCCAGAACCGATTAATTTGTTAGGATAGTTATATACTTTAAAATCTTTATGGTATAGCTTAATAAAAGCATCAAAATTGTGCTCATTATAGAGAGACATTCTTTTATTTACAATTTCCAACGGCGTTAAATTTGCATTCTCTTTAGAAACTTTTAAGCTCCCATAATGATTATTTTGTGCATTTTTTTGGCATCCTATAACAAGAAATACCGTCAAACCAATAAATATTATCACTGTCTTTTTCATTATTATTTGGGTTTTAGTTTATAGACACAGTAGGTTTGTGTCAGTATTACATGAGACAATATTCAATAATATAATGGTAGAAATCTTTAAAAAACATGTATCCTTTAACGAAAAACCTAGTTTATTTATCTTTTTCTATATGTAGAAGGAGTGGATCCTGTATTTTTTTTAAACGCTATGTTAAAAGAGGTCACATTTCCAAAACCTGATTCATACGCTATAGTTGCAATTTTCTCTTTTGAATATTTAGTGTCGTTTAACAGAACTTCCGCTTTATTAATACGGTATTTATTTACGAAGTCGTAAAAATTTTGTTGAGCGTTTTCGTTTATAGCTTGTGAGATTTCTCGCGGTTTTACACTTAATTTCTCAGAAATACTTTTTAAAGTGACGCTGTTGTCTAAATAAATATCTTCATTTTTAAAAAGTTCTTTAATTTTCGAGAACAGTTCCTCCGAATCCATTTTATCTAATCTTGAACTACTATATTTCTGTAATATAAATTTATGCCTATTTAAAAAAAGATAGCTAAACGCATAAATTAAAAGAGAGTAAAAGATTGGCCCTCTTATGTAGTACGTCTTAAAATCAAAAAGATTTCCAACATAATGAAGCCAAATAAGTGTAGTACCAATCAATATATTACGATACCAATGTGCAATACTAACGGATCCCTTTGAATAGTTTTTTCTCAAATACAACCACGATAGTATCAAGTAAAAAAATAAGTGAAAAACTACAATTCCGTAATTCCAAAAAGATTCAAAATTCCCATTTCTTGGAATAAACGGGGTCAATAAAAGAAAAAAAACAAATGGTGCAAAATGGATGTAATGTTTTAATGTTATCTCTTTATTTTTTTCAAAAAGAGTAATTCCATAAAGCCATAAAGAAGGTGCAGCAAACAGAATACCCGAAACACCAATATTATTTTGCCAATTCTCTAGGGGTATATAATAGTTTAGTACTGATTTCCCAATTCTTATTGTTAGGCCTAATAACAAAAGACCAAGAAAGATGTTAGAATTTCTGTTTCCTTTTTTCAATGTTAAAAGGTAGAAGCTTAAAAAAAGACCTTGTGCAAGACCAAGTGAGGCAAAAATTAATATGAGTCCGGTGGTGAGAATATTATAAGAATTATATATTTTAATTAAACATATGACGACGATTCTCAAAATTTGTTACCAATAGAAAATAATATATAAATGCTAAAATAACAGTATAACCTTATGCTTTTTGTTTTCAGTTGAACTATATATTTATAAACATACTTCTCTCCTACTCACCGAATTACTCACCTTTTATTTAACCCTATTTACTTCCTTTTATTAGTTTATATTTTGGGAAACTAAAATATGCGATTAAATAGATCGAATAACATTAAAAATCTTAGAAATTTAATTTTAGTTAACTAATTAAGTAACTAATTCCCAATAACCCGATTGTACCATCAATAAGAACTGAGTAATAGAATTCAGGGCGCCTTTCCGTAGAGTAAGAGATCAAAAGCATTTGAATAGCAATGGTAAACGTAAATAATGATTTCGATAAAATATAAGGTGAAATAATTCCTAAATATATAAATACAAGAATCAAGAGAGAGATCGAAGTTCTTTTAGCCTTTTTAATGCCTAATACCTGTGGAACAGTTCGATGTGATGGTAAATCATATCTAATGTCTCTAATGTCAAAAGGAATCGCTACTGCAATAAAATACAGATAATGCATTGGAATAAAAATCAAGAAAACTTCCCATTTAAATATATTTTCATTCACTATTGGAAATGCTACAATTATTCCAGTCCATGTTAAGGCAATTAAATGAATTTTAAGATGAGGTAATTCACGTAAGCTCCTTTTACCTATTTTAACAACATAACAATACGAAATCATTAGTGATACGCTCACTAATGCAAGAACTGTGGGTGTTAAAGTATTAATCAATTGAGTTAAAATATATCCTCCAAGGAATCCACTAACAATACTTACAACTATAGTCAGTATTTTATGGTTATCGACCCAATTTAACCAAGGCGTCTCTGCTTTCAACTTTGCTTTTATTACTCTTTGGCCATTATAAACACAAAGTGTAGAGAAAAAGGCGAATAACCCATAATTCAAATAGTTGTTAAGATTAAAAGTACTAGCGATTCCGGCTGATAGCAACCCAGCTGAACTCGATATAACAAGATTCAAATGGATAATATATTTTAGCACCTCCTTGAATAATTAAATATGCGAGATCGGGTCATTCAAATATTGATCATATGAGCGAAAGAGAATTCAGAGACTTGTTACACTAAGACCCACATGCGTTCATGCTCATTTATAACCTTCAGATTTTTTCATTCCCTAATTAATGTGTAAAGTGATGGATTGGCTTTAAGCCCTTCTGTGGGAGGAACTCCTAGTTCCTTTGCCATTTTCTTACTGGCATCTGTAAATGCTTTTGGGCTTTCCCAAACAGCTACATTTATGAGTTGAAATTTTGCTCCATCTTTTATCGATTTGTGCAGTTTCGTAGAAATATAGCCTGGCTCTTTTTTAAGAAAGTCTCTACAGGCTTCCCAATAGACAATTGATTCTTCTAATTTTCCTTCTGGGACTTCAAATGGGTTTATAAGGATAATATGTTCTGAGTTACTAGTTTCCATATTGGATTTATTATTAGATTTTTCTGCATTATTACATGAAATTACACTTGCGAATAATGCTATTGTTAAAGTTATTCTTGAAATTTTCAATACAATTCCTATTAACGGTTTTGACACATTCATAATTTATTTTTTAAGACATTCTTTTTAGAGTATTTTCTTTAGTGAGTATATAATGTTTTAGAACACCTACTACATGTAGAACCAATAATAAAATCATAATTGTTGCTAACAAACCATGTGCCTTTAATGACGCAATATTTTCTTTAGGAAGTATTGAATCTGAATTACCAGATTTTAATGCATCAACATAACCACCACTAAACAAAGTAGCTAATCCTGCTATTGAAATAGCAATTAATAAAAAATAGAAAGCATTGTGAATCCATACAGCAAGTTTATCATTGAATTTAGAACCCGTTTTTATGTCGTCAGGACGTTCAGACTTGAAAAACAAATAGCTTCTGATGATGGTTAATATAAAAACAAAGATACCAAGTACTGCATGAATCTTTATGATACCTAACTTTTCTGAAATTGAAACATCTTCCATGTATTTTCCCATAGGAAATAATGCTAAAATTAGGATTGCTGTTAACCAATGAATGATAATATTTCCTTTACTGTACTTTTTTGTTAAATCGTTCTTCATCTCTGTTTTATCATAATATTTTATTTGTAACTCTCTCCTAACCAAAAGACACCAACTGAATACAATTTGAACGACGCTATATCTTCTTTAGTAAAAGGCAATGCGTTACATATTTTATTAGCTTCTTCCATTGTATTTGCATTGATAAAGAATACAAAATCAGTAACATTATTAGATTTCTGCGTTCCTTCAATATCAAAATATACATTTTCAATTGTACCTTCATTCCATAATTTTAAAATAGTATCCGCTTGAGATTTAATTAAATCATCTGATGCCTTTTTTAAATCCTTAGTTGTCCAAACAGATATGTACGAAGAAGTAATTCCTTTGTCATTTATTTTATCCAAGTCTCTACTTAACCATTTTGTTCCAACTGGGTAAATTGAATAATTTGCTATTCCTTCTGTTACCAATGTTAACTTGTTCAGTTCTTCTTCAGCATCTTGATAAGATTTAGCCTTTAAAACAAAAGAAATATTAGGAAAGTAAGCTAGTTTGTCAATTTTTGAATTTGAATTATAATAAGCATCTGTGATGATATCATCCTTCCATATATTATTTACTTCATTTGAAATTTTTATCAGGTTACTTTCAACCAATTGAACATCTGTGGTCATCCATTTCCAAACAACAACATAGTTATTCCTTCCGATCTTGGAATCATCCTGCTTATCGGATTTATTTTGTTCCACTTGTTTTGATTGTTTCTCTTCTACCTTAGATTCATTTTGTTTACAGGCTAGTATCATGAGTAAAAAAGATAGGATAATCAGTGACTTTTTCATTTTATCGAATTTGTAGATAATTATTTAAATTTGCTATAACAATATTTGCCATAACAAATATATAAATAAAAAATTACTACGTTAGGTTAACAATAATTTTTTTGGATATTTCGTTATACATTTTCATCTCTTTTCTACTAATTCCTTTAGATATCTTTTCTAAAATATTTACAGCTAAAGGTTCAACTAAATCACGCACCTCAGTTCCTTCTTTCGTAATAGACAACTTCCAACTTCGACGATCATTGGAATCTGCTTGTCTAATTACCAATCCCTTCTTTTCAAGCTTATCGACCATCCTTGTTATATTCGCATTGTCTTTAAAAGTTAGTTTAGCCACTTCTTTTTGGGTTAAACCAGATTTTTCATTTAACCTATTAAGTACAGCCCATTGTTCAGGCGTTACATCGATATTATGATTTTTAATCGCAGAACTCAACTCTCTTTTTAATAATAGTGCCGTCATATTGATTAAATAACCTGCAGATTGATCTAAAAAAGATTTCATTTAATTGTCATATTATTAATTCACATAACAAATATATACTTTTCTTTATCCTTAAGCCTTATTTATAGGACTATATCCAATCTTTCAGTTTGGAGCAAGGCTTTAATTAGATATATAATATACTACGTTAATATTGAAAATCTTATTGCTAATTCGGTGACCTATCAAAAAATGAAAAAAGGTCACCGAATAGGTCACCTTTTTATTGATGTCATTTGAGTTTAAATGGAACTAAATAAAATGAAAATGCCCACAAATCATTTTATTTGTGGGCATTTGTGCCGTTTTAGCGGAGAAAAAGGGAACAGAACCTTGTTTGTACATTTCTGATAAACAAACAATTACAAGCACTTCTTTATCCTACTCACCGAATCACGCACCTTTTATTTAGTCCTATTTGTTGCTATTTAATACTCAGTATCAAATCATTTCAAACTAGTAAAATAATGTTCTGCATTTGGTGCCACCTTACTACCATTACTAGCAGCTGTAATTGATTGTCAGAAAAAATACCGCCATCATGCAGTTATACTATTAAGAACTACAGTTGGATGAATCATTTCTATTTTGATTTTTTATGGACTGACAAATGGATTCAAAGGTGTTGAAATTCCACATGGCTATCACAAAATCAGTAGCTAGAAATAAGATTGATTAAGAAAAAATGTTTTAGTTTAATATATCAACAATTCATATAACGAGATAATTCAATCAAGTTACCATCAATATCTCGTATATAAATAGAACGAACGGCACCAAGTGCGCCCGTTCTATTTACGATACTATTAATAATCGATATAGACTTATCATTTAAAATTTGTTCTACCTCCTCTATAGGGTTCGAAACAATAAAGCACAGGTCAGCACTACCCGATTGAGCAGCAGTTGCCTTTGGGTTGAATTCATTACCGACCTGATGAAGATTGATTTTTTGATTTCCAAATTTTAACGCTTTACGCGCATCTCCAAAAGTAATTTCTTCAAGACCCAAAACCTGCGTATAAAAGGCTATGGTTTCAGGAATGTTTCTTACAGTTAGAACAAAGTGATCTAGCCTTTGAATAGAAATACTTCTATCTGCCATAGTACATTATCAATGAAGCCTTTGCTAAAGCGTTGTTATTCAAATAAAACCCGACTAAAGCCGGATTAGCAGTTTGATCCAAGCCTAATTTATCTGCTTTTAATGCATACACAGTTATAATATACTGATGAGCAGCATCATTCTGCGGAGGGCAAGGGCCACCATAACCACCCGTTCCAAAATCTGTAAGACTTTGAATTGCTTCTTTTGGTAGTACATGTTTTGAAGTGTTTCCTGCTCCCGCTTCGATATGATTTACATTTGCCGGAATGTCAAAAACAAGCCAATGCCACCACCCACTGCCAGTAGGAGCATCTGGATCAAACATGGTAATGGCGAAACTTTTTGTGCCTTTAGGCGCATTCTTCCAGCTAAGTTGTGGCGAAACATTATCACCCGTGCAACCAAAACCGTTAAAAACTTCTTTATTTGTTGCCTGACCGCCTATGCTTTCGCTCGATAATGTAAATGTCTGCGCCCAAAACAGACTTGGAATTAATACTGCTGATAAAATTAATAATCGTTTCATTTGCTTACATTTTTTAGTGTTATTACGCTACAAATGTCAGAAGGAAATGTATATAATAGTTAGCTCATTTTGTTCAAAAAATATACGAAAACGTTCATTTTAAAGATTGCTGAAATTGCTTAGGTGTGATTCCGTAGGTTTCCTTGAATGCGCTAATAAAGCGCGACAGACTTCCAAATCCGTATTTCAAATAAATGTCTGACGCTCTTATATCAATATCTTTAAGTTCATTTTTTGATAACTCCAACCGTCTAAGCTTGATCCATTTTGAGGGTGTGGATTTATAAATTTTGTAAAATGCCCTTTTAAATGTAGAAATACTCATGTTGCAAAGAAAAGCCAACTCTTCTATGGTAAGGCTTTCCGTAATGTGCTCTTCAATAACGTACTGCAGATTAGGATACGAGGATTCTTCCCTTAAGAAGGAAAATAACTCGCTTCCAAATTTTTCATGGCAGTACAATAGTAGTTCTTCCACTTTGGTTCGTTGCATTCTGTAAGAGAGTTCAATGCTGCTAATAGAGGAGACAAATAATTTAATATAGCTATCAAAAGGTAAGACACGAAACAAGTCTGTTGTTTTCTTACCAGCATTGGGTATTATATTATATTTCCGAATAAAACCCTGTAAAAATTCACTTGAAAATAAAATTAATTTACTGCGGTAGGTAGTGTTTTCTGATAGTGTTTCGGTCATCAGACAATTACCTTTTTTTACTACCAAAAAATTATCAGGATCGATCTTTTGATTTTTAAATGAAGTATGAATTTCCTTCATTCCTTCTACCAAAAGGCTAATAGTATAATATTTAAATGAAATTTTTTGCCTGTTTAATTTTTTGTGGTGAGTGTAATTAATAATATAAGCATCTTGCTCAATCTGATTATCTAATAAATCTTCTGGAATCTTTACAGTGCTCATTTTATTTTCTCAAATAGAAATACAAAATTGACGAATATAAGATAGTCATCCTAAATTATTAGATAAAAGTTGTGATACTAATTTATTTAATATCAAGAAAAAGCATAAAAGCAATAGAAATTTGGTTAAAGTGCTTCGCTATTTAGTGGTAGTTTCTAGAAAATTTTGTGCACTTTTAGAACTTTAATTTGAACTTTTGTCCACGATCATTTACCTTAAAGTAATTATCTTTTTCTATTAAAAGCCCTTGCGATTTCCCTGTGAATTTTTCATCTTCAATATGCTTAATATCTACACGTATTACCTTTCCTCCGAAATCACTTGATATTTCATTGTCAATTATGGTATGGCCGATAATGATCTGATCTACATCGTAAAATTTTAAAATCTGATCTAAACTATTTGGATTAATTTTGTTATAGTGAGAGTTATAATCTTTTACTAGACCTCTATACCATAGTGGACCTAATCTTCCAAATACAAGGTTTTCGTATTCATTTTCACCAGGATGGTTGGTTAGATTCTTTCGAATGTTCCTTCGAACAATATTGTTAATCTTTTCAATGGTTAAATTAGCATCAACAACGTCCTCACTTATACCTCCGTGAAGATAAATTGCATTACCGATCTTTTCAATGGTGTTTTTTGATGCGATCCATTTGGCAATTTCATTCGTATTTGACAACAAATGCAAATAAGCTTCTTTTTCATCTTCTTTACCTGATACTATTTTTGCCAACTCAATATATCTACGTTTCACATATCTCAAATTTGCATGCATATTCATTATATCATGATTTCCGAGAATATAATGCACTCTACCCCCGGCCTTTGCTGCTTCTTGTTCTAATCTGTAAAGTAACCAAAGGCAGGGCCATGCATTATTTCCTCTATCAACCATATCTCCAGCTATAACTAAATGTCCCTTTCCAAAAATCCAGTTATAGTTCTTATCCATGATCTTACCACCCACCAACATGCTATAAAAAGCATTAAAATTACCTTCAATATCTGAAGTAACAAATAGCTTTTCAGGAGCACTATAGATAGCTTTTGGTATTTCGTAAGTATCTTTCAACGTAAATGAAAAACTGTCCTTATCAGAATTGTTAACATAACAGACAAACTTTTGTCCGACTGATTTTTTAAATGATCTATTGAGGATATAAAAAGAGGAGTCAATGTCTTTTTCAACGGTAACAACCGATAAACTGTCATTTCTATCATAAATATAAGGGCCATCTATTTCATCCAATACTTTCGTATAAGTTCTTGATGAATGATCTGATGTGTTTTTATGATTTTCACATCCGAGCATAATACCAAAAATCATCGTTGATAATAAAATAAAATGGCTCTTATTCGTCATGATAGCTATAAATATTAAGTTCAAAAAATCTTTCTACGACGGCATTCAATTATAAGATTTCACAAAAAAATCATCTACTATTATTCCATCGATATCCTTAAAATAAAAATGTGCTAGTGTAGCATCTCCGTTATAATTAAATACTCCAAATAAAGCACCATGTTGTGCTCCATTATTACGAGAATAAGTACTAGCCCACCACGGTTTTTTATCCAAATCATCTTCTGCATCACGAATGCTTTTCCCTCCAAGACCAGAAACGAAAGCAAACGACCTTCCCTCATCCATAGGTGTAGATGGATTATCTTTATATAAACCTATAGTTTTTTTGTTACTCGAAATACTTTGAGTTTCAAAATTACTCATTTCATACGTTCTGCAATACGAATGCTCATGTGCTGTGGCGATAATAGCTCCTCCCTTTCGAGAATTCTCATAAACACTCCAACCGGCTTCATCGCTTTTTCCTCCAATTTGCATTAAACGTTGATTTTTATGCCAAAAGGCAATATTCCAAATGGCGTTACTTTTGTTTAATCGTTCTTTAATATCATTACCGGCATTCGTCGTGCTGATTCCTAATTCATCAGGAGCTGAGCATACAAAGAAAATTCCCTGATATGAAAAAGAGCTTTGAACACCTAGTCTACCTTGCCACTGAATTCCTAAATTGTTAAACCTAGCTTCTAAAAGTGATTGATAACCATTAGTCCCGTTCCATACTTTATCATCATGGTTACCGACGGAATAAAAATATGGAAAATCAACTCCTAAAAATTGCTTAATATTGTTGTCAAAATCTTCTGGAACTTCTGAGTAATTAAGATCCCCTGGATGAACAATCGCATTTGCCCCTTCGTTTTTGATAAGTCTTAAAACAGCATCAGCATCTTTACCTATATGTGAATCTCCTATAAATGCAATTGTAAAGTTTACAGGTGTTTCAATAGTAAAATCAGGTCCATTCGCAACTTGAGAAGTTAACTTTACAGAAATAGACCCGCTCATTGCACCTGCTGGTACTTTCACAGAAATTTCGATATCGGAAACTGCTATTATTTTTTCAGCCTTTATACCATTAAATGCTACAGTAAGATCTTTTGTGTTATTACCAAAATTGTTTCCTTTAATAGTCATCGTACTACCTGTTAATCCAGATGCTGGAGCTATTGATGAAATCTTTGGTCTCTGAATCTCATTAGAATTTTTATGAGTTACTTCACTACTGGCGCAACTTAAAATCATTAATGAGAAGAATAGGCTTGCGATTAAATTTCTTTTGTTCATATTATCTATATTCATTTTAAAAAACTCAAACTTTAGAACTTAGATTAAAACAGCGTCAATAAAAATTTATCAACGCCGTTCACTACTAAATCAAATAATTAATATTCGAATCAAACAAAATTGCTATTACCCCTTATTGATAAATGATGGTTAGTTCAGCGCCGTGTTCGGGAGTAGATGACGAGTAGTTTTCTGCTTCTCTTCCTCCACTAGAACTGGTAACGCCGATACTTACTCCGGTATGTTTCATAATGATATTTATGCTATTACCAGACGTCCAATCTGCTCTATTTACAATTTCTTGAATAATACTTGCTATGTTTACTGTTCTTTGAGCTTCTCCTCTGTCACCTGTATTAATCCAAGGAGCTATGCTCCAAACTTCGCTTGCAGTAGTTAATGTTCTTGCACTTAAATCACCAACAGTTTCAGTATAAGGTGCCGCATCAGCCACATTTTCCCCGTAAATAGTAAGTTCAACTGCATTAGAGCCTGTATTGTCAGCATTAAACTGGATATTAGCTTCGGTTATGGATGCTCCCTGAGGTATCGATACATTATTATAACGTAAACCAATATTCATTAATCCCTGATCATTACTAATTTCGCCAAGTTCTAAGTCACTACTTGTTAAATCCATAGTACCCACAACAACTCCTGGATCAGGATCTGTTGTATCTACTTCGGCTACTTCTTCTACATCATCATCATCAGAGGTAAGTGCTATTTTTAATGTTATTGCAACTGTAAAATCTTCTTCACTAGTATCTGACTGACCATTTACTTCAACAGTTATTGGACCGCTGGCAGCACCGTCAGGTACTGTAGTAGTAATGGAAGTTTCTGTCGCTGCATTTACCGTGGCAGCAACTCCGTTAAACCAAACCAAATTTTCAGTTAGTACAGGACTAAACTTATCACCAGTAATGGTTACTTCGTCACCTACTTCTCCAACTTCTGGACTGAACGAATCTATCACAGGAAAAGGGGCAACCGTAAAAACACCGGCCTTAATGTTTAAATCTGCGTGGGATATTGTTACATCTCCTGTGGTTGCCCCTTCCGGTACATCAACTACTAACGAATTCTCTGTTCCTTGTTTAACGACAGCCATAACACCATTAAAGCTCACTTTATTATTTGAAGGTGTTCTACTAAAATTTTCACCAGTTATAGTTACTTCATGTCCAATATCACCAATAGTCGGATTGATCCCTGTTATTATGTGTGGTACTATAGGATCTGGCACATACGTATAATCTACATCATCACATGACACTGCAATTAACCCTATCAGTATTACTAATCCAGTAAAGAGAATATGTATACTTTTTATTTTTTTTACCATTATTTTCATTTTTTACTTTTTAAAAATTAGATAAAGCAATGATTTAGAGTGACTCATTGCTTTATCATTACTAACCCTAATTACTTGGGCCATATACAAGCATCTCATCAAAATAGATTTCTTCACTTGAACTATCGATTTCTGAATCTATTATCAATTGATAAGAGCTAACGTTATCTAAAAACCCTGAATCAATGATATTCCATTTGCCTTCAATGGCATTAATTTCATCTCCACTGATATTTAAAAGTTCAATGGTTTCCATTGCGCCATTTTTTTCGATCTCAACATAAACTCGTATGGTATCATCATCTTCCCAACTTGTTGATCTAAAAAACACCTGAATACGTACTCCAGTTTGCGGTTCTTCAGTCACATTAACATCAACTTTATCAAACATTAATTTATATAAGCCATCAACATCTTCTAATTGGAATCCTTGTATACCATCAATATAAGCTCCTACATCCTCCGTTTTTCGAGTAACACCAATTTCTTCATTGCTGAAACCACCGTCTCCATTACTAAAGAAAAATGATCTGAACCCAATTTCGTTGTCCACACCATTTCCCACGGCTGTATGCATCACATGGCGTTCTCCATCATGATTGAATAATTCCCCTTCATCATCGTCTCCTTCTCCCGCAGCCCGAACGTAGTCGGCACTAGTATCTGCAGAGGCAAAAGGTTCTTCAAAAGAGGTTCCCCTTATTTTTCTAGGTGGTGGCAAGAAAAAAGTAACTACCGTATTCATAGCACTGTCTCCATTGGTTTCCAAACTACCCGGACCGACCGACCCTCCTTCCAGCGTATTGGTATCCGTATTAAAACTTGGATTCAAACCATTGAATATTCCCGATGGGGTAGTAACATCTGCCACAAATTGAAACTCGGTATCGGAAGTTAAATCCGCAGTTGTTAGATTTAATGCATCCAGGACAGACTGGAGCGTAACCACTAGATTAGATGGAAATGTGCTTATTTCCAAGAAATTTTCAATCTGAACATCGTTATGAACCAAGGTTAGTTTATAACTAGTTGCATTATTATTAAAATCCCTTATTTCCGCATTAATTAGGTCTTCTGGAAGGTCTAACAGGCTAAAACGTGTTTCCGGAATACCATTGGTAAACTCTATATAGCCACCGTTTACCGTTATATCTTCGAATATATTGTTATCTTCTTGAGAGCATGCTATACAAAGTATCAGAAATGCCCATTTAAATATGTTTTTCATTATTTGGAGCTTTAAGTTTTATTTAATAAACCCTGCAGGGTTGGTATCCCAAAACACTTGATTTGTTATTGGTCTTTGGTTCAATGACGAATTTCTGGATACAGCATCCCCTGGTAAAGAAAATGTTCTTGGAAAAGGAATGTTTTCAGCAAAAATTGGTATTTGAATATTCGACGGATACCCAGTTCTCCTATAGGCATTATACGCCTCTATAGAATTTCCATAAGCGGCCAAATAGTATTCTCTAATAACTATATCTAGTTTTTCCTGATTTGACGCTGCTAGGGTATATTCGCCCATTACAGACGCAACATAATCATCAATATCTGTTTGCGTTGCTGCAAAAGAAGGGTCTACTGTACTAAAATTTAGCACCTTATCCATTGATTTTCTAATACCCGACTCTAAGGAAGCAGTAGCATCACCGTTAGCCCCTAAAGACAATACAGCTTCAGCTTTTAAAAAATCTATATATGATGATAATAATATGGGAAAGATACCAGCGCCGCCTAAATTTGCGATTGTAGAACCAGGCACCGCATTATCGGCATCAAAGGCGCCCCCAGTCGGATATAGACCATAGATTGCTTTTAATTCTCTATCTGCGGGCCTTGTGGAATTATCACCATGATCTCTACCCCAGTAAAAATCACCAACATAGCAAAAATCATAAATATCGCCTTGCTCGCATCTTAAAAAATTACCTGTGGTCACATCTTGAGGGTTCACATTGGTTTGTCTGTAAACATAATACCTTAAGCGCGGATCTCTTACGGTTTTAGAATCTTTTAACAACCACATAAAATAATTACCCATGTATTGGCTAAGTCCACCAGGAAGGTAAGCACGTACAAAATAAGGATGTCTACTTTCGGGGCCACTAATTGTAGAATATTGAAACTGAAAATCGTCAGCAGTGGAAATAAAATTGTCATTTGACAACAGCGCATTGATTTCACTCGATTCGCCCATGTTTAGATATAATTTTAGCTTTAAGCTATTTGCTAATTTTATCCATTTTGAAGCATCTCCATCAAAGTAAATATCCAATGCCGGTTTAAATGTAGCATTGTTTAAATCTTCTATAGCTAGATCAATATCTGCTAAAAGAGCAGTATATATATCTGCATCATCACCTGGAGAAGGATTAAACTCTCCGCCTATATTTGCTTCTGTAAAAGGAACATCTCCTAAATAATCAATTAAAGTCGCCATACCATATGCATGTAATATTTTTGCAACACCACGATGAAATGAAATGGCTTCATTATTTGAGGCTAAATTGATCAATATTTGAGCGTTTTCTCTCATACGATACATGTCATTCCATTCCCCATCCAAAGCGGAAGGTTCAGCGATATCTGCATAGGTGTCTGACATTGCTTCATACCTCATAACATCATCTGTATTTAAACTCAGGGCATTCATTACTTGTCCAAAAGCAACCTGAACCTCATTCAGCAAAAAATCAGGACTTACCGCAGTTGGAGTTAGCTCATTAGGATTTTCTTGAAGATCAAAATCGGTTACCTCACAAGAATTAAAGACTAATCCAGTTACTACTGTTATTACTATTATTATTTTTTTCATCACTACGTATTTTTTAAAAGGAAATTGAAACACCGAATGCAAATCTTTTAGTAGTAGGTACGGTTGTACTGCTACTACCTCCACTCGTACTTAATTCCGGATCGGCATTGGTATATTTAGGGAAACCAGGAGCGTTATAGAATAAGTTTCTCCCACTAAAAGTGAGTGTTAAACTTTCAAAAGGCAGTCTTTGAAATTTTGATCTATTAAGGCTGTATGCTAATGCAATTTCACGAATTCTGAAAACAGATGTGTCGAAAGTACTATTGTCATCAGCATTGTAATAATTACTAAAAGCCGTCTCATCTGCATCTAATTGAATTGTATTAGGTATAGTCTGCCCGTTAGCATCTAGAAATGGAAGGCCAGTGGCTGGGTCTCCATAAACACCCGGGAGTATGAAAGAACCCTCACGATTTTCTGTATCTCTTGTAACTCCTCTTTCAATCAAATCCTCGACTAGATCGGAGAAATTTTCACCTCCATGAACATATTCTAATTGAGCAGAAAGTGTAAAACCTTTATAATTTAAACTGCTAATAGATGTTAATGACCAATCTGGGTTTGGATTCCCGATAATACGATCTTGTAAGCCTACATCATCACTTATTAATAACTCTCCCGAATCAGGATTTATTAAAAAGTTGCCTTCACTATCTCTCAAGGCAAAGGTACCCACCAATATATTTAAGGGTTGTCCTTGTATGGCAAAATTTCTACCACCTAGGTCAAGACGGTCCGTATCTAAGTCGGTTACAAGGGTTTCAAAGGCAGTGAAAATACCTCTAACATTCAAATTAAGGTCTTTACTTTTAATAATATCTATACCAAGGTCAATTTCTATACCTTCGGTTTCAATTTCACCAATATTAGTATCTGTAAACCCAAAACCCGTTGAACCATCTAAAGGACGAGTTACAATTTGATTTTCAGATATTCGTTTAAACGCTGAAGCTTCTAGGCTTACTCTATTTTTAAATAATTTACTTTCGATCCCAACCTCATATTCTCTATGCAATTCAGGTTTTAAATTTGGGTTTCCCAACCTTCGAGGTACTCCATTGCTGATTATTGAAGTACCATCGTTTGTAACGAAACGCTGAGCAGTGGCAGACAATGTGGTGCGCGTTCTATAACGTGAAGGGAAGCCAGAAGATGTGGCATAGGCACCTCTTATTTTCAGAAAATTTATGACGTCTGAATCAAAATTAAAAGCAGACTTAGGAAGAAAAGAGACGGATACTCCCGGATAAAACAACTGTCTGTTCTCAGGTTCAACCGTTGAACCCCAATCGTTTCTTCCTGAAAGAGTCAAATATAAAAATTGGTCATAGCTAAACTCAAACTGTCCAAAAACACCAGCAATATTCTCACTTTCTCTAACATTTTCGGTAGGATCATCATCATCTGTTGGTTCTGCAAAAATTAGCTCATAATTTTGAGGTCTTAAAAAGCCATAAACATTTTGATTTTCATAACGTGTCCAATTTGATTTGAATTTAGAATATTTAGAATTAATTCCTATTTGAGCATCCAAACCAATTTTATCAATCAGTTGATAATTTGCTTGCAAAATAAAGAACTGATCTACTACAACTTCCTTATTGTAATCCAATTCTAAAAAACCATTGACAAATTCATCGTCAAGCCCTCCTTTATTTGAAAAATCAAATTCATCTTCTGTGTCGGAATCATAACCTACGCGATAGCTTAAGTTTAAGTTATCGTTGATCTTATAATTCGCATTAAAAGTTCCAAAAATTCTAACAACATCATCATTTCTACCTGCATTATTTAAAGTCCACAATGGGTTTTGGTCAGACCTATAATAGACGTTCGCTCCGGTTACCGGATCTTGGAATGGCAAATTAGCAACATCCACACTTCTCGGGAGATATAGTAATCTTTCAAAGATACGCGACGCTCCTTGTGCAGAGTTTCGTTTCCGAGTAGAATAATTCAAGGTAGCTGAAACATTTAATTTATCTGATAATTCGGCTGACCCCCCGATTCCCAAATTAAATCTTTTAATATCATTGTTAATCATAATCCCTTCTTCCTCCGTGTAACCTGCAGAAATATTAAAAGCTGAGGTTTCTTGGCTTGAGCTTATATTTACAGATGATATTTTACCTATTCCTGTTCTAAAAAAGTCTCCTACATTGTTATATGGTCTATACGGGACAGTAACATTTGCAAATTCTGGAAAACTTGAACTTCCTGATAATGGATGAGGAACAACATCTAATTCAGAATAAGCCGGCCCCCATGAACCTACATTGCCTCCTACAAACCGCGTATTACTTCCTTGTCCATATTTATTTTGATATTCAGGTAAATTTGCAATTGTATTAGTATAAACTGTTTGAGAAAGGTTTACACTAACTTTCCTTCCACCACTAGAAGCGCTGCCACTTTTGGTTTGAATCAAAATAACACCATTTCTACCTTCACTACCATACAATATAGATGCATTTAAGCCTTTTAATACATTTAATGTTTTAATGTCATTGGCATCTATATCGATTAAACTTCCCGAGAATGGAACATTATTAACGATAATCAATGGGTCATTACTTTGATTTAATGATAATGATGATCTTATAGTAATCGCCGGGGAGTTACCTGTGCTTCCACTTGAAGCGTTAATTTGTACACCTGCCACTTTCCCCTGTAAGGTCCTGGCGACATCTGCTTCGGCTTTCTCTTTTAATTCATCTCCGTCGACTTGAGTAATAGCATACCCCAATGCTTTCTTCTCTTTCTTAATACCTTGAGCGGTTACAACGACTTCCTCCAATGTATTACCCCCTTCTAAGGTTACATTTATCGTCACTTGAGTTGACACAATAACCTCTTTAGTAGTCATCCCAACAAAACTGAAAATTAATGTATCGCCTACATTTGCTTGAATTGTATAATTACCATCGAAATCTGTAGTTGTTCCGGTAGTTGTTCCTTTGACGACTACATTTGCTCCAGGTAAGGGGCCTGAGCCATCTGAAACCACACCTTTAATGGTGGTTTTTTGCGCAAAACTACATTGGATGAAACCAAAAGTTATTAGCACAATTAGTAGCATTAGTTTTTTCATTGATAAGTATTTAATGTTAGTCACAACAAAGGTTTAATATTCAATGTTTGCAGTGTGTACACGCAGATACTATTAAGCTACTACAGCGGCATGAATTATATGGATTAAGCTACTATTATTGAAATATTTTATATCTTTAATAAAGGAGAATACTACTTTAGGCGAAGATTATGATGACCCCTATGAAAACGAACATTTATTTAAAAGTTCTATTTATAACGTTTCTTTTTATTTCAAACATGACAGTTATAAATAGTCAGACTAAAGTGATTGCCACAGGTGATGAATGGATGTATTATGACGATGGAGCTCCACTGCCAAATGATTGGTTTAAAAGTAAAAAAATAGGTAAGAACTGGAAAAAAGGAATATCTCCCTTAGGGTATGGGGATAGTATAATTGCGACAACAATTAGTTTTGGCAATGATCCGGAAAACAAGCACACCACTAAGTACTTTACTAAAACTTTTTTAGTCAAAGACCCATATAAGCATTTGATTTATAAATTAAATATACAACGGGACGATGGTATTGTTGTCTATCTAAACGGAAATGAAATTGTCCGTAATAATGTGCCTTTTGGTGTCGTTACTGATAGCACCAAAGCGAGCAGTTTAATTTTTACGACTGCAAATGAAAGTATCATTCATACACAATTCTTATCTGCTGATGATCTATTAGCCGGAATGAATACAATTAGTGCATCTGTTCATCAGGCAAGAAAAACTTCTTCGGATTGCCTTTTTAATTTGGAGCTTATAGGTTCAGACGATTCTGAAATGATACCTATATTATTAAAGGAACAAACCATTAAAAATTTAAACTTGGATTTAAAATTAATGGAGCTCAATCATAGGCAGGAATTGGAAAAGAAAAGTTTACAATTGGAGATGATTAAACAGTCCAAAAGTTCAATGAAAATTATTCTAATTAGCGTCATTGTCTTGCTCGTATTTATGGTGCTATACATTCTGCATTTATGGAGAGATTTTACAAACAAAGAAAAATTACATATTAAGAATATTGTCGAGTTGAAGGATAAGAACCAGAGTAAGGACAGAGAGATGATGAATATTTCGTTGAGTCTTTTAAATGATAGGCAATTTCTAAAAACATTAAGAAAAGATCTTGAAGAGAATATAAAAAACTCAGACAGAGGTACTAAACTTCTCAAAGGCCTCAAGCAAATTGCTAAAAATATAGATTATAACCTGGATTTTAATGATGATTGGGAAAATTTAAAAAAGCATTTTGATGCAGTCCATACTGGCTATGTTGACAGATTAAGTGATTTACATCCTTCGTTAACTGAAATTGAGCTTAGACACTGCATTTTTATTAAACTTCATATGCAAACTAAGGAAATTGCCAACATCTTACATATAGATCCAAGATCAGTACAAGCTTCAAGATATAGACTCAAAAAGAAAATGAGTTTAGATGAAAACACTGATTTGAAAAAATATTTGTTAAATATTTAAATTATAACTGAATTTTATTTTTCTCATTCTTTAAAATATAACCTCTAGAAAAAGAAGAAGGTCTCCAATAGGTCACCTTTTATTTAATGTTAATTGTGTTTAAATGAAACTAAATAAAATGAAAAACCCATCAATTCATAATATTTGATGGGTTTTGCTTCGTTTTAGCGGAGAAAGAGGGAACAGAACTTTAGTTATATAATTCTGATAATTAAATAATTACAAGTACACTTCACTCCTACTCACCGAATTACTCACCTTTTATTTAATGTTATTTGTAATAATTTGTCATTTCTTCCTTCATTTCTAACAAGATTTTTGTTTCTCATAAAGAAATGACATCATTAAACGCTATCGTTTAATATTTTTTATATATTTGCATTAAACGATAACGTCTAATACAATGCCTGCATTAAAAGTTGATCAAAAAGAATGGTTAGAACTGGGGATAGCGCACTTCTCTACACTAGGAAAACAAGGAATAAATGTAGAGCGAATGGCACAAAAACTAGACTGTAATAAATCCAGTTTTTACCATCATTTTAGAACAAAAGAAAACTTCCTTAATGAGATAATTCAGTATTGGTATAATAAAAGTATGGAGCCAATTATATCAGAAGTCGATGGAATTAAGGAGCCGAAGTTGCAGTTTGAGCGCTTTTTAGTTTTGGGATTTAGTGATAAAACTAGAAAAGATTTAATGTTCTATTTAAGAAAAGAGGCTGAGTCAAATCTCAAGCTACAACAACTTTTAAATGAACTTAAGAAAACAAGGCTTGAATATGGCACAAGGCTCATTCAAAAATTGGGTTATTCAGAATATGAAGCAAAACAAAAAGCAGAAATTTTGTACCTCTTTTATCTTGGTTGGTACGAAATAAACAAAGCATCAAATAACGATGAAGATATTATGGCCGCGATTAAACTTATTAAAACCTTCATTGAATTTTAAATACAAAAGATTACATGCATACAAAAAAATACCCTGTTCTATCAGTTACAATATATCTTTTGGTAGCTTTTCTCTTTTTATACCATTCTTTTAAGCTTTACAGTATACATCTAGGAGAAGACTTTATGAATTCTGAAAACTTCTTAAAGTCTTTTTCTACTGTATCAAAAGCAAGAATAATAGTAATCACTCAAAGTGTATTCAGAGTCATAATACTTATGAATCTGATTTTAATTGTTAAAAACAAAAAGATTGGAGTCATAGGAATGTGGTTAGGTATAGGGTTACTTGTGTTATCACAGTTTTGGTTGGTAAACGAATCTACAAACGAGTTGGTTTATTCTATGTTTTCTGGTTTAAAGCCATTGAAGGGATTACTATTACCAACTCTTATAACCATACTCTACATTAAACGTAAATAAATCGAGAATAAAAATTGAAAATGGACATTATCAATGATTGGAATATCATCAGACAACATTTTAATAAAAGTTTTAGGTCTAATTTTCACGTATCAATTGCGTCCGTTGATAATAATAATCATCCAACCGTGACTCCCATTGGCTCGCTTTTTTTAAGTGATGACCAAACTGGATTTTACTTTGAAAAGTTTCCATCGAAGTTGCCATTATGTGCAAATGTAAATAAAAACATTTGTGCATTAGGTGTTAATAGTAATCGTTTGTTTTGGATTAAATCTTTGTTCAAAGAGAAGTTTCCTGCTCCGCCTGCAATAAAACTTTACGGTGAATTAGGAGAGAAAAGAAAGGCTACAAAAAAAGAAATAGAAAGATTAAATAGAAGAATGCAAATAACCAAAAGGCTGAAAGGGAACGCATATTTATGGGGAAGCATGGAATTTGTTAGGGAAATTTATTTCAAAAAAGCAGAAAAAATTAACCTTGGTAAAATGACAAAAAATATTTAATACAAATCATATGAAACAACAATTAAATAGAATGAGAATACTACAAAAAAAGGGTGTGAGCTTAAAAATATTCACATACACGATTTCGTTAATCGTTCTTTTATCATGTGGCAAAGAATCTAAAACAACTTCTGATTCAATTGCTTATTCATCAAAAGAAACAGGTGATGTAGAAATTTACCTGACCGATAGTAAAGCTGAATCAAAAATCAGAATCACTAATCGCCCTGGGAGAGATGGTTATATAGCTTGGTCTCCTGATGGAAAACGCATTGCTTCTTATGGCTATTACGATGGAGGAAACACATGGTCTATTCATACCATGAATAATGATGGTACGAACATGAAACGATTAACATATGCTAATAACAAATGGGACAGCTCACCCACATGGTCTCCTGATGGAAAGAAAATTGCTTATGCTCGAGGCTATCAAGGTTCAGGAGAAGATTGGATAGCAGAAGTTTGGATTATGAATTCAGATGGCAGTGAACAGACTCAAATAAAATCACTAAATGGTGGAGGACCATACTTTACTCAAGAAGGAAAACTAGTCTTTCATTCCATCTTTCATTCCAATAGTGAAGAAATTTGTATAGCCAATATTGATGGCAGTAACATTACTAAATTAACCAATAATAATACTAAAGATTTGCATCCTGAAGTTTCTGCCGACGGTAAACAAATAGTTTTTATGTCTAATAGAGATGGGAATTTTGAGATTTATGTAATGAATATAGATGGCTCTAATCAAAAACGATTAACAAATAATGATGTCGATGATTGGAATCCTTCATGGTCACCAGATGGTTCTAAAATAATTTTCCAATCCGAAGACCAGAATGGAGCAAAACATATTAAAATAATGAACAAAGATGGTTCCTCAGTAGAAAAATTTATAAATAACGCTTTTGATGCGGTTTGGTTAAAAACACGAAAATAACAATGGTATACAAGGTTCAATTATTTTGAATTCAACAAATAGAACATGAGAAAAAGAAAGATTATTTTATTTCTACTAATAGTATTTATTTTTTCAGGGGTATATGCTCAAAAAATAGAATGGAAGGAAAAGGCAAAGCTTCCACAACCTATGAGAGGAGCAGCAGTTAGCTGCAATAATAATATCTATTTTATGGAGGCACATTCTAAAGTTTCAGGAGTATATGAATATAATGTCGTTGAGAATACATGGAAGAAAACAACAAATATGATTACTCGGGGATGGAATGCAAATTTAGTAGAAATAGATGGATTAATTTATGCTATTGGAGGATCAGGAGGAGCAAGAGGACCACTAGACAGACTAGAAGCTTATAATCCTTTAACCAACACATGGAATGTATTGGCACCAATGCCAACTGGAAGACAACACAACACTTCATGCGTAGCTAACGATAAAATTTATGTTATGGGTGGAATAACTATGTCTAGAAGGACAAATAAAGTGGTAAAAACTGATAAAAATGAAGTTTATAATCCAAAATCAAATTCATGGCAAACCTTATCCCCTCTACCTATGCCTTGTGAAAGTTCAATAATTTCTGCTGTTAGGGACAATATTTATGTGCTTTGCGGTGATATTTTATGGAAGTATGATACACTTTCTGATACATGGGAAACAAAAAGGAATTGTCCTGTTTGGATTTCTATTTTGCTTGGTAGTGCGGTTATAAATGATAAAATTATTTTTCCTGGTGGGCAAAACAAAGACAGAAAAGCCGTTTCAAGTGTATATATCTATGATACAACAAACGATACATGGATTAAATCAACCAATTTACCCAAACCAATACAGATAGGAGGTATTGCTACACTTAATGGTAAGGTTTATATGATTGGAGGTAATGATACTGATTTTAACAAATATGATACTGTATATGAAGGAGCATTAATTGATTAAGTACCAGAAACTGACAAAAAATTTTGTTAAAAAACAGATAAAATTTTGATAATCAATTAAATAAATAAATGTGAAATATAGCAGTTATCAATGGGAGATAAAATAAATACCAATGTCCGAGAAAGAGGTGTATATGTTACACCGAGCGGAAAATACCTTTTCTTTAATAGAGCAACAGGGCTTGAAAATGTTGATATATTCTGGGCAGATTTCATTCAGTTAAAGAAAGAACTTTTGGAAAATACAAACAGCAACTAATAATGTATTGTGCTAATTAATAACAATTAACTAATGAACATCTATTTTTTAAGTACAGGAATTTTATGTTTTCTATTGGGAATTGCGCATTCAATCCTTGGTGAATATTTAATTTTTAAAAATAAAAGAAAGAAAGGAGTTTTAGTCCCCTCAAAAGGCAGTCATGACCTCAAAGAACGACATGTGCGCATACTTTGGTCCACTTGGCACTTGGCTTCGGTTTTCGGTTGGTGTTTAGGAGTTTTACTGATTAAAATAGCGCTTGACCACCAAATTCTAGACTCTAAGTTCATTGACTTTATTATTAACACTACGACCTATACTATGTTCACATCATCTTTGCTGGTTTTGGTTGGTACCAAAGGAAAGCACCCAGGTTGGATAGTGCTGTCAATAATAGGGCTATTGCTGATTGTTGGAAGTTGGTAAAAAACATAATCAATACATTATATAACTAAAAATATACATCATTTAAAATGAAAAAAGCAATCTTATTATCAGTAATAGCACTCTTGATTATTGGATGCTCTAAACATCCAAAAAATAGTTCTGAAAAAACAAGTGTTACCACCCCTTTAAAACAAGGAAAAATGATAAAGAAAACTATAGATCACAACTTGCCAACGATTGGAATATTAATATTTGAAGGCGTAATAATTAACGAAGTTGTAGCTCCCTTGGATGTATTTTCAAATCAAGATATTGGAGGAAAACACCTTTTCAATGTTATAACAATAGCAACAGAAAACAAAACATATAAAAGTGCACATGGGTTGAAAATAATACCAGACTACTTAACGGATAGCATTCCAAATTTAAAAGTCTTGGTAGTGCCGAGTTCCTACAATCCAATGGACCAAACATCTGACAAAAAATTAGTTGATTTTGTGAAAGAACAAAACAAAACAACTGAACATATAGCAAGCCATTGCGCAGGAGCATTCTTAATAGGTGAATCTGGAATTGCAAATGGAAAAGAGATTGTTACCTATTGTGGTGGTGGAGAATCCTTGCAATCAAGTTATCCTAACTTATTGGTAGCTGATGATAGTAAAATCTCGGTGGTTCACGACGGAAAATTTATTTCTTCAAATGGTAGTTTGGTAAGTTATTTAGCGTCATTTGATTTGTTGGAAAAACTAACCAGTAGAGAGCATAGAAAATTTGTTGAAACTTCAATATTATTTGATAGATTAAAATAACATGGTGGCGAATAGAATATCAATAATAGGAGGAGGAATTGGTGGATTAACAACTGCTTTAGCTTTTAAAAAATTAGGGATCTCTTACAAGCTATTTGAAAAGGCTGAAGGTATTGACGCTGTGGGAGCGGGTATTTGGTTATCTCCAAATGCGCTTCAAGTATTTGAATGGATATCTCCCAAATTATTGACAAAAATTCAGCATGCAGGCAATGAATTGGATAGAATTTTGGTTGCTGATCACAAACTAAAACCTATTTCAGATTCAGACCAATCCTTTGTAAAAAACCACTTTGGGTATAGCACGGTTGCCATACACAGAGGAGAGCTCCAGCAAATATTGTATGAATTTGTAAATAAGGAGAATATAGAACTAGGTAAAGAGTTTCAGAAGTATACAACCTCTATGGATGAATTATTCGACATAGCATTTACTGATGGTTCTAAATTTTCTACCAAATATATCATTGGAGCAGATGGCATTAACTCAAAAGTTCGGAAACAAGTATTTCCGGAAAGCAAAATCAGATATTCAGGTCAAACCTGTTGGAGAGGGGTTTCAAATTATGATATTGGTTCTACATTAGCACATACAGGATTCACACTTTGGGGTAAAATGCTTCAATTCGGCGTTTCCAAAATTTCAAAAGATCAATTGTATTGGTTTGCAGTTAAGTTAAGTGAACCAAACCTTAAAGATGATTCCGAAGATTTAAAACAGGAGTTAATTGAAATGTTTAACGGCTTCCATCCTATAGTTTCTAAAGTAATAAGCGATACTAAAGCAGATAAAATCATTAGAACAGACCTAAATGACTTAGAATTGTTAGAGAAATGGCACAAAAGTAATATCTGCCTTATCGGAGACGCAGCTCATAGTATGACACCTGACCTGGGGCAAGGAGGTGCACAAGCTATTGAGGACGCCTTTTATCTAGCACACGCAATTTGCAATTCAGAAAAGGAAACAGTAGCCTTTGCAGACTTTTATAATGCTCGAAAATTTAAAGTTCAAAAATTAGTTAATCTATCAAGAAAAACATCAAAAATAGCTATTCTAAAATACGGAAGTGGTTTGAGAAATTTTATGCTAAAAAATATGCCGAAAAAGTACACGCAAAAACAAATGTTGAATATCTATAGTTTAAAAAAACAGTAAAGCATAGGTTGATGTACGTTAGAACTAAAAGAATACATTATATATCAGGTATAATCTTAACCATTTTTATTGGATTACATTTACTTAATCACCTCTTGAGTGTTTTTGGTGCCACCTATCATATTGAATTGATGAATTCATTGCGTGTAGTTTATAGAAATCTAATTGTTGAAGTGTTTCTTTTAATCGTGGTAGCTCTGCAAATCAGCACGGGACTTAAACTGTTTTTAAGAAAACGAAAAACTGTAAATAAATTCTTTGAAAAATTACAAATCTGGTCAGGTTTATATTTAGCATTTTTCCTGGTATTCCATATTGCGGCGGTTATGATTGGGAGAATTGTTCTGCAACTTGATACGAATTTCTATTTTGGAGTTGCTGGACTAAATACATTTCCGTTAAACCTATTTTTTATCCCATATTATGGATTGGCCCTATTTTCTTTTTTTGGGCATATAGCCTCTATTCATAATCAGAACATGAAAAGACCAGTTTTTGGATTTTCACCTAATGTCCAATCAAAAATGATTCTATACGTTGGATTAATCATTTCTATTTTGATTTTTTATGGACTGACAAATGGATTCAAAGGTGTTGAAATTCCAAATGGTTATCTTATAATTAGTAGCGAGAAATAAGATTGATTAAGAAAAAATGTCTTAGTCTAATGTATTAACAATTCATATAATGAGATAATTCAATCAAGTTACCAAGAATATCTCGTGTATAAGTAGAACCAAATAAAATGAAAAAAGCCTGTAAACATTTTATTTACAGGCAAATGAGTTCAAATGGAGCCAAATTTCAGCGGAAAAAGAGGGAACAGAACTTATAAATAATTATATATCAACATATTACAAAATCACTTCTCTCCTACTCACCGAACTATTCACTTTTTATTTAACCCTATTTCTTTCTATTTAGAAGTAAGACATCAAGGCGATTATTCCATTATAGGAAATTATGAGAGAAAAGAACAATGCAGCTGTGAGACCTAGATTAATCCACAAACTTGTTTTATATCCTTGCATCAAATTTTTATTGTTGATTAATAGCATTACTCCAATAATCACTAGAGGCAAAATAAAAACATTGAAAACTTGTGATAAAATTTGCATCTCAACAGGATTTGATCCAAATACTGGAACGATCAAAGCAAATAAACAGGCAAAAGCAGTAATTATCTTAAACTGTTTAGAACTGGTGTCTAATTTTCCAGATTGATAATCTGCAATTAATATTGGCACTATTAATAAAATAGGGAAAATTGAAGATAGTCCTGCGCTCAATGTTCCAAAAAAGAAAAGAGTCAGTGCAAATTTACCAGCTACTGGTTCCAAGGTATTTACCATATCCAAAACTTGTGTTACCGGTTTACCGTCATAAAAAAGTGCGCCAGTCGCCACAGCCATTATTCCACTACTTATGACAAAAACCAAAATTGCAGCTACTATGGCATCTTTTTTCTGTGTCTTCAAATTTTTAATTGTCCAACCTTTACCTTTAACAAAAAGTGGACGTGATAAAAAAGTTGCAGCAGCCATGGTTGTGCCTACAAATGCCGCAACAAGCATTTTTCCTCCCTGAACTTTAGGAATAGTTGGTAAAAGCCCTTTTACTACATCTGACGGCAAAGGATATACCAAAAAAAGTGATATTAGGAAAGAAAGCCCCATCATGGTAACAAAAACAACCAGTATCTTTTCAAAAAAAGTGTATTTGCCAATTAGAAGTAAACCATAAAATATAGCAGTTACCATCACTGCAATAATTATCACAGCTTCGTATTTAAACTGAGTAATATTTGGAAAATAAATTGCAAATATTTCATAAATAATATTGGCTGAGATGCCCATTATACCCATTAGTGAATTCCATTGGCCAAAAGCAATTCCTATTATAATCAATATAGCCATGACTTTACCCCATTTCAGGTTCTTTTTAAAGGCATATAAAGCTGTTTCACCAGTAATCAATGTATAATTACCGTAGACATATATAAGAATTCCAGAGAAAAAACAACTAAGTAATAACACCCACAAGAGTTGCATCCCATAAGTACTACCAGCTACGATCATTGAAGTTACACTACCAGTGCCGATAGTATACCCAATGGCAAAAATTCCTGGCCCAAAACTTAATACTAGAGCAATAATCTTTTTTATGAACGACTTCTTTTCTTCTGACATTTATTTAGTAGTTTACTAAGTTGATGGTTCCCACTCGGTGTGATAAAATTTTCCACTAGGATCATTTACTCTTTGATATCTATGAGAACCAAAATAATCTCGCTGAGCTTGAACTATGTTTGCAGGTGAATATTCCGATGTTAAGGCATTAAAAAAATTAACTGATTCACTTAAACAAGAAATTGATAGTTCATTAAGAATACATAGTGAAATAATTTTGTTAGCTGATGGCTTGTAACTCTTTAACTGTTGATTTAATATTTCATCTTTCAGGATATTAGTATGTGATTTTAAGACGTTAGTTATGTTTACCATAAGGTCAGATTTGATAATACATCCTGCTGTCCATATTCTGGCTATTTCACTTAAGTTCAGATTCCAATCGTAATACTTAGAACCTTCCTCAATTAAATAAAATCCTTGAAAATGATTAATGATTCTAGCAAATTGATAGGCTTTTAGAAGGTCGTCTATCTGAACATCTTTAAGTAATTCATTTTTACTTTCATTTCTAAAAATTCTATTTAATTCTATTCTCCCTTCTTTAATATTAGAAGTATAACGCGCATATAATGCTGAAGCGATAAGTGTACTTGGTGTTCCTAATTGTAAACTAGCCTTGGTTGCCCAATTTCCTGTGCCTTTATTACCAGATTTATCTAAAATTTTATTGATAACCCAGTCACCATCATCTTTCTTTCTCAAAATATTTATGGTAATTCCTAATAAATAACTATTAGCTTCATTTTGCCATGACTCAAAAATATCTGCAGCCTGACTTGGATTTTTACCACTTGCAGATAGTATACTAAAAACCTCTGCTAATAATTGCATCTCCACGTACTCGATACCATTGTGAACCATCTTAATAAAATGACCACTTCCATCCCTTCCAAGATAAGAACAACATGGTAACTTACTGCTGTCTTTGGCAGCAATAGCAGTCAAATATGGCTCAACGATTCGATATGCAGTTGGGCTGCCTCCAGGCATTATTGATGGTCCATTTAATGCTCCTTTTTCACCTCCCGAAACGCCTGCTCCTATTAAATGAATATTATGTAATTTTAGTTTTTGACAACGTTTTATTGTATTTAAATAGTTTGAATTCCCACCATCAATTAAAATATCTCCTGGCGATAAATAAGGCAAAATATCTGTAATTATAGTATCTAGGATACTGCCTGAAGTTATCATTATTAAGATTTTTCTAGGCTTTTGAAGAGAATTTATAAACTTGCCTAAGTCGTCGAATGGTAATACAGTTGACAACTCTTCGTGTTGAGTAATAAAATCAGCTGCAACATTTTCTTCTAAACCCTCTAAATGTCTATTGAAAATTGACAGTTTAAACCCTTTATCGGCTAAATTTCTACTCAAACTTTTTCCCATTACACCAAGACCTAACAACCCGAATTCAGATTTGTGTTCTAACTCTTTCATTATTTTATTGACTATATCTTCTGGCAGGAGTTCAACATCTATATTGGTAGAATTTTCTGGAATTTCTAATATATCAAACTGGGATTGCAGAAGATTGGTAGGCATAAAATGATCTTTTCGATCCTCAAGTCTTTCCATAATTAGACTTTTAGAACCCGAAAGAAATACCCACTTGGTTTGTGATTCAATACCATTAATTAAAAGCTTTCTGTAATGTTCTTTTAAAGCTGAACAAGCAATGATACAACTCGTTTTTTTTAATTGCTTTTTAGCGAGCTTATTTAACTGTAGTAACCAATTATATCTATCATCATCATTTAGTGGATTCCCACTTTTCATCTTTTTGATATTTGCCTCCGGATGATAATCATCCCCATCAAAAAAGGGAAAATTCAGTGCTTTTGATAATAATTTTCCAATAGTACTTTTACCCGAGCCCGAGACTCCAACTATATAGATTACTTTTTTTTCATTTAAACTCATTGGAAGATTTTGAAAAATTCATTTCAAATAATATCTGAAAAAATTGAGCAAAAGCTAAACAACTTTAACATTGTATGTAAAAATTAACTAGCGAATCTCTTTTATGAGCTTGAGAGTCTTTTCAACTTTTTTCTCCAGGCCATCAAAATCTTCACTAACAAGT
This sequence comes from Maritimimonas sp. 2205BS37-2, assembly GCF_056591755.1. Classification (NCBI taxonomy): domain Bacteria; kingdom Pseudomonadati; phylum Bacteroidota; class Flavobacteriia; order Flavobacteriales; family Flavobacteriaceae; genus Maritimimonas; species Maritimimonas sp. 2205BS37-2. The sequence continues at coordinate 941,752 of NZ_JBWQOI010000001.1, forward strand.
ATCTCTTTACTTATTAATTTGGAACCCATGCCAACACATGTAACACCAGCGTCAAACCAAGCTCTTAAATTGCATTCTTCAGTACTAACTCCTCCTGTAGGCATAATGCTTGTCCAAGGTTGAGGACCTTTTATTGCCTTTACAAATTCTGGCCCATAGGTTGATCCAGGGAAAAGTTTAATAATTTCACAGCCAAGTTCTTCTGCCCTATTAATTTCAGATAGCGAACCACAACCGGGCGCATAAATTACTTTTCTACGATTGCATACCAGAGCTATGTCTTCTCTCAATGAAGGTGTGACCACAAAATTGGCTCCCATTTGAAGATATAACGAAGCGGCCGAAGCATCTGTAATCGATCCTATTCCAAGCATCATTCCCGGCAACTCATTGAGTGCATATTTATTTAGTTCCGAGAATACTTCAAAGGAAAAATCGCCTCTTGCGGTAAATTCGAGCAGTCTGGCGCCTCCATCATAGCAGGCCTTTATAACTTTTCGGCAAATAGCAATATCTTGATGATAAAATAATGGTACTAACCCAGTCTCTATCATTGTGCGTACTACCTCTATTCTTGTATATTGTGCCATACTCTTAGTTAATTATCGTGATACCTTCCCTGTTGTATTTCCACTTAACATATTTTCTACCTCTTCAATTGATACTAAATTATAATCTCCCGAAATTGTATGCTTTAAACAGCAGGCAGCAACAGCAAAATCTAAAGCTTTTTGTTTGTCTTCTTGATACTCCATAAGTCCATAGATAAGCCCACCCATAAAGGCATCACCGCTACCAACGCGATCAACTACCGGTGTTACTTCTTTTATTGCAGCATCATAAACTGTTCGTCCATCAAACAAAATCCCTCCAATACGTTGATGCGATGCACTTATTGAATAACGCAATGTGGTCGCTATGGTTTTTAAATTAGAGCATTTATTAAATATATGATCATACAGTACTGGAAGTGAAACCTTGTCTTGGTAGTTAGGGCTTACTTTATTTTCACCAAACATAAAATATGCGGTATCGATATCTCCTAAAATAATATTACTATATCGCAACAGTTCAGGCATAACATCTTTAGGTTGTTTACCATATTGCCATAATTTTTCTCGATAATTTAGGTCACAGGAAATTGTAAGGCCCATTTTATGTGCTGTTTTCACCGCTTCTAGGCAAACTTCGGCAGCACTTTCTGATATTGCAGGGGTAATTCCACTCCAGTGAAACCAACTGGCTTCTCTGAAAATTGATTCCCAATTAAAATCATCTTTGCTCGCTGTAGAAATAGCACTATGTGCCCTGTCATAAACAACATTGCTTCCTCGAGTTCCTGCTCCAGTTTCTAAAAAATAGATTCCTAACCGATCACCTCCCAAAACAACATTCTCCGAGGCTACGTTTAGTTTCCTCATTTCTTTCAATGTACAAGCGCCTATTTCGTTATCTGGTATTCGTGTTACGAACTCTGATGAAATTCCGTAATTCGCTAAAGATACTGCTACATTGAATTCCCCACCACCATATGAAGCTGCGAAAGCCTTTGCCTGTATAAAACGTAAATGCCTTTCAGTAGAAAGGCGTAACATAATTTCTCCAAATGTTACTACTTTTTTCATCCCTGAATTAAGTTTGGATTAACTAAATGCTAAACCTCCGTTAATATCAATGTTATTACCATTGATAAATGAAGACTCATCAGAAGCCAAATATACTACTAAATCGGCCACTTCTTCTGCCAATCCCTCTCTTCTCAAGGGTGTTATTGAAGCAACTTTAGTTCTTATTTCATCTTTGGTAAAATCATCATGGAATTTTGTTGCAATGAGGCCGGGGCATATTGCATTTACTCGAATACCTTTAGGTCCAAGTTCTTTTGACATTGCTCTTGAAAATGTTGTTACAGCTCCTTTGGAAGAAGCGTACAAAGCAGAACCACCACCACCACCATCTCTTGCAGCTTGAGACGATATATTAATTATTGTAGAACCCTTAACCATTAATGGTTCAAAAATTTGAGATACAAAAACAGTGGATTTAAAGTTGACTTCCATAACCAAATTATAAAAGGCTTCATCAAATTCTTGCAGCGTTTTTCGTGCGAAAAGACCACCTGCGTTATTAACTAAAATATTAACTCTACTTCCAAATTCCTCAATCGTCTTAGTCTTTAGATGCTTAATCTCATCTATTTTTGACACATCAGCTTTAACCGCTATAGCTACACCACCCAATGATTTTATTTCTTCAACAGTATCTTTAGCTCCAGATTCAGAATTATAATAGTTAACGACTACCTTTGCACCTTGTTTAGCAAGTTTAATAGATATCGCTCTTCCAATATCTCTTGAACCTCCAGTTACTACTGCTATTTTTCCTTTTAAATTACTCATTTTAAAAATTTTAGTTCTACGATAGCTTAATTTATCTTGAGGGTTATATTCCTAGAGCTTGTCCTCCTCCTACTTGTATAGTTTCAGCTGTAATAAAAGCTGCATCGTCACTGGCTAAGAATGAAACAACAGATGCTACTTCTTGAGGTTGACCAAGTCTTCCTAGCATAATATTATTTTTCCAAGAGGCAAACACTTCTGGCTTGGTTGATTTAATCTGAGCATGGAATGGTGTATCAATTGTACCCGGCGATACAGCATTTACTCTTATTCCGTATTCAGCAAGATCTTTTGCTAATGCTCTTGTTATAGCATGAACTCCTGCTTTTGAAGTTCCATAAATACCTGCTCCGGGACCTCCAGCATTCCATCCCGCATTTGAGGTATAGTTAATAATTGAGGCATTATTCCCTTTTTTTAAATATGGGATGGCTGCCCTAGAAGCAAAAAACGTAGAATCTAAATTCAATGCCATCACTTTTCTATAAAAATCAGTAGTCATATCTTCAAATCTAGATCTCCCACCTAAGCCACCGGCATTATTTACAAGGACATCAATTTTACCATACTTTTGACCAATGTTGTTAATATTTGACGTGACAGCTCTTTCGTCTGTAACATCAAACCCATAGTATTCAGCAGTAATTCCTCCTTTAGTTAACTCTTCAAGCCTCTTAGCTCCAGCTTCATCTTCTATACCGTTTAAGACTACAGTATAACCATCTTTACCTAATCTTTTTGCTACTTGAAAACCTATTCCCCCAGTCGCACCTGTAACTACAGCTATTTTTCCATTTGATTTTTGCATAATATTTTTCTAATTGATAATTTTATTTTCTATAGGTTTTATTTCTTTTATTAAAGCATAAATTGACAAAATAGCAAGTGGTGCCAAAATTGCCAGTATAATAAATGCTGGTGTATATGATTTTGTAGTTATTATGGGAATTAACCAGTTCATGATTATTACGGAAACAGCACCAATGCTTCCTCCTAATCCAGCCAATGTCCCTACAGATTTACCACTTAGTAAATCACTTGGAATTGTTTGAATATTACTAATCGAAAACTGAAAGCCAAATAATACTACAAAGACAAATCCCACAAATTTCTCTGGTGTATCAGCAAATAATATTGCTCCAATTATTGAAATAACTATAATTATAGTCCCTATTAATATTACTTTTTTACGTGATTTGTCAAGACTGTACTTATTCATTAATTTTTTTGCGTACCACCCTCCTGCAATACTACCTATTGCTGCTCCTACATAAGGAAACCAGGCATAATAGCCAATCTCTTTTACATTAAACCCAAATTCTTTGAATAAATAAATAGGCATCCAGAATACGAATAACCACCATATTGGTTCTATAAAGAAGCGTGCAGCAATTACTCCCCAAGATTCCTTCATCGAAAGAATTTGCATAACACTCAAACTTTCATCAGTTTCAGAATCTTCTCTACCTTCTAATCTACCTGATATTATATGCTCTTTTTCTTCTGCTGTTATCCAAGGGTGTAGTTTTGGTTTTTTCTTATTAATAATTAACCAAGGAATAATCCATATAAAACCAATAACACCAATAATAATGAAAGTCACCCTCCATCCATAGACACCAAATAATTCTGCAACTGTAGGTGCCGCCACAATTGATCCTATTGCGGCACCTGCATTAAATATACCTTGAGCTACAGCTCTTTCTTTAATTGGGAACCATTCAGCATTATTTTTTACTGCACCTGGCCAGTTTCCTGCTTCGGCAACACCTAAAAGTCCTCTGAAAATTCCTAGTGATGTTGCTCCTTTAGCAAAGAAATGTAATACCGAGGCAAGAGACCAAAAGAAGATTGATAATACAAAACCTATTTTAGTTCCAACTTTATCATATACTTTACCTGAAATAAATTTACCTGCGGCATAGGTTATAGTAAAAATATTAATAACCCAAGCATAATCCTGCTCAGTCAAACCAAGATCAGCGCTCATAGCTGGCCACATAATTCCTAATGCCGATCTGTCAATATAATTAATTATGGTAGCAAGACAAACTAAGCCAATTATGTACCAACGTAATCCTTTAATTTTCATAGATTTCAAAGTATTCAGGAGTCATGCTAAACTGCACAAAGAAGTAAGCGTCTACACAAAGCAGCACTAACAAAAGGAATAATGTATAAAATAATGTGTCAGTGTATTACTACTTCCCTCCTATAGTTAATTTAATATTTCTTTTGGACATTAAATCGTGCAATTTAATTGTCTCATACTCATTGGCTACTATAACAATATTGGTATAATATTTTAAAATGAATCTTCATTTTTTCCTTTGCCAAAGACGGATTTTGATTTTTTATAGCTTCATAAATATCCGTATGTTCCTGAATACCCAAAACCGCTTGATTCTTATCACAAACATGATACTTCTCAAAATTTGTGATAATTTCAGGTGTTATTGTTAACATAAATGTATTCATGGTTACATTATGACTGGCCTTAGCTATGGCTAAATGAAACAACAAATCTTCTTGCACAGCATCATCTCCACGCAGCACCTTTTCCCTGTAAGCGTCTAAAGCTTCCTTTATATTAACTAAATCTTCTTCCGTTCTTCTTATAGCTGCTAATCTTACTGTCTTTAACTCCAGTAATATTCTCGTTTCAACTAATGATTTAAAATCAGGATCCTCCAACCTCAAAATATCCTCAATCATACCATTTAATGCAATTACTCCTATATTAGCAACAAAAGTTCCGCTCTGAGGAATAGATTTCAGTAAACCAAAAAATTCTAATTTCTGAATAGCTTCTCTCACATTACTTCGAGTAACTCCAAATTTTTCCGATAGCATTCTTTCTGAAGGTAGTTTATCCCCAGGTTCTAGGTTCTTATAATTGATTAATTCTCGTATTTGAGATATAATCTGATTCTGAATAGAATGGTTATCATTTTTCGTAAGTATTTCAATCTTCATTTGCTAATTATTTTGTTAAAGAACTGGTTAACCAGATACACTATGTTAAATTTAATAAAAAATCTAATGTCAACCTAGTTTAGATTTATCGAATCTTACTGGCACTATATGCCAGTAAAATCCAATAAAGAAACTAACTAACTCAAATATTATATTCTCTAATTTAGATTAAACGAATTCTATTTAATAATCTAAATTGTATATTCATTATAGCAATCTTACTCAGAAAACACTAATAACCAGGATTTTGTGTAATAACACCATCACTTGCAAGAATTTCCGAGATTGGTAAAGGAAATAAATGATAATTTGCATTTATTGTTTCTCCCATTTCCGAATCTACCGTACCCGTTCTTACTAAATCAAACCATCTTTGTCCTTCAAAAGCTAATTCTAGTCTTCTTTCATCTTGAATAGCTTGCCTAACGGCAGTTTGTGTTGAAGCTCCTGAATAATCAGCTAAACCAGCTCTTGTTCTAATCTTATTTAACTCAACTAATGCCGAAGATGTATTACCATTTTCATTAAATGCTTCCGCATATAGTAAAATAATATCAGCTAAACGTATTTCAATAAAGTCCTGATCAGGGTTTTCTGATCCATATTTTACACTTCTCATATTTACCTCATCAATAGTTAATGCTCTTCTTAAGTCTCCGGGACTTGCGTCAAAAGCGGCTGTTAAATCCGAATCTAACGGTTCAAAGGCCTTAGAATCATTTCCAATAAACCATCCCGTAAATTCAGTAAACCCATATTCATCAGTAATGGAAGCAGACATTTGAGTTGCATAAATAATTTCTGAATTTAAATCATTTTCACTACCAAAAATGTCGGCAAAATTGGATTGTAGGCTAACGCCTGCTGCTGCTGCTCCATTTACAACGGCAGCTAAATATGTTTCCGCATTACCAAAATCACCAATTTGCATATAAACCTTCCCCAGAAGAGCTTGTGCTGCAATTTGAGATGCACGCCCTTTGGATCCAGAATTGTTGAGAGCAGCAATGGCGTCCTGTAAGTCTGGTATAATAACATTATTATATACGTCAATCACGGGCTGTCTTATCAATTGAGAAGTATCTTCATTAACTACCGGCGGATCTAAATTTATAGGTACCGCTCCAAAAACTTTTACTAACTTAAAATAAGATAAGGCTCTTAAAAACTTTGCCTCACCAACTTGAGATGCAATTGATGAATTTACTATAACATTATTCGCACTTAAAATTGATCTATAATTCGCTATGTAAAAGGGTTCAAAAAATTGATCTATCATATCTAATAAATCACTATTGTATCTATCAAATGAAGGATACGGTTCTTCAAACATTAAAGCATTATCTGCTCTAAAGTCTCCCATCACCGCTAATGGTGTCACTGTACCTAACTGGTAAAAGTATGCAGCATTTAAAACACCTTCAAAATCTGTCAAAGAATCTGATGTAGCAATATTAGGTGGAAATTGATCTAAATCGTTGTTACAAGCAGTGGTGAATAACAATGCCGCTATAAATAAAAATATTTTTTTCATTTTTCTTCTTTTAAAAATTAACATTTATACCAAACGTAAAACTTCTTACTATCGGGCTTGCACCTACTTGCACTCCGTAAGTTGTTGGTCCTGCATAACCGGTATTAGTAGTTTCAATACCTTCTGGGTTATAAGAAGTATAATCATCGCCATATAAATACAATAAATTAGTTGCAGCTCCATAGACCCTAGCAGATTTTATTCCAATTTTGCTTATCCATTCTGGTTTAAGAGTATATCCTAAGGTCAAATTACGTAACGCTACGTAAGATGCATCTTGGATGCCATGATCAGTTTGTCGTCTATTCCCAATATAATGCTCACCATTGTGATCAGCAATACCATCATCATTAACATCAAAACTATCTACCAGTCTTCCAGACCATTGTGATTCATAGTAAAGTGGATCAATATTATAGACTTCTGCTCCATGAGATCCTTGCCATTGCATCGACAAGTCAAAATCTTTATAACTCAGGTTACTACTTAGCCCCCAATAAAAATCTGGAGTTGCTTGTCCTATTTTAACATAGTCATCACTATTAATTACACCATCTCCATTCTGATCTACTACATAGGATTCACCAGATGTATTGTTGGGATGTCTTGTTGGGTCTTCTAAAAATCTCATCTCTACCTCACCAATGGTTTGTAATCCCCACATTTCACCAATTTCTCCCCCAACATAATTTCTAAATACAGGGCCTCTACCACTTTGCCCATATTGTATTTGAGGTAATTCGTCTACATCAACTAAATCTGTAATTTCTGTATCAACAGTTGCCAAATTGAAGTTAAAACTCCAATTAAAATCTTCTGTCTGGATCGGAGTAGCCGATAACTCAAGTTCTAAACCAGAACTCTTCAAATCACCACCATTCACAATAATAGAATTATAACCAGTAGCTACTATAGATTGTGTTTTTCTAAGTAGCATATCTTCAATGTTTGAAGTATAGTAATCTACACTTAATCTGACACGGTTATTAAGGAACCCGAGGTCAACACCATAATTAGTCTCGGTATTCGTTTGCCAAGTTAAGTTCGGGTTTGGAGCGTTTAGTGGTAATAAAAACCCTAAACCATCCGCCGTTGGCCCTGCATTTAAGAGACTTAAAGCATCATATGAGCCCAAGAAAGATGTAGTCCCTAAAGAACCGGTACTAAATCTTAATTTTAATAAGTTAAATGTATCACCTTCCCCGAAAAAAGATTCGTTATGCACATTCCACCCTAAAGAGAAGGCAGGGAATGTTCCGTATCTTTCATTAGCTCCAAAACGAGAATCACCATCTCTTCTCAATGATGCCGAAAATAAATAACGGTCGTCATAGGCATATTGAACTCTACCAAATATACTATTTCTTGTTCTTGTCTCATCCCTTTCAGAAACCACAATATCTTCTGGATCCAATAAATTATAATTAACGATATCGCTATTGGGAACATTAGTACCTCTTAATGCTGTACCTTTAAAATAGGTGTTCTGAAATTCATAACCCAATACTGCGGCAACATCATGCTTATCACCAAAAACTTTTGCATAATTCAAAGTTGTTTCACCTAACATTGAAGTTCTTTTTAAATCGGTCTGATCTAAGTCTGTTTGTGTTGTACGTGCTCTAGAATCTGCACCTAAACCTTGATAGTAAAAATCTTGAGTATCATTAAGGTCTCCACCGAAGACAGTTTTAATATTTAAACCATCAACGATCTCATATTGCAGGTATGTGGAAACGTTACCATAGTAAGTTTTCTGAGATAGATCTGCATTATCAAGTTTTTGAGCTGGACCTGCATCACCTGACCCCCCTATACCATTGTTTGCTCTACCATAATGCCAATCATCTACCCTATCGCCTGGCATCAAATCGAAGATACTAGTTGGGCCAATACCCCCTCTATAACCATTATCAAAAGGTGATAGACCTAAACTTATGGCTTCACTATTTAGTGCTTGAACAAATGCAATCGACTCTGCCGTATGATAAACAGGGTGAACGCCATATGCTCTTAAAAGATCTCGCATGTCATGGGCCAGGATATCTCTATCAGATGTAAATCCATTAAAGCTTAAACCAGCCTTTATTTTCTCACCAAGCGTAACATCAAGATTTAAACGTGCATTGATCCTTTCAAAGCCCTGTGTAATTGCTACACCTTCAGTATTTTGATAACCGACTGACGCAAAGTAATTAACACTCTTTGAGCCTCCTCTAACGCTAAGATCATGACTATTCTGAACACCTGTTCTAAAAAGCCAATCTTCGGGGCTTATAGCACCAGGTGAATTCTCATAAGCTCTTAATCTATATTCTACGAAATCAGGATCTATTTGGGAAAGGTCCCAATTACCTGCAGCAATCTCTTGTCTAGAGATAGCAGCCCATTCAGGTCCTGATTTTAAGATATTATCTCGATATTTATTTGAGAAACTGACGAAAGCATTATAGCTAAATTGAGGTTCGCCAGATCTACCTTTCTTTGTTGTGATTAAAATAACACCATTTGCCCCTCTCGAGCCATAAATGGCAGCTGAAGCCGCATCTTTTAATACTTCTAGGCTTTCAATGTCATTTGGATTAACTGTCGCTATGCTACCTGAAATTGGATATCCATCTACAACAATGAGCGGTCCTGAATCACCTGAAATTGAAGAAGCCGCCCTAACTTGTATTTTCGGGGCTGCTCCTGGTTCGCCACTTTGATTTTGAACTAGAACTCCTGATAACTTACCTGCCAAGGCTTCATCCACACGAGTTGCTTGAATTGCTGCAACACTACTGCCTTCAACTTTAGCAATTGCTCCCGTAAGATGTGATTTTTTGCGAGTACCATAACCAACAACAACAACCTCATCTAATTGATTTGCATCCTCTATCATAGATATATTGAGTGTTGTTTGGTCGGTTATAGTAACATTTTGAGTTACATATCCAACCGAAGAAAATTGTAGAATATCACCACTTTCTACTTCAATTTCATAATTACCATCAAAATCCGTTGATGTTCCTGTACTAGTTCCAGCAATAATAACATTTGCTCCAGGTATTGGAGAGTTATCTGATGCTGAAGTTACTTGTCCTTTCACTAAAAAGCTTTGTTGTGCTAAAAGGGCAGCACTTGAAAAAAGCATAATTAGAAGAATTAACTTAGTTTTTAAGTTCATAATACATTGTTTAGTTAAACTGAATTAGTATTTACGTAGTTCCTTAAAAACATACTAATGAATACAAAAAATATAAATTTGTTTACTATTTTTGTATCAGGCATGTTTGGTAAACTACATGCTTATTACTTCCCTCCAAAGAAGTAAGATTAAAGGATAGGCGTGCACCTGTCCTTTTTTATTTGTTATTTTTTTTGGTTTACCAAATTGGTTTACCAGATTGGTTTTCCAAATATATAATTTTTTTTTAATAAAAAAAATGGAATAACTATTTTTTTGATTTTCAACCTATTAATTACTCTAAAGACCCAGAGGAAATTATAGACTAAAATCGCTAACCTTCCATAAAATCCTCTCGAATTGGGCTAAACACATCAATCAAAACGCCCCTTTTAGTGCAAACAGCACCGTGTAACATATGTGGAGGAATATAGACTGAATCACCACCTTTTACCAGTTTAGTTTCATCACCAATAGAAAATTCAAATTCACCACTTTCTACATAGGTTACTTGCGAATGGTAATGCTCATGTCTATAACCGATTCCTCCTTCATCAAACTCAACTTTGACAAGCATAATTTTATCATCAAAAGTCATAATTTTTCGCTTTACACCTTCTCCTACCTTTTCCCATTCTAAATCACTATCTAATACAAACTCTTTACTTGCTCCGTATGTTTTCATATAATATTCTATTAACTTTATTAAATCTATTTTACAATTTAACTCAATTCATTCTGGCGGTGTTCCAGGGCCTACTGTTGCTTCCCTAAACCATACTTCTGTATAGCATCCATTTTCGTATTGCTTAGCAATATCACCTCCGTAGGTTTCAGCCCCTGCACACCAAACTAAATTTGTTTCCGGGCTTTTTCCATTTGTTTGATTATAGGCTCCTTGCTTAAAATAATTCAATTCTCCACTATAGGCAATGTTGCGTTCGGTTCCATCTTGTCCTATGGGAACGAACAATCTTTTCACTTGAGTGGGTAGGTCTGACTTATTCACATATTCAGATTCGATAAGGTTTTTAGTAAATGTTTTCGTTTCATGACCTTCAGACTTAAATGTGAGATACATAACACCCTTGTAAACATTTACTTCATAACTAAATTCTTCCCCCAATTCAATACCTTCAGCAGGTTCAGAAGGGTAGTCTGTTTTACTTTTTCCAATAACCGACATATCATATCCCCAAACTGGAGTAGAAAAATCCCATCTCCCAGAATTGTCATTACCTGCGGTATTGATTTCATAATTCCAAAAGACAGATCCTTTCTTATGACCTGGAAACTTCTTATAAAATATTTTTAGCGGTTCATTTTCATGCCCTTCTCCACTATGTATTTGTCCAACCACAGTTGAGTAGGAAGCCGCAACTCTGGCATCACCAGAAACGGATACTTGCATTACTTTGCAGGTGCCTGTAAGTTTGCCACCTTCTTCGGGAGTCCATTCTCTTTTTTCTTGCAATTCAGTTCTTGTATTGCTAGAATTTTTTGAAGTAACTCCGGAATTTGGAGTTTTATAAACAACCCATCGTCTAGTACCATCAATTACAGTATAGAAAAAGTTTTTGTCTTCAAATTCAGTAAGGTCTTGCACACTAGTTCCATCTCCAGTTAAAATTTTAAATTTATCCATAAAAGGAATGACCTCATGCGGATACACTGTTTTTTTACTTAAGTCGTCATTTGCTTCAAAATATCCTTCGTTTGAAATCGCATCATCACTAATTTCGATACTTGCCGATTTAAACCAAACTTCGGCAAAATTTCCGTTCTCATATTGTTTTTGGATATCGCCACCATGTGTTTCAGCTCCTGAACACCATACCTTATTTACTTTAGGGTCTTTACCGTTCGTTTGGTTATAACAGCCTAACTTAAAAAAGAGTCCTTCGTCAGAATAAGCATTTTCACGCTCTACTCCATCTTGACCTATGGGCACAAATAAATTCTCGACTTGATCTGGCAAGTCTGAGCGCTTTACATACTCAGATGCGATCAAATTTTTGGTAAATGTTTTGGTTTCGTGACCTTCACTCATAAATTTAAGATGCATGATTCCATCCTTGATTTTCACTTCATAACTAAACTCTTCTCCTAAAGCGATGCCGTCTTTTGGTTCTATTGGATAATTGTTTTCACCGGTACCAACAACAGAAAAATCATAACCCCAAATAGGATAAGAATAATCCCATCTTCTTGAATTATCATCACCAGAAGTGTTGATTTCATAATTCCAAAATACAGAGCCTTTGGTATGGCCAGGAAATTTTTTATAAAATATTTTAAGTGGTTCGTTTTCATGCCCATCTGCACTATGAATCTGACCAACAACTACAGAATAAGTTGAAGCAACGCGCGCATCACCTGTAGTAGCCACATTCATTACTTTAAGAGTAGCGTTCATTTTAGCATCTGTCATTGGTGACCACTTTTTTAATTGAGCTAGTTCAGTCCTTGTATTGTTTGAAGTGCCATGGGTATTACCTGCATTAGGGGTTTTAAATACTACCCAATCATCTTTTCCATCGTTAGTTGTAAAAAAGAAATTCTTATTCTCGAAATTAGTTGCTTGGCCTACATTAGATCCATCACCTAAGATTAAATTCCAATGTTGGAAAAATGGTATTATATCGTTGGCATTACCTAATTTCTCATGATTTTTTAGATCCCTTTGCTTTTTATTTATATCAGCACAACTAAACAATAGTGTGATAGTACTTACCAATAATATTTTAAGAGTAATCTTTGATGAAGTTGTTTTGAAGTTCATTTTATATGAAATGTTGATATGTTTAAAAGTAATAACTGTTTTCAACAAAACCTTTAAGGTTATAAAAGCTCGTTATTTAAATTGGTTAACCAGATTGGTTTACCAAAAATAGAAATATAAATTTAACCGACAAATTATTTTCGATATTATTTTATTATTTGATTTAAAACAGAGGAATTATAAAGAAAATAATTTGTTCATTAATTGAAGTGATGAATTAGGTAATATTTATAAATGTGATCGTCCTAATAGTAAAAATTTACGACTATTAATAGCTAATTCGGTGAGTAAACGAAAATATCAAAATAGGTAACCGAATTACTCACTTTTTTGATCAATTTTTACCGTATCAAATAGAGGTAAATCGAACTAAATAAAATGAAAAAAGCCTGTAAACATTTTATTTACAGGCAAATGAGTTTAAATGGAACCAAATTTCAGCGGAGAGAGAGGGAACAGAACTTTTGTTTTAATTAATTGATATACAAATATTTGAAATAATACTTCTCTCCTACTTACCGAATTGCTCACTTTTTATTTATGACTATTTATTGTCATTTAGCATTAAGAAATTTTAATAAAACAATAATTCCGACGCTATCGACTGGAATTATAACTTTTCCTTGAAGAACTCGATCGTCCTCTTCCAAGCCAATTCTGCAGCTTCTTTATCATAGCGAGGTGTACTTGTATTATGAAACCCATGATTTACATCGGAGTATTCATAAGCCACATATTCTTTGTCTAATTTCTTTAAAGCTTTCTCATATTCCGGCCACCCAGCATTTACCCTTTTATCTAACGCGGCAAAATGAAGCATCAAAGGTGCTTTTATTTTATCTATTTCTTTTTTTGGTTGACCCCCGTAAAACGGAACGGCAGCAGCGAGCTCAGGGACCTTAACAGCCATCATATTTGAAACCCATCCTCCAAAGCAAAATCCTACAACACCTACTTTGCCATTACACTCTTTATGATTTTTTAAATATTCGAATGCCGCGATAAAATCTGCTAGCATTTCATTTCTATCTCGTTGTCGCTGCAATGTTCTGCCTTCATCATCATTACCAGGATAGCCACCAAGTGGAGAGAGGGCGTCAGGAGCCAAAGTAATAAATCCGGCGAGCGCTGCGCGTTTCGCTGTATCTTCAATATATGGGTTCAAACCTCTATTCTCATGAACTACAATGATACCTCCAAGTTTACCTTTAAATTTCTTAGACTTAGATAATAAACCTTTAATATCTCCTCCACCACCAGGTGATGTGTAAGTAATATATTCTGAATCTAATTCTTGATTATTACTATCTACCAGCAATGTATTCTTATAATCTGGCATCAAAAAACTCATTAATGATGTTATAGTAATTCCTCCAACAGCATATATTCCTAATTTTTCAATAAAATCTCTACGTCCGATCTTATTATGCGCATAGGCATCATAAAGATCAAAAACTTCTTGTTTGATATCCTCTTTTCGTAATTCTTTCATAATTTCATCGTATTATGGTATTCATAAAATTTTCTTTATACGCTCTACCAATAGGTAGTTTTATTCCCTGAATCAAATAAATTTGATTCCCAACTACCTTTTCAATTTTTGTCATATTGACAATATGTGATTTATGAATGCGGCAAAAGTCATTAGATAAAATCTCCACCCAATAGTTTAATGATTCGGTGGAAAGATGTTTTTTACCTTTTGTGATTAGTTCTGTATAGTCCACATCGGAAGAGATATGAATTACATCATTAATCGCTATTTTGATGTATTCATGGCCGGATTTAATATAAATTTCTTTTTTAAAAGCTGTTGATGTCTCAATATCACTCTTAGCAAAATTATCATGGGGCCTTTGCTTCTTTATTTTTGATACAGCTTTAACAAAGCGTTGAAAAGAAAAGGGTTTCAACAAATAGTCAACCACGTTGAATTCATAACTTTCAAGGGCATACTCGGAAAACGCGGTTGTTAGAATTATGTGCGGAGTATACGGTACTGTTTTTAAGAAATCAATACCTGATAATTTCGGCAAATGGATATCCAGAAATACTAAATCAACCATATTAGAACGTAAAAATTCTAATGCCTGGACAGCATCTGAAAATATTCCCTTCAATTCCAACGATCCAATGTCCTCAATGTATTTTTTAAGGACTCGTTGTGCTGGTGGCTGGTCTTCAATGATGATACATTTCATGCATCTGTAATTTTTTGTAAACGCATAGACAATTTAACTTCATAATTAGCATTATCAGATGTAATTGTCAAATCATGAGCATCTGGATACAACATATCCAATCTCTTCTTCACATTCTCCAAACCTATTCCGGCATCGATGGTCTCCAAATTCCTAAAAGCTACAAAGTTATTTATACACCTGAAATACAACATGTCATTTTCCATATACATATCGATAGAAATCTGAATGTCTTTCGATTGCCCCGACTGACTATGCTTAAAGGCGTTTTCTATAAAGACGATCAGTATAAGTGGAGCAATAGCATAAATTGGCAATATTCCACGAGTAGTAAAATCTACCGTTCCACGATCTCCGATTTGCAATTTATTGAGTTTTATAAAATTATGTAATTGTTCAATCTCTTTTTGAAGCGGTACAAACTTCTCTTTACACTCATAAAGCATATAGCGTAACAGCCCGCTGAGTTCAAGAATAATTTCTGGTGTCTTTTGAGAGCCCTCTAAGGCATGAGCATAGAGGTTGTTCAAATTATTAAATAAAAAATGTGGATTAATTTGCGATCTCAAAAATTGGAGTTCGCTTTCCTCTACGGAGGTTTGCAATTCTTCAATTTGTTCTTGTTTCTGCAAGGCATCCCATCCAAACTTAAACCCTGATAGTATCGTAATTACAGGGAGTACGCCCAGAAGTGTAAAGAAAACACCGGGGAATGTTCTTGCCCTTCGCGTACCTGGAAAAAATAATTGCTCTAATACCAGTTCCTCTAATACTATGAGTGCTGCAATGACCACGACTACATAGCCCAAAAAATACCAATACTTTTTACGGTATAGAAATCTTGGCATTAAGTAATAGCCTATGATCACAGCGGCAATTACATAGGTCAGAAAAAAAACAACCTGATGTATTTTAAATCCGGGGTTGTCCCTATCAAACGAATAGAATAAAAAGACCAATACAAAAAGTATCAGTTGGAAGATCAATTCTTTTTTTGATATCACCATAGTTTATAAACTTGTTTCAAAACTATCCTATGCAAGTTAATAAAAGAAAAATATCCCGTGAACGGCAGAATGACCTCCCTGAACAACAAGTTCTTATTCAAGTGCCGTTTACCATAAAAGGTACGTCGTTCACGGAATATAATTTCAGTTAAAGTAGGGTTTTCAGACATTTGAATAAAATTTTGGATGATGAACAACAAACTTAAGTCTAGTATACTTCTAGTAATCGCAGCCATGTTTTGCTTGTTCAAGGTGAACGCGCAGCAAGAATTAGTAATGTATCAGGGTAAAGTAACCGATAAAAAATCAAGGCAACCGATTGCTTATGCCACAGTTTTGATAATTGATAAAAACACCACTAAAGGCATTACAGGCACCACAACATCAGAGGATGGTCACTTTTCTTTAAAGGTTCAAAAAGGCGATTATCATGTGGAAGTAAGTTTTATTGGTTTTCAGAAAATGATTGTACAGTTGCCGGATTCAGAAGGCAGAACTATTGATTTAGGCACCATAGAGCTTTTGGAAGACACAAAACAATTAGAGGAAATTGTGGTACGAGGGGAAGTCTCCAAAACGGTTTTTAAATTGGATAAACGAGTATTTAATGTCGGAAAGGATTTAAGCTCAACGGGAGCAAGTGCCTTAGAAGTATTGAATAATGTACCGTCAGTAAATGTGAATATTGAAGGGCAAATCAGTCTGCGTGGAAGTACAGGTGTACAGATTCTTATTAATGGCAAGCCATCTATTTTAGCAAGTGATGAAAATAATGCGTTAGGCACCATTACGGCCGATATGATTCAGCAAGTAGAAGTCATCACGAATCCTTCTGCAAAATACGATGCAGAAGGCACCTCAGGGATTATCAATATTATTATTAAAAAAGAAGAAAGAGAGGGGCTAAATGGGTCCGTCTCATTGAATACCGGGGCTCCAGACAGTCATAGTGCTGGAGTTAGCCTCAATCGTCGCACGGAAAAATTTAATTTATTCAGTCAAATGGGTATTGGATTGCGCGAGCTACCTAATGACATTGAGAATTCCAATATCGACTTAAATACTAACACCGCTATTTATACAACAGGAACAGAATTCAGAAATGAAACTTATTATAATTTTGTTCTTGGAACAGATTATCATATCAATGAACGGAATGTCGTTACCCTATCAGGCAATTTTGCCCTGGAAATTGAAGACCAACCTTCAGAAACAAATTTTGCTTCTGAAGATCTAACTTCCGGCACCATTTTATCGGAGTGGCAACGTGTGGAAGTCACTGATGCGAGAAATCCAAAGTTTCAATATGAACTGCAGTACAAAAAAGATTTCAAAAGCCATAAAGATCATGCCTTATTGTTCAGTGCCTTGGGTAATTTCTTCGGAAAAGACCAGTCCTCGGAATTTGTGGATACAACTCTATCGGGCGAAGACAATAATAGTACGCAGCAGACACGTACCGACTTTAAGGAATCTGTATTCACTTTTAAATTAGACTATACAAATCCCCTCAATGAGAAATGGACCCTGGAAACCGGAGCACAATATGTTTTAAACGATGTAAGTAATGATTATGAGGTCAATAATTTAATTGATGGCATATTTGTCAATGACCCGGGACTGACTAATATATTTGAGTATGACCAAAAAGTATTGGGTCTTTATGGAACTGGCGCCTATGAAGGTAAAAAATGGGGTATAAAAGCCGGTTTGCGTATGGAAGCTACCGACTTAAACACCATACTGGCCAATACTGGTGAAGCAAACGACCAGAACTACACAAATCTGTTTCCAAGTATACATACCTCATATAAATTTACGGATAAGCTATCATTCCAGGCCGGGTATTCTAAGCGAATTTACCGACCGAGATTGTGGGATTTGAACCCCTTTTTTAATATTAGAAATAACTTCAACATACGGCAGGGAAATCCTGATTTATTACCTGAATTCACCGATTCCTATGAAATAACAAGCATTTATATGTTGGGCAAAGTATCTTTAAATTTTGGTATATATCATCGCTATACAATTGACGTTATCGAGCGCGTTTCCACCTTTGAAAGTAATGTCACGACTTTCAGGCCTGAAAATATTGGTACTAACATAACGACCGGTTTGGAATTTAACACAAAGTTCAGTCCGTTTAAATGGTTAACACTGAATGGGGACTTGAACTACAGTAGGTTCCAAAGAAATGGTTCGTTTGAAGAAACAGTGTTTGATTTTAGTGGTGATCAGTGGTCATCAAAATTGATGTCCAAAGTAAAGTTGCCTGCAAAGTTTGATCTTGAACTCACCGGCAATTACCGATCCAGCTATAAAACTGTTCAGGGAAGCATTAATGATCAGCTTTTTATGAACTTGGGACTTCGTAAAGACCTTATGAAAGGAAAAGCAGTACTAAGCTTGAGTGTACGAGATGTTTTCGCTTCTAGGATATTTGAAAACCAAATAGCTCAAAATGATTTCAATACATTTAGCAGTCGACAACGAGGACGATTTGTGGCTTTCGGATTGAGTTACGGTTTTGGCAAGGGCGAGGCCATGCAGTATTCCGGGCAGCGTAGACGTTTTTAATAGAGTTCATTATTTTTAGCCAAACTCCGATTAAGAAATACTGCAAAAATGTGGTCAGGATATTAACAGAGATTTTAGTTATCATTATTCTGAGTTTTATAACTAATTCGGCGACCATAAAAAAATCAAAATAGGTCGCCTTTTATTTGGTGCTAATTGCACCTAAATGAAACTAAATAAAATGAAAAACCCATCAATTCATTTTATTTGATGGGTTTTGTGCCGTTTTAGCGGAGAAAGAGGGATCAAAACCTTACTTGTAACTAGTTGATTAATAAATTATTACAAACATACCTCTCTCCTACTCACCTAATTACTCACTTTTTATTTACCACTATTTGCTACTATTTACATCTAGCATCTAATTCTGCCGTCCAACCCGTTCCAGCTCTAGTAATAGCTTCTCTATATTCTTTATTTTGAACATCACGAAAAGCAAATACACCAGGTAAATTAGTATTTGAAGACTTTTCTTTAGTAATTAAATAACCAACATCATCCATATCTACAACTCCTTTAAATAAATCCGTGTTTAGCTTATATTCAATTACAAAAAATACTCCAATTACAACTATTAATAGATAATTTAAAATTTACCGGAGTTTCCCCATTGGTCTTTAGGCAGTATTTTCTCTTGAACATCCCAATGTTCTACAATTAAACCATCTTTTAATCGGAATATGTCAATAAACGCATAATCTTCGTCATTAACTATGGCATGACTCAAAATTGAAACAAAATTTCCTTGACCAAGTAACAAGTGTAATTTTTCATAACCTGCTTTAATATTATTTGCAATATTTTTTTGAATATGCGCCATCAATCCATCTATACCATCACCAATTGTAGGATTGTGCTGGTCATACTGTTCTGTAGACACATATTTTGTAATGTTGTCTAAATTTCTGCCGATTAAAATATCATTAACGAACTTCCTTACATGCTCTTTATTTGCTTCCGTTTTGTCTAAATCTTCAATTTCTGTAGGACCATCTACCATAGTACGACCTGAAACTGAAGTTTCTTCATACACTTGAATAGCATCCCAATGTTCAATCATACGATCGTTATCGTCAGTATCAAAGAAATCTGCTGTAACCCATTTTGCTTCACCATTATTTAAACTTTGATATACGTGAGCAAAAACATATTGGCCATCTTCAAAAGCACGGATTATTTGAATATCTCGTACAGGATTTCTTTTAAGAAATGGGCCGAAAAATTTCATAAACCCATCTTTATTATCTCCTACTCCTGCAGAATGTTGTGTATATCTGGCGCCTGTATATTTATCAAGTGCTTCTTCCATATGACCATCACGAATCCCTTCTAAATAAAGACTCTTCGCATTTTCTAATTTTTTACTCATTGTTATTGTTTTTAGAATTTACCATTATCATTTTTCCATTCAGGTTTTGGTGGAATTGGTGCCATTACACCCCAATGTTCTGCTACTTTAAGATTTTCGATTCTTAATAAATCAAAATATGCATAAGGTGTACCAGAAAGATTTCCTTCGGACATTACAAGCGCATAATTGCCTTCGCCATGCACATAATGTACCTTTTCGTAAACCATATGAATATTATTTTCTGCCATATGCTTTAATGCCGCTTGTAAACCATCAATTCCGTCTGCTATAACAGGATTATGCTGAATATAATTATTACCATCGAAGTAATTTTGGATTTTATCAAATCCACCTCCAACAAGAATAGTTGAAATAAAATCTTTTGCAAATGCCTTGTTTGCTTCGGTTTTATCTAAATCCCTTATTTCTGTTTCTCCATCGAGTTGTGTACGTCCACTTGGATTTGTACTTGTAGCAAGTTGGTCTAAATTATCCCAATGTTCTACAATTAGCCCATCTTCAAACCTAAATACATCAATCCCAACTTTTGGTCCGAAAAAGTCATATTTACTATGGCAAACTACATAATCTCCATCCTCAAATGCTCTTACAACTTTTACTTTAAAACCTCCTTCAGGGGCATTTTGTAATACGGCTCCAAATCCTGCTAATCCATCAGCAACAGACAAGTTATGTTGAATATACTTTTTAGGGTTTACATAGCTTGCAGGTTCTGCTGCTCCTGTTTGAATACTGTTTAATAGGGCTACTGCTTTTTCTTTGTTTGATAAACTCATTTTATTTGTTTTATAGATTAAATATTATTTATTACTTATTTTTTGCCAAGGAAACCTACCTTCCAACTCCACTTCTAAAGACATACTCATAAAAGTTCTAATGAGTACAATTAGTCCCAAAACAGCAGCTGACCTAAGCGTTGGTTCTGTAGTAACTGTTTCCATAATATCGGCAGCAATTAAAATCTCTAAGCCTAAAAGAATTGATTTCCCTAATGACTGTCGTAGGTTTACATATGCTGTTGTATTTTTCCTTTTTAGAGAAATTAAAAATTTAGCTATTGAATACACTATTCCTAAGAAAATAACCAAGACTCCTATTAACTCAATAGCTTTGGTAACATAGTGTATGTACATTCTTATATCTTCCATGCTTAAAATTATTTTTCCACTAACAATAAATCTTCAATTATTCCCCCATCAAATCGTGTAAATTGGTCTTTTGTTCCGAAGCGAAATATGCCAGAAGAATACATCACATTATTATTGAAATTGAAAATTAAAGTCGTGTAGTCTGGATGTGAGGCTTCTAACCAACTTACGATATACATTTTGTTTCCAATCTTACGAGAGCTATATGACAAATCTTTATTACCATTCCCTTTTCTTGGACCTACAATCCATTTGTATTTAAGCATCCCATCATAAAATTCAATATGTATTCCTCCTCCATTTTGATAATAATAGTTCATGGATGTTCCATTCAATAATTGTTCAGGTTTTTTTGCTTCAGCTTCTCTTTTTACTTGTTCCAAAGAAGATTCTGTTGGTTTATCTTGTGCCGTAGTAAGGTTTATGCTAGCTATTGTTACAATGAATACTGCAATTGTTTTTAAATGTTTCATTCTACTAAATTTTGATCGGTTACATGATGAATAATTTCATCAAACTTTAATTTTAAATCATGTTTTAAAAGATTTTCTCTTAAAATTGGTTCTATTTGTTCTCTGTATTTTTTAAGTTGAGATGTTGTATATACGTCTTGAATTTCTTGAGTTTCTTCTTTTAAAAGTTTATTCATCTTTGGACGAACATACTTCGGAAGATTTAGATATTCAATTTTTACATCATTTGTTCCAGCTGCTTTTATTTCAGAAAATAACTTATCAATCAATTCTGGTTTTAATTTCATATGAGGTAAAAAAGGTCCAATAAAAACATAGGTTTTAATTCCGGCATCATTTAACTTTTTTAATGTTCTTAATCTCGCACTTGCTAATGGTGCTTTTACTTCTAAAAACCGACTTAATTTATCATCTGTAGTTGTAATGGACATTCCAACTTCTAGGTTTGGAATTTTCTTTAGCAATTCTAAATCATCTAATATCATTGGCGATTTAGTTAAAATACCAACTCTACCTTGGTAATTATTTTTTGCAAATACTTCTAAAATGCCTCTGGTTAATCGATACTTTTTTTCAACCCCTTGATAAGGGTCAGTAACAGTGCTCATTGCGATTTTTGGATGTGGATTTTTCTTCATTAATCGTTGAATATCCTTTTCCATTAATTCTATTGCATTTGTTTTTACATACACATAATTTCCCCAATTATTATTAGTCTCTCCAACAAAACGTCCCATAAAACTTGCAAAACAATACATACATGCAAATTGACAGCCTGCATATGGATTAATTACATAATCTGCACTAGGAACTTGAGTTGTTCCTATAATTGATTTCGCCTCTATTTCATTGATTTTAAATGGCATAAACTTTATATTAATTTATACCACAAAATTAAAGTTGATCTAACTAGTGTGAAAGGTTAATTATTTCGAAAAATCTCAAATAATGGTAAATCTCAAAACAATTTATTGCTTAGTAATCATTGTTTTAAATTGACTTGGCGTTTTATTAGTATGTTTTTTAAAATACTTAGCGAAGTTTGTAGTTTCATCAAAACCGAGAAGGTAAGACACTTCACTAACATTGTTATGAATCTGAGCAAGAAGTCGTTTTGCGTGTAGTATGAGCATTGAGTCAATAAAAGCTTTCACTGATTTATTGGTAAATGTCCTAACTGCCTTATTAAGTTGGTGACTAGAGCAACCCAACATATTTATATAATCAACAGCATTTCTTGTGTGAAATATATGTTGATCTAATGCCTTTTGAAATTCAATAAATAAAGTCTTTTTTTCGTCGTCTGAAGAATCTACAGGAAGCAGTTGAGATTTCACTTTTAAAATTAAAGTACGCAGTAATGTTTGTAGTACTTCTTGTCTTAATTGATATTCAACACTTTCATATTCCTTATGAATGAGTTCAATTAAAGCTAAAAAAGTATTAAAATGACTCTTGTTATTAATATTTGTTATCGGACTATATAATGCAGTATTATAAGGATAACTATATGATAATTCATTAAATTGTAGTTGATTTTTATACAAGAAATTTTCAGTAAACAAAATTATATAACCATCAATACTTCTGTGTTTTTGCCAAGAATGTACTTGGTTTTTACCTAAAAATAAAATGCTCCCTTTTTTGAAATTATAGGTTTCAAAGTCAACATAATGTTCTCCTTCTCCATCTTCTATAAAAAGAATTTCATAAAACTTTAAAATTTTAGGAGGTGCTAATAATGAAGCATCATACTTCTCATAAAAACCCTTCATTGTTAGAATTTCAAATCCTATCAATTCTAGGTCTTCCTTAAAAAGTAATTGAGGAAGTTCTTTATTAGCCATTTAACCTAAAATATTTTCTATTTTTTTATTTGGAATAAGCCATATTAAAGCTACAATAATATAACAAGATACGGCCAACCATGGTACTAAATACGAAGATACAATTCCGATAATATAGATTATCAATGATATTTTTTCTTTAGTTCTCTTTCCAAGAATTTTTTTAAGCGGAAAGTTGTCATCGTGCTCTTTAATAATAACTCTTTGTAGAATATTATATGCTATTCCTGCCATTAATAATGAAAAACCATAAAGTGCTAACGGGCCTGAATCCAAATGATTTTCTCCTAACCATGAGGTAGTAAAAGGTATAACCGATAACCAAAACAATAAGTGTAAATTGGCCCAAAGCACCTTGCCATTCACCTTTTCGGTTATTTGAAATAAATGATGGTGATTGTTCCAATAAATGCCGACATAAATAAAACTCAAAACATAACTAATAAATATTGGTACTTTAGGAATTAATGCTTCAATAGATGTGCCTTCTGGAGCTTCAAGTTCTAACACCATAATCGTAATAATAATGGCTAGAACTCCATCACTAAATGCTTCTAGTCGATTGGTTTTCATATTTTTTATTTCAATTAATTGACAATTTTAATTAAATCACTTAAACTTAATCTAAGATACTACTTTGATTTTTTTAACTGTAGGTACATTTTATCTCGTACAAAACTTGGATTAATTTATTTGCAATGAAAGGTGAATTTCCTTAAAAAATAGGTGAATAATGGTAAATCCTAGACAACATGCTTCCCTTCTATATAAAACTTATTTTATCTTTTGGATTTCTTAAACATTAATTGAAATTAGGGGACCTTGTTAAAAAATAAAAAAGGTACCCGAATAGGTCACCTTTTTGCAATAATATTTGGTTTTAAATGAAACCAAATAAAATGAAAAACCCATCAATTCATTTTATTTGATGGGTTTTGTTGCTATTTGTTAGCATTTTCAGCGGAGAAAGAGGGAACAGAACCTTGCTTGTATGGCGCTGATATTTAAATAGTTAAAAACACACTTCTCTCCTACTCACCGAATTACGCACCTTTTATTTGACATAGGTTGTATTAATTTAACAATACGTTTGTTTATGATTTATTTTATTCGATCCTATCAAAAATGTGAAGTGTTTCGGTTGAATCTAATATGCACATACTATTTTTACTAACCTGAATACAATTCTTAATATTTGGAATAAACACTCCTCTTTTAAAATTAAAAGAATACTGCCAAATTATTTCTCTTTTTTCAATATTGAAAATACCAACAGTATTAGTAGTTCCTAAATCTGGAAATACTGACGCGGTGAAGTAAATATTTTCTTTGAGTAATTTTGTTTGTTTAATAAAAATGGATTTTTCTGTTCCCTTCTCTTGACTATCCCATAAATAAGAAGCTTGTTGTGTCTTTAAATTATATTCTATGAAGTCCCTACCTTGTAATATATAAATTAACCCAAGTTCTTTATTAAGAATAGGATTATATGGTAATCCAAAATCATAAGTGTTTTTTAACTGAGTCTTATTTTCATCAACTTCTTTCTTTTGCCATAATAATTTACCATTGTCAATATTTAAACCAATAAATTCACCGTTATTCAACAAAGCAATGAGTTGATTATTCCATACTCCAACAAAATTATTTAAGTTAACTGATTCTTCCTTTCCAAAAAGTTTCTTAGTTGTGCCAAAAATTGACAAATCGTACTTCCACAAGGGCTCTGGGTTATCAATTTTTCTAGCAGTTATGACTTTATTTAACTCACCGATAATAAGGTTGTCAAAAATATTGCGACCTATCCAATGCTCTGTTTCAAGTAATGCTTTTTCTGAGTTAAAATCGAAAATACCATTAACTCTTGGGTTTGTTTTTTTATAATAAATAAAAAGGGTTTCGAAAACTTCACTTACACGAAAAGTATCTTTGTAGTTCGTACTAACATGTTCTCCTTTAACTATGGTGGGCTTATTTAATCCATCTAATACCAAGAAAGTATCGTTTCTTAAATTGAATGCTCGATTAATATTTGTATTTAATGAAATTTCTTTTTGGTTGGTGCGATAAACCAATATATTATCTTGTAATAATACTTCACAACGTTCATCTGTTTTTGTGTTAGGAATTTCTTCTGTTAAAACTAACATGTATTTTTATATAATTAAGTTATAAAATGCTTTGTCACATAGATCAAATGAATACCAACGGTTTGTCTACATCGATTAATTTATATGGTCCTCCATTTTAAAGGTGTTATCCATTTTTCTCAGAATTTCCTCTAGTCCCTCCTTTGAAGTTATAATTCCTTCAAAGTCGCTCTGAATTATTGTTATTGACTTTTGCTCTAAATAAGTAATAAGAGTCAACAATCTATTTTTAAAAAATGTTTGACCAGATGCAATTTGATAGAAATACATTAGGTCTGATAAATATTTCTCATCAATAGTTCCATTAATTTCATGTGATATTTTATTTTTAAAATTTGGACTATCTATTTGGGCATTTATGGGCTCAGAATTTGATTTATTAACCAAATGTTTAATCTCTTTGCGCTCGGTTTTATACACTAAATTTTCTAGATTTATCTTGATTGATTTAAGATTTTGGCTTTCCAGCCTTCGTGCTTCTAAATTAACACCAGAAATAAGTCCTAAATTATTTTCTTTTAGATACTTTATAAAGTGTTTGAAATCATTAATTATTTGCTCATGACTAAAACCATTTGCCCCTATTTCTTCTAAATCTGATTCTAAAAGAATCAAATCCTTAGGTGAAAGAACCTTTCTTATTCCACCACCATCAATAGTAAAAGAACTCCAAGAGAATAATAAACTATTAATAATTTCTTCAGCAATTGTGTTTTTATTTACATAATTGACAGCTTGCGAAAAACTTCTTTTCCCTAATTTAAAATAAGGGTAGTAATTCGAATTTTTTTGAAAAATGAAATATTCAACAAATGATTTATAATGGTGTTCTTGACAACTGGACAAATCCCTTGAAATTTTATAGTCATCCAATAGAATGCCCAATTCAAATAAATTCTCGTAATGGTGTAAATCTTTCTTGAGAGTTTTTATTACAATATTTTCGTCAAAAAAACATTTATCCTTTAAATACCTTTCGGTGTATTTGCCTAGATAAAATTTTACTTCTTCTGTATTTTTTATTGTATCTATAGGCTTACCCTTATCTATTTCATTGTAAATATGTAATGTATTCCATTCTCCCATTTCTAATAATACTCAATTATCTTACTAGCGTTAGTTTTCTTTTTCTACAGTTGGTTCTTCTTTATGATAGAATTCATCTTGATATAATTTAAAGCGGTTCCCTTTTTTATCGATTAAATAATAAAATCCGTTATGTGCAACGAGGGCTACTCCATTTTTAAAGTCTTCAGCATTATAAAAGATAGGTTCTATTATAAATTCACCTTTTTTATTGATAAAACCGCATTTATCCATATTGGAATTTGTCTTAGATGTTTTTTCATTTTTTCTGAATAGGGCTACTCCATTTGAAAAGGGTTTCATGTTTCCGGTATATTTGAAGTCAATTACAACATTATTATCTTTATCTATAAATCCCCATTTACCATTTTTCACAACAGGAGCGAGATTCTCAGAAAAAAAATCAGCATTATCGTATATTAATGGAATTATTTCTTTGCCCTTACTATTTATGAAACCATACTTACCGTTTTCATTGGCTACAAAAGCACGCCCTTCACTAAATTTACCTATTTGAGAATATTTAGGTTCCACTATTACATTTAAATCTTCATCTAGCAAACCAACTTTGTCATCAATCCTAAAATAAAAAAAACTCTCATCTGCCTCCTGACCACCATAGGCGGTAATACTGCTTTTAAACTTAACTGATTGGTATTTTAAGCCATTAACAAATTCTCCTTTTTTATTAATTATTCTAGATGTCAAAAAAAAGTCAGAATCTTTTTCCTTATATTGAACAATCGCATATTTTTTATAGAACTGAGAAGCGTTATCAAATATTGCTTTTGTTTTTATAATACCTTCGGAATCAACATAACCATACTTTTGTCCTGCTCTATAGATGAAAATATTTGCTGAAAAATCATAATAATTACTACGAAAGATTAAAGTGTCTTTGCCAAATTTTCTTATAAGACTTCCATCCCTATTCAAAATACTCCATTGTCTATGGCCTTGCAGTTTTTGGCTTTTGATAATAGATTTATTATTGTTGGCTACACTAAAACTAGAATAGCTTTCAGCGAATAACTTTTTCCCATTTAAATTGACTAAACCACCTATGTCTCCGAGTTTAAATGAAAATGTATTTTTGAGATCTGTAGGATACAGTCTGTCATATATTGGCGAGAGAATTACTTTCTCTCTCAGATTCATTATTCCATATTTATTATTCAATTTAAAAATTAAATGGCCTTTATTTTCAAATCTCTTGCTAACCATGTCAACAGTACTGATTTGTTCATATTTAGGTTTAATTATAACATTCATATTGTTATCAACTAAGCCTTTTTTGGAATCTTTAGTAAAACTGTAAAAGTCTTGTGAATACATATTAGTTGAAACACAAATTAAAAAAACAATAAATATTTTTAGCCGTGGTTCTAGGTTATTGTATTTTAAAAAGGGTGTAATTGATATTATTGATTTAAACATATTCATCCTCATAAAATGGTTTATTTAGTATTGATGTAAGGTTTTAATTAATTTTATACATCTATTATTACTCTTTTATTTATTTCTAATAAAAAGTAGCTCATTTCCGTTCATTAACTCGATTGTTATTGTATCTTTTTCTATTTTTTCAAGAGCCTTTCTTTCATTACGTTTTTTAAAAGGTAAATTATATAAAACTGTATTTTCAGTATTAAAAACACGAGCGGTAGAGGGTAAGCTATTACTTTTATTTAGTTCTCCAAAAATAGATGACTTGATGCTTTTGACTATTTTGTTTTTATCTAGATCAAACTCTGGATTCGCCTGAATAGCAACGGCCAATCCATTTTCTTTTTTATTAATGAATTCGTAGTAATAACCTGCTTTAATATATAAATCTGTTTTCTCATTGAATCTAATTCGAGTATAAGAAAGCCCATCAAGTGGCAGCTCTTCCCCTATAAATTTATACTTATGAAAATGACCAGGTGGACATCCCATTAATACAAAACAACTTGAAATTATGACAAGCATTTTGAGTTTATTAGCCATCGGAATTTTATTCAATCCTTTCATACTCGTAAGATGAATTATATTTAAAACCGGTTCCAAAGACAACTAATATAGCACCCTCGTCAGCAAGTACATTGTTCACTATTAAATTGTTCTTACCAGAAATTCCTAAACGTCTTTTGTCACTCCGATAGTTTCCAAAAAGAAAAGGAATTCCTTCAATTTCTAAATTTTTATTATCCAAATAGAACATGCCATTCTTGACTTTGCCCGTGATAAGTGTATCCCTAATGATTTTAGAATTTTCATAAACTTTTATTATCAATTCTTTGCGCTTGTTCAGATTTAGTCTAACACTATAATCATTACTATTTGAACGCAAAGAATCAAACTTCATTTTTCGTTTCCAATGTTCATTAACAATATTTTGATATAAGTTGGGATATCTTAAGGAGTCAGAAGGGATATTAACATAATCTTTTCCAAACCTCTTTGATGGGTAAAAACTATAAATTCCATTCAATCTTGATAAATTTCCATCTTTGAGCTTAGTATACTCTTTTCTAAATTCTTTTTTAGAAAATGATGCGCACCCAATTAGGGTAATAATAAAGAGTGTTGCTAAAAAAGTTTTTATCATTTATCTAGATTTCTTTATAATCAACTCGTTACACATTCTAGGAAAAGTTTAATTTTAATGTAATCATTGAAAATTTACTCTTTCTAGATTAGATTCAATTTTTTTAGTTGGTATTGATTTCAGTAGTTCAGGGTACTTCTTATAGAAGTTCAACCTTTTTTCAAACCTTGATGTATAATCGACCTTGAACTCTGGCAACTCCGTTTCTTTTATTACAGTATTCAAATCGGCCTCTGCCCTTTTGTACTTTATTAATCTCTTTTCAATTTTGGAAACAACTTTAGCGTCAATGCAGTCATATTTAAATTTCGGATTATATATTACTTTCAACTCAATAGCATCAGAAGATTTATATCCGAGCAAAATATCTGAGTCATATAAATAAAAACCAACATCTCCCAATTTAATCTTTCGACCAGGAGTTAATTTGATCAAATATTGACGCTCAATGGTAGTTAATGACGGAAGTAGCCTTTTACCGCTATTACCTCTATCAACGGCTTCAAATATTTGTGGTTTCGCATCTGTTTTTCCAATTTCAATTTTATAAGGTAGATCGTCAAAACCTAAATAGTTATTCCTTCGGTTCAACGTACTCTCTCTAAACATAAAATTAAGAGGTTTGATTACTGAGTAAACACTGTCAGAACTATTGAGCGCATATAATTCAAAACGAATCGATTTCTTTTCTTTATTGAGTTCTACATTTTCTAAAAAAAACTGAACATCAGTTTGGGAGAAAATCAAATTTTGACTTAAAAGTAGAACAAGTACTAAAAAATATTTCATCTAGATGTTTATGTTAATTTAATATTCTAAGTTTCGTTATGGGTTTTATGCAATATTACATGCATAATATTTCTTATGAATCATTATGCTATTATACTAATAGGTCATAAATGTGTTACTAAAACTAGTTTATTATTTCTTTTTACTTGCCAAAAATTTCAGAATAAAATTACGTGCTTTAACACCACCCATCATTGGATTTCTATTTGTTAAAACGATGACTGTATATTTATCATCGATAATATCTAGAGCAGAGGCAACGCCAAGAGTTGAGTTCTCTTCAAAATAACCACCAGGATGCCCATAGATCTTACTGTCTTCTATAAAATTAAGTTGAAATCCAAGCCCGTAGTCAACTTCCGATTGTTTAGTTCTCATTTCAGTTATGACCTTTTGATTAATGAGCTTATTATTTCTCAAGGCATCTGAAAACTTCAATAGGTCATCGAGCGTAGAATCTGTTCCGCCATCTGGTAAAACAGATTCTGTATTGCTCATTTCTAAAGGATTTAAAATATTACTCTTAACGAATTTTTCATATGCCATTCCACTAACAGATTCAATAACCTTGCCTAATACAATAAAACCCGAATTACTATATCGAAAATTACCATAGCTTTTTAAAGAATCGTTTTTTATTATAAGTTGATATAGTGAGTCCAGATTATCTTGTTCTGCTTCAGAAGTATAGTCCCAATAACTTCCTAATCCACCCGTGTGACTTAATAGTTGTCTAATGGTAACACTATCTTTCAAAAAACCATTCTCAATATTTAACAGGTAATTTCCAACAGGAGTATCAATGTCTAACTTGCCTTGAGATTCAAGCATCATAATAGAAAGTGCTGTGAACATTTTTGGCATAGACGCTAATCCAATTTGACCTTCGACGGCATGCCTTTCGGAATGATTAAGATCTTTAAATCCATAGGATTTTTTCAGTAAAATATGATCTCCATCTGCAATGAGAATAGCACCATGTAAGCTATCTTTCATAGATTGATTTTCTAAGAAATTCTTTATTTCCGTAATATTTATTTGGCTCTTATATTCTTTTTGATTTTTTGGCTTACTTTTTTGGTTGTTGCAACTGAACACCAATAAAGCTACTATTAAAACTGCAAGTTGTTTCATTTTGATGTATTTAAAATTAATTTATTCAATATTTTAAAAAGTGTATCTCTTTCTTCTCTACTTATGTTTTTTTGGGCAATTTCTCTGTTTTTTGCTATAACAGGAATTGCTGAATCCAACACTTCCTTTCCTTTCTTCGTGATTTTTAAAACCTTTTTTCTGCGATCTTCGTTATTCTCTTCTCTTATGATTAAATCTTCTTTAACTAAAAGTTCTATCATTCTTGTTATGGAAGCGACATCCTTAAACAAAAGCTCGGCAAGTGCTACTTGGCTTATATCTTGACTTTGGTCGATCTCAATCATTAAGAGAATCTGGTTTATAGTTATATTATGCCCAAGTTCATTTAAATTTTCTTGTGCCATTCCACGGTACGTTTTTATAGCCTTTTCTATTTGATAGAAAATGGTTTCAGAAGGGTTTTTAAGTTTCATTAATTTTATTTTATTGATACAAATATAATTGATATATCAATTAAAATACTATCTATTCGACTTTTTTTACTTTTACCTACAGAAAATAAATTGTAAAGCCTTTATATTCAATTTTTAACAATTAAAATGATCAATATCTTCGTTACCAATAGATAAACGTTGATCTTTTGATTTGAAGTCTAATAGATACTAAATCAACATATTGACAATAAGGCTTATAACTTGTATTGACCATCTTTTTTCAATAATATTTGATTTTAAACGAAACTAAATAAAATGAAAAAGCCTACAAATATTTAATTTGTGGGCATTTGTGCCGTTTTAGCGGAGAAAGAGGGGGCAGAGCGTTAAAAAAAGGTACAGTGTACCTTTTTAGTGAATAGGCCAGGCGGCGGGTAGGCATCGGGATTACTCGATTTCGGCTCATGTTTGTTAATGTCAACTTTCAACTAAAAAATATTTAGTATGTAAAATTGGTTTTGCTCAATATTACATGAGTTTAATCTACTAAATCTTTCTCGTTAGGAACATGTTGATGTTTAAATAATATAGCGAACAAAACAGCAATAATTAGAGCATATAATGCAAATGAAAACCAGATGCTCGGCCAGTCCCTTATATGATTTTCGGTAAAGTGGTCAACGATCATTCCGCTTCCATATCCACCTAAGATAGGTCCAAAGCCTCCTGTCATCATCATAAATAAGCCTTGAGCACTTGACCTTATTTTGTTATCAGCAACTTCATCAATGAATAATGATCCTGAAATAAAAAAGAAATCGAAAGCTAATCCATATACAATCATTGAAAGGATTAAGAATAATAAGCCAACACCTTCTGGATTCCCAATACCAAATAAACCAAACCTCAACATCCATGCTATCATGCTTATCAAAACAACCTTTTTAATACCAAACTTTTTTAGGAAAAATGGTATAGCTAAAATAAAGCAAACTTCAGAAATTTGAGATAAGCTCATTAAAAAAACAGAGTGTTTAACTGCAAAAGAATTTTTATAGTTTAATTCAAAATCACTTAAGAATGGTACACCCCAAATGTTTGTTATTTGCAAAGTTGCACCTAGTAGGATTGAAAAAAAGAAAAAGATGATAATTTTTCTTTTTTTAAAAAGGACAAAAGCATCTAACCCGAAACGCTGCAATAAAGTCTGATTCGATAATTTCAACGGGAGCACTTTAGGTAAAAAGAATGAGTATATCCCTAATATTAAAGCAGCTAAGGCGCTTAAATAAAATTGCTTTTCACTTACTTTCCATTGTAAAAAATCTACACTCCAAGCTGCCAGAATAAAACCAATCGTTCCCCAAACACGAATTGAAGGAAATGTTTTAACAATATCATAATTACCCTTATCAAGAAGATGAAAAGAAACTGAATTATTCAATGCCAAGGTTGGCATATAGAACAAAGAAACCAAAAACATAATCGCATAAAAAGAGGTAAATTCTGTTACCTGCGTCAATAGAATAAAAAGACCAACTAAAATAAACTGACTCACTCCTAAAAGCTTCTCAGCATTTATCCAACGATCTGCTAAAATGCCAACGACTGTAGGAATTACTAATGAAATAAACCCCATGGTAGCATACACAGACCCTACTTGAACTCCACTAAAATTTAAAGTGGCCGTCATATATGCTCCGGCCGATATTAACCAAGTTCCCCAGATAAAGAATTCAAGAAAGTTTAAAATTATGAGGCGATTTTTGATACTCATTCCATTTCCTTAATTAGTTATTTCCGTTGTTTGATATGATAAAGATTGATGTAACATATCTATGAATTTCTTATTATCAGCTTTTAATACTACTTCTGCATTGGGCTCAATGTTTGTTGAGCCAATGAAGTCAATAGCTGTTTGCCCTCTTGAATAATCATTATTAATCAAAATGGAAACGAACGCTTTTTGACTTTTCGTAGCTACAGTTCCATCGATGGCTATAGCCATGGCTATTGGGTCTGGGAGATCATACCCCTTTAGGTGTGACGAATTCCGTGCATACTCAACCAAAGTTTTTTGAATGTCTACAGAAAAATTCGCTAGCGGTGTTCCTATCTCTTTCAGTCTTCTAACTTCCTCTTCATCGAATACTGCATATTCTCTAGAAATATCCCAACCTACCATTTTTATAGGCATTTCTGATTCAAAAACAATTTTGGCGGCTTCTGGATCAGCCCAAAAATTATATTCGGAAATTGGTGTAACATTACCTCTTCCAACTCCAACTCCACCCATAATTACACATTCTTTAACCTTATTAACAATAGAACTATCCATTAAAATCGCAGTTGCTATATTAGTTAAAGGAGCCAGACAGACCAATGTAATTTGGCCAGGATTTTGATTGATTTTTTTAATAATAATATTTACAGCATGTTCTTTTTCCGGAGTAAATCCATTAAGTTTTAAACCGATATCACTCATTCCATCTTTTCCATGAACATGATCAGCCGTTTTTGGCTCTCGAACCAAAGGCCGATTCATTCCTGGATAAACAGGTAAGGTTTTACCACAAAGTGCTAACGTATACATCGCATTTTGTACTCCTTGCTCAAGAGATACATTTCCAGCCACAACAGTTATCGCTTCAACATCAATTTTAGGATTGTTGACAGCCATAATAAGAGCAACAGCATCATCAGAAGCTGTATCGGTATCTATCAAAAGCGTTTTCCTCATGTATTCTTGTTACTATTTTTTGCTTCTTCTGCTAGCTTTTTAGCGAAGGGTTTTATTTCATTAATCCATTTTTTTATTTGGATAGCATTTTCATTTACATCGTAAGTACATAATTGTCTTTCTTCAACAATTATTTTTCCATTGACAATTGTAGTTTCAACATTATGGGGGTTCGCTTGAAAAACCAGAGTAGCGTATGGATCATAATTGGGTATCATATTCATTGATTGTGTTTCTATTATTATAATATCAGCTAATTTCCCTTTTTCCAAAGAGCCAACACTATTTTCAATCCCCAAGGCTTCAGCCCCACCTAGTGTTGCCATCTTTACTACTACATCCGGGGTCATAAGTGTTCGATTCATTTTTCTAATTCGCTGTATCGTAGATGTATACGTCATTACTTTAAAAAGGTCAACAACGTTTGAGCCCATAGGTCCATCTGTACCAATTCCAATAGGTATATTATATTTCATCGCCTCAACAATTCTTGCAGTACCAGTTGCTCCTTTAGCATTAGCCATTGGATTATGAACTATCCTCGCTCCTCTGGCCTCTATAAGCTTAAAATCTTCATCATCTACATAGTTGCAATGAGCCAATAGTACATTGCTATCTAAAAACCCTATCTTATCTAAATATTTAACTACTGAAACACCTTCTAGATTTTCTTTTATTTGATTCTTTTCGTCTTCAAATTCAGCCACATGAATATGAATTAAAAGTCCATGTTCATCCCCTACTTCTTTTACTTCCAGTAGCTTATCTTTGGAAACAGTATAAGGTGCATGCGGAGCTAAAGCAAGAGACACTAACTCATCTTTTTTAAAAACGTCTATATGTTGCTTTGCATATTCTAATCCGCCGTAAGGTTCTGCAGCGTCGACTACAGGAAAACCAACAATTGTCTGCCCTAAAACCGCTCTTAATCCTATTTTTTTGGTAGCCTTAGCCATTTCATCTACATGGTAGTACATATCTGCATAAGTAGTGACTCCTGACATAGCCATATCTATAGCGCCATGAATAGTTGCATCATAGATAAGTTTTCGACTAAGCATTTCTTTTTCCAATGGGAAGAAATACCCCATTAATCTGTCCTCTATTCCTTCTTCCCCCAAACCTCTAAAAGCTATCATGGGTAAATGACAATGAGTGTTTATCATACCCGGTATTACTATACCTTTTTTTGCGTCAATTACTTTATTTGCTTGGTATTTCTCTATTAAATCTTGATTACCAACATCTAATATTTTTTTACCACTTATAACAACTACACCATCATCAATAACTTGCATCTTATCATCTATGGTAAGTATTTGACCATTCTTAATAATAATATCTACTTGGATCTTGCTCATAATTTATTCATTGGTAATTCTTAATAAATAAACCATTGTTGGTAATGAATCTTTAAAGTTGTTATCTGAAACAAACACAATTAACTGTTCTCCATTTATTTTTGGTCCTAAAGTCATTCCTTCTACATTATGCCCACCATCACCTAATTTTGAAAAATCAAAAATCTCTTGCTTTTTTGTTTTATATGTGATTTTGTTGCTATCCTTTTTTCTCTTACTAGCATTAACATGAAATAATTTACAGATATATTTAAATGAATCATCACCCATGTAGGCGCCAGATCTTTCTAATGTCAAGAATTCATTTTTTTTAATTTGAAGAATCTCTGCTAATCCGTTATCATTTCCAGTGCCACCCCAAGGCGGTAAGATTTTTGCTCTTTGTGGTACTTTTTCTAACCAGTATAAGTACTCTCCTATTACCTCATCATTTTTAAGATTACTTTCAAAAATTCGAATTAATCCTTTTGAAATATCAGTTGAAATATTGCCATCATTTATAGTAGGTGCTTCTGTAGCATAAAATAATGAAGCACGGTCTCTAGAAAAGCTAATACTCTCAAAGGATTTATTTTTCCTTAAATGTGAAATATAGCTGGAATCAAGTTTGACATTCCTAATATGATTTCCTTCAACATCTAAGACCATTATTTGAGGATTTCCGTTTTCGCCTCCTTCACTACCAACAATTAATAAATTCTCATTATTGTTATACCTTATACTTTCTAGATCAATTGTTTCTTCTTTGTATGGTGTCTTATCTTTTTTTAATATAGTTACTAAATTCTCAAAAAGAATTGTATCAATCTTTTTTTTATTTATCTCAATTTTTGCTCTGTAAAATCTTGCGGAACTATGCTCTGATCTATCGTCACTAATAAAATAATAACTATTATCTCTACTATTATAATCTATCCCAGATATTCCTCCGAAAAGGCTGTTTCTAACAATTAAATTTTCTGGAATCTCATGACTATCTAAATAAGAAATAACTATTCTGTTGGAAGGTGCACAGCTTAAACTGTTTAAAGATAGCCCAATGAGCATAACCTTCCACAAACAATTATATTTTAATATCTTGAAAAGCAATATTTTTTCATTTAGGTTTTTGAATGTTCAATTTTAGACATTTCAATATCCTCTAAATAAGGTATTGATGATTGAGCTCCTAATTTCGTTACTGTTAAGGACGCTACTTTATTTGCAAATTTTACAGCTTCATGTATGCTTTTCCCTTGGCTAATACTTAAAGCTAGTGCGCCATTGAATGTATCTCCTGCAGCCGTAGTATCTTTTGCTTCAACCTGATATCCTGGAATAATTCCTGAAAAATTTTCAGTATGTAAATATGCGCCCTTTACTCCCATTGTAATAATTATATTCTTTACTCCTTTTTCTCTTAATATCATTGAGGCTTTTTTTGCAGTTTCGGTATCATATACCTTTACACCAGTAATTACTTCAGCTTCAGTTTCATTAGGTGTAATAGCGAATAGGTCTTTTAAAATATTATTATTTAGCTCTCTTGCAGGAGCAGGGTTTAATATTACTCTTTTATTAAGCTTTCGACCAATCTCAATGACATGCTTAACAATCTTCATTGGAATTTCAAGCTGAATTAAGATAATACTGGCATTTTCAATTTCGTGTAATGCTTTATTAATATTTTTCTTCTTTAAAGTATTATTAGCTCCTGGTGCTACTACTATAGAATTTTCAGCATTATCTCCTAAAGTAATGAGCGCAACACCCGAAGGTTTTGATTTATGAACCACAGCATAATCGGTATTTATGCCTTCCTCTTCAAATTTCTTTAAAGATTCAACACCAAATACATCGCGACCAATTTTTGTAATAAAAATAACATCACCACCCAGTCTTGCAACGGCAACGGCTTGGTTGGCTCCTTTTCCACCAGAATTCATAAAAAATTTACCTCCTAAAACAGTCTCTCCAGGAACTGGTATATGATTTGTTTTTATCACCATATCAGTATTTGAACTACCAATAACTACAATTTTTGACATTTGTCTGTAATTTAATTAATTCAACGCATACTATATGCTACTTTAAAGAAACCTATTAATTATCATCAATTAGCCAATCAATCAATTGTTTCCATAATCTAGGATATTCTTTCCAGTCTACAAACTCAGGTGGAGCCCAATGTGGAGCTAAATCAGAGGCAAAAGCAGCAGTACGTCCTTTACCATAATATCCAATCACCAACAACGGATCATTACCAACAATTGCCAACGTTTCTGTATTTTCTTTTGCCGAAAACTGGTTATACCCCAATAATTGTGGCCATTCTTTAGGTAAATTATTTGTAATTGTATGTTCTTGTGTTTTGAGCGGAGTAATTCCTTCAGGGAGTTCTACCCTATCATCATAATCTGGCATAATTACAGGCAGACAGTCTTTCAATGGTGATTTCCCATATCTCGCTTTTGCATCAATTCCTGTAAAGGACATGTAACCTCCAACCATCAATAAACTTCCGCCTTCATTCACATAAGTTGTAATTGACTCTAATTTATTAGGTACTATTTTAGATTGATTAAATGTTTTTCTTCCCAATAAAAAACTATTTGCTCCTACATCACTTATAATTACAACATCGTATTGCTTATAATCTTTAACATTGTCTGGAACATCGCTTTCTATTTTATGAGCCGGTACATAATCTACTTCGGCACCTTGTTTTTTAAGACGATTTATAAAATTTGTTCCACCTTCAACATATTCAGCTGTGTGGAATACATCAAAACCTTTTTGATGTACAGAGTAAGTGAACCATGATTCACCAATAAATAATATTTTCTTCATAAGAATTTGTAACAGATTTTTAATGTATTTATCTCTTTCAAGAAACACACTCGATTGAATTCTTATAGTTAATTTGTGACAGATCGCTAAAGCGATCTGCCACAAAAACTAAACTAATTCAAATTATGAAACTTTAATACCCGGGATTTTGTGGAAACTGAGTAGGATTATTATATACGTTAATTTCGTTCTGCGGTATTGGATATAATAATTGATGTTGTTGGACACTTATACCTACATCATCTAATGCTTGTATAGCTGAATTAGTTCTTAATAAATCAAACCACTTATGTAGTTCTAAAGGAAGCTCTAATCTTCTTTCTTTTAGAACAGCCGCTCTAAATTCTTCTTGA
The DNA here is from genome assembly GCF_056591755.1 of Maritimimonas sp. 2205BS37-2. NCBI lineage: Bacteria > Pseudomonadati > Bacteroidota > Flavobacteriia > Flavobacteriales > Flavobacteriaceae > Maritimimonas > Maritimimonas sp. 2205BS37-2. The sequence continues at coordinate 980,667 of NZ_JBWQOI010000001.1, forward strand.
TTTGATAAAGTAGCACTATCATAATTACTTATTCCTGCCCTGCTTCTTATTTCATTTATATAATTGAATGCACTTCCATCAGCTTGATAACCAACTTCATTTTGAGCTTCTGCTAACATTAATAAAACATCAGCGTATCTTAATACCGGGAAATCTCTACCAAACGGACCATCACCATCTTCAAACTGTTTGGCTGGATATGTATTATTAGGATCTGATCCAATCGGGTCTAGCAATGGTAAACGCTCATCTGAAGCATCATATAATGATGACAGTGCTGTATAGGTAGGTGTTCCAAAACCTAAATGTCCTAAGCCATCACTACCACTTCTAAACCTTACTGCAAAAACAATTTCGTTATTATTTTCATTATCAATTGCATATACATCTTCGACATTTGGAAGTAATTCATAAACACCTACTAGCTCTTGCAAAGTACTCACAGCATTCGCCCAATCTTGTTGTGTTAAATATACCTTGCCCAAAAATGCTTTGGCCGCTCTTGAAGTTGCTCTACCCTCTTGCCCAGGAAAAGACAATGGCAGGTTTTGCGAAGCAAAAACAAAATCATTTACTATTGCAGTATAAACTTCAGAAACTGAATTTCTTGTAAGCGTTTTGGCTTCTTGCGGAGTAATTTCATTTAATATTACCGGAACGTCTCCCCATAATCTTACGGCATTGAAATATGCAAGACCTCTTAAAAACCTCGCTTCTCCTAAATATTGATTTTTTAAATTACTATCTATTTCTATATTTTCAATTCTACTAATAATAGTATTTGCATCAAAAATAGTCTTGAAAATACTTGTCCAAGCACCTTCTATTATATCACTCAATGGGTTATCTTGGTACGTGTCGATGTCAAAAACATCTTTACCAACTCCTGAAGTAGATTGACCATCTGTTGCATCATCGGCTCTAACTTCCATTAATGCATAAAATCCTCCGCCAAAGCGAGTATCATCACTACCGTATTGGTCTTTGCTCGCTAAATTGCTATACGTTCCAATCACAGCGGCTTCAAAATCTTCAGGTGTACTAAAAAAGTTTTCAGCATTACCTTCAGATATCGGTGCTAATTCTATAAAACTATCACTACAAGAGATTAAGAAAAGAGCTATAATTAAGCTTATATATTTTAAATTTTTCATTGTAAACCGATTTTAGAAATTAACATTTAGTCCTAAAGAAAAGGTTCTAGATAACGGATACGTTCCAAAATCTTCACCTTGCCCTAATTGATTTGTAGGGTTACTATTTACTTCTGGATTGTATCCAGAATAGTCTGTAAATAAGAACGGGTTCTGTGCTGTAGCATACACTCTTAAGTTCTTTAGCCCGATCTTTTTAAGAAAATCTTTAGGCAATTTATAACCTAAAGTTATATTTTGAACCTTTAAATAAGAACCATCTTCTACATGATATGTAGAGATATTAGTATTATTCCCTGTTGTATCAAAGTTTGCTCTAGGTGTTACACCATTACCTGGATTACTTGGTGATCTCCATCTATTAGCATTCTCAGCTATATTATTTAACCCACCCTGAGGAATAGCAGTGTAGTGCCTTAATGTATTTAACACTTCATTACCCTGTACTCCTTGTAATGCAAAACTTAAATCTAATTGTTTGTAAGTAAAAGAAGATGTAAAACCATATGTAAAATCTGGTTGATAATCACCAATAATTTGTCTATCTGCAACAGTTATACGACCATCGTTATTCAAGTCGGCGAATCTAAAATCTCCTGGTTGCGAAGTCCCAGAATCTGCAGATAAATGTGTATCTATTTCTGCTTGGGTATTATAAATTCCTTCAACAACATAGCCATAGTAAGAGCCAATTGGTTTTCCTATTTCTGTTATGAAAGTTTGCCCTCTACCGCTATTAGCAAATATAGGATCTCCTTCAGGGCCTAATTCAATAACTTCATTTTTGTTCGTTGAAAAATTAAACGATCCTCTCCAATTCAGTTTACCAAAATCTTTTTGAATTCCTAGAACAAATTCAAATCCTTTATTATTTACTTTACCAATATTCTGCAATTGTGTTGCAAAACCGGATACTCTTGGAACATTTACATTTAATAATAAGTCACTTGTATTACTGTTGTAATAATCTGCTTCAAGAGTTAATAGTCCATCAAACAAAGTAGCATTTAAACCTATATCAACAGTTTCTGTCCGTTCCCAGCTAAGCTCTCTATTTGCAGAAGTAATTTGACCCAGACCGCTTGAAATATTATTTCCTCCAGTTACATAATCATTTGGACCTATAAGAGCTATAGAACCATAGTTAGGTATTTGGAAGTTACCAGTTATACCATAACTGGCACGTAGTTTCAATTCATTAATAGATTTACTTTCAGCTAAAAAATCCTCTTCAGAAATTCTCCATCCAACTGAAGCGGAAGGAAAATTACCCCATTTTGTATCTGGGCCAAATCTTGAAGATCCATCTCTTCTGATAGCCGCTGAGAGATAATATTTATTATCGTAATTATACTGTGCTCTAAATAAATAGGAAAGTAAAGACCATTGCTCTTGTCTGGTTTCAGAGTTTGTATCTTGCGCTGCATTGATTGTAGTAACTAAATCGTTTGGAAACCCACGACCGGTTGCTCTTGTTGTTTTAATATCTTCTTTTTGGGAACTATAACCTGCTAAAAGATTCAAGTTATGATCACCAAATGATTTCTTATAATTTAGTGTATTCTCAACTAACCAATTAAATGTATTAGTAGAAACAGAAACTGCGTCGGGTCCGAAACGAAGCCAAAATAAGGTCTCTAAACGTTGCGGTCGATAGAAATCTCTTCTAATATCATTCATTTCTGCTCCAACAGATATTTTATAATTCAAATCAGGAAAGATTTCGAAATCTAAAAATGCATTACTAATAAGACGTGAAGTTTGTTGTTTATCACTTACTTCATTAGCAACAGCAACCGGATTTACAACAAACTCACTCGAAAGTCCACGCTCTCTAAACGTCCAATCTAACAAACCAATATTGAATGACCCATCTGCATTTCTTACTGGAAAAATTGGAGCTTGTGCAAGTGCTGAAGCGACTATACCTTCATTCCAAATAGGACCATTAGAACTAACCAAATCATAATTTAAACGAGAAGGATTTAATCTAACACCATATTTAATCTTTTTAGTTAGATTTCCTTCAAAGTTGAAGCGCCCGGCAAAACGCTCAATGTCGGAACCAATAACTATACCTTCTTGTTCAAAATAATTTAGTGAAGTGAAGTATCTGCTCTTCTCACTCCCTCCTTGCACTGAAAGTGTATGATTCTGGGTTAGAGCAGTTCTAAATATTTCATCCTGCCAGTCAGTATTTGTTAATCCTTGTTGTCCTTGAATATATGGTATTAGTTCTTCCGGAATCTGATACCTTCTTCCTCCTTTAGATATTCTAGTTGCATTATCATCATTTATATCAGCATTTGGTACAGCAGCCAAGTATGCAGTGTTTTTTGCCTCAACATGGAGTTCGGCAAAACCGTATGCATCTAACAAATCTATTTTCTTTAAAACATTACTGAACCCAACATTAGTTGAATAGGATATTTGGGGCGCTCCACTTTTACCTTTCTTAGTCGTTATAAGTACAACACCGTTTGAACCTCTAGAGCCATATATTGCAGCCGATGAAGCATCTTTTAAAACCTCTATAGATTCGATATCATCCATATCTAATGAAGATAATGGGTTTTGAGGTTGCTCTTGAAAATTATTTCTTGATTCAGTTATTGCCGATAAAGAACCTATCTCATTAGATAAAGGCACACCATCTATCACATATAGTGGGTTATTACCAGCAGTTATAGAGGAAGCCCCTCTAACTCTAACATTAATGTTACTTCCTGGTGCTCCAGAAGTTTGTCTAATCTGAACTCCAGCTAACTTACCTCCAAGAGCTTCAACAACATTTGTAGTAGTTTCATTACTAAGAGCGTCCCCTCTAATTGATGCCACTGAAGTAGTTAGATCTGATTTTCTTTGAGAACCATAACCTACAACAACAACTTCTTCTAAGGCTGATGCTGATTGTTTTAAATTAACATTTATTACATCTCTGTTGTTAATTTCTACTTCTAAAGTTTCATAGCCGATAAAGGAAATAATTAAAATATTTGATGAACCATCAATGCTAAGTGAATACTTCCCATCAAAATCAGTTGTAGTTCCATTAGAAGTTCCTTTAACCAACACTGTGGCTCCTGGTAAAGGCGTACTGTTTTCATCCGAAACTGTCCCTGTTATTGTTCTTGAATTTTGGGCAAAAGAAAAGTTTGCATTGAATAAAAGAAACATAAAGATGAAAATAAAGTAACATTTGTTTTTCATGATATGTAAATTATTAAATTAATAGAACAATCGTTTGTTCTATTTGTTTTAAAAAAATGCTCTATATTAGAACAAACGATTGTTCAAATATATAAAAAAATCTTATAAAACAAACTTTTTCGTTTTTTTTAATATCAAAGTTATACATTTGTTATATAAATATTTCTAACTTTTGTAGTACTTCATGAGTGATAAAAAAGCCAAAACACTAAAAGACCTTTCAAAAATCACTGGTTTCACCGAGTCTACTATTTCAAGAGTACTTAATGGCTTGGGTAAAAAGTATAGAATCAGCGACAGTACTCAAAATATCATACAAAAAGCGGCTGAAGAGACAAATTTTTCTTTTAATGAAAATGCACGTAGTTTAAGATTAAGAAAGACATTTACCATTGGATTAATAGTGCCCGATATTTCAAATCCTTTCTTTGCAAAAATGGCATCACTAATTGAGAGGGAAGCTAGATATTATAATTACTCAATTTTTTTATGTGATAGTGATAATTCAACACTATTAGAAAAAGATTCTGTACACTTATTGCAAAAGCGAAAAGTTGATGGAATTATTATTTCGCCAGTTGGATTAGATCATAAACATTTGGAAAAACTATATAACAGTATTCCATTGGTATTTATTGATCGTTATTTCCCTAAGCTTAAGATCCCCTATGTTTCTTCTAATGAATATAAAGGTGTTATAAATGCTGTAAATTACCTTACAAAATTAGGCCATGAAAAAATTGCTTGTGTTCAAGGTTTAGAGGGTACTTTTTCTAATACAAGTAGGACTAACGCTTTTAAAGATGCTATTAAATCTAATGACATAGATATAAAAACATCTATAATATTAGGAGATGCATTTAGTGAAAAAAATGGCTATAATTCGGCTAAAAAATTATTAAAAAATAAGAACCGTTTTCCGACAGCCATATTATCATTAAGTAATACCATTACCCTGGGAATCCTAAAGGCATTTGCTGAAGAAGAAGTTTTGGTCCCCGAAAATGTGTCAATAATTTCTTTTGATGAAGAAGGTTATTCTTCATTATTAAGAACTCCTATGACGACCATATCTCAACCAAAAGAGGCGCTCGGAAAAACAGCATTTAAAATGTTATTGGCTCAAATGGAAGCTGATAAAAAAATAAAGCAGGAAAATGTGTTATTACCTACAACCTTAATTATTAGAAATTCGGTGAAATCCTTATTATAATTTTCAACCAGGTTTTTAGACTCCCTTATTTTTATTCAAAAAATTTTCCTGTAAGACATCCCATAGAAACAAATTGTTTACTCCCGAACCTAAACTTCATAATTAGAAATGTATTAATTCACTATAAATGAATACAAATAAAATGATTTCGAGGTGTCAGTCGGAGAAAAATAAAAGTGACACCGTGAGGGGCACTTCTTTTTTGATAGTATTTGATTTCAAATAAAAACAAATTAGACCAAATAAAATTATATCACAATTTAAGCCCCTAATTTACAGATAAAAAGCCCACAAATAATTTCATTTGTAGGCTTTTGTTGCTATTTGTTAGCATTTTCAGCGGAGAAAGAGGGATTCGAACCCCCGGAGGTGTGACCCTCGCTGGTTTTCAAGACCAGTGCATTCGACCACTCTGCCATTTCTCCAATAGTCTCATCAGATATTCTCTGAATGCGGATGCAAATATAGAAAGCTTTTTTTAGTTGCTAAAATAAATTTTTAAGTTTTTTACATTGAATTACGATCTTAATTATTAATGTACATTTACCAATTAATGTCTCAACCCAAATGAGCTTTTCTATAGACCTTATTTACCTAATTTTAATTGGCTTTATAGCCGGCTGTATTAATATAGTGGCTGGAGGGGGTTCTTTACTCACACTGCCCATGTTAATTTTTCTTGGCCTACCCTCTACCGTAGCCAATGCAACCAACAGAATTGCCATTATTGTTCAAAATATATTTGCAGTACGTGGGTTTCAATCTAAAGGAGTTTCTACTTTTCCTTTTAGCATCTATTTGGCGATTCCTGCCATAGCAGGAGCAATAATTGGGGCTACTATAGCTATTGAAATCCCAGATGATCTATTTAATAAAATTTTGGCGGGCGTAATGATAACCATAGTTATCTATATGTTGTTAAAGCCAAAACTAAAAACAGAAGTTTATAAAGAACGACTAAAAGGTAAATATTTATGGCTTGGAATGATCATTTTCTTTTTTGTGGGACTCTATGGTGGTATTATACAGGCCGGTGTTGGATTTATAATGATCATGGTACTTACAAGCGTTAATCATCTTAGCCTCGTAAAAACAAATGCGGTAAAGGTTTTTGTGGCGCTTATATATTCTATTGCAGCTGTTATTGTTTTTCAAAAAGGAGGACTAATCAACTGGAAATATGGGTTAATACTATCAATTGGAAATGCTTCCGGAGGGTGGTTTATGAGTAGATTTTCAGTAAAAAAAGGAGATGGATTTGTAAGAGTACTACTTATAGTTGTTGTAAGTATATTAGCTATAAAGCTTTGGTTCTTCTAACGCTTTATTTCAAACGCACCAAAATTTTTGAGTTCATTTTCGGTAAATTTTACTTCTAATACTTTCGATAATGGTGAACCGGTATATAGCCATTGAATAAAGGTGTCTAGCGTACTTTTTTCTCCTTCAACCTCTATATAAACGTTTCCATTTTCTTTATTTTTCACAAAGCCATTCAACGCTAATTCTTGTGCCTTCTTCTTTGTGTATTTTCTAAACCAAACTCCTTGAACTTTGCCCAAAACCTCTATACAATAATGCGTTTTCATTAAATCGATATCGTTTTCTCAAAATTAATCAATTAAACTTTTCTAATGCCTTTCTATATTTTACCTTTGCTTATCAATCATAAACTATGAGTAACTCACTTGGAAAACTTTTTAAGCTTACTACTTTTGGCGAATCTCATGGAGTAGCAATTGGAGGTGTTATAGACGGCTGCCCTGCCGGATTAGAATTAGACTTAAATGCTATTCAAAATGAACTAGACAGGCGCAAACCTGGGCAATCTAATATTGTAACCCAACGAAAAGAGCCAGACCAAGTTGAGTTCTTATCAGGTTTATTTGAAGGTAAAACTACCGGTACTTCTATTGGATTTATTATAAAAAATACCAATCAGAAATCAAAAGATTATTCGCATATAAAAGATAGTTATCGTCCCTCACATGCCGATTTCACCTATGATCAAAAATATGGTTTTCGTGATTATCGCGGAGGTGGTCGTTCTTCAGCAAGAGAAACGGCTAATTGGATTGTAGCTGGTGCCATTGCGAAGCAGTTGCTAGCTCATATTAAAATTAACGCATATACCTCATCTGTTGGAGATATTTACCTAGAAAAGCCATATCAGGAACTTGATTTCTCTCAAACAGAAAATAATGCAGTGCGTTGCCCTGACAATGCGTATGCCGATAAAATGATTTCAAGAATTAAAGAGATTAAAAAAGAAGGCAATACCATTGGTGGAACTATTACTTGTGTACTACAAAATATCCCTTCAGGTTTAGGTGAACCCATTTTTGATAAGCTTCATGCTCGTTTAGGACATGCCATGCTATCATTAAATGCAGTTAAAGGTTTTGAGTACGGCAGTGGCTTTTGTGGTACAAAAATGAAAGGCTCTGAGCATAACGATGCTTTTAATAATGATGGAAGTACAAAAACCAATCTTTCAGGGGGTATACAAGGTGGTATTTCTAATGGAATGGATATTTACTTTCGAGTAGCTTTTAAACCAGTAGCTACATTACTTCAAAAATATGAAACCATTGATGCAAAAGGAAATACGGTAGAAATGCAAGGAAAAGGTCGCCATGATCCTTGTGTAGTTCCAAGAGCTGTACCAATTGTTGAGGCATTAGCAGCTATGGTACTTGCTGACTTTTACTTAATAGATAAAACAAGAAAATTATAAAGAGCAAGTCTAAGTTTATAAGTAAAAAAGCGCCAAAATTGGCGCTTTTTTACTTATAATTTCATCTGTTTCTAGTCATTGTCATCATCATCACATTTACCCAATGAATCACCGTGGTCTAAATGTGCTTTTAAGGCATTTATGCTAACACATAATGTTTTACCATTATGACAGACATACACTTTCTTTTTGTTATCGTGACAATACTCATAGTCATCTCCTCTACAAGCATCTACAACAATTTCTAAAATTTCTTCTAATTCTTCTAAAGAACCTACATGAGTTTCCTCTCCATCAACATCTAGCAGTATAATAGGAAAATCTATTCTAACTTCTGCACTATTGCTTAAAGTATCAAAAAAATCGTATAACTCTTCATCGTTATTAATTTCTACCAGTTCAATAGGTAAATCTGGAGCGAATTGAGCATAAAATATTATTGGATATTTAAACTTAACGCATTGCTCATCGTCATCATCGTCTTCGGTAGCCATTTTCATTAAAGTTACCAGCTTCGAAGATTTAGTTAATAACGCTTCATCTCGCTCAACCGATGCTTCTTCCTTTTGACAAAATGTTAGTGAAAGCAAAAATGTCAATAATATGGCACTCACTAATATTTGCCTAATTCTAGTAATTTTTTTCATCATTCAGCATACTTTTATGTTCTACTATAACTTATTTTTACAGCTAATATTTTGTATTAGCCATATCTAATTATCTGTCACTCTTAATACTAAAACAACTCAAAGATAAAAAGTCCTAAGGTTTTTATTATAGTTTTTCAACAAAAAATATTGTTGAATTAATTTAACATTTTTAGATAAACTCACATCAATATATAGTGTAATTTTAAGCATCAAAAAAGGTGATTTCATAAAAGGTAGAGGTGCTCAAATCAACACACATAACCGTTTCTTACAACATCAATATACTGTAGAAAACGATTTTCTAAATTATTGCCTTACAGAAGGTGAAAAACCCGATAATAACAAAACACAATACATTGAAATATTTCCAAAAACTATTTTAAATAAAGTTACAAGCCCTGATATTGGCATGGTATATTCTATGAATCCTTATCAAGGTTGTGAGCATGGTTGTATTTATTGCTATGCCAGAAATACGCATGAGTATTGGGGATATAGTGCCGGATTAGATTTTGAAAGAAAAATACTTTTCAAAAGAAATGCTCCTCAATTGCTAGAAGAAAAGATAAAGAGTAAAAATTGGAAAGCGCAACCCATTATGTTTTCTGGAAATACAGATTGCTATCAACCAATTGAGAAAAAACTAGAGATTACTAGAAAAATGCTAAAGGTACTTTACAAATACAAGCATCCCGTGGGATTCATTACTAAAAACACATTGATATTGAGAGATTTAGACATTCTTACTGAAATGGCTAAGTTAAGGTTGGTACACGTAAGTATTTCAATAACTTCTCTAAAAGAAGAAACCAGAAGAATACTGGAGCCCAGAACAGCATCTATTAAAAAGAGATTAGAAACGGTGAGAGTACTTTCGGAAAACGGAATTCCAGTTAATGTTATGATGGCGCCCATCATACCCGCTATTAATAGTCATGAAATCTTTGATTTAGTGAAAAAAGTAAGCGAAATGGGAGCACTATCTGCGGCATATACCGTTGTTCGGCTTAACGGTGCTATTGGTAAGATTTTTACTAATTGGGTAAAAAAAGCATATCCCGATAGAGCATCAAAAATTTTAAGTCAGATACAAGACTGTCATAACGGACAATTAAATGATTCACGATTTGGTAAAAGAATGCGCGGAGAAGGTAAAATTGCCGAGCAAATAGCCCTACAATTTAAGATAGCAAAGAAGAAATTCTTGGCAAGTAGAAGCATTCCTGAATACGACTTTACGCTGTATGAAAAAAACAAAAACCGGCAACTAAATCTTTTTGATCCTTGAATTAATATAACAATAAAGGTTGTATTTTCACGTTTTACTATATTAGAAAAAGAAATTTTCAGTCGCTAAGCTTCTCCCCCTCGTCAGTAGTATTTAGTTATTAACCTAAAATGCTTTATATGAGGAAAAGTTACTCTTACCTTTTATTATTTTATCTTTTTATCTCTTTTCAATTAGTTTTTTCTAATTCTAGAGAAAAGATTCCTATTAAAAAAGATGTAAACACAAACACCTCCTACATTACCAGTATAACAGACCCAGGATGGTCATATACTTGTAAAGATGGTATCGAAGTAGATCTCGTAAGTTCTGGTTTAAAGAACAATATACCTATGTCATTACCAATAGATGATGTAGCTAATATTGATAGAATAGTAGTAGAAATCGTTTATAAAAGTAAAAACCCTGGGCAAACCATTGAAATATTCGATGCCGAAGGTAATTCTTATACGGCTTCAAGAGAAGTTCCTACGGGCGGTAGCTCAAATGTTTGGTACTACAGAACAGAATTGCCAGCAACAGCTTCAATAGATTATAATAATACCACCAATGCTCATAAAGCTCAGTCAATCTTAGCTTATGTTTTTAGAAAGAAAAATACCGGTATTGCAAGTTCTGGTGTATTTACAGCTTTGAGTGGTTATAACAATAAAGAAATCATAACAATTCCAATAATTACTGATACAGCGCCTAGAGATGTGTCAATTGAATTGCCAGTTTCTGAACTTACACCAGACGGTCGTTATATAAAAATTAAAGCAGAAACATCAGACGGAAAAACAGATCAGATTATTGAAAACATTAATGACTTTCCCTCAGGTGAATGCTGTATAAAGATCTTTAACCTCAATTTGCAAGATGTTTCGGGAGCTGTCAATGAAGTAAAAATTACAATAGATACTAGAAACTATAAAAACGGACAATCTGTAAAGGGACAGTCTTGGGTAATGGGCGGTGCCGTAAAAACAAATGTAGTTTGTACCTGCGTTGATTTTGATAAGGAACCACCAACACCCGATAATTTAACCGATCATATCATCGCTTTTGATGTAAATAACTTACCAGAGGTTACTTTTAGTGATAATTGTTCGGATGTAACAGTTTCCTATACGCAATATGAAGCCGAAGAATCATGTTGGATTGACTTCGGACCCATATTTACAGAATCGAATATTTGGTTTCACGGATTCCCATTTGATAAATGGCATCACTGGGAGGAAGGCTATTTTCAGCGCTTAGAAGATGGTACCGCTAAGGTACATGGGCGCGTAGTAAATAATTCTGACGCCGGTTCAGGCTGGATCATTGAAATATTCTTCGAGCAATTATTAGATTTTACCACTTGGGTAAATTCAGGTGGGTTAACTGAAGGTGACCCCTTAGAATCACAGCGCAGCTATGCAAATGTTGATTTCAATGAGCCTTATAAACTTGAAGGATTTGGTGATTATGCCGGTTCTAGCTTAACTTTGCTAAATAACACCCAATATCATCATATGGATATTGGTCCAAGAGATGAGTACGGAGACTACGGTATTGGCTTTTGGATTTCTTACGAAGGTACCGTGAATGGTCAAACCGTAGGTGGTGACGATAAACAACATATAGATATGTATGCGTCACTAGAAAATTGCGTTTACAGAAGGGCCATTTTGATTATAAGAGAATGGACGGTAACCGACGCAGCTGGTAATACAGCGGTATATATTCAACGAGTAGAACTAGAAGAATAATCACTTCCCTAAACAATATTAAAATGAAAAAACTAATTTATTTTTTGATACTGGCTTGTTGCAGTTTTATAGCGCAAGCCCAAATTCAACAAGAAGATTTTAATGCTGCCTCAATTCCATCGGGATGGACGGCAACAACACCGGCAAGCGGATGTACTTGGCAATTTGGCTATACTGGTACCTTGCCAGGAACACAACCAAACCCAGCAACTTTTACTTCTGGAGGTGTTATCTTTGATGATAATGCTTGTGGGAGTGGTCAGAATAATAGAATTGAACTAGAAGGTCCTGAAGTGGATCTAATAACTGCAAATGTTACAAGCGCTGCTATCGAAATTATTTATAACCATCAATCATTTTCTGGTGATGGAGATTTTATCGTAGAGGTTTGGGATGGTAGCAATTGGCAAAATGTTCTAACGGTCAGCGATGATGCTCCTTCAGGAAATTCAGGTACTAATGCAACATCAGTTATTGATGTTACTTCGCATATAAATGCAAATTTTAAGGTAAAATTCATCTATGACGATGAGAATACATTTTCTCATGGTATGGGTCTTGATGATTATCAGTTAATAGATACAGCAACGGCAAGCATCGGAGATTTAATAAGTGATGGCTTTAGCTATTACCCTAACCCAGTGGTTGAAAGTAATCTAACCTTAAGCGCCAAAGATATAATTCGAGATGTTATTGTATTCAACGTATTAGGTCAAAAAGTATATCAATCTAAACCCAATGTTACCAAATCTGATGTTGAAATGTCGCATTTACCTGTGGGTGCCTATATTGTAAATGTTGCAATAGGTGAAAAAACAGGTGCATTTAAAATTTTAAAACAGTAATTCTAACCAAATTACGTTTTGTGTGAAAGGGACTCTCATTTTGGGAGTCTTTTTTTATTTATATAGGGTTTTAATACGAAAGCGTGTATCTTTGCAGCCTTAAATTAAATACAATACATGGAAAATGGAATCTATGCGAAGTTTAATACTTCTAAAGGAGAAATAGTAGTAAGTTTAGAATTTGAAAAAACGCCAGGTACAGTTGGTAATTTTGTTGCTTTAGCGGAAGGAAATTTGGAGAATTCAGCGAAACCACAAGGAGAACCTTATTATAATGGATTAAAATTTCATCGTGTAATCTCTGATTTCATGATTCAAGGAGGTTGCCCACAAGGCACAGGTACCGGAAATCCGGGCTATCAATTTGATGATGAGTTTCATCCTGAATTAAGGCATAATAAACCAGGGGTGCTTTCTATGGCTAATGCCGGACCAGGCACAAATGGAAGTCAATTCTTTATTACTCACGTTGAAACACCTTGGTTAGATAATAAGCATACCGTTTTTGGGCATGTGATTGAAGGACAAGATATTGTTGACACTGTAGCGCAAGGAGATGCCATTAACACTATTGAAATTGTCCGTAAAGGAGACGCAGCAGAAAAATTTAATGCGGTTGAGGCGTTTAGATCTTTTGAAGGAGAGCGTGAGGCTAGAATTGCAGCTGAAAAACAAGCCCAAGAAGATGCATTAAACGATGCCTCAGCAGGATTTGAAAAAACTGCAAGTGGACTGCGTTATAAAATGATTCAAGATGGTGAAGGAAAAAAAGCAACTAAAGGTGCTATGGTTTCTGTGCATTATAAAGGTCAGCTTTTAGACGGAACAGTATTTGATTCTTCTTATAAGCGAAAGCAACCTATAGATTTTGCTGTAGGTGTAGGCCAAGTAATTGCCGGATGGGATGAAGGTATTCAATTATTAAAAGTGGGTGATAAAGCTCGTTTTGTGATTCCATCAGATTTAGCCTATGGTTCAAGAGGTGCAGGTGGTGTAATCCCACCGAATGCTCCGTTAATTTTTGATGTTGAGCTGGTCAATGTAAAATAATAACAACTAATTAAAAAGCCTCAAGAATTTCTTGAGGTTTTTTTGTAAATAATTAACTTTTTTTGAGACTTACATTTTAACTAAGGCATTATATTTGATGAAAATTCGTTAAGTACTATAAATGAAACAGAAATATCAATACATACTTTTATTTTGTTTGCTTTTTTCGTTTTCTAACGGGTTTACTCAAAATGACTCTATTAAGAAGAAGAAGAAAGAGAATGTATTTAAACCGTTGCTAGACTCTCGAAAAGGAGCAGATGGATTTGTTATTGGTAAAGAAGAAGAAATTAACCCTATTTTTAAGTTAGACCGCAAAGATCAGAAACCTTTAAAAGGTTTTGATTATTATCTCAACTTAGGAAAATCTAAAACTAAAAGCCGCTCTCTTATTAGCAACACCGTAGATGATGATGTGTTAGTGAAAAGATATTTTAATGGCAAGGACGTTAGTACTACAAAAATTGAAAGTCATACTAGTTTAGGCACTTTTGAAGGTTCGACCAAATTTGTACGTATTGAATTCAGAGATCATGGTTTGGTAGATGGCGATCGTGTACGTATTTACCTAAACAATAAAGTTGTTCAACCTAATATTACACTTGTAGGCATTTCAGCATTTATTGAATTAAAAATGCAAAAAGGTTATAATAGAATCGATTTTAGTGCTTTAAATCAGGGAGCCGTTGGCCCAAACACTGCCGCGTTTTTAGTATTTGATGATCAAGGAAAATTAATTACCGCTCAAGCATGGAACTTAGCTACCAGTCAAAATGCTACTTTAGGTATTATACGCAATTAATTTTATGAGTAAACAACTTCTAGAGCAACTCAAATATCCAATAGGAAAACCTAAGATTCCTAATACTATTACAGATACACATATCAAGGAATGGATCAAAACTTTAGAAGAGTTTCCAAAAAAGCTAAATGAATTAGTAAAAGATTTATCAGAAGATCAACTACAAACACCTTATAGAAAAGATGGTTGGACGATTAGACAGGTAGTTCATCATTTAGCAGATAGCCATCATAATAGTTATACTCGATTCAAATGGGCTTTAACTGAAGATAAGCCTTTAATTAAGACTTATTATGAAGATCGTTGGGCGGAGTTGCCTGATTCAAAGTACGCTCCGATTGCGCTCTCTATAAATGCTTTAACAGCTTTACACGCTAAATGGGTCTACTTTTTAAAAGGATTATCTTTTGAAGATTTACAAAAATGCTTTGTGCATCCCGAAAATAATGAAGAAGTAAGTCTAGCAGAAAATATTGGTATTTATGCCTGGCACTGCAATCATCATTATGCGCATGTAGAGTTAGCAATTATAAGTTAGACTAACTTATTTCCATTTAATATTACAACCTATACTAGGTTTCTGAGGTTCGGTATTTTCAATACCTTCTATTAAACAATTTAATGCATGACGAAGGTCTTTTCCAGACAAGGGAATGCCATTTTCTGGTCTCGAATCATCTAATTGTCCACGATACGCAAGTTTCAAATTTTTATCAAATACATAAATATCGGGTGTGCAAGCCGCATCATAGGCCATAGCCACTTCCTGAGATTCGTCATATAAATAAGGAAAAGGATATCCTAATTCTTTTGCTCTTCGCTGCATTAAATGCGGGGCGTCATCCGGATAATTTTTAATGTCATTTGAAGAAATCGCTATAAACGCTATATTTTTATTTCTATAGTCATTCGCTACGCTCACCAGCTCTTCATTTACATGAATCACAAATGGACAATGGTTGCAAATAAACAGTAGCACTGTAGCAACATCACCACGTAATTCAAAGAGTGTAATATCTTCACCTGAAACCGTATCATAAAGGGTAAAACCAGGTGCAACTGTACCTAAAGGGACCATATTTGACGGTGTTCGAGCCATACCAATTTTATTTGTAGTTTTACACAATAAAATTACAAAATAAATGGCAGACACCATTAGTTTCGAAGACTTCCTTAAAGTAGATATTCGTGTAGGAACCATCATTGAGGTGAATGATTTTCCAAAAGCCAGAAAGCCAGCATATCAGTTAAAAATAGATTTTGGTGATTTAGGTTTAAAAAAATCAAGTGCACAGATAACAGATCTATACACAAAAGAAGATCTCTTGCATAAACAGGTTAGCGCCGTGATAAATTTTGAAGCTAAGCAAATTGCCAATTTTAAAAGTGAATGCTTGGTGCTTGGTGTAGCTAACGAGAAAGGTGAGATTGTACTTCTGCAAACAACTGCTAAAGTTAATAATGGTGAACAAATAAGCTAAAAAATAAAAGCCCGATGCATTAATGCTCGAGCTTCTCAACGATTCTTTTTAGATTTTAAAAAATATCTTCTAAACTTCTTGTAAAACCATATCTGTACTCTCAAAAATTTTATCTGCTGAACCCGCTATAAATCCTGAGTATAATTCACCATTAATTTGTGGATATCGAAATGCGAATTCGTAATAACATGAAGTAATTTCTTTGATAGTTTCAACAAATGTTACCGAAATTTTATCTGCTAGCACACTCGATTGCTCTAACAACTGCTCTGGTGTACCTTTTATTTCTCCACCTGAAGTATTCATTTTATACCCATTTTCCTTTAAAAATGAGTTTACTTCTTGCAAGGAACTAAAAGTATTGAGCATATTTACAGCTACAGTAAAATGATTCGAACAGAACCCGTTTACATATAACCAAGCAGCATATTCTGTTTCTTTTTGTAATTTTTCATAAACTTTATAAGATGGCTGATTCCATAAGCGCCCTTTAAAAATCAAATTACCGTTTTCTAATTCATTAGTAGGAATACTATCTAGCATTTTTTTTACTTCTTCCTGTAAATCTTGAGAAAATTCTTTGATTTTCAGTTGACTTATAAATACACGAGGGGCATTTTTATCTGTTTTATGCTCAAAATGCTTCGCATATAATTTCTTCTTAGGAAATTCATATTCGCCACATTCTTCGTAACCAGCTTCAATAAAAGTTGAAGCCAATTTGTCAATATTTACGCGTTCATCGTCAAATGTTCTAAACGCTACATGGTCATTATATACCTTATTGCCCTTATTAGAAAATAGTGCTTTGATCTTTTCAGCCGAAGGAGTTCTTTCTATATATTCATCCCACAGCTTTTCGAAAATTCTAGTTGTTGTCATTTCTTTTAGTATCATTTCTTGACAAAAATAAATCGAAATGCTTTCATATAAACTATATAATAAGTAATTTTACATTAATAATATTCTTTTTATGTTAATTTAACTATTTGAAGTTCCTTTGACCACAAATTTAACAACAACACTTTTAGAATAGCGCTATGGAAAATCAATTTGATTATACAGATCAGCAAATCTTACTGCACTTAAGAAAGGATGCTCGTAAAGCCTACTCTCAAATTGCTGAAGACTTAAAAATTTCTAACTCTTTAGTACATCAGCGCATTAAAAAATTATTTCAAGACGGTGTTATAAGAAAAGCTGAGTTTGTACTAGATGAGCGCAAATTAGGCTATAAAACCAAATCATATACCGGAATTCGTCTAAGAGAAGCTCGTTTGGCAAAAAGTGTGATGCAATCGTTAGAAAAAATTGATGAAATAGTTGAATGCAATTATGTTTCGGGCAATTATGCTATTTTTATTCTCATCTTTGCCAAAGACAATGAACATTTAAGGCAAATTTTATATGAACAAGTACATTTGATCGATGGTGTTGCCGGTACCGATTCATTTATTTGCTTTGACACGGGTTTTAAAAAACATGTTCCAATCAATTTACCAAAAGATTCATAATTTATGATTGATAATATTATTTTATCAAATCTTAATAAAGCACTAAAAGGCGAGCTTCACTTTGATGCTCTACATAAAAGCATATACGCAACCGATGCTTCTGTTTATAGAAAAATTCCACAAGCAGTTGTATACCCAAAAGATATAGAAGACCTCAAGAAGCTTATAGATTTTGCCAAGACACATGAAACAACACTAATACCAAGAACAGCAGGAACGTCTTTAGCAGGGCAATGCGTTGGTGATGGTATTGTAGTAGATGTATCAAAGTACTTCACATCTATTTTAGCATTTGACAAGACACATAAAACGATAACCGTTCAACCTGGTATTGTTCGTGACGAACTAAATCACTTTTTACTTCCCCACGACCTCTTTTTTGGGCCTAATACCTCTACTTCTAATCGATGTATGATTGGTGGAATGGTGGGTAATAATTCTTCTGGAAGCACTTCAATCCAATATGGTGTTACGCGTGATAAAGTAGTTAAACTAGACACTATTTTAAGCGATGGTAGTGAAGTTGTTTTTTCTGAAATCACATCTAATGAATTCAAAAAGAAAGGGCAAGAGGATTCGTTGGAAGGAACGATTTATCGTACAATATATGAGAGGCTTTTAGAAGAATCGACCCAGCAAAAGATTATAAATGAATTTCCTAAAGCATCTATCCATAGAAGAAATACCGGTTATGCCGTTGATGAGTTTTTAAAATCAGATTTATTCGGCGGTACAGAACCAACTATCAATGTAGCCAAATTTTTAAGTGGCAGCGAAGGCACATTGGCTTTTTCTACAGCAATAACCCTACAATTAGATGACCTCCCTCCTAAGGTTAGTATCATGGTAGCTTCACACTTTAAAAGCATCAAAGAGAGCTTAAAAGCTACTGTTATAGCCATGAATCACAATTTATACACCTGCGAATTAATGGATAAGGTGATTTTAGATTGTACAAAAAACAACCGTGAGCAAGCCAAAAATCGTTTCTTCTTACAAGGAGATCCAGAGGCTGTTTTATTATTGGAAGTAAAAGGCAACACTGTAGAAGAAGCGGAAAGATCTTCAGAGGCTCTAATTTCTGATCTAGAACAAAATAAATATGGTTATCACCATCCAAAAATTTATGGTGACGATATTAAGAAAGTATTAAACTTACGAAAAGCAGGACTTGGGCTTTTGGGAAACATGGTAGGTGATAGAAAAGCCGTTGCCTGTATTGAAGATACTGCTGTAGACTTAAACGATCTCCCCGAATATATAGACGAATTTTCTCAACTCATGAGTAAATACCAGCAACAAGCGGTATACTATGCACATGCGGGCGCTGGTGAGCTACACCTCCGCCCTATTCTGAATTTGAAAAAATCAGAAGATGTGGTCTTGTTTAGAAAAATCACAACAGAAACGGCAAAATTAGTAAAGAAATATAAGGGTTCATTTAGTGGAGAACATGGCGATGGTATTGTTCGTGCAGAGTTTATTCCATTAATGATTGGTGAAGATAATTACCAATTATTAAGAGAAATCAAAAAAGCATTCGATCCGAATAATATTTTTAATAAAGGAAAAATCATCGATGCTTTTGCAATGGATAAAAATCTGCGCTATGAAATAAATCGTAATGAGCCAGATATAAAAACAATTCAAGATTTTTCTGATAGCAAGGGGATCTTACGACTTGCCGAAAAATGCAATGGCTCAGGCGACTGTAGAAAATCAACAGAGGCCGGTGGTACCATGTGCCCGAGTTATAGAGCTACTCAAAACGAAAAAGATACTACCAGAGCCAGAGCTAATACACTACGAGAATTTTTAACCAATTCGAACAAAGCGAATAAATTTGATCATGAAGAATTAAAACAAGTCTTCGATCTTTGTTTGAGCTGCAAGGCCTGTGCAAGTGAATGCCCTAGTAATGTGGATGTAGCAGCATTAAAAGCTGAGTTTTTATATCAATATCAAGAAACTAACGGTTATTCGCTGAGAAATAAACTATTTGCCAATAATGCCAAATACAATAAACTAGGGAGCATTCTACCAAAGCTTACTAATTTTGTACTAAATACCTCTTTGAGTAAACGCACGATGGGCGTTGCAAAAAAACGAAGCATTCCAAAATTGGCTTCTAAAACCCTTCGAAATTGGTTTAGAAATCAAGGCAAGTCAAAAAATAATAAAGAAGTCTATTTATTTTGTGATGAATTTACTAATTATTACGATGTTGAAATCGGAATAGACGTTATTGAACTTCTCGAAAAACTAGGCTATAAAGTATTAATTATTGATCATGAAGAAAGTGGACGTTCCCATATTTCAAAAGGCTTTTTGAAAGAAGCTAAAAAAATAGCGAACACAAACATTGAAATCTTTAAAGACTTAATAACAGAAAATACTCCACTTATTGGTATTGAGCCATCAGCTATTTTGAGTTTTCGAGATGAGTATTTACGTCTAGCAAATAATCAAGCAGCTGCCAAGCAAATTGCCGAGCATACTTTTACTTTAGAAGAATTTATTACCAATGAATTTTCAAAAGGAGTTATTACTAAAGATGCATTTACCAAAGAACCATCAACAATGAAGATCCATGGTCATTGTCATCAAAAGGCATTATCGAATATGCAGGCCACCTTTACGATGCTTAATATTCCCGAAAATTACACTCCAACTATTCTAAATACAGGATGTTGTGGTATGGCTGGGTCTTTTGGTTATGAAGAAGAGCATTACGAAGTAAGTATGCAAGCTGGTGAAGATACTTTATTTCCTAAAGTACGTAAGCTTTCAAATGACATAGAACTTATTGCAGCCGGAACTAGTTGTAGGCATCAAATCTTTGATGGCACAAAACGAATAGCTAAACACCCTGCAACAATTCTAAAAAAAGCTTTACTGCAGTCCTAAACACAAATTTTTCAATAGTATTATTTAATTTAGATATATCAATTATTAATCAAAATCAATAAAAGAATGTCACATCAAAAATTAGCCATTTTCATACTTCTATTCATATCATTGATCATAAATGCACAGAGCGAAAGAACGAACTTAAATTATACCAATGTTAGCTCCAACTTATTAAATCATCTAAAGGAAAATTCAAATCTTTTAGAAACAACCCAGAGCTTTATAGACAAACATTATTCAGAAAATCATATCAAAAACAACCTTACCAAAAATATTTACAACGAACAATATACTCCTCAAAATTTCCTAAGCTTCAATGCTATAAATTCTAATGAGCCCTACGACGACATTAATGCAGTATTGAACCTAAAAAAAGACAGACATCCAATGGAAAAAACGGGTAGAATTCTAACATTCATAGGGGTTCCACTGGCTATTATAGGAGGCATATTGGTTGCGAATGCCGACGAGCTATATTACCAATGTAATAATGGAGACTGCTCTGGCGATGCTGGTGGCGGTTTTGGTATTGTAATGCTAGGTGCGGGATCAGGATTATCAATTACGGGTGCAATCCTATGGATTTCGGGTAGTAAAAAGTAGTCTTTTTTCTGATTAATTTCATTTTTTTAGCCATTTTAAAAGTGTTAGGTATAGGTAACCATACTTCATAAATAAATTTGTACTTTTAGTTTCGCTATATTCAAATCTAATGAAGATCAGACACTTATTATTTTTAGCTGTCTTTTTTATTTTTGGCTGCTCAAAAGATAGTCAAGAAGTTGCTGTACAGACCGGGGATGAAGCAAAAAAATTAACCATATTTTTTGTGAACGATCAACACGGGCAATTAGATAATTTCTCAAAAATCAAACATATCGTTGACCAAGAAAGAGAAAAAACCAATGTCATTTTAGCATGTAGTGGTGATATCTTTTCAGGAAATCCGGTTGTAGACAATCATCCAGATAAAGGATACCCAATGATTGACATCATGAACCATGTGGGTTTTGATATTTCTGTTATTGGCAATCATGAATTTGACTATGGCGAATCCATTTTAACCGATAGAATTAATCAGGCTAATTTTGATTGGGTTTGTGCAAATGTGAATACAGAAAACTCTAGTATTCCTGATCCATTTGACTACAAAACCATTGAAATTGATGGTATGAAGATTACCTTTTTAGGCCTGGTTGAAACCAATGGAAGTGACAATATCACCATACCTTCAACACATCCATGGAGGGTAAAAAATCTGGTTTTTGAAAGACCAGAAAACGTGATAGCACAATATTCTGATGTTAAATCAAGAGAGGGCTCAGATTTATATATTGCTCTTACTCATATTGGATATGATGGATTTAGAGAAAGGCTTGGTGATTTACAGATTGCTACCCAATTTCCATATTTCGATATGATCATTGGAGGGCATTCACACCAAAACATCGACAATACAATCAATAATACGCCTATATTTCAATCGGGCTCTTACCTGAATAACCTTGGCAAAATAGAACTTATCGTAAAAGACAAGGCAATTGAATCTGTTAATTACGAAGCTATTAACCTAAATGCTTATTCAGAACATGACTTGGATTTAAAAACAACTATAGACGCGTATAATGATTTGCCGTCCTTAGCAGAAATAATTGGATACTCGCAATTATTCCACCCAAGATCTACAGTAGGTTGTTTTTATACAGATGCATTAAGAGGCATTATGAATGTAGATGTTACTATTCAAAATACAGGAGGTATTCGTTCGAGCTTAAATGAAGGCGATATTACGAAAAGAGAAATTTTTGAGATATCTCCTTTTAATAACGGAACTGTGGTTTATAATATGACCGTAGCTGAAATCAAAGACTTTTTAAGAGGATCGGGATCAGGTTTTTATTATTCAGGGATTCAAATTGAACAAGTTGGAAATGCAATTGAAATAAAAGATTTAAATAACAATAGTATTCCAGATGCTACTATTTTAACACTGGGTACGAACGATTATATTCCTGCTGTTCACGAAAACTATTTTCCTACCAATGGAACTATTCAACCTCTCACGGCAGCAGAAACTATTATATCTTATTTAGAAAATGAGAATGATCAAGTTAGCTACCCAAATTGTAGGCATTACTTTAGATTTAACTAAGAAACAAAATTCAAATACAATGAACATCAAACATTTTTTACTTGCAGTTTGTATACTAAGCTGCTCTTTTACATTCTCTCAAAAGAAAAAAAAGCTTTCAAAAAATAAAGCCGCTATTCAAGCGTCTGTAGAAAAGCACAAGGAAAATTTAATTAAAATCTCCGATGAGATTTGGGCAAATGCCGAATTAGCCTTTGAAGAGTATAAATCTTCAGAAATCTTAGCCGATTATGCCGAAAAGAATGGATTTAAGGTAGAAAGAGGCGTCGCGGGTATGCCAACTGCTTTTGTTGCTACATATGGCTCTGGCAAGCCTGTTATTAGCGTATTAGGTGAATTCGATGCCTTACCCGGTATTTCGCAAAAGGCAGAACCAACAAAACAAGCGCTAGCAGAAGGTGCCGGTGGTCATGGATGTGGTCATAATCTATTCGGTGCGGGGAGCTTAGGTGCTGCAATTGCAATAAAAGAACGTATAGAACAAGGAAAACTTAAAGGAACTATAAAATTCTTCGGCACTCCTTCTGAAGAAAAGTTTTTCGGTAAAATATGGATGGTACGTGATGGATTGTGGAATGATGTAGATGTAAACATTAGCTGGCACCCTAGTGCTAACATTGAAGCAGATGTACAAAGTTCTTTGGCACTTGTAGACTTTAAGGTAGAATTTTTTGGGCAAGCGGCACATGCATCTGCTGACCCTTGGAATGGAAGAAGTGCTTCTGATGCCCTAGAGCTTTATACCACAGGTATTAATTATTATAGAGAACATGTAAAACCTACAGTTCGCATACATTATCATATACAAGATGGTGGGCAAGTTGTAAATGTGGTTCCTGATTATTCAAAATTATGGGTACGTGTGCGCGATACAAAACGTGAAGGAATGATGCCCGTTTATGAGCGTGTAATGAAAATGGCAGAAGGCGCTGCAATTATGGCTAATGTTGATTATAAAATCTCATTAATATCAGGTATTTATGAAGTATTGGTTAATCGCGCTGGAGGCGCAATTATGCAAGATAATATAGAACTTCTAGGGCCAATTACTTATACTGATGAAGAAATAGCATTTGGTAAAAAGATTCAAGAAGTAACCGGAAAAGAACAAATTGGTATGGATAGTGCCATTAAACCATTGGAAGCCACAAAAGAACATCCAGGCGGAGGTTCAACAGATGTAGGCGATGTTAGTTGGAATGTTCCGAATATTAATTTGTCCGTTACCACTGCTCCTAAAGATACACCATGGCATTCGTGGGCGGTTGTTGCCTGCGGAGGTATGTCAATAGGACATAAAGGAATGATCTATGCATCAAAGGCAATGGCTATGACAATGGCCGATCTATTCGAAAATCCTAAATTAGTTGAAAAGGTAAAGGTGGAGTATAAAGAACGTAAGGGTGATGCCGTGTACAAGGCTATTGTTCCAGACGGCCCTCCTCCTATTCCAGAAAAGAAATAAAATGACCAAATCGTTGTTATTCTTACCTGATATTTCGGGTTTTACTGAATTTGTGCAAACTACAGAAGTATCGCATAGTCAGCATGTAATTGCTGAATTACTCGAAATAATGGTAGGCGCTAATACACAAGATTTACAATTAGCAGAAATTGAAGGAGATGCATTATTCTTTTTTAAAGAGGAAATTCCATCATTAGAAAAACTACTTGCTCAGGTAGAAACAATGTTTACTGCTTTTTACGGGCATTTAAAACTATTAGAGAAAAATCGAATTTGCCCATGTAAGGCATGTTCTACGGCTAAAGATCTACAACTCAAAATCGTTGCGCATAGCGGCGATATTGAGTTTTTAGTGGTTCAGAACAAACGAAAGCCTTTTGGCGCTGCTGTTATTGAGGCGCATAGGTTATTGAAAAATTCAGTAAAAAGTGACACCTATGTTTTATTTAGTATTGAATTAATTAAAGAAATTGCATTGCCTAAAAACTACCAAAGCAAGCTTTTCACCTTTCAAAATGGATCTGACACCTATGATCAAAAAGAGCTCTTTTATGAATATTCCTTGATTCAAAAAGAACGATTAAAATTGAAACCATTTGCACAAGCAAAAAAAGTAACTTTTACAAAATCTCCTTCTATAATCATTGAAAAACAATTTAATACCCCCGCCTCAAATTTACTAGAATACATCACTAATTACAGTTATAGGCATCTTTGGTCAGAAGGCGTTGATCGATTAGAGTTTAATGAAAATGAAGTAACCCGATTAGGCACAGAGCATGCTTGTGTAATTAACGGAAAGCATTTAAACTTTATTACGATCACAAAAAAAGCTGAACCTGGCCAATTAATTTATGGAGAACACCTATTAAATCCGCCAATAGCAGATGAGTTATTTCAATTCTTTGTAATGACTCCATTGACAAATACGTCCTGCAAATTACAAGTTGAAATTTATTTTAAGAGTAAGTCTTTTTTAAAGAAACTAATGGTAACAATTGGTGGAAAACATCTTTTTGAGAAGAATACACGCAAAGCAGTGAATAAATTATTTCAATTTATCAATTCAAGAAATTAAAGCCATAGGCAGTCAATTGCATCTGTAATAAAATGTAAAAGCAAGCCTAAGCCAATAATTCTAGTTCTTTTTATTACAAAGAGAATAGTGTATATTATTAAGGCATAATAGGTATGTAAAGGGTGAAAGTTAATACTACAGCGATTGGGGTCGAATATAGGTGAAGTTAATAAATGATCAAGGTCAATAAGCATTGTTGCAATCATTATCAGCCAAGCTGTTCTCCATTGCTTTCTAAAAAATACATAGGCCAAAAGGCCCGGTAAAAAGAAATGCATCCCATAGTGAACTATAAGGCGAATCAACTCCATTATTTAGGCAAAAACTGATTTTCTAGGTAATTCAAGGCATTAGAACCTTCCATAAACAAGATATCTAAAATACTCAAGTTGTTAATAAAGCCGTATTTATCTGAAAATACCTGTGTATAAGGCTCAAATGTATACGTTTTCTTTGTTTTTGCCTCTGCTAAAAACCTAAAATCATTCGTCGCAGCTTTTTCAAACTTAGCAGTTTTTTCATAGTGCGTATCTAATTGCAATAAATCGCAAATCAGCTTATGAGATTTAAGGTTCAGGTCTAACAAATATTTTTCCTTTCTAGACAAAAGGTCAATAATTTCATCTTCATAAAATTCATAATAGGGCGATGATTGATAAGCCATTTTCATGGCTTTTAAATGCTGTTTGTCCCAACTTTCGCTATAATCAATTCTTATGTCTTTAGTTTTTCTGCTTACATTCTGGTGTTGTACCGGAATATTTAGTAGTTGCTTACCATTTGCACCATAGATATAACATCGAGTTCTATAGGTTTGTTTTTGGTAATTATCTTCTACCTCAAATAAAATAGTATCAGCATTAACTATAGCCACGTACTGGGCAATAGGAGAAAAATAAGTAGGATATAAAAGCAATCTGAATCTCAGTTTATATTTATTTTAATCCAAAACCAGAAGGTAATTAGATCTATCTAAAGGTTAAGCTCTTTTTCTTTTTTTATAGAAATCGTAACCAAACCATAGCGCTAGTACCGCTAAAAAATATGGCAAGTAAGAAACTCTTTTACCTTCACCTCCAACGGTAGTGAAAACTCGATCCCAACGAATAGACTTCAGCTTTCTAACAATATTTGTTTCATTCGAATCCCAACTAAACCATATAAATACCGGTTTACCAACCACATGATCGAAAGGTACATACCCCCATTTACGCGCATCTAGTGAATTTTGACGATTATCACCCATCATCCAATAATAATCTTGCTTAAAGGTATATTCGTTAGTCACTTTTCCATTAATCATGATCTCATCACCATTTACGATTAAATTATTCTTTTCATACTCAGAAATAATGCGTTTATAAAACGGTAAAGAATTTTTATCAAGTTTAACGGTTACTCCTTTTTTAGGAATATAAATTGGCCCAAAATTATCGGTATTCCAACCTAAGCTCGGAACATGTGGAAATACATCTTCACCTTGCCCCTTTATCTGTAATTGCTTTGTAACACCTTTAACAGAAGGGTTTTTCGCAATTCGAGCCGCTTCATCATCTGTCAATGTTAAATAATAGCCTATTGACCCATTTAATTCAATTAAGGCAAACTTCCCTGATCTATCTCTGGCACCTTCTTTAGCTCCATATCTACTAATAAGACTTGATTGACCAATAGCCTGCCCTTCAGTATTTACAAAGAAATTATATTGAGGATGTGCCCTATCGGGTAAAACTGTACGCTTTCCATTAATATATACATATCCTCCTTTGATCTCCATTGAATCTCCTGCAATTGCCACACAGCGCTTTACCAGATTGGTTTTTTTATCTACCGGTTTATAATAATTTCTATCTGGATTAAAATCATCCATTTTTAATAAAGTATCTGCCGGTTGATTAAATACCACAATATCATTCCGCTTAATCTTTTGCACCGCTGGCAGACGCATATAAGGTAATTGCAATTTATTGATTATAGAATACTCACGATTCTCATAGTCATCACTAAATAAATATGATTTTTTCTTAACGAAAGGAATCGTATCATGCACCATCGGAGCCGCTACTGTAGTCATCGGCACTCTTGCTCCATAGTGAAATTTACTTACAATTAAGAAGTCACCTACCAATAACGATTTCTCTAAAGATGAAGATGGAATTAAATAAGGTTGCATAAAATAGGTATGTACTAGCGTAGCCGCAATTATTGCAAATACAATAGAACTTACCCACTCTCCGGCATTTGATCTTGGTTTCAGGCTACGATCTTTAATATATTCTACATCGAGAAAATAATTTACATAGAAAATATATAGTCCAAGTGTTAGGATGACTAAAAAAGTTTCTTGACGTGAAGTTCTTCCAAAACTTCGAATCGTTTCAACCCATACAACCGGAAACATTAATAAGTTAATAATAGGTAGAAACAGTAAAATTATCCACCATTTTGGACGATTAATGATTGTCATTAAAACTATAATACTGTAAATAGGAATTAAGGCCTCCCAAGCTTTCCTCCCAGCTTTTACATATAATTTCCAGGTTCCCAGAAAATGAATTAGCTGAACTATTAATAAAAATATAAACCAACCTTGCAATGTCATCTTAATTTATTCTTTGTATGAAAATGTATGTTTTATTTACTCAAATACCAAGTACGTCTTTCATTGTAAACACTCCTTTTTTGTTTTGCAACCATTCTGCTGCAATTACAGCTCCTAAAGCAAAACCATCTCTATTTTTTGCTGTATGCTTAATTTCGATTTCATCAACTGAAGAATCATAATAAATACTATGTGTTCCAGGAACATTCTCAATCCTTTTAGCAACAATAGGTATCTCATCATTCTTTTTTGTTACATCTAATGCCCATGCATTTTTAGAAGAATTTGCTATCACTCCTTCTGCAAGGGTTATGGCAGTACCACTTGGTGCATCAAGTTTCTGTGTATGATGAATTTCTTCCATGTGCACATTATATTCTTTAAATTTAGCCATCATTTTAGCTAATTGCTTATTTAGTTCGAAAAATAAATTTACACCAAGACTGTAATTTGAAGCATAAATAAAGGTTCCCTCTTTTTCTTGACAAAGTGAAACCGCTTCATCATAACGCTCTAACCATCCAGTGGTGCCAGAAATAACAGGAATATTGGCACTAAAACAAGTAGTGATATTTTCAAATGCCGAACTAGGTATACTAAAATCAATAGCCACGTCGGCCTCGTTTAAATCTCCCTCGATTAGGTTTTTATCCATTTTAGCAACGATAGTATGCTTTCTTTCGGTAGCCAATCGTTCAATGGTTTTACCCATTTTCCCATATCCAAAAAGAGCTATTTTCATCTAAAAATCATATTTAAAAGTAATTCCTGCCAGGGCCTGATTGCTAACGGGAGCTATAAATACGGCCGGGCGCAAGGTTAAATTAGTGTCTAGTGCTTTATCTGGTAAGTGCGCGTCTACATTGGCCTCTAAAATATTTAGAGCATATAGACCTAAAGTAATAAATAAGGATAGATCACGATTCTTTTTAAAAACGTCTTGTGCTCGAATTAATGCATCTTGACTTAAATTTGCTCTTCCATCAACTCCATCAAACTCATGAGGTCTTCCAATAAGATCTAGCTTATAAGCGGTTCTATAGCGATTGAACTGATTGTCATTATCAACATAAAAATAGATACCTGTTCCTAAAGCCGCCCAAACAATGGGTGCCTTCCACCATTTTTTATTGTAAAGCTGCCCTAAACCTGGTAATACGGCTGAATAAAAAGCCGCTCTTGACGGTGATAATGGATCTATACCTTGATTAAGAATAATTCCTTTTTGAGGTACAGAGTCTTTTTCAATAATCAATTCATCGTTCTCTGTTTGCCCAAAAGAACTAACAAAACAAAAAAGAATAAAGAAACTATAAATAGACTTTTGTAGCACTACTGCAGTAATTTTTTTATACGATTGAAGTCTTCTTCAGAGTGAAATGGTATAATGATCTTTCCTTTATTACCAGAAACTTTAACATCTACTTTATGCCCAAAATATTCGCTGATATCTTTCATGCCTTTCCGAACAAATTTTGGCAATTCTTTTGTTTCAGAAACCGGCTCTAGAGATGGTTGTATGCCTTCTCTTAAACTTTTCACTAACTGTTCGGTTTGGCGAACCGACAACTTATTTTTAATGATTCTTTCGTAAATATCAAGTTGGTCATCTTGACTTTCAACATTTATCAAGGCCCTACCATGTCCCATAGTTAAAAAACCATCTCGCATTCCTGTTTGTACGATAGGGTCAAGCTTTAGCAGTCGCAAATAATTTGTAACTGTAGTTCTATTTTTTCCTACACGTGCACTTAGTTGTTCTTGTGTTAACTTAATTTCATCAATTAATCGTTGGTAAGACAGTGCCACCTCGATCGGGTCAAGATCTTGACGTTGAATATTTTCAACTAATGCCATTTCAAGCATTTCTTGATCATTCGCCAAGCGTATATATGCTGGTATTTTCTCTAGTCCAACTAATTTAGAGGCTCTAAAACGGCGTTCACCCGAAACCAGTTGAAATTTATCTCCTTGTAGTTTTCTTACAGTAATAGGCTGAATGACACCCAGTTCTTTAATAGAACTTGCTAATTCTCTTAATGCTTCTTCATTGAAATAAGTACGAGGCTGGTAAGGGTTTACCTCAATAGCATTTAAGTCTATTTCAACAATATTACCAACTACTTTATCTGCATTTTTATCTTGTATAGAGTTGATCTCTTCTACCGAATCTTTTAGTAAAGCAGATAATCCTCTACCTAATGCTTGCTTTTTTACTGCTTTCGCCATTATTTACATTCTTTTTTAGAATTTCGTGCGCTAAGTTAATATAATTAACCGCACCCTTACTTGTAGCATCATATGCAATAATACTCTCACCAAAACTCGGGGCTTCTCCTAAGCGAATATTACGTTGTATGATCGTTTTAAATACCATGGTATGAAAGTGCTTTTTAACCTCTGCAACCACTTGATTAGATAATCGCAAACGAGAATCGTACATTGTTAATAGTAATCCTTCTATATCAAGTTCTGCATTGTGTACTTTCTGAACACTCTTAATGGTATTTAAAAGCTTTCCCAGCCCTTCTAATGCATAATATTCACATTGTATGGGTATAATTACGGCATCGGCAGCTGTTAAGGCATTCAAAGTTATCAAACCTAAAGATGGCGCACAATCTATTACAATATAATCGTAATCTGCCTGCACTTCACGAAGTGCTTGCTTTAACATATACTCACGGCGATCTTTATCTACCAATTCTATCTCTATAGCAACCAGATCAATATGTGCTGGAATAATATCTACATTAGGTGAATTGGTTTTTACAATAGCTTCTCTAGCGGTAGTTGTATGCTCTAATAATTGATACGTGCCATCAGTAACACTTTCTACATCGATACCCAACCCGGAAGTTGCATTAGCCTGCGGGTCAGCATCTATTAATAGAACTTTTTGCTCTAGAACACCCAAAGCCGCAGCTAAATTTATTGTAGTAGTTGTTTTACCAACGCCTCCTTTTTGATTAGCAATTGCTATAATTTTACCCATTAAAATTGCATGATAATTAAAGGTGTAAAAATACGATTATTTAGCACTTATAAAAATGAAGTTTTAAACAATGAGAAGCTATTTTCTTAACAAGTTTAGAATCAAAAAACTACGATGAGCATAAAATAATTCGGCTAGAATCAAATCCGGCTAAAAAATTAAAAATTTTTATAAAAAAACTATTTGTCAAACACAAAAAGGTTTGTATATTTGCGCTCGATTTTAGCAAGGCTTTATTTATCATTAAAGCATCAAAAAAATAGAAATACATTTTATTAAAGATATACTGAAATGAAAAGAACGTATCAGCCATCAAAAAGAAAGAGAAGAAATAAACACGGCTTTATGGAAAGAATGGCTAGTGTTAATGGTAGAAAAGTACTAGCTAGAAGAAGAGCTAAAGGTAGAAAGAGATTAACTGTTTCTTCTGAAGCTAGACCAAAGAAGTAATGAATTTTCATTTATACTATCCCAAGGTGTTACTGATTTTAGTAACACCTTTTTTTATATCTTTTTGATAAGTTTTTTAAGACTACTTATCGTATAAAATCAAAAATTAAAATATTTGCATCCAATTAAAAAAAGACTCAAATAACAATGCCGAAAAACAACACCATCAAATCAGTTTTAATTATAGGTTCTGGACCCATTATTATTGGGCAAGCATGTGAATTTGATTACTCGGGCTCTCAGTCATTGCGTTCATTAAGAGAAGAAGGAATTGAAACCATTCTTATTAATTCGAATCCAGCTACCATTATGACTGATCCTTCAATGGCAGATCATGTGTACTTATTACCATTAACAACAAAGTCTATTGTTAAAATTTTAAAAGAACATCCTCAAATTGATGCCGTTCTACCGACTATGGGAGGTCAAACAGCACTAAATCTATGTATTGAAGCTGATAACAAAGGTATATGGAAAGACTTTGATGTTCAATTAATTGGTGTTGACATTGAAGCTATAAATATTACCGAAGACCGAGAACAGTTTCGCGAATTGATGACCAAAATTGGTGTGAAAATGGCACCGCAAGCAACAGCAACTTCCTTTTTAAAAGGGAAAGAAATTGCACAAGAATTTGGTTTTCCCTTAGTAATTCGATCATCGTATACCTTAGGAGGTGCGGGTGCTTCCATCGTATATAAAGCTGAAGATTTTGATGACCTCTTAAGAAGAGGGCTTGAAGCTTCTCCTATTCATGAAGTTATGATAGACAAAGCTATGATGGGGTGGAAAGAGTTTGAGTTGGAGTTATTACGTGATAGAAATGATAATGTAGTTATTATTTGTACTATTGAAAATATGGATCCAATGGGCATACATACGGGTGACTCTATTACTGTAGCTCCCGCAATGACGCTTTCTGATAAGACTTTTCAAAAGATGCGTGACATGGCGATCCACATGATGCGCTCTATTGGTGATTTTGAAGGAGGATGTAATGTGCAATTTGCCGTAAGTCCTGATGAAGAAGAAGAAATTATTGCCATCGAAATTAATCCGCGTGTATCTAGATCATCTGCGTTAGCAAGTAAAGCAACCGGATATCCTATTGCGAAAATCGCTACAAAATTAGCCATCGGTTATACACTCGATGAACTCGATAACCAGATTACAAAATCTACTTCTGCGTTATTTGAGCCTACACTAGACTACGTAATTGTAAAAATACCTCGTTGGAACTTTGATAAATTTGAAGGTAGTGATCGTACACTTGGCCTACAAATGAAAGCTGTGGGCGAAGTTATGGGTATTGGACGTTCTTTCCAAGAAGCTTTACATAAGGCCACTCAATCCCTTGAAATTAAGCGAAATGGCATTGGTGCTGATGGTAAAAGTTATACTAGTTATGAGTTAATCAAAGATAAACTTAGAAATGCCAGTTGGGATCGTGTTTTTGCAATTTATGATGCTATTCAAATTGGTATGCCTTTGAGTAAAATTCATCAAATAACCAAGATCGATATGTGGTTCTTAAAACAATATGAAGAACTATATACCATTGAAAAAGAAATTTCTACTTATACTTTAGAATCGTTACCTAAAGAATTATTATTAGAAGCAAAGCAAAAAGGTTATGGCGATCGTCAGATTGCTCATATGTTAGGCTGCCTGGAGAGTCAAGTATATAAAAAACGCCAAGATTTAAATATCAATAGAGTTTATAAATTAGTGGACACTTGTGCTGCAGAGTTTAAAGCAGAAACACCTTACTACTACTCTACTTTTGAAAGTAATATAATTGTTGATGGTAAGGCATATGCCGAAAATGAATCTATAGTTTCTGATAAAAAGAAAATAATTGTTTTAGGGTCTGGACCAAATAGAATCGGACAAGGAATAGAGTTTGATTATTGTTGTGTGCATGGTGTCTTAGCGGCTAAAGAGGCCGGCTATGAAACCATTATGATCAATTGTAATCCTGAAACGGTTTCTACCGATTTTGACACTGCCGATAAACTTTATTTCGAGCCTGTTTTCTGGGAGCATATTTACGATATCATACAACACGAAAAACCAGAAGGGGTTATCGTTCAGCTTGGCGGTCAAACAGCTTTAAAACTTGCAGAAAAGCTTGATAAGTGGGGAATTAAAATCATTGGAACTTCTTTTGAAGCATTAGATCTTGCCGAAGATAGAGGACGTTTCTCTACCCTATTAAAAGAGTTAGAAATTCCATATCCTAAATTTGATACGGCAACAACAGCAGAAGAAGCTTTAGCAGTTGCCGATAAATTAGACTTCCCTATATTAGTTCGTCCTTCTTACGTACTTGGTGGACAGGGAATGAAAATTGTGATCAATAAAGAAGAGCTAGAAGATCATGTGGTTGATCTTCTTAGAAAAATACCTAATAATGTATTATTACTAGATCATTACCTCGATGGAGCCATAGAAGCCGAAGCAGATTCGATCTGTGATGGCGAAAATGTTCAGATTATTGGTATTATGGAACATATTGAGCCTTGTGGAGTGCATTCTGGTGATTCAAATGCTACGCTACCTCCATTTAATTTAGGAGAGTTCGTAATGCAGCAAATAAAGGATCATACCCTTAAAATTGCAAAAGCATTAAAAACGGTTGGATTAATTAATATACAATTTGCTATTAAGGATGATATAGTCTATATCATTGAGGCAAACCCAAGAGCTTCTCGTACAGTACCATTCATTGCTAAAGCGTACGGTGAGCCCTATGTGAATTATGCTACCAAAGTAATGCTTGGTGTCAATAAGGTAAAAGATTTTAAATTCAATCCGCGGTTAGATGGATATGCGATCAAGCAGCCTGTATTCTCATTTAATAAATTCCCTAATGTGGATAAACGTTTAGGACCAGAGATGAAATCTACCGGAGAAAGTATTTTATTTATTGAGGATTTAAAAGATGATCAATTTTACGAGTTATATTCGAGACGTAAAATGTATTTGAGTAAGTAAATCACTTAGCACCTAACCATTGATTTCGTTTATTCAACGCTTTTTTTGTTGGTTTTTCGAATATTTCCGTAACATATAAATTATTAGAATCGAAAGTAAGTTCTGTTTCTTTTTGTTGATTGTAACGCTTAAATGTAACTTTAACTGTCTGATTAGGTTTAAATTGAGATAAGTACTCCTTTGGCTTTAATGACGAATTAACCATGTTATCATTTATAGAAACGATCTGGTCGCCAATACTAAGTTTTGCATTATGTGAGGCACTACCTTCGTTTGGATTCGATATTAATATAAAATCGTTATTTAAACGAACTCCTATGCTTACTTCTTGCTGTTTTGATTGCTCAAAAGA
This sequence comes from Maritimimonas sp. 2205BS37-2, assembly GCF_056591755.1. Taxonomy (NCBI): domain Bacteria; kingdom Pseudomonadati; phylum Bacteroidota; class Flavobacteriia; order Flavobacteriales; family Flavobacteriaceae; genus Maritimimonas; species Maritimimonas sp. 2205BS37-2. The sequence continues at coordinate 1,015,345 of NZ_JBWQOI010000001.1, forward strand.
GACCCCAACAGTACCAAACAAGGTTTTATAATCTGGCATTTGACTATTGAAAATATACTTGGTAAAGAATTCTGTTGCGTACTGGGCTCCTGCATAATCCATCAATAATTTCTGCAAATCCCTTACCGTATAAGGTATTTCTGACTTTCCATATGTCTTCCAAACAAGTTTCATAAAATCATCAAGGTTTTTGTTTTCTTTAAGGTTTCTCAAAGATAAGTCTAAAGCTAGGCCCAAAACACTTCCATATGTATAGTAGGATATAAAGGTATTTTCTCTATTCACCGGATCAACCGAACGCGCGGCATCCACGAAAGGCGCTTGGTAACTCATCTCTATAGGATTGAAATAGGTACGAGCAGGTGAATTCCAGACATAGTTTAGTCCACCAGCTAAACGCTTTATATAATCTTCTTGTGAGAGTAATCCCGCACGACATAAAATCAAGTTTGTATAATAACTTGTAAAACCTTCTGCAAACCATAACTCACCAGACATATTTGCTTCTTCATAATCAAATGGCTCTAAACTTCTTGGTCTAATGCGTTCTACATTCCAGGCATGAAAAAACTCATGAGAAACAGTCCCCATGTTGCGCTTCATACCTCCATCGGCCAAACTTCGAGTTGATGTTAAAATGGTGGAATTTCTATGTTCCATTCCATCACCTGAGGCATTAGGTATGTAACATGCCAAAAAAGTATATTCGTTATAATCAAAATCTGGTAGCTCCCCATAAACTTCCATTTGTTGTTTGACAACTTTTTTTACACCTTCAAAGTACTTGTCAAATTCGGCATCACTACCATTATGATGCAAAACAAATTTGATTGTTTTCTCCTTTCCCTGATCGTTTACTTTAAATTTTCTTATGGAATGATTGCTTATTTCGGTAGGGCTATCCATAAAATAATGCAAATTAGGCGCATAAAAAGTATTATTACCCATTGGTTTCAATTGAGTTGCGACTTTCCAACCTAAATCATTACGAACATCAAACGTTATGTTTATGGGGCGATGTTCATAGTTTCTAGCATACATAAATGTTGCAGGTATATTGAGATGAGCATGGGTTTCATCTATTTGAGAATAGGTTCCTCCTCCTCTATTAGCATATAGTGTATAGGTAATTTTCACAGTACCATTGTGCCCTGAAACATTCCATTGATACGGACTTGGTCTAGTGACTATTAATTTATTTCCCCTACCATCTTCAGCTTTTACAGCATATACGTTTTTAGCAAATTCGTGTAATGCATAACGTCCAGGAGATGTTCTACTCATGCGTAATTCGAGAATTTCATTCTCTAAATTATTGAACGTTGCTTCTACCACCGCCTCATGATGAACTGCATTTTCGAAATAAATATTATAGTTATTATGAGTTTGCGAAAAACTGATAAGGCATCCTAAAAAAATGATGCTTAGAGATAGATTCTTCATTTATATTAACTTATTAGATTACCCTCTTCATCCTACATAGCGATATTTACTCCTGTGTCTCGTTTAACACTTTTTTCAAACCACTTGGGTTCATTCGAAAGTTTATCTTCTTTTAATACTTCTGTTCGTACATTTGGGATATTACCTATATAACCAAAGTCTTTAATGTCCGTTTTGCAGTTAAATATCTCATTAAGGTAAGGTTAAACCTTAATCCGTACGATTATATCAAAAGTATTTGGAGTTTGCTTTATTTGCATAGTATATAAGTTGGTTAACCAAATATACTAAAGTTCCGTCATTTGATTTAGTTATTATTAAGTTCTCTTATATTTGCTAAAAAGAGAAAATTACAAATGAATTATATTTTATTCGATGGCCCTAATCGTGACGCCTTATTACCATTTACCTATACACGCCCGATAGCCGATATACGTGTTGGTATATTAACCATTCGCGAAAAATGGGAAAAGTATTTAAGTTTTACGACCACTTCTCTTACGGAGGCGTATTTAGAGGAAAAATACCCCATGGTAGAATTAGAAGAAAATATTTTAATCAATGCTTCTTACCTGCCAACAGTAGCATTAGTTGATAAAGTAAAGCGCTTGCAAGAAAATGAAGTTATTATTAAAGACGATGAAATCGTTGCTTTTTTCTCTACAGATGCTCAAGAAGAAATAGATTTTGATTCATACACAAAGATTGAGTTTGAACACAATCTAATACAGATAACAAAGACTTGGGATATTTTTTCAAATAACCACGACGCAATTAAAGCAGATTTTGATTTGCTAACAGAAGGAAGAAAATCTGAACCAATTCCAGATACTGTTAATTGTATTGGGAAAAATCACATTTTTTTAGAAGAAGGTGTCGATATTTCGTTTGCTACATTAAATGCCTCCAAAGGGCCTATTTATTTAGGAAAAGACGCTACTGTAATGGAAGGTGCTGCCATTCGAGGTCCGTTTGCCTTATGTAATAACTCTACTGTAAAAATGGGCGCGAGAATTTACACTGGCACTACAGTGGGCCCGCACTCTAAAGTGGGAGGTGAAATTAACAACACGGTAATTTTTGGTTATTCTAATAAAGGACATGATGGCTATTTGGGGAATTCTGTTATTGGTGAGTGGTGCAATATTGGAGCAGATTCGAATACGTCTAATCTTAAAAATAATTATGCAGAAGTTAGAATTTGGAGTTACGAAACAGAAAGGTTTGCAAAAACTGGTCTTCAGTTCTGTGGTTTAATGATGGGAGATCATTCTAAATGTGGCATTAATACTATGTTCAATACAGGCACAGTTGTAGGTGTAAGTGCAAATATTTATGGTAGTGGTTTTCCTAGAAACTTTATTCCATCTTTTGCTTGGGGTGGTTCCGCAGGATTTATGACCTTTAAAATGAATAAAGTTAAAGAAGTAGCTGCCGCTGTTATGAAACGTAGAAATATAGCGTTTGATGAAAAAGAACAGCGCATTTTAGAACATATATTTGAGCATACGAAAACGTATCGAAATTTTGACTAGCTATAGACAAAATAGTATAAACAAATAGCCCGTGAATAATCACGGGCTATGCTAATTCAAATAAACTCAAAAATATTTATAGTGATGGAAAACTCATACAGTTAAGTAATCCGTTTTCTGTAGTGTGCAATCCTGCAAAAGCATCAAAGCTCTTTGATAAATATTCAGAAGTATCAAAATCAAACGGCTCATCTTCTTCTTCAATATTGATCTCAACGATCTCGTTTAATTTTAATTCGGCGTTAAACCCTACTGGTAAATAATTTTTAGTATCAAATTCAAAAGCTTCATCACTTTCTTCAACTGATCCATAATCTATATATAACCCCACATAGGCATCAAAATTGGTAGGTAAATAGTCTTCCGTATTAAAGTCAAAATGTACATCAGCCTCAGTAATATTGATTTCTTCGAACATGCCCGTATAAGCGTTAAAATTGCTTGGTAGGTAGTCTTTCGTGTTAAAATCAAATGGTGCGTCAACATCTTCTAAACTTACTATTTCAAAGTTTGGCACGGCATTTGTATCCTTTAATAATGTAGAGTCACATGTAACATTAGGTTCATATTCTACAGCAAGTGCCGAAGTACTGAAAGCGATCAATAAACTAAGGCTTAAGATTAATTTTTTCATGGTTGTATGTTTTAAATTGATAATTTTAGTTTTTTTAATTGTTCTTTGTCTATAAGACGATATTAATTTTCGTTTGTTACCTTGATTGTGTATTGTTAAGAATAATTTAACAGATAATTTTGGTTTTAGTTAAAGTGTTGTGAATAAAAAGCCCCAGCTGTAACCAAGGCTTTTTAAAAGGTTATAGTTCGTTGCTTACTTTTTGTTCTTTAGTTGGGTTAAATCCTTTAGGTAAATATTTCTTAGTATCGAACTCAAAAGGCTCATCTTGCTCATCTATATTGATCTCTACGATACTGTTTAAGATTTCCTTATTTAGATTAAAACCAACAGGTAAATAATCTTTTGTATTAAATTCAAAGGGCTCATCCTCTTCTTCAATGTTGATTTCTGTAATTTCATTAAATTTTAATTCAGCATTAAATCCTACAGGTAAATAATCTTTTGTATTGAACTCAAAAGGCTCGTCTGTTTCATCTTCTGCTACTAATACAGGATATGTTTCTACTACTGTAGTATTTGTCTCCTTATTAGTAATGGTATCATTTAGTATACTACTTTCTAAAAATTGCGATGCATTTGCCGTTATAAAACTTAAAGCTAAAATGCTTGTTACGATTAATTTTTTCATTTTTTAAGGTTTTTTGGTTGTGTTGTTAAAAATTTTAGTACTATGTTTTACAAGGTACTTTACTATAAGACGAGAGATTTAATTTTTTGTTACACTCGTTTTAAAAAAAATTATTTTTTTAATGGTAAAAGAACTTGTAATACATTGTCTTTAATGACATTACAAAGATTTCAAAAATTTCAAAGGAATTTCAAAAACTATTAACTGAACTGTTAATTTTGAAGTACTAATTGTTATTTACAAGACGTAAATTGAGTAAAAATGTTACAAAAAAGTATGATTATTTTAATTACGGCATAAAAAAAGAGCAGTCTCTAACTGCTCTTTAGTAACATATATAAACGAAATTATCTGGATCTAACGCTACCAGAACCGCTTACTTTAACATCTTGCCTTTCAGGTCTACCTTTATAATACACATTTCCTGAACCAGAAATACGTGCTTTTAGAACTTCTGAAACACTAATTTCAATGCCTCCTGATCCTGCAATGGAAACTTCTGCTTCTTTAGAAGATAAATCATAAGCATGTATATCTCCTGAACCCGAAATACTTGTTTTTACACTATTAGTAGTACCTTTTAGGTAAATATCTCCAGATCCTGCAATTGATGACTTTACATGGTTCGCATCTAATTTTAGTTTTAGATCACCAGATCCGGCCAAGGCACTTTTAAATGAATCGGCATTTATAGTATCTTCTGAATATACATCACCAGAACCAGCCAATGAAACAGCACTAATATCTTTAAAAGGCACTGTAATAACTATTTTACTTCTAGAAGATACATTTGTGTTCTTCTTCCAGCGTACTTTTAGCTTATCACCTTCTACATTTGTTACTAAGTAATCTAATAAGTTTTCATCTATGCGTATCGTTAATTTACCTTCGGTGCCAGCTACTAATTTTACGTCGAATGATCCCCCAACGGCAACTTTGTCGTATTCGCCTACCGACCTTGTTTTGGTAACCATCTTACCATTACCTCTTACTCTTTTATTAAACCATTGTGCATGCGCGCTGGCTGAAAGAACAATTAATACTGCTAATAAATATACTTTTTTCATGATCTATTTTGTTTGTTTGATTAGTAAAATGTTACGCTTCCGTAATCTGAATCTATTTTAATTATTGAACCCGAATTTTTACTTTTATGATAACCTTCATAATATTTAGATGATGATTTTACAATTTGCTTCATCAGTTCATACTTATCATCATCTCTTTTAAATCCGCCATAGCTTAACTTCAACACAAAATCAAAAGCAGCATTAGGCACACCTAATTTAACGCCACAATAATCACCATCAACAATTACAGACTCAAACCCTGGTTTTAGTTCTTCAATGCGTAGCGAACCATAATCTGAGGAGATTCTTACACGTTTTGAGATAGCACCAAGCCTCGTGGTTAAATAATCGCCATTTCCGGTAACACTTGCTCCATTATTGATTTTTAAGCTACCATAATCACAGTTGTAATTAATATCTTCGATTTTCTCAAAAACGGATGTTGTATAATCCGCATTCAAACGAATATCACCAGCCTCCTCCACAGTAAACTTAGAATAATCGGCATTAATAGAACCTCCATTCATTTTACTTATAGTTGAGGAACCACAATAATCAATATTTATGCTGTTATTTTTACTGTGTAATTCACCTAAAATAATTTTACCATAGTCACAGTTAATTGAAGCATCTCCTTTTATTTCATTTAAATAAATACTTCCGTAATCATTTGCTAAACTTACATCATTGGTAATAGGCACCTTTACTTTATAATTAATTTTATAATGCACATTACTTCTTTTTCCCCAACTCCATGACCAGCTCGAAGATTTCTTTTCAATAACTGTTTTAGCTGACACTAAGCTATTGCTCCCTTCAAAATCTACATCGATCATTCCTAATCGTTTAATTACTTTATCTTCATCGTTACCACTTACCGTAATTTTCACATCTATTACTACCCTATTTTCATTCCAAGAAGTAACATCTACATTACCATACCTATTATTTATTTTAAGTAAAGCATCTGCATTTACGTTATATTCTTTGCTTACGGTTTTAGACTTCTCGTATTTATGCTTATGCTTACAGGTACTGTTGGGGCAATCATTTGCCAATACTAATGATGGAACAAATAATAAGAGGAGTAAAAGTCTTTTCATATATATTGTTTTCATAATAAATTTGTTGTTAAACCTGATTGAATTCACTTTTTAAGCTATTAATTTCATCAAGTTGTTGTAATAAGGTTTGTAAAACTTCAATTCGTTGTTGAAAGTTACTGATCATAGCATAGACAATTCGTTTATCTTGATCGCTATTCTCAAGTTCAATAGTTAATTGATTATATTCTTCTTCTAATGTCTTTAGATGAGTTAAAGCATTATCAATTATATTATTCGTCTCATCTGATCGCTGTGCATTTATAACTTCTAATTCTTTTTCGATGGTAGAAACAAAAAAGCTTTGCGTTTCTTCCATTTCTGGTGATACCTCTGCTAATTGCATACCTGAATGTTGATTTGGAGTACCTACAAAAAACACTAATACTAATGTAATAGAAGCGGCTACTGCTAACCATTTCCAAGTATTTGGATTCCAGCTGATGGCTTTAGGTTGTTCAGTATGCCTCGCTAGTTTTGCTTCAAACCTATTAAAATGCCCTATGTTAGGTTCTCCTAAATCGAATTGACCTTGCAATTCTTTAAATCTTTTTTCTAAATTATTACTCATAATTCACAACTAATAATTGACGTAATTTACTTTTTGCTCTAGAAATTGTAGTTCTACTATTTTGATAGCTAATCTTCATAATAGCCGCAATTTCTTCATAATCATATCCTTCTATAAGGTTTAGTGTTAAGGCAACTCTATAATTATCTTTTAATTGATTGATTGCTTCAGCAATCTCTTTTACCTTCAATACACCATAATCTAAGTCAACCTTTTCTTCTTCTTTCTCTGGAATCACATCTAATTTAACTTCATTAAATCTGTTGTTCTTTTTTAACTGTGTTAAACTTCGATTGATCACAATTCTCTTTAACCAAGCACCGAAAGCTACTTCACCTTTAAAGGTGCCCAATTTTGTAAATGCTACCAGAAACGACTCTTGCATTACATCTTCAGCTTCAAAGCTGTCTTTTAAGATCCTTAACGACGTATTATACATTGCTTTATAATACAGCTTGTAGATCTCGAATTGGGCACCAGGTTCACCATTTTTACAGCGCTCCAAAAGTTTGGTAATATGTTGACTTTTAGCTTGCAATGAATCGTTTCTGTCCAAAAGACATTGTCATTTTAATTCTGTTACACTTTTTAAAAAATAAATGTACAATTTTTGAGATTGAAGTCGAATTATCTCGTTAGAATCTCATGGTAATTGTTTTAAAATCACATTCCCATAATTCGAATTGTTCTTTTCATAAAATTTTAACGAATGATTATAGTTCACCTAGAACTATTGGCATAAGAATTGGAATATATTAACGACTGTAAATGTCGACAATATGCACTGTGTTGAAAATGAGACTTATACAAAATATAGAGATGCATATTATTTTAAAAAATAAAACGTTTAATGTCATATTGACTTAGAAAGACCTATGAGCGATCCAAAATTCTTAAATATTGACAGTTTGTCACTTCACAATATATTAGATGAAGATTCAGAATTAATTCCATTAATGACTCCCGAAGATGAAGAGGAAATCAATAAGGAAGATGTACCTGAAATACTTCCAATTTTACCATTACGAAACACCGTTCTATTTCCTGGAGTTGTAATTCCTATTACTGCCGGAAGAGATGCTTCGATTAAATTAATAAAAGAGGCAAACAGTGGTGATAAAACGATTGGTGTGGTTGCACAAAAAAATGAATTAACCGAAGAGCCTTCGGCTGAAGATGTACATAAAATTGGTACCGTAGCTAGAATTTTAAGAATTCTAAAAATGCCCGATGGTAATACAATGGTAGTAATTCAAGGTAAAAAACGTTTTGAAGTAGGCGAGTTTGTTCAAACCGATCCTTACATTAAGGCTGTTGCCCGAGAGGTGGTTGAGAAAAAACCTAAAGCTAAAACAAAAGAGTTTAATGCAATTATTGATTCTATTCGCGACCTATCTCATCAGATAATTAAAGAGAATCCTAATTTACCAAGTGAAGCCTCTTTTGCGATTAAAAATATACAAAGCGATTCATTTTTAGTGAACTTTGTTTCATCGAATATGAATTTGCCTGTTGCTAAAAAACAGTCATTATTAAATACTGATGATTTAAAAGACAGAGCGTTAAACATTTTAAAAGAGATGAATGTTGAATTACAACGCTTGCAGTTACAAAACGATATCCAATCGAAAGTAAGAGAGGATATGGATCAGCAACAACGTGAATATTATTTGCATCAGCAAATGAAAACCATTCAAGAAGAATTGGGTGGTGTATCATATGATGAAGAGATTGAAGAGATGAAAGTGAAGGCCAAGACAAAAAAATGGTCAAAAGAAATAGCAGACACTTTTACAAAAGAAATTGGACGTTTACAGCGTATGAATCCTCAGGTAGCTGAATATTCTGTACAACGTAATTATTTAGATTTGTTGCTTGAATTACCTTGGAATGAATATTCTGATGATAAATTTGACCTAAAAAAAGCACAAAAGATACTTGACAGGGATCATTTTGGTTTAGATAAAGTAAAAGAACGTATTATAGAGCATTTGGCCGTATTAAAGCTTAAGGGTGATATGAAATCGCCTATTATATGTTTATATGGCCCTCCGGGAGTTGGTAAAACGTCATTAGGAAAGTCTGTAGCCGAATCATTAGGTAGAAAGTATGTGCGAATGTCTCTTGGAGGTTTACGTGATGAAGCTGAGATTCGTGGGCATAGAAAAACTTATATCGGTGCAATGCCAGGGCGCTTAATTCAAAATATTAAAAAAGCTGGAACCTCAAATCCAGTATTTGTACTTGATGAAATTGATAAATTAGGAAGTAGTCATCAAGGTGATCCGTCTTCTGCAATGTTAGAAGTATTAGACCCAGAGCAAAATACTTCTTTTTATGATAATTACTTAGAAGTTGGATATGACCTTTCTAAGGTGTTATTTATAGCAACGGCGAACAACTTAGGAAGTATTCCTTGGGCGTTGCGTGATAGAATGGAAATTATTAATGTAAGTGGATATATTATTGAAGAAAAGATAGAAATTGCTAAGAAACACCTATTGCCTAAGCAATTAAAAGAGCACGGACTAACTGCTAAAGATCTACAGGTGGCGAAACCACAATTGGAGAAAATTGTTGAAGGCTATACACGTGAGTCTGGCGTTAGAGGTCTAGATAAAAAGATTGCCAAAGTAGTACGTCATGCAGCTAAGTCTATTGCTATGGAACAAGACTTCAATAAAAAATTAACCAATGATGATATCGTTGAAATCTTAGGTCCTGCTCGCTTAGAACGCGATAAATATGAAAACAATAGTGTAGCAGGTGTTGTAACCGGATTAGCATGGACGAGCGTTGGCGGTGATATTTTATTTATTGAATCTATTTTATCTAAAGGTAAAGGAACTTTAAGCATTACTGGTAACTTAGGCAAAGTGATGAAAGAATCTGCTACTATTGCCCTTGAGTTTATTAAGGCAAATGCAGAAGAGTTTGGTATTACCATAGAGGATATTGAAAAGCACAATGTTCATATTCACGTACCCGAAGGTGCTACTCCTAAAGATGGGCCTAGTGCAGGTATAACTATGCTAACTTCATTAGTATCGGCCTTTACTAGAAGAAAAGTGAAGTCGCGCTTGGCCATGACTGGTGAAATTACTTTACGCGGAAAAGTTCTACCAGTAGGAGGAATTCAAGAAAAAATCTTAGCGGCAAAAAGAGCCAATATTAAAGAGATTATTCTTTGTAAAGATAATAGAAAAGATATTGATGAGATTAAACGTGAATATTTAAAAGGATTGAAATTTCATTATGTAGATACCATGAAAGAGGTTATTAATATTGCCTTATTAAAACAAAAGGTAAAGTAGTATTAAAGCTTCTTTGAAATATTATTTATAACATAGGTCGTCTTACTAACATCTTTACATAATTGTTCAATAACAACAACAGTATATAAATCACCTTTATCAAGAAATTGATTGGGTGATTTTATATTTTTAGGTAATAACTTCTTAGAGAAAATTGCCTTAAAGTCTTTTTTTATACTTAACTTATTTACGATTCCAAACCCAGAGTTTAAAATGCTGCGTGGCTTAATCGTAATAACATATTCATAATTTTTATCACATATAGTTTTATTATGCGCTATATGTACTATCTCACCAACAAACTCTATACTATTAGGGTCAGCTTTTACATAAATATCTTTCTCTGAAAATTTAGGCTTTTCATTCTTCATTGTTTTTTTTGTTAAAGTACTATCGCCCTTTTTCTGAGCATTGATTGTAGACTTGCATGATATCATTAAAATGACTGCAGTTAAGTAAAATAGTATTTTCATCTTTTTTGTAAACATTAGAACAATATACTAAAAAAAGGAGTTGACGATGTCAACTCCTTTTAACAAACTAAGTTATTTAATTAATTTAATTCTTTACAAGCTTTCCGGTATATTTTAATGTTCCTCCTTGAATTACTGCAATATACACACCCGAAGGCAAGTTTGATGCATTCCAAGAGAAAGACTTGTTAATCTTATTAATATCATTATTTCTATAAACCATTCTACCTGCCATGTCATGTATCCTTACTGAAACTTTAGACTCACCAAACGCTGAAAGGTTAAAGTTAAATTCGCCTGTTGATGGATTAGGCCAAGCAACTGTTTTTAATTCTGCTTCTAAACTCGCTAGATTAGCTTCAGTTAAATTTGTACCTGTAGAACTTTCATCAACTGCGGTACCAAATAATTGGAACACATGATCGGCTGGAGTTCTTCCAAATGCAATAGAAGTTGGTGTCCAGTCCGTAGCACCAATGCCAAATAAATTCCCTTCATCTTTTAAATGACTCTCGCCTCCATTAACTGTAGCTTGTGTAGACCAGAACCATTGATTTCCTCCTGGGTTAAAGGCGAAACTACTATATACCACTAACCAATACGAGCCGCTTTCTAATTCTACCGGCGCAGGTAATGGTATGTTAATATTTGGATCATCGGTTGCCGATGATGGTGATATACTTCCGCTATTGTACACTTCTGCACCAGGAACCCCTCCATTATCCTCATAAATTACTACCGTAGCATTATCAAAAACAGGGCTTCCATTAGCACCACCGAATGCTAAAACTCTATTAATCGACCATTGACTTCCAGCAGGAACTTCAAAGTCATCCGTAGATTGTACCAATGCACCAAAATCTAAGAAATTTTGAGAAGGTGCTGAACCTATTGGTGATTCCACTTGTTCGTAGATTGCAGGCTCAACCACAGTTACGGTAAATCCTTCTGCTACTGTTTCACCATCTTTAGTAGCTATTAAACCGATCGTTGCACTACCTTTTTGGTCTGGAGCATAAGATAATGTCAAAGTGTCTCCACTTAAAGATGCCGTTACCAAGCCTGGATTAGAATTTGTAAGAGCAACATCTATATCGCCTCCATTAGAACTTACAAATAAGCCCGTAACGTCAATATTCATATCTGCACTATTTAAATCGACAATTAAATCATCTAGAAGATAAGCAACAGATAATGTAGATTCTGGTATTTCAAACCTACTAGGAATAGCAAATTTAGCGCTGTAAAGTCCGTTACCATGAGCTGCCATTGCCATAAATCCATCTTTTCTAGATTTTACCTGAGCAACAACTGCCGTGTTTCCATAAGGAATATTTTCTCTATACCATCTGGTATTAGCTCCTTCTAATTTATAAGTAAAGAATAAACCAACACTAGTTCCTGCATAATATTTATAGCCATCACCTAAAAACGTCGCCCATCTTACCGAAGGTCCGTTACCAGATCCATCAGGATTCTTTTCTAAATTTCCACTTACATCTTCCCATGTTTCACCCGCATCATTCGTAATAAATAAACTTGGTATTCCATAGTTAGAAAATGCAACAATAACTCTATTACTATTGCCTGGATCAACAGTAATTCCACTAACATATCCTGGAGGTAAGCCTTTACCTGTTGAAATATCTACAACGGCTTGGTTATCTAAGTTTGCGTTATCCATTCTATAAATACCTCCCGAGTCCGTTCCGTAATATAATCTATTGGCAACTGGGAAATCTGACACATCTAATGCCGTAATTGTACTATTATCCGGAGTAGCCGTTTGATCTAATGCAACCCAATTTACAGTAGCAAAAGCAAAAGTACCACCTGGAACTGCATCTAGGTCATTATTTCTTAGCATCCTATTGCCATCAGGCATATACATTATATTGTCATTATTAGGATCAAGAAGAAATGGATTAATGAAATCTGGATTTGAAGCAATAGCAGGTCTTATTCTAGCGAATGACAAGAAGTTGCCTCCATCATCAAAGTTTAAGCGATAAATATTCGCAAACTGAGAAGAAACATATCTTGTATTACCTCCATCAGCAATTGCATTATAAGAACCATCTCCTCCGAAATCTTCTGCCCATGGAGCTTTACCGTCATCTGAATTTGTATACCAAGTTCCGTTATCTTGGAAACCAGCAATTAAGTCATTACTATTTGCTTCGGGGTCAAACGCTACGGCATATGGTTGCGTTGTTAAATAACCTTGGTTCAGAGAAATCCAATCAACAGGTTCGAACGTACTTAGGCTGGTAGTAATATCTTCTGTAATAAATAAACCTCCGTCATTAGCTGATAGTACCTTATTAGGGTTTGAAGGGAAGAAGATTAAATTATGCTGATCTGGGTGTTGATCTGGGTATACGCTTACATCGTTCAATGGAGAATATCCTCCAATCCAACTTTCTTGACCTGCTGGAGTAGTAAAACCAGTAGTAGATCTATATAAGTTTGTACCACCTAACACAATAAAATTTGGATCGTCAGGCTTTACTTTGATCATCATATTATATCTTCCTTGTAAGTTTAAATTACCAACTCCGCCACCTATAGAATTTGGCAAATTAGCACTTAAGTCTGCCCACTGGTCAACCGGATCAGCCGCAGCATTATATCTTAATAAATAAGGCGTGCCAATTAGGTTTTCTGCAAAAAAGTAAACGATGTTTTCATCAGATGGATCATAAGCCATTACCGTTCTACCATTAAATATAAATGGAGCGGTATCAGACAATCTTGTCCAAGTATCACCATCGTCAGTAACATAGATTCCATAATTTGGGTCACCAAAGAAGTGAACTGTAGCATAAATTTTACCACTTGGAGTAATCATAACCTCAGTCCAGTTATCAAAACCTCCTGCTAATACTTCTTCAAAAGTTTCACCTCCATCTTGTGATCTGTGCACACCATTAAAAGTAGCCACATAAACATCACCATTTTTTGGGTCAACTGCTATTGAGTTAACAATGTCAAAAGGTGAAGCAAATCGAATATCATCGTCATCTGTGGCTTCTAGTAATTTCCAGTTTAAACCATTATTTCTAGATTTATAAACTCCAGTACCAGTATAAAATGCTCCTCCACCAGAAGCAGAGTTACCTGAGCGCTCTCCAGAACCATAGTACCAAACATTTCCATGTCCTGGTCTTGGATCTTGCGCTATACATGTTATACTAGGAGATTGCTTTCTCTTGGTCATTCTAACCCATTTATTACCTCCATCAACAGTTCTCCAAAGGCCTCCAGAAACACCTCCAGCAAACATGATATTCTCATGCTTTCTGTGCATAGCTAATGCACGGGTTCTACCTCCTACATTATAAGGTCCTCTATTAGTCCAATTAAAGCCTCCTTTTTTAGCTAATTTAGGAGTAACTGTACTTACCGGAAGTTTTTCAGAAAAATCAAGTTCCAGTTTTTGGATTTCCCTTGGTATCTTACCCGTATACGGGTTTTTAAGTTTCTCGAACTCATACTCCATTCTATCTTGAGCTCTATCACCTACAGCTCTTGGCTTTGTTTCGGAGCCAGATTTAGCCGAATTGTCATAGATTTTTGTTTTCTTGTAGAGTTGATGTCCTTTCGTAGCATTTTTATCATGCGATCTTTTTAGTTCTTGCCCATAACTAGCAAGAAGAAAACCACATAACATAGTTAAGGTTAAGGCGATTCTTAACCTCTTCAATAGTAAAGTTTTTTTCATGATGTTAAATTGAATTAGTTTAAATTTTTCTATAGCGCCATAAAATTAATGAAATAATTAGATATAACCTAAAAAAAGGCGCTTATTAATATTAAAGTTTTAATATTTTAGCAAATACAACCATGTAAATGCAAAAAATTATAATTTTTACATTTGCATAATCTTAATATAAAATTCTATGGATAGTATTCTATTATTCTTTGAACAAATGCCTGCTTGGCAAAAATTGATTTGGATTGTTATTTGCTTAAGCTTTAGTTGGGGATTAGAAGGAGGCATCCCATTAGTAAATTTTAAATATAAAAAATGGTTGCATGCAGGTGTAAACCTCATTTTTTTAGCATGTAGTTTGGCAATAAATGTACTTTTTGGGATTGCCACAGTTGGTGTATTTCATTTTTTGAGCACCAATCAACTTGGAGTTTTGTACTTAATTGATGCTCCTATTTGGGTAGAGTTGTTATTCGCAATTATGGCTCTAGATTTTATTGCACAATACGTTGTTCATTATTTATTACATAAAGTAAAATGGATGTGGAAGTTTCACATGATACACCACAGTGACACTAAAGTTGACGCTACCACGGGCACACGTCATCACCCAGGAGATTACGTATTGCGCGAAGTATTTGCACTTTTTGCTATTATTCTTATTGGTGCCCCTTTCGCATATTATGTAATCTATAAAATTATTACCATTTTCTTTACATATTTCTCTCATGCTAATATTAATATGCCAAAATGGATAGATAAGCCTTTAAGCTATGTATTTATAACACCAAATGCGCATAAATTCCACCATCATTTTGAGAGGCCTTGGACTGATACTAACTTTGGAAATATCTTCTCTATTTGGGATCGAATCTTTGGAACCTTTGTGTATGACGATCCTAAAAAAATAGTGTATGGCTTAGATGTACTAGATGGGAAACTGGATGAAAACGTTGCTTATCAGTTTAAAATACCTTTTGACAATACGATCAAGACAGATTATTAAATCTTTTTCTCAGTTTCCTCTAAACGTTCTTTGCGTTTATCGGGAAATGTTAATCCGGTACTATTATACGATGTACCGTAGGTATGCGCTGCCATGTATACCTGTTGAATCGCATCTACAACTTGCTCTTTACTCAATTCTTGTAAAGGATGGATATATACTGACCATAGTAGATCACTAGAAATTGCGTATTTCACATCTAAAGCAGTATGAAAATTCGCTTCCATAAGCTTTAACATATCTGTATATGCTAATTTCTTTTGCTCAATAATAGGAGACATAATTCGCATTCTATTATTATCTTCATCGGTTACACATAATAATAAACGATCTTTAATCATGAATTGCCAATTACCAGCTTTTCCTCTTAAGCTATCAGCAACCACATAAATAATCTTCCCTAGCTCATCGTTACTCATATTTTGGGCATTCATTTTGTTAAAACTTAAGGAAGCGGTTAGAAATATGGCTAAAACAAATAGTTTTTTCATGATTTGTATTTTATTTTTTGACAGCATTTAAGGCGTTTCCTTACCAAATTACATTATTTATTTTACAAATGAGTTTTCTTTTTTACTTCAAACATAAATTATTACTTTTGACAAATCAATTTGAACAATGCAATTTAAGCACCCAGAGATTCTTTACGCTTTATTTTTGCTACTCATTCCTATCATTGTTCATTTATTTCAATTACGTCGATTTGAAAAGGTACCGTTTACCAATGTTAAGTTTCTAAAACAAGTAGAAATTCAGACGCGTAAAAGTTCAAAACTCAAAAAATTCTTAATTCTTTGTTCTAGGTTATTAGCTTTAGCCGCTTTAATCTTTACGTTTGCGCAACCTTTTCTTAGTAGCATTAAGAAAGATGAAATTAGAAATACATACATCTACTTAGATAATTCAATGAGCATGCAGGCAAAGGGTAGTCAAGGAGAATTAATGAAACGTGCCGTTCAAGATATAGTTAAAACCTTTGACGACATTAAGAATGTTAATTTAATTACGAATGATAAGTTTCTAAAAAATCTATCAGGTGAGGATTTAAAACGAGAACTATTAGATCTTGATTATTATCCTATTCAACAAGGCCTAAATGCTACTCTTTTTAAAATAAACAATGATCTTAAAGATAAGATTAAAACTTCAAATGAAATTATATTAATATCTGATTTTCAAAATATTGAAGATATCGTTATTGATAGTTTAAATTTATACAACACGATTCAATTAGAACCTGCTAAAGCTGCAAATATCAGTATTGACAGTGTTTATATTTCTAATCAGAATAATGAAAGTATTACGCTAAATGCAATGTTAAAAAGCTACAACAGTTCTTCACAAAACACGTCTGTTTCTTTATTTAGCAATACGGTTTTACAAGGCAAGTCTAATGTATCTCTTACCGAAAATGACGCAAAAACCGTTGAGTTTATTATTAATAATAACGGTGATTTTAACGGTAGACTAGCACTAGATGATACCGGGCTTCCTTTTGATAACGAGCTCTATTTCTCAATCAATAAACATGATAATATTAAAGTATTAGCTATAGGTGATAACACTTTGTTTTTGAATAAAATTTACACCAATG
Organism: Maritimimonas sp. 2205BS37-2; assembly: GCF_056591755.1. Lineage (NCBI taxonomy): Bacteria > Pseudomonadati > Bacteroidota > Flavobacteriia > Flavobacteriales > Flavobacteriaceae > Maritimimonas > Maritimimonas sp. 2205BS37-2. The sequence goes on from NZ_JBWQOI010000001.1 coordinate 1,032,434, forward strand.
ATGAGTTTGATTTTAATAGCACTTCACTAAACCAGTTAGATTACAGCCAAATTAAAGAACAGAACACGATCATTTTAAATGAACTAGAAGATATTCCAAACTCGTTGTCAAGTAGCCTTATAGACTTTTTAGAAAATAACGGTAGCTTAGTCATTATTCCAAATAAAAACAGCAACTTGAGTTCTTACAACTCTTTTTATCGAGCAATTCGCTTGGGTGGTTTTTCTCAAAAAATTGAAAATGAATTGGCTATTACAAATATTAACTTTTCACATCCTATTCTTAAGAATGTTTTTGAGAAACAAATCAAAAATTTTCAATATCCCACAGTAAATTCATATTATAGCACTTCAAATAGGGGTTCGGCAGTTCTAAGTTTTGAAAATGAAACACCATTTATCAATCAAACCAAACTTCAAAACGGAACTGTTTACACACTAGCTTCAGCTATAAGTGACCCAAACTCCAACTTTAAGAATTCCCCACTAATTGTCCCTGTTTTCTATAATTTTGGAAAGTTAAGTTACAAACATTCTCAACTAAACTACATCATTGGGCAAAACAATGAAATTGAAATAAAGACCCAATTAAAAAAGGATGATATCCTTCAAATTACCGGTAATCAGAGTAGCTTTATACCCTTACAACAAATTGGTAATGCTTCAGTGAAAATACAGGTGAATGATCAGCCCCAAAAAAGCGGATTCTATCAACTTAAGGATAAAGAAAATTTAGTGAAAAACTTAGCTTTTAATTATGATAGAAGCGAAAGCGAACCTATTTATACAAATATGGAAACACTTGCCAACGAACATAAAAATGTAAATTATTTTTCAAATGTTCGAAACGCTTTAAATAGCATAAATAATAACCACAAAACCAGTAATTTATGGCAGGTGTTCTTACTTATTACTTTACTATTTATACTTACAGAAATTGCATTGCTTAAATTTTTGAAACCATGAATATTCTGCTAAAATCGGCTACAATTATTGACGAAAAAAGTGCGTATCATCAACAGCAAAAAGATATTTTGATTGAAAATGGTTTTATTACCAAAATTGCGAATAAAATTGCGAATCCTAAAAGACACAAAGAGCTTACCTTAGAAAATCTTCATGTATCCTGTGGTTGGTTCGATACAAGTGTTTCGTTTGGAGAACCTGGATATGAAGAGCGAGAGAATTTAAGAAATGGATTAAACACTGCATCTAAAAGCGGTTTTACGGTCGTAGCAGTTAATTCTAACACAAATCCGGTTATAGACACCAAGTCAGCCGTAGAGTTCTTAAAAAGCGTCTCAAAAGATAAACTAACAGATCTCTACCCTATTGCTAGTTTAACAAAAGGATCTGCAAATAAAGAACTGGCTGAGCTATACGATATGCAGCAATCTGGCGCCATCGCATTTGGAGATTATAATACATCAATTTCAAATGCCAACCTACTAAAAGTAGCTTTGCTGTACGCACAAAACTTTGACGGACTAGTATTAAGCTATCCTCAAAATAATCAAATTACCAACAATGGCGTTGCTAATGAAGGATATAATAGCACGCGATTAGGTTTAAAAGGAAATCCGGGGCTAGCCGAAGAATTGCAAATAGCTCGAGATCTATTTGTACTTGAATATACAGGAGGTAAATTACATATCCCTACCATTTCAACTGCTGGAGCTGTTAAACTTATTAAAGAAGCAAAGAAAAAAGGGCTAAATGTTAGTTGCAGTGTAGCAGCTCATCACTTAACGCTAACCGATGAAGAACTTACCACCTTTGATGCACATTACAAAGTGGCTCCACCATTACGTTCACAGAGTGATACAAAGGCACTTGTAAAAGGAATAAAAGACGGAACTATTGATATAATTACATCAGATCATAATCCTATTGATGTAGAAAATAAAAAATTAGAATTTGAGAATGCTTTAGATGGTACTATTGGCCTCGAAAGTGTATTTGGAGCGGTAAATACGGTTTTATCTGTTAATGATGCTATAAAATGTTTAAGTGATCATCCGCGAAAGCGATTTAGCCTTCAAGAATTAATCATTAAGAAAGGTGAAAAAGCCAATCTTACACTTTTCAATCCAGAAAAGGAATATATATTTAGTGAAGAACATATACTATCATCATCGAAAAATTCAGCTTTCTTAGGCAAAAAACTAAAAGGAAAAGCCTATGGAACTATCGCAAATAATAAATTGAAAGTCAAAATTTAAGAGAACATTTTTAAAGTTTAATATGTATCTTTAACCCATTAACCAACTATAGAAAACATGGAAAATCTAACCGTAAATGAAGGCAAAACTATGGCTATTATTAGTTATATAACTTGGGTAGGTACATTAATTGCTTTTATAATGAACAATAGTAAGAAAAATGCCTTTGCTGCCTTTCACATTAGACAAATGATAGGTCTAACTCTTTTATCTTTAGCAAATAGCTTTCTGGTATATAAATATATCGGATACGGTGCCTTTGTTATTATTGGTATTGGATTGCTCGTACTTTGGATAATAGGCTTTATTGGCGCCATTCAAGGAGAAGAAAAAAGCATCCCTCTTTTGGGAGATCAGTTTCAAGAATGGTTTAAAGGTATAGGATAAAACAGAATAATCACATATTTTTGAGCCGCATTAAAAATGCGGCTTTTTTTATTACACTATGAAGCAATTATCTCTAGAATATTTAGTTCGGCAACCAAAAATTGAAACTGAAACTCCTCCTCTGCTTATTTTACTGCATGGCTATGGTAGCAATGAGCAAGATTTATTTTCTTTCGCAGAAGAATTACCAGATGAACTTCTAATTGTAAGTGCTCGCGCCCCTTTAACCTTAATGCCAGGTAGTTATGCATGGTATTCATTGTATCTTGATGATTCTGACGGGAAATTTTCAGACATTCCACAGGCAATTAATGCCAGAGATGCAATCGCTACTTTTATTGATGAAGTAAAAAATACATTTAAGGTGGCCTCAAATAAAACCTTCTTATTAGGCTTCAGTCAAGGTACTATTTTAAGTTATGCAGTAGCCTTAAATTATCCTGAGAAAGTACAGCATGTAATAGCTTTAAGTGGATATGTTAATAACGAGTTATTGCCGAAATCTTTGAAGCCCGATGATTATAAAGGCCTTGACTTCTTTATTTCACATGGAAGTGTAGATCAAGTATTACCTGTAGATTGGGGAAGAAAAGCTAAGCCTTTTTTAGATGGTTTAGCCATTGATAATGTATATTATGAATACCCCGTTGGCCATGGTGTAGCGCCACAAAACTTTTATGAATTTAAAAACTGGATAGAAAAACGACTATGATTAAAAAATTTGCCTTCGTAGCATTTATTGCGTGGTACACTTTAAATAGTGCTCAAAATGATAATATCAATTGGAGTTCGGTTCAATTACAAACTAAATTATCTAAAGATGTTACTTTTAATATAAAACCCATTTTTAGGTTTAATGAAGACATCTCTAATTTTCAAAATGCTTCCTTAGACATTTTTGCCAAGTATAACTTTAGTAAAAGATGGTCTGTACAATTATTATCCCGCACATGGTTTATCCCTGATGAAAAAAACAGACAATTTATTTGGACAGATATTGCATATGGTTTTCAAAAAGGTGTTTTTAAGATTGATAATAGATTGCGTTATCACTTAGCCTTAGATATTAATGATCGAAATGATCCGGATTTTATAAGATATGTAGCTCAATTAACATATAATAAAGGGAAAATAAGACCTTTTATTGGAATAGAGCCTTGGTTTCGCTTAAACGGTATAGAACAATGGCAACGCGTACGTTATATGCCAGGGGTTAGTTGGAAAATAAATGATACCTATTCGTTGACATTTACTTATTGGAAAGAAGAAAGTATTAACATAGAACCAAAAGCAAGTAACAATTTTTGGTTGATGAACTTATTAGTGAAAATCTAAAAAACTCCAGTAATTATCCTTTAACGGATTATACTATTTTTTTGATTTCGGTGATTATTAGCTCTTAAAATAAATAAGCGATCTATAGATTTTGAAAGACAAAACACATAGTAACTATAAAGTTGGTGATTTAATTTATGATGCCAACATCTATGATGGATTAAATACTAATCTGACCGACTTAGAATTCTACAAGAAATGGCTGCCAAAAAATAAGGATGCCCATATACTTGAGCTTTGTTGTGGTACCGGCAGACTTACGCTTCCTATCGCAAAAGATGGTTATAATATTAGTGGAGTCGATTATACGTCTTCAATGCTTAAACAGGCTAGAAAGAAAGCTTCTAAAGAAGGATTACTTATTAAGTTCATTGAAGCAGATATTAGAACTTTAGATTTACGAGAAAAGTATGACCTGATTTTTATTCCGTTTAATTCGATTCATCATTTATATAAAAATGAAGATTTATTCAAGACATTAACTGTTGTTAAGAATCATCTCAAAGAGGGAGGCTTATTTCTATTAGATTGCTTTAATCCAGATATTCGATTTATCGTTGAGAGTGAAAACAAGTTAAAAGAAATTGCAGAATATACAACTGATGATGGAAGACATGTATTAATAAAGCAGATTATGCAGTATGAAAATAAAACTCAAATCAACCGTATAGAGTGGCATTATTTTATCAACGGTAAATTTAATTCTATTCAAAATTTAGATATGAGAATGTATTTCCCTCAAGAATTAGATTCCTATCTACAAATGAATGGGTTTCAAATCATTCATAAGTTTGGTAGTTTTAAGGAAGAAGAATTTACCAATACTTCTGAAAAACAGTTATTTGTTTGTAAATAGGTTGTCTTTTTTGAGATTTCCTTTATTCAAAAAAATAATCCAACATACCTTAACTTAAACGGAGTATTCTCAAAAAGGTATAAATCATCCTGCACTAGAAAGTTCCCACCAGCCCTAATCGATTTGGTGCTACGCTGAGGCGCCATGAGATTTTCTTTTTTTTCTTTAAATCGTATTTATTATTGTCTTTTAAGAAGTTGTCAATACTATTAACTACTACCACACTTAAGGCTATACCCATGGTTACATCTGTTAACCAATGTGATCCCGCCCAAAGACGTGATACCGGCGATATTAAACCTACCGCATAAATGGGTGCCTTCACCCACCAACTATCAAATTGGCGTGCAATAGCATGAGCCGTGGTAAATGATAAAATAGCATGCCCCGAAGGAAATGAATGATATCCACCTTCACTACTAAAAGGCTTAAAGGAGTTTCTTCCTTCGAAAGTTAAAGGGCGTGCTCTACCAAAAGCATTTTTACTTAATGATTGAATAAACCCGGCTGCTGTAGCTGAAGCTATTAATAGTACACCTGTATGGCGTACTTTTTCATTCCTGGTAAGTAAACCGAAACCATAAATACCTCCATATAGCATATATGTATTCTGAGGTGCACCAAAATACCAGCCAAATTCTTTTAATACTTGAGGAGCATCCTTTTCTTGCTCAATAAAGTATTCTGAACTTTCTTCATCAAAAGTATAGAGTATAAAATTACTGAGAGCAATACCACCTAATTTTAGAAAATCATCACCTTTCCAGTGAAAAGGTCGCGTATATGCATGTTTAACTCCTTGAAATGCGGTTACTCCGTCATATTTCATCAATTGCCATAAGGTTTCACGCTCTAATGTATCTTTTTCCTTCTGTGAATTCACGGCTAATGGAAACAACAATACTGCAGCAACAATAAATATCTTTAAAATTCTTAACATAAATTTAAAAACTAATTAAACGGTAATCTTTAATCCGTCGTATGCCAGATGCACATTTTCTGGTAATTCTTTTTCAACTTTGGCATGAAAACCTAAACGATGACTAATATGTGTTAAATATGCTTTCTTTGGTTGTACTTCTTCAATTATCATTAATGCCTCTTCTAAATTTAAATGAGTAGGATGCGATTCTATACGCAAAGCACTTAAAACCAATATATCTAAATCTTTCAATTTTTCCTTTTCTTGATCATTAATCGATTTAAAATCGGTTAAATATGCAAAACCATCAATTCTGTAACCATAAATTGGTATTCTACCATGCATATATTCTACAGGTATAATTGTTTTATCACCAATAAGAAAAGGTTTATTATAAACAATATTAATATCTGCACTTGGTGCACCCGGGTACCTATTCACTTTGGTAAAAATATAAAAGAATCGTTGTTGTAGGTTATCCGTCATTCGCTCAGGCACAAATAAGGGGACATCCCCCATTTTATGAGTAAACGGACGAATATCGTCTAAACCGGCAGTATGATCGGCATGTTCATGTGTAAAAACAACGCCATCAATTCGATCAACCTTTTCACGTAGTAATTGCTGCCTAAAATCTGGGCCACAATCAACAATGAAACGATAGTCATCCCATTCTAACATAATAGAACTGCGCAATCTCTTGTCTTTTTGGTCATCCGATAAACAAACAGGATGATCATTACCAATGATTGGGATTCCTTGAGAAGTTCCAGTACCTAAAAATGTAACTACCATTCAAAAAATTTTCGCAAAAATAAGGCTAATTTATATAATAAAATTTATGATATTACTACCTTTGCTATAAACACAAACACTCTTTAAATATGTCGGTTATTCTCAAAGGTGATAAAGAAATTGAAAATATACCTTCCATAAAGCGTAAAGCGCTTCAAATTAATCTTAATGAATATTTGTATGGTACTTTTGCCGAAATCGGAGCCGGTCAAGAGACTGTACGTAACTTTTTTAGAGCGGGAGGCGCCTCTGGTACGATCGCAAAAGCAATGTCTGCCTATGATAAAGATTTCTCTGATGCTATTTATGGGATTGAATCTGATAAGCGATATGTAACCGAACCTCGTTTAAAAAGAATGCTTTCGCACGAGATCGAGTTAATGGAAGATCGTTTAAGTAGAGATAAACATCCAGATAAGCTTTTCTTTACATATGCCAACACCGTAGCGACTATTGATTTTGCTAAAAAGTTCAAAGGGCATGGATGGGTTGGTATAAAGTTTCAACTAGACCCCTTAGAAGATTATAACGAAATCGTATTGCACATTCGTTTTAAACAAACGGATGCGCGTTTACAACAAGAAACGTTAGGGACATTAGGTGTAAACCTTATTTATGGTGCTTTTTACATGAATGACAGACCTAAAGATCTTTTAAAATCATTCTACGATCATTTAGATAAAGATCAAATTGAAATTGATATGATCAATTTTTCGGGGCCACGATTTATGTATGTTGATAACCGCTTGATGAGTTTGCAATTGGTAAGAAATGGTATGACCGAAGCTGTAATGTTTGGGCCCGATGGTAATAACCTCTTACCTGCTCAAGAATTATATAAAAAGAACATTCTTGCCCTCCGTGGAAGTTTTAGACCTGTAACAAAGGTTAACATGGATATGTTTGAAAAAGCATACGATATGTTTTTACAAGAGCGTACTGTAGATGAAGAAAAAACACGTGTTATTTTTGAAATTACACTTGCCAATTTACGTGCCGAAGGAAAAATCAATGAAAGAGATTTCTTAGATCGAGCAGAATTGTTATGTTCTCTAGGTCAGACAGTTATGATTACTAATTTCCAGGAATACTATAGATTGGTAGAATACTTCTCTGAGTTTACTAGAGCGCGTATGGCATTAGCTATGGGTGTGTATAACCTAGTTCAAATTTTTGACGAAAAATACTATAGACACCTTAGCGGTGGTATCTTAGAAGCATTTGGTAAATTATTCTTCAAAGATTTAAAAGTATATCTATATCCGTTAAAAGATCAAGAGAGCGGTGAATTCATAACTAGTGAAACATTGAAAGTGCATCCACGTATGAAAGAATTATACAAGTTCTTCAAATACAATGGTAAAATGCTTGATATAAAAGACTTTGATTCTGATATTTTAGACATATTCTCAAGAAAAGTATTGAAAATGATTTCTGAAGGTGATGAAGGTTGGGAGAAAATGCTACCTCAAGGAGTTTCTGATATTATAAAAGAACATCGATTGTTCGGATATTCAAGAAGACGATTTGCTAAAAAATTATAAAAGTTTCTTTTAGCATTTTTTAATAAAATTATATCCTCTAGGTTCAATACTTAGAGGATTTTTTCGTGCTTAATCAAAAAAAATATCGTAAATAAACCATATTTCAACTACAAAACACTACATCTTTAAATCAAAGATATAATTTATGTAAATTATAATCTATTTTTTATAATTTTGAACTAGTTCTATTTAAGGTTTCAATATTATTGAAGTTGCAGGTGCACATGTCAACTAAAATAATTTAGAAATCTTATGAATTAAGGAATTTCTGCAATGTATAAAAGTTAATTATTAACAGTTATTATTTATTTAGAGTCACAAAGTAGAAACAAATTAATAAATAGAGCTTTATAGATCTATTAGAAAGGTGAATCGTTGAGATTCACCTTTTACATGTCTAATAACTGCGCAGTATGATCTTTAGTTTTAACTTTGGCTATTACATTTTCAATACTACCATTCTCGTCAATTACAAATGTGGTTCGATAAATACCATCAAACTCTCTACCCATGAATTTCTTCGGGCCCCAAACCTTATAAGCATTAATAACTTCTTTATCAACATCTGCCAATAAAGGAAATGGAAAATCATGCTTATTAATCCAATTTTGTTGTTTTCTCTTTGTGTCGGCACTTACACCTAGCAATTCGTAGCCCAAAGACTGGAATCGGCTATAATTGTCGCGTAAATTACATGCTTCAAAGGTACACCCTTCAGTATTTGCTTTTGGATAAAAAAACAGCACAAGCTTTTTGCCTTTATAATCACTTAATTTTCTAATGGTTCCTGTATTATCTTCAACCGAAAAATCTGGGGCCTTATCGCCTATTTTTAATGTTGTCATTATTTGTATTTTAGCCAAGCTAAGATATAAATTATGACTAAAAAAGAACGAGTAGATTTTGTTTTAAAAACATTAAATCAGCTATACCCTACTCCTCCAATTCCACTAGACCATAAAGATCCATATACATTACTAATTGCCGTTTTACTTTCAGCCCAAAGCACCGATGCAAGAGTAAATACAATTACACCTCTTTTGTTTGCTGAAGCTGATAATCCATATGATATGGTAAAACTTACAGTAGATGAAATACGAGAAATTATTAAACCAGTTGGGCTTTCGCCCATGAAATCTAAAGGTATTTATGGTTTATCAAAGATATTAATAGAAAAATACAATGGCGAAGTACCTGCCAATATTGATGCACTCGAAGAGTTACCTGCCGTTGGTCATAAAACAGCATCCGTTGTAATGAGCCAAGCATTTGGTGTACCATCATTTCCTGTAGATACGCATATTCATCGTTTAATGTATCGTTGGAATTTTAGTAATGGTAAGAATGTAGTTCAAACAGAAAAAGATGCAAAACGCCTATTCCCTAAAGAAACCTGGAATTTGCTACATCTTCAAATTATTTATTACGGACGCGAATATTCTCCAGCAAGAGGTTGGGACTTAGAAAAAGATATTATTACTAAAACTATAGGGAGAAAAAGTGTGATCAATGAATATTATAAAATCAAAAAAGGCTTCTGATTTTCTCAGAAGCCTTTTTCAAACTAATTCAAATGAAACATAATAGGTTTATTTTTCTTGTTTCTTTTTACTCTTATTGATTTCGAATAATTTAATAAAAAAGAAACTGTTTCGTCTTTTGGGTTGAGTTGATTGTTCAACAACTCCTCAGTGTAAAGTTTTTCCATAAAATTCTTATTAATCGGGGTTTAATTATATAAGAAACGAAGAAAAACTTACTTTATTGTTAATTTGTTAAAATTATTTTGTTTTTATCGATAACCTTTCTCAAATTAATCAATGCATACCGCATTCTACCTAGTGCTGTATTGATGCTAACACCAGTTTGCTCAGAGATTTCTTTAAAGCTCATATCTCTATAAATACGCATCATTAATACTTGTTTTTGATCTTCTGGAAGCTCATCAACCAAATTGCGAACATCCATATGGATTTGATTTTTGATTATTCTTTTTTCAGCATTTAGAGAAGAATCACTTAGTACAGAAAAAATATCAAACTCATCAGTATTTTTAAACGAAGGCATTCTGTTATCCTTTCTAAAGTGGTCAATCACCAAATTGTGCGCAATACGCATAACCCAAGGTAAAAATTTACCTTCTTCATTATAATTACCTTTCTTTAAAGTATTAATTACTTTAATAAATGTGTCTTGAAAGATATCTTCTGAAATATCTCTATCAAGAACTTTAGAATAAATAAAACTGTAAATACGTTGCTTGTGACGACCAATAAGGATTTCTAATGATCTTTCGTTTCCGTTAATGTAGTTGCTAACTAAAACGCTGTCGTTTAATTGATTTGTTTGCATAATTCCCTTTTTTAATTTAGCGAAGCTATGAGACTTCTTAATTAATTTTTTGATAAAAAAGTAGAACTATACTATAAGCGTTTAATTTTTAAAGTTAAGGGGGAGACTAGCTCCTTTTTTAGTCTTTGCCGCTATGAGTCGACAGGGACAAATATAAATACAAACTTCTTATATAAACAAACTTTTTTTAAAAAAATTTTATTCTAGCTTAAATTTTTTTTCATAAATTAAGTAAGTATCTTTGCGGTTTAACCATATTTTACAGGGCTTCCGTGAAGATAGACAACTTAAATCCTAAAGACTATATTATTATAAAAGGAGCGGCGTTACACAACCTAAAAAACGTAAATGTTGCTATACCAAGAAACAAATTAGTAGTAATAACAGGCTTATCAGGCTCTGGAAAATCGAGCCTCGCTTTTGATACTTTATATGCAGAAGGACAACGCAGATATGTAGAAAGTTTATCATCATATGCCCGCCAGTTTTTGGGTAAATTAAATAAACCCAAAGTAGAATATATAAAAGGTATTGCTCCAGCTATTGCCATAGAACAAAAAGTAAATAGCACGAACCCGCGTTCTACGGTTGGCACCTCTACAGAAATATATGATTATCTAAAATTACTTTATGCTAGAATTGGTAAGACCTACTCGCCTATTTCAGGAAATGAAGTAAAAAAAGACAGTGTAACCGATGTTATTAACCATATCAAAACTTTTGAAAATGACAGCAAATTGTTGCTTTTGGCTCCTATTGTACTAGACAATGGAAGAAAATTAGAAAAAGTACTTGATCTACTAGCGCAACAAGGATATGCTCGTGTAAAAGCCAATGATACTGTTTTGCGTATTGATGATTACCAACCAAATGATAAAGATAAGCTCTATTTAGTAGTAGACAGAGTTGTTGTTCAAGACGATGAAGATTTTCTAAACAGAATGGCCGATTCTATACAAACAGCCTTTTTTGAAGGTAAAGGCACTTGTATTATTGAAAATATTGCCGAGGGTACGCAAAGAGAATTTAGCAATCGCTTTGAATTAGACGGAATGACTTTTTTAGAGCCTAATACTCATTTGTTTAGTTTTAACAATCCCTATGGAGCTTGCCCAACTTGTGAAGGTTATGGAAATATTATTGGTATCGATGAAGAACTAGTTATACCAAATACGGCCTTATCTATCTACGAAAATGCCATTGTTCCCTGGAAATCAGAATCTTTTAAAGAATATAAAGACGCTCTTGTAGACAATGCTTATAAATTTGATTTCCCTATTCACAAACAATACTATCAACTTAGTGACGCGCAAAAACAATTGCTATGGGAAGGCAACGAATCTTTCTATGGGTTAAATACGTTTTTCAAGCATTTAGAGGAAAAAACCTATAAGATTCAATATAGGGTAATGCTTTCACGCTATCGCGGAAAGACAAAATGTACAAATTGTTATGGTAAGCGACTTCGTGAGGAAGCGAATTACGTTAAGGTAAATAACAAAACCATTACTGACCTTGTTACACTACCTATTAATGAAGTATTAGATTTCTTTAGCAAAATGACAGTTTCTCAACATGATGAAAAGATTGCAAAACGACTGCTAAAAGAAATTAATAGTAGATTACAATTCTTATCGGATGTTGGTTTAGACTATTTAACCTTAAATAGAGCGTCAAACACCTTATCTGGAGGTGAAAGTCAACGCATCAATCTGGCAACTTCTCTAGGAAGTAGTCTTGTGGGCTCCATGTACATATTAGACGAACCCAGCATAGGGTTACATTCGCGAGATACAGAGCGACTTATTAAAGTGTTAAAAGGATTACGTGATCTTGGTAATACGGTAATTGTAGTTGAACATGATGAAGACATTATGAAAGCCGCTGATCATATCATTGATATCGGTCCTGAAGCGGGAGCTTTTGGAGGCGAATTAGTTGCTGAAGGTGATTTTAGAGCTATATTAAAAGAAGAGACACTTACGGCAAATTATTTAAATCAAAACTTACAAATTGAAGTGCCTAAGCAACGTAAAACATCGAAACGGTTTATCGAGATTAAAGGTGCAAGGGAGCATAATTTGAAAGATATAGACGTGAAGTTTCCTTTAAACACCTTAACGGTTGTTACCGGAGTCTCTGGAAGCGGAAAAAGCACCTTGATTAAAGACATTCTTTATCCTGCTTTGCAGAAAAAGTTATTTAATTATGGTAATAAACCAGGGCAATTCACAGAACTTTCCGGCGAACTAGAAGCCATCAGCAATATTGAGTTTGTTGATCAAAATCCTATTGGTCGTTCAAGTAGAAGTAATCCCGTTACCTATATAAAGGCCTATGATGATATTAGAGCCCTATTTACCAATCAAAAGCTGTCAAAATTAAGAGGTTATAAAGCCAAACACTTCTCTTTTAATGTAGATGGCGGTAGATGTGAAACCTGTAAAGGAGATGGCAGCGTTACGATAGGCATGCAGTTTATGGCTGATGTTCAGCTAACTTGTGAAACGTGCAATGGTAAACGTTTTAAAAAAGAAATTTTAGAAGTTGTATTTGAAGGTAAATCAATCGATGATGTTCTAAGGTTAACAATAGACGAAGCAATTGCCTTTTTTAAAGAATATGAGCAGAAAAAGATCGTTAATAAATTACAGCCATTGCAAGATGTTGGTTTAGGTTATGTTCAATTAGGGCAATCGTCTTCCACACTATCTGGAGGTGAAGCACAACGTATTAAATTAGCTTCTTTTTTAGTAAAGGGCAGCTCTAAAGAAAAAACACTATTCATTTTTGATGAGCCCACTACAGGTCTACACTTTCATGATATAAAAAAACTACTTACCTCTTTTGAAGCACTGCTAAGTAGAGGCCATTCTATTATTGTTATTGAACACAACATAGACCTTATTAAGTGTGCCGATTATATTATAGACTTAGGTAAAGAAGGTGGTAAAAACGGTGGAGCTTTAGTATTTGAGGGTACTCCAGAAGAATTGGTGAAATCTAACGATTCGTATACCGCGAAATATTTAAAAGAAAAATTAGCCTAATAAAAAACCGAAGCAAATGCTTCGGTTCTTATGTTGTATAAAAGAAAAACTAGCTAATTTTCTTTCTTCTTTCCTTCATTGGCTAATGCCAAGTTATCTTTTGCCAGTTTAAATTCGGGTTCTAAAGAAATAGCCTCTTGAAAGCTGGCTTTTGCTGCTACAAGGTCATTCTTTTCAAAATGAATCAATCCCTTTAAATTAGCGATAGCCGATTTCAAAGAAACTTGTTGGTTTAGGTTCTTATTAACTGGAGTTGTAATTTTTATTTTACCCGTGTCATTTAAAGATTCTGCTTTTTTGATAGCATTTAAAGCTTCATCATTCTTCTTTAATGCATAATATATATTAGCAAGCTTATATGCATGGTAATTGTTGTTAGATTTAATAACCAATTTTGAATATGATTGAGCTGCTTTATCTAAAGCACCTAAGCTTTCTAAAGAAATAGCCTGCATTTCTAATATATCTTGCTTACCGCTATTTCTACTTAAAATATCTGTACAAACCATAAAGCACGAAGAATAACGTCTTCCATTAAAATATAAGTAAGCTAAACTATCCTTATATGTGCTAGTTACACCTTCTTTAGCGATAATATTATATAAGCTATTGGCCACAATGCTATTATCGCCATAAACTAAGGCTTGACGCATAATTTGTTTGTCTAATGAGGCATCTTTTGAATCTTGAGCAGATATAGAGATCGCCGTTAATAATAGTGTAATTCCAAAAATAGTATTCTTCATGATCTTCATTTTTAATGCGTGCAAATTTATTTAAATAATTGAAAATTAAAAGGTAAAGTTTTCATAAAAAATAAAACGCACAAAAAAGCCTGTCTCAAAAGACAGGCTTGTGTTTTTGGGTGGAAGACCGGTTTCGAACCGGCGACCTCTAGAACCACAATCTAGCGCTCTAACCAGCTGAGCTACAACCACCATTTATTAGCGGATGCAAATATAATCTATTTAGAAATGCTGGCAAATAAAAAAATAAAATTTTGCGCTTAATGTATGATTTTTTATAGGCGTCTTTTACCTTTTACGAATAATAATATCGCCATTTAAAGTTTTAAATAAAAACTCAGGTCCGCCGCCATTTATAATGCCATACGTCCATTTATCAACATTTACCTTATATACATTTGAATTTTTTGACTTTTCTACATTCGCTTCTTTATCAACTACTTTTAACTCAAAATCAGTATAAATAGCTCCGAAATCTGTTTTTGCTTTCACATCTGCAGCCAAATTTGGTGGAAAAGTGATATCTATATTACCATTTAAACTACTAAAGGCCATAGATGCGTTTTTATTAATTTCATTAAAACTAATGGTAATATTTCTATTGAGTGCATCTGCAATTACAGAGCCGCTTATATTCTTCATCTCTATTTTACCATTGGTATTACTCACTTCAAACTCTCCATCTAGGTTTTCAACATAGATATTCCCATTATTGGTAACATTTAGTTTCAGACTGAAATTCTTAGGTACTTTAATTTCATAATCGGTTACGGTATTAATATTTTTTGATTTTACGCGTACCTTATTATCAATTTCCTCAACTGAAAACCTTATCGAATTCGCATCAATCTTTTGTAAGCCATACTTGTTTTTGTTCTTACTCTTATACTTACTTTTTTTAGAGCTTCGTACATCTGCACTTACAATAACATCATTTCTATTATGGCTCGTAACTGATACAGACCCATTTAATAAGTACATTGTTAGTTTTCCTTTGGCTCCTGGATTACTTAAAGGTACCGTTACCTCTTCTTGAGCAGCACTTAAGAAGCTGCTTGATAAAAAGAAAATTAGTAAAATGTTGGTTATATATTTTTTACTTCTCATAATTTACAGTTTAATAGTTGCATCTCCATTTAATAAATCAAAACTTAATTTTGCACCTCCGTTACCAATTTTAAATTGTTGCTTTCCATCAATTTTATATTTAGTACCTCTTCCTTTTTTATAGGTGCTTAATGAAGATAGCGGCTTCATTTTTGAAGTGTTTAGATTGGTATAAAACCCTCCATTTAGAGTTTTAAATGATACATCTGCATTTAATCGTTCCTTCACTGTAATAGTGATATTACCATTTAAAGATCTATACGATGAACCATCAATTGGTTTCGTTTTGTATGATATATTAATATCTCTATTTAAGGCATTTGTATGTGTTTTACCCGAAATATTATCTAGAGTAATTGATCCATTTATATTATTCGCAATAATTTCTTTAGCATGTACATTTCTCACATTAATATTACCATCATTTACAGCTTTTAGTTCAATATTGGTTTTATAAGGAACTTTAATCTTAAAATCTAATGTATACGAGTAATTTCTTCTTGAATTATTTTCATGATGACTATATCTGCCCGTTTCTTTATTAAAACGCGTGTAGGGCGTATTTAAAAAAACATATATATAATTATCAACCTGTTCAATACGCATGGTTACTTCTTTCTTACCTTGTTCTAATGCCCTATTGTTATAGGCTTCTATAGATTTTTTGGCTTCAATTTTAATTGTTGAACCGTTATAACCTTCTACATCTATCGACCCAAATACATTGTCTACAACCAATAAGTTATCTGAGGACTGATTTTCAAATCGTAATTCTTTTGTTATGGTTTCATTAAAGCTCTGCCCTACTGCCGCCAATGAGAACAGGCAGCAGCATATAAAACCAAGGGTTTTTAATTTATTCATAATATTCGTTTTTTGATTATTCATTTTAAATGATCTCTTTGATCGTTGCATCAATCTTTTGTTTAACACTCGAGTCTACATCTGGTTGATTCAATAATTCTTTTAGTGGATTTATTGAGTTTTTATCTTGTAATGAAACCATCACATCGGCTAAAGCAACTTGTACCAATGGAGAATCTTGATTGGTAATTGATTTAATAAGCCCTTCTCTCACAATTGGCTTATCAGAATACTTCATTAAAGACTCAATTGCTGCCAATCGTACATTCACATTATCATCATTATTGAGTGTGATAAACAAGGCCCTAATTACTTGCTCTGTAGCATCATTTAATTTACTGGCTTCATTAACCGCCTTTAATCGCTTATTTGCAGATGGCTGCTCAATAAGTTCTAACACTAATTGAGAACGGACTTCTTCGGCTTCGGTGTTCACATAATTCTTTTTAGGCTCCGCCGTGTTAAAATTGAAACCTTTACCTACAAAAAAGCCTAGCGCAAGAATCGTTAATCCATAAACCAGTTTTCCTTGCCAATTACCAAGTGCAAATAGTGATTTGATTTTATCAGTAATAGAAGAACTTGTATTAGTTTCAACTTTTATTTTTTCTTGATTTAAGAATTCATAAAAACGAGTATCCATCTTACTTTCTGATGCTTCGGGAATTTCAATCTCATCAAAATGGAGAAGTGATTTAAATTCATCAAGTTCCTTTATAAGTTTAGGATTTTCCATCAAAAAAGCTTCAACAGCATCCAATTGGCTTTCATCTAACTTTCCTAAAATATAATCTGACTTTAATTCTTCAAACTGTTTATGATTCATAACATTATCTCTTTTCTAATTCCAAAAAAATGGTTCTTAAATCGTTTAATGCCCTATGGGCCTTGGTTCTAGCTGCTCCTTCACTACAACCTAAAATAGTAGCTATCTCACTATATCTAAGCTCTTTAAATTTGCTTAGTATTAAAATTTCTTTCTTTTCGGCATTTAAGCTATTCAACGCCTTGTTTAATATCGATGTGTTTTCTTCAAAGCTTATTTGCGCATCTATAGTTACGCCTTCATTTATTTGTTCTTCCACAGTATTAATATCAGCGTCATATCTTCTTTTTTTATTTTTCTTAAAATGATCGTAATTGATATTTCTAGCAATCTGAAACATCCAAGCAATAAAATTACTTTCTGTGGTGAATGAGTGCTTATACTTAAGTATACGTTCAAATACATTCTGCACTAAATCTTCACTCAATTCGTAATCACTGTTCATTCTAAAGAAAAAGCTAAAAAGTCTTCTTTTATGCCTTTCATATAGCAATCCGAGTTTACCGACGTTACCGGCTTTAACATCAAGCATCAGTGCACTATCTGATAATTTATTCAATTTTGATATTGATTTTGTTGATTTATAAAGGTAAACTGTACATTTTAGAAAACGTTACAGAATTTTAAACTAAATTATAAATTAATGGTTTCTGTATACATCAAAAAGTAGTTAATCATTACTTTTGTGCCTAAATTCAATATAATGAATAAGGTTACCCATTTTGTCTATGATCTATTGGTACAAGCCGGTGTGAATGAAGTAAGTGCAAAATATCTAAATATGATTGCACTTTTATTCTTGGCTTTACTCATTACCATTTTAATAGATTATATCGTTAGAAGAATTCTTCGCGGAATATCTACGAGAATCGCTAAGCGTTCTAAAACAAATTTTGATGATATTCTTATTAATAATAAGGTGCCGAGAAACTTTGCCCATATTATTCCTTTAATTCTAGGACTCGAATTTGTACCTATTATTTTTAAGGATTTCGATTACGCAGAAAATATCATAGAAAAAGGATTAGAGGTATTTGGAATTATTCTAACACTTTGGATCGTTAGAAGCATATTACATTCTATTAAAGATTACCTAAAAACCTTGCCAAATCTTAAAGATAAACCTATAGCTAGCTATATACAAGTCTTTATGATCTTTGCTTGGCTAGCCGGGTTAATTCTTGCTTTTGCCATTATCACCGGACAATCGGTATTAAGTTTTTTTACAGCACTCGGTGCAGCTTCTGCTATTATTATTCTAGTTTTTAGAGATACCATTTTAGGTTTTGTTGCCAGTTTACAAGTTTCTATAAATGACATGGTTCGAATTGGTGATTGGATTACATTTGAAAAATATGGAGCTGATGGTGATGTTGTTGAAATTACGCTGGCAACAGTAAAAGTTCAAAATTTTGATAAAACAATTACAACCATACCTACATATGCACTGATTTCTGATTCTTTTAAAAACTGGCGTGGGATGACGAGCTCTCAAGGGCGTAGAATTAAGCGTTCATTAAATATTAAAATGGATAGCATAAAATACTTAAATACCAATGAAATAGAAGAGCTTAAGAATATTCAGCTCATTTCGGAGTATCTTTCTTCACGTCAAGAGAAAATTTTAGCTTATAATTCAGAAAATAACATCGATAAAAAATTACTTCTCAATGGCAGAAATCTAACCAACATAGGTGTGTTTAGAAAATATGCCGAAGCATATATTAATCAACATTCTGCTATTAATAAGGAAATGATGATCATGGTTCGTCAGTTGGCTCCTACAACACAAGGATTACCCATAGAAATATATGCTTTTAGTGCCGACAAGCGTTGGGAAAATTATGAATATATTATGGCTGACATTTTTGATCACCTGTTAGCTGCCGTAAAATATTTTGATTTAGAATTGTTTGAGTTGCCTACAAATTCATTATCAATAAAAGAGGACACAACCTAGACAATCGCACCAAAGCTCAAAAACTTCATTAGTTTTAAATATATCTGGACTAATTTCGTATAATGGAACTAGTATAAAAGCTCCTATCAATACATAAATAGTTAGCTTTTGAAACAAGGAAATCTCCTTATTTGCTGATATTGTTTCAAGGTTAAGTTGATTATACATCAGTTAAATCAATTTATCTAAGCTGTCAACCGCTACATAACGTTCTGCTGTAAATCCTTCAGCGTGTTCTACCCCTATTAATCTTCCTAAATCTTGTGCGCGATAAACAATACTATCCAAAAAATTCTTACTAGAAATTGGTGAAGTAGGTTCTTTACTATTTGGGTCATAAAATTGCGAGCCATAGGCCTTTACGGCATCCATTTTTTTATCAATAAATCCTGACACATCAACCACAAAATCGGGATCCAAATTTTTCCATTGTATATAATGATATACCTGCTTTGGTCGCCAATGCGTTTGCTGTTCACCATCTAATTCTGTTTCTATACGTCTTAATCCTGATAAAAAACAGGCATCACTCACTAGTTTACTTCCCTTGCCATGATCTATATGACGGTCGTCAATAGCATTGCAGAGCACGATATCTGGTTGGTACTTACGTATTACTTTCATGACCTCCAGCTGATGCTTTTTATCATTTACAAAGAAACCATCTGCAAATGCCAGATTTTCACGTATTTCAACACCCAAAATTTCAGCTGCTTTAGCAGCCTCTTGATCGCGAATTTCAGCCGAACCACGTGTGCCTAGTTCTCCTCTGGTTAAATCTAAAATTCCTACTTTTTTACCTAAAGAAATTTCTTTAGCAATTGTTGCCGCGCAACTTAATTCCACATCATCAGGATGGGCGCCTATGGCTAATATGTCTAATTTCATAGATTAATAACTACCTATCATTTCGAGTGCTAACAATACATCTAAAGTTCTCATTTAAACTTTGTATTTCATTTCAAAATGACATTTATTTAGAATCAAAGATACATATTTGATATCTTTATAAAAACAATAGAAAATGCTAGAACATTTTTTTCAATGTCCTTACTGTTGGGAAACCATTTCTATGTTATTAGATACTTCAATATCTAAAACACAGTATATTGAAGATTGCGAAGTTTGTTGTAGACCAATTCAAGTGCACTATACATGTACCGGTAGTGATCTAAAGAGCTTTGAAGCCAGTGATATTGATCAATAATTACAAACCATTATTTGATTTATGTTTTAAATGAAACTCTAATTTATCTTGACCAACCACCTTAAATCCCGATCGTAAATACAAGAATTTAGCAGGGTTACGCTTTAAAACCTTCAAGGTAACTTCTTTACTTTCATCTTTCGCTCTTGAAATTGTTTTTTCTAATAAGTATTTACCAATTCCTCTTGATTGAAATGCCGGCAATACTTGAAGTTGAGCAATTTCAATATTTGCATCGTCTTCTACCATTTTAATCATTCCAATCTTTTCGTCTTCTTCTACTACCAAAGAAGTTTGATCAAAATCTTTATCTATTCTATCAAGATGCTCTTCTTTAGACAGAAATACACCTGCTTTTTCCAGGTGTTCAGACATGGTTTGAGTTCTTAGATCATATAAAAAATCTAAATCTCCTTTTTGTGCTTTAATTAATTTAATATTCATGACTTTTCTATAGCTTTTTCTATATCGTTAATAAGGTCTTTTGCCTCTTCTATTCCTACTGAAAAACGTATTAGTTGATCACTTATTCCTAACTCTGCTCTTTGCGCGGGGCTTAATAAAGCATGAGAAGCCATGGATGGGAAAATAATGGTAGATTCCACTCCTGCCAAACTCATCGAAGGTTTAATAAGCTCAAGGCTTTCTTTAAATTTAATCGCATCTATGCCATCTTCTAATTCAAATGAAAGCATCCCTCCAAAACCATGCATTTGCTCTTTTGCAATTTCATGATCTTTATGACTAGGTAATCCCGGGTAGTTTACTTTAGCAATCTTACTATTAGTATTTAAATACTCAGCTATTTGTTGCGCATTTTTATTATGTTGTGCAATACGAATGCCTAAAGTTTTTATACTTCGCTCTAAAAGGTAGCACATAAAATCGCTTAAATTGCCTCCTAAGTTTTTTGATTTTTTCCAAATCTTATCTATCATTTCAGAAGTTGAAGCCACCGCACCTGCAGATATATCGCTGTGACCGCCAAGGTATTTAGTGCCAGAATGTAAAACGATATTAATTCCAAAATCTATAGGATTTAGATTTATTGGAGAGGCAAACGTATTATCGATTACCGAAAGCAAATTGTACTTTTTAGATAGTTCGGCTATCCCTACAACATCGGTAATGGTAAGTAGTGGGTTTGAAGGTGTTTCAAAATAAATGATTTTTGTATTCTCTTGTATTTTCTCCTCAAAATCTGTTATTTCAACTCCTTTTGTGAATGAATATGCTATATCCATCTTTTCAAACTCTTCAACAATAAAATTAAAAGTTCCGCCATAGATCTCACTTTGTAAGACCACATGATCGCCTCGTTTTAAAAAGGTAAGTAATGTTGTGCTAATGGCGGCCATACCTGATGAAAAAACCAAAGCAGCTTCAGCATGTTCTAATGCCGCTATTTTTGCCGCTACAGCTTCTTGATTGGGAGTATTAAAATAACGAGGGTACCGTTTTTTTTCTACATTCATGTACGGATAAGAACTAGCCATATATATAGGCGATACCGACCCTCCAAACTGTTCATCTTTGATACCTCCATGGGCACAAATGGTATTTATACCTAACTTTTCTTTTCCCATTAATTTTATTTAAGAAGAATCTAAAATACTAAACATTAATGAATTGCACTACTTACATAAAAAATAATGTTTAAAATGTGACCCCTACAATTATTATGTGTCATAAATAATACAAACAGAAGCTTTATAGCGTTATTGATGAGCTTTGGCTCATGTAGGTTGTAGCGGCTTGTATTGAAAAATACAAAAAGGGAAAAGGGGATTACTGACCCGTACCGCTATAAAAATAAAACCCGAAACAATTGTTTCGGGTTTTTTAATTCTACTAAACTTTAACTTCTTTCCATTTTCCTTTTCTAAACCAAATAATGCCAATAGTTGCCAATAGTGCCTCGGCTAATACGACTGCTAAAAACACTCCCAAGGCTCCTACTTTAAATTGTATAGCTACTAAATAGGCGAATGGTATTTGAAACAACCAAAAGGCAACGAAATTGATCCAGGTAGGTGTTTTGGTATCTCCTGAGCCATTAAAGGCCTGAATAACCACCATGCCGTATGCATAAAACACATAGCCCGCCGCGATTACTTGTAATGCCAAAGCTCCCGATTTTACTACACTAGCTTCTTCACTAAACAATGCTAATATATCTGGCGCAAAAACAAGATAAATTATAGAAACCAGTACCATAAAAATGGCGTTGTATTTACCGGTTACCCACACCGATTTTTCTGCACGCTCTGGTTTACCTGCTCCAAGATTCTGTCCTACTAGTGTAGCGGCTGCATTACTCATGCCCCAAGAAGGCATAAACGTAAACATCATTACTCGAATAGCTATCGTATATCCTGCTAAGACCTCACTACCAAATTCAGACATAATACGCATTAAAAACACCCAACTTGAAGTACCAATAATAAATTGACCAATGCCTCCTAATGACACTTTAATTAAATTAATCATTACAGCTGAGCGCAGTACAAGGTCTTTAAAAGCGATCTTAATTTTACCCCAACCGTAAAATAAAATACCTAATTGAAATAATACCGCCGAACCTCTACCGATTGTAGTAGCAATAGCGGCTCCTTTTACACCAAACTCAGGGATAGGCCCGAGGCCAAAAATAAAAATAGGATCGAGTATTATATTCAATCCGTTAGACACTACTAAAGTCCACATCGCAATGGAAGCATCTCCCGCTCCGCGAAAAACGGCATTGATAAGAAACAATAACATAATGGTAAGGTTACCACCTAATAAAATCTGCGTATAACCATAACCTTCTGCAATGAGATCGGGTTCTCCACCCATTAATCGTAAGATATCTTTTGCATAAAAAATACCTATAAAACTTACTATTATTGATACGGCTACACCTAAAAAAACTACTTGTACAGCAGCATGATTTGCTCCTTTAACATCTTGCTCTCCTATTCTACGAGCAACAACAGCCGTAGCTGCCATACTAAGCCCAATAGCGACGGCATATACCAATGTGAGCACAGATTCTGTTAAACCAACAGTGGCCACTGCATTAGTGCTTACACGTGATAAAAAGATAATATCTACTAAGGCAAAAATAGACTCCATGAGCATTTCTAAGATCATGGGTATAGATAGCATGAAGACCGCTTTACGAATACTACCAGAAGTAAAATTCTGCTCTTTACCTTTTACAGCTTGCCAGAAATATTTAAAGATTTTTGAAATTGTATTTGAGGATGACATGATTGTTAAGTTAAGAATAGTTAATGCTAGAAATAGCCTTTCGCTATTTCCTTTAAAAAGACAATATTCCGTACGTATCAGGTAGGGATTATTGTAAGTTCCGAAGTTTTACTTAAGCAATCATAAGCGACAAATGTAAAAAAATATTTTATATTTCACATTTACTAACTAAAGAACTATTAATAGAACCTACTTCATGACTACAAAGATTAAATGGGGAATCATTGGTTTAGGCAATATTGCACATAAGGTTGCTTCCGATCTATTACTTTCAGATAACGCCATTTTACAAGGCGTTGCATCAAGAAGCGAAAAAAAAGCAAAAGCATTTAGCGAAAAATATCAGGCTCAGCGTTATTTTAGTTCTTATGAGGCTTTAGTAACCGACCCTGAAATTGATGTTGTTTATATAGCAACACCTCATCCATACCATTTTAAGAATACAATGTTATGCCTAGATAATGGTAAAGCTGTTTTATGTGAAAAGCCAATAGGAATGGATGCCTATGAAGTTAAACAAATGCAAGAAAAAGCAGCTTCCAGTGCACTTTTTTTAATGGAAGGCATGTGGACACGTTTCATACCTGCAACCGAGAAATTATTAGAGCTTCTTCAACAAAAAGTAATTGGAGACGTCTTGTTTTTACATGCCGATTTTGGATTTAAAGCAACGGTTGACCTCGATAGTAGACTCTATAATAAAAAATTAGGAGGAGGAACTTTATTAGATATTGGTATTTATCCTATTTACCTAAGTTTACTGCTTCTTGGTATTCCAAAGAAAATAAAAGCGACGGCTAGAATGACAAATACTGATGTTGACAGCTATTGTGCTATGCTATTCGATTATGAAAATGAAGAAAAAGCAATACTAGAAGCCACGATCGAAGCTGATACACCAACACAAGCGGCCATTTATGGAACGGAGGGTGTTTTAAAGTTACATCGGCAATTTCACCATTCCGAAAAAATATCATTGTATAAAAATGGGAGGTTAAAAAAAGTTTTCGAACTTAGTTTTAAGGGGAATGGTTATTTTCATGAAATTGAAGAAGTCAATAACTGCCTCCTGCAAAAGAAAACAGAAAGCAGTAAATTATCATTACAAACCAGCTTAGACTTAATTACGATTATAGATCAGGTAAAAGCACAAATAGGGTTAAATTATGACTAAATTAAGGCCTTAACTATGCGTTCAATCTCACCTACTAACTTTATAAAATCTCCTTTAGAAGTTAAAGGATTCATTACTGTACATCTTAAATAGCGTTTTTCACCAATTGTTGTTTGTACGATGTAGAATTTACCCGATTCTATGAGTTCTTTACGTATTTGCCCATTTAAACTATTCAATTCTTCAAGGTTCGATTTAGTAGAAGGTAGGTATCTAAAATTTACAATATTTGATTCTGGCGTGATGGCCAATTCAAAATTGCTATGTTCTTCAAGAAGTGAAGCCAAGTTTTTTGCAGATGCATATAAATGATCTACATTTTTCTCGAAGATATCGGTACCATAGGTTTTTAAAAGGATATAGACTCTTGCTGAAAGTAGCGATTTTGTGCATTCAAACGTTCGTTTCGCTGAGTTGTACCATTCTTCGGTTTCTGGTGCATCCCAAAGGTATTGTGCTTTTTGAGCAAAAGTAGTATAGCTTTCTTTACCATTTTTAAATAGTAAACCTGTATTTAGTGCAGGTGTCATAAGCATTTTATGATAATCGATTACCACCGTATCGGCCCTTTCAATACCACTGGTTAAATGCTTATATTTTTTTGAGAATACCACACCTCCTCCATGGGCAGCATCTACGTGAAACCATAAATTATTTGCTTCGCAAAAAGTAGCAATTTCATCGAGATCGTCATAAGAACCTGTGGCAGTAGAACCGCCACAGCCAACTACGCAAAACACATGAAGTCCTTTTTGTTTTGCTTCCTCTAAGTACTTAGGTAAAAGTGCTGTATTAATTTTAAAATGTTCATCAACAGGAACTTTTATAATTCCTTCGTCACCTAAGCCCATTATTCTTGCTGCCCTGTCAATACAATAATGCGCTTCTTCAGAAACGAGCACAGCTAGTTTTTCGTTATGGCCTTCTTCCCATACGTTATTTGGTGCTTTCGCTTTTCTTGCGGCTAATAAAGCCGTTAGGTTGGCTAATGATCCGCCTGAGGTTATAAATCCGGAAGCTTCCGAAGAATAGCCAACATGTTTAGCAGTAAAATCTATTACCGTTCGTTCCATCGCATTAGATGCCGGACCCATTTCATAAACTCCTGTTCCATTATTTAGGAAGTCGGCTAAAAGTCCTGCAAAAGCTGTAATTGGTGCCGGACTCGCAGTTTGATGCCCAATAAAACCAGGATGTTGCAATTGTATAGACCGATCTAAAATAGCCTTGAACGTCTCAAAAGGCTCTGCAGTATCTTCTAAACCATCTTTAAAATAGGCTAATTGGTCGTTTGGTGGTATATGCGGATACACCGCTTGATTTTTATCGGTTTGTACCTTTTCTAATTGATCGGCTAATAACTCAACCATTTGAAGGCCCAGTTTTCTAAAGGCATTTGAATCATAGATATCAGAAAATAATATTGACTCTTGTTTTGTTAGTTCCATATAACAAATTTAAAGCGTCTTTATTAGACCAAAAAAAGTTTAACGAATTCTAACAAAAAAATGGAGTTCGTTTAATTTACAATCAAACGTAAAGTGTTGATTTTTAGATTAATTGCTGAAAATTTTGTATCTTAAGACACAATTAGAGAAAAGTACTAACTAAACCTAACTAAAATGAAAAACTATGTATTTAGTCTCATGGCGCTCGCCATTATGACTTTAGTTGCTTGTCAAAAACCTGAAGCAACTGAGAAAATCGAAACTCCAGATTATGATGCCTTCAATAAAAAAGTTGAAGTTTTACGTTCTTTTTTAAAAGCACATTCGAATGAAGATCTAAATGCTCAAACAGCCATGTTATCTGACACCATGCAATGGAGTCCGGCTGCTTATAATGGAAATAAATGGCTTGGTAAACAAGAGCTTCTAGCTGCCCTTAAAGGATATCATGACAACTTTGAGAATATTAAATTTTCTGAAGGTATTGTATTGAGAGACAGTACTGTTAGCGGTGTCTATTCTGGCTCTGTTTTCCCTAAAGAAACAGCAACATCTTCACCTGGTGCCATTAGATTGTATGGTACCTGGACAGCCACACATACCGAAACACAAAAACCAATTGGTGTTAAATGGTATGGTATTGGTTGGGTAAATGATGACGATAAAATTGTAATGCTCACCGATTATTTTGATGTTAATGGTCTGGCTGTTCAATTAGCTGAAACGAGCGAAGAATAAGAGAATCTCTTTAAATAGTCTTACCAAATTTCTTGAATTAAAAGATTAACGATAAAAAGGCCCATTGGGTCTTTTTTTTGTTAATAAAAACAGGAAAAACACCCTTTAAAAAAGAGGAAAAACCCTCTTGATTTTTATTTTTTTTAGCGCTATGAGCTATTTTGATACTAATAACCTAATAATTAGATTTGATCTTACAAGCTTGAAAACAAATAGTATCAATACCGAACTCATACTTATTTAGAGTGCGCATCTCTCTCAAAAAATAGTCTTTTTTACTCTTTAATTGCTTTAGATTAAATGACACGAGAGAGATGCTTTTTAACTATCAAGAACATTGAATATAGTACTGTACCGGTATGATAAGTCTGGGATTATTGTATGAAGAATTAAAAGCATGGTACTCTTCTCTATACGGCGTTGAATTGGGAATAAAATCGTTATAGGAATTAAATGCTTGAGAAGGGTACTTTTGTAACGAACATACTATTATTGTTAACTCTTTAAAACAATTAATTATGGGAGGAAAATCAACAAAACACATTAATGAGGTAATGAATGAATCCGTTGCAAAGACTGATTCACCACCCGCTATAAAAGAAGCTGAAAGATTACTTGAAGTAAAAAGAAACCAAATTTTCATTGAAGATGATTCTTACATTGGAGACCCATACTCATTATTGGGGCAAGTAATCGAAGTCAGAAATCAAAATGGAGAATGTGATAATAATGTGAATAATGGCTATGCGGAATTCTCAGTTTTTCCAATTCCAGGAATTTCGATAAATGAAAAATCCATAATAAAGCAGCCTGTAAAAACAAAATCTTTTATAGTCGATAAAAAACTTAGCTTGGAAGTAGGTTTTCTAAGTTTTTTAAACTCCAAGCTAGATAACGAATCCCTTTTCAGTGTAATTGTTTATAATCAAGCAGTTGGTCGATTGAAAATACAAGATCCAAATTATTTAAGCGGTGTGAAGTTATGGATTAGAGAAAATAGTAATGTTATTAATGATCCTGATGTTTGTCATATACTTGTTGTAACTGGAGTTGTTCAAAAAAATATTATTAGAAAAAAATATAAGAAATTTGAAATTAAAGCAAAAGGAGGTGCGTATGGACTAAGTGTTAATGGGAGTTTGTATACCAGTACTGAAGATTATTCACTAGATACTAGATTTGGTCTATCATATGTAAGAATACCTATTCCAAATAAAACAGAAATATTAAAACAGCCTACAATAGAATTGGGAAATAAAGAAATTGAAACGAATAAAATTACAGATTTTCTTTCACTAAAAAATCCAAATATAGAAGGGTTAAATATATCTGAGGAAAAGGTTAAAAGTGAATTGATGGAAAAATTATTTATTCCAAACGATTCTGAGGTTGATTATATTGATTCAATAAACTTTATTAGTGACAATAGTCAATTATAATCGACTTTTTTCATTTACTTATGAAAGTCTTTAAAGATTTTCAGTTCTGTGCATTCTAACAAAACTGATTACTAAGTACTATTAGCATAGATAGTAATAGCATATTAAAAAAACTTCAGGCGGTACTTGAAAAGAAATGACATGGTTGATTAAATGAAAAAAATGCTCGTTGCAGATTATATCGTTCAAGGCTTAAATTTTAATTAAAATATGGATTTTTCACAAAGCGAAGTAATAGAGTTAAGAGAAGAAATAGAAGATCTTTATGAAGCTAAACAATTTAAACTTGCTTCTGAAAAGGCAGGTAAATTATACTCAATATTCGAAGATAATAATGGTAATTTTTCTTTTTTTTCAGTTTCATTTGTATTAAAGCTTAATTACATTGAAGTGTATCTTCAAAATTATAAGCGGGCAAAAAAATATTTAGATATTTATAAAGAAAATAAGTTCTCATTTATAGAAACCGAAAAATATCATCCTGTAGAAGGGTTTAAAAAAATAATAGGTATACCTTATGAACTTAAGTTTTCTAATGAAGTAAAACTTAAACATCGATTAGATAAGAACTTTTGGCAATTAAGGCTTGAAAAAATAAAGAACCATTATCGGTCTTCCTCATATACTACTGGGAAAATCGCAATTAATAATTTGAATCTAGAGTTAAATGAGGTGAAAAAATATTTGAATCCAGACGAAATTCAATTCATTAATGCATCCATAACTAGTCTCGTTGATGATCTCGCTCATATTGTTTTACTCGAAGAAATACGGTCTTCTCAAAATCCTTCAAATGCAATTTCATCAGTTAGTGATGAAATGTTAAGTATTTTTAAAGATAAGACGGAAACTGAAATCTATGAAATAATCGGTGAAGCGGTAGTTGACAAAGCTAAAAATGCTTTCAATGATACTAAAACTAATCTTGATTTTAGAATTGAGATGGGAGCTGCTATTCTTTTATCTTCTAGTAATAAGCTAGAAAGTCAACCTACTGAAACAGAAAATAAAATTAGGAATATAAGTTTTGGCAAAAGCGTGATTAAATCTTTGAAAGAGTCAGTGTATAGATTGCTTTGTGATCCAAAAAATAGAGTTGGTAAAGATATAATAACGAAGGAAAATATAAAAGATGTACTGTTAGTTGTTCTAGCAAAACAAGGAGTTACAGATGAAAGTTTAATCTTACCAATAATTGCCTTGGCGCTTATGTTTTCGTTATCATTTTTCTGCGGCTTATTAAAGCCTGATTTCATTAAAAGTTAATAGCATTATTACTTAATTAGTAATGATTTTACTGATCTTATTCACTACCTTTAAACCATGAAATCTTTTGAAACAGAACGGTTGGTTTTAAGTTCTTTTACGTCAAAAGACTTTGATCTATTCGTTGAGACCATGCTCACCGACCCAAAAGTAATTACCTATTATTATTCATATCAAGGCTTAACCGATCTTAAGGAGATTCGTAGCAAAGCGCTCAAAGATTTCTGGATAGAATTTGAAGAATCTGTCACCAAACATAACTTAGATGTATGGGCGGCAAGAACAAAAGCAGACAATTCATTTATTGGCTGGTCTGCCCTACTCCATACTGAAGAACTTTCTACACGATATGATGACATACCCGAATTACAATATATGCTAGCTAGTAAAGCACATGGTCAGGGTTATGCAACCGAACTCGCCTCAGGTGTTTTAAATCATGCAAAGGCACAAGGTATTATTAAAAAAGTAATCGCAACGGTTGATATACCTAATGTGGCATCAACAAAAGTGCTCGAAAAATTACAGTTTAACTTCTTAGGCAAAATTGAAGCTTATGGAAGTACAGAAATGTATATGTACGATAAATTTCTTTAGCACTCTCAGCTAAATTTTTAATGTTAACATTTGCGTAACCGAAAAGTTACACATATATTTGTAACCTAATGGTTACTTATTTAATATGAGAAGAGATGTATTTCAGGCCATAGCCGACCCCATTCGCAGAGATATTATAGAATTCGTTGCAGAAGAACCCTTAAGTGTTAATGAGATTGCAAATAAATTTGATGTGAGTCGTCCTGCCATTTCCAAACATTTAAAAATCTTAAATGAGTGTGGTATCATCACCTTTCATCAACAAGGTCGTGAACGCCATTGCTACATACTCCCGCAAAACCTACTTCCCGCTTTTCTATGGATAGAACAATATAAAAAGCTATGGGAAACACGTATTGACAATTTTGAAAATTACCTTAAACAATTAAACACTGAAAACAATGAATAGTACAAATGAAAACTGTGTGGTTACTATAGAAAGAACCTTTAATACATCTATAGACCTGGTTTGGCAAGCATGGACTCAACCAGAGCATATTGCACAATGGTGGGGACCAAAAGGAATGAAAACCCGTGTACTCGAACATAATTTTACTGCCGGTGGACATTGGAAATTTGCCATGGCGATGCCCGATGGTAAAGATTTTATCTCAGAAGGCACCTATCTTGAAATCATAGAACCAAAACTCATACGAACCACAGCCGATTTTAAACCAATGACCGAAGGTGTAGAACTGCAAATACACCTTGAAGAAATAGATGACCAAACAAAATTTATCTTTAAAGTAATACATGCCACCGAAGCTTATAAAATTCAACAAGAGAAAATGGGTATTTATAATGGTTGGGGATCTGCTTTTGACCGTCTACAAACACATGTTGAGAAGTAATAAACAAATCTTATTGTTCTTAGGTTAAAGCATAAATTTTTATTTTACAATAACTAAATAAGAAATCAAATTTAAGTATGTGTCATTTCGAGGGTTACGTACAAACGACTAGAAATCTTGAAACAGATTTCTCAATCGCTGTGCTCATTTCGAAATGACATATTTTTTGGAATTCATCTAAGGCCTTAATTTTAAATAAAAACAGGGTATTGACCTTATAATTAAGCAATAATTAATTATTCAAAATGTATTAAATTGTAGTATGAAATTTGCACATACTAACATTATAAGTAAAGACTGGGAAAAACTAGCCGATTTTTACATAAACACCTTTCAATGTACTATAAAACCTCCACAAAGAAAGCAATCTGGTGAATGGCTTGAACGAGGAACCGGTGTTAAAAATGCAAAATTAGAAGGCGTACATTTATACTTACCAGGCTATGATGAAAATGGCCCTACCCTAGAGATTTATCAATATGAAGAATTCAATAACAATTCTGTAAATGCTCCAAACACCTTAGGTTTTGCACATATTGCCTTTGAAGTTGATGATGTACATGCAGTAGTTTCTACTGTTATAAAAAACGGCGGTAAAAAATTCGGAGAAATTGTTAGCCGAAAAGTACCCGGTGTTGGCGAAATAACCTTTACTTATGCTCAAGACCCCGAAGGAAATTTCTTAGAAATTCAGCAGTGGAATAAAGAAAGTGTGTAAGAAGTAAAAACCTTAACCCTTTATCCAGTTAATTACAGATGCATCGGTAGGTAATGTTTTAGGTGCAATGATTTTTTCGATTGCTCCATTTTCATTCACCAAATATTTCTGGAAGTTCCATTTTACTTTGGAGTCTTTATATCCATTTTTAGATTTTTCAGTTAAAAACTGATATACCGGATGCTTGTCACCTCCTTTTACAGAAATTTTTGCCATCATTGGGAAACTAACACCATAGTTCTTTTGGCAGAATTCAGCAATTTCTTGATTAGATCCGGGTTCTTGCCACAAGAAATTATTTGCTGGAAAACCTATAATTACAAAGTTGTCATCTTTATATTCTTCGTATAATGCCTGCAACTGTTCGTATTGCGGTGTTAATCCGCATTTAGAAGCAGTGTTTACTACCATTACTTTTTTTCCTTTTAAAGAGGCCAAATCGAACTCAGAGCCATCTAAGGCTTCCACTTTAAAGCTATGCAGCGATTGCTTTTGGGTTTGTACCGCTTCGCTAGTATCAGCAAGAGCGTTATCATTAGATTTTTTATTAAAACATGACAAGAATGAAAACATAACTACTATAATTAAAAGGATTCTCATGACTTTTTTCTTTGGTCATTTCGAACGAATGTGAGAAATCTAAAAAACGAGCTTTCTTATAAGAAGACAACTTCAAAATTCGAAATGATGATTATTATTTTTTATAATACTTTTTATTTTTCACGTATGCTAAAATAGTCAATAATACGCCAATAGCTAACCATGTCCATATTTGATAAGGTATTGGAGCAGACTCTCCTGCTGCATACGAGTGTAAACCAGATAATAAGTGGTTCACCCCTAAATACCCCATTAATATCCCAGCAAACGCAAAATATGCTAGAGCATTAAAGGTTAGTTTCCCGCGTAAACCGGGTATGAGTCGCATGTGCAAAATAAAGGCATAGACCATAATATTAATTAATGCCCAGGTTTCCTTAGGATCCCAACCCCAATAGCGTCCCCAGCTTTCATTCGCCCACATGGCACCTAAAAAATTACCAATAACAAGCATTACAAGGCCTACAGTAATAGACATTTCACTAATAGCAGTAAGTTCTTTAATTTGTAGATTGACTTTCTTTTTATTCTTCTTTGTTGTTAAGCCAAAAAGAATCAACGAAATAAATCCTAATATCATACTCAGCGTAAGCGGCCCATAACTTCCTACAATGATTGATACATGTATCATTACCCAATACGAATCTAATACGGGTACCAAATTGGCAATAGCGGGGTCCATCCAATTTAAATGTGCATACATAAGTATCATCGCTACCACAAAAGTGGTTGCAGCTATGGTAAGATTTGATTTTCTACCAAAAGCCAAACCAAATAGCATAGTAGCCCAAGCCACGTAAATCATAGATTCATACCCATTGCTCCAAGGCACATGTCCAGAAATATACCATCGAATTCCCAGACCCACCAAGTGATATATAAAAAGTAAAATGATAATCCACTTAAAAAGGTTTACCATAAAACGAATAACCTTTCCATTATTAAAAACCTGAATGATCAAAAAAGTTAGCATTAATACTCCTGCCAACATATATTGCCAGAATAGGTTTCTAAAGATATCGTACTTATTATAAAAAATCTCAAGGTCTATTTTACGTTGATCTGGTAGAACTTCTGCACCAAACTTTTGCTGATATTTATGAATGCTCTCTAAATATTCATTGGCTTTACTATAATCTCCAGATTTTTTACCTTCATGTAATGCGCCAGCATATAATGGCAAAATATTAGAGACATATAGCGAGTCTGTACCTTTAAAGCCAGCTGTTTTATGCTCTACATACGCATGCCATTTATTATTAACATCACCTTGCAAAGGAAAGAATCGAAAGATGCTCCCAAAAACAACTCCGTAAAGTAAGCTAGCTCTTTCATGCACACTCACGATGCTTTGATCGTATTTAGATTTGATTCTTTTTTTATAGGCTTTCTCGAGGTCTTCACTAAGCTTATACTCACCTCTTGGTGTTAGAAGATCGGTGAGGCTTAGGTAGCTTTTATCTACAGGAACGTCTAATAACTCACGTGCCTTTGTATTATTCTTATTCATGTAGATAATTGGAGCCGACAACCACATTCTAGGATTGGTAGCCATTGAAACCACAATTTGACTAGCATTTAGGCCTCTATAATTATCGCTCTTACTTACTTTACGAAGTAATTCAGAAGCAAAAGTATGCACAGGCTTCATGCGACCTCCTTCATCTTGAATTACCAGCTCACTAAAACGTTCAGCGTGCTCTTTCGGTACTTTATTCGCTTGAAGTATAGAATCTATTTGTACGTCTGTATAATGATCTTGAGAAAATCCGGCCAATGAAAACATTAAAAAGACAACCGCTAATGCTTTTTTCTTTTCTTTTACCTTATCTAGTATTTGCTTTAGATCGGCAAAACGTGTGGTTCTAGAAAATAAAATAAATGTCATTGCGAAAAACAACAACACATAACCAATATAGGTAATGGTTGTACCCACGGCGTCATGGTTTACAGATAAATGTGTCTCTTCAACGGCACCGGTATCATCATAACTCGATTGAAAGAACTTAAAACCTTTATGGTTTAAAATATTATTCATAAAAATTCGAAAATCAAAGGTCTGGTCTTTATCTATGACCGTAACCTCGCTTGCAAATGATTTCGGACTATTAGAACCTGGATATCGTTCTAATTCAAAATCTCTTAAGCGAATAGTAAATGGTAATTGTAGTTGTTTTGCACCATAACTAAGGCGGAAATTAAGTCCGTTTAATGAGAATTGCTTCGGTGGTTGATTCAAATATTTTCTACCAAAAAATGAAGTGGTATGTGTTTCTCCATCAACAGTAGTTTCTACTTCTAAATAATCATTAGGGTGTTCATCTTTATCACCAGAAACAATTGTCATTTTCCCTTTGGTTGGTGGTTCTGGCACCACAAATTGCATATTTCCTAAGCTATATAAAGCGCGTAGATTAAATGCCTGCAATGAGTCTCTTTTAACACTGCCTTGTTGCTGTGTGGCCATGACCATAAAATTACCGTCATGAGGTGTTTTTATAAACAAACTATCGCTTTTTGCAAGAATATTTACAGCGCCTTCTGTTTCTTTATCAAATGCTACTAAAACATTATGAATATTCGCTATTTCGCCCTTTTTGATATAATGATCATGTCTTGAACCTCCACCCGACTCTACAAAGTGTAAAAATTCTTCGCCATTGGCATCTGCTTCAAATGCTTCGTAGGCGTTCGGAATATAATTTGCATATTTGATCTCGACATTTTTTCCTTTAAAATCTCTTTTAATCGAAAAATCATTACCTCCTCTTATGAAATCTAAGAATTTAGAAGCAATGGGTATAAAACGAGGCTTTGTAGTTATTTCAGGAGCAAAAAGGTAACTTTCTTCTACTGTTTTCTGAACTTCATTATTATCAATTATTGCGGTAAAATAGGTCGTTTCAGAAAGCATTTTATCGGTAGCTTCGCCTTCCCGAATAGGCATCATTGCCTCATAACTAATGTACCGCGTTATACCTGCACCAATTAGAATAAATATAAACGCCAGGTGAAACGCTAGTACCGACCATTTTTCTTTTCTAAACAAGCGATATCGAAAAATATTACCTGCAAAATTAATCACGAAAACTACCATGATCACTTCAAACCACCAAGCATTATAAACCAATGCTTTTGAGGCTTGCGTACCATAATCATTTTCGATAAACGTAGCCACTGCCATGGCTATTGCAAAAAGTATAAATAAAACGCCTGTTAGTCTGGTAGAAAAGAAGAAATCTTTGAGTTTTTCCATCAATCAATTTGCCTTGAAATAATTCTGCGCGAAGTTACTCAAAAAAACACTGACTTTAATAGGTTTAACATAATATTATAAAGTTTAGATTTTTACTTTTTGAGGCTTATTTTCAAACATTTTAATAAAG
Organism: Maritimimonas sp. 2205BS37-2; assembly: GCF_056591755.1. NCBI lineage: Bacteria > Pseudomonadati > Bacteroidota > Flavobacteriia > Flavobacteriales > Flavobacteriaceae > Maritimimonas > Maritimimonas sp. 2205BS37-2. The sequence goes on from NZ_JBWQOI010000001.1 coordinate 1,068,078, forward strand.
AGAAAAGTTCCCATTTTTCGAGCTCTTCTTTTGGCAATTTCTGTTTTCTCACCATTAAATAATTCGTCGTTGGTGGTGATCCAATACCGAAGCCATCTGCCAAAATGATAGTTTTGAATACTATAATCATTTGTAGCATCAACAATGGTATGCTTTAATACCGGATTTCCTTTAAAACTCCGTACAGCAAATAAATTTGTTTCCCAAAAATCGGTGAGTCGTTGTAAGTGGCTATCCCAATCTTTAATATGTTCATTAAAAATAGGACCTAATAGGTCATCTTTACGAACTTTTTCATAGAACGTACTCACTAGCTTAAAAACATCGGCTCTGTCCTTTATATCATGCTCCATTCCATGTAAATTTTATAGGTTTATGATAGCAATGGCGCTATTAATAAATAGACTCAGTAATAAAATATTAAAAATGAGTTTGGTTTTAAATCTTCCTAAAATTGAAACATTATATAGCATGGTTATAAATACACAAAGTGATAATTCTATAAAAAATGTAGGTTTATTCGCATTCATTGTAAGTAACATTACTGTTATAGAACCTAAACAACTCTGTAATATGATTGTTAGAGGCATATATAGCATGAATCCTTTTTTAAACTCTCCGAATATTGATAGATAATAAGTCATAATAAAAGCATTTTAATTTTTATGCTAATTTCTATAAGCTATCTTTGCTATTTTATGATTCAAATCATATTGAAATGATCCCTTTAGAAATTCTTGCTAATTATCCTTACATCAAAAAAAAGTATGCTGATGGTCAATTGATCTTTAAAGAGGATATGACGGCTAACTTCTTTTATCAGATTGAAAATGGCCATGTAAAAATGTTTAACTTAACAGAAGAGGGTAAAGAATTTGTTCAAGGCTATTTTACAGATGATCAGAGCTTTGGAGAGCCTCCCTTTTTAGGGGATTTTAAATATCCTGCTAGCGCTATTGCCATAGAAGAAACAACTATTTTTGTACTCACAAAAGATGTTATCTTTAAACTATTAAGAGAAAATCAGGATATACATTTAAAGTTAACCGCAAATCTTTGCAAAAGAATGCGATATAAGGCAATGATAGCAAAAGAAGTTTCTGTTTATCCGCCTACACATAGAATTTTGGCTTTATTGAATTATTTAAAAGAACAATCTGGGAAAGTAGATACTTTAGAAATAAAATTAACCCGACAACAAATTTCTGAACTTACAGGTTTACGGGTTGAAACCGTGATTAGAGAAATTAAAAAGCTTGAAAAACAAAAGCGATTGGCTATAAAAAATAGAAAAATCTATGTTTAAAAAAGTACTTATATGATTAGCGTTGTTTTGTTAGGAGCTGGAAATGTGGCTTCTCATCTTGCCAATGTTTTTATGGATGCCGAAAAGGTGGATTTAATCCAAATTTACGGGAGAACAACAAAATCACTAAAACACATTAACAGTCAAATAAATAAAACAACTGATCTAAATAAATTAGCAAAGGCTGATGTTTATATTCTAGCTATACCAGATGATGTTATCGCCGAGCTCTCCGATCAATTGAACTTTAATGATAGGTTAGTTGTGCATACTTCCGGTAGTGTAGCTATGGAGGCTTTAAATTCTAATAATAGAAAAGGTGTATTTTATCCGCTACAAACTTTTTCTAAAGACAAAAAAGTAGATTTTGGCACATTGCCAATTTGTTTAGAAGCTCAAGAGAATGATGATTTGATTTTATTAGAAAAATTGGCCTCATCAATTTCGAAAAACACCTATTTTATTGATTCTGAACAACGTAAAAGTTTGCACTTAGCAGCGGTATTTGTGAATAACTTTGTCAATCATCTCTATCATATTGGTCACGAAATATGTGAAGAACACAAAGTACCCTTTGAAATACTAGCACCGCTTATACAAGAAACAGCTAAAAAAATGGAATTTTTGGCTCCGTTCAAAGCACAGACGGGACCAGCCAAACGAAACGATATTCAAACTATTGAAACACAAATAGCGATGCTCTCTAAAGCGCATCAAGAAATTTATAAACTCATAACCCAATCAATCAAAAACACCTATGGAAAAAAGCTATAAAGAAATAATGCCTCAAATCACCACCTTTATTTTTGATGTAGATGGCGTATTAACAGATGGTACCGTTACTATATTTCCAGATGGAGAGTTGGTACGAAAAATGCATACTAAAGATGGTTATGCATTAAAAACCGCCGTTGATAAAGGATATAATGTATGCATTATATCTGGAGGCACTAATGAAGGTGTAAGAAAACGCCTACGTGGATTGGGTGTTACCGATATTTATTTGGGAGCTCATAATAAAATTGAGCAATTAGATGAATACCTAGATATTCATAATATAAAAACTGAAAATGTACTTTATATGGGTGACGACATACCTGATTATGAAGTAATGAAACTTGTTGGTCTAGCCGCCTGCCCTAAAGATGCAGTACCAGAAATACAAGATATTTCCCTTTATGTTTCACAAAAAAAAGGGGGTAATGGATGTGTGCGTGATGTTATTGAACAGGTACTAAAAGTTCAAGATAAATGGAATGGTAATTATAATGCTAAATATGATTAGTTAACCAATCATGAAGTCAGAAGAACGTCTTTCGAAAATCCCTATACTAGGCTGGTTTGTAAAACTTTTTAAGAAAATAAAAGTACCCGGTTTAGAAGGAATGTCATTATATGATGTACTCGAAATGTATGTGATTGGCATTGTACAAGGTGCGTTAACTTCTCGTGCCGGTGCAATTGCCTTTAGTTTCTTTATGGCTTTATTTCCGTTCGCACTATTTGTGCTAACTTTAATTCCCTACGTGCCTATTGAGAATTTTGACCAGATCTTTATGGATTTTGTCAATCAAGCGCTACCACCAAGAACCTCAGAAGCGGTTGATTCAGTGCTCACCGACATCGCAAAAAATAGATATGGTGGTTTATTATCTTTTGGTTTTATTCTTTCCATTTTTTTAATGACAAATGGGATCAATTCACTTTTTGGCGGATTTGAATATACCTACCATAAGTTACAGACCAGATCAATCATCAAACAATACATTATTTCACTAGCCGTAACACTTATATTGGCATTATTGTTGTTTACAACTGTTGGGGTAATTATTTACTTTGAAATAGCCGTTGGTAATTTATCAAAGCAAGGATATATGACCGACATAGAATTTTGGGTTCAAACAGGTAGATACGCTGTAATCTTTATCATGTTATTTATTACAGTAGCCATGTTTTATTACCTGGGCACGAAAGAAGGAAAAAAAATATCATTCTTTTCTCCGGGAGCCATTTTAACAACATTCTTAATACTAATTAATTTTAGAATATTTGCTATTTATGTGAAACGGTTTGCCCAGTACAACGAACTGTATGGTTCTATTGGTACTTTGTTGATTGTAATGCTGTTTATCTGGTTAAATTCTATTATTTTATTATTAGGATTTGAGCTCAATGCGGCGATGATACGTTTAAAAAAACGAAATAGATGAGGTCATTAAGTTTATTGATGCTATTCTTTTTAGGAATTACCGCTATTAGCGCACAAACCATTTTTGGTAAATGGAAAACTATTGATCCTGATACAGGCAAAGGTGAATCAATTATAGAAGTTTATGAAAAGAATGGAAAAGCCTATGCGAAAGTAATTGAGATTTTAAATAAAGACGACCGCGATAAAACATGCTTTAAATGCAAAGGCAAAAATAAAAATAAGCCCTTATTAGGATTAGATATTTTAGACGGCTTAAAAAAAGATGGTGATGAGTGGAGTAATGGAAAAATATTAGATCCAAAAAATGGTAAATATTATAAATGTTATATTACGCTAGTAAGTACTAATAAGTTAAAATTAAGAGGGTATATTGGTATCTCGCTAGTAGGAAGAACAGAATATTGGTATCGAGTTAAAAGCTAAATAACACATTTGAAAAAAGTAAAAGTCATAGGGATTGTTATACTACTATTAATTGGTTTAACCTCCTTTGCTCAGAAAAAAGGCTATGATCTTAATTGGCAGTCTGATTTTGAGCAGGCTAAAACCTTGGCTAAAAAAGACAATAGACTAATTCTAATCTATTTTACAAGCTCTGATGCCAGTACTGCCAGCAAAAGATTAAATGAAGATTTTTTCTACACAAAAAAGTTTAAGAAATTATCTGATGAGCATTTAGTTTTGGTTCGCGTAAATATCCCCAGACGGCCGAACCTAATATCAAAACACCAAAAAACAACTAACCGTCAGTTAAGTACTGCTTATAATCAAAAAATAATTCCTACCGTGGTGCTGTGTGATGCTAATGGTAAAAGTTTAGGTAAAATAGAAAGCTATAATTATTTAAGAGATACCAGCAAGCATTATGCTTTGATCAATGATGCTTTAAAAAAGTAGCTGCTATAAGAGAAGCACAGCAAAGGAGCTATGCTTCTCTGCTATGCTCAATATAATCTTATTCCTAAAAATCTAATCGTAATCCTAGTCTGAAATTTCGTCCTCTAGTTGAAAATCCAAAAACCTCTGTATATTCTTCATTGAATATATTAGTAGCAGAAGCTGTAAGGAATAATCTATCTTTCATTAATTCATGTCCAAAGTTAACGTCAACTAAAGAAAAAGATGATAATGTTATGTCTGTAGCAGGGAATGTACTAAAATCACTATCTGCTCTATCATCTACAAATTGATAGTTAAGTGCTATATAATTCTTAGCACTAAAATTATAATTTAGGGTTGCGTTAATTTTATGTTTTGGTATTCTTAATGCCACTGATTCCTTACGCTCTGTAAACGCATAATTGGCATTGAAATTAAGTTGATTGGTTATTTTGGTAGAAAACTCTACTTCTATTCCTTCAACTTCTGAGTCATTCATAGCATTTTCATAGCCATTACCACCAAAAACAATAACGTCGTCTTCTTTTCTATTAAAATAAACCACGCTTACTAGAAGTTTATTATTAAGTTTAAGCTCCCCTCCTGCTTCTAAAGTACTATTGGTTTCGGGTTCAAGGTCTAAGTTTGCTCCAAATGGTCCGAATAATTGCGATAAGTTAGGCGCAATGAATGAGGTGCTATATGAGCTCAAGAACTTTACATATCCATTATTAAACTTATATGTATACGACGGATTGATATTATAGGTAAAGTGACTTCCATATTCGCTATGATTATTCAATCGGGCTCCTGTATTAAGGTTTAGCCCAAAATCAGATATCCAAACTACATTTATATAAGGATCAATGTTCGTGATATTCTCTTCTTCCGTATAGCTTACTTCATTATTAATATAATTTAACCCTACAATTGTATATAACTTGCTGTTAAAATTGTACTTATTAAATGCATCTACAATCCAACTTTTGCCTTCAAAATTTCCAGAAAACGATGAATTAATGTCTCTATTTATTTTTATAAATGAGGTATTTACTGTTATAGAGCCGTTCTTATAATTATACTTCGGTGAAATACCATACCTATATTGATCTGAAGTCGATGAAAAATCGGCATCAGCAAATGCAGGAAAAGTATTATCAAAATCAGCATTAAATCGTTCTTGGCTAATAAAAGCATCAATACTGAAGCTGTTAGATAATTTATAGCCAAAGTTTGCCCCGATATTCGTTCTTGAAAAGGCATCTTTTTCCGTTCCAACCGCTACGGCAGAAAGACCATCGGAAAACTGATGTCCAAATGAAGCTAAGTATGTAAACTTACCTAAGGTTCCATTCACGGAAGCCGTGTTCATAAAATCTGCCAAGTCATAATCAGTTTTTACCGCAGATTGATTAGTACCAATACTTGACGAAAAGCTAGCCGAAATCGGATTAGAAGACGCCTTTTTAGTAGTAATATTAATTACTGCTGTTGCCGCACTATTTCCGTATAAAGTACTCGCGGCTCCTTTAATAATTTCAATAGATGCTATATTATTGATATTTAGCAAACGTAAATCAAAGCTATTCGTTACCGATGAAGGATCTGAAACTTGAATACCATCAATCAGTACTAATACCTGACGATTATTACCGCCTCTGATAAAAGCCGATACATTTTGACCACCATTACTTCGGCTACCATTAATTTCAATACCGCTTTTACTATTAATAATTTCGGCCAAGGTTTTACCTTGGTTTCTGTTTAACTCTTCTGAAGTGATCTTAATAACCGTTTTACCTGAGTTTTCTCTTTTGAGTTTAAATCGAGAATCAGTAATTACTACTTCTTCGAGCTGTTCAACTCTTGTTGAATCTTGTTTCTGTTGAGCATTTACTAAAACTGTTGTTAGTAAAGCTCCTACATACAATAACCTTTTTTTCATAATGTTTATCTGTTTTTAACAGACCTAAATTTTAATTAAACATAAATTTTTTGAGATTTCCATCTTCATGGAAACAAAGGCTATCAGTAAGAAAATGGGAGCATGATAAGATATCATAAACCTTTACTTTTCCTCCGAAAGCGTTGATTATTATGATACTGGCAGGTCTCCTGGCTTATTTTCTGTTACTTAACCTTCCCAACTTTTATAGAGTCAGTGGCTATCTTAAAGAATAACAGCTCAAATTAATGAGGTGCCGAAATAAATTCGGCATGAATTTACAGTTGCGGGGACAGCTCAGGCATTTCACCTGATTCCCTTTTAATCGATATAAACTAATATATCAAACCAAAATCGCGGCAAATGTAATTCAATATAATTTATAAACCATATAAGTTTATAATTTTTGTTCAACCTTTTTAAAAGAAGTATTAAACAAAAATGATACTTTTGCTAAAAAGTATTACTCTAAATGAAACTCGTAAATCTTCTTTTATTTTCAACGCTGTTCATTTTTATTTTCTCTTGTAAAAAGGAAGGAGAGGAACATAAAGAACCACAAAAAAGCACTTCAATAAAACATGCGGAAGGGTTTGATATTCAGAAATTTGAAACTTATAGTAAGCTAATCATTCTTAGGCCTTTTCCTAATGCCAAAGAAGCACATGAATTCTTTTTATTAAGCAAAGATCAAGACATTCCACAAGAATTGAATGGTAAAAAAATTGTAAGGGTTCCATTAAAGAAAACGGTAGTCACCTCTACTACGCACATCCCTATGCTAGAGTTATTAGAAGAAGAAACGAGCTTAGTAGGTTTCCCAAACCTCAACTACATCTCTTCTAAAAAAACAAATGTGCTTATAAAAGAAGATAAAATTAAAGAATTGGGCAATGAAGAAAGTATCAATACAGAAGTTTTACTAGAACTGAATCCAGAAGCCGTTATTGGTTTCTCTTTAAGCAGTAATTCTAAAATGTTTAGCAATGTAGAGAAAGCAGGAATCCCAGTTTTACTTAATGGCGACTGGTTAGAGACTACACCGCTAGGTAGAGCCGAATGGATTAAATTTTTTGGAGCTCTGTTTAATAAAGAACAAGAAGCTGATAGTATTTTCAATGCAATTGAAAGTGCATACTTAGAAGCAAGAGAAATTGCTCAAAAGGCTAAAAATAAGCCCACAATTTTCTCAGGCATTCAATTTAGTCAGGTTTGGAATGTGCCGGCTGGCGAAAGTTTTGTAGCCCAGTTTTTAAAAGATGCAAATACCAATTATATATGGGCCCATTCTAAAGGAAAAGGAAGCCTTTCTTTAAATTTTGAATCGGTATTTGAAAAAGCGCAGAATGCTGAGATATGGATTGACCCCGGCTTATTTACAAGCTATAATCAATTGGAAAAAGCAAATACACATTATGAGCAATTTAAAGCATTTAAAGAGCGTAGTATCTATACGTATAGTATGAGGAAAGGTGAAAATGGAGGAGTCATTTATTATGAGCTCGCTCCTGTTCAGCCGCATATTGTTTTAAAAGATCTTATTAAGGTGGCCCATCCGGAGTTATTACCTAACTATCAACCATATTTTTTAGAAAAACTAAACGATTAATTGCATCCTAAAAAATCATATAATTCTACCTTTCTCATACTTGGCTTTTGCTTATTGGCTAGCTGGCTGATAAATATAAGTTTAGGGTCTGTTTATATTCCTGTAAAGGAGGTTTTTAGCGGTCTAATTGGTGAAGGAACAAAAGAATCTTGGCAGTATATCATCACTAATTATCGCTTACCAAAATCACTCACAGCTATATTAGTTGGTTCTGGACTTTCCATAAGTGGTTTACTAATGCAAACCTTATTTAGAAATCCCTTGGCGGGTCCCTTTGTACTTGGTATCAGCTCTGGTGCCAGTTTAGGAGTTGCTATTCTATTGTTGGGAGTTGCTCTTTTTGGTGGTAGTATTATTGGATTTGCGTTTTCAAGTTTCGGATTAGTTATCGCTGCAAGTTTAGGTGCTTTTTTAGTGTTATCGGCCGTAATGATCGTTGCCAGAAAATTAAAAAATACGATGTCTATACTAATTATCGGATTGATGTTTGGAAGTCTTACAGCGGCAATAATTAGTGTGCTAAGCTATTTTAGTAGTGCCGAACTATTGCAACAATATATCTTTTGGGGTTTCGGTAATTTAGGAAACCTTTCACGGACAGAATTAGTGGTGTTCTTTCTTATCTTTCTCATAGCATTGTTCATGGTTATCACTATCATAAAACCATTAAATAGTCTGCTACTAGGTGAAAATTATGCGCAAAGTCTTGGTATTAATCTAAAAAAGACACGTAATATTACTTTAATTGCTACCGGTTTGTTAACCGGAGTTATAACCGCATTTTCGGGCCCCATAGCATTTGTAGGCCTAGCGGTTCCTCACTTAACAAAATTGGTATTTAAAACTTCTAATCATAAAATTTTAATTCCGGCCGTTGCCATAATTGGAGCTATAGGAATGCTTATAGCCGACACTATTGCACAATTACCCAATAGTGAATATACCTTACCCATTAATGCAATTACTTCAATTTTCGGAGCGCCTATTGTAATTTGGTTATTGGTAAGAAAACGTAAAATTCATTTTTAAATTTGAGTAAAGCAGTTACACATACCGTTTTAAAAACTGAGAACCTCTCCATAGGTTATACTGTAAAGAAAAAACAGCAGATCATAGCTGATAAAATTAATATTGACCTTAAGAAAGGAACGCTCGTTTCTCTTTTAGGAAAAAACGGTATTGGAAAATCTACATTACTAAGGACGCTCTCTAGGGTACAACCAAAATTGGCAGGTGAGGTTTATATTGAAGGTGAAGTTTTAGAACAATTATCTGCAAAAACATTATCTCAAAAAATCGGTTTGGTACTAACCGAACGAATTCCTGAAAGTAATCTAACCGTCTATGAGCTGATTGCTTTAGGACGACAGCCCTATACAAACTGGATAGGTAAGCTAGATGATGAAGATCGCAACAAGATAGCTTTAGCTATAAAAAATACCAATATAGAACAATTAATGCATCAAAAATATGATGAATTAAGTGACGGGCAATTGCAAAAAGTAATGATTGCAAGAGCATTAGCCCAAGATACAGAAGTTATCATCTTAGATGAACCTACTGCACACCTCGATATTCATCATAAGATTGAAGTTTTTAACTTACTTAAAACCTTAGTTAATAAATTCAATAAAACAGTTATTATTTCTACTCATGAAGTTCAATTAGCCTTGCAAATTTCTGATGCGCTTTGGTTGATGAATGATCATGTGTTTATTAGTGGTGATACATCACATCTTATAACTACCAATAAACTCTCTGGTCTATTTGATTCTCAATTCGTTAAATTTGATGTAAAATCGAAGCAATTTATCATAAAAGCCTAGTATTTTTTATACTTTTGGATATTTGTACCTAATTTTAAAGAGAATGAAGAACTTACCATTGTTTATTGCCACTATAGCTATAATTTCATGTGGAATTTCAACGACAAAGTCTAAAGTTGCGTCAACAACAAATAGCAAGAAAAATAGTACTAAAAAAGAAGTTGAAAGTATTGCGAATGCTGTAGTTGATTATGCAAGAACAATTACACAAGATGATCTTAAAAAATTGGTCTATAAATTGGCTTCTGATGAATTTGAAGGAAGAAAAACAGGTGAAAAAGGGCAAAAATTAGCAGCAGAATTTTTGGTGAATTATTATAAAGAACGAAACATAAAAGCAGCAAATGCTAACGGTGAATATCTGCAACCGATTCCTAGAGATTATTTTAGAGGACAATCAAAGGCAGCTTCAGAAAATGTAGTTGCGTTTATTGAAGGTACAGAAAAACCCGAAGAGTATCTAGTTATTTCTGCGCATTATGATCATGAAGGTATCAAAAGAGGTAAAATTTATAATGGCGCTGATGATGATGCCTCTGGTACTTCTGCTGTATTAGAAATCGCCGAAGCATTTAAAAAAGCCAAAGAGAATGGTCATGGACCAAAACGTTCGATTGTATTTTTAAATGTAACTGGTGAAGAAGAGGGTTTATTTGGGTCAAAATATTACACGGAGCACCCAATTTTTCCTTTAGATGCAACTGTTGCAAATTTAAATATTGATATGATTGGTCGTTTTGATAAACGGCATGCCGATAATCCTGAATTCGTTTACCTTATTGGATCAGACAAACTAAGTACTGAATTACATGAATTGTCAGAAAAAATGAATAAAAAGCATGTGAATCTCGAATTAGACTATACTTATAATGATGAAAATGATCCGAATAGATTTTATTATAGATCAGATCATTATAATTTTGCGAAAAATAATATTCCTATCATTTTTTACTTCAACGGAGTTCATAAAGATTACCACAAACCAACGGATACAGCTGATAAAATACGCTATGATCTTTTACAGAAAAGAACCCAATTGATCTTTTATACTGCCTGGGAAATAGCCAATAGAGAAAATAGACTAGTAGTAGACAAAAAGTAATTGTACGCCATTGTTGACATAGAAACTACCGGTGGTAAGTACAATGAAGAAGGTATTACCGAAATTGCAATTCATAAATTTGATGGTCATCAGGTGACGGATAGCTTTATAAGTCTTGTAAATCCAGAACGTAAAATCCAGCCTTTTGTAGTTAATCTTACAGGTATCGATAGTACCATGCTTAGAAATGCTCCCAAATTTTATGAGGTAGCAAAGCGTATTGTTGAAATTACAAATGACTGTATCGTTGTAGCTCACAATGCTAATTTTGATTACCGCATTTTAAGGACTGAGTTTAGACGATTAGGGTTTGATTACGAAAGACAAACACTATGTACCGTAGAATTAAGTAAGAAATTAATCCCAAACCTTGAGTCTTATAGTTTAGGGAAGTTATGCCGTTCATTAGGAATTCCTGTTTCAGATAGGCATAGAGCGAATGGCGATGCAATCGCTACCACTAAGCTATTTCAATTATTACTAGATAAAGATTTACAAAAAGATATTCTAAAAAAATCGGTACGTGATGTTCCAAAAAATCAGCTCGACTCTAAATTATTAAATATCATTGAAGAGCTGCCTACTACAACGGGTATATATTATATGCATAAGGCTGATGGTGAAATAATTTATATTGGTAAAAGCAAGAATATTAAAAAAAGAATCAATCAACATTTTACAAGTGCCACACATAAATCGAAAAAAATTCAAACACTCGTATCGGCTGTCACCTATGAATCAACGGGTAGTGAATTGGTAGCTCTTCTAAAAGAAAGTGAAGAAATTAAAAAGAATAAACCCATCTTTAATCGGGCACAACGTAGAACTATTTTCACTCAAGGATTATATAGTTTTACTGATATAAATGGTTATATCAATCTAAAGATTGATAAAGTAAATGGAAGAAAAAATGCCATTACTACCTTCTCAAATAAACAAAGTGGTAAAAGCTTTTTATTTAGGGCTATCGAAAATTACAGTCTCTGCCAAAAGCTTACCGGCCTATATCCTACACATACCAATTGTTTTAATTATACAATAGATCAATGTAACGGAGCTTGTATTAACGAAGAATCAATTGAAGATTATAACAATCGCGTTCAAAAACTAGTAGACTACAATAGCTTTGAAAACAAAAGTATGATTATTATTGATAGAGGAAGAGCCTATGAAGAACGTAGTGCCATACTTATTGAGAACGGTATTTTTAAAGGCATTGGCTATTTTAACCTCAATTTTCAGATTAATAATATTGAAATTATTCGATCATTAATTACTCCAATGCAAGACAATAGAGATGTGCAGCATATTATAAAAAGTTATTTAAGAAAAAACCGAAAACTAAAAATCATCCAATATTAAGCTAAATGAAAAAGTCGCTAATCATGATAGTATTGATTACTATGCAGGTAGTCAATGCTCAAAGAAATAAGGAACCCTATATTTTTGGAGACATCAGCGAGAAAGAATATGCTATAACCATTTATGAAAAAGATTCAACAGCAAATGCTGTATTTTTATATGAAAGAGGTAAAACCGTATTTGATGTAACAACAAATAGAATTATCATCAAAACAAAATATTATGCCAAGGTTAAGATCTTCAATAAAGAAGGAATCGATCATGCCACTATTAAAGTGCCTATTTATAGGAATAGTAAGCGTGGAGAAAAAGTTATAGATGTAAGAGGTGTTACCCATAATGGTATTGTAAGAACAGATCTGTTAAAAAAGCATATTTATACTGAAGAACTAAATGAGCATTGGTCTGAAGTTAAATTTACCATGCCAAATATTAAAGACAATAGTATTATTGAATACGAGTATACTATAACCTCACCTTTCTTGTTCAATTTTAATGGATGGGAATTCCAATCTGATATCCCAAAAATATATAGTGAATTTCATGCATTAATTCCGGGTAATTATAGCTATAATAGGAGGCTTGTTGGTTTTTATAAACTACTTAAGAATGAATCTGACATTAAAAGAAGCTGCTTTTCAATTCCTGGTAGTGTTAGAGAAGCAGATTGTGAGAAGCTTACCTATGCCATGAAAGATATTCCTGCATTCATAGAAGAAGATTATTTAACATCAAAAGACAATTACCTCTCTGCAATTAAATTTGAGTTATCAGAATTTAAGGGTTTTGATGGTACAAATCATAAATACACTAAAACTTGGAAACATGTAGATAAAGAATTTAGAACCGAAAAGAGTATTGGTAAACAGCTTCGAAAAATAGATTATATAAAGAAAAAATTACCTCTTGATTTAATTTCAGGTGAACAAACCATTGAAAACGCTCAAAAAATATACAACTATATAAAGCATCATTTCACCTGGAATGATGAATATAGTTTGTTTTCTGGGGTAAATGTAAAGGAGGCTTTTGATAAGAAAACAGGTAACTCAACCGAGATCAATATAGCCCTAATCAATGCCCTTAAAGCTGCTGGATATGATACTGAGCTTATGCTTATTTCTACAAGACAACATGGGTTACCCACGAAAGTGCATCCGGTAATGTCTGATTTTAACTACGCCATTGCCAAATTAAATTTGACAGATAAAAGCTATTTATTAGATGCAACCGAAAAACGAATGCCATTTGGCATGTTACCTTTTAGAGCTTTAAATGGTTATGGTAGGGTTATGAATTTTAAAAAGGGTAGCTATTGGCACAGCATTATACCAACCCATAGAACTCTTACCAGAACTTCATTAAATCTAAAACTAAATAAAGGTGGTAATATTACTGGTATATTAAATACGGCAAATGATGGCTATAGAGGATTGTCTAAGCGAAGAAAATATTATACTGCCGGCGAAGATGAATATTTAGATCAAATAGAAAATAAAAATATAGACTTATCTGTTCTCTCGTATAAAAATCATAATTCTGAAAACTTAAATAAAGCCTTTTCTGAAGTTTTTGAGGTTGAAATAGCCGGTAACCTAAAAAATAGAACCTTTATTATTAGTCCGTTTATTCTAAATAAACTGAATGAAAATCCTTTTAAATTAAATGAACGCCACTATCCTGTTGATTTTGGTTATGGTTATACAGATACGTTTACCTTACAATTGGAAATCCCTGAGGGCTATCAGGTAAAATCATTGCCAGAAAATAGAGCATTCAAACTTCCAAATGACGCCGGTGTTTACCTTTTTAGGGTAACAACAAATGGGCAAAAGATTTCATTGCTTTCAAGAGTAAAGCTTAATAAATCGTATTTTTCATCACAAGAATATCCTTATTTAAAGGAATTTTTTAATCAAATTATCAAAACTCACAAGAGTTTAATAACTTTAGAAAAAATTAATTCTACAAATTGACAAAAAACAGAAAGCAGAATTGGCGTTCTAAACTTCACGAAATTATCTATGAAGCAGATACTCCTGCTGGAAAGCTATTCGATATAGTTTTACTAGTGGCTATTATTGCCAGTATTGTATTTGTAATGCTAGAAACTGTAGAAGAATTTGATCTGAAGTACCATACATTTCTAGATATTTCTGAATGGGTAATTACCATTCTATTCACTATAGAATATATTGCTCGAATTGTTTCTGTAAAAAAACCACAACATTATATTTTTAGCTTTTACGGTATTATTGATCTCTTATCAACGATACCTAAATATTTATCATTTTTCTTAGTAGGTTCACAATCACTTGCTGCTTTAAGAGCATTACGACTCTTAAGGATATTTAGAATTTTAAAGTTGGCAAGATACATAGGTGAGTCAAATCGTTTATTGGTAGCCTTGAGAAATAGCAGGGCAAAGATATCGGTGTTTTTATTTTTTGTAGTTATACTTTGTATCATACTAGGTACTATAATGTATTTAATAGAAGGTGGTGAAGAAGGTGGTTTTACCAGTATTCCTCGAAGTGTTTATTGGGCAATTGTAACATTAACCACGGTGGGATATGGCGATATCGCTCCCGTAACCGCATTGGGGCAATTCATAGCTGCTTTTATTATGATTTTGGGTTATGGTATCATTGCAATTCCAACTGGCATTGTAACTGCGGAATACGCTCGTAATAGGGAGGTGCATACCAACACACAAAGCTGCCCCAGTTGTACTGCTGAAAATCATCGTGATTCTGCCGAATTTTGCTATAAATGTGGTCATATTCTAAATGAATAATAAATATCTTATTACAATTATTGGTCCTACGGCAATTGGCAAAACGGCCTTAAGCATTCATGTTGCCAAGCACTTTTCAACAGAAATTATTTCATGTGATTCTCGCCAGTTTTATAAAGAAATGACTATAGGTACCGCAGTACCGAGCACTGAAGAATTAATGCAAGTACCGCATCATTTTATTCAAGATCGCTCCATATTTGAAGATTATAGTGTTGGACAGTTTGAAAAAAATGCTCTTAAGACACTTAATACGCTTTTTTTAAAACATAATGTAGTGGTAATGGTTGGTGGTAGCGGACTCTATGTAGATGCGGTTATAAAAGGGCTTGATCATTTTCCAGAGGTAGCTGCCAACATTCGAAAAGATTTAAAAGAAGTATTGAAGCATAAAGGAATTGAATCCCTTCAAGAACAATTAAAAGCACTTGATTTTGAGACCTATCAAAAAATTGACCTTGATAATCATCAGCGTGTAATTCGTGCATTAGAAATTTGTCTTGGTACGGGTAAACCATATGCTTCCTTTTTAACCGATAAGCAGTCCAAAAGAAATTTTACTTCTATTAAAATAGGACTCACCGCAGAGCGCGAAATTGTTTACAATCGTATCAATATGCGTGTTGATCTTATGATACAAGAAGGACTGCAGGAAGAAGCAAAAGTGCTTTATCCGTACAAAAAATTAAACGCCTTGCAGACAGTTGGTTACAAGGAGTTATTTAATTATTTTGATGATCAATGGACCTTGGACTTTGCCATCTCAGAAATTAAAAAAAATACACGTAGGTTTGCCAAACGACAAGGCACTTGGTTTAGAAAAGACAACGAGATCAAATGGTTTGATTATCAAGATAAAATCAACACTATAATAGCATTTATTAACTCGAAAATTGGTTAAAAAAGATTTGAGATTTGAGGCTAAAAGATTTTTTTATTATACAGTTCTGGATGCTTCCCTTCAATCGTTACGTAAAAATCCTCAATTACTTGCATGTCAGCTTCAAAATTTCCTGATAGCTTATGTACATTGCCTACACCAGCAATCTTATTTTTATAATCTAGAAAGCCAAAAGAAACAGGTACTTCAGCATTCTTGGCAATGTGATAAAATCCAGTTTTCCACTTCTCTACTCTTCTTCGTGTTCCTTCAGCAGGAACCATTAAAATTAATTTGTCAGATGTATTAAAAAGCTCTACTGAATAATCAACAAGATTATTATTTTTACTTCTGTCTACACCAATAGCGCCCAACCATTTAAAGAAAAAGCCAAAAAAGCTCTTGGTATAACTATTTTTAATTAAAAATTTAGCATCTATTCCTTCAAGCCAATAAACGGCCAAGGCATAAACTATATCCCAGTTAGATGTGTGAGGTGCAGCGAGCATCACTGATTTATCGACTTTAAATTGATCTTTGTAATCAGCTTTCCAACCTGAAATAAAAAGGACAAATTTTGCTATTAGTTTTTTCATACCCGTTTATTCATTAAAAAACTCGTCTTTAAACCCTATTAAATACAATTTTTCTTGCGCTCTCGTAACAGCAGTATACAACCATCTAAGGTAAGAAATATCGGGCCCATTTGGTAAATAAGGTTGTTCAATAAAAACCGTTTTCCACTGGCCTCCTTGTGATTTATGACAAGTCATTGCATATGAAAATTTAACCTGTAAAGCATTAAAATATTTATTCTTTTTTACTGATAACAAGCGCTTATAAGATGATTTTTCATGTTCAAAATCCTTTTTTACTTCCTCATACAATCTATTCGAATCTTCATACGATAACGAAGGAGTTTCAGAAGTTAAAGTATCTAATAACAATACGGTTTCAAAAGGTCTTTGATTCGGGTAATCGATCATTCTCAATTTCACTTCCGCAAAACGAAAACCATATAATTCTTTCTGCGCTCGTATTTCTAAGATCTCACAAATGTCTCCATTAGCAATAAAACCTGCTTCAGAGCTATCTTTTAACCAAAAATAGTTGTTCTTAACAACCATTACATAATCACCGGTTGCTATTTCATTTTCTTGTCCGCGTATCTTACTGCGTATTTGTTGATTGTACTGATTTGCTCTTTTATTTGAACGTACAATAAATGCTGTTTCTTCAACGCCAATATCGCTATCATAGGCGCTGTGAATAGCATCTTGAATATCATAACCATCGGTTAAGCGAATAATATCTGGTTGATTTATGCTAAACTTAAAATTTTCAAAACCTCCATCATCAAGATTCACCCTTAATGCTGTTGCATTGCTTAAAATACCAGAATTTTCATGTTGACGCATTACCTCATCTAGCTCTAGTTCTTTTACATCTTTGTTATAATTGAGTTCTAAAACACGGGCATCTAATGCCGGACTAAGTTCTAATTTAACCGGAGGTAATTGCGCGGTATCACCAATTAATACCAATTTGCAGTTTTTACCCGAGTACACATAAAATAAAAGATCATCTAATAAAGAGCCATTTTCGAATAGTCGTGCATCTGCCGCTCTATCTGGTATCATAGAAGCTTCATCTACAATAAAAATAGTATTGGTATGTTTGTTATTTTGAAGAACAAATGAAACACTGCCATTATTCTTCTTACGCGGATGGTATATCTTTTTATGTATGGTGAATGCCTGCCTGTTTGCATAACCACCAATTACTTTTGCAGCTCTTCCTGTAGGTGCCAACAATACAGATTTTTTACCTGCTTGCCATAAGCAATTCACTACGGTACTGATGGTAGTAGTTTTACCTGTACCTGCATATCCTTTTAGTAAAAACAGTTGTTTTACATTATCATTAAAGATAAAATCAGACAATTGTAGTAATAGTTCATTTTGAGTAGCTGTGGGGGTAAAAGGAAACTTATTTGTTAAAAGTTTATAAAATGTATTAGAATCTTTAATCATTAAGCTATCAAAATAAAAAGCCAAAGGTACAAATTGATTTAGCCATAAAAATTTTTACCAATGAAAAATTTTTGTAGATTTGCCTATAACCTAAAAAATTTACTTCTAAAATGTTAACAGTTTTAATTATTATAGTAGCCATATTAGTAGCTGCTGGTTTAGCGTATTTTATCGTGAATAAAACCAATAAAGGTACTAGAGTTATCATATCTGTTTTGTTATGGTTACTAATTGTTTTTCTAGGCTATAAGATCTACAATGGCATTATGGCTCCAATTGAATTTAATAAAGAGAAAAAGGCTCGTTATGCTAAGGTGATTGATCGTTTAAAGATCATTAGAGATGCTCAGGTAGATCATAAGTCGGTAACTGGCGATTATGCAAAGAAATTTGATCAATTAATTGCATTTATTGACACTGCACAATTTGCTGTAACTGAAACGAAAAACGTTATTAAAACTGTAAATAAAGGTACCACGTACAGCCCAATTATGATTGAGGTTGAAGAACGTCAAGTAGATACAATAGGTTTTAAACCCGTAAAAGAGTCTTATAAAGAACGAGACTATAAAAATATGGCTAAAGTACCAGAAGCAAGCATCAACTTTTCTTTGGAAACTGGTTATGTAGAAAAGGTTCAAGGTATCAAATCACCTGTTTTTCAAGCTAAAGTTGATAAAGGTGTGATATTAGATGGACTTGATATTAATCTGATTAAGCAAGAAAAAGAAGCATTTGGTGGTCCAGAAGTAAGCGGTGAGTTTATTTCTGTAGGATCATTAGATGACGTAAAAGTAAATGGTAACTGGCCACCATTTTATGATTCAGGAGAAAAGAAAGATTCAGAAGAATAATTTAGATCTTAGTGATCTAAGTAATATCCATTTATCCATCCAATTTAGTTTGGATGGATTTTCTTTTTGTGTTTTAAATAAAGACACCAAAGAATTTGTGGCTTTAAGCGATTATGTTTTTAAAGAAAAGACATCTCACACACCACAAAGCTTACTTACCAATATCGCCGATGTTTTTGACGCAAATAAACTATTAAAAAATCGATTTAATACCGTTTGTATTAGTCATATTAATGATCTCTCCTCATTGGTACCTAAACCACTTTTTGATGAAAATAAGTTAGGTAGTTATGTTGAATTTAATAACAAAACACTCAAACATGATTTTTTCGCTTATGATGAATTAAAAAATCATGAAATGGTAAATGTTTATGTGCCTTATGTAAACGTTAACAACTTTTTTATTGACCAATTTGGAGGTTTTGAATACAAGCACTTCTCCTCTATTTTGGTAGAAAACTTATATGATGTCTATAAATACAGTTTAGCACCGCAAATGTTTGCTAACGTATGTCATTCTCATTTTGAGTTGGTTGTTATTTCTGATAAAAAACTTCAATTATATAATACCTTTAAATATACAAGCAAAGAAGATTTTATTTACTACATACTCTTTACAGCTGAGCAGCTAAAAATGAACCCTGAAAAATTTGAACTTAAATTATTAGGTCGCGTTGAAAAAGATAATGAGCTTTATGACATCGCATATAAATATGTGAGAAATGTAAGTTTATTAGAAAACCGCTCTAAGTATATTTATGACGATCACTTTACAGAAGAAGTAAAAAGAAACTATTTCACCCTTTTTCACCAATTTTAATGCGAATCGTATCGGGTTTATATAAAGGTAGAAGGTTTAACGCGCCCAGAAATTTACCTACCAGGCCTACCACAGATATGGCCAAAGAGGCCTTATTTAACATCTTGAATAATAGCTATTATTTTGACAATCTTTCTGTTATTGATCTCTTTGCTGGTATTGGGAGTATAAGTTTAGAATTTGCTTCACGCGGAGCCCGGTATGTAGTTAGTGTAGATCATCATAAAGGATGTGTTCGCTTTATAGATGCTGTAGCTAAACAGTTAGGAGCAAGTACTATAACTACTTTGAGAAGTGATGCTTTTAAATATCTTGAAAAAGCTACTATTAAAGCAGATATCATTTTTGCTGACCCGCCTTACGGATTTTCGAAAGAGCAATTTGCGACAATTCCTTCTTTAATTTTTGAACGTCAATTGCTAAAAGAAGATGGTACATTGATCGTTGAGCATTCTAAGCATACAGATCTTTCAGACCTCGATCATTTTACTTATGAGAAAAAATATGGTGGTAGTGCTTTTAGCTTCTTTGAATATAAAGCACCAACTGAATAAAATCACGCTATTCGTTAATTATCATCGAGATTAATAGCTACACTGCTATTGGTCATCGCTGGTGGTGTAACAGTGATTTCAGAACCAATAATAAAGCTTTTTGTATAAACTAATAAGTTATAATCTCCTGCAGTTAAGTTCGTCTTATCAATACTCCCTTTTTTACCTTTATTGCGTAGTGTAAGTACTACTTCACCCGTTTTTATATCTACGAGCTGATATTTATAAAAATCTTCAACAGACTCTATGGTCATAGATGGTTTGCGAGAATCATCAATAACGGTAAAAACTACAGCACCATCATGACCTGTACTTACATATTTAAATAACTTAGGTTTTTCCGTTGATTGCGCATATAAAGACAAGGTTATTAAACCAAAAATAAGGGCGAGAAGTATCTTTTTCAAAGCAGACTTTTAAGGGGTAATTAATTCATTTACTAAAATAGCAAAATAAGCTATAAAAACTAAAGAAATTCTGAAGAAATTTAACATTCTGGCTTTTTTACTAAAATTTGTTAAAAATACTGACAACTTATTAATTAATAGTAACTTAGTAACTTATATCTAAACTAACTTAATATATGAAAAGACTAATTGTACTTGTCTTTGCATTTTCATGTTTGGTAGCTTGTAAAAAAGAGCAAAAAATTGATGAGAACGCAGAGATCGTTAAAAACCTTAAATCGTATACCATTGAGCAAATGATGGATAACGAAGTTGTAGCCGGTGGTAGTTTTTCTCCCGACAAATCAAATCTTTTAGTAACCAGCAATCGTTCGGGTATTTACAATATGTATACTGTTCCTACAGATGGTGGTGATTTTACTCCATTAACGCAATCAGATAGCGCATCTGTATTTGGTATATCTTATTTCCCAAATGATGATCGTATTCTTTTTAGAATGGATGGTAATGGTGACGAAATTTTCCATTTGTATGCAAGAGATACAACAGGTTCTGTTACTGAATTAACACCCGATAAAGGTGCCAGAGCTTCCTTCTATGGATGGGCACATGATGGTAATAGTTTCTTCTATGGTTACACAAAAAGAAATCCGCGTTTTACCGATGTATACGAAATGGATATAGCCACGATGACACCAAAAATGATCTATCAAAATGACAATGCTTATAGCTTTGGCGGTATTTCTCGCGATAAAAAATATATGGCGCTAAGTAAGGCAATTACTACAAATGATGGCGACTTATTCGTTTATAATTTTGATGACAAATCGTTAACGAAAGTAAATGAAAATCAATCTGCAAATTCTGCTTCAGATTTTACGCCAGACAGTAAGTCTTTGCTCTATACAACAGATGATGGTAATGAATTTGCTTACTTAAAAAAGTACAATCTTGAAGATAAGACTTATGAAAAAGTACTCGAGAAAGATTGGGATATCTGGAGTAGTTTCTTTACACATGACGGAAAATATCAAATTACCTATGTTAATGCCGATGCAAAGACCGAAATTGATGTTGTTGACGTTGCAACCGGCAAAAGCGTAGATTTTCCAAAATTTGATGCCGGTGATGTAAGTAGTGTAAGCTTTTCAAGAGATGGTACTAAGGCCAGATTTTATGTAAGAGGCTCTAATACGCCTTCAAACTTGTATTCTTATGACGTAGCCACTAAAGAACATAAAAAGCTCTCTGACGTTTTAAATGGTGATATTAATCCTGTTGATATGGTAACGGCTAAGGTGGTTCGTTATAAGTCTTTTGATGGCCTAGAAATACCAGCCATCTACTATTTACCACATCAAGCTTCAGTAGAAAATAAAGTACCGGCATTGGTTTGGGTACATGGTGGACCTGGAGGCCAATCAAGACAAAATTTCTCCTCATTAATTCAGTATTTAGTAAATCATGGTTATGCTATTTTAGCAGTAAATAATAGAGGTAGTAGCGGTTATGGTAAAACCTTTTTCCAAATGGATGACTTAAATCATGGAGAAAAAGACTTACAAGACTGTGTTGAAGGCAAAAACTGGCTAGCAGATCAACCAGAAATAAATGCCGACAGAATAGGAATTATAGGTGGATCTTATGGTGGTTATATGACGATGGCTGCCTTAACATTTAAACCAGAAGAATTTGATGTTGGCGTTAATATTTTTGGTGTTACCAATTGGATTAGAACTATTAGAAGTATTCCACCTTGGTGGGAGTCTTTTAAAGATGCCTTGTATAAAGAAATGGGCGATCCATATTCTGCAGATTCTGTGAGATTACATAAGATTTCGCCTTTATTCCATGCTGAGAATGTTACCAAGCCTCTAATGGTATTACAGGGCGCTAAAGATCCGCGTGTACTCCAAGTTGAATCTGATGAAATTGTAGCCGAAGTACGTAAAAATAATGTACCAGTAGATTATGTATTATTTGAAGATGAAGGGCACGGCTTTGTTAAGAAAGAAAATCAAATAGAAGCTTATGGTAAGATATTAGGCTTCTTAGATAAACATTTGGGTGGTGACGAACCTGTAAAAGAATAAAACTACTAATTAGTTAGTTGTAAATCTGAGCAAAGCGAAAAATTCATAGAATTCTCGCTTTGCTCAGATTTTTTTATTCTAACCAATCTTTAAAATCGCGTACACGTTCACGAGCAACGATTACATCTTGGTCTTTATAGCTATTCAGTTTTATTTGTAAGCGTGAATTCGTGTATGAAACCATATCTTTAATAGCATTTACATTTACAAAGAACTTTCTACTTACTCTAAAAAAAGTTTTTGGGTCTAGTTCATTTTCAAGTTGTTCAAGCGTAAGATCTAATAAATAATCCCTGCTTTCATCGGTATGTGCATAAGTACCTTTATTTTCGCTATAAAAACACTCAATGGTATCTATAGGTATCATTTTTAAGTGCTGGCCTACTTTTACCGTAAAACGTTTTTTATACTCACGTTCTATAGGATTTGTAAGTAGCTTTTTAATATCTTCAAAATTTACTTGTACGTTTTGAGATTTGGGTGCCATATTTTGATATTTAGCCACGGCACGTTCTAAATCTTCTTCGTCTATAGGTTTTAGCAGGTAATCAATACTATTCAACTTAAAAGCCTGTAAAGCATATTCATCGTAAGCGGTTGTAAATATGATAGAACTACTAATCTCTACCTCGTCAAAAATCTCAAAAGATAGGCCATCAGATAGCTGAATATCTAAAAAAATTAGATCGGGGTGTTCATTATTATGAAACCAATTAATTGATTCTTCAACAGAGTGTAGCATGGTACTAACCGCTACCCCAACCTTTTCAAGTAGTCTAGATAATCTTCTAGCTGCTGGTTTTTCGTCTTCTATAATGATTACATTCATTCTCTTAAATTCAATTTTTTAGCTTGTTTATTAATAATTATCCTTCCAACGTAGATGGTTACTAAGGTGGCCAATGCCACTACCCACCAAAATTGTTGCTTATTTGTAATAAAACGTGTACCAATTTCTGCCCAAAGTGCTGCGTACAAGCCCACAACAGACCAGCTCATATAATAATAATGCTTTATAAACCAGTTCTCACTACGTTTTAATGTTGGTACTACACCCGCTACCACAGTTAATAAGCTTATAATTGCAAAAAAGTGAAATATGCTAAATCCACCAAAATTTACAATAAAAAAAGCGCTTAGGTTTAGCAACAGCATACATACTGTATAGGTATAGCCCATTTTTTTATGCAATACGGTTCCTTTTTTATTCAGTAGTACTATTGTTCCAAAAATCAAGGCGAGCACCGCGGTTAATGTATGAAATAAACCAATGTTGCTATGTATAATAGTATCTAACACAGCGAGTATTATTCATATCTATTTCTATATTCATTTTGCTCTTCTTCAATATATTTTTTGATCTTTCGCTTTTCCCAATCTTTACCAAAAAAGATATCTTTACCAAGTACGCCCCAGGCATGAAATAAGATTCCTATTCCCCAAAACAACCAAACAGCAAAGGTTCCAAAGTCAAAAAATGCTTGGCTAAATGTTTCTCCATCTTGCAGGTTATGTACAATTTTAACGGTTGATATAAATAAGTTTACCAAAAGATAAATGGCTAAATGCACATAAAATCCTTTTAATTCATCAACCTGTTTCTTCGCTCTTAAATAATTATCGCTTTTTGTTCGCTCTTCAAAATCCATATCTAAATTATTTTTATTCGTAACGGTTATTCATTTGTTCATTTTCTTCATCAAGATATTCTTTGAGTTTTCGTTCTTCCCATCCTTTAAAAATTGATCCTTTAAAGACAAATACAACTAAACCATGAATAAACAATCCAAATCCCCATAGCGCCCAGCTTAAATAAATATCAATATGCCTTAATGCGGCAGAAAAAGTTTTTATATCCACTACATCATGAAAGAGAATCATTTTTGCGATTGTTATTGATGTATTCACTAATAAAAATACGAGTAAGTGTGTATAAAATCCTCTAATTTGTTTAACACGCTTCTTTGCTTTTAAATAATTATCGTTTTGTATTTTATCTAATTCATTCATAATTTAAAATCTATTCCCATTGACCGTTTGAGGCTCTTTCTTCGCCTTCTTCAGCCATGTATTCTTGTATCTTTTTTTCTTCCCAGTTTCTTAAAAAATTAAATCCGTTGGTAAATACATAAACTCCATGTATTATTAACGCCAATGCCCAAATGGTTGGTGTTAACCAGACGTTTACATCTACCCAGTTAAGAAAGCCTTTATCTGGATCTGAAACATTTGCTAAGACAAAATCTTCAAGATTCCCCAATAAGAGCCACCATACTAAACTAAAGGCAATAAAAATGGCTAAATGTGTATAAAATCCTTTAATTTCTTTTACTCGTTTTTGAGCTCTATAATAGGCGCTTGCTTTATCTTTATCCATCTCTCAAGAATTTACTCCCAACGATTTTTTGTTAGGTCTCTATTTTCTTCTTCCATAAACTCTTTGATCTTACGCTCTTCCCAGTCTTTACTTAAAAATGGGTTTAATCTAAATACTTTAATGGCATGGAATATTAAACCAATTCCCCATCCAAATGCCGCCCATAAAAACCACATATAATGCCATCCGTTGGTATAATAATTAAGCCAGGCTAAAAAGCCAATTACAATAATATACCATGCCAAACTTGAATAAAACTTCTTCATTTCTTCAACACGTTCTTTGGCTCTTATGTATTTATTTTCTTTATCAAAATTTTCCATCTTTTTTGGTTTTTTAGGCATTTACATTTTATACTGCAATATTGCCTTGGTTAGTTGTATAGTTGTTTATGTTGATCTGCATCTTCATCCATAAATTCTTGGATCTTACGTTCTTCCCATTTATCACTAAAAATGGTATGCCTCACAAAAATTGAAAACCAATGTATGCCCACAGCAAAACCCCAAGCGATCGCCGGAAAAATAACCCACGGATACTCAGTTGTTAAATAATTAACTACTGCTAAAATGGGTATAACCAATAGGTATACAAATAAATGCCAGTAGAATCCTTTAAGTTGATCTAAGCGCCTTTTTGCCTTTAGGTATTTTTCTTCTTTAGTAGATGTTTCTTGTGTGTCCATTCGCTATCAATTAACGGTATTGTTTTCTTTCGTTTTCTTCTTCTCCCATTAGTTCTTCTATCTTACGTTGTTCCCAGTTTTTCCCTAAGAATGGTGTTCTTCCGGTAGCATCTAAGTAGTGTGCCACAACTCCAAATCCCCAACCCAATGCTGGAAATACCACCCAAGGGAAATCTGTTGTTAAATAATTTACGAGCGCCAAAATGGGTATAACAATAAGGTAAGATATTAGGTTTGAGTAAAACTCCTTTACCTTTTTTACACGCTCTTTCGCACGCATATATCGTTTGTCTTCAATATAGTTTTCTTGCACTTCTGTCATTACAGAAATCTGTTTTGTTAATAAGGGTACCGCCACAGAAAAGTACTTCGTAGTTTGCTCAATCTTCATTTCTCTTTTGGTTAGTAATCCGTATCGCTGTACAATATTTGCCAAACCAACACCACTGCTCTTTTTTACCACTTGTTTTGGCTGTAGATTATTTTCTACAATAAGATTATTTTCTTTTTCATATATCTTAATATGCAATGGTTTTTGAGAGGTTACCATATTATGCTTTACCGCATTTTCTAATAACAATTGTAATGATAAGGGCACTACTTTTGCTTCTGGGTTATTAACTTTTTCTGGAATCTCAAAAATAATACTGTCTTCAAAACGCATTTTTAAGAGTGACATATAGGTTCTGGCAAATTTTAGCTCATCTTCAACGGTTACCAATTCCTTATTTTTCTGTTCAAGTACATATCTGTAAACTTTTGACAACGAAGTTGTAAATCGCTGTGCGTTGTCAGGATCTTCATCTATTAAACTCGTTAATACGTTTAAGCTATTGAATAAAAAATGCGGGTCTAATTGATTCTTTAAGGCATCAAATTTTGCACTTGCCGTACCGGCTATTACCTTTTGTATTTTAGTTTCTTTACCTACGGCAGCTTTCCAATTACGCATGAAATCGCGGGCATGCATAAAGGTGGCTACGGCTAATGATATTACCACATAAAAAATGTGTATCCAAAAGAAGTTTCCTTGAAAGAATTGATCGGGATCGGCTCCTTGAATATATACAAACAGCACATAGTTTATCAATAATACAACCGGTATAACATACACTACTGTGGTAATAATCCCGGCAGTAACACGCTGATTTGTTTGCTTAACCCAATCCCATTTAGAATTGAGAAACCTGTTAATAATACCTAAACCAAAGCCAATACCAAAACAATATAAAGCAGAGATACCAAAAGAGCTCAATACACCTTCAACTGTAAATTGACGTGACAAAAAAATGAATAGAATAGCTAATATTACCGTTACTTTTAGGCATATTATAAAGCCATTTCTTAAATTATTTATTGAAAATAGTCCTTTGGTTTCCACAGATATCGGTTTAATAGTTGATCGTGATTGTTTTGTCTGCTTTAAGTTCAAATTTAGCATCTTTATACTTAGGCGGGCCCATATAGGCTTTTGCATTATTGCTAGTGCCCGTTGGTTCTTTAGGTATTCCTAAAAAATTGGTATCCATTTTTCCATTATCATTTTTATCGTAAAAAGATGATACTGCATATGTACCTTGTTTTATGCCTTCTATGATTGCGGTTCCATTTCCATTTTTTAATTGGATAATGATTCCTTTAATCGGCTTCTTTAAAAACGCATCGGCACTATCATACAAGGCAATGAATACCTTTTTACCTACCTTCTCTTCTACTCCTTTGATATTAATGGTAAGCGTATGATTTTGTTCTTGTGCGTTTCCCGCTAAGGGTGTTATTAAAACTAGTATTAGAATTAAAAGTCTCATTGTTTCAAATTTTATGGCCATTTTTAAGCACCGGCTCTTGCTAATCTCTTTGTTTTATATTTATTTTTAAAGATTCTCACTTAGTTCCGATAGATATCAGAACTCCTTAAAATGCCAATTAAAATCTAATCTTTAAATCTACAGATTTATTTTCAACTATAAATTTAGCATCCTCAAATAATGGTGGCCCCATACGCATTACATTGTTAGAAGTACCAAATTCTTCATTTGGTATTCCATTAGTTTCAAAATCCATTTTACCATTTGCGTTTTTATCATGGTAGCAAACAATGGCATATTCACCTTTAGGTACATTTTTAAATGTCACTGTTGCTTTACCATCTTTAATTACCGCAACGTCATTCATAATTGGTTTATTTAGAAATCCGTCTTTAGTATAAAGGGCAAATTTCACATCACCATCAGCGCTTAATACATTCTCTACTGTAGCAGTAATAGTAATGGGGGCAGTCGATTCTTTTTTATCTTTTCCGCACGACTTAATAACACGTAATGTCCATTCTTTACCCCAGTTCGGATAAAATTTTCCTTCGGGTTCAAAGGCATCATATAATGCAATTGATTCTTGTAAACGTTTACAGTACGGTGTAAGGTCTTGTCCGAAGAAACGAGCACCTCCCATTTCAAATTCTGCTAGGCCACTATGTGCACGCGGATTTGAAGCATCTAACGCAATTGCTTTTTTATACAATTCGGTCGTTGGTGCAGATAAGGTTGGGCCGTAAGTCATTGGGTCTGATGCTACTTTAGCAACATTAATTAATGCTTTTACCACTAGTATTTCTGAATTATCTGGTGAGATCATAGCTGCCGTTGCAATATGTTCTTCGGCAGCTGAAATTTGCTTGGCACGTTTATCTTTATCTTTCATGCCAAAAGACATGCGTGTTTGCAATAAAGCTAAGTGATAGCTAGGTAGCCAGTTATCGGTTTCGGCACTGGCAATGCGCTCTAAAAGGTTGGCTGATTCTTCAAGTTTTTGCTCTTGTTGTAAGACAAAAGCTTGCTCCATGCCTTTTTCAAATTTGGTTTGAGCCTCCGTAAGATAGCTCAGTAGAATTAATAATAAGGTAGTTACGATTCGTATCATGATTTAAATGGTTTAAAATGATGCCTCAAAAGTCTTGAGAAGGCATTGATTTTAAAACTCTTTACGACCGAACTGTTATTTTTTGGGGATGAATTGTAACGTAGATTAAAAACAAGAAGTATTTATGTAAAAAACACCTCTTCGAGGTGTTTCATTTTTAGTCTAACCAAGACCAGGTATTGCCGCAGGTACCACATTTATGACTACCATTATGGCCGGCGTTTAAATGGCATTCGCCATTGCATGAATCTCTCGGACAATATCTGCTACAGCTTGTGGCGGTAATGCGATGATTTTCGGTAGAGATATTGATAATTTTTTCTTTTTCTAATGTAAGACACATATTTACAAGGTTTAATTATTATGTAAGCTGTAAATCGTGTATATAGCTAATCTATATACATAAGAGGTCAACATCAAATTTAAGAATGAGCTTCACAAAATTCAACAGGAAAAACACCTTAAATGCTTAGGAAAAACCCTTAATCGCCAAATTGTTGTTTTTAGTAAGTTAATTTCGTTTTGACTGCTTGTCCATTATTTTAAGCACTTCTTTACTGAATGAAAGACTATCTTTAGAGCCTCTTTCTTTCATTTTTTGTTCAATAAATTCTTTTCTTTTTTTACTTAAATCTTTCAGCTTTATCATATTCGATTCTCTTGTGGATACTAATTCTTCAATTATCATTTCTTTTTCATCTAAAGATTTCCCCTTCAATATCGTCGGTAATTCTTCTTCTTCGATTTCTTCTAGCTTAATTTTCCCACTTTTATAATCTTTAGCGATCTCTTTAGAACCCATCCATGATTTTTCTCCAAGTCTACTAATCTTATAAGATGCTCTGGCACTGTTGGCGGTAGAAGTCCCTTTATCATACACTTCTAAAGCCTTTAACTTGCTTACATTTTTAATTTCTTGTTCTTCTTGGTTTCCGTAATACAATCGAGAGTCATCTATTTCTTTAGATACTTTATTTATTTCTTCGTCATAAGGGGTTGCTACCACATAGTCGGTTGCATCTTGATCTAACCTTAGAAATTCTCCGTTAGTACAGCTTGCCATTTTCTTAAAATGTTCAACGGCTTCTATACAAGCATTCCCTAATTTAATGGTATTTATTGTAATATCTTTTTGTGCAGCTTCTTCACAACTTGTGGTATAAAGTACGTCGTTTTGGTAATCCATGTGTGGAGGGCAGTCTCCAACAACAAAAATGCTACGATAAGTTCTTGCAGTTCTAGACCAATTCATATCGTTCACAGCTTCATTTAAAGCTTGATTCACACTTTCAGGAGCATCTCCTCCTCCACCAGCCTGTATTTCTAAAAGATCGGTATAGACAGCATCAATATCTGTGGTCAGTGCTATTTTTTTTGTAATAAACAGATCTCCTCTATCTCTATAAAAGATCATTCCTAATTTTAATGTATCAATAGCGCTATTCTGTGCCATTTCTGAAACGATATCCCATATCTTTTCTTTAGCAGTTCCAATGAGTCCGCTCATACTACCTGTTGCATCAAGACAAAAAACAATTTCTGCATTTTTACTAGCAGTTGGCTTAATAGAATTGGTACGAATAACAACACCCTTTGGGTTATTGACCGCAATTTCTTGAGTTTCTTTTTTAGGATTTTCACAATTGATTAGTAACGTTGTAAAAGCAAATATTAGGAATAATCTATACATGGTTTTTTCTTTAAAACTATAAATGAACCAAGTATTGTAAAAGTCAATTCGAGTAATCGTGCCTTTTCATTGAGTGAACACACCTAAATCAATTAGAAAAATGATATCTTAGGCGATACCTAATAATTATTATAAACAATGCCGAAGAGCAAATCCAACTTTTGGTTAGATCTTTTAGAACAATTGGTGGATGTCTTTTTTAAGAGTAGTGGTACTAAAAAAAGAACCTGGCATCAGCATGTAGTACCTTATGAAGATGGTTGGGCCGTACGCCGCGAAGGCAATAAACGCATTACCTCAAAGCATCGTAAACAAACTACGGCTATTAATAAAGCCAAAACTATTGCTAGAAAATATAAGGCTGATGTGATCATCCATCGAAAAGAAGGAGGTATACGCGATCGGGTGAGTTATGATTAATCTCTTTTGAAAAAAATGGGGAAAACACCCTGTCAAAAATAGGAAAAACCCTGTTCCATTCTAATATATAAATTTTGATCTTTATGGGTGTTTATAAATCTATAAATCAACTATGAAGGCAACATCAACAAATATACTTAGAACATTAAAAAATGATAATTTTATTGAGATTTTGAGTGATACTTTATCAAAATCAGCGAATTATGTTTATGGTGAATCAGAAATTGGAGAAAGGATATCTTATTTTCAAAGTATATCACCTCTTATTGTTGAAACAATTGAAAAAGGATTATTTGATCAAATTCCAGAAACAAAACGAAAAGCAGTTTGGTCTATGATAAATAATATAAATCAAAACATAATTAACTATAAAAATCAAGGGTTCGATTCAAGCAATCCTCAAGGTAGAAATTTATTAAATGCTACTATTAATAGTATTAATAATTTACAAGATTATCTGGATCAAACTAATTTAGTTTCAAAACTTCAGGGTGGGCAAAATTATGAAAAGGAACTACAAAATTTAACCAAACAAAAAAGACGGTATAATAAATATCTAAAAGAAATTGATGATTCTCTTGAAATTTTGAAGAATTTACAAAATAAAAATAATGAGGCAACCAATCTCATAAACAATATTCAAAGTGTCCAAAGTTCATCTTCCAATATTTTGGGAGTAATTGAGGAAAATTTTAATGAAGTAAAAAAAGTCAAGGACGATATAAATGATGTAAACCAAAAAATACTTGATGTTGAAACCGATATTAACACTAAAAAAAATGTTCTTGATTCAGCTTATGCCAATTCTCAAAATGTACAAAACACTTTGAAGAAATTTGGCGATGAAATTACTATTCTAAAAACTGAAAAGGAAGAGGAATATCGAAATCACGTCGATGGAATACTAAGTGAAAATAATGACATTAGAAATGAGATCAAATCTTATCTAAATGAAGCAAAAAAACTACTAGAAGGTGCAACAGCGTCAAGGTTATATCGTGCATTCAACGCTAGGAAACGACAAATTGAAAAAGAACTTCGATATTGGTTAACTGGTATATTTGCTACAAATATTTTGATTTTATTGATAGCCTTTCTACTGATATTTGGAATTGATTTATCTGGGATAAAAATTGATTCTTTTACCAATTTTAATTTTTGGATCTTTTCGATTCTAGCATTACCACTTATATTAGTAAATTTATTTTTTTTCTATAAAGAAAAGAAACCTAAAAAGAATAAAAAAAATGGAAATTACTTATACATAATTTTATTTAATTCTATATTTTTAATAGTTTCAATAGTATCTATTAGAGGTGTAAGTTTAGAATTTTTCTCAATAAATCCTATGACTAGCAACCCGTTCGATGCTAAATTCATAGCCAAATTATTATTCATTGTTCCTCTAGCGTTATTAGATGGCTTTTTAATTCAAGAATATAATTTTCGTAAAAAACTAGTGGAAGAATATTCATATAGGTCTGTTCTTTCAATATCCTTAATGTCCTACAAAGATTTGATTGAGAGGGAAAAAGACAATCCTGAAACGCTTAAATTCATAAATGAAACTGTTGCTAAGATTTATGATTCTCCCTTTGATAAAAAATCAATTAATAAAAAAGAAAGAAATCTTTTAGACAAATTACTCGACAAGGGAATCGAAAAAGCAGATAAATTATTAGGGAAGTAATGGCTTTGTTTAAAATTAATAAGGTTTTATTTGCTACCTACCAAAGATTAGATCTTATTAATTATCTTTAAGTCGTGGCGAAAAATGATTCGTGCGCTTTCATTAAACGGAATCATAATCTAGCAAATGCCAAAACCCTAAATTAACCTCATGAAAAGTAACTTTATCATCAATGAATTATGGCAACTCTCTATAGCTGGTGCTTTTCAACGCGCTGGTATCTATAAACCAGATGCAGACGAAGCGCTCAAAGAGCGCTTTAAAAATGAGCTTAAAGAAGATCTAGAGAGTTTTATTGCGGAGCAATACTTTAAACCCTGTACAGAAGAACAACATCTAAAAAATATAGCGAAACTCTCAGAACATACTAAAGACTATGCTAATTTGCTAAAAGGTGGGCAACTTAATATTGGAGTAAGCCAAAAAGTACTCAACCTTTTTTTAAAATATGTATGGTGCTTAAAATTAATCCCTACCCCGCCCCACTTTCCAATAGATAGAAATATACAGGTAATTCTTAATAAGCAGGCGAAACAATTAAATCTTAACACTGTATCCATCAAACCCTGGACACAAATAAAATCTGTCGAAGAATATTTAGAGATTATTGATTTGGCAAAACGACTGCAAACTGCAATACCAGAGTTTTACAAATTATCTTTAGCCGAGTTAGAATTGAAACTATACTCTAATTAGAGTATGTCACTTTGAGCGGTTTTATGAATGTAATGTGTAAAACTGTATCGAGAAGCGGCCTGATTCTAAAGAGTTCTCGATACAAAATTGTTTCACAATTTCACTCGAACTGACGTTATGATACATTTTTTACTATAGAATTATTCTCGATTCATATTAGTTGATCTAGCACTCCCCAAAAGGTTTAATTAATCAAATAATTGTATTAAGCTGATTTTCAATAAAATATAAGTTGAAGATTAAATTAATCCTCTTTACTAATTAAAAAAATCATTGATAGTTTTTATTTAGTTAGGATTCCTTACTATATTTGTATTCTAATCATTTAAAAAATAATATTATGAGTAAATCAATTTTTTATCATGCAGGTTGCCCTGTATGCGTAAGTGCCGAGCATGACATCGTAGCTCTTGTTGGTTCAAACAACGTAGACATCGTGCATTTAGGTACCGACAAGTCGCAAATAGCAACTGCAGAAAACGCAGGTGTGAAATCGGTACCAGCCTTGGTAACCCCAAACGGAAATGTATTACATATTAACTATGGGGCTTCAATGGCCGATGTAAAAGGTTAAATTTTTTAGTATTAATAGTTAGGATTCCTAATTTAAAATCATCATTTATGAAAGTTTCAGTTTACGATACCTATGTGCAACGCGAAGATGGTAACACCATGCACTTTGATATTTTGGTACCGAGTAAGTTTAACGATATTGAAGCCATTCACGCCTATGGTAAAAGTTATTTAGCTACCAAGTCTTTTAAAACAGGGGCGCTTACCGCCAAAGAATGTCAATTTTGCCATATTGAAGAAGCACCTAGTGAAGTAGTGCAAGAAATCAATACTCATGGTTATGCCATTATAGAATTAGAAAATTATTCTTAATTTAATTAGGAATGCTAACTTTGCCTGTCGTGCCTTATCTCGACGGGCTTTTATATGAGTGATTTTAACCCTAAAAACCAAGAACGATACCTCAGTAATAAAATCGTTGCCGGATTAGAGCGCATTTCTGAGGCTTTTAAGGTATTGCTATGGGAAAAAGCCAAAGAATTAGGCGTAAGCCCCATTCAAATACAAATCTTAATTTTTGTAGCCTACCATAAATCAGAGTTATGTAGTGTAAGTCACTTGGCCAAAGAATTTAACGTTACCAAACCTACCATTAGCGACGCCATACGGGTTTTGGTAAAAAAAGAACTAGTTTTAAAAGATCATTCTTCTGAAGATAGTCGCAGTTATAGCATTTTACTCTCAGAAAAAGGTAAAAAAGCTGTAGCCCAAACCGAAAATTTCGCACAGCCAATTACGAATCAGCTTTCAGGGCTCAATGAAAATAATCTAACAGATTTATTTCAAACCATTAGCACCTTAATCTATAAGCTTCATCAAAATGGGATACTTTCGGTACAGCGTACCTGTTATGCCTGTAGATTTTATGAAGTAACTAGCGAAGGTAGCTACTGTAAGCTATTAGAAACCTCACTGAAACCTACAGCTATTCGAATTGATTGCCCAGAGTTTGAAGCGGCTAGTTAATACTCCTATAAGTTATCTAACTGATTCTTCGTCTTATCTTCACTTATTGTCCAGAAAAACCCTACAAAAAAGAAACGATCTGAACTAGGAACCACCGCTTGCCGATCAAAAGTTCCGTTGTTATTAGGCGTTGTGGCATAATCATACCCAAAAACATTCTTAAAACCTAAAACATTCGTAGCAGAAAAATATAAGATCTTTTGCTGTGAAATTAAATAGGCCCAGTTAAAGCTCAAGTTATTAAAACTCTTTGTTCTGCCATCCATAAATTCTGAGCTATTTAGGTTATTATAAGGCCTTCCACTTGCAAAAGTATAGGTTGTGCCCACCTGAGAGCGCCATTTTTCGATCCAATACTTCCCAACTAACGAGGCATTATGCTTACTAGCAAAACTAGGCATTACCTCTTCTGGATAATTTTGAAACTTACGTTTTGTATCTAAGTAAGAATAAGAAAACCAATACTGTAGATTCTTTATTGTTTTTGAATCTTTAAAGAAAATATCTAATCCTTTTGCAAAACCAAAGCCATCATTACTAAAATTGCCAACGGGTCGTCCAAACGCTGTATCATACTGCAATAGGTTGTTATAGTCTTTATAAAAAGCCTCTGCCCTGAATAATCTTCGGTTCTTTTTATATTGATAATTTAAAATGTAGTGCGTCGCTTTTTGCAATTCTAAGTCTTGTGTAATCTTTAATTCATCATTAAGTGGCATTTGATAAAAATCGCCATAAGCCAATGATAATTGTGCATACTTATTAAACTTATAGGCTAGCGATAAGCGTGGTGAGAACATCAGTTCATCGAACAATGCTGAATGGTCAGCTCTTACACCCAATTTAGCTGCAAAATCATTGGAAAAATAGATGTCGGCTTCTGTAAAGGCAGCGCTTAAATTATTGGTAAAACTATAGCTGAAAGGATTGGTTTGGTTTGCAATACCATCTTCATTGAAATGGGTAGACTGAAACTCAGCACCATAACTTAATTTAAACTGATTGCTAAAATTATGCTTTAGCTTGACTTTAAGATGTACTGCATTTTCGATAGCGCTAACATCTGTATCGATAATGGTAACTTTTGTATCACTATTGGTATAGCTTAATCCGGCTGTTAGCTTTGTTCTATCGCTCAAAAATCCGTCGTATGACAAATTCGTATACCAATTGTTGTTCTTAAGATCAAAGCGTACTAAATCTTCAAAGTTGATGTCTCGTTGCTCAACATCGAAATTTAAAGATTCAAAAGCGGAATAAAATTTAAAAAGTCCATTTTTCGTATGATGTCTATACACTGCTTCTCCTGAAATCGATTCTGGCAATTTATTCCATTTATTATCGTCTGGCACCAAAGCATTATACGGTGCAATATTAATATACGCGGTATTGATACTTAAGGCATCTTTTTCCCATTTTTTAGTATGCCCTACACCACCACCAACCGTCATAAAGGAAAGATTCGTTTCGCTTTGGTTAGGTTCATCTATCGTATTTAATAATAATACACTCGATAAGGCATTACCATATTCAGCCGAATAACCTCCTGTGCTAAAGGTAATACCATCAAACAAAAACGGAGAATAGCGTCCTCGGGTAGGTACATTATTAGCGGTAGGTGAATAAGGTTTAAATACTTGTAGTCCATCAATAAATACTTGTGTTTCTTCTGCAGTACCTCCACGAACAAATAAACGGCCATCTTCACCTACGGTTTGCGATCCAGGTAAAGTCTGCAACGCTGCTATAAAATCACCTGCAACACCTGCGGTAGTTACCACATCTATGGGCCCCATTACCGAAACTTTGGTATTATCACCTGCCTGAAATGAACCAGCAGAAAGCACCACAGCATCAAGGGTATTGACTTCTTCTTTAAGGATAATTTTAAGTTCTTTAAGCAGTGCAACATCAGCCACATGCGTGTAGGTTTTAAATGATAAATAAGAAATAACCAGCGTTTGTACACCACTTTCATCCGTTAAGAAAGCGAATTTACCTTCGTTATCTGTAGTAGCACCGTCATAGGTATTTTGTAAATAGACATTCGCACCTACAATAGGAACTCCTTTTTTATCGGTAACCATACCCGAAATGGTGTTTTGTGCCATGAGTTGTGTCATAAAAATTGAAAAGATTAAAGTAAATATGGTTTTCATTTGCGTTGATTTTATGCAGCAAATGTTCTCCGAAAAGTAAAAGATTCATAAAAAGAACTACCGAAGTGTAAAAATGAAAGGATGAGTTGTTGGTATATAATTGCAAAACTTTTAATCTGCATTTTTTATAGTCTAAGTCAAGGTATTTATGAACAAAAAAGAAGTTGCTAAAAAAATCATTAAATTAGTTTGATACAATTTATCAAACCATGAAAAAAAATAAGGTTCATTCAACTTCCCGCAGATCTTTTATTGAAAAGAGTTTAAAAGCATCGGCTCTAGTATCCATTGGTAGTCCATCATTATATGCTATTAATCAAGAATTTGCAAATCCGGCATATGCATTCGGTAAAAGCTCTAAAAAACCACTTAATATTTTAATACTTGGAGGTTCTAGCTTTTTAGGCCCTCATCAAATTGCCTATGCTATAAAAAGAGGGCATAAAATAACCACTTTTACCAGAGGTAAAACAAAACCAACAATTCTTCAAGAAGCTTATGCAAAGGCTGAACATTTAGTTGGAGATAGGGAGAACAATCTAGAAGCCTTAAAAGGACGAAAATGGGATGCCGTGATAGATAACTCTGGCCGAAAAGTTGAATGGACTAAAGCAACTGCCGAGCTTTTAAAAGATCATGCTGGTATGTATGTCTATATTTCTTCTGTGAGTGTATTTTATCCTTACTACAAGGCAAATGTAAACGAAGGCGATTCGTTGGTTTTAAAAGTTCCTCAAGACGCTACAGGTGATGAAAAATTCACGTATGATTATGGAGTTATGAAAGCGAATTCAGAACTTGAAGCAAAACGGATCTTTGGAAATGAAAGAACAGCAATTGTACGCCCAACATTTATGATGGGCCCAGGTGATAGAACCAATCGATTTTTGTACTGGCCCACAAGGCTATCTCAGCAAGGGAGCGTTATCATTCCGGGTAAAAAAGATGATCCGGTACAATACATTGATATTCGAGATATTGCAGATTGGACAATACGTTTAATTGAAAATAAAACCTCAGGAACCTTTAACGGTGTGGGCCCAGAAAGCGAAATGAACATAACTACATTTGCACAAAACGCACATAAGGCCTTTAATTCAAAAATTGATTTCGTGCATATTGATGATCATGATTTCTTAAGAAAAAATGAATTTAGCTTTCAAGCCCCATGGGTTCTGGATTCAGAAAAATTCCATGGTATTTCACGTGTAAACAATGAGCACTCTAAAAAGAACGGACTAACATTCAGAAAGTTGGAAAAAACGGTACTTGATACCTATAACTGGTGGAACTCTGACGCCGTATCAAAAGAACGAAAAGCGAAATTCCTATCAGACAAAAATGAGTTGCATAATCGTCAAGAAGATCTAATTAAAAAGTGGAAAGTCTATCAAAAATAACTGGAGAATTAATTAAACTTTATACGAAACCAGTTGTTAGTAAACTACAGCAATTTTAAGGCAAATCTCCATTCACATACATCATATTCAAATTCTTTAACCTAAACATAATTGGGTCAATATAGTGACCTTTTTAAATCTTTGGTGTCTAATACATAGAGCATCAAATCTGAGCGCTACCACATATAGTTAAAGCAATCTGAGTAATTAGTTTTAAAAAAATTGTTATGGGAAAGGAAAAGAAAAATATCGTAATTTTTGGTGGAGGCTTGCATTCTAATGTTTGTATTGATATTCTCGAGGCTACTAAAGAATATACCATCGTAGGTATTATAGATTCTTTGGCTGAAATCGGCTCTTATTCTTCTGGCTATGAAATAATAGGTAGACAAGAGGATATTGTTCTTTTATCGAAAAAACACAAGTTACATGGTGGTTTTATTGCTATTGGAGACAACTATAGCAGAAAGCATGTAAGAGATGAAATTGTGGCAAGAATGCCTGATTTTAACTTTGTGAATGCAATACATCAAACTGCCATTATTGGAAAGAATGCAAAAATTGGAACTGGTATTTTGATGATGGCCGGCGTAATTGTTAATGCACAGAGTGAAGTTGAAGATTTCTGTATTTTAAATACCGGAGCACAGCTTGGTCATGATAGTAAAATGGGAGAATTTTCATTATTATCATCTGGATCAATAACGGGTGGTAAAGTAATTATTAAACGCTTCGCAGCCATTACATTAGGCGTTACCATTATTGATCGATTGACCATTGGTGAAAATACGGTTGTAGGTTCAGGATCAACAGTTTTAAATGATTTACCTAATAATGTGCTTGCATACGGCTCACCGGCGAAATCTATAAGAAGCCGAGAGCCCAGAGAACGCTTTTTAAAATCTGGTTAAACTAAATTATAGCTATTCTATTATAATTTTTCCGATAGAATAGCTGTAATTGTCTTTATACCTTCTATATAATTACCCAATCTTATATTTTCGTTGGGGCTGTGCTGGTTGTTATCGGGGTTCACAGTTGGAACCCCAACTGCCGGAACACCAAGTGTGATAACAAAAGGTGAAATGGGTATAGAACCACCCATGGTTCGTATTTGAATCGGATCTTTACCAAATGCTTTGCGCATGCCCTTGCGTAACCACGCACCTACTTCAGTATTAAACTCAGTTCTAAAAGCACCATAAGAAACTTCGTAATTAAAACGTATAATATTCTTCTGTTCCATGCGCTCCTCTTCAGTAGGTTCTTTATCTACTAAATAATAGCCCTGATCTTTAATATGCTTCTTTAAGAGGCCTACCATTTTCTCACCCTCTGTTTCTTTTACCAAACGTATATTTAATTCAGCCACGGCCGTTGCCGGAATAATAGTACGCGTTTCCTTTCCCACCCAAGCTGCTTCTAAGCCTAAGATTCCTAAAGCAGGATATTGTATGGCTTCTTGAAAATTAGAGCCAATATTATCAGTATGAGAAATACCAAAATCTTTTTGTATTTGTACTTCGTCATCAGGTACTTGTTTTAGTATTTCTTTGACGTCATTAGAAATTGTAATACCATCATACCAACCATTTATAGCTACACGCCCATCTTTATGCCACATGGTTGCCAATAGCTGCGATAATTTAACAGCCGGATTCGGTGCATAATTACCATAATTACCACTATGCAGTGGTACTCTGGGGCCAAAAACTTCTAGTGAAATAGTGGCAATACCACGAGCTCCATATGAAAGTGTTGGTTGATTCGACAAATGTCTCGGCCCATCGAAAATAACCAACATATCTGCTGATAGCTTTTCTTTATTGGCCAATACTGCCTTTGGTAATCTTGGTGAGCCTAATTCTTCTTCAAAATCCATAATCACTTTTAAATTAAAGTTAGGGTTGTAATTATGGTCATTTAAGATATCCATCGCTTTTAAGAACATCACATCTGGTCCACGCGCATCTGAAGCTGATCGTGAAAAAATGCGCCAATCTGGGTTGACCTCACCATTTAGTTTTTCCCATGGGATGGTTTGCCAGTCTCCTTTTTCATCTTTCTCTTTTAAAACTGGTTTGTATGGATCGGGTTGAAACCACTTGGTTGTATCAACAGGTTGCCCATCGACCTGAAGATATACAAGTACTGTTTTGTTTGCTTTTGGATTTAATTTTGTTGCGAGCAATAAGGGTACCGTTTCTGTAATTAAACGTTCTGTTTTAAATCCGCGTTTTGCAAAAGCCTTTTCACACCATTTTACATTAGGTTCAATTTGCTCTGGGTAATTTGCATCATTTGGTATACTAAAAAATTCAGCAAGCTCATCAAATGATTCTTTAGCGTATTGCAGTGATAGTTCATCTAGATTTTTAGCCTTTATTTGAGCTTTTAAGCTTGATAGTGAAAAAATTGCTAAAACAAAAAGGAAAATATATTTTCTCATAATAAGAATGGGATAGTATCTGAATAATTGTAAGCAAGTTATAAATAATACCTCACTTTTAATGAAATCTTCTAAAACAATAATCTTAAAATAAACATAATCTACATTACACATAACATAAAAGGGGTATTATTGCGTTATAAAAATGTAAATAAGGGGAACAATGAAAAATATTGTGATTTTCGGCGGCGGACTACACGCCAATGTGTGCATAGATATATTTGAAATTAATGAAGAATACACCATTGTAGGTATTATTGATTCTTTAGCAGAAATTGGTTCAGAATCTTTTGGCTATAAGGTAATCGGAAGGCAGGAAGATATTACTTCATTAATTAAAGAATACAAAATTGATGCTGGTTTTATAGCTATAGGAGACAATTCGAGCAGAAGGTTTGTTAGAGATGAAATTGTTGCTAGAGTACCCAGGTTTAAATTTGTAAATGCAATTCATCCTTCGGCTACCATTGGAAGAAATACTAAAATTGGAACCGGAATTCTTATGATGGCTGGCGTTATTGTAAATGCACAAAGCACCGTTGAAGATTTTTGTATTTTAAATACAGGCGCACAGCTTGGTCATGATAGCAAGATGGGCGAATTTGCTTTATTATCATCAGGTTCAATTACCGGTGGAAAAGTGGTCATAGAACGTTATTGTTCCGTTACTTTAGGAGTTACAATAATAGATAGAATTACCATTGGTGAAAATACCGTTGTAGGTGCCGGAGCAGTAGTGCTTAAAGACTTGCCAGAAAACATTGTTGCCTATGGAAATCCTGCAAGAATTATAAGAAATAGAGAATACGGTGAGCGATTCTTGAAATCTGGATAATTTCTACGCTCAAATACCGATTTATACTTTGCTGAAGAACGTATCGATGAAGTGATTAAAAAAAAACATAGTAAATTTAATCACTAATCATCATAATCATGTGGGAAGAAAAATTAAAATTCTACGATCAGCTTATAGCCACAAATTCCAAATTTGAACGCAAAGGAAAAACAATGCCTTACACTTCTGCAAACGGTTATATGTTCTCTTTATTTAACAAAGCCTGTGAAATTGGTATACGACTTTCTAAAGAGTCTCAAAAAGCATTTAAGGATAAGCACAATACTACTGAGTATCGCTCTTATGGTGCAGTAATGCGAGATTATGTGCTCATACCAGAGCATTTATACAGCAACATGGAACTATTAGCTGCTACCTTAGATGAAAGTTATGAATATGTTATGTCTTTACCTCCTAAGCCTACCTCCAAAAGGAAAAAATAAAATACCTCATGATGCGCTGCGTTACCACCTAAGCATGGATCAAGCTTTTGCATTTAATAATTCATTTACTTTTTTATATCGGTATTCAAAAATGGCACTTAACTGCTTTTTGATAAATAATTGATGAGCAACCCGCCCTAAAAATCCTAATGGCAATGCATAATGTACTACATCTTGCATTTCAACTTTACCATTAGCTTCTTTAAAGAAATGTTTATGATGCCATAATTTATAAGGGCCCATACGTTGCTCATCAATAAAAAACGCATATTCTTTTACTTGTGTGATTTCGGTTACCCATTTTATCGGGATTCCTAAAAGTGGTTTAACATAGTATTGAATGATCTGTCCGGCATACATTTTATTTTCTAATTCTTCTATAATCTCAAATCCTAAATAATCTGGGGTGATTATTTTTAAGTTCTGCGGGTTTGAAAAAAATTGCCAGCATTCACTTAATGAAGTATTAATAACTTGTATGGTTTCAAGCTTATATACCTTCATGACGAAATACTTTTTTAAATTTTTCAATGAGAATAATACTTAGAAAAATCATGCTAAATGCATAGCCTATGTCTTCAATGGGTATTGTGTTGATGCGAATCCCTAAGTTTTCGCTATTATTATACCATACCACTTGTTCATCGATAAAGCTTCCAGTAAGAATACCGTTTACAATAAAAAAAGGAAGAAGGATAATTAAGAAAGTTATATAAAAAATGTTTAATTCTTTTTCTTTGCTAAGTAAGCTATATAGCAAAATAGCCATTAGCATTAAATAATTATAAAACGTGTAGGTCTTATCTGTATTCATAATCACTAAGGCAGCGCTTATTAAAATCAATAGGATAGTAATAGCGTTTGTTATAGTGACTGATAACTTAACGCCTTTAAAAAAGTATTGAAAAGCATAATGTATAAATATGCTCGCATATGGAATGCAAATAAAAAATAGCCATTCTTCTAATGGTAAATTAATAATATCTATACCGATTAGATACTTTTCATTAAATCCCCAAATGCCATTTTGAGTAAAAATCACATCCCATATTAAAAAGACGATAGCTGTAATAATGATAGCCAGAAATACTTCTTTCCACCATTTAATAAACTGCATCTTTTTTTCAAAACTATACAGCAATGGGACACTAATACTTGCCAGATTTAATAATAGGTATAATGACATTTATACTTTAAAGTATTTAAATGGTACCAATAACATACCAAAACACTCACCATCTTCTTTATTTAAATGCTTATGATGGGTTTTATGTGCTTTTCTAAGACCAATTAGGTATTTGTTTTTTGTGTTTTTAAACCATTTAAAGCGTTGATGGATTAAAACATCGTGTATTAAAAAATATGAAATTCCATAGAATAGAATTCCTAAACCAATAAAGAAGCGATAATCAATCCCGTTTTGCGTACCGAAATAGAATAATAAAATACTTGGTATAGCAAAAATGGC
Source organism: Maritimimonas sp. 2205BS37-2 (assembly GCF_056591755.1). Taxonomy (NCBI): domain Bacteria; kingdom Pseudomonadati; phylum Bacteroidota; class Flavobacteriia; order Flavobacteriales; family Flavobacteriaceae; genus Maritimimonas; species Maritimimonas sp. 2205BS37-2. Next base: position 1,111,527 of record NZ_JBWQOI010000001.1, read on the forward strand.
AAAGAAAATATCGTTGCGTTCAAAAGTGTTGGGGTATTTTGGCTGGTGATGATCTGAATGAAAGTACCACATAAAGCCATGCATTATATATTTATGAGTAAACCATGTTACACCCTCCATAAAAACAAAAACTCCAATGGTTATCAACACATACATCATAGTACTAAATTTACAATAAATTCAATTTATATTTAACATAGCTACGGGCTAACAGGTTCAATTTCATCGGGTTTGAAATACGAATTCGTTTTTCCATGATTTCAGAAGATGGTATCTTTTTTAACTTCTTTAAGAGCTTTTTATAATACCTGTACGCCATATAAACGCCAAATTTTGCATCAATTGGCAGTTTTAAAACACCATTTTTATAGGCAAAATCGAAGTCTTCTTCGATATCGGCAATTATTTCTTTTTTAGTTGCGTTGTTTAATGACTTTAAATCAACATTCGGAAAATAAGAGCGATTTAAAACCTCATAGTCATCTTTAAGATCACGTAGAAAATTTACCTTTTGAAAAGCGGAACCTAACCTCATCGCGGGTTTTTTAAGCTCGTTATATTTCGTTTCATCACCATTAACAAATACCTTTAAGCACATTAAACCCACAACGTCTGCCGAACCATAGATATAAGTATCAAATTCTTCTTTAGTTAAATACTCTGTCTTTCTAAGATCGGCCTTCATGCTATTTAAAAAGGCCTGTACCAAATCATCATCAATATTATATTGCTTTACGGTTTGTTGAAAAGCATTTAGAATTGGATTAAGGCTTATACCATCTATATGTGCTTTGTAATAACTGCGCTCGAAACTCAGTAAGAGCTCTTCCTTTTTATATTCGTGAAATGAATCTACAATCTCATCGGCAAGGCGCACAAAACCATAAATGTTATAAATTGCTGATCTTATGGATGGCGCTAACATTTTTACAGCCAACGAAAAAGATGTGCTGTATTTCTGTGTAATCAATTTACTACACTCTTGAGAAACTTTATCAAACAACTGTTTCATAGGTCTTAGCTTTTGAGTGTTTCATAATTGAGTTTGCAGCAATTTTACCTGAAATTAGCGAAGGCGGTACTCCAGGACCTGGCACCGTAAGCTGTCCCGTAAAGAATAAATTTTTAACGTTTTTACTTTTAATTTTGGGTCTTAAGAAAGCTGTTTGTGTTAATGTATTTGCCAAACCGTAGGCATTGCCCTTATAAGAATTATAATCTTTGATAAAATCTTTAACACAGTAAGATTCACTGAAAATGATATTGTTCCGAACAGATTGTTGCGTTAGATCTTCAAACCGCTCAATAATTTGTTTAAAATAGCGCTCACGAATGGCTTTTGTATCTTCAATACCCGGTGCCAATGGTATTAAAAAAACTCCTGCCTCCATATTATCTGGAGCAAAAGTTGGATCGGTTATACTTGGAAAGCTGGCATAAAATAATGGCTTGTCTGGCCAAGATGGATGATCATAAATATGTTTAGCGTGTGTATCAAACGAAGCATCAAAAAACAATGTATGATGTCTTACATTTTTTATTTTTTTATCAAAACCAATATAAAACAATAGTGAAGAGGGAGCGAAGGTTCTATTCTCCCAATATTTATTAGAATATTGTCTATAAGGTTTTTCTAATAAGGTTTCGGTATGATGGTAATCAGCTCCACTTAATACCATATCGCATTCTAAAAACTTTTCAGCAATCCAAACACCTATCACCTTATCATTTTGAACCTCAATTTTAGATACCGGCGCATTAGTTTCTATTTTTACTCCTAGGCTTATGGCCAAGGTAACCATCGCTTTTACAACTTCATACATCCCTCCTTTTGGATGCCAAGTGCCTAATCCGAAATCGGCATAATTCATAAAACTATAAAAAGAAGGAGTATTCGTAGGTTTGGCTCCAAGGAATAATACCGGGAACTCTAAAATTTGTCTTAGTTTTGGGTTTTTAATTTTTGAGCGCACCGTATCACTAACACTTCTAAAAAATTGATGCGCTCTCTTAATTGTAACAGGAGTAATTAATTCAGTAATTGATTCGCCAGGTAAATACACCAAATCTTTAATTGCTACCTCATAATTGAATTTAGCAGATTTAATAAAATCTTGAAGATATTTTGAGCTACCAGGTTCAATAACTTCAAAAACATCACAAATAGCTTTAAAATTATCAGCTATTTCCAAGCTATCATCCTTATCAAAGTATACTTTATATGCCGGACTCAGTTTTTCTAACTGATAATACTCTTGTGGGAATTTTTCAAAATCTGCAAAAAAACTTTCAAATACATCTGGCATCCAATACCAGGTAGGTCCCATATCAAATTTAAACCCTTCTCGTTCAAAGATTCTTGCCCTTCCTCCTAACGTATCATTTTTTTCTAGAATGGTCACATCATAACCCGCTTTAGCCAAATAGCAAGAAGCTGCTAAAGAAGAAAAACCAGATCCGATGACAATGATAGTATTCATTTTGTTTAACAAATATATAAAAATATTAAACAAAATAAAAATTGACAAAAAAAATTATAGAATATTTAACAAGTCATTTACTGATTTAAAAGCTTTTATATTTCGAAAAGAGCCGTTTAATTGAAGATTCATAACCTTACGCCCTAACACCCAAAACTGGTTTGAATTTGTTAAAAGTTTTGTATTTAACTCAGTTAGGTAATCGTTAATTTCATTATTATTTGGCTGAACGGTAAAGTATGAAATAAAGTTAATCTCATCATGCAGTGAGGTTAAGTCTTTTAAATGTTCTATATCGATATTGGGCCCAAGATAAATCGAATGATGTTGGCGTAAACATAACTCATAATGCAAGTAAAGTAATCCTAATTCATGAATTTCATCCATAGGTAAAAAGAGTACAAAAACTTTACCTTCTTTATCAAAGTTCATTGGTTGACTCTTTTCTATATTCACCTGGATTTTTTGAATAATTAAGTTTGAAATAAAGTGTTCATGTGCTGGTTTTATAGATTTAGTTTGCCATAATACACCAATATATTCTAAAAAAGGAATAAATACATCGGTGAACACTTCACGAAAAGATTTACTAGCTAATAATTTATTGTAAGTTTCATTAAATCGCATGGCATCGAAATGCACCATGGCCAATTTTAATTCATTAAGTGCAGATTCTTCCACGGCCTTATTAGAAGCTATTTCTTTAACCTTTAACTCAATGGTACTCTCAGACATTTCGGCTATCTTAGAAATTTTAAAACCATTACTATATAATAGATTTATGTTTAATAGTTTGACGAAGTTATTGGTATTATAAAAGCGTATATTGGTGTCTGTTCTATCGGGTTCTAGAAGATTATATCTTTTTTCCCAAATTCTAATTGTATGTGCTTTAATGCCAGTGAAATTTTCGAGGTCTTTAATCGAAAATTTTGTCTTTATGTTGTTTAACATAACTAAAAAGATATTAAACAAATATACATTTAATTTTTGAATTGTTTAATTCTAACTACTTTTATCAAATTGGTTGTAACAAAAAGTCATTTTCATCTACTTATATTCAAATTAACCAAAAGTGACCAAAGAGCTCGAACATAAATTTGTTAGCGATCTAGAGAAGCATCAAAATATCATTCATAAAGTATGTAAGCTTTATACGAACAATCAGGATGCTCACAATGATCTATTTCAAGAAATCACCATTCAGTTATGGCGCGCTTACCCTAAATTTAGAGGAGACTCGAAGTTTAGTACTTGGATGTATCGTGTCGCTTTAAATACAGCGATTACTTTATATAGAAAATCAAAACGGTCTATTCAAACACAAGATTTTGATTCAGTTTTATTTAAAATTGAAGCTAGAGAATATGATGAAACCGAAGAAGAGCAGTTACGACTAATGTATAAAGCGATAAAGAAACTATCAGATATTGAAAAGGCACTAGTGTTTTTATACTTAGAAGATAAAAACTATAAGGAAATTTCTGAAACTATGGGGATTACAGAGGTAAATGCCAGAGTGAAGATGAATAGAGTTAAAACGAAATTACAGAAAATATTAAATCCGTAATGGCTATGGATCAATTAGATTTATTAAAAAAAGACTGGAAAAAACAAGACGAGAATTTACCTAAATATTCATTCAATGAATTATCTAGTCTTATCCATAAAAAGTCTTCGTCAATCGTAAAGTGGATACTTATAATAAGCATCTTAGAAATTACATTACCTAATTTGGTATATCTCTTTGTAGATTACGACGAAAGAATGCAACCCTACCATGAAGTTGGCGCATCTCCATACATTATCGGCTTTTATGCCATAGTATATTTAGTGGTCCTTTATTTTATCTATAGATTTTATAAAAATTACAAATCGATTTCAGCTGATTCTACTACCAAAGGATTGATACAAAATATTATTAAAACCCGAAGAACGGTTAAGCACTATATTTGGTTTAATTTAGCCATGATACCTATTGCTGTTGGATTGGTTTTATATACCACCTTTAATTCTAGCAACTTCTTAAGTAATTTACCCGAAGATGTTGGAAGCGGTAGTTTGTTAGTAATTGGAATTGTAATCACTTTGGTTGTTGTGGGAGTATTTTGGTTATTCTACCAATTAGTCTATGGTATTTTACTCAATAAGCTCAAAAAGAATTATAAAGAATTGGTAAATAACGGAAAGGAGTTATAGTATCGCCAAACTTCCTTTCCCCTCACGAACGATTTCAACTTCGTCTTGTGAAAGATCAATTACGGTTGAAGCCTGATTATCTCCATATCCGCCATCTACAACAACATCTACACGGTCTTTCCACTTCTCAAAGATTAATTCAGGATCTGTAGTATATTCGATAACATCATCTTCGTCGTAAATAGACGTTGATATAATTGGATTACCCAAGGCTTGCACTATTTCGCGAGCAATATTATTATCGGGAACACGAATACCTACTGTTTTTTTATTTTTAAAAGCTTTAGGTAAATTATTATTTCCAGGAAGGATGAAAGTATAAGCTCCCGGAAGTGCTCTCTTTAAGATCTTATAGGTAGGTGTATCAATTTGCCTAACATAATCAGATAAATGACTTAGATCATTACAAATAAATGAGAAGTTAGCTTTGGCAAGTTTGATATTCTTAATACGAGCAATTTTTTCTAGCGCTCTTGTATTAGTGATGTCACATCCTAAACCATAGACTGTATCAGTAGGGTAAATAATTAAACCTCCCTTTCGAAGAACAGCCACTACCCTATCAACCTCTTTTGGATTAGGATTTTCGTTATATATTTTTATGTACTCAGCCACGATGCCAATATACACAAAAAATTAAATGCTAGCTTACAATTAATCTAAAGCCTTCTCCGTGTATATTGATAATTTCTACCGTTGGATCTTGCTTAAGATACTTTCGCAATTTTGCTATATAGACATCCATACTACGTGAAGTAAAGTAATTGTCGTCTCTCCAAATTTTTGTTAACGCTAACTCTCTAGGCATTAAATCATTAATGTGAATAGCCAGCATTTTCAATAGTTTATTTTCTTTAGGAGACAGCTTTCTAGTTTCACCACCATCATAAGATAAATGTCTGAGCTTAGAATTTAAGTGAAATTTACCTATTTGAAATTCATGTTGTTCTTCTTCAGTATTCGAATCAACTTCTTTTCGTTGTAAGATTGCTTTAATCTTGTACAACAATACTTCAGAATCAAAGGGCTTATTTAGATAATCATCTGCACCTACTTCATACCCTTTTAAAACATCTTCTTTCATGGTTTTTGCCGTTAAAAAGATAATAGGCACATCAGCATTGGTAGATCTAATATCTTTTGCCAATGAAAAACCATCTTTACGAGGCATCATCACATCTAAAATGCAGATATCGAAATCGTCGTTTTTAAACATAATTAAACCCTCAAGACCGTCTTTCGCATGAGAGACAGAATAATCATTTAAGGTTAAATAATCTTTTAGAACCGTTCCGAAATTAGGATCGTCTTCTACTAACAATATTTTTTTATTAGCCATATTAACTATATATATATATTAAATCAATGGTATTTTAACTGTAAAAATACTTCCTTTACCTTTTTCACTTTCCACAAAAACACTGCCGTGATGGTGTTCTACAATTTTTTTCACGTAAGACAAACCTAGGCCATGCCCTTTAACATCGTGTATATTTCCTTTTTGTTCTCTATAAAATTTATCAAAAACCTGTTTTTGTACATTTTTACTCATACCAATGCCTTGATCTTTGATTTTTAACATTACATGATTACCTACATTCTCAGTGTAAATGTCAATTTTAGGAGAATCTTCGGTATATTTTATAGCATTGTCTAACATGTTAACCACCACGTTTGTGAGGTGAAACTTGCTTGCCATTATTTCGGTTATCGATGCCTCAAAATGCTTCTTAACATATCCTCCTTTATCTTTAACAATTAAGTCAACATGTGTAACCGCGTCATCAACTATTTCATTCAAATCTACAACATTCATACTAAGATCTAGCTGATTTTTTTCTAAACGAGATATTCTTAGCACATTTTCAACCTGACCATGCATGCGTTTATTCTCTTCGCGAATCATTCCTGCATATCGCAACACCTTCTCTTTGTCATCAATTATCTTAGGATTCTTAATGGCATCAAGCGCCAAATTAATTGTAGCTATTGGAGTTTTAAACTCATGCGTCATATTATTAATAAAATCAGTTTTAATTTCTGAAATTTGCTTTTGACGTATCAATTGGTATAAAGCACTCGCAAATGCCAAAATAATAATTAAAATGAACACCGCAGACAAGGTTAAAATATTCGCAATTGACGCTAATATGAATTTTTCCTTTTCCGGGAAACTTACATAGAGTTTATAATCACTATCACCTTCGTTATCAATAAATAAAGGAACGCCGTAACTTTTATTCTTTTCTTTTTTAAACCTTTCAGATTTTACTTTAGTGGCTAATTCTTCCTCATATACACCAAATTCAAAATCTGTATCAACTCCTCTTTTTCGTAATTCACTTTCGAGATTAAAAAATATTTCTTTTTTTGAAACACGGTCATAAATTGGAGTTCTTGGAGCGATCTCTTTAAAAACATTCCTAAAATAGACCCTCTCATAATCATCTCTCTTTCCAACTTTATAGATTCTTTCTTCGGGAGAAAGCTCCACAAGGTCTTCGGTTTCATTAAAGAGAATTTTCGAAACCTGCTTTTCTTGCTCACCAAAAAAAGTTTTAAAATCGATAGAGTCTGTTTCAAATAGTGCCGACGAATTCTTAGAATTAGTTTCTAATATACTCTGCCTAAATGTAAAAACCTCATTTCTAGTAGTATCTATCTTGCTATAAAAGAATTCCTTTTGTTTACTTTCAGAAATTCTACTTGCACTATCAATATCAGAATATTTTTCGAAATAATCATCAATCTCTCTTTCTTGAATATTTTCAGACACTCTAGCCAATGCTAATAACACATTATTAGAAAACTGCTCTTCACGTATTTCAACAGAACTTTTAATCCAATAAATCTGAACAGCGATAATACCAACCAAGGCAGTACTCATCAATACAATTAAGAGTATAAATATGCGTTTGCTCATCTTTTGAACAAATTTAATTTTTCTTTATAGCTAGTTAAATTCTTTAACTAACATTAACTAAACCATTGTTTTTTTAACACTTTTTTAAGATTTAACAGTTGTTCTAAAATTTAAAATCTCAACAGTTCTTTATGAATTTTTAATACTTGAGCTTTTGTTTTTTCAAGATCCAGATTTTGAATAATAAAATTAGATTTACTAATTTTTTCATCATCAGATAATTGATTCTTAATTCGTGCCATTACTTGCTTTTTTGTTACTAAATCTCTCTTCATAACACGTTGTATACGTGTTTCTATTGGCGCGGTAACCGTAATAATAAAGTCAAATTTTTTATATGATCTTGTTTCAAAGAGTAATGCATTTTCTTGAAGTATGTAATTACTATTCTGCTTTTTAGTCCAACGTTTAAAACTATTTGAGACTGATGGATGCACAATACTGTTAATAATAGCAAGCTTAGCCTTATCATTAAAAACGATATTTGCTAAGTAAGCACGGTTCAATTTACCATTAATATAAGATGCTTCTCCAAATTCAGCTATTAATTTTCGCCTAATAGATTTAGAAGTATTCATTAATCGCTTACCATGCTCATCTGCCACATAAACAGGTACTCCTAACTCTAAAAATAATTTTGCTACTGTAGTTTTACCACTACCTATACCTCCAGTTAACCCTACTAATTTCATTTTTCTAGTAAAAATTCTATTTTACTCGGTACTATTTTCACATCTTTAATCATTCCAGGTTTACCAACGAGTTTAGGAATTAAATAATCAATTTCATTTTGATCAGAATCGCTATAATCGCAAACCACATTAAAATCACTTTCGTTGATTTTATTGAAATCTGATAAGCCTACTTGAAATATCAGCTCAACTTCTTTAGGAAATGTCGTAATCTTATATGCTTTCGGGGCGTTGATAATCTTAAATTTTGAGGTAATTGTTCGCTCTGTAAATTTTTCAACAACACCTTTGATGTTAACCTTATTCGCTGAATAATTGACTTTAGAAAATTTATCATCTATTTCTAAGCTTAATTCTTTATCTATTGACTCATGAACGTTATTCAATTCTAAAAGCTTGGTATTAATCGTTAAAATCGAATCTATCTGGGCCTTAGGCCCAGAGATTGTAATCTCACTCGGCTCTATTTGCAAATTTCCAGAAAGGTTAAAACCGCTTTGATATGCTATCTTAACGTTTGGCATTACCTTTAATTTCTTTCTGGTGCTTCTTCCAAGATTAAAATATAAAGTATCAGGTTTAAGAGATAATATATCTGCTTTGGAAAATTCATTAGAAATAGCATCAACAATTTGCGATGACCTATAATAGTAAATGGTTCCTTTTTTACGTTTAATGTTTGATAGGCTAACTTGAATCTTTTTCGATGCTATTTTATGCTTAAATAGCTTAAAACCAATAGCTCTCAAAGTAACTTCTACCTCATTAATTGGATCTGCTTGAAATAATTTATTGTTGGGTAAATCTATATATTCGAGCTTAACAATTGCAGTACCAGTATACTCCCTTGAAAGTTTTATGAGCATCCAAAACAATAAAGATACTGATAAGAATATAATAAAAATGCGTAATTTTTTATTGTTCTTAAGTTTTTTTTGTTTCGAATTCATGTAAGAAGATAGGCCTGTATTTCAAAAACTAAAGATATAAAAAAAGTGGGTTTTACTAGCAAAACCCACTTGATATTTAAAGCTCCTTTAAATTACTTTTTAGATGGTTCTTTAGAATACTTCTTACTTAATTCCATAGAAATTGCTGAGCGTTCGAATTTAATCTTTCCGGCACCCGTTTCTATAGTGCAAGTATTATCAGTATCGTTTAAGTCAACGATCTTACCATGAATACCGCTAGTAGTTATTACTCTAGCTCCTTTTTTAATTGCAGCCTGAAACTTTTTCTCATTTTTCTGACGACGCACTTGAGGACGTATCATAAATAAGTAAATGACCAAAAACATTAATGGAATCATGATAAAGTTTCCCCAATCACTACCAGAAGCTTGTAAAAAAATTGATAATGTTGTCATAGTTAAGAATTCGCTTTTTTTGCTCTAGGTGTTACTTCCGCCTTAATTACTACTTGTTCTTTTCCGCCAGCAGTATTTGTAGTTAAAGTAACCGTTTTACTTTGTTTGTTAGGCTTTCCATTAGAATTAAATTTCACTAAAATTTCGCCCGTTCCACCAATAGCGATTGGCTCTTTTGGCCAGCTAGGTACTGTACAGCCACAAGGAGCAGTTGCATTTGTTATTATCAATTCTGTCTTTCCAGTATTTTTAAACGTAAATATTGTTTCTACTACATCGCCTTCGTTAATTACTCCAAAATCATGCTCTTTTTTATCAAAAGTGATAACCGCGGCCCCATCACCCATTCTATAATCGCGCTCTTTTGCTACTTCCAGATTCTCTTTCTTAATTTTCGCAGCTATATTTTCTTTACATGAAGTAAATGAAAACATAAGCATTGCTAAAACCACTATTACTATTCTCATCATTTATTAAATTTTAAATTATTAAATTCTCGAGGATAAAATTATATAATTTTACAACAATCCTCGCCCTATTTTTTTTATTTTACCCGAAACCGAATATTCTTTAGATAACTTATCTAAAACTCCATTAATAAAAAAGCTACTTTTAGAAGTAGAGTAATCTTTGGCAATTTCAATGTATTCATTGATCGTTACTTTCGTAGGGATCGACGGAAAATATACAAATTCTGTCAATGCCATTTTCATTAAGATTAAATCTATTTCTGCAATGCGATCGGTATCCCAATTAGGAGTTTTCTCATCAATGTCTTCTGTGAACTCTGTATGATGCAATGCTGTTTTCTTTAAAAGATCTGAAACAAATTGTCGGTCATCTTCATCCTTAAACAAAGGTGTTTTAATTAAACTCTTTCCTTTACCTAAATTATTTAATTTCTTAGTAATAAACGTATTTACCAGAGGAAAATCATCAACCCAACTAATGTTTTCACTTTCTAAATAATCAAATAATTTCTCATTCGGCGCAATAATCTCCTTATAAATAGCTATAATAAACTCTTTATCATCACTAAAAGATAATTCTTGAGAGTTTATATAGTTTTTGTAAAGATCACTCTTTCTAATTTCTTCCCAAATTACATTTATATATTCGTTATGATCTTTCCAGTTATTTAGTTTATGATCGGTTAAATAATCGGCAATAAATGTGCTATTCATTAATTGCACTAAAATCTGGTTCTTTACAAATTTTCGATTTGGGTTTTTATCTTCTGAAGTAGCAAGATATTTTTTCTTACCAATTTCTAAATGTTCGTCTGCCAGCTCCCGAACTTCAATAAGCAAGCCTAACATTAACACATAGAGGTCTTCAATTTTTTGAATACTTAAGTTTAAAAATTTTTCTTCTTTAACAAGATCGTCGTTCTTTGACTGAAGTAGTGCATATACTGATTGCATTACTTTTATACGAATATGTCTTCTGTTGAGCATTAGTTAAAAGATCGTGGTTTTGCTAGCTGTGGTAAATTTAGTTCTTTTTTGAATCAATTCTATTTTGTGCAATATTAAATGCAGCTTGATGCGAAGTAATATTTTCTTTTTCAGATAGTTTTAATATTTCTAGAGTTGTATTATAAATATTTTCTGTCTTTCTAAAGATCTCTTTTTTTCCATATCCTTCTAGTTCTGCATATACATTAATAATTCCGCCAGCATTAATTAAAAAATCGGGAGCATATATTATTCCTTTTTCTTTTAATTCTTTCCCATGCTTTTTTTCATTCGCCAATTGATTGTTGGCAGCACCTGCGATGACCTTAGCTTTTAAAGTATTAATAGTAGCGTCATTTATAGTTGCTCCCAATGCACAAGGTGCATAGATATCAACATCTAAACCATAAACACTGGTTATATCTTTATGAATCTTAGCGCCATATTTCTTGCTTACTTGTAACAATCTATCTTCGCTAATATCATTAATAACCACTTCAGCGCCATCTTTGGTTAGATAATCAACTAACGTTTCGCCTACGTGTCCAATACCTTGCACAAGTACTTTTTTACCATTAAGGTCATCAGAGCCATATTTGTGGTTCACTGCGGCTTTTAAACCCATAAAAACACCGTAAGCAGTTACTGGTGATGGGTTACCAGCACCCCCATTTTCCTCAGAAATACCTGTTACATAAGGTGTAACTTCTTTAATAATATCCATATCCCGGGTTTCCATCCCCACATCTTCCGCAGTAAGATATCTTCCACTTAATGAATGAACAAATTCGCCAAAACGACGCATCAAAGCATCATTTTTATGAATCTTTGCATCTCCAATAATTACGGCCTTACCACCTCCAAGGTTTAACCCTGTTATTGCAGCCTTATATGTCATTCCGCGAGATAGTCTCAATACGTCTTGTAAAGCTTCAGCCTCACTATTATAATTCCACATACGTGTACCTCCCAAAGCTGGACCCAATACTGTACTGTGAATGCCAATAATAGCTTTTAAGCCAGTAGCACTATCATTGCAAAAAACGACTTGCTCATGGTTATCAAATGAAGCGTTTCCAAAGACCGGACTCAATTTTTTCAAATCTTTTCTTTCTACAATTTCCGTTGTCATATATGCTTAAAAAATCGCTGCAAATGTAAGTTAATTTTTTAGCATTTTGACGCATAATTTTTATCATAAAAAATAATTTAAGACTTCTTTAACTAGTATTAATTTTAATACTATTTTTATTTCTTTAATATCGCGACTAGAATTCTGAACCGTCTTGAAAGCTTTAAAATATCTAAATAAATTTTTCATAAAATATAAGTACCGACTAATCATAGGGCTCATTACCACTATAATTGCGCGTATTTTTTCATTATTTACACCTCGACTTGTAAATAAATCTTTAACAATTGTTGAAGAATATCAAAAAGGTGTTGTAACCGAATTGTCTGTTGTTAAAGATGAGTTACTCATAAACATTCTACTTATCGTTGGAGCAGTAATACTTTCTGGTTTTTTTACTTTTTTAATGCGTCAAACCATCATTGTAATGTCTCGATGGATTGAGTTTGATCTTAAGAATGAAATTTTTCAGCAATACGAACGCTTATCTCAAAAATTTTATAAGAAAAACCGCACTGGTGATTTAATGAATAGAATTAGCGAAGATGTTGGTAAAGTTCGTATGTATTTTGGACCAGCGATAATGTATAGTATTAATATGATCACGTTGTTTGTAATTGTAATTGCGAACATGATTACTATTGATGCTACACTTACCATGTATACCTTACTTCCATTGCCAATACTCTCTGTTTCAATTTACATTATTAGTCGCATAATTAATCAACGTAGTAGAATAGTCCAAGAATATCTTTCCAAATTAACAACGAATGCCCAAGAGGTATTTTCAGGGATTAATGTTGTAAAAGCATATGGTATCGAAAAACCTACTTTTAATTCATTTAATACTTTGGCCATTGAGAGTAAAGAGAAAAACATTTCTTTATATAAAATCCAGGCACTATTCTTCCCGCTAATGATCTTATTAATTGGGTTAAGCAATGTAATTGTAATTTATGTTGGTGGTATGCGATACATTAATGGTGAAATAGCCAGTATTGGAGTTATCGCAGAATTTATAATGTATGTAAATATGCTTACCTGGCCGGTAGCAGTAGTAGGATGGGTAACGTCTATTGTACAACAAGCTGAAGCTTCTCAGAAACGAATTAATGAATTTTTAGAAGTAAAACCCGATATAAAAAACACCGCAGTAAGCTCGTCAGATGTAAAAGGAAATATTGAATTCAAAAATGTATCATTTACTTACACTGATACAGAGATTGTTGCCTTAAAGGATATTAGTTTTTCGCTCAAGAATGGGGAAACGCTAGCTATTTTAGGAAAAACAGGATCTGGTAAATCTACTATCATTAACCTTATTTCAAGATTGTATGATGTAGGTGCTGGCAAAATTTTAATTGATAAACAAGAAATACAAGACATCAACTTAAATGACTTAAGAGGAAGTATTGGCTTTGTTCCTCAAGAAGCTTTTTTATTTTCTGACACCATAAAAAACAATATTAAATTTGGTGATGTTAACGCAACAAATGAAGAAATTATAGAAGCAGCAAAAAATGCGCACATACACCATAATATTAGTGAGTTTAAAGACAAATACGAGACATTTGTAGGTGAACGCGGTGTTACCTTATCTGGGGGGCAAAAACAGCGTATTTCAATAGCTAGAGCGATTATTGGTGATCCGAAAATTTTAATTTTTGATGACTGCTTATCTGCTGTAGATACTGAAACAGAAGAGATTATTCTTAACAACCTTGCACGCATTAGTAAAAATAAAACTACAATTATTGTAAGCCATAGAGTATCTTCAGCTAAAAATGCTGATCTTATTTTGGTATTGGATGAGGGAAAAATAATTCAGCAAGGAACACATGAAACTTTGTCTAATCAAGAAGGGTATTATCAAGAGCTTTACAACCAGCAACTTACAGAACAATCAACGGAGGTCAACTAAAGAAATATTAATTATTTCTTGTTCTAGTAATTTATTTTTTTAGATTTGTTCACTGTTTTTAAAAGATTACTATCCATTAAGTAAAGATTATTATGAGTGATAAAGAATTTGTAGAACAAGAAGAAATCTTTTCGCAAGTGTTGAGAGCCGGTAGACGAACCTATTTTTTTGATGTACGATCAACTAAAGCAGGTGACTATTATTTAACTGTTACCGAGAGTAAAAAGTTTACGCATGATGATGGATCATTCCATTACAAAAAACATAAAATTTATTTATACAAGGAAGATTTTTCTGAGTTTAAAGAAATGCTAGAAAAAGCAACTGATTTTATTGTTTCTGAAAAAGGTGAAGAAGTAATTTCTGAACGCCACCAAAAAGATTATCAAAAAGAAGTTCCTGTAGAGCAAACATCTACAGATAATTTCACAGATGTAGATTTTGATGATATTTAAAATGTAACTAACTCACTATTTATAGTAATTTAAAAAACCGTTCAGTGCAAATTGAACGGTTTTTTTATATTTACTCCACAAATCATAAAATAATGCTTAAAAAAATCTCCGCCCTTGCCCTAATCGCTTTTTACTTTATTGGTTTTTCTCAAGAAAAAATAGAGCTTTCCTACTATCTACCTCAAGACATTAGCTACAATCAAAACATCCCTACCCCAGAAAGCGTTTTAGGCTTTCAGGTTGGTAAATGGCACGTATCTCATGATAAACTAGTAGAATACATGAAAGTACTCGCTGGTGCTTCAGACAGAATTACCATTGAGAACAGAGGAACCACTTATGAAGATAGACCTCTCTTATTACTCACAATTACCTCACCAAAAAATCATCAAAATTTAGAGCAAATACGCACCGACCATTTAAAATTATCTGATGCCGGCGTTTCTACCACGTTAAATACATCAGAAATACCTTTAGTAGTATATCAAGGTTTTTCTATACACGGTAATGAGCCAAGTGGCGCAAATGCATCATTATTACTTGCTTATTACCTTGCTGCTGCTCAAGGAAATTACATTAATGACTTGCTCGACAATACCATTATTTTATTTGACCCTTCTTATAATCCTGACGGATTAAATCGATTTGCCTCATGGGTTAATACTCATAAAAATCAAAATTTAATATCAGATGGAAGAGATCGTGAATATAATGAGGCATGGCCACGCGGAAGAACAAATCATTATTGGTTCGATATGAATCGTGATTGGCTAGTATCTCAATTGCCAGAGTCTCAGGCTAGAATTAAAAGTTTTCATCAATGGAAACCTAATGTTTTAACCGATCATCATGAAATGGGCACAAATGCCACCTTTTTCTTTCAACCTGGTATTCCATCACGCACACATCCACTTACTCCTGAAATGAATCAGCAACTCACTAAAGAAATAGGAACTTATCATGCCGCTGCTTTAGATAAAATTGGTTCTTTATATTACTCTGAAGAAAGTTATGATGACTTCTATTATGGAAAGGGCTCTACCTTTCCAGATATAAACGGTGCTATCGGTATTCTATTTGAGCAAGCAAGTTCTAGAGGACATTTACAAAATAGTGATAACGGGTTATTATCATTTCCTTTTACAATTAGAAATCAATTTACAACAGGATTGTCAACGCTTCGAGCCGGAAAAAACATGCGAGAAAAATTATTGAATTACCAACGAGATTTTTATAAGAATGCTCAAAGAGAAGTTACAAAATCTAGAAATAAGGCAATTGTATTTGGTGATAAAAAAGATCGTACTAAAACCTTCCATTTTGCTGAGATGCTAAAGCGTCAAAATATTAAGTTCTATAAAAACTCTAAAAATGACCATAGCTATATTATCCCTATGAATCAAGCAAATTCAAGGATGATTAAAGCAATGTTCGAAAAAAGAACAACGTTTAAAGATAGTTTATTCTATGATGTATCTGCATGGACGTTGCCGCTGGCCTTTGATTTAGATTACAATTATGCTTCAAGTGCATCAAGTTTAGGTAATGAAATTAATGATCTGTCCTTTCCAAAAGGAAACGTCTCTGCCAAAAGTGACTACGCCTATCTTTTCGAATGGCATGAATATTACACACCCAAATTAACCTATGAAATCCTCAAAAGAGGACTTCGTGCCAAAGTGGCCATGAAACCATTTACATTAAATGGGAAAAATTATGATTACGGTACTATTTTAGTTCCTGTTCAAAATCAAAGAAAATCGTCTGAAACCATATATACCTTATTAACGAATCTTGCCGAAGAAACCGGAGTTAATATTGATGGGGTTGAAACAGGATTAACCAAAGGAATTGATCTTGGAAGTAATAATTTTAAAGCTCTAAAAAAGCCAAAAATTGCTGTTATAATTGGTGATGGAATCAATTCATATGATGCCGGAGAGATTTGGCATTTGTTAGACACTCGATACAATATACCTATTACTAAGCTAGATACAAGAAATATACAGAATGCAAACCTGAGTAATTACAATACCATCATTTTACCAAACACTTCGGGTTCTAGCTTAGAGAAAGTTAAAGAAAAACTAAAGTCTTATGTACAAAATGGAGGTACTCTAATAGGATATCGAAATAGCCTTCGTTGGTTAAATACTAACAAGTTTATTAAATTAGATTTTAAAAAATCAAAGTCCAAAACTAAAAATGTGGCTTTCGAACAACGATCTAACTTTCGAGGGGCACAGGTTATTGGTGGCGCCATTTTCGAAGCGGCCATTGACAGAAGTCATCCCGTAAATTTTGGATATGATTCTAATAAATTAGCTTTATTTAGAAATACAACAGTTTTTGTAAAACCAGATAGTATAGGTACCTATAAACCCGCTTTGCAGTATACCAAAAACCCTTTATTAAGTGGCTATGTCTCCAAAGAAAATCTAAAACAACTATCGGGGTCCTTACCATTTAAAAAAGCCAATATGGGTAAAGGAAAAGTAATTGTATTTACAGATAACACCAATTTTAGAGCTTTTTGGTATGGCACAAACAAGCTAATGATGAATGCTATTTTCTTTGGAAGATTTATGTAAGACTCGTTTGATTAAAAAAAAGATAAATTAAGATCTAGTAATTTAAGTAAGCATAAAATAAAAGGCCAAAACAAGTTGAAAAAAAGTTGAGCACGCCATCATTGTTCCAAAAACCAATAGCATAAGACCAAAACCTTTGAACCAGCTTATTTGATATATGCTTTTGAATAAGTACGTAATCAAGGCATAAGATATTAATGGTAATATTGGAAACATGATTAATGAGTTTTCAAAAAACAATGTTAAAGTACCTAAAATTACACTAGTCCACATTGAAGTGCCAAAAACAAAAGCATGTATTGCCAAATTCTCGGCATAATTATATAGTCTTCTAAAAATCCAAAAAGTTATCAAGCTTATCAATGGAATTACAATCATATAGAAGACATTCTGGTACGAGAAAAATGCAGCCTGAGCTTTTTTAAAAGCTTCAAAGAAAGCTGCTTTTTCTTGAATCTTTGCAACATTTTCTGAGTTGTACACATTTTCAATAAAAGCTTGAAAGCTAGGATGCACAGTTAAAATAAATGTATATAAAGCAACTCCGAATAAAATATACTGTAAAGGGTTTGAGAATTTTCTTCTATCAACGTTCAAGTAAGTTGTTATCGTTTCTAAAGGGTGCTTTAGCATAGATAGATAGGTGAATAAAAGTCCTTTCTCTAAATTGAAAAATTTTAGCGTTTCATTCCCTATTTCCTTAACGGTAAGTCTGGGTAGGTGATTTTCT
Organism: Maritimimonas sp. 2205BS37-2; assembly: GCF_056591755.1. NCBI lineage: Bacteria > Pseudomonadati > Bacteroidota > Flavobacteriia > Flavobacteriales > Flavobacteriaceae > Maritimimonas > Maritimimonas sp. 2205BS37-2. The sequence continues at coordinate 1,129,473 of NZ_JBWQOI010000001.1, forward strand.
GACAATTCGGGTAGGTGATTTTCCATTAATAACGGTTTACGGTAAAAATAATAAAATCAAACAAAAGAAAAGAGCTGCATTTAGCAGCTCTTGTTATTTATAATTAGTTTCTACTATTAAAGAAAACTTAGGACAGTACTTCTTGTACTTTATCTGCGGCTTCCTGAAACTCTGTAGCAGAAATAATCTTCATTCCACTATTATCGATCAACTCTTTAGCTTCTTTAGCATTTGTACCTTGTAAACGCGCTATAATTGGCACTTTAATAGCATCGCCCATGTTTTTATAAGCATCAACAATACCTTGTGCTACTCTATCACAACGCACAATACCACCAAAAATATTTACTAGTATTGCTTTCACATTGGGATCTTTTAAAATTATTTTAAATGCTGTTTCTACACGTTTTGCATCAGCAGTACCACCTACATCTAAGAAATTAGCAGGCTCACCACCAGATTCTTTAATTAAATCCATAGTACCCATTGCCAATCCTGCACCATTAACCATACAACCAACATTACCGTCGAGGTCAACATAGTTTAGTCCAGCAGCTTTTGCTTCAACTTCAATTGGGTTTTCCTCACGTAAATCACGCATTTCTGCATAGTCTTTATGACGAAATAATGCATTATCATCTAAAGTTACTTTGGCATCAACTGCCATGATTTTATCATCAGAAGTTTTTAAAACAGGATTAATCTCAAATAACGATGAATCAGATTTCACAAATGCAGTATATAACGAAGAAACAAATTTTACCATTTCTTTCAACGCACCACCAGAAAGCCCTAAGTTAAACGCAATTTTACGAGCTTGAAAAGGCAATAATCCTGTTGAGGGATCAATCTCTTCAGTAAAAATTAAATGAGGAGTTTCTTCTGCAACAGCTTCAATATCCATTCCACCTTCCGTAGAATACATGATCATATTCTTACCTGTCGCTCTATTCAACAATACTGACATATAGTATTCTTCTGGCTCATTAGCACCTGGATAATAAACATCTTCAGCCACCAAAACCTGATGTACTTTCTTGCCTTCAGGTGGCGTTTGAGGTGTCTTTAACATCATCCCGATAATATTTTCAGAGATAGATTCAACCTCTGCTAAACTTTTAGCCAGTTTTACTCCTCCTCCTTTTCCACGCCCACCAGCATGAATCTGAGCTTTTACAACCCACCAACTTGTACCTGTTTCGGTAGTCAATTGTTTAGCTGCACCAACTGCCTCTTTATGATTATGAGCAACAATGCCTCTTTGTGTTCTTACGCCAAAGCTGCTTAATATTTCTTTACCTTGATATTCGTGTAAATTCATGTTGTAAGTTTGATTATAACCGCCACAAAAATAACAAACCATTTCTAAATTGACTTGGATTTTACCAATAAACTTTCTACAAAATCAATTGGTTTTAGTAATTTCACGCCGCATTTATTTATAGGTGATGATTCAGGCAAAAAACATTACAAAGTCTTTTAGTGATTTACAAGTTCTAAAAGGAGTAAATCTTCATATTAAGCAAGGTGAAATTGTGGCAATTGTTGGCCCTTCCGGAGCCGGGAAAACTACATTACTTCAAATTTTGGGCACTTTAGATAAGCCACATCTTACGAATGACACCATTTTACAATTGAATAATCAAAATGTTTTACAACTAAAAGACAAAGACTTATCACGATTTAGAAATCAGAATATTGGGTTTATTTTTCAATTTCATCAACTATTACCAGAGTTTACAGCATTAGAAAATGTATGTATCCCAGCTTTTATAGCTAATAGAAACAAAACTGACGTAGAGCAAGAAGCTAAAAAACTATTAAGCTTTTTGGGTTTAGAAGATCGTATCAGCCATAAGCCTAATGAATTATCAGGTGGAGAACAACAACGTGTTGCGGTTGCAAGAGCACTAATTAATCAACCGAAAGTAATTTTTGCTGATGAACCAAGCGGTAATTTAGATTCAACTTCAGCAAAAAATCTACATGAATTGTTCTTTCAACTAAGAGATAAATTCAATCAAACATTTGTTATTGTTACACATAATAAAGAATTGGCAAACATGGCAGATCGAAAATTGGAAATGATTGATGGAAAAATAGTATAGGGTAATTTCTTAACCCTAAAATATCAAGCAATAAAGTATTTGTATTTATTATTAATAGAATTACAATGCTAACTTCAAAATGTACATGATATGATAGCTATAATGAGCGCCATGCGAGAAGAGCTTCAATTATTGATTGATCATCTAGAGAATGTTGAAACTGTTATTAAAGGGAAAAGACGTTATTTCATAGGAACCTTATTTGGTAAAGAGACTATACTTGTTTTTTCGCGCTGGGGTAAAGTGGCAGCGGCAACTACCGCCACACAGCTAATTAATGACTACGAATTAAATGAATTAATTTTCAGTGGTGTTTCAGGTGCTATTTCGAATGATTTAAACATTGGCGATATAGTAATCGGTGAAAAGTTGTTTCAACATGATGTTGACGCCTCTCCGCTATTTAAATTATTCGAGGTTCCACTGCTTAATAAGACATATTTTGAAGCAGATTCTAAAAAAAATCAAAAATTACTGAATGCCTCAAATGAATTTCTATATAATTTTAATTCAAAAATTTCAAAAAAAGAAGCAACCATTTTCGGTATAAAGAATCCTAAAGTAAGAATAGGTGATATTGCCAGCGGCGATCAATTTATCACTAGCAAATCTCAAATAAATTTTATAAATTCGAATTTGCAATCGGTTGTATGTGTTGAAATGGAAGGAGCCGCGGTTGCTCAGGTTTGCTATGAATACCAAATTCCTTTTTCTATTATTCGTATTATTTCAGATAATGCAAATGATAATGCACACATCGATTTTCAAAAGTTTTCTGAAAAAATCGCAGGGAAATATGCCTTGGAGATTTTAAAAAGATATTATAACTAATGCCTTATATTGAAAATTCAACATATGACCCTTCGTTTATATTTAAAAACGGACATGTAAACACCATGTATCGTGCTGTATTCTGTCATCCAGAATTGCAATATAATAGAAGACGTGTTGAATTAGATGACGGAGATTTTATTGATTTAGATTTTTCTACAATCGGATCAAAAAAAATGGTTTTATTAATCCATGGATTAGAAGGAAGTTCTAATTCTTCTTACATGATATCGCTAACCAATGAATTAAATAAAAATGGGTATGATGCTGTTTCTATGAATCTTAGGGGGTGTAGTGGTGAATCGAATAGATTGTTTAGTTCTTATCATAGTGGAAAAACTGAAGACATTGAAGAGGTTTTCAATTACATACAACAGCATTGTGCATATGATGAATTTCATATGGTTGGTTATAGCCTTGGAGGAAACTTAACCTTAAAATATTTAGGAGAAAAAGATAGACCACATATTAATACCGGAATTGCTATTTCTACTCCATGTGATTTAGAGTCAACCGCTGCTAAAATGACTGCTGTTTCCAACAAGTTATATCTAAATGTTTTTCTAAAAACTTTAAAAGAAAAAGCACTGCAAAAGTCGATACAATTTCCAAACAGTTTTTTAAGCCGTGATTACATTCAAAAAATTAAGACTTTTAAAGAATTAGATGATTTCTATACCGCTCCAGCTAACGGATTTAAAAACGCCGAAGATTACTGGCACAAAGCGAGTTGTAAGCAATTTATTCCAACGATAAAAACTAAGTCGCTTCTAATAAATGCATTAGATGATCCTTTTTTCACCTCAGAAAGCTATCCAATTAAAGAAGCGAGAGATCATTCTTATTTTCACCTAGAAACTCCTAAGTATGGTGGTCATGTAGGTTTTATGACCTACTTTAACACAAGTAAATTACCCTGGTGTGAGCAACGAATTTTATCATTTATTCAAGATAGTAAATGATGCTCTAAATAATAATGATATAAGCAATATCTCATGCTATTCACTGTTATTTTAGATAGAATATGTGATATTTGCATAAATTGATTTTTTTGAAAAAATTACTGTATATCTTATTAATATCAACAATCTATGTTCAAGGACAAACAATTCGTGGATTCTCCAATGAATTCTTAAATATTGGAGTAGATGCCTCGGCTTTCGGAATGGGTAAGGCGGTAGCAGCCGCTACAAATGATGTAAATGCAATTTACTGGAATCCAGCCGGATTAGTAGGTATTACAGATTATCAAGGCGCTTTAATGCATGCCGAATATTTTCAGGGTATTGCAAAATATGATTATGTGGCTTTTGCAAAACCCATAGACAATCAAAGCACCATTGCAGCTTCCGTAATTAGATTTGGAGTCGACGATATTTTAAATACAACCAATCTCATAGTTGATGGTACTATTGATTATAATAGAATAAGCTTATTCTCGGCGGCCGATTGGGCCGTAAACATAGCCTACGCTCGTAAAATCAATTTATGGTCAAAAAATTTCAATATCGGTGCTAATGCAAAAGTTGTAAGACGGCGCATAGGTGATTTTGCTTCGTCTATTGGTTTTGGCATCGATGCCGGATTGCAATATTCATCTAAGAATTGGCAATTTGGGTTAATGATTCGAGATATAACAACTACTTTTAATGCGTGGTCTTTTGATAATGATGAACTTGACAAGATCATTGCCATTTATGATGATTTCAACAATGATTTATTAAATGATGGAGATCCTACAAATGATGATCAGGTAATACCAACAGTTACTCCAGAAAAACTTGAGATTACAAAACCAAAAATGCAATTAGGGGTAGCAAGAAAATTTAAAATAGCTCGTGATTTTGGTTTACTAACAGAACTTGATTTAAATATTCGATTCACCGAAACTAATGATTTAATATCGTCTTCTTTTGCAAGTATTACTCCCTCTTTTGGATTTCAAGCTGATTATTTAGATATTGTTTATTTACGTGGAGGGATTAATAATTTTCAAAATGAGACAAGTTTTAACGGCAGTGAGTCATTGACCATAGAACCTAATTTTGGTGTAGGCTTTAAATATAAAGGTATTCAGGTTGATTATGCACTTGCCAATATTGGAGGTGCAAGTGGTACATTATATTCAAATATCTTCTCCATTAAAGTTGATTTTAGCTATTTTAGATAAATGAAGAAACTTCTCTTTTTAGTATTATTCTTAACTCTTGGAAATTTATCAATTTCACAACAAGCAACCTTATCTGAAAATGCTGAAATTAGTATGATTACAGTTGGATCAGGGGAGAATTTGGTTGACTCTTTTGGGCATAGTGCCATTAGAGTAAAGGATAGGTCATTAGGAATTGACATTGCCTATAACTACGGTACTTACGATTTTAATGCTCCTAATTTTTACGGAAATTTTGCAGAAGGAAAGTTATTATACATACTGGGAATTAATAGATTTCATAATTTTTTGAGATATTATGTTAATCAAAATAGATCTGTAAAGGAACAAGTTCTGAACTTAACTTTAAGAGAGAAACAAGACTTTTTTAATTATCTTCAAAATAATGCTAAGCCAGAAAACAGAGGCTATTTGTATGATTTTTTTTATGATAACTGCGCAACTAAACTTCGCGACGTTTCTGAAAATGTTTTAAAGGATAAGGTAACTTTTGATTATAGTTTTGCAGACCAGTACGATTATACTTTGCGTGGTCTTATTCATAAACATACCGAAGCGCAGCCTTGGGGTGAGTTAGGAATCGATCTTGCTTTAGGTTCTGTTATCGATAGAAAAGCAAAATCTGAAGAATATATTTTTCTACCCGAATACATTTATAAGGCATTTAGCATCGCTAAGATTGAAAACGAAGGCGAGCTGAAACCGCTAGTGAAGAAGAATAATATTCTTTTTAAACCCAAGCCTAAAGAACTTTCCTTTATTTATGGGCCTATAGTTTTATTTGCCTTAATAGCATTGTTGATAGTATACACAACCTTTAAAGATTTAAAGAAGGCTAAAAGAAGTAAATGGTTAGATTTTTTTCTGTTCTTTATTACAGGAGTTTTAGGAATTTTTATGCTACTGCTATGGTTTGCCACCGATCATACTGCAACAGTCAAAAATTATAACATTTTATGGGCTTTTGCGCCTAATGTTTTCGTTGCCTTTTTACTTCTAAAAAAAGAGCTTAAACCTTGGCTAAAAAACTATTTACTCGCCGTTTTGCTATTATTAATTGCAACAGTAGTGATTTGGATATTAAAAATACAGGAATTTAATATGGTTGTAGCACCTATTTTGATGATGCTTTCGGTGAGGTATCTATTTTTAATGAAAAAAATAAAAGGCTAAACTACTTTATCCAGTTCTTCAAATTCTGAATTGTTTGAGATATATTCAGGCACAATACCTTTTAATTTCATAACAATGTCTACTTTATCCTTTTCATCCAATTTGGCAAGGTCAACGATTTTTTTCTTAGATAAAAGGTAGTCCACGTTTTCCACCTTAGCAATCATTATTTTACTATTGTAAGTTGGAATAGTATTTTCTTTATTCGTAAGTAATTCTTCATATAACTTCTCACCTGGACGTAATCCTACAATTTCAATATCAATATCTTCCGGATAACGCAATCCTGAGAGGTTGATCATTTTTTTCGCTATATCGAATATCTTAACGGATTCTCCCATGTCAAATACAAAAATCTCCCCTCCTTTTCCCATTACTCCAGCTTCAAGAACTAATTGGCACGCTTCAGGAATTGTCATGAAATACCTAGTGATTTCTTTATGTGTAACTGTTAAAGGTCCGCCTTCCTTAATTTGTTTCTTAAATAGTGGTATTACAGAACCATTTGAACCAAGTACATTACCAAATCGCGTAGTAACAAACTTGGTTTTACTTTCTTTATTTAAACAACTGGCATAAATTTCTGCTACACGTTTCGTAGCACCCATTACATTCGTAGGATTTACTGCTTTATCTGTAGAAACCATTACGAACTTCTTCACCTTATACTTAACCGCTAAATCCATTAAAACTTTCGATCCAAACACATTCACTTTAACTGCTTCATACGGATTATCTTCCATTAATGGGACATGTTTATAAGCGGCTGCATGGAAAACAATATCAAAATCAAATGAGCTAAAAATTTCATTCAGCCGTTCTTTATTACGAATATCTGCTATAATCGTAGAATAATTCTTGATTTTGTTACGTAAAAATGTTTGCTGAACGTTATATAAATCGGATTCCGCCTGATCTAAAATCACTAAATGCTTATAATTATAATTGCTAATTTGTCTGGCTATTTCACTACCGATTGATCCGGCGGCTCCAGTAATTAGAATTGTTTTGTTATTAAGTTCTTTTTGAAGTATAGGGTTACTTATTTTTATCGGAGATCTATCTAAAAGATCTTCAATTTTAACCTCAGTAATTTGTCCAATACTTAAGTCTCCATTTATCCATTTATCAACAGAAGGAACAATTTTTACCTTTACCGGAAGTTCTATTAATGAATCTACAATTTTCATTAAATTGTAAGAATTAATATTCTGAATAGAGACTATAACTTCTTTTACATTTTTATTTTCAATAAATCCTTTGGTAACATTTTTCGGAGGAAAAACTTTTACCCTATTGTATTTTTTGCCGATTTTATTTTTATCATCATCAATAAATCCAATAACGTTATTATTGTTATTTAAATCATTGCTTAGCGTAGCATAGGTCAACAGACCAGAATCACCTGCACCATAAATAAGTGTATTGACTGGTGGTTTATAAGCCATCAGCACTCGTTGTACAAATCGCTTAAAAATAAATCTACTTGCTATAAGTACTATAATATTGAGTAAATAATGAACAACTATTACACGAAAAGGAACGGCAAATCTGTTTGTGAAATTATATTCTCTATCCAAAGAAGTTATTAGTAGTAATATACCAAATAAGATACTAACACCATAAAAAACATTTAAGGCATCTTTCATACCTGTTTGTCTTACAGTACCCTTATAAGACCCTACAAGTAAAAAACTAATGGTGGCTAAAATTGTTATTAAAACGATTTGAGCAAAGAAACCAAATTGTTGAAAGTTTAGGTTGAAATTAAAGTTGATAAGATAAGCACCAATAAAAGCTTGAACAACTAGAAAAATATCTATAAGTAATACTACCCATCGAGATACATTTCTATCAATTCCTTTTCTGAAGAGCCTATTAAGCATAGATCTTTTTCATTAATTTTATACAAATGTCGTAATTATCTATTAATTAGACATTATATAAATCAAAACGTTTAAAACGCAAATTTAATTGTTTTTACAATTCTTTCTTTTTGAATATCAGTTAAGTTAGACCCGCTCGGTAAGCATAGGCCTTTTTCAAATAAATCTTCAGAAACCCCGTTTGTATATTTAGGATAACCTTCAAAGATTGGTTGCAAGTGCATTGGTTTCCATAATGGACGAGATTCTATATTTTCTTTTTCTAACACTAACCTAATTCTTTCTCTTGTTTCCAAACTATCGGTTATAACTGTTGTTAACCATCTATTTGAAAAAAAACCAGTTGGCTCATCAATAAAAGAAATTTCATCAATGCTTGACAATTCTTTTTTATAGAACTCAAAATTTTTCCTCCTAGCTCTCACTCTTTCATTTAAAACTTCTAACTGTCCTCTTCCAATTCCTGCAACAATATTTGACATTCTATAATTATATCCAATATGTGAATGCTGGTAATGAGGCGCACTATCTCTGGCTTGTGTAGCTAAAAAGGTGGCTTTCTTACAATATTCAGGATCATTAGCTATTAGCGCTCCACCACCTGAAGTTGTAATGATTTTATTTCCATTAAATGAAAAAATTCCTAGCTCACCAATTGTTCCCATAGCCTTCCCGTTATAGGTTGAACCAATAGCTTCAGCTGCATCTTCTATGATTGGAATCCCGTACCTTTCAGATATTGCAAATATTTCTTGCATTTTCGAAGGCATTCCATACAAATGCACTAAAATGATAGCTTTTGGTTTCTTGCCTTTCTCTATTCTATCTTTAATTGCTCCCTCCAATAGTTCAGGAGACATATTCCAGGTATCTTCCTCCGAATCTACAAAAACAGGAATAGCGCCTTGATATCTTATTGGATTGGCTGAGGCGGAAAAAGTAAATGAAGAACATATTACCTCATCATTTTCTTTAACCCCTAATAAAATCAAAGCCAAATGTATTGCCGCCGTGCCCGAACTTAAAACTGCACAAGCTTTAGAATTTGTATATTCACAAATCTCTTGTTCAAACCCGTTTACATTTGGACCAAGAGGGGCAACCCAATTGGCATCAAACGCTTCTTTAATATATTTCTGTTCCTCTCCAGTTAAATGCGGGGATGACAACCAAATTTTTTCTTTCATAAGCTTCCTTATAACCTATATTAAAGTAAGTAAATGTTCAACAATTCTTTTAGAAGTATTCCCATCCCATAAATTAGGGATTCCTCCAGTTTTCCATTTACCGCCATGCAATTTTTCCATATAGGGGGCAATGTTTTCAGGCGCAGTCCCAACAAGTTCATTCGTTCCAACTGTAACCGTTTCTGGACGTTCAGTATTATCTCTTAATGTCAAACATGGTATTTTCATTACGGTAGTTTCTTCTGTAATTCCTCCAGAATCGGTTATTACAGCAAAAGAATTTTTCACTAAAAAGTTAAATTCTAAATAACCCAGTGGTTCAATCACATGCAAGTTGGAAGCTTCAATACCAACATTTTCCAAAATTTTTACTGTTCGAGGATGCACTGGGAATACTATCGGCATTTTACGCGCCCCTTTTACAATCTCATCAACCAAATATTTAAGTTTTTTCTCTTCATCAACATTAGCCGGTCTATGAAGTGTCATTACAAAGTATTTTTTAGGCTCTAGACCAAGAAATTGATACGCCTTAGGTTTTTTGAATCTTGAAATATTCTTTAATAAAGTGTCAATCATTGTATTACCCACATACTTTATTTTGTCTTCAGTATGTCCGAGCTTTTTTAGATTCTCATTGGCTACTTCACTTGTTGTATAAAAAATATCCGTAATCGAATCAGTAACCATACGATTAATTTCTTCTGGCATGGTCAAATCATTAGAACGGATTCCTCCTTCTACATGAATTACCCCCATATTTAATTTTTTAGCTGCTATACTACATGCCATAGTTGAGGTTACATCGCCAACTACCAAGCACCAATCGGCGGGTTCCTCCAAGAGCAGTGACTCATATCGTTTCATTATCCGTCCAGTTTGAACCGCTTGAGTGGCCGAACCTACTCCAAGATTAACGTGAGGCTCTGGGATACCTAACTGTTCAAAAAAATTACCAGACATTTTTTTATCATAGTGCTGACCAGTATGTATTAATCTATATTGAATTCTATCTTTTACTTTTTCGAGCTCATCGATAATTGGTGCAATTTTCATAAAATTTGGTCTTGCCCCTGCAATAATATCTAGTTTCATAACCTAAGTAAATAGTTCGTTTTCTTTCAAAATCATGGGTAACTCATCTACATCTCTTAAAAAAATTAAATCTTTTTCAAATTCATAAACTTTGAAATCATTATCGAGATTTTCATTTTCTAATAACAGTTTTAACGTGTCAGCTGGAAAATTTGCTCCTCCAGCAGCGAAACATTGCGTAAAAGCTACATGGCGAACATTAACTTCAGTAATAAGTGGTTTACCATGCAAATCTTCTTTAAAATCAACTGTAAAAAAACCGTGTTTCTGAGCACCCGTATGCTTGAACATTAAATTCATGGCTTTACTAGCTTCATCTACAATATTTGATTCATTCAATAATCTTCCAAAAGAAGTATTACCGGTAATTCCAGACGGCGCTACTTTAGCCATAATATAATTAACGCGTTCAGCTACTGCCGCTCTTAACAACTTACCTTCGTAATACAATAACTTACAGGCAAGGTTTCTACCAGGTAAGTATTCACTAGCCAAAAATTGTTTAACATTTGGGTTTATTTGAATCCAATTCTTTAAAGAATTTATATCATGTATTTGCAGCGATCCAAGCCCACTAGATCCACTCGTGCTTCTTACCCAATACGGATAACCTAAAGCATCCCCAATCTCCCTTAATTTTTCTTCTTTTCTTGAAAATGAAATTGATTTTGGAACAATATTAATCTCTGAAAGTATGCTTGTCATCTTAGCTTTATCAACTAAAAATTGAGCCAGATTATGATCTGGTAACAATACCTTACAAGGTAATTTACTTTGTTCTTTTCTTTTACTCCATTCCAAAACTTCTAATTCTGGTAGAACTACTGCTACTTCAATTTCATGCTTTTTAATAATCTCTTCTATGGCATCCCAGTAATTAGCATCCGAAGCTTTTGGAATAAGATACGAATACTTAAAAAGATTCTTTTGATATAATCCGATAGAAAGTGAATTAATATCAGTACCTATAAATTCAATATCTTTCAAATTACTATAGTTTTTAATCGCTTTTACAAAGCTTCTGGGGGTTGGGCCTCCCACTCCGGTAACTAATACTTTCATTTTTCTCTAAAGTTCTTTCATATGTTTTTCTAAAACAGGCTTAAGCCCCTTTTGAGCTGGTAACTGCCATAAAAGTTTACACCAATCATGATTTCCTTCCAGTAATTCAGGGCCATAATTAGTTATGGCAACATCCCAGCCAATGGATTTGTTTTCTGGATGCAGTAACGCCGCTTCTTCCACCATTTGTAAAGATTCTTTCCAATAAGGAATCTGAAAATCAATAATTTTTCGGTTCGTTATCGGATGCTTTACTAAAGGTTTTTTAGTAATATCACTAAAAACGGCTTCTCCATCAACAATACCTGTTTCTAAATTTATTGGTGCAGCCATATTACCAGCAGCTAAATTATCAATTGACGAATTTATAGTAATTCTTAGTCTAGCTCCTAAAATTTCAACTTGATCTTTTTTATTTATTTGAGTTATGATTCTTATTGTATTGAGCCCCGATGGAGATAACCTATTTAAATCATTATGTTGCTCTATATATTCTTCTACAAAATCATTACCGGTTTCTTTTAACCTTTTTAATAATGAATCAAGTGTAAAATCACTAACTTTTTTTACTTCGACACCGTTACCACATTGCCCTTTAGAATCTTTTAATACGATTTTACCAGATTTGTTATTAATAACAGAATCAATCTTCTTTTTATTATCTAAATCAAGAATTGTAAAATAGCTATGTTTTACATATGGTGCGTACTTTTCTAAGAAAATCAATTTATCCTCTAATAAATACCTACTCTCTTGAGGGTTCATTATTTTTTGATATTCATACATATAACCCGTGCCCGCATATGATAATTTTTCCTCTTTAGTAGCTTTATAATACTTAAAATAAAAATATTCTAAAATAGATGTATTATATCGTATAGAATCCGAAATGCTTCTCTTCCATAAAACCAATTTCGAAATTCCTTCTTTCTGATTAACAAATTTCATGAATTTATTGAGTTTGACCCAATCTAATTCTTTGAAATAATATACCAAGTATAGAAATCTTTTTAACATAATTAATTACTACCATTAAAAGGTTGCATAGGTCTATTATCTGATTGATTAACTCCTTCTTTTTTAATCACTTTTAAAAGGGTTAACCATAATATTTTTACATCAAGTAAAAATGAGATGTTATCAATATAATAGATGTCATATTCAAACTTTTTTGTCCACGAAATACTATTTCTTCCATTTACCTGAGCCCATCCGGTTATTCCAGGCTTCACTTTATGTCTCCTTTTTTGATCTTTATTAAATAAAGGTATATACTTAAACAATAAAGGTCTCGGTCCAATCAAACTCATATCTCCTTTTAAAACATTTACCAACTGTGGTAGCTCATCTAAAGATGTGTTGCGAATAAAAGCCCCAAATTTAGTAATTCTTTCCTTGTCGGGAAGTAGATTTCCATTTTCATCCTTGGCATCGGTCATAGACTTGAACTTAATCACTTTTATTTCTTTTTCGTCTTTACCTGGCCTTGCTTGAAAAAAAAATGGTGAGCCTTGATTCTGAACTAAAAGAATAGCTATAATCAGAACAAGAGCGGGTAATAAAGCTACTAGCAATGTTAGGCTTACTAGAAAATCGACAATCCTTTTGATAAAGTTTCTATACATATTTTGTTTTACTTTGTACTATCAAATCACCCAATTCATCTGAAGACATAAATTCTACATCTGGCCATCTAGCAACTATTTTTTTGAGCAACTCTTGTAATGCATCAATCCCTTTTTTTCTATTTTTAGGGTCTATGTGTCCGCAAAAATTTACTCTATGCGAACTTATAATGGCCGGTTTGTTCCAGAAAAAAGCAGTTTCTATTTGCCTTAAAGCATAATTTACCCAATTAAAACTTCTCTTATTAATTGGCTCAAAAACTACATTACGTACTTGATATACCATACCCAAGGTGTTTTTCTTACCTGTGTAATTATAAACTCTAACATATTTTCCTTCCCCTCGATGTTCATGTTTTATTAAAGGTGTATCTAAATATTTTATTCCACAATTATATAGGTATTTATGTATGATTGAATGTTCTCTTCCTCCCGGCGGGTTGAAATGAGTTGATTTATAACCAAAAACATTTTCGAATTGATTCAATCCATCTTCAATAATATATTTAAACTGTTTATTTTCTTCCAGTTTTGAAAAAGAAAATGCAGCCGACCGTTTTATTGTTGAGTACCCTGTGTCTAAAAATCCTGTAAATGATCTATTTTGAAGAGCAATTATAACTTCTCTATTTTTCGATTTTAAACTCTCTTCGAAAACCTTGAGATTAAAATGCTCTCTACCATGAAATTGCGGTTTCATTAATCCTTGTTCAATTCCTTCCTTCCACAACTTCCAGGTGCCTGAATATGCATTTGGGTGCTTTAATGCCAATTTTTCAAAAGTAACAGGTAGTAATTCATAAACATATTTAGAATAACCATTTTGTTTCATGGCTTCAAAATCAATATTACATGGAAGTGAAAACGGAGTAAAAATGGCGGGTTTGTTATTTCTATCTTTCACCGATGTTAATACGTCAAATAGCATATTCAAATCTTCAGTGTTTTCTAAAGTGTCAAAGTTATCGAAGGTCGGACCAACAGCCTTAACACCCATTTTATCCATATTTTCCCTTGCTTTTTTACTATCTAAACGAACATTACCATAGTCATCTACAGAAATAACTATAATCTTACGTTTGGTCCTCCAACCATATATGTTTTTTATATGATTTAGTATATCTTGCTTCATCCAAGGTCATTATAAGATTTAATCATTTTAGATGCATTGTTTCTTTTAAAATTCATCGATGCTTTACTACTATTTTCAGATAAAAGTTTATAATATTTTTTATCGTTGTATAATTTTAGAATGTATTCAGTTGCTTTATCTAACTCTTTTTCTGTAAAGCATTTAGCGTTAAGATATTTTTGAGCATAACTATTTAATTCGGAGTCTGCCGCAGCTATATATAAAGAAGGTATGCCAAAGCTCATTAAATTATATGTTTTACTCGGAACGCTTCCTTTTGAAGTTTTTTCATCTAAAATTACTATTCCTACATCAGCAGCAGATAACGAATATGGAAACAAATCATCTGATTGAAAAGGTAAAAAGTAACAGTTTTCCAACTGTTTTTCTTCAACCATTCTTTGTAATTTTTTCTTACGTGGACCTCTTCCAATAATCTGAAATAGTATATCATCATCATCAGCCATTTTTTCAGCAAGAGTAATCATCACTTCTACTTTGTGAGTTAAACCGATATTTCCAGAATATTGTATTACAAACTTGTTTTGCAAATTATGATTTTTCACAAAAGGATTATTTTCTTTGGAAATCTTAATATTTTCCTGAAATATAGACCAGATTGGTTGCACAATTATTTTTTGTTTATCTACATATTTAGACAATAAATTGGCCATTTCGTCTCCAATTGTAAAAAGTTTATGAGCCTTTCTAAAAGAATATTTATTTAATTTGCCCCATAATTTGTAGACTGGATGCGTTTCTGCCATTCCTGTAATCTTAAAAACATCAGGATATACGTCCCATATTAACATGCTAAATCTATTAGGAACTAATAAATTAAGTAAATAAGCCATAGGAGGCACCGACACAAAAAAGACTTCATGTTTTCTGTATTTGGTTCTTAACAAAAAATAAATTTTGAAAAGAGCTCTTATATATATTAGGAGTTTTGTTACCCCATGCTCTTCCTTCCATTTATTTATATATGTTACCTTTATTTTTTCATTAAGATCTTCTCCCTGGCTATGAACACTTCCTGTAACAAGTGACACTTCAGAAAACTTATTGGCAAATTCGTTGCAAATTCCTATAGTTAAATAGTTAACAGCCTGATTGACTACCACAACTTTTCGATTATTCTCTTTAGACTCCAAGTTCATCATTGTCAATCAAAGTTTTACAAATGTCAAGATATTGTTTTGCTCTATTCTCAGCAGAACCAAAAATACTTAATCTATCAGTGCCTTTTTTTATTAAATTTTTCTGAAGTTTATCTGAATCTACCAATTCAATAATTTTATTCGCTATATCAGAAGCGTTCATAGGATCAAAGTATATAGCAGCTTCTTTACAAACGGTATGAGCAAACCCAAAATTACTAGTAACAATTGGTTTTTTCATTTTCATCGCTTCAACATATGAAGCAGAAAAACATTCTAATAAAGTAGGTAGAAACATAGCATCACATTCAGAATATAATGATGGTGCATCTTCTATTTTAACTGGACCAACATTAATAAGATTCGCATTATTAATCTCTTGAGTAAGTAAAGAGAAATCCTCCTTAGGTAAGGTAACGATAAACTTAATCTTTAAATTGTCTTTATTTAATTTTTCTATTATTTTAGGAATAATACGTAAATTTTTATGTGGATACCATGCTGAAAGTGTTAAGAATCTAAATTCACCGGGTTTTCTTTCTTGAAGCCTCTTTTGAGACTTTTTAATTTTTAGAAAATGAGTATTTATCGTATTATGAACTGTATATACCTTTGACTTATTTAAAAATTTCTTAACTCTATGATTTACGTCTTCTGTTTGTACAACTAAAGCATCAGCATCCCTTTTAAACACATACTTAGCATAGATTTTCATTCCTGTCCACCACAATTTTCTTTTATAAGGTATTGTATTAAAGTAGGGGGATTCTGGGTATATATAATGTGGGATATTATAACCCATCAAATGAGGAACTTTAGGTTTCCAATATGAAGGGCCTGAGGTTGTGAATACAATATCTGGTTTCCATTCTTTCTCAATTTTTTTAAAAAAATTGTTATGCGATTTTAACTTGAATACCGCAGTAGCTGGTCTAAAAGGAGCTATATAAAAAGAAAAATTCTCTGGGAATTCGTCTTCAACAACCATTTTATTAAGTGTAACGCTTAACACCACGTAATATTGGTTAGTGTCAAACTTTTTACACTCCTCTATAAATGACTTAGCAACCTGAAGCCCTCCTCCTTTAAAAGTGGAAGCCGTATTAATTAAAATTCTCAATTTGTAATTACTTTTAAAAATTTCTCTGAAATAACATTGGAATTATATTTTTTACTGTTTTCAATAGCCCTTAACCCCATGTTTTGCCTCTTTTTATTGTTATTTATCAAGAATTTAAGTTTTTCATAAAATAAAGAGTCATTAAATAATGGTATAATAAAACCATCTTCTTTATTGGTAATTATTTCTGAAGGACCTGCAACGCAATCATAAGCAACTACTGGTAGTCCTGCTGACATTGCTTCAACAATTACATTTGGAAAACCCTCAGAACTAGAGGTAAAAGCAAATATTTTGCTTTTCGCGTAATAATTCATTACATCCTTTTGATTACCGGTTAAGATTACTTGATTCTCTAATTTTAAATCCTCTATAATTTTCTCTAATTTTTCTTTTACATTTTGTTTCTTCGAGTTTCCTCCAACAATCACTAGTTTCCAATTGTATTCATATAATTTTGAGAAAATTTTAATCAATCTATCAAAATGTTTTGTCTCAATTAATCTTCCAACGGTTAAGATTATATTTTCTCTCTTAACATTTTGAAGAGGTTTTGCTTCCTGAACTGGATTCTCGATTACACTAATATCTAAATTTCTAATTTTTTTTTTATAAATTCTAGCAGCTTTTTCAGTTTGAACAATTAAACCATTAGCCCTCGGGTACAAATATTTTCTTAAAATGTTTTGAGTTTTACCTAAATCTTTAAAAGGTGTACTGCGATCAGCTATATAAACAGGTACTTTTAAGTTTAAAGTGGCCAACAGAACTAAATTATTCCAATACTCTCCAAAACTTAAAACTGTATCTGGTTCCAAATTTTTTATTTTTTTTCTTAAAAAATAAAGTGTTTTTAATGTTGAAATTATACGAAGTTTATTATTAAACTTAAAACTAGGTCTATGAACAGCTATATTGGAGTCCAAAGAGTAAAAAATATCCCTTTCAATTCCATATAAAATAATGTGTATTTCATAATCTTTTTTTGTAGCCAATTGATTAGCTAAAACTGAGGCAACTCTTTCCATGCCACCAACTTTTAACGAATGAATTACAATTAAAATTCTATTCATTATTATTTTTTATAGCTAATATTAAATCTTCAATCATCCAATTCTGGGGAGTAAAAGCTCCTTCATACCAATTTAAATTCTCATCCCAATAACCAGGGCATAAGTCATAAGCCTCAACTGCAAAACCATAACTAATTTCTACAATTAGCGGGTTATTACCTTCATCAAATACAAAATCATAAGCCAAGCACTGCGTATTTAATTTTTGAGATACCTGAAAAGATATTTCAATGCATCGTTGATCAAATTCTTTCTTTTCAAATCTTAATTCCCCTCCACCTGAGGCTCTAAAGTCTCCTTTTCTTACCATACGTTTTAACGCAAAAGCTTTTTTACCAATTACTATTATTCTAATATCATAGGTATTATTAGGTACAAAATCTTGGAAGTATACATATCCTCTCTCATAACCAATGGTTTTTGAAAACTCAGGCTCTACATAAAAGCGCACTATACCTCTAAAAACATCTTTAAGATCGGTCAAACCTAACTTGTATTTTCTCCACCTTTCTTTTAGGTTTGTTAAGGGTTTATAGAGCCTGAACCCTCTGGCAAAGGCCTTTTTTATATGCTTAACGGCCTGATGTTTCGTTTTTATCAATTTTACATTGGCAGAACCTGCTCCCTTTCTTAATTTAAATACCTTTGGAAAAGAAGTTTTCTCAACCCAATTCAATGCATCAGTTTTAGAATAAAACACGTATGATTTAACCAACGGGGCATTAACAGCTTCTAATAAATATTTTTGTCCGACTTTATCATCAAAATGCCAACCCGTATAAAAGTTTGGAAATACAGCGAGTCCTAATTTTTCTAAAGAAAATAATAATTCCTTTGCGAATAAAATATCTTCAGACTTCGAATGGCTATGATGCCAAAGAAAAGCGTCAAATTCTTTTAATTGCTGTATAATATCGTTATCATAGCAATTTACAATTTTATATCCGATATTATTTCTCTCGCAATAGGTTACCCACCTTCGGTGAAAACCATTTTTACTATTATGTATTGCTATTTTCATTTTTCAATTAAATCACCTAGTTCATCCGACGTCATAAATTCAACATCTGGCCAATTATTAACGATATTTGTTAATAAAGTTTTAAGTAAAACTAAATTATAATCCCTATTCTTTTCGTTAATAAAACCAATATAATTAATTCTATGAGATCCAATAATAGCAGGCTTTTTCCATTTAAAAGCAATTTTTATTCTATTCAAAGTTTTCTCAATTATTTGATTTTTATCTTTGGTAAGTGAAGGTTCAAAAAAAACATTTCTGATAAGGTAAGTTTGGCCAATTTTATTCTTGTTTCCTAAAAAATGTATCTTATTTACTAATTCATTCTTTTTTAGAATAGGCTTTTTTTGTAATCGGATACCTTGAATATATTTTACTCCTTTCTTTTCTAAAATATTCTCTACGTCATCATTCCACACATAAGATGGAGCTATAAAAGATTTTGATCTATACCCAAAAATATCATTAAATATATCTGCTCCATTTTGTATTCCATTTAATTTGGTTTCCAAATCGACGGTATTTCTAAAATCTAATGCCCTCATAAAATAATAATCTCTATTTTTAACTTTAGTGTTTTCTCTTAACCCCAGTAATCCATTATTAAAGGCAACCATAGTAATCGAGTCGTTAGATGCTAATTTGTTCAACCAAGCACTTGTATTTACATGATCTCTCCCATGAAATTGGGGGTGAAAAACCTCCGCGAGCATTCCCTGCTTCCAAATATTAAAAGAATTTGAATGCTTGGGGTATTTTTTTAAAGTATCTGTAAAAACTTCATAATGGTACTCTTGATAATGACAATCTTTAACCTTTTTAAAATCTGGATTAGCCACTATGGTATTTGCCGTTAGAACGGCCGAATTTTTATTTTTATCTTTTACAGATATAAGTGTTTCGAATAAATTGGACAAATCTTCAGCGCTAGCTAAAGAATCAAATCTATTATAATAATCATTCGTAGGTATGTAGCCTTGCTCATTTAATTTTCCAAATATGTCCCTCGAAGGCATACGGATACTCCCCCAATCATCACTTTCCAAAACGACAATTTTTCTATCGGTTCTCCAACCGGGAATATTATTGATGTTTAATCTAATTTTATCAGTTAAACTCATTTAATTAAATCGTTAAGTGACATATTGTTTCCAATACTAATTATTGCCATAATTGGGTTTCCAAGTATGGATGTTATGCTTGTTGAATAAAAACCTCTTCTAATAGACACTATTATAAAAAGTAAAAATACTGGAGCAAGATATTTAGTTAATTGTTTAAAATTATAATCTGAGTTAAATCTATCCAAATAAAATATTGCCAGTGTTAGTGCTAAGAAAAATGCAATATTCAAAAATCTAATTCCAGAAGGAATATGCATTAAAATATTCGCCAAAGTATACATTAATAATGTAATCGAAAGTAACCTTTTAAGCTCAAAGTTTAACATTATTTTCTTTTGAGCATAAAAGAACAAATAAGTCAATAGACCTATTAATCCCCAGCTCAGGGCTTTAGTTTTCCATACGACGTACCAATTTGAAGTATTGTTTAATAACCCTTCTCTATATTTATCTATCTCAGAATCCAGCAAATAACTTGAAGTTCTATCAGCCAATACGGGAGGTAAAAAACCATCAATGGTATCATTAACCGCTCCAATATTTATTTCAGATATTAAAAATGATAAAATAAAAAATGCAAAAAACAGTCTCACTCTATTACCCAAAATAGCATAAATTATAAAAACACCAATTGGAATTATATATGAAAAATGAACCCAAAATGAAAGAAAAACAAAAATTAATTTATTTTTTTTTCGCTCAAAAATAAATGGTAGTAATCCATAAATAAATATGTGAAAAGCTGTCCACATTCTAAAACCTCCAATTTGCCAAATAGGCATTACCAAAATCAATGTTAGCATAAGCATTTTGGTCAGTAGATTAAGCCTATTCTTTAATAAACTAAAAACATACCAGATATTTCTAGAAAAGAAATAACCAAAAATCAAGGCATATACCATAGTCAATATAGCTTGACTCTCGGTAAAACGTGAAACTGTATAAGATATAAGAATTCTCAAAACATCAATCTCGCCAGAATTCTTAAAATAATCAATGGCACCGTTAATTGTTAAGTTAGGTTGGCTATGCAATTGGCTTAGTTCATAAACATACCTATTAATATCACTTCCTTGAGATTCCCTCCCGATGGTAAAAGTTAAACCATAAAAAATACAAAATGCCCAAAACATATTTTTAGCATATGGCTTTGTGTATTCTTGAAACGATAAAATCATTGCTATAAATGGATTTATAAAAAACATAATCCATCTTATAAAAACATCTGACATAGATAAGATTAAATTAGATTTATAAATTTTTTGCAAACATTTTCAATTCTATATTGTTCTGGATTTTCAATTATTTTAGCATTTTTATAATTAGCGTCTAAGAATTCATTAATAATATCCCTGCTTAAATCACCTGTTCTAATGGACAAAATTGGTTTTTCAATGATTACATAATCTATTAACTTACTTGGAGTTTGTTTATCTCCTACATTCTCAAAATTAACCATAAAACTCATTTTACTTAATTCATAAAGTAGTTGGTTTCTTGGGAGAAAAGGTTTAATTCGAATTCTTCCCTTAGATTTTTTGATAAATGGCTCTACTAAACTAGTAGTCTTAGTGTATATATGAAATTCAAACTTTCTTTCTATAGAACACAAATAATCTAAGAATTCACTAGGATCTCTTCTACCTGGAATAAACATACCAGCATAACCAAAGATTGGAAAGGGCCTTTTATCCTTTTTTATGTCTCTTATTTGCACATCTTCAAAACGAAATCCTTGCGGGATAACTTTTATTTTAGAGTGAAATTCAGGGTAGTATCCATTAATCGAGCCATTGGTCGGTACCGTAATGTAATCAGCTTTACGCATAAACCATTTCTCAATATACTTGAAATAAAAAGGTTTATTAAAAGTATCATTTTCCTGTCCCATATAAGGGTCTCCACAATCGGCAATCCATTTTTTTGCCAGATTATTATTACAATTTTTAGACCACACTCTTGCAACACCCCAATGGATTGGGTAAGGCACTGCAATAGATATTAGAGCATCGTATTTGTGTTCCTGCCTAAGTTTATTTTTAACCAAACTTAAAAGTTCGATGTTGGGATACTCAAATAACAAACTTGAAAATCGTTTAATAATTCTTCTCAAATACAAGTTAATACCTGAACCTTTCAACTCAATTGATTTCCATTCTGGATTTCCCAAGTTTTTTATTATAACCCCATATTCAGATTCAAATTCATCATGATCTCTTATTTTTGGCGTCAACACCGTAACTAAATGTCCTTGTCTTACCAATTCTTTAGCTAACTCGGTAGTTCGAAAAGATCTTGGGGAGTTTTGAGGGTAAAAAGAGCGTGAAACAATAAGTATTTTTTTCTTTTCATTCATATTTACATGAATCATTTATGTGTTAGTGACAAAGATACCTAGTTAAATATGATAATAATATTTTATTATAATTAATCAATACTAACTTCAAATACTTTCATCCAATGTCCAAACATAATTAATCTCCAGTAAGAATAATTAAACTTTTCTTTTCCAGAAACAATTTCATCATAATATACCAAAGCATCATTTTTTATAATTCCTTTTGAATAATTAATACTCTGTTTCAATAATTCTCTAAACCTCTCTGTATATTCTTCTTTAACCCATCTTTCTTCTGGAGCAACATACCCCATTTTATCTTTACGTTCATAAATTTTCTCCGGTATTATATCAAGCATTGCTTCTAACAATATCCGCTTTGTTTTATTTGGAATATCAATATACTCAACTGGCAAACCATGGCAAAATTCAACTACACGGTGATCAAGAAAAGGAACCCTAGCCTCTAAAGAATGAGCCATTGAATTTCTATCTTCCCATCTTAAAAACATTGGCAATGGAGACTTGGTCAACTGACTTTTAGAAATAGTTTTATAACTCTTTATTTTAGATGGAATCTTTTTTAAAATTCCATTGTTAGTATTAACCAATAAGACTTTGTAATCAAGGCAAAAAAACCATCTTTTGGAATCTAAGGGATTATTGAATGACTTTCTATATTTTTTAGGAAATAGAGAAGAATATAGTATTCTTAATGAAGATCTTATTACCAAACTTGCGGCCTTCTTAGTTGAACAAGTAAATTCTTTTTTAACGTTATAAATATTAAGCGAATCTAAAGCCTTCTGTTTTTGTAGTTTTCTAAAAGCTCCATATCCTCCTAAATATTCATCCGCTCCCTGTCCGTTTAATAGAACGGTTATTCCATTTTCTCTTGCATTTCTATCAACCAAAAAAGCTAAGTAAGGGCTCAATGAACCTATCGGTTCATCCATCTGGAAAATAATATTATCAATATCAAAAAGTACTTCTTCAGGGCTCGGGGTTATGAAATGTGATTTTATTTTTCTTTGCTTAAGTACTTCATCAATCCATTTCTTTTCAGAATATTTTGAGTCACCATCAATTGCAGAAAAAGTATTTTGAATTTTGGTCATCCCTTGTTGATCAAGCAATTCGTTTACAACACAAGTAATAGAGGAAGAATCAAGTCCACCACTTAAAGTACACCCAACTTTTACATCTGCCCTTAAATGCATTTCAACGGATTCAAAAAACTTAGTTTTAAAAATACGTTTAGCCTCATTAAAAGTGCCCTTAAATTTTTCAATTTTAGGGTTATACCATTTAAAAGAATTTATTTTGTTCGTCTCCTCTGTTGGTCCAATATTTATACTCATTAATATTGCATGCCCAGGACTCAACTGATACACATTCTTAAACATGGTTTCATTAGTATGATCGGTCTTTGAATTATAGATATAATCAAATGCTCTTTGATGGTTAAGTGTTGGATTCCAATCTTTGGCAACGGTAAATTGTTTTATTTCACTACCAAAATAAAAATCTCCAGACTTTGAAGTCCAATAATATAGTGGCTTTATCCCAAAGCGGTCGCGCGCCAAAAATAGTTCATTCTTTTTTCCGTCTAAAATTGCAAAAGCAAACATGCCCATAAAACGATTTAGGCATCGTACTCCCCATTCTTTATAAGCAGCAAGGATAACTTCGGTATCGGTAGTAGTAAAAAAATTATGGCCTAATTTTTTTAGCTCTTCACGAATTTCAATATAATTATAAACTTCTCCGTTATATGTAATCCACAATTCTTCCGTCTTGTCACACATCGGCATATGTCCAGCGGGAGAAAGGTCTAGGATAGATAACCTACGATGTCCAAACGCTATTTTATAATTTCCAAATCTTTTTTCTTCTATTCGTTTTTTAGGTTTATAATTATACTGGCTTTGCCATGCTTCCTTATCAGTATCCTCGCTTCCATATATTACAGAGTTTAAGGCTTTATCGAAAAAAACAAACCCCTCATCATCTGGTCCTCGATGTTGAATAATTTGATTCATTTTAACAAAAGATAAGACGTCTACTCTGTTGTAACCCAAAACTCCACTTATACCACACATAAGCCTAAAAAATTATCATTCATTAAATTATTTATTATTTAAATAAACGGCAAAACTTTTTAAATCTTAACTACGATTTACTAATTACCAATACCATTTAATTTTATATTTATTGAATCACTTATCATTTTAGAAAATAAATCTGCTCCCTCTGAATTTAAGTGAACCGGATCAGAGAACAACTTAGGATCAACATCATTATAGAGATAATTAATATACCTAATCCCCTCAATTTTCATAAGCGTATTACTCAAAGTATTATAATAAATACTATCAACCTTCTCTTTATATGATTTATGAATTGGGCAGGTGACAACGTACAAATTTATGTTATTCTCCCTGCATATTTGCTCTATCTTTTTCAAATATTCTATTTGAGTTGTACTAATTAATTTTTCATTTTCCTTCACTTTATAGTGTATATTGAAGACCTTATTTATTAACAAAGAATCTGGGTCTTTCTCATTTGAGATATAAAGCCCCCCCCAATCAGGTTTATTAAAAATACCTTTAATATAATGCACTACCGTATTTTTTTCAGTTATGTTTTTTAATTTCAAAAAATTTGAACTAAAAGAGTCTGTAAAATAAAAATATCTCTTTAAACTACCCTGCCCTTCAGAAAAGCTCAAATCAAACAATCTATTGTAGGCCGGGGAAAAATTAGGTAAAGAAACACCTAAAACAATCTTATCTACTTTCCTGTTTTTATAGCTCATAAGCTTTTTTATTTTGTGATAAGTAAAATAAAAATGTTCTCCACTACTTGCAAAATTATAAGTATTACAATCAAAGTAAGTTGGTTTTAACCTTTGCATTTGAGAATCTCCCATAATTACACATTCGTATTGAGAGATTTCTTCTAAAGCTGAATCAACTTCTCGTTTATAAATAGTATAATTCCCTAACAATATTAAACTAAAAAGTGTAATTGGTATTAAAAAGAAATATAATAATTTTACAATGAATGCTTTCAAAATTTTACTACTTAAAATTGAAAATATATAAACTCTTGAGGTTTACCAGTAAACCAAAAAATAGCAAATATTATTGCATAATATAAACTCCACCTATACACTCGTTTCCATTTATATCCTATTTTATCAATCGCAAACTCTCCCTCTCTACCAAACCATTCAATCATTAAAAAAATAAGAATTAACAAAATTACTGGAATAGCTTCAGTACCATTTTCAAAATATGGTAATGAAAAAAATGAAGGTGAGAATATTTTGATAATATAATTTATGGCGTGGTTAATATTTTCTGCTCTAAAAAAAATCCAAGCAAAAGTGGTCAATCCAAAGGTTATAAAAATATTAACAAAATCTCTAAATGTAGGTATATTTTTATCTTTTGCTACTATATCTTTATTAACTCTATTCTTTTTTAGTAGTAATAACGGTATAAAATAAATAGCATTAAGCGCTCCCCAAACAATAAATGTCCAGTTTGCTCCATGCCAAAATCCACTAACAATAAATATTATTAGTGTGTTTCTTATTTTTAGCTTTACTCCTCCTTTACTTCCGCCAAGAGGAATATATAGATAATCTCTAAACCAGGTTGAAAGAGAAATATGCCAACGTCTCCAGAATTCCGCGATATCTCTTGAAAAATATGGAAAAGCAAAATTCTTCATCAAATTAAACCCGAAAAGTCTTGATGTACCAATTGCAATATCAGAATACCCAGAAAAGTCTCCATATATTTGAAATGCAAAAAATAGAGCTCCTAATATTAATGTGCTTCCTGAGTAATCTTCAGAATTGTTAAAAATTAGGTTTGCATACTCAGCTGCATTATCTGCAATAACAACTTTCTTAAATAATCCCCACAGAATTTGTCGTAATCCATTGATTGCGGCTCCATTATCAAAAATTCTCTTTTTATTAAATTGAGGCAGTAAATTTGTAGCTCTTTCAATAGGACCCGCAACAAGCTGAGGAAAAAAACTAACAAAAGCTGAAAAAGCTACAAAATCTTTTACTGGCTCCAATTTTCTTTTATATACATCAATTGTATAGCTCAAAGTTTGAAAAGTGTAAAAACTAATTCCTACTGGTAAAACAATATTCAATCCTTGTGGATTAATGCTATATCCAAAAAAACTAAAAGCGTTTACAAAATTCTCTAAAAAGAAATTATAATATTTAAAGAAGCCTAAAAAGCCAAGATTCACTATTATACTAATCCATAAAAAAATCAGCCTATTCCTATGATTATTCTGTTTGGATAAATTCAATCCAACCAAAAAATCTACAACTGTGCTAAACAAAATTAATGACAAAAATCTCCAATCCCACCATCCATAAAATAGGTAGCTCGCTGCTACAATTAAAAGGTTTTGTAGTCTTAGACTTTTGTTAACAACAAACCAGTATAGTATAAAAACTATTGGTAAGAATATCGCAAACTCTATTGAATTAAAAAGCACTTAAAGTAATAATTTTATTGAAGATTGTTTGATTTAAATTTTTGTAGTCGCTTTTTAAACAAGTATCTAATAACAAACGCCCATAGTGATCTATTGTAAGCTTTTGCTAAGGTTAAATATATGCCCTTATCAATATATTTAACTTCCAACGGTTTTAAACCCTCATCAATTAACTTTTTATTATAGCTTATTAGTAATTTCAAATCTTTGGTCCTTAAAGCTCGCATTAATGGTAGTAAAGTATATTTAACAATTCCAGTATTTATAAGTTTTAATTGTGATAAGTTAAGTTTTCGAGATTCTTTAAAGTACAATAAATCTTTTGATGAAATGATGTCCCCTTTTGCTGCTTTTTTAGAAACGCCTACATTTGACCTAGTGGCTGACCCTATTCTTTCAAAAGATTGATAAAAATCGCAGTTTTCAAAACCAACTCTTTTAGCAACAGTAAATATCTTCCGAATAAACACTCCATCTTCCAAATGTATTACATTTTTAGGGAAATAAATTTTTTGGTTTATTATTAATTCTCTTCTATAGAGTCTTCCCCAACAACTATCAAAAACGTTAAATGGTTTATCCTTTTCGTAAAACGCTTCTACACCATCAAAAATAAATTTTTCTTGTCTATCATAGCCTACTTTATGAAAAATTTCACCGTTAGCTTTAACAATTGTTCGACCACATAACAAGATATCTAAATCATCTTTTTTCGCCCTATCATATAATCTTTTCAACAAGTTTGGATTCACATAGTCATCGGGGTCTACAAATACAATATATTCGCCAGTGGCGTTAATGATACCTTTATTACGAGCTACCGATACTCCAGAGTTTTTCTGATTAATCAAATGAATATTTGGAATTCTTGTTTGTAAATCCCGTACTAACCTTTCTGAATTGTCCGGAGAACCGTCATTTACCACAATTATTTCGTATTCTTCATAGGGCATATCTTTATCGCATAAACTTTTAATACATTTTTTAAGATAGGGCTCTACATTGTAAACCGGAAGTATAAAGCTTATTTTTTTCATTCAATTACTTCATTAAATAAATTAACGAACTGTTGGGCTTGGAGTTTTCTAGAAAATTGCTTGGTATACTCTCTGTTTACTGATACGTTTGTATATCCTTTTTCTTTCCATTCCCTCCATTTTTCCAACAAAAAATCATATACCTGTTCAACATTTCTTGCCGCGATTCCTGCTTTAGATTCTGTAATTGAGTCCTCTAATAAATTTTCATCACTTCTAACACATAAAATAGGCCTTTCCATTGCCAAATATTCAAAGTATTTAGTTGTCATAATACCCTTAGGTCCATCATCTTTATAAACATTCGTTAACAAAAGTAATATTGCCGAATTCGCTAAAACTTGCGGAACATCGGAAGTATCTACATAATCAAAAAAATCTACACAATCACTTACCTCTTTATAAGCTGCATTCTCGGTTACCGGAGTTCTCTTTTTTTTGGGTGTATAAAACTGTATACGAAATCGGTGATCAATTAGGTTATTTTCTTTTAACTTTTTAACTGCTAAAAATAATAATGTTGGGTCTCGGTAAGCTATAGAGACAATTAATCCTGTATATGTAATTTTAAATTCATTTTGCTTTTTAATAGGTCTTGGAAAAAAGAAATCAGGAGAAAAACCATTATAAATCAAATGAGAATTATTATTATACTTTTTTATCTTATTTAAATGCCAAGGACTTATAGTTACCACGGCATCGGCATTTTTAAGATTTTTGTTACGTTCTTTTAACTTAAACCTTAAATATTCTTTATCGATTCTATCAATTATGTATTCTTTAATTCTTTTCTTCCTTATTCTTGATTTTGGTTTTTGCTCATATAAATCTCTTATATCTGCTATCCAAGGTTTTTTCCAAGCATTCGCTATCTGATTCGCAACATCTAAAATAAACGTTCTATGCGCCGTCGAACATATTATCAAGTCGTAATTATTACAATTTAGGTTATCTAAAATCTCTTGTGAAAAAGATTTACTTTTCCGAATATGAGATTTCTTTTTATTGATTAATCGAATAATTTTATCCTTATTAGTTTTTAATTTATTATTTGCTTCTTTTATTCTTATAATTCGTTCGCTACCAACAAGAGATTTAAAACTAAAATCATTATCATGACCGCGAGTAACTATATCTGCCTCCCACCCGATAACTTTAATGTATTTCACTAAATACCCCATACGAGGAGCAAAACTTGGAGGGTAAACATCACAAATAATTAGTATTTTACGCACGTCGTATAGATTAAAGTTCTTGAAGGGCTACCATTTTTCTAAACTTTGGTAGTGTTTCTGTTAATTTATCAAAACTATCCTTAGCAATAATCTCACCCTTATCCATAAACACAACTTGATCAACGTTGCGGATTGTGGAGAGTCTATGTGCAACAATTAGCAATGTATATTCTCCCTGAAGTGCTTCGATGTTTTCTTGAATAGATCTTTCGGTTTCAGAATCAAGAGCAGAAGTAGCTTCATCCATTATCAATACATCTATATCCTTATAAAGTTCACGAGCAATCGAAAGTCGTTGTCTTTGCCCACCGCTAAGATTAATTCCTCCATGGCCTAGTTTAGTCTCTTTACCATGCTCCAATTCTGATAAAAACCGTATCAACGAAGCTTTCTTAATAGCATTATTAAAGCGCTCTAAGTTTTCATCGTTCTCTTCAGACCATAGTGTGATATTATTATAAATGGTATCATCAAACACTACCGGTTCCTGGGTGATATATCCTATTCGTTGTTGAAAACTTTCTTTATCAATATCTGTTATTGATTTACCATCAACAAGGAATCTTCCATTATTAGTTGGCAATAAACCTGCGAGAATATTCACTAAAGTTGTTTTACCACTACCACTCTCTCCTACAAAAGCAACACTTTCATTACAATTTATACTCAAGTTTAAGTTCTTTATGATTTGAGTATTACCATATTTAAAAGATATGTTTTTTAACTCAAGACTATTTTCAACATGGGTCATTTTTTCATTTCCATTAGGCTCTTTATTTTTTTTAAGCAAACTGAAAAATTCTTTAATGCTTTCTACAGAACCATGGACACCTAGAAACTGATTCCAATTATTCTGTAAAAGAGTAACTGATGTAAGTGCTCTATAGAAGAAAAGCAAGCTTAATAGGATAGTACTAAGTTCGCCTCCTAGATAAGTTGTTTGCATAAAAATAACAATGGCTACAATAATTACTAATATTGGCTCACGTGTGGCTGACATAAAAGAAGATAGCATCCCAATTTTAACTCTGCTGGCCTGAATATCCAAAATGGTTTTCCGTAATCTATCTCCAAAATAGTTTAATAAACCAGTAGCTTTTATGTATTTAAAATTTTTGACATGTTGTATAATTTTTCCTTCATAGACATCATAATAATATGATAGCTCTCTTGATGCCTTCTTAGTCCGTCTATATATTAATTGATATAAAAAATTAATAACTAAACCTCCTATAATTACCATAACAGCAAAACGATAATCGGTCATAAAAGCAAACACCGCGTATACTAAGACCATTACACTCTGTTGCATTGCACCAAAATAGGTCATTTGAGCTCTTACTACACGATCAATTTCACCGGTCATCGAATTCTGAATTCTTCCCATATCGGATACCACAAAAGTTTTAAAATCTATCCCATTTAACCCCTTCAAAGTTCTAATTCTAAGCATTCGGCTAAACAATTCTAATAACTTTACGTTGTAAACTGCTTTAGTATAAGTGGCTATTCCCTTCAATATAAAGAATAAAACCATAGTAGCTAGAACAACGGCAAGATTAAGATTTATCCCCACGGATTCATAAAGCCTTATTAAAAAAGCCATATAGCCTAAATTTTCAGGATTAGAAAGGCCTTCTTCAGAAACCATCTGCAATAAAGGTAAAAACATTGCTATTCCTAATCCATCTAAAACTCCAACGGCAATAGAAAGCCCCAAAGAAACAAACATTCGATATCCCAAATGACTGTAGAAGAAACTAAAATTGTTAAAATATTTTTTAATAATAGTTTTAATCATATTGTCTTTTTAAGAATTTTAGCTGGTACACCTCCTATAATAACGTTATCACCAAAAGACTTATTCACAACTGCACCAGCAGCTACAATCACTCTATTTCCGAGTTGAACACCTGGTAAGATCACAGAGTTTGCGCCCAACCAACAATCATTTCCAATTCTTATGGGCTCATGCTTTTCATGCCTATTAAAATCTTTTATATTATGATTTGCAGAAATAACCTTTACTCCAGGAGCAAAAATAGTCCCGTCGCCAATTTCAATACCATTTATAGCTGAAAAATAGCATCCTCCTGAGTTGGCAAAATATCTCGCTACATCTTTTCCAAAAATTACATTGCCATTGACTTTAGATGTATAATGTACCATAAACTTTATTTCTCCATTTATTCTAAAAATTTTCTGGAATATAAAATTTACCATTCTTAGACTATTAGATGTTGGAGAAAAAAAATATTCTATAATATTAGACGGTATATTGTTATTCCAATTTTTATATCTGTAATTACTTAACATGTCTTAAAACCTTTCTGTTTAAATAGTAATTCACTTTTAGAGTGGAGTATTTTATTTCATCAAATAAATTAAATACTTTTCCTTCTTTTTTGTAAAATTCATTAAATATTGTTTGGTCTGAATATGTCTCTATTGCTGAAATTTCGAATTTCGATAATTGCTTTTTCCATTTAGTCAAACTACTGCCATCTATTCTTTTATTAATTACATTTTTTTCATAAACGGTCGTCCAACTATCATCATTTTTATCTGGTAAATCATCTATTCGATTATGAATCATCGCTTCGGTAAAATCTTCACCAATAAATTCGCATATATCTTTAGTAATTTTCTTAGTATCGGTTACCAAGTCTTCATATGTAACCAAAGTCAATCGTTCATCATGCATGTATTCTTTATATTTTGCTATACTCTTGTTCCATCTCTTGATAATTATCGAAACAAATTGATCGTTCCAAGGCACATTAATTAAAGAAGCATATACTGAACGTGGGTCTCTTATAATATATATAACTTTTGCATTTGGATATAATTCAAAAATCCTATCTAAATACTCTTCATGTCCCGGTGTTTTCTCCCCCCAACGCTTCTTACCGTTTTTCTCCAGATTTGTCAGCATTACAGAATCCAAAATATTTTTAAAGTGCATTTCATTGTTAAAGTTTTTAAAATTATTCTCAACTCTTTCTCTTTCGAGTCCTAGATAAGTGAACTTTCTTTTTGATGCATACCAATTCCAAAATTTCTTCATTTCATCTTCTGAAAAAGAAGACACATTATTAGCTTTAATATAATCATTGACTAAATAAAAAAAAGTTGTTTCTCTAGGAATTGCAATATTAGGATGACTATTTAAAATTACACGTAAAAGTGTGGTTCCTGAACGTGCCATACCAACAACGAATATTGGCGAAGGATTTTCTTTCTTATTAGTAATTTCTCTCATACTTTTTCAAAAACGTTTAGATGATAGCTATTTAGCAATTTCCTTAATCAACTTATTTAGATTATTTTCCTTAAATATGTTCTTTTTATACTCCTCTCTACAGTTACAATTAAACGCTTCTCTAACCTTATTAGAGGTAATTTCATTAATAAACCCATTGAATTCTTTATTAGAATAGCAAGTTTTACCAATGGCATTCATCATTGGTTTAAACTGTGTACTATGTTCGGTTAAAAAAGGAAGCCAAACAATAGATGCCCCTCTTGAACTAGCATCTATACCAGATGTACTATTAGATGTAACTGCTATTACATTCTGGAAAGAAATTTTCTCCCATGGTAGGTTTGTCAAAGAAATTAACTTACTATTTATTTTTTTTAATCTGAATAATTCTTCTCTGGAGACTTTAACCGAAGGGTGTTCTCTAAGGTAAATATTTTCAAATTTAAGATTTTCAATGTTCAATGATTCTATTAAATCAATTAACTGCTCATTATATTCTTTATGTGCAAACAGTAGAAGTAGTCCATCTTTATAATTTACTATTTCTCCTTCTCCCATGTAGTTAGTGACTTCATAGCTAAATAAACTATTGTTACGAATTCCTGAGTTCAACAAATGTTTATCACTAATTTTATCTAGCGATATAAAATAATCAGTAAAAAATTTATTATCGTTATCAAAATCAAGGTTAATTACTCTATCTTCAGACCTTAAGTAACTTAGCACTGATCTACAACTAAAAACGATTGTTTTAATCCCGTTCATTTTAGCCACATATAAAGCCATTCTTTTAATAGGATCTCCGACAGTTGTTGCTACAACAAAATATTCCGGCTTATACAAAAGGAACAATCTATTTAGAGCTTCATATCTTACCAATAAATAATATGTTTGTAAAAAGCTTTGTCTCTTTAAATTCATTGAATAAATTGTTGGGCTCTCGTATTTTCTTATTGAAGACTGTATAAAACTGAAGAGTTTTAATGCTTTAACAAAGTTTGTAAGAAGAGATTTAAACGTATAACTTTTTATAAAAGATAAACTATCATCAGAATATTTTTTTGTTTTTGTCAACGAAAGATTTAATAAATAAACTTCTTTAAAATCACTAATAATTCTGGGAAATTCCTTAAACCTAGATAAAGAAAATGTGTCTTTGGTAAAAAAAAATACTTTCCCCTTATGCTCTACTACTCGTTCGTCAGTCTTATGTCTTAATAAATGAATAAAATAATTCTTCAGGTACTTTAAAGCTCCAAATCGAAATCTAATGTTTTCTTTTAAATAATGCTTATAAGACACCTTCAAATGGACAGATAATACTTCTGAGATTTTCTTTATAACAGGTTTTCGCAATGGAAACTCAATAATGACCTTTTTAACTTCAAATTTATTTATTGCATAATTAATTATTTCTACCAAATAATAATCGGCCACAGTGTCTTTTATCCCATCATCTCTGTGTATGTCATAAGTAAACTCCCAAAAAAAATTGTAATATTTATTATCTCTGACCGGTAATGATAAGTTACTCATATCATTTTCAAGATTTTCTAAGGCATTTTCCAGTAGAAGCGTTTTTTGATCAAAACTTGTGCTTTCGAAGAAGCTGCTATCATTTAACAATACTTCAAAATAAAATGTATTACTATTTTTAATATATAAAGTCATCTAATGTTCACTCTAATACTAGTTAGTATCCATAAATTCAAATTTTAACGGTGTTCCTTTTTCAACATCTCGTATAAATTTTT
Organism: Maritimimonas sp. 2205BS37-2; assembly: GCF_056591755.1. Lineage (NCBI taxonomy): Bacteria > Pseudomonadati > Bacteroidota > Flavobacteriia > Flavobacteriales > Flavobacteriaceae > Maritimimonas > Maritimimonas sp. 2205BS37-2. Next base: position 1,163,408 of record NZ_JBWQOI010000001.1, read on the forward strand.
TCCCTAAGATTTCGTCATAAAATTTTGGATGCAATCCATAACCCGGACGTATTGAACGCACATTTTTTTCTGTAATTAAATCGCCATCTTTTACATTTTCGCAAACAAATAAAGAACGTGCAAATTTTCTATTATTCTTAACTTTTTCTGATAAATTATACGATACTATTCCAAGTAATTTTTCAGTATCACGGATTTTATCTACCATTTCTGAAAATTCCTCAAGGTTTAAAGAAAAATCTGCATCGGGTCCGCCAATAGATTTATCTAAGATAAAATGTTTTTCAACAACTTTCGCTCCCAAAGCAATAGCAACAGTTGGTGCCAATGAACCGTATGTGTGGTCACTAAATCCAACCTCTACATTATACCTTTCTTTTATGTCAGGTATTGTGTTTAAATTTGCTAGTTCTAAAGGAGCAGGATATGCAGAAGTGCACTTTAGTAGTACTATATCATTATTCCCTACTTTTTTACATGTACTAATGGCTAATTCTATATCTTTCATTTCAGCAATTCCTGTAGATATAATAATTGGTTTGCCTTTGGAAGCTACATATTCAATTAAAGGAATATCTTGAATTTCAAATGAGGCAATCTTGTAAGCAGGAACATTAAATTTTTCCAATAAATCTACAGCAGTTTTGTCAAAAGGAGAAGAAAAACAAATTAACCCTTCTTCTTTAGCAACTTCAAACAATTTTTCATGCCACTCCCAAGGCGTATATGCTTCTTGATATAATTCATATAATGTTTTCCCATCCCAAAGTGTGCCACCATCAATTCGAAAATGCTCATTGTCACAATCAATTGTTAAAGTGTCTGGGGTGTAAGTTTGTAACTTTATAGCATCAGCACCTGCCTCTTTAGCAGCACGTATAGTTTGAATAGCAACATCTAAGTTACCGTTATGATTAGCTGATAACTCAGCAATAATAAAGCATGGGTTTTCCCCTCCTATTTTCTTATTTCCTATCTTCATTTGTAAATCTTTTTCCAATACTAAATTTATGATTTTTACCTCGTATTTCTTCTAAAATAACCAAACCATCTTCAACTTTAACTATAACTTTAGGTCTAACTTGTACTATTACTCCATTTTTTACGGAAAAGTCATTGTTTAACTTCGTCGAAACCTTATCGACAATTACCTTTTTATTATCCAAGAAGGTGAAAGCGCCTGGATAAGGGTTAGCTTGTGCCCGTACCCAATTTCTTATATTCTCTTTATTCCAGTTCCAATTTATTTCTCCATCTTCTGGCGTTCTTTTACCGAAATAGGTTGCTAATGAATCATTCTGTTTCGTAGTTTTTAAACCATCATTTTTAATTGCTACTAAAACCCTGTCTATTAGTGGAATATATAACTTAGCATACTTCTTCAAAATATTAGCGCCAGTATCATCTGATTCAATTTTTACACCTATCTGATGAATAATATCACCTGTATCGCAATCTGAATCAATAAGATGCGCCGTAATTCCTGTTTCTCGTTCTCCATTTATAATTGCCCAAACATGTGGTGTACGTCCGCGATATTTTGGCAATAGCGATCCATGAATATTAAATGCCGTTATCTTTGGGTGTTCAATTATGTCTTTTTCAATTAAATACAAATAATTTATTGAAGCAATTATATCAACTTCAATAAGCTCAATAAACTCATAACCTTTTCCTTCTCTTGGGTTTCCTATGAAAATGGGGATGTTTCTGTCTTTAGAAAGTTTTATGATTAAATCTGATTTTCGATCTGTTAATACAAATCTGATATCATAATTTTCAACTAAATGCTCTAACGAAGAAAATCCCAAACCACCACAACAAAGCACACCTAAACGCAACATAAAATCTACTTATTATTATTTACCTTATAATGAATAACAACATCTTTATATTCTTCATCAATAAAACAGTGTTCTTTTAAAACTGCATCTTTAGTATAACCAACAGCTTCTATAGCTTCATATAAATGTGGTCTTAGATCAAATGCATAAATATATATTTTGTGAAGATTTAGGCTCTCGAACGCTACTTCTTCAATCAAATGCAAGTACGTTTTCCAGTGAAAATGAAATTCTTCTTTTTCTAAGTCAGTATTCATTATAAATGAAATCTCTGCATTTCTATCAATCCAATTTATATGAACTAAGCCTCCATACCCGATACATAAGTCATCATTTAAATATGAAAATAAAACCTGAGTAGGTTTCTCCTCATAAAATAACTTTATAACTGTAGTAGAAAAATAGTGTTCTTGATCTTCAGTAGTCAAGGGCTTAACTTGTCTCAAATGGTGAATTTGCTCATTCCTCCATTTCATAATTCTAAGCCTATCTTCATATCTAATAGGAACTAATAAATAGCCTCCATTATGATAGATGTTTTTGCTTAAAAATGGGTATTTATTTGGAAATTTCATTAAGCATTTTAAATTTTAACTCTGCCAACTTCCAATCATTCTCCGTATCAATATCTTGGGCTTCTAATGGAGAAATTAAGAGAGCTCCAGAATTATCTGTAATTAACTTTTTGTTCTGAAGAAAAATATCTGTTTTACACCAATAAAATTGTCCAGCATCATGATATCTTGAGGGTAGATCCTGAGATCTAACATTCAAGTATTCTGGATTAACCATAGAAACTTTGTTCTCTTCTATTTGAAGGCTGCGTTGTATAGGGAAAGAAAATTCTAGCACAGGAAAAACTGTATCAAAACTATTTTTCAATAATTTCTTTAATGACAGTTGCAAGCTTTCAATCGAAATAAATGGAGCCGTTGGTAAAATACAACAGATATTAGCAAAGTTCTTTTTTTGTTTTTTATAGTTCAAGATTACTTCTTCTATTACATCTGCTAAAACAGCAAAATCGTTTGCATTTTCATTACTTCTCATAAATGGCACCTTTGCTCCAAGCTCTTCAGATATTTTAGCAATATTTTCATTGTCGGTTGATACCATCACTTCGTCAAACAAGTTTGACTGTAGCGCTACATTTATAGAATACGAGATTATTGGTTTTCCATAAAAAAATTTTATATTCTTTTTAGGAATCCGTTTACTCCCACCTCTAGCCGGTATTATAGCAAGATTAGCCATTGACGAATTCTAATACTTTTTCAATGACAAAATTTTGCTCTCTAACCGTTAATGTTGGATACATAGGCAAGCTGATACATCTTTTATAGTAATTTTCGGAATTATCTAATTTTGCCATACCATAACCAATTTTTCTATAATAAGGTAATGTATGAACTGGAATATAATGTATTTGAGCGAAAATTTTGTTTGATTTCAAAAAATCATACAATCTCTTTCTATCATCAACTTCAATTATAAACAAATGATGGGCATTGTAAGTTTTAGCTGGTAAGCTCTGATATTTTAATATTCCATCGAATGCTTTTTTATATATATTGGCTATTTCATTTCTTTTAATTACACCCTCTTTATTTTTTCTTAACTGTATTATTCCTAAGGCTGATTGGATATCGGTTAACCTATAGTTAAAACCAAGCTCTTGCATTTCGTAAAACCATCCTCCATGATTTTCACTCATATTATTTTTTGTAATGCCGTGAGTTCTCAATAGCATCAACTTATCATATAATTCTTTAGAATTTGTTGTAACCATTCCGCCTTCCCCACAAGCTATATGCTTAACTGGATGGAAAGAAAAAACGCTTAATTCGGCGTAATTACCATTTCCGCATTTTTGTTTCACTCCATTAGAATCTGTAAAAAACCCGCCAGGTGCATGACATGCATCTTCTATAATCCATAAATCATGTTCATCAGCTAGCTTTTTAAACATTTCGAGGTTTATTGGGAGTCCAGCAAAATCTACCGGAATGATTCCTTTAAAAAACCCCTTAGGTTTACTTTCAATGAGCTTTTTTGTACTTTCAAACGATAGTAAATAAGTATCAGGATCTATATCTGCAAACCACACTTCTCCACTGGCATATCTTACGCAATTTGCTGAAGCAGCAAAAGTTATTGGAGTTGTTATTACACGCTCACCTTCATTTAAACCTAATGCCAAAACCGATAAGTGTAGACCAGCGGTTGCGTTGTTAACGGAAACAGCATATTTTACTCCAAGGTAATCTGCAAAGCTTTCTTCAAAAGCTTTTACTTTAGGTCCTTGAGTTAAAAAATCAGCCTTTAATGTTTCTACAACAGCATCAATATCGTTCTGATCTATATGTTGCCTTCCATAAGGTATTGGTTCCATCAAACTATAAAATTAGGGTCAACATGTGTCTTTATTAATTCTCTTAAACTTTCAACTGTTTCCCAGTCACTATTTTTCCCAGAATTATAATTAAAACCCTCTTTAACCTTAATCGCTTTAAAATGGTTTATAAAATCTTTCAATGAAAACACGGTTTTTTGTGGCAAAATAGTGTAGTATTTCCCCAAATCCCAAGTATTGAAAGAATCTGAAGCGGTAATCATTTCTTCATGGAGCTTCTCTCCAGGTCTTATGCCTATGATTTCTTGTTTGCAATTGGGAGCAATAGCAGTTGCAACATCAGTAATTTTATAAGAAGGTATTTTAGGAACGAATATTTCACCTCCCCAAGCATTTTCAATTGCATTAAATACCATTTCACAACCTTCTTCCAAACTTATATTAAAACGTGTCATTCTAGAATCAGTAATTGGTAAAACTCCGTCTTTTCGTTTTTTTAAAAAAAACGGCATCACTGAACCATTCGAACCCATTACATTACCATATCGAACAACAGAAAATCTAATATCTCTCTTTCCTCTAATATTATTAGCTGCAACAAATAATTTGTCTGAAGCTAATTTCGTAGCTCCATATAAATTTATTGGGGCGGCGGCTTTATCGGTTGATAATGCAACAACATCTTTAACACCAGATTGTAAAGAAGCATTAATAACATTTTCAGCACCTAAAATATTAGTTTTAACGCATTCCATAGGGTTATATTCAGCAATATGAACATGTTTCATTGCTGCGGCATGAATAACTATATCTATCCCCTCAAAAGCATTCATAAGTCTTTTTTCGTCTCTTACATCACCCACAAAGTATCTCAAAGCTGGATATTTATGCTCTGGATATTCCATAGCCATCTGAAAGTGCTTTTGTTCATCTCTAGAGAAAATTACCAAACGTTTAACATTTGGGTATTTATTTAAAATTAGTTTAGTAAACATTTTCCCAAAAGAGCCTGTTCCTCCAGTTATTAGTATTGATTTTTTATTTAAATCTAACATCTATTTTATTATTAAATCTTTATTCGATTTTTAAAAAATTTATTAGCAAATTAAGTAAAATACTTATTATGTGAATTTTTGGTCATACTCTAGTATGCAATTTTAATAAGTTTTCTAAAATAATATTAGAACTATTTCCTTTCCCATAAAGGTTAGAATCATTATTAACTTTACAGTCTAGATATTTGTATATATTCTTCGTTAAATTATCGTTTATTGGTAGTAAAGTATTTACTTTGTTTTCAACAAGCTCCACCCATTCGGTGGATTCTCTTAGAGTAACACAATATTTATTAAAAAAATATGCCTCTTTTTGCAAACCTCCGCTATCGGTAATTACCATCTTACATTTATCTAAAAGATAAATCATCTCCAGATAACTGACCGGATCTATTGTTTTAAATTCAACTTTAAGATTATAATTTTCTATAAACTTTTTTGTACGAGGATGCAAAGGCATTACAATGCTCTCGCCTTTCAAAGATAGTTCGTTAAAGGATTCAATAATTTTTTCAAGCTTGTATCTTTCGTTCGTATTCTCTTGTCTATGTAATGTTACTAAAATAAAACTATTACCCAAATTAGGTACTTTCTTCATTTTACTTTTAAAAAATAAAGCACTTTCATACATTATATCACCACAATTTATAATATCTACATTCTTTTCTGTAAAACCTTCGCTGACCAGGTTTTTTATTGCTGTGTCGGTTGGGCAAAACAAAATATCACTTATATTATCTGTTAAAATCCTATTAACTTCTTCAGGCATTTGCATATCGTAAGATCTTAATCCTGCCTCAACATGACAAACTTTAATGTGCATTTTTTTTGCCGCCAATGCTCCCGCAATAGTAGAGTTAGTATCTCCATAAATAACAACCCAATCTGGTTTCTCAACTATTAAGATCTTCTCTATCTCTTCAAGCATCCTTCCTGTCATTGCCCCATGAGTAAGGCTATTTATATTGAGGTTATATTTCGGTTGAGGTATTTTCATTTCTTTAAAGAAAATCTCGCTCATATTCTCATCAAAGTGCTGCCCTGTATGAACGATCACCTCTTTTATACTTTCATTCTTCGAGATTTGATGACTTAAACAAGCGGCCTTTATAAATTGTGGTCGTGCACCTAGAATAGTAACTATTTTCATTTCTTCATTCATTATTCTAAATTCTATTATTAAGATGTTACTAAAAAATGTTTATAATATTTTTTAATACCTAATTCCAAGTCCACTTTATAATTCCATTCTAAGTTATTTAATTTAGTTACATCGGTAAGCTTTCTCATAGTTCCATCTGGTTTTGAGGCATTAAAGAAAAAGCTACCCTCAAAACCAATAATATCCTTAATAGTTTTTGCAAGTTTTTCAATTGATATTTCCTTTCCAGTACCAATATTGATATGTGTATTACGAATTTCTTTTTTATTCTCATTCTTTTTTATCAAATCACTGAAATCAACATTCTTCATAAGATGAACACAAGCATCGGCCATATCTTCACTCCACAAAAATTCGCGCATTGGTTTTCCTGAACCCCATATCTCTACATTAATCTCACCTTTATCATTCTTAAAAATTCCATATTTTTCTAATACTTTAATGATATTTTCTCTACTGCTAGATCCAGAAACATTTTCTATGGGTAAGTTATTTAAATCTCTTCTAATCATTTCCCAATTATCAAGCTCCAAAGCTTTACCTAGGTGTATTTTACGGAGAAGAGCCGGTAAGACATGTGATTTTTCCAAGTCAAAGTTATCATTTGGCCCATATAAATTAGTAGGTTGAACTGCAATAAAATTTGTAGCATATTGCAGATTATAACTTTCACATAATTTAATACCGGCTATTTTAGCAATTGCATAAGGTTCATTAGTATACTCTAAAGTATTTGTCAATAAATATTCCTCTTTCATAGGCTGAGGACAGTTTTTCGGATAAATACAGGTACTACCTAAAAATAATAGTTTCTTAACCCCATGAACATACGCCTGATGAATCACATTATTTTGAATCATCATGTTCTCATAAATAAAGTCTGCTCGGTATTTATTATTTGCTATAATACCACCTACTTTAGCAGCTGCTAAAAAAACATATTCGGGTTTCTCTTCTTCAAAAAAATCTGCAACCGCTTTTTGATTAGTTAAGTCTAACTCTGTATGAGTTTTAGTAATAAAGTTTGTGTAGTTCTTTGTTTTTAAATTATCTAAAATTGCGCTTCCTACTAACCCTCTGTGCCCTGCAATATATATTTTAGAATCTTTATTCATAATAATTTAAAGTCTCATATCCTCCATCATGTAAATATTGATCTTTTTGCATTAATTTCAAATCATTTTCCATCATATCTTTCACTAAATCCTGTAAGTCATAATGCGGCTCCCATCCTAATTTTTCTTTTGCTTTTGATGCATCACCAATCAATAAATCTACTTCCGTAGGTCTATGATATCTAGGATCAATTGCTAAAACTTCTTTTCCTATTTCAAGTTGATATAGGGGGTTGGAACATGATTTTATATGTGCCTTTTCATCAATTCCTTTTCCGATAAATTCAAGTTCTATATCTATTTGTTTAAATGCCATCTTTACAAAATCTCGCACGGATGTGGTTTTTCCCGTGGCTATTACCCAATCTTGAGCTTCCTCGTGCTGCATAAGCATCCACATCATACGAACGTAATCTTTTGCATGACCCCAATCTCGTTGGGCATCTAGATTACCTAAATAGAACTTTTCTTGAAGCCCTAAAGCGATTCTCGAAACGGCGCGTGTAATTTTTCTAGTCACAAAAGTTTCCCCTCGTATTGGAGATTCATGATTGAATAAAATACCATTACAGGCATATATACCATAAGCTTCTCTATAATTTACGGTAATCCAATAAGCATACATTTTTGCTACCGCATACGGACTTCTAGGATAAAAAGGAGTATCTTCATTTTGAGGTATTTCTTGTACTTTTCCGTATAATTCAGAAGTTGAAGCTTGATAAATTTTCACCTTCCTCTCCATATTCAAAATTCGAATAGCTTCCAATAATCTTAAGGTACCAATACCATCAGCATTGGCTGTGTATTCCGGCATATCGAATGATACTTTAACATGACTCATTGCCGCGAGATTATATATTTCGTCTGGCTGAACTTCTTGTATTATTCGAATCAAATTAGTACTATCAGTCATATCTCCATAATGGAGAATAAAATTTTGATTTTCAATATGTGGATCTTGATATAAATGATCTATTCTTTCTGTATTGAACAAAGATGATCTTCGTTTTAAACCATGAACTATATAATCTTTTTTTAATAGAAACTCACTTAGATAAGCACCATCTTGTCCTGTTACACCTGTAATTAAAGCTACTTTTCTACTCAATTTTTTTCTTTTACATTATCATTCCTGCTGCAACCGTTTCATTTGTTGCCTCATCTACTAACACAAAACTTCCCGTTTCTCGATTCACATCATACTCATCCGACATTATGGGCGCAGTGATTCTTAAACTTACTTTGCAAATATCGTTCATATTCAAATCTTTATCATCTTCGATACGTTTGAATGTATCAATATTCACTTTATAAATTATTTCCTTAACAACCGCTTTCTGCTCATTAGATGTATGCTTTAAAATATACTTTGCACGAGGTCTTGCTTTATTATCATTTAACCAGCACATCATAGCTGATACGTCTTGAGTTACTCTTGGGGTATTATTCGATTTAACAATCATATCCCCTCTACTAATATCAACATCATCCTGAAGCGTAATAGCGACAGACATTCCTGAAAATGCTTCTGAAACATCTTCATCATAATAGTTAATCGAACTAATTTTCGATACTAAACCAGAAGGCAATACTTTAACTTCATCACCAACTCTAAAAATTCCACTCGAAATTCTACCGGCGTACCCTCTATAATCTCTATGTTCATCGCTTTGAGGTCTTAAAACCGTTTGTACCGGGAAACGGGCATCTACCATGTTATTATCGCTGCTAATATGAATCGTTTCTAAAGTATGTAATAATGGAGCATTTTGATACCAATCCATATTTTTGGAACGATGCACCACATTATCCCCTTCTAAGGCACTTATTGGAATATATCGTACATCTTTAATCATCATTTTAGATGAAATACCCTCGTATTGCGCAACAATATCATTGAATACCTCTTCTTTATAGTCAACCAAGTCCATTTTATTTACACATACGATCACATGAGAAATTTGCAATAAAGATGCTATATATGAATGCCTTTTTGTCTGTTCTATAACGCCTTTTCTAGCATCAATCAAAATTAAGGCAACATTAGCTGTTGAAGCTCCTGTCACCATATTACGAGTATATTGAATATGACCAGGAGTATCTGCAATAATAAATTTTCGCTTAGGTGTCGTAAAATATCTGTACGCTACATCAATGGTAATTCCTTGTTCACGTTCATCACGTAAACCATCTGTAAACAACGCTAAATCTACAGTCTCCTGTCCTTTTCTTTTACTCGTTTTTTCAACCGCTTCTATTTGATCTTCAAATATTGATTTAGAATCATACAGCAATCTACCTATTAAAGTACTTTTCCCGTCATCTACACTACCCGCAGTTGTAAAACGTAGTAATTGGTTGTTATCTATATTACTCATAATTTAGTCTCTTTTAGAAATACCCTTGTTTTTTTCGATCTTCCATCGCCGTTTCAGAACGCTTGTCATCAGCTCTATTACCACGTTCAGTTTCTCTCATGGCAGCAACCTCTTCTACAATTTTCTCTAATGTATCAGCATCACTTTCAATTCCACCTGTTATTGTAATATCTCCTAATGTTCTAAAGCGTATCTTTTTCTTGAAAGTTTCCTCTCCTTCAATTTTAGGAAGATATTCTGATACAGGTATCCAGCTATTATTGCGCCAAACTACTTCACGTTCATGCGCAAAATATAACGACGGAATTTCTATTTGTTCTCTCTTTATATAATTCCAAACATCCATTTCCGTCCAATTACTTATAGGAAACACTCTAAAATGTTCACCCTGATTCATACGTCCATTAAATAGATTCCACAGTTCAGGGCGCTGATTTTTTGGAGTCCATTGGCCAAAATCATCCCTATGAGAGAAAAAGCGTTCTTTGGCACGGGCTTTTTCTTCATCTCTTCTACCTCCTCCAATGGCACAATCAATTTGATTATCTTCTATCGCATCTAACAAGGTAGTAATTTGCAAACTATTACGTGTGGCATTCTTCCCGTGTTCTTCTACCACTCTACCATCATCAATAGCTTCTTGAACAGATCCTACTAATAGTTGTACTCCTAATTTATTTACCAAATTATCTCTAAAAGCAATTGTTTCTGGGAAATTATGCCCAGTATCGATATGCATTAACGAAAATGGCACTTTACAGGGGTGAAATGCTTTTTTTGCTAAATGAGTTAACACAATAGAGTCTTTGCCTCCAGAAAATAAAATCACTGGATTTCGAAATTGCGCAAACACTTCTCGCATTACGAAAACTGCTTCTGATTCTAACTCATCTAAATAATTTAAATAGTACTTATTCATGCTTCATTTTTTTTGAAATCAATTTCATTAATTTCTCTACAGATTGGTCAATTGTTAATTCTTCTGTTTTAATTTCGATATCTGGATTTATAGGTGCCTCATAAGGTGCATCTATACCGGTAAAATTTTTAATCTCTCCTAATCTGGCTTTTTTATAGAGCCCTTTAACATCTCTCTTTTCACATTCTTCAACTGATGTGTTGATATACACCTCTATAAAATTCTCACCACCAACAATTTTCTTTATATCATCTCTATCTTTTATATATGGCGATACGAAAGCCGCCAAAACCACCATACCAGCATCGATAAATAAATTAGCTATTTCGGCTATTCTACGAATATTTTCAGTTCTATCTTCTGGAGAAAATGTTAGATCTTTATTAATTCCATCTCGTATGTTATCTCCATCTAAGGTATAGGTTCTTATACTATTTTCAAAAAGCTTAGCCTCAAGAGCATTAGCTATAGTAGATTTACCAGATCCTGACAAGCCTGTAAACCAAATTAATAAAGACCTGTGCTTATTCAGTTGATTTCTATCTTCTTTAGTTACCTGATATTGATGGGGAATAATATTACTCATCTTTTACTATATTCTTTCTTGATGATAAGCCAAAATTAATTTTATACCATACCCTTTCATGGAAATAATATAATAGCATTTTTGTAACTAATTCACCTAATCCAATTTTAAGGCCAACAATAGGGTTGCCTGAAATTATCCAAGACAATATCATAGTATCTATTGTGCCTATTACTCTCCAAGTTATCGTTTTAGCTAAGTGTCTTTTACTGCTATTTCTTAACTCACCATTCTTATTCAAATTTACCTTATACCATAAACGCTCGTGCCCATAATACAAAAACATTTTGGTAATTACCTCCGCCATACCAATTTTCAATCCAGTAAAAGGATTACCGGTAATAAACCAAGAAAGAATTATCGTATCTAAGGTTGCTACCAGCCGCCAAGTGATTGTTTTGGCTAAATGTCGTTTTCTAGAAACATCATTCATTATTCACAAATAAACCAAGGATTTAATAAGTCCTCTTTATTATAAATCAACTCTTTATTTGTTTTAGTATTCTTTACAGATATTCCAGAAGCATTGCATATTGCATGTGCTGCTGCTGTATCCCATTCCATGGTAGGAGCAAAACGCGGATAAACATCTGCCTCCCCATCAGCAACTAGGCAAAATTTCAATGAACTTCCACTTGAAAGAACTTCCACTTTTTTGTTTGATGCCTTGAGGGTTTCTATGAAATCTTGTGTCTCTTGATTCATATGCGAACGACTTCCAACAACACGCACATAATTGGAATCTTTTTGAATATTAGTATTCATTAATTCAGCCTTTTCGATAATCTCATCTATATCTGTTACATCTTCAGAAACTTCATATTTATAGGCCTCTTGCTCTTTAACATCTGCAAAGAATAGTTTATTTTGAACTGGAACATATATTACTCCCAGCATTGGGACTCCAGAATCAATTAAAGCAATGTTGACTGTAAATTCACCGTTACGCTTTATAAATTCCTTGGTGCCATCAAGAGGGTCTACAATCCAACACTTTGTCCAGTCTTTTCTAAGATTATAGTCAATCTGTTTATTTTCTTCACTTATAATAGGTATATCTGTACTTAATAAATACGAATTAATAACCTCATTTGCCTTTTTGTCTGCTAAAGTAAGTGGTGATTTATCATCTTTAACTTCATAAGCAAAGTCACTTTCATAAACCTTGATGATTTCTTTTCCTGCTTCAATAGCTGCTTCAATCGCAATCTTTAATTCTTTTCTAAACATTTTTATTTGAGTATATCTCCAAATATTTATCAATAAACGCTTTTACACCATCTTTAATATTTGTAGAAGGCTTAAAATTTATATAATCAAACAAACTTCGAACATCTGCATATGTTCTAGGTACATCACCGGCTTGAATAGGCTCTAGTTTTATCTTTCCTTTTTTACCCAAAGTTTCTTCAATAGCGTTTACAAAATCCATTAATGCAACCGGACTGTTATTACCAATATTAAATATTCTATATGGAGCAGAGCTAATTGATGGATTGGGGTTTTCAGCATTAAAAGATGGGTTATCTGCTTTTGGTGCAAGAGGAATTAATCTCTTAATACTTTCAACAATATCACCTACATACGTAAAATCACGACTCATATCACCAAAATTGAAAACACTAAATTCCTTATCTTCAACGATAGCTTTGGTAAAAATATGTAAAGCCATATCTGGTCTTCCCCATGGACCATATACCGTAAAGAAACGCAGTCCCGTGCTGGGTATATTAAACAGATGAGAATATGAATGCGCCATCATTTCATTTGCTTTTTTACTAGCCGCATACATTGCCATAGGATGATCAGTATGATGGCTAACCGAAAATGGTATCTGCTCACTCAAACCATAAACAGAACTTGAAGAAGCGTATACTAAATGTTCAACTGGGTAATGTCTACATCCTTCTAGAATATTTAAAAAACCTGTGATATTACTATCTATATAAGCTTGTGGGTTTTCAAGAGAATAGCGAACACCCGCCTGGGCGGCAAGGTTAATAACATAGTCAAATTTCTCAGTTCCAAATAATTTAAGAATATTATCTTTATCTTGAAGGTCTAGTTTTAAAAAAGTAATTTCTCCTTTTAAAGCAGTATTATAACTAATTAAATCTGTATCAATTCCTAACTCACGGAGTCGAATTAATTTTAAATTTGGATCATAATAGTCATTAATATTATCAATTCCAACAACATCAAAATTGCTTTTTACTAACAATTTTGACAAATGAAATCCAATAAAACCAGCAGCTCCGGTAACTAATACCTTCTTCATATTTTTATAATCTACAATGTGATTGTTCTTTAGGTAATGTTGATTTTACATCAAAAATTACATGATTCTCAGCTACATTTTTCAATAAGTTCAACTTTTTGAATTCTTTATGAGAGACAGCAATGATGACACAGTCATATTTTTTTGTAACCTCTTCATCTTTTCTAATGATATCTATACCATACTCATGCTTTACCTCTTCAGGCGAAGCCCAAGGATCATATACATCAACATTTAAATTATAGGTTTTTAACTCATCAATAATATCGATTACTCTTGAATTTCTAATATCTGGGCAATCTTCCTTAAAGGTGATACCTAATACAAGTGCATTACCATCTTTAACTCGTATCCCTTCACGAATCATCATTTTCACTGTTTCTTGCGCAACAAATGGCCCCATACTATCGTTCAAACGTCTTCCTGCTAAGATAATTTCAGGATTATAACCTAATTGCATTGCTTTTTGTGCTAAATAATAAGGATCTACACCAATACAATGACCCCCAACCAAACCTGGTCTAAATGGTAAGAAGTTCCATTTAGTTCCTGCTGCTTCTAACACATCATTGGTGTCAATATCCATGAGACGGAAAATTTTAGATAGCTCATTAACAAAAGCAATATTAATATCTCTTTGCGAGTTTTCAATCACTTTAGCTGCCTCAGCGACTTTTATTGAAGATGCTAAATGTGTTCCGGCAATAATAACCGATTTATAAATCTCATCGATATATTTAGCAATTTCTGGTGTTGAACCCGATGTTACCTTTAATATCTTGGTGACAGTATGCTCCTTATCACCAGGGTTTATACGTTCCGGTGAGTACCCTACAAAAAAGTCTTTGTTAAATTTGAGTCCTGATACTTTCTCTAAAATAGGAACACATTCATCTTCGGTAGCTCCTGGAAAAACTGTTGACTCATATACCACTATATCCTCTTCTTTCAAAACTTTTCCTACCGATTCGCTGGCTTTATATAATGGTGTTAAATCAGGCCGATTATTTTTATCAACTGGCGTTGGTACGGTAACTACATAGAAATTAGCCGTTTCAATTTCTCTTAAATCATCTGTAAGCCACAAACCATTTTTAGAATTTTCAAGCACAGAAAGAGATGTGGTATTTACCGCTTTAAGTTCCTCCGATTCAGTTTCAAGTGTAACGTCAGAATTTTGTCTAAGTTCATTAATTCTTTGCTTATTAATATCAAATCCAACAACTTGATATTTCTTTGCAAACTCGACGGCTAAGGGTAAACCAACATAACCCAATCCGATAATAGCAATTTTAGGTTTTTTCATTTTTTTTTGATAAGACGCAAATTTAGGTAAAAATTGTTTTAAAGATATATTTTATATCATTTATTAAGCTCCAGTTTTTAACATATTCTTTATTAATTTTTACTTTATCAGGCCAAATAAATGAATCATTATATTCTTTTGGGTTAGGTTTTTTTGCAAGCAACATTTCTTCGTTTCTATATTTTAAAGTAGCCGGACCTGTAATTCCGGGTTTAACTGATAAAATAATTCTGTCA
This sequence comes from Maritimimonas sp. 2205BS37-2, assembly GCF_056591755.1. NCBI lineage: Bacteria > Pseudomonadati > Bacteroidota > Flavobacteriia > Flavobacteriales > Flavobacteriaceae > Maritimimonas > Maritimimonas sp. 2205BS37-2. The sequence goes on from NZ_JBWQOI010000001.1 coordinate 1,178,643, forward strand.
TCTCCCTTGAGTTTATCTGCATAACCTTTTATATCAGGCCTAGGGCCCACCACGCTCATATCTCCAATTAGCACATTAAATAACTGAGGTAGCTCATCTAATTTAGAGGCTCTTAGTATTTTCCCGAAGGTATTTAAGGATGAATTTTCACCATTAGGTTTTATTGATCTTATTTTATAAATAGTGAAAATTTTAGCTTCTTTACCCACTCTTTTTTGCGAAAATAAGCCGCTAGTGCCGATAAAAATTGTAGCCAAAAATATTAAGAGCAACATGGGTAACAAGAAAACAATTAGACCAAAACCAGAAGCCACAATGTCGAATAACCTCTTAATTAATTGTTGTCTTTTATTAAGCATCAGGGAAATTCCTAGGATTTAAATAGGCGTTTATACCAAGGAGTTTTTTCATTTACATGATAACCATTACCATATTTTCCATAACCACCATATCCGTACCCATAATTATAACCACCATACCCGTATCCATAGCTATTTTTAACAGAAAAATCGTTTAACACAAAACTAATATTCTTAATTTCTCCGTTTTTATACTTATCGTTTATCATTTTTGGCATTCCTCTTTGAGTATAATTTTGCCTTACAATATAAATTATAGCATCAGAAAACTTAAACAGTTCAATAGCATCAGCTACTAAACCAACCGGTGGTGTATCAATTATTATGTAATCATAATTCTCCTTAAGGTATTGCATCAAATCATCCGTTTGATTGCTTAGCAAAAGTTCAGACGGGTTTGGAGGAATGGGCCCACTTGTAATAATATCTAAATTAGGAATTTGAGTTTTTTGAATTATTTCTGAAACATCTTTCTGACCTATTAAATAATTCACCGCACCTGTTTCATTAGATACGTTAAAATCATCTTGTAATTTTGGTTTCCTAAGGTCTAAGCCTAATAGAACAGTCTTTTTATCACTCATTGCAAAGACCGTCGCCATATTGATAGACGTTAGGGTTTTCCCTTCTCCACTAACAGAAGAAGTAATAACAACGGTCTTCGATTCTCTTCCTTTTTTAAATAAGAACTGAATATTAGAACGTAGGGCTCTAAAAGATTCAGCCATAGATGATTTTGGTTTGTTAAATACTGCCAAATAGTTATCTATTTTACCGCTACCAATAACTCCTAAAACAGGGATATCAAATAACTTCTCTAATTCTTCAACCGTTAAAATTTTTGTATTTATTGCTTCCTTCACCAGAATAAACAAAAAAGGTAATCCAAAACTAAGCATTGCAGCTACCAAATAGTTAAATCTTGTGTTCGGACTAATAGGTGGTTGTCCAATGTCTTTAGCTTTGTCTAATATTTTTACATCAGAAACATTAGCAGCTATTGCCGTACCAGCTTCATATTGTTTCTGCTTTAAATATTCGTAGTTTGCCGCAGTTAAATTATAATTTCGTTCGAATTTTATGAGTCCTTGCTCTTTTTTAGGTAAGGTGTTTAATCTCGAATTGTATGTACCTATTCTTCTTTTAATATTATTTAAATTCGTTTGAGTAGCACCCTTTAAATTTGAAAGATTTTCTAATATTACATTCCGAGTAGTATTTATTCTAGAGTTGATAGATTTAAGTGTTGGGAAATTTGGAGTAACCGTTTGTTCCAAGTTCTTCTTCTGTTTAGACAATTCTACCAATTCGCCAATATTTTTAGTAATATTCGCATCCTCTATTGCAACATTTACCGGTACCGGAATATCATCTCCAACATCAATATTAGTAAGAATATAATTTTCGAGGCTGTTAAAGTATTGTAATCTGTCCTGCGTTTGTTGTTCTAATTTATCTAATTCTGTAACTTCAGATAACAAAGCTCCTCCTTGCGCACTTAAATCATAAACATTATTTTTACGTTTATAATCTCCCAAATCCTTTTCAATATCTTTTAAATTTCTAGAAGCATCATCAAAAACATCGTCGATATAATCCTTAGTCCTTTTTGCATATTGAATTTTCTGCTCTTTCTGATCATAATCCAACACCTCAACAGTGGCGTTAATATAATCTTCTATTTTCTTTTTATTGGTTCCCTTAAGCTCTAACTGAATAATTGAGGTACCATTCGTTGTAGCACTTGCATTAATGCCTCTATAACTTCCAACTGTGCCATTAAAACTTTTAAAGTACACATAATAGGTCTTTCCTTTAAATATTTCGTTCGTCTTAGGTAAAATTCTAAAATTACTAAAAGGGGATTCTATTTGTTCGTTGATAGAAAATTTACGAATATAATTTTCATCTTTTGTTGTAAAACTTCTCGTAAGATCATCTTCATAATTGACCAAATTATATTGTTCCCTATCAAAGTCAACAGATAATTGCACTTCATTATTACCTATAAATTCCAATTTTAGAGGTACATGTAAAATATTATAACTACCAGAATCTAATTCAACTTCAAAGGGAACCTTACCATATACATCTTCATATCTGTAATCACCTAATTGTAAATACTGAATGTAATATTTTAGTTTCTTAACTACCTTTTCATTATGTGTTCTAGATTTTAATATGGTAATAACCGTTTCTACTTTATCACTTGGTCCTCCCCAATTAAATGCAATATTTGTATTAGAAGTGAACAGAGGGTTTTGTTCCTCTTTAACGGTAATAACACTATTTAAGCTATAAATTCGTGGTTTTCTCTTATTTATAAAAAAAGCAATAGTTAAGCCTAAAAGGAGCATTGTCAAAAACAGCTTCCAATGTGAAATCACTTTGAGTATATAATCTTTTACATCAAAAGATTTTATATCATCAATGTCAAACTTTTCCAATTTATTCATCGAGAAAATTTATAAGTTTCTAGAAATTAAAACCGCGGATGCCACCAAAGATACAATGGAAACCAGCGTTGTTAGCGTTTGTAAACCTGTGGTACCTGTACCCCATGATTTTTGTTTCAACGGCTCAACATAAATAATATCATTAGATTGAATATAATATGCTTCAGAATTTAAAGAAGAAACATTTGTTAAATCAATAACATATTTTTTTGTTTCACTCGCACTCTTTCGAATAATGATGACCTTTTTACGATTCCCAGTAACTTTTATATCTCCGGCATTAGCGATTGCTTCAATTACATTCACCTGATTCTGATATAAAATAATAGTACCCGTATCATTCACTTCTCCTAAAACTGTAAATCGCACACCGGCAAGTTTGGCAGTTACAAAAATACCAGCTCCATCTTTGAAGAATTTCTTGAGTTCTTCTTCAATTTTCTTACGAACTTCTGTTTCTGTATAGCCCAATACATTTATTTCTCCTAAATAAGGCATTCTAATATTTCCGTGCTTGTTTATAGAATAAGAAGTAAAATATAAACTTTCGGTATTAAATAGGTTTCCGCCTTGCGCGTTGGGATCATTCCTGCTAAACATAGTTACTAACTTCTCATCATCAGCTTTGATTCGAATATCTAGTATATCGTTTACCTGTAGCTTATAAGGTTCTCCAAAATTAATATTGTTTTTTGTAATAGAATCACCTTGAAAATACACCAAATCTTTCTTTGGCACACAAGATTGAAAACAGCTAATCACAAAAAGAAGTATTATCGTTTTTCTCATTCATTATCGCTTTTACCAACGGCAAATATAATTTTAAATTGTTTATTAAAACAATATTTCTGGCTATTTTCGAAGCCTTTAACATAAGTATGCTATTTCAATTTAGAACGTATTTGAATTTCCTTTTTAAATCCACCAATGAACATGGTGTACATTCGCCTTTTATCTATGATCTAATTACAAAATGTTTATATAATAAAAGGCACCAAGAACATTATAAAATCCTACAAAATTATCGACGAGATTTATTGACTAACAACACAAAAATTGCTATTACTGATTTTGGTGCGGGCTCCAAAAAACTAGATAAAAATGAGCGCTCGATTTTATCTATCGCAAGAAACGCTGGTATTTCTCAAAAACGAGCAGAGTTACTTTATAGAATTGTGAGATATTTTAATGTGAAAAATGTTCTTGAAATTGGAACCTCTTTAGGTCTTGCGACTTCAAGCATGTCACTAGCTAAACCAGGAGCAAAAATAATTTCACTTGAAGGATGCCCTCAAACTGCAAAAATTGCACAAAATCAATTTGAAAAATATAACTTAAAAAATATTGAAGTTGTTGTTGGTGAATTCAATCAAACATTGCCAAATCAATTAAAAAATAACACGTTTGATCTTGTTTACTTTGATGGGAATCATCAAAAAAAGCCTACTATTGATTATTTTCAACAATGTCTAAATCATATTAATAATAATTCAATTTTTATTTTTGATGATATTTACTGGAGCAAAGGAATGAGTGAAGCTTGGAATTATATTAAAGATCACCCTGAAGTAAAGGTGTCGATTGACACGTATAAATGGGGAATTCTATTTTTTAGAAACGAGCAACCTAAGCAACATTTTATAATTAGATTATAACTATAAACTTAAATAATGAAAATATATACTAAAACAGGTGATAAAGGTACCACAGCACTTTATGGTGGCTCACGCGTACCAAAATTTCATGCTCGTATTGAAGCTTATGGTACGGCTGATGAACTCAACTCATTTATAGGGCTAATTCGCGATCAAGAGATTGACCAACACACTTCAAATACGTTGCTAAAAGTTCAAAACGATATTTTCACTATTGGAGCCATGTTAGCAACACCTCCTGAAAAAGAAATCTTAAAAAGTGGGAAAAAGCGACTTAACATTAATACCATATCAAAAAAGGATATTACATTTTTAGAAGGGGAAATTGATTTTATGGAGCAATCTTTAGAGCCTATGACAAACTTTATTTTACCTGGAGGACACCAAACAGTGTCATTCTGTCATATAGCGCGCTGCGTATGCCGTAGATTAGAGCGTTTAACCGTTTATCTTAATGAACAAGAGCCAATTGAAGAGCTAATTCTATCATATTTTAACCGACTGTCTGACTTTCTTTTTGTACTGGCACGAAAATTGACAATCGATACTGGAGCTACTGAAATTCCTTGGATTCCAACGAAAAATAAGTAGTCAAAATTAGAAATAAAAAATAAGTTCTTTTTTTATTGAATAAAAATAATATATAAATAACTTGCATTTTTGCTTAAAAAAATTACTTTTGCAAAAAGTTAAAAAATATACATTATAAGCTATGTACTGGACATTAGAATTAGCATCTTACTTAAGTGACGCTCCTTGGCCTGCCACTAAAGACGAATTGATAGATTATGCTATCAGAACAGGTGCGCCTCTTGAAGTTGTAGAAAATTTACAAGCAATTGAAGATGAAGGAGAGGTTTATGAAACCATTCAAGAGATTTGGCCAGATTATCCTACTGATGAGGATTTTCTCTGGAACGAAGATGAATACTAACAATCTAAAGGTCTCAACATTGAGACCTTTTTTTTGCCGTTAAACTAGATATTTAACGAATTAAATTACACAAGGGTAACGCAATATCGTATATTTGTGTTCCTAAAAAATTGGGGCTAAACTATTAGTCATTTTACTTAAATTTTTCAATATAAAATTATGAGTCTTTTAAATTCTGTCTTAAAGGTTTTTGTTGGTGATAAACGCAAAAAAGACTTAAAAGAATTACAACCAATTATTGACAATGTTAGAGCTTTTGACAACGGGGTCACTGCACTAACATTAGATCAATTGAGGAATAAAACGAATGAGTTTAAACAAAAGATTAAAGATGCCACGGGTGAAGCCGAGGATAAAATTATTTCACTTAAGAACGAACTCGAAAACGCACATATTGATCGCAAAGAAGAAATCTATAAAGAGATCGATGCACTCAATGATGAAATCTATACAGCCTCTGAAGAAGTATTAAACGATATTTTACCTGAAGCTTTTGCTGTTATTAAAGAAACCGCAAAACGTTTTACAGAAAATGCAACCTTAAAAGTTACAGCTACTCCTTATGATAGAGAATTGTCAGGCGACCATGATTTCGTGACACTAGATGGTGAACAAGCTATTTGGAGTAATTCTTGGGATGCTGCCGGTAAACCCATCACATGGGATATGATACATTATGATGTTCAATTAATCGGTGGTTCAGTACTACATCAAGGTAAAATAGCTGAAATGATGACTGGTGAGGGTAAAACATTAGTAGCAACGTTGCCAATATACCTAAATGCATTAACAGGTAAGGGTGTGCATGTTGTTACCGTGAATGATTACCTCGCAAAACGTGATGCAGCCTGGATGGGACCAATCTTCCAATTTCATGGTTTAAGTATTGATTGCGTTGATTATTATCAACCTAATTCTGATGCCAGAAGAAAAGCATATAATGCAGATATCACCTATGGTACAAATAATGAGTTTGGTTTTGATTATCTACGCGATAATATGGCACATTCGCCAAATGACTTAGTACAGCGTCCGCATAATTACGCAATAATTGATGAGGTAGATTCTGTGTTAATCGATGATGCACGTACACCTTTAATTATTTCTGGAGCTACTCCGCAAGGAGACCGCCATGAGTTTAATGAATTAAAGCCTAAAGTCGATGATATTGTTAAAAAACAGCGTAGCTATTTAACTGGTGTTTTAGCTGAAGCGAAAAAACAAATTACCGAAGGAGGCACTAAGGAAGGCGCTTTTAAATTACTACGAGTTTATCGAGGATTACCTAAAAATAAAGCTTTAATCAAGTTTTTGAGCCAAGAAGGAGTTCGTCAATTACTTCAAAAAACTGAAAACTTTTATATGCAAGATAACAATCGTGAAATGCCAAAGATAGATGAAGCTTTGTATTTTGTGATTGATGAAAAAAATAACTCTATCGAGCTTACAGATAAAGGCATCGAGTATCTTAGTGGAAGTAGTAATAAAGAAGATAATTTCTTTGTTTTACCAGATATTGGTATTGAAATCGCTAAGATTGAAGACGATATTGAAGATGTTAACGAAAAAACCAAAGCCAAAGAAGATCTTTATCGTGATTTTAGTATTAAAAGTGAGCGTATTCATACTATGAATCAATTACTTAAGGCATATACACTTTTTGAAAAAGATGTTGAATATGTCTTAATGGATGACAAGATTAAAATTGTTGATGAGCAAACTGGTCGTATAATGGATGGCCGACGTTATTCGGACGGATTACATCAGGCTATTGAGGCTAAAGAAAATGTAAAAATTGAAGCTGCAACGCAAACATTTGCCACCGTTACTTTGCAGAATTACTTTAGAATGTATAAGAAGCTATCTGGTATGACGGGTACTGCGGTTACCGAGGCCGGAGAATTTTGGGAAATATACAAATTAGATGTTGTTGAAATACCTACCAATAAACCATTGGCTCGTGACGATAGAGAAGATAAGATTTACAAAACTACGAGAGAAAAATATAATGCTGTAATTGAAGAAATTGTTGATTTAGTTAATAACGGACGTCCTGTATTAGTAGGTACAACTTCGGTTGAAATTTCTGAATTATTGTCTCGTATGTTAACGATCAGGAAAATTAAGCATAACGTACTAAATGCAAAGCTTCATAAAAAGGAAGCTGATATTGTGGCTGAAGCAGGAAAACCTGGTATTGTGACGATTGCGACGAATATGGCTGGTCGTGGTACAGATATTAAGTTAAAGGATGAGGTTTTAAATGCTGGTGGGTTAGCCATCGTTGGTACAGAACGCCATGATTCACGTCGTGTAGACCGTCAGTTACGTGGTCGTGCAGGTCGTCAAGGTGATGTGGGTTCTTCACAGTTTTATGTATCGTTAGAAGATAACTTAATGCGTTTATTCGGCTCAGAGCGTGTAGCAAAAATGATGGATAGAATGGGGCTTAAGGAAGGGGAAGTAATTCAGCATTCTATGATCTCAAAATCTATTGAACGCGCACAGAAAAAAGTTGAAGAGAATAACTTTGGTATACGTAAGCGATTACTAGAGTATGATGATATTATGAATGCACAACGTGAAGTGGTTTATAAACGTCGTCGTCATGCCCTATATGGAGAGCGTTTACAAGTTGATATTGTAAACATGGTATACGACACCTGTGAAAGTATTGTGTTTGAAAATAAGGCTGCAAATGATTATGCAAACTTTGAGTTTGAATTAATTCGTTTTTCATCAACTACATCTCCATTCTCTAAAGAAGAATTTGAAAGTAAATCAGAACAAGAGTTAATAGATGAATTATTTGATGTAGTATACAAACACTATCAAGATAAAATTGCTCGTAATGCAGAAGCTGTTTTTCCTGTAATAAAGGATGTATACGAAAAGCAAGGAACCCAATATGAAAGAATAGCCGTTCCGTTTACCGATGGTGTAAAGACCTTAAATGTAGTTACTAATTTGAAAGAAGCCTACGAAACACAAGGGAAGCAATTGGTTACTGATTTCGAGAAAAATATTTCGTTAGCTATTATTGATGAAACCTGGAAGGATCATTTACGCCAAATGGATGAGTTAAAACAATCGGTTCAAAATGCCACTTATGAGCAAAAAGATCCGTTGTTGATCTATAAATTTGAAGCTTTCGAATTGTTTAAGAAAATGATTGATAAGGTAAATAAAGAAGTACTTTCTTTCTTATTCAAAGGTGAATTACCAAATCAAAATGCAAATCAAGTATCGCAAGCTCGTGAACAAAAAAGAGAAAAGGTTCAGGTAAGCAAAGCTGATTTTAAAAGTCCAACAGAAGGTACTTCAGCCAATCAAACGCAAGAGCAGCAAATTACGGAAACTATCGTTCGCTCTGAGCGCAAAATTGGAAGAAATGAGCGCGTTACTATTAAAAATGTGATGAGCGGTGAAAGTAAAGATGTAAAATATAAACAGGCCATTCCATTGATTGATAAAGGTGAATGGGTACTTGTTGAATAGATCGTATATTATTCTTGCAAAGGCAAGATATTAAAAATTAAATCCAATGTTTTTTGACGTTGGATTTTTTTTGTTTCAGTTTCGATGAATTGTGAAATAAAGTAAATTTGTTTAGGTATTTCATAGTTATCTAAGGAAATTAGATTCTTCACTTTGTTCGAAATGAGATCTTGTTCTTCTTTACCTTCTATAATTAAAATCAATTTTTCGCCCAAGACTTTATCAGGAATACCAGCTACAAAGAATCGATTATGAATTATTTTCGAGAGTTTATTCTCTATAAGTTCTGGTATCAATTTAATTCCGCCTGAGTTAATAATATTGTCATATCTGCCCAGCCATTTAAATTCTTTATTAGATAAAATTTCTACCAAATCATTAGTCACCACAGCTTGATCGGAAATCTTTGGAGCTTTAAGAACTAAACAATTTCTGGTGTCTTTTGAAATTGTAATATCAGGTAGTGTTTGATAAGGAGAAGTCGAAATAAGTTCAGTATCGTCATGGTTTAGTCTTTTAACCGCAATATGGGTGATAGTCTCTGTCATACCATATGTTGCATAAACTTCGGTTGGTAGGTTTTGTAATTGGCTCTCTAGCTCCCTTGAAACAACGCCTCCTCCAATAATTAGTTTTTTAATTTGTGCTAGTTTAGCAATAGAATTATGTACTTGCAAAGGTACCATTGCGCTAAAATCATAATCTTTAATTATTGTCTTTAATGGAGCCGATCCCGGTTCTACTATATCTAAATTCCAACCTAAAGTTAGAGCTCGAACTAACATCATTTTCCCTGCTATGTAGTGCGGTGATAAACACAGTAGTGCTTTGGTTTTATTTGGTAAATCAAAATACCTACCTGTAGCTAAAGCACTATTAACCATATACTCTTTTTTAAGATATATGTTTTTCGGATTACCTGTAGACCCAGAAGTTTTAACTTTAAGAGAAGTATCTTCGTTAAACCAATTGGTTAGAAAATCATGAATTGGAGGTGAGAGTTCTTTAGAATAACTTAGGAGAACCTCTTTTGATGCAAAAGCTTTTCCATTAAGGGTAAAATCATTGTGAAAATGTAGGTTCTTCACTTTAACAAAAATACATTAGTTTTCTGCAATTAAGTCTGGAGCTTCAACCCTTCCGGTTAGCCTTTTCTGCCAGTTAGTCCAACCATATTTTTTAGAAAAAATAAGCAGTATTATCGGATAAAAAACAAATACAGGAATATAGGCATCCCATGTAAGAACAGGATCAGAAGTATCTACATACAATGCATTAGTTTGAAATACAGTCCAATCAGTAGTCACCAAAAATGCAGCAACAATATTATTCACTGCATGTAATCCCAATGCCAATTCTGTACCTTCATCCATCAACGTTGCAATTCCATAAAACAGACCGGTTCCAATATAAAAAACCATAATTCCCCAACCCAATTTCTGTACTTCAGGGTTCATACCATGCAATAAACCAAATGCTAGAGAAGTTACTGCAAGGGGTACCCATCTATTTTTTGCCAACAAACCTATACCTTGCATCAAATACCCTCTAAACACCAGCTCTTCAGCACTTGTTTGAAAAGGCAACATTAGCAAGGAAATTAATAATAAAATAATGAAAGGTATTGGTTTAAAGTTCCATACAAAGTCATCAGGATATAAATAGATTCCAACCAGAGTTGTTGCTGCAGCTACACTCCCCCAAAGAAAAAAAGCGAACCAAAAACGCTTCCAATCAATTTTAGATCTTGAAGTAATGATACTTTTAAAGTCTTTTTTATGCACAAACTTCACAAACAAGTATAAAACCCCAAGAGCTACCATAAATGTGAATATCATAATAGCTAGGTATAAATTTTTATCGATGCCTATGCCCATAAAATTATTGGAAGCATCAGCAAATAATTTATCCATATCGCCATCAACTGCCATATACCCTGCTACTAATAAAGGAATACTAGCAACTTGTATCCCAAAAAACATGGCGAAGAACGCCAAAACATACATCCACCAATCATTTCTTCCCTTTCTCGCTTGTTGTATAAAATCCATTCAATCTTAAATTAGTTATCCAAAAATACCATTTATAGATGGAAGTTCCAGTTCAATTTTGGATTATAGTGCAATTTTCCTCGATCTACATATAATGGAGAATCAAAATTATTGGTAAAAAGACCACCAGTTCCTAAACCTTGTGGCATCGATGTATTAAGTGAATATGTGAACTGAGCTATGGCATTTAAGCCTATATTACTTTCCAAAGCCGAAGTAATCCACCACCCAATATTATTGGCCTCTGATAAATCAATCCATTCATTACTACCTCTAAAACCACCAACCAAACTTGGCTTTAAAATAATATACTGTGGCTTAATGGTTTCAAGAAGGCTTTTTTTATTAGCATAATTAAAAATTCCAATCAATTCTTCATCTAGTGCAATTGGCAGTGGGGTTTTTTCACATAGACCAGCCATTTCTTGCCAATGTCCTTGTTTAATAGGTTGTTCTATAGAATGCAGTTGATACTCAGATAAACGCTTTAATTTATCTAATGCCTCTTTTGAGTTAAATGCGCCATTGGCATCTACTCTAAGTTCAATGTCTTTAGTTGAAAATTCTTTTCGAATGAATTTTAATAAATTAAGCTCGGTTTGAAAATCAATTGCGCCAATTTTAAGCTTTACAGTTGTAAAACCTTGCTCAATTTTTGCAATTATCTGTTGCTTCATAAATTTTTCACTCCCCATCCAAATCAAGCCATTAATAGCAATGGCTTCTTTACCTGAAGTAAATTTTGATGGAAATAAATTAAAGCATGTTTCATTTTCTAATGATAAAAAAGCTTGCTCTATACCGAACTGAATTGAAGGGAAATCATGGGTTTCATTTAACAGCCATTTTAAACCATTTGCTATGTTATCACAAATAAATTGTAATTTTTCTTCATAATCCGGTCGATCATCAGCACTTAATCCGCGAAAAAGTCCGCATTCACCAATGCCTTTTTTAGCCTGATTTTCTATCAGTAAAAAATAAGTATCTTTTGTATGCAATACACCTCGAGATGTACCACCTGGTTGCTTAAAATTTAAAGTATACTTTTTGTAGCTTGCTCTCATTAAAGAAAATAGATGCTATTTATTAGAATGTAAAGCCACCCTATTCCCTTCGGAGTCAATAAATAGTGCCATATAACCATAATCTTCAGATATCTGGGTTTTGGGTTGTAGGATTTTACCTCCAGCATCTTCTATCCTATTTAACTCATCTTGTAAATTTCCTGATCTAGAAGAAAAATAAATCAAAACTCCACTATCCGATGAAGGTTTATAAGCATCTTTATGCAATACCAAAGATCCTGCCGCTCCCGGTTTATTTTGATCTTCGGTAAAAGGAAACCATCCCATGGTTAATGGGCCCAATTCATGAACTGAAATTTCAATATTAAATACTTTATTATAGAACCGAACGGCCCTGCTCATATCTGTGACAGGCACTTCAAACCAACCAACCATATTTCTTTCCATAGCTTCTATTTTTCTAAAACTGATTTTAACTTTGCTAATCCTTGTTCAAAATCTGCACCAACTGCCTTGTCCATATTCATAAACAACATCATAATGCTCATTGGAAATTTGTTAGTACCAGAAAAACCCCAAGTTACTTGTGTGCCTCCATTTGATTCATCTGTGCGGATATAAGCATTAGATTCTGATTTAAAAGGCTTTAAAAAACGAAGCTGTGTAGTGATTTCCTCGTTTTCTTTTAAACCAACTATTTCTTGTTCTCCATGCCCTACTTGCTTATGGTCACTTTCCCAGGCAGAAATAAATCCAATTTCGCCATCATTTCCAGTGAATGTTTTTTTCATATCAGGATCTCTCTCTTGCCATGGGCTCCAATCATCTTGATTTTTTAAGTATTTCAAATAATTATATACATCAGCAACAGGTTTATTTATAACAACATTTCTGCTTACCTCGTAACCTTTTGGAGCGATAATAGCTAATATTATGATTAGCGCTATTAATCCAATTAAAATGTAAAGTAGTGTATTCATATTTTTGAATTTAAATAGTTAAACTATTCCCTATCTCTAATAAGATAAGTTCTTTATTTTTTACTGAAAACTTTGATTTAGCCTCAATATGATTGATCTTGATATACCCAAAAGTATCATAATGATAACCTAATACTTTATTGCATTCAATAAAATCTGAAGCGATAACAGCATCATCTATACCCATGGTAAAATTATCTCCAATAGGTAGAATTGCTAAATCAATTTTTGCTTTAAGCGGAATCAATTTCATATCGTATGTCAACGCTGTATCACCAGCAATATAAACATTACCTTCATTGGTTTCAAGGATAAATCCGCCGGGTTGTCCTCCATAGGTTCCATCTGGAAACGAGCTTGTGTGAATGGCATTTGTATAGGTAACTTTACCAAAATCAAATTGCCAAGAACCTCCATGGTTCATTGGATGGCCTTCAATAGCTTTATCTGAGAAGTATGTTACGATTTCATAATTAGAAATAACCTTGGCTCCTGTATTTTTAACTATTTTTTCAACATCTAAAATATGGTCTTGATGTGCATGGGTAATTAAAATATAATCAGCCTTAAGCGAATCTATGTCAATATGTTTTGCTAACTCATTACCAGAAATAAAGGGGTCAATAATTAAGTTTTTATCAGCAATTTCTATCGCTAGTGTGGCATGCCCTAGATAGGAGATTTTCATGATCTTACTAAAATTGGATCATAAAGTTAAAAAAATGATCTATAAAATAACACCTAATGCAAAGAGTATTGCAAATAGAAAAGTGCTCAGTGCTAACTTTTTCAGCTCTGGGTCGAGCATTTTAGCATTATCATTCTTATAAACTGTATATAAATGTAATGCAATTGGTATAAAAGCAATAACAAACAAAAATTGCTTAATACTTTTATAATGAAATGTAGTGTAAAGTAATGTTAATAAGAAAGCTGCTATTAATAAATAGTAATGATAATACTTTGCAAACTCTTCACCTATTTTTACCACCAATGTTTTTTTACCAGCTTTTTCATCAGATATTCGATCGCGCATATTATTAAGATTTAAAACACCAACACTCAGCATTCCAACCGATGTAGCAGGCAAAAATATGGTGAAGTCTAATTGCTTGGTGTACAGGAAATAACTTCCAACTACGCTTAACCAACCAAAGAATAAGAAAACAAAGACATCTCCAAAACCACTATAACCATACGCTTTTTTACCCATTGTATATTTTATAGCAGCAGCAATACTTGCAATTCCAAAGATCAAAAACAAAAAGAAATAATTGTTATACTCTTTAAATCCGAATGCAATATAGATTAATAACAACGCTACTAAAAAAGTAAGCATGGCGGTAGCTTTTATGGCCTTCATCATTTGTTTTGGAGAAATTTCTCCACTTTGTAGAGCTCGTTTTGGGCCAATTCTATCATCATTATCGGTTCCTTTTACCCCATCTCCATAATCGTTGGCAAAATTTGAAAGCACTTGAAAACCAGTAGTTGTAAGTAAGGCAAGTACAAATATTTTCCAATCGGTTTTACCTTCGGCAAAAGCCAAAGCCGATCCAACAATAATCCCGGAAATAGATAGTGGTAAGGTGCGTAAACGTGCAGCTTTTATAAAAGCTTTAATCATACGGCTACTTTAAATACTGCGTTTCTTCACTTAGTTGCAAAGCTTCTTTAATATCAACAGGCTCACCATATGATTGTGCAATAACAAAACAATCTTTAAAGCCTAATTTACGTAAGTCTTCTTTTAATTGTCTTGCTTCAGCATAAGTAATATAGTTACCAATAGCATACTTGTTGAGGCCTCCTTCTTGAAATTCTTTCATGTGTGCCAAATCATCTGAAAATAATTTTGCCTTAAAATTATTAAAAGCTCCTATTTGAACGCTATAAACGATAGTTTCACCAGATAAACCTAAATTCTCGCCATCTTCTCCTCCAACAAAATCGCCATCGTCTTCAATAAGTAATGCATCTTTTAAAACTTGTAAACTGTCAGCATCTATTACCGCTAGGTTATTCTTTTCTAAATGTTTATCTAGGGCTTTCTTTTCATCATCTTTACTTAAAAAAGACCATAAAAATAAAATTAGCAATAACAAACCAAAGATTCCTAACATCGCTCGGTGCTTTTTTAGAATAGAATTGTTCTCTTCTTGTTCTTTTAAAAGATCTGAAAGCTTACTAATAGTTTGGTTAGCCTTGTCTACTTCTTCGTAGATGTTTACTAAGTTCTTGTCTTTAATATATGGCATAGTTTAGGTTTGATATTTATTTATAAATCTTGAGCATTAGCAATGAGCTCAACAATATCTAAAACTTCTATTTCATTTTCTTTTTCTTTATTCTTAATACCATCTGTCATCATTGTATTACAATAAGGACATCCTGTAGCAATAATATTTGGGTTTGTTTTCAACGCATCTTCTGTGCGCAATACGTTTATATCTTTATTTCCCTTTTCTGGTTCTTTGAACATTTGAGCGCCACCTGCACCACAACAAAGCGCATTTGATTTGCTGCGTCCCATCTCAATATAATTAACTCCTAGCCTTCTTATTAAATCTCGAGGCGATTCATATTCTTCATTAGCTCTACCTAAATAACAAGGGTCATGAAATGTCACTCTTTTACCCTGTAATTTGTTTGAGTCTAAAGCTAATCTACCACTTTCAATAAGCATTTTTATGTATTGTGTATGGTGATATACTTCATATACACCTCCCAAACCAGGGTATTCATTTTTTAAAGTATTAAACGAATGAGGGTCGCAGGTAACAATCTTTTTTATTTCATATGCATTTAAAATTTCAATATTTGTCATGGCTTGCATCTGAAATAAAAATTCATTACCAGCTCTTTTCGCTGCATCACCTGTAGAGCTTTCTTCTGTACCTAAAACTGCAAAATCAACATTAGCTTTGTGCAATACTTTCACAAAAGCCTTTGTTATTTTTTTGGCTCTATCATCATAGCTCCCTGCTGAACCAACCCAAAATAATACTTCAGGTTGTTTTCCTTGAGCTCCTAAATCTGCCATTGTAGGTACGTTCATTCTAGTTTAATTAGTTATAAAAGATAATAATTTTTTTTATTCATGTTTACCATCATCAAAAACTTCGATGGTAACTTCTTTTCTTACAAGATCGGTAAATTTTCCTCTGTAACGAGTTGCCTTAACTAAGTGATTATCAATCCAATGATAATTGCCTCCGCGAGGTTTCCCCATTAATAGGCTATGATATTTAAATCCGTTATCTCTTAGCCATATCTCTGTATACGTTCTATGTTCTTCTGTTCGTGATGTGAAAAAGCATATTACATGACCCTTTTCATACCACTCATTAATCGTTTTTAGCGCATCAGGATAGACCTCTGCAGTTAACATACGTTCTGGTTCTTCATTTGGAATATCATCGCAAATAGTTCCGTCTATATCTATAAGGTAATTCTTAACTCCTTCGGGCAAAGAAGGGCTAATTAGTTTGCCTTCTTGATCTCTTAACTCTTCTAATTGTTTATTAAATTTATTCTTCATCTTTCCAGTTTAATCTATCTAATTGATTGTATTGCCATGGTGCTCCATTATTCTCAATATTCGTCATCATCATATTCAATTCTTGCGGCGCTGCCGATTGCTCCATCACTAAAAATCTTCTCATATCCATGATAATAGATAATGGATCAATATTAACAGGGCATTCTTCTACACAAGCATTACAAGTAGTACAAGCCCATAATTCTTCGGGTGTTATGTAATCATTTAGTAATTTTTTTCCATCATCTTTGAATTCACCTCCATTAGTGTCAATATTTCTTCCTACTTCTTCAAGACGATCTCTTGTTTTCATCATAATGGCTCTTGGAGACAACTCTTTACCTGTTAAATTCGCTGGACATGATGATGTACAACGGCCACATTCTGTACATGTGTAAGCATTTAATAATTGTACCCAATTTAAATCGGTAACATCTTCTGCACCAAATTTCTCAGGCACCTCTTCAGCATCAGTTTCGGCAGGAGCGGCAAAAGGATCAGCATTAGGGTCTAACATCATCTTAACTTCATTAGTCACAGATTGCAAATTATCAAGCTGTCCCTTAGGTTTTAAGTTTGCATAATACGTATTAGGGAATGCTAATAAAATATGTAGATGCTTAGAATAATAGAGGTAGTTTAAGAATGTAAGAATTCCAACGATATGTAACCACCATGCAGCACGCTCAACAATATGTAATGTTTCCATACTTAAACTACTAAACCATGGTGCCATAAATTGGCTTATTACATTACCAGAACCAGCTTCTTGAAAAGATACATCAGTAGCATTCATTACTAGAAATAATATCATTAAAACCATCTCAAAATACAAGATGTAAAGTGCATCGTTTTTAGGAAATCCTTTCATCTCTTTATTCCAAAAACGAGGTATTCGAAGAATCATTCTTCGAATCCAAAATGCTATAACAGATATCAATACTAACAGTGCCAGTACTTCAAAAGATCCAATCAAAAAACTATAAAATCCTCCTAAGAAAGATAAAACACGATGCGTTCCAAACAATCCATCTATAATAATCTCAAGAACTTCAATATTTATAATAATAAAACCTAAGTAAACTATTATATGTAGTAAGCCAGCAATTGGTCTTCGAACCATTTTAGATTGCCCCATAGCTATATTGATCATATTTTTCCATCGCTCTGATGAATTATCTGACCGATCAACATCTTTCCCTAATTTGATGTTACGAGCTAGCTTTTTGATATTTTTTGCAAAAAATCCGATGCCTACAATCAGTATAATTGCAAAAAGTATGTTTGGTAAGTATTGCATTTAATTTTTAAACTTAATTAATCGTGATTCCAATTTGATTCGTCATCACTGTCATTTGGCGATAATCCTAAAATATCACCTTTTGTATTTACACCCAAGCCTAAAACCGTTCTATTAGCGTAGTTAAAATAACTTACTACTTGGTTCACCTCTAGAATTTGTCCATCATCTATCCCTTCAACTCTTAACCCTTCGACCATATTTTCGGTAATATTTTGAGGCTCTAAGGTTAGCTTTTCAGCATAGCGTAAAACTAAATAATAATCTTTATTGAAGATAGACTCATAAGAATTAGTTATTAACTTTTTCTTAATAATTGTTGATTTCTCATCGTCTTTAAGTAGCCTCTTCATTCCTTGATAATGGTGTTCTACACAATAATCACAGTTATTAAGAATACTAACATATATTCCAATGGTTTCTAAAAACCATTTAGGTAAAGTATTATTACTATTATGAAGTACATTTTTGTACAAACTCATGTGGCCAGATAAAGTATGAGGCCTTAAGCTATGTACCAAGAGAATATTATCAATAGAACCATTTGGGCCCTTCACTCTATTATATAAACGTTTTAAAGTACCAACAGCATCTTTATATAATATCGTTTTAATGAAAGCCATTACTTTTCTTCTACCTGCTGATCTTCTTGAGATTGATATGGTTTTGGTCTTTTACCAAATAACGAAAAATGAACGAAACGTTTCGGGTTTAATTTAAACTCACGTAGTAATTCTTCCATTTCTTTGGTAGCTCCTTCTAAATTTTGATAGAGGCCTTCATCCTTTAAGAGTTTGCCTAATGACCCTTCTCCACTATCAACCTTTGCTAAGATAGCGTTGAAGTTCGCAACGGTTGTTTCCAACTGTTTCACAGTAGTTTTAAGGTTTGCATTATTTAATGAATCTGTAAGATCAGAAAGGTTTGCAAATGTAGATTGCGCATTTCTTGTAATAGAATCTATTCGTCCATTATCTGCTAACATTTTATCTAGTGATCTTGAAGCATTCTTGAAAGTTGCCAATGTATAGTTAAGATTTTCAAGTGATTTTTTTAAATCTCCGCCATCTTCTAAAATAGGTTTGAATTCTTTAAAGACTGCATCGGCGCTTGTTAAAAAACTTTCAATTTTTGATTGTAATGGTGCAATCTGATCATTAATTGTTCCTAAAATACCTGTTTCAATATTTCCTCGTAGGGAATCTCCTGCTTTGGCTATCGATCCATTATCCATTGAAGGAATTATTTTGATCGACTTTCCGCTAATAAAATCTGGACTATAAATTTCGGCTGTGCTATTCTTTGAAAATTTAACAGGATTATCTATTGAAAATTTAACAACAAGCTTACCAACTTTTTTAGGATGAAAGTATATTTTATCTACTTTACCAATTTTAAGACCGTTAATGGTTACCGAACCTGAAGATTCCAAGCCTTGAACATTATCATATTCAGCATAAAAATGGCGAGAATTTTCAAATAACTTCTCTCCTTTTAAGTAGCTAAATCCCCATATAAACATAGCCATTGCTATCAATGCAATAAGGCCAGTTTTTAATTCACTTGAAATTTTCAATAGATTGCTTTTTAGTCAAGCAATATTACTAATTATTTTTGGCAGTAGAAAGCTGTGATTTATTTTTGTTCTGTTTTCAAAACTTCTCTTACAGAAATTTTCTTTCCAGACTTAAAAGCAACTAAGAAAGCTGAATTATAACCTTTATTCTTTGCTTCTTTTTGTAATTGCTTAGCTTTTGTATAATCTGACGTCTTTCCATAGTAATATTTATGGTGAGCTCCAATTCTGATACGTTCTATCCCTTTAAGACCTTTAAAGTTATATGATTCTGTACTCACTCTTTTTGTGCTAGAAGCAATTTGCACTTTAAAATCAACTCCTTTAAACACCCGCGGTTTATCTTTCTTTTTAATAGGCTTTTTGGGTTCAGGTTTGACATCAACCACGGTGTTTGCGTCAAATTGTTTTTTATAAGCAATTATGCCATTATAAATAGCTTTGGCTATTTCCCTTTGGCCTTTTAGAGAGTTGAGATATGCACCCTCTTTTGGATTCGTTAAAAACCCGGTCTCTACTAGAACGCTTGGCATAAATGTTTCTCTAAGCACTTGAAAATTGTCTTGCTTAACTAACCTGTTCTTACGCTTTAAGGATTCGACAAATTGTTCTTGAATTAAGCTTGCAATAAGTAAACTCTCATCCAAGAATTCTTCCTGCATCATTGTTATCCCAATGGTAGACTCTGGTGAGTTCGGATCAAAGCCTCCATACTTTTCTTCATAATTATCTTCTAAAAAAATGGCTGAGTTTTCTTTTTGAGCTATTCTAAAATTACCTTCGTTCCCACGTTGTCCCAAAACAAATGTGCCTGCGCCATAAGCATGTGAACTTGTAAACGCGTCACAATGGATTGAAACAAAAATATTGGCATCCGATTTATGCGCTACCTCACCTCTCTCTCTAAGGCCAATAAAAGTGTCATCTTTCCGTGTATAAATCACTTCAATAGATTTGTCTTTCTTTAAGAGTTTTCCAACCTCTAGTGCAATTTTCAAGACAATATCCTTTTCACGATATTTAGTTTTTGGCGCACCTAAATTACCAGGATCAGCTCCTCCATGCCCCGCATCAAGCACCACTTTAAACTTATCTTGCGCAAAAATCTCTGTTGGTAGTATTAATAAGCCTACTACAATTAAAATTATAAATATCTTTTTCATCAATCTAAATTATGATTTAAAAGAAAAATAAAAGCTTCCCTTTTTTAACTTCATTTTAAGCAATCGTACATAAAAAATATATGTAAGTTTGTAAACTCAAAAACTGAGCCGTTTTTAAACGAACACAAAAATAGTATTAATCGCGTTGCACACAAATTTAAGGTACATACTTTTAGTTTTACTTGTTTTTAGCAGTATGGTTCAGGTAATTTATTCACAGGAGATTAACAAAAAAGATTCTGTCAATACCAAGCAACTTGACACTATAAATCTAGAAAACAGGCTCATTGTAAAGGCCACTGATTCTATAAAAACTGATACTCTAAAAACTCCTAAGGAATTTCTCGAAGATATTATAAAGAAAAAATCTGACGATTATATCTCAAATGACTTTATCAATAGGCGCGCAACATTGTATAATAATGCACAAGTATTATATCAAGATATTGAACTGCAGGCAGGGATAATTATAATAGATTATAGTAAGAATTTGGCCTATGCCAAAGGAATTATTGATAGTACAGGTAATTATGTTCAAAAACCTATATTCAAGCAAGGTAGTCAAGAATCTGAACAAGACTCGCTTATCTATAATTTTAAAAATGAAAAGGCCGTTATTTATAATACTAAGACCGAGCAAACGGGTGTAATTATAACAGGTGAAATTACGAAGCGCGAAAACGATTCTACACTTTACATTAACAAAGCTCGATTTACCACCTCTAGAAAAGAACGGCCAGATTATCATATCGCAACTAATAATATTAAAGTTGTACCGGGTAAAAAGGTAGTTGGAGGATTATCTCAGTTATATCTTGCCGAAGTACCAACACCGGCAATTTTACCCTTCTTTTATGCCCCATTAAGTAAAGAGAGAGCTGAATCAGGGATTATTTTACCAACTTGGGGAGAGAATAATGATCAGGGGTTCTTTCTGCAAAACGGAGGTTATTATTTTGCTATTAGTGATTATATTGACCTTGCTGTGTTAGGTGACGTATATACGAATGGTAGTTGGGGATTACGTTTAGAATCAAGTTATGCCCTACGTTATAAGTTTAACGGTAATTTTAGTTTACGTTTTGAAAATTTAATTTCTGGACAACGTGGTTTCCCAAATTTTGGAAAAACGAATAATTTTTACTTGCGTTGGACACATAGTCAAGATGCGCTTTCTAATCCCAATTCACGTTTTTCAGCTTCAGTAAATTTGGGAAGCAGTCAATATTTTAGAGAATCATTGAACGAGATCAATCAATCTCAAAATGTAACCAATACCTTCAGCTCGTCTATCTCTTATTATAAAAAATTTGTTGGCACTCCGTTTAATATGAACATGTCGCTTACGCATACTCAAAATACAAATACAGAGCAAATAGACATGAATTTGCCTTCGTTACAATTGAGCATGGATCGTATCTATCCGTTTGCACCAAAAACAGGTACTAAGAAAAATGCCATTCAAAATATTGGTGTTACCTATAATCTAGATCTTCAAAATCGTATTTCTACTAACGATGAAGATTTTTTTAAGTCTGACATGTTTAAAAATGCTAGAAGCGGAGCTCGTCAAACAGTATCGGCAAGTACTAATATAAAAGCACTAAATTATATTACCATTTCACCAAGTGCAAACTATAATGAAGTATGGTATCTAAAAACTATTGATAGAACTTTTGATGAAACGTTACCCGAGGGTAATCAAGTGGTAACCGACACTATTAATGGTTTTGATGCTTTTAGAGAATATTCGATGGGTGTTTCGGCTTCAACAAATATTTATGGAACGTTTAACTTTAAGAAAGGACGACTTAAAGCCATTCGTCATACATTCCGCCCCTCCATCTCATTTAATTATCGCCCGGATTTTAGTAATTTTTACGATGAAGTTCAACAAAGCGAAGATGAAGATGATCTATTAGAATACACCCGTTTTGAAGGTGGTATTTTTGGACAACCAAGCAGGGGTGTTTCAAGTAGCATTGGTATCTCATTAAACAATGTATTTGAAGCTAAAATTATGTCTAAAGACTCAACTGAAACCGAAGCTAAAAAGATTACACTTTTAAATAGTCTAAACTTCTCTACTAGCTATAATGTAGCCGCTGATTCTTTAAAATGGAGCCCAGTAAGGGCCAGCGCCAATACAAGTTTTTTTAATAATAAGCTTAACCTTACCATGAGCGCTAGCTTAGACCCTTATGCTTTAAATGCTAACGGAACACGTATTAATACATTTAATATTAATAATGGTGGAAGTTTATTCAGACTAACGAGTGCAAGTATTTCTACCAGTTATTCAATTTCTAGTGAAGAACTCGGCAAAAAGAATGAGAAATCGAAACAGGGAGAATCACCTCAAGGTCAAAGTCCAGATTCAAAAGATTTATTGGGTGGTAACCTAACCACTAGAAATAGTAAATTTGAAGATAAAAATTCTGAAAAAGAAGAAACTGAAACAACCAAACTCTACCAAGCAAGCATACCTTGGAATTTAAGTTTTAGACATACGTTTGGTTATTCAAATAGCAGACGACAAAATGAAGTTTCAACAAACTCATTACAATTTTCGGGTAGTGTAGAATTATCTCCAAAATGGAATGTAGGTATTTCCTCTGGTTATGATTTTAAAAACAAAGGTATAACACCAACCAGCTTAAACTTTGAACGTGATCTTGACAGTTGGCGGATGAGCTTTAATTGGATTCCTTTTGGTAGAAATACTACTTACTATTTCTTTATTGGGGTAAAAGCATCTGTTTTAAGTGATCTTAAATACGATCAACGTAAAGTACCTGACCGTAGATTATTCTAAATACACAATTGATAAAAGATTAAATAAAATGAAAAAAATAATCAATACTAGCAAAGCACCTTCACCTATTGGCCCTTATAACCAAGCAGTTTTAAGCGGCAATACACTCTATACTTCAGGGCAAATAGCCTTAAATCCAGAAAATGGAATGCTTATAGTAGATGACATCAGAACAGAAACTAAGCAGGTGATGGAAAATATGAAAGCCGTTTTGAATGAAGCAAACATGTCTTTTCAAGATGTTGTTAAAACTTCTATTTTTATAGCAGACATGAATGACTTTTCTGCAATAAACGAAGTTTATGGATCATATTTTAATAATGAGACGGCTCCAGCGAGAGAAACAGTACAGGTAGCGTGTTTGCCTAAAAATGTGAACGTAGAAATTTCGATGATTGCTATCAAATAGCTTCTGCTGCTAATTTATTAGTTGAGTTCAATTTTCACCATTCTGAGGTAATGGGTATGCCTCAATTTAAACCTTGTACTGTTGCGTATGGTATTTTACCAATCCATCAATAGGGCGTTTTACAAAATTACCTACTCTAAAACCCATTTCATCTGCCACCTCTTTGATTTCATCTTGTGAAAGGAAAGCGATAGAGCCCGCAAAATGAACGGGTACCTCATCAAGAATATCTTTATATTGATAAATCATATTATGGGTAAAACGTTTGAAACCAACCTTAATTAAATTTTTTATATAATCGCTTTCTTTATTTAAGAACATAAATTCTGCAAATGAAGCTAAATAAGCATTAGGGTTAGGTTGCTTGTATAGATTATATTTAATAAAATCTGCTTCTACATTATATTTTTCGGCGAACGAAACTTTAAGTTCTTCTGGCATATGATTATAATAATAATCACGAATTAATTCTTTGCCAAAGTAATTTCCGCTAGCATCATCCATAATGGTGTAACCTAAAGGAGCTACTTTATGGTGAGCTTTAGCTCCATCAAAATAAGTGCAATTAGACCCTGTACCCATAATACATACAATTGCAGCTTCATTATTTTCGATAGTCGCATATACCGCAGCCAAAGTATCTTCTTCAACAACTACTCTAGCATTTTCAAAATAACTTTCGAGTACTTGTTTTAAAGCTATCCTTGGGCCTTCGGTTCCACATCCAGCACCGTAAAAATATAGTTCTTCAACATTACTCTTGTGCAGGCTTAATACCTCATTCTCTTTCATTCTGCCCAACAATTCATCAGAGCTCAAAATTGCAGGATTTAACCCTTTTGTCCGCACTTTTTCAAATAATTGAATTCCGTTTTCATCTACTGCTATCCAATCACATTTCGTAGACCCACTATCAACTATAAATTTCATTCTATAAAATTAGGAGCGGTAAAGTTAAAAAACATAACAACTCATCCAAGCTTGTCTCATTTTTTTATAGAATGTTAAAAAATAGGTATGTAAAATTATCTTTAATGCAATATGATAATCTACAGGTAGCTTATTTTGACATCTTTATAATTTTAATCAAGAAAAAATCCATGAGAGCCGGGGCTTTCGCCTCTTATTTCTTGTACTCATGATAATTTTAGTTATATGATTTCTTTGTAGTTATGTAAAATATCGATATCAATTGAATAGAATTCTTAGACTTTTTAACACTTTAAAAAAAACTTTAACAAAGCTATAACTAGCAAAAGATAAGGTTATGGGTAATTTCAAGGCTTACAACCAAAACCACTTTCTTCCATTTTTACTAATTAATTATTAACATAAACCAAACTATTATGAAACAGTCTATTACAAAAAATCTTTTATCCACACTTGTGCTTACCCTTTTTTTGATTTTGGGAACCTCTGCTGAGGCACAATTAAATACGCCTAGAGGAAGTCAACAAGGAACCGTTAAACAACGAGTAGGTACTACAGATATCTACATTAACTATTCAAGACCACGTGTAAACAAACGTGAAATTTGGGGGAAACTAGTTCCTTATGGAATGAATAATCTAGGTTTTGGAACTGCTAAAGAATCACCATGGCGTGCAGGTGCTAACGAAAACACCATTATTAAATTTACTGATGACGTTACTCTTGAAGGAGTACCTGTAAAAGCTGGCAAATATGGACTTCATATGGTAGTTAAAGAAAATGGTGACGCCGATATAATTTTATCTAAAGATCATTCGGCTTGGGGAAGTTTCTTTTACGATCCAGCTAATGATGTAGCAAAAGTAACTGTTAAAACAGAAGAAGTACCACATAGAGAATTTCTAACATTTGAATTTGTAGATATTCAACCAACTTCAACAACAGCTGCTCTTGTCTGGGAGAAAAAGCAAATACCATTTAAGATTGAAGTACCTGTTGCAGATATTGTAATGACTGATCTAAAGAATGTATTAAAAGGTCAAAAAGGATTTACAAGAACCAACTGGGAGCAAGCAGCGAACTGGGCCGCTAATAATGGTGGAGATTTAGAACAGGCGTTAACATGGGTAGATGCCGCAAGACAAGGTCAATTCTTCAGTCAAAAAACGTTTGCTAACGCTCAAATAAAAGCGAACATCTTGAATAAAATGGGAAAACAAGATGAAGGGCTTAAATTAATGAATGAATCGTTAAAAGACGGTACCGTGTTTCAAGTTCATGGTTATGGACGTACTTTAATTGGCTTAGGATTAAAAGATAAAGCATTAGAGGTATTTAAATGGAATGCAGCTAACAACAAAAATACTTGGCCTGTAAATTACGGTTTGGCTAGAGCATATTCTGCAAAAGGTGATTATAAAACAGCTTTAAAATATTTAGACAAAGCATTAAAATTGGCACCTGCTCAAGCAAATAAAGACAGAGTACAAGCTAATATTGATAAGCTTAAAAAAGGAGAAGATATTAACTAAAGATTAATTATGAAAAAATTAATCATTGTAATACTAGCCTTTTTCAGTTTGGTTTCTTGCAAGGAAGCGTCTTCCAAACAAGAAGATTTGAGTGTGTCAACTCCTAAAAACAAGTTTGAAGAAGTGCAGTTTTACACACAAGATAGCATACAGATATTTGGCGATTTATTCAAACATGATAAATCGTCGAGTATCATCATATTATTTCATCAAGGTGGAGCCAATGCCAAAGGAGAATACACCTCCATAATTCCAAAGCTTACCGATCTTGGATACAACATATTAAGTATTGATCAACGATTGGGAGGTCAGCTTTTTGGGCATTATAATAAAACAGTTTCGAACATAGCATACAAGAATTTTTCATTTAACGGCTATACCTATTGTGATGCTTATCCCGATTTGGAAGCGGCTCTTAAATTTGTAATCGATTCTGGATTTACAGGTGATAAAATAATATGGGGAAGTAGTTATAGTGCCACACTATCTATTAAACTTGCTAAAGAGCATAGTAGCCAAGTTAAAGGGGTTTTGGCGTTCTCACCTGCTTCTGGAAAACCAATGAAAGAATGTCAACCAGATGAATATTTTACAGACTTGAAAGTGCCATTGCTAATGCTACGGCCAACTAGTGAAATGCAATCTGAAAATTCAAAAAAACAATTTGAATTAGCAAAAAGCTTAGGCCACCAAACTTATATTGCCGAAAATGGTGTTCATGGATCGTCTATGCTCGTAAATGAGCGAGTAAAAGGAGGTACCACTCAACATTGGGAAGTTGTAAAAGACTTTCTTAAAGATTTAGAAAAGTAAATGATTAAAAAGCTGAGTAGTAGATACTCAGCTTTTTTTAGCTAATATTTGCCCAAATTGCTCTATTTCTTGTAATCTCCTGATACACCATATTAATTTTTTTGTTTTCGGGCTTTTCAAGATTTGGATCTTCTTTTAAAACACTTATCGCCACCTTCCTTGCTTTTTGTAGAATGTTTGAATCTTTAACTACATCTGCGATGCGCAAATTTAGAATACCGCTTTGTTGAGTTCCCATTAAATCACCTGGCCCTCTTAGCTTAAGATCGGCTTCAGCAATTTCGAAACCATCGCTCGTTCTCACCATTGTTTCCAATCGTGTTTTAGCATCATTGGTAAGCTTAAAACTAGTCATTAAAATACAATAGCTTTGTTCGGCCCCTCGACCAACTCTTCCTCGAAGCTGATGCAATTGTGACAAACCGAAACGTTCAGCACTTTCTATAACCATTACCGATGCATTAGGGATATTAACTCCAACTTCAATTACGGTGGTGGCCACCATAATTTGGGTTTCGCCTTTTAGAAAACGCTGCATCTCATATTCTTTATCATCAGATTTCATTTTACCATGCACAATACTAATTTGATAGGCCGGTTTTGGAAATTCTCTGGTAATGCTTTCGTATCCATCCATTAAATCTTTAAAGTCTAATTTTTGAGATTCTTGTATTAACGGATAAACGACATACACTTGTCTTCCCTTAGCAATTTCTTCTTTTAAGAACTTGAAAACACTTAGACGATTACTGTCGTAACGATGTGCCGT
Organism: Maritimimonas sp. 2205BS37-2; assembly: GCF_056591755.1. Classification (NCBI taxonomy): domain Bacteria; kingdom Pseudomonadati; phylum Bacteroidota; class Flavobacteriia; order Flavobacteriales; family Flavobacteriaceae; genus Maritimimonas; species Maritimimonas sp. 2205BS37-2. The sequence continues at coordinate 1,206,452 of NZ_JBWQOI010000001.1, forward strand.
TTTGACTTCTTTCCTTCCAGGAGGTAATTCATCAATAACAGAAATATCTAAATCACCATAAACACTCATAGCTAAAGTTCGTGGTATCGGAGTTGCTGTCATTACCAAAATATGTGGTGGCAATTGATTCTTCATCCACATTTTTGCTCTTTGAGTAACACCGAAACGATGTTGTTCATCAATGATTGCCAGTCCTAGGTTTTTAAACTTTACCTTGTCTTCTAGCAATGCATGTGTTCCTATTATAATGTGCAATTCTCCACTTTCTAATTGCTCATGAATAACTCTTCTTTCACTCATCTTAGAAGATCCTGTTAAAAGCGCCACATTAAGCTCCATTTCTTCTAAGAGTTCTATAATTGCATTAAAGTGTTGTGTAGCTAAAATTTCGGTTGGAGCCATCAAAGCTGATTGAAAACCATTATCTAATGCAAGTAGTATACATAGCAAAGCTACGATCGTTTTTCCAGAGCCAACATCTCCCTGCAACAAACGGTTCATTTGCGCTCCAGAACCCAAATCTCTACGAACTTCTTTAATAACACGTTTTTGAGCACTTGTAAGTTCAAATGGTAAATGTTCTGTATAAAACTTATTAAAATACGTGCCCACCTTATCAAAAACAAATCCTTTGATCTTTGACTTATGAATGAGTTTTTTACGAAGTAATTGCAGTTGAATAAAAAATAATTCTTCAAATTTTAATCGTTGCTGAGCTTTGGTTAGTAGCTCTTGATTTTGTGGAAAATGCAAATTAAATAGCGCATCCCCTTTTGGAATTAATTGTAACTGCTTGCAGATATTATCTGATAATGTTTCTATGAAATTTTTACCTGTGATCTCAAATAAATTCTGCATCATCTTTACCACCACTCTATTTGTAACTCCTTTATTTGAAAGGTTTTCTGTTGATGGGTACACAGGCTGCATGGCTGTCTGTAGGCTTTTTTTATAATCTTGAATTAAATCAAGCTCAGGATGCGGCATGTTAAACATACCATTAAACCAATTTACACGGCCAAAAGCCACATACGGTTCATCCACTTTTAAATTATCTTTGATCCACTTTGTTCCGCGAAACCAAATTAATTCCATTACACCGGTACTATCAACGAAAGTAGCTACCAAACGACTGCCTCGCTTTTGTTTAATCGTTTTTAAGTGAGTAATCTTTCCAATTACCTGCACTTCTGTTGAATTTTGTTGCAGCTGATTAATCTTTAAGAATTGCGTTCTGTCAATGTATCGGTTAGGAAAAAAATTGGCAAGATCTGCCAAAGTTCGTATTCCTAGCTCTTTTCTTAAAAGATCAGCTCTAGTTGGTCCAACACCTTTTAGATAGTCAATAGAAGTATGCAGATCTATCAATTGTAACGTAAGTTTTAAATAAAAACGAAGATACTAATTTGGTATATAAATAACTTTAATAAAATACTCACAAATCTTTAACATTACTTTGGGAACTTTAGCAAGAAACTATACTTACTTTTAAAATCTAAATATACTTGAGTATTCATCGTTCTGGTTATATCTCTTTTTAGAAAAAACTGAAATATGAAATTAAATTTAAAGTTAACCATCTCTTTAACCTTACTATTTATTTTAGTCCCATTCGTTTTAATCTTTCCGTTTTATGATATAGCTGGCGGTGCCAAACAAGCTCCTAATAGACAGAAATTAACTTGCACCTTAACTGTTAAAAAAACTACCCCTAAAATAAATTCGTTGAAATCAATTGATAATATCGCACCAATGATGAATAACGATAAGAACAAGGTAAATCAAAGATGTTTAGAAAAGACACATCAACCTTTTATTATTCAAAACTAGCGTCTAAAAACCGTTCAAACTTATTTTCTGTCTAATTACTATTGGAGTTTAATTCAATTACACACAAAAACAGTTGTATAATACAATAAATGATGCTATTGGTAAAAAATGTCGTCAACTGAGTTTAGGTTTTTGTAAATTTGAAGTCCCTACCCTAATTAACTGCGTACTAAGCTGTTTTAAGACAGCTATATTCAAAATAATAGAAATTATCGGTTGCGAAATGAGTTCAAAACATTAAGATTGATTTTCACATTGATGTTATAGAGAAACTCACCTAACCAATTTAAACCTTAAAATCTAAACAGATGAAAACTAAATTAGTATCCGTATTGATGATCGCAGTTGTAGTACTACTTACTATGTTCACTTTTATCCCATCACTAAAGAAGGAAAGTATTAAAGATGAGAAGATTGCAATGAATTTTATAAAATGTACTCCTGCAAAGTTCTTATTAGAGAATGTTGACACTACAAGACAAATCTCTCCACTTTTTGAAAACTTAGGAAGTCACAGTGTAGCAATTAGTACTCAAAACAAAATGGCACAACGTTTTTTCGATCAAGGGTTAAACTTAACCTATGCTTTTAATCATGCAGAAGCACATCGTTCATTTTTGGAAGCGTCAAGATTAGATCCAAATGCTGCTATGACTTTTTGGGGGCAGGCATATGCTTTAGGACCAAATATCAATGACCCACTACCCGATGATAATCGTAAAAAACAGGCTTTTGAAGCTGCTCAAAAAGCGAAAAACTTATTGGCTAATGCTACCGAAAAGGAAAAGGCCTTAATCGAAGCATTACAAACTAGATATAGTGATGATCTTACAAAAGACATTGCTGAGTTAAACATGAACTATATGAAAGCTATGGCTAAAGTAGCTGAAAAATTCTCACAAGATGATGATGTACTAACATTATATGCTGCCGCAATTATGAACACCACACCTTGGAATTATTGGGATAAAGACGGTAATCCTTCTCCCTATATAGATCAAGCTAAAAATGCATTAGAAAAAGCAATTAATAGTAACCCAAATAATGCCGGTGCACATCATTATTATATACATATGGTCGAACTTCCAATGCCTGACCTTGCTGAAGATAGTGCAGATAGAATTGGCGCTTTAATGCCTGGTGCTGGCCATATAGTACATATGGCTTCACATATTTATATTCGAATTGGTCGCTATAAAGATGCAGTGAAGGTTAATCAACAAGCTATTTTAGCGGACGAAGATTATATTTCGCAATGCTATTCGCAAGGTATCTATCCTCTAGCCTATTACCCTCATAATATTCATTTCTTATGGTCATCAGCTAGTTTATTAGGAGCAAGCGCTATTGCCATAGATGCGGCAAAAAAAACTGCTGAAAAGGTTCCAACAGGAGAGTTAAAAGAGTTACCATTTCTTCAAGATTTTGCCTCAACACCACTATTAGCATATACACGATTTGGTAAATGGAATGAAATCTTAACAGTACCAAAGCCGAATGCAGACATTAAACATCTTAATCTTATCTGGCACTATGCAAGAGGAATTGCTTTCATTAGAAAAAATAATATCAAAGAAGCACAAGAGGAATTAGATGCGTTAGCCGAATTAAAAAAAGATCAAGAATTAGAAGAGTTGGTTGCTACAGCGCATAATCCTTCATCAAGATCAGCGAATATTGCCTATGAAGTAGTAGCTGGTGAGTTATCTGCTTTAAAAGGGGATCTAACAAATGCCATAAAACATCTTAAAAAAGCAGTTCAATATGAAGATCAATTAACCTATACAGAGCCAGCTGCTTGGTATATTCCAACTAGACAAAATCTAGGTGCCATTCTATTGAAAGCTAATAGGTATGCTGAAGCTGAAGCCATCTACAAAGAAGATCTAGCGAAATTAAGACAAAATGGATGGTCTTTAATCGGGTTATATAATAGCTTAGAATTGCAAGGGAAAACTGAAGAAGCAAAAGCAATTAAAAAAGAATTTGATAAAGCCTGGGCAGATGCCGATATTGAAATAAACAGCTCCGTATTATAAATTAACTGGCGATGTCTGAAATTGTGTCATTCGTTTTAAAAATGACATCTAGGGTACTCTTTAGACATCGCCTTTTTTCTTGTTTAAAGAACATCTATATTTGAAAACTATAAAAGTTTTCATTGATGAAACTAAAAATACCACCGGCCGTTCAAGTTTTATTTTTTGGATTCTTAATGTGGTTATTAAAGAAACTTACTAGTGTAACGCATTTCGAATTTAGCTATCAAAAAGAATCCAGCTGGATCATCTGCATAATAGGTGTTTTTATAGGTATACTAGCCGTGTATTCATTTAAAAAGGCAAAGACAACAGTAGATCCATTAAACCCTAATAAAGCCTCTAATTTAGTTGTTAAAGGACTATACAAATATTCAAGAAACCCAATGTACGTCGCTATGTTATTTGTATTAGTAGCATTTTTTATAAGATTGGGTAATTTTTATAATCTTATAATTATAGTTGCATATATTTGGTATATAACCGAATTTCAAATTAAACCTGAAGAAAAAGTATTAACCAGCATCTTTGGTGGTAAATACCTTGAATATACCTCAAAAGTACGTAGATGGATTTAAGTTTTAATGAGCTACAAAGCTTCCTTAATGAAAAAGCTGCTTTATATAATAATCCGAAGTTTATTGAATCAGACCCTATACAAATACCACATCAATTTACCTTAAAAGAAGATATAGAGATTTCGGCGTTTCTTACCTCGATCATTGCCTGGGGTAATCGAAAAATGATCATTAATAATGCTCAAAAAATGATGGACTTTTTAGGAAACTCTCCTTATGATTTTATTGAAAATCATCAAGAACATCATTTAGAGAAATTAGAGGTTTTTGTGCATCGAACCTTTAATGGCGTTGATTTACAATATTTTATAAAAGCACTTCAAAATATTTATAGAAATCATAATGGACTCGAATCTTTATTTAGAGCGAATTCCAAAAGTTCCTTGCAAGAAACTATCAGTGTATTTAAAAAAGTATTTTTTGAATTAGAGCATCCTGAAAGAACTACAAAACATGTTTCGGATCCGGTAAAAGGATCGGCCGCTAAACGGATCAATATGTTTCTACGTTGGATGGTACGAAAAGATACTAATGGTGTTGATTTTGGAATTTGGAATTCACTATCACCTTCTCAGTTATCGTGTCCACTGGACACACATTCTGGGAATGTGGCTCGTAAATTAGGATTATTAAAAAGAAAGCAAAACGATGCCAAAGCATTAAATGAGTTAGATCTAAATCTTCGAAGGCTCGATGCCAATGATCCTGTAAAGTATGACTTCGCTTTATTTGGTTTAGGTGTGTTTGAGAAGTTTTAAATAGCTACCTTTGCAAACATTTTATTCGGCAATTTCTCCAAATAAAAACAACTATTTTAATGAGACTACACAGAAATTTAGTTTTTGCGGTTATCGATAGCCTACGCGATATTTTTAATGAAGGCGTATATGCAGATAAAGCTGTAGAAAAAGCACTTAAAAGAGATAAACGCTGGGGAAGTAGAGATCGAAAGTTTGTTGCTGAAACCATCTATGAAATTGTTCGATGGAAACGATTGTATGCCGAAATAGCAAATGTAAAAGAACCCTTTGACCGACCAAACTTATGGAGGCTTTTTTCAGTATGGTGTGTTTTAAAAGGTATCCCATTACCAGATTGGAATCAGATTGAACCCACACCATCAAGAAGGATTAAAGGACGTTTTGATGAACTATCAAAAACTAGAAAATTTCGCGAGTCTATTCCCGATTGGATTGATGAGCTTTGCGTTAGTGAACTTGGTGAGGAAGCCTGGACAAAAGAAATTGCCGCTCTTAATAAACAGGCAGAAGTCATTTTACGTACGAATACTTTAAAAATTTCAAAGACACAATTGCAAAAGCAATTGAGAACAGAAAACATAATTACCGAGCAGTTAGCTAATCATCCTGATGCACTAAAACTAGTTGAACGAGCTAACGTTTTTAAAACACAAGCGTTTAAAGATGGACTATTCGAAGTGCAAGATGCTTCGTCTCAATTGGTCGCGGCTTATTTACAAGTTCAACCAGGTATGAAAGTCGTAGATACTTGTGCGGGAGCAGGCGGAAAAACATTGCATTTGGCATCTTTAATGCAAAATAAGGGTCAAATTATTGCTATGGACATCTACGAAAGTAAACTTAAAAAATTAAAAGTGAGGGCTCGAAGAAATGGTGTTCATAATATAGAAATTAAAGTAATTGACTCAACTAAACCGATTAAAAAACTTTATGAGAAAGCCGATAGAGTTTTAATTGATGCGCCATGCTCAGGCCTAGGTGTTTTACGAAGGAACCCCGACTCTAAATGGAAGTTGAAGCCAGAATTCTTAGATGATATTAAAAAAACACAACAAGAAATACTACAAAGCTATTCAAGAATGGTAAAGCCCGGTGGTAAATTGGTATATGCAACATGTTCTGTATTACCATCTGAGAATCAAAATCAAGTTGAGGACTTCTTAAAATCTAATAATGAGTTTAGCTTTATTAGCGATCATAAAGTGCTTTCTTCTACATCAAATTATGATGGGTTTTATATGGCTTTATTAGAAAGAAAATAATTAGAATCAAGACTTGAAACATACTAAAAGCTTTCACTTTATTAGAAGGAAAACTATGTGCCGGCTACCTCTAATTTAATCGGCTAAAATTATTCTTAAACAATTTACTTATTACTTTTTGCGTTCTTAGGATACATTCTAATAAATGAATGGCTATTGAGAACGTTACTAATAATTAAGTAAAAGATGAAAAAAACACTGATCTTTTCAGTTCTTATTCTTCTTTTAAGCTCCTCTTTTTCAATTACAAATAAAGACGAGTTTAAATTTAAAGTTGAATGGGCCAAGGTAAATAAATCACTTTGGTTACAACCTTATCGTTATGAAAATAAAGAATTAAGTAGCTTAACCGTTCGTGTAATTGTTGAGCCTACTACTAAGAATGAAGAATTAAACTTTAATCATTTATCACTTGTTGATGAAGTTAAAAAAACAAGAATTCGCCCTAGTGCTGCTCATTATATAAAAGGACGAGATAAAAAAGTATACATAAAGTCAAAAGCTGTTAATACAAATTATAATGCTTTTGAAGCTCATTCTCTTGAAGGATTTAAGAATCAACAAGAAAAAACTTACAAGCCAAATATTTTGGGCAAGAAAAAGAAAGGACAAGTTGCTTCAATTAAGTCAATAAAGAATGTGATTCTTAAATCTAAAGCTACTTATTTTATAGATTTCCCTGTTAACGGAGAATTTACCTACGGCAAGATATATTATCAAGATCAACCTATTGGTTTTGCTGCTGTAAAACAAAACTAACTTCTGTTTAGAATATTTCTAAATAAACATTTTTCACAAAAGTTTGCCAAAAGTTTAACACTTAAGCCAGTTACTTTTTTGTAATTTAATCAGGCAATTTTAAACTTCTCAAAAATGCCAAACTACAATCTCAATGTCAACGGAGAAACTTTATCTGTAAACGTTGACGCAGACACTCCTTTATTATGGGTTTTACGTGATGAGCTTAACTTAGTCGGTACTAAATTCGGCTGTGGCATCGCACAATGTGGAGCCTGTACTGTACATGTAGATGGACAAGCAACTAGAAGCTGTCAGCTACGTGTATCAAATCTTGATGGACTAAAAATTACCACTATTGAAGGACTTTCAGAGAATGGTGATCATCCATTGCAAGAAGCCTGGAAAGAAGTAGACGTACCGCAATGCGGTTACTGTCAAGCTGGTCAAATAATGACTGCAGCATCTTTTTTAAAGAATAATCCTAACCCTTCTTCCGAAGAAATACGTGAAGCCATGCATGGTAATATTTGCCGCTGTGCTTCTTACAATAGAATTGAAAAAGCCGTAGCAATAGCTGCTAAAAAAGTTTCTTAAAAATGAAGATCATGAAAACAGAACAAAATACACTTACCGTAAGTAGAAGAAACTTTTTAAGAACCTCGGCACTTGCCGGAGGGGGAATGCTCATTGGGTTTAACTTATTCACAGCTTGTAAGAATGAAGCATCGCTACCCAAAGAAGTAATAGATATTTCTAGCTTAAACTTTAACGATTTTAATGCTTTTATTAAGATTGCCGATAATGGCTATGTAACCATATATGCCCCAAACCCTGAGATTGGTCAAGGAGTAAAAACATCCATGCCCATGATTATTGCAGAAGAATTAGATGTTCCTTGGGATCATGTTGTAGTAGCGCAGGCAGATTATAATAAAAATGAATACACACGTCAGGTAGCTGGCGGTAGCCAATCTATTAGACAAGGGTGGGATGCATTACGTCAAACAGGCGCTACAACCAAGCAGATGTTGCTGAATGCTGCTGCCGCAAAATGGGGTGTTGATGCCAATACTTGTAAAGCTTCTGAAGGAGTGATCACCAATGCTAATGGTGATAAATTAGGTTATGGTGAAGTAGCTGTTGACGCCGCTGCTCTAGAAATTCCTGAAAATGTTGCTCTGAAAGATCCTAAAGATTATAAAATTATTGGCACCGATGCTACCAATGTTGATCTAGAAAAAATTGTTACAGGTAAACCGTTATTTGGTCTTGATTATAAAAAAGATGGAATGGTCTATGCTTCGGTTTTACGTCCGCCTGCATTTGGGCAAGAACTAGTTAGTTTTGACGATGCAGAGGCAAGAGCTGTAAACGGAGTTATTGATGTAATACGATTCGGAGGTAAAGCAAAATCTATTAGTGAACAAGTTGATCGTTTTACCATAGTTGCCGATAAAATTGCTGTTATTGCTACTAGTACATGGGCCGCTATGAAAGGAAAAAAGGCATTGAAAGCAGAGTGGAAAGCGGGTGGAAAACTAGAGAGCATTGCCGATCATAATAGAGAATTAGATAAAATTTTAGATAGCCCAAAACTAGAAGTTCGAAGAGAAGATGGTAATGTGAAAAAAGCTTTTGCTGAAGCAGATAAAGTAATTGCTCGAACCTATGAATCTCCTTTTTTGCCACATAACTGCTTAGAACCTATGAATTTTTATGCAGATGTAACTCCCGAAAAAATTCACTTAGTCGGTCCTATTCAAACACCTCAATGGACAGCCGGATATATAGCAAAAATGCTAGAGCGCCCTGAAGAAGATATTCATTTAGAAATGACTCGTATGGGTGGTGGATTTGGACGTAGGCTTTATGGAGATTTTGTAGTAGAGGCTACAGAAATTTCTGATATGGTTAAAAAACCAGTAAAAGTTGTTTTCTCTAGAGAAGATGATATGGCAGATGGTGTATATAGACCCGCAATTAAATATAGAATTGCCGCTTCACTTAAAGATGGTCAAATAACGGGTTATCACCTTAAAGAAGCAGCTATAAATTCAAATATGTATGGATTAATCCCACACTTTTTTCCAGCTGGATGTATTCCAAATTATAAGGTAGAAACTGATAGCTATCAAAGTAATATTACTACAGGTGCTTGGAGAGCTCCATATACGAATTTCCTTGCGTTTGCAGAGCAAAGTTTCTTCGATGAATTGGCTGAAGAATTAGAACAAGATCCGGTTCAACTAAGAATAGATCTTTTGCAAAATGTAAAAGGAACTACTGATGAAAATATTCAATATTCTGGTCAGCGCATGGAAGATACTATAAAGCTCTGTGCAGAAAAAGGAAAATGGGGTGATGCTCCAGAAGGTGTATACCAAGGCTTTTGTGCTTATTATAGCCATAATACGCACGTGGCAGAGCTTGCAGAAGTTGAAATGAAAGATGGAAAACCTGTTATTAAAAAAGTAGTAGCTGCTGTAGATTGTGGTATTGTGGTGAATCCAACCGGAGCTATTAATCAAGTTCAGGGTGGCGTGCTCGACGGTATAGGTCATGCCATGTATGGAGATCTTACTTTTGAAAATGGTAGGCCTTCGTCCGTGAATTTTGATAATTACCGATTAATACGAATGAATGAAACCCCGCAAGTAGAAGTATATTTCGTTGAAAATGGCCTCTCTCCTACCGGATTAGGTGAACCAGGATTACCGCCTGCAGGAGGTGCTATTGCCAACGCAATTAAAGCAGCTACAGGGCAACGTTTATTCAAACAACCATTTATTAAGCACTTAGATCAAGAGATTAAAGAAGTAAAAGTTTAATAAATCAACAATATCAAACTTGATAGACCAATGAGGTAAACTTCATTGGTTTATTTTTGTTTTATGGAAAAGCTCGTTCATTATATCTCAGAACTACTTAATGAGAAAATTAAATCTTACAAACCAATTTTGGGCGGCGATATCTCACGGGCTTTTTTATTAGAATCATCTCATCAGCGTTATTTTTTAAAGGTAAATTCAAGAAAAAATGCTCTTGAAATGTTTAAAGCTGAACAAAATGGTTTAGAAGAAATTCATAAAACAGGAAAAATTGCCGTCCCTAATATTTTCCTCATTGACAAGTTAAATAGCAGCGCTTTTTTACTACTGGAATATATTGAGCCTAAAAATCCTGACGAAAAAGATTTTGAAATCTTAGGATCTCAACTAGCAGAATTACATCAAGTGTCTTCAGAAAAGCATGGTTTTCGAAAAGATAATTTTATTGGTAGTTTGCCTCAACGTAATAATAATCATACCACTTGGACCAACTTTTATATTAATGAACGGCTAATTCCACAATTTCAAATGGCAGTTTCAAATGGTTTATTACATCAAAATGAAATTCCTGATAAAGAATCTATGGAACCTATCTTAAAAAAGCTTTTTAAAAATATAAAACCATCTTTACTTCATGGTGATCTTTGGAGTGGTAATTATTTAATTGCATTAGATGGTACGCCTTATTTGATCGATCCAGCAGTTTATTATGGACATAGCGAAATTGACATTGCCATGAGCAAACTCTTTGGTGGTTTTTCTAAATCCTTTTACAAAGCTTATAATGAAATAATTCCTTCAACGCCTAAAACTACTGTCAGATTAGAACTATATCAACTCTATTACTTATTGGTACATTTAAACCTGTTCGGAAGCACTTACGCTAGTTCTGTAAAGCGAATTATTAGTAAGTACTTATAAATGTTCTAGACAGATGTCATCATTATGTCTTATTCAATTCTTAACTTTGAGTCTATGGCAACAAAAAACAAGGTATTTATCGCAACAAGCCTAGATGGTTATATCGCCGATAAAAATGGTGGAATCGATTGGCTAGATGAAATCCCTGAAATCAACAGTATTGACGCAGGTTATGAGGCATTTACGAAAGATATCGATGCCTTAGTAATGGGGCGTACTACGTTCGAAACTGTTTTAGGTTTTGGTATTGAATGGCCTTACAAAAAGCCCGTTTTTGTTTTGAGCAGCACTTTAAAAGAAGCACCTGAAGATTTAATTAATAAGGTATTTTTGGTTAACGGAAGCCTTCAAGAAGTATTAAAAACTATCCACAGTAAAGGATACTATCAATTGTATATTGATGGTGGAAGGGTGATTCAAAGTTTTTTAAATGAAGACTTGATTGATGAAATGGTAATTACAATAATTCCTACCCTATTGGGAGGCGGCTCTCCTTTATTTGGTGAATTATCCAAAAAACTCCATTTTGAGTGTATATCTTCTAAAATATATCTAAATGCCATTGTTCAAAATCATTTTATGAGAAAAAGGAATTAAAAAATCCTGCTCTCGAGCATTTTCGAAAACAGGATTCAATGTATAAAACTAGATTGTTTATTTAATGGTATATCGTGCCATTTTCATTGAACTACCGTCAATCATATTGGTAAATTCAACCAGAGAGCTATCTTGCATGAATTTCTTCATAGAAGCTTCGGCATCAGCGCTAGTTTCCCAATACACCACAACCAACACCTCGTTTTTGTCATTAGAATAGCCACTTTCTCGACGTATAAATCCCGGTTGCTTGCTCGTATAATTTTCCTGAATCTTAGCATCCTCTTTCCAAAAGTCATCGATATTTACAGAAGGTTTGTATTTAAAAGTAGTAATCTCTACAACATGTGACTTATCCATGGTTTTCGTCTTTTTTTGGCATCCAAAAAGTGTCATGCAGATTAAAATAAAAAGGCATTTTTTCATTCGTTTGGGAAATTAAACTTACCATTTTTATTCTTCCAAGTATCTTTAGGTGCAATGGTTTCCATAACATCCCAGTGCTCAACTATTTTTCCATTTTCTACTCTAAATAAATCATAGTAAGAAGTTGGTTTATCTGCAAACGTTCCTTCACTTATTGATAAAACGAAATTACCTTCACCTAATACTTTATGCGTTGTATTATATACCATAGAAATTCCTTGCTTCGCCATACCTTCCAGTGCTTTTCCTAAACCATATAGACCATCAGCAATAGCAGGGTTATGTTGAATATAATTGGCTTCCCCCGCATCTATAAAGTTGCCGATCTTGTCCATTTCTCCTTTCATTAAAATTGTAGTGATAAAGTCACTAACCAATGCTTTATTGGTTGTCGTCTTATCTAAATCTTTAACCTCAGTGGCGCCATCTGTTTGCGTATGTCCGCTTGGATTAGCGGGTTGTATATCAATTAAGTTATCCCAATGCTCTACAATTTTTCCGTTTTCAAATCTAAAAACATCAAATCCGATTTTTGGTCCGAAGAAATCGTAAATTGTTTGTGTGAATACATAATCACCATCTTCAAAAGAACGCACTACTTTAGCTTTGAATCCTCCTTCGGGAGCATTTTGTATAACTTCTCCAAAACCAGCCATACCATCACCAACGGCTAAATTGTGCTGAATATATTTGTTAGGGTTAATGTATCCCACTGGTTCTTTGGCTCCTGTTTCGAGACTTTCTAATAAAGCAACTGCCTTTTCTTTGTTCGATAATTCCATTGTTTCTTCAGTTTTTTGTTTTACTTCTTGAACTTCTTTTTGTTCCTTTTTTTCTGTTTTGCAAGCAACTATTAATAGTACCGCAAAAGCTATTACAGTTTGTTTCATATCGGTTTAATTTTCTATTGCAAATTTACTTTTGAAACTAGTGTGTAGAAAGGTAAAAAGCATTCAAAAAATGGTAAATATCGAACCTTAATAATTATTTATGCAGTTTTTTAAAGCTATTAGGGGTAAATCCTGTATGTTTTTTAAAGTATTTTATAAAATTAGTCGGCTCTTCAAAACCCACTAAATATGCCAGTTCAGAGCTTTTAATTTCAGAATTTATAAGTTTTCTTTTGGCTTCGAGGATAACAAATTCATCTATAAATTGTTTGGCAGTGATATCAACTACTTCCTTACAAATACTATTTAAATGCTTATATGTAATATTCAATTTTTCTGCATAGAAATCTGCATTTCTACTCTTTTGATATGATTCTTCAAGCAAGGTTTTAAATTTTAAAAATGCTTCTAATCTTACAGACTCCTTTAAATAAAATGTTTGTTGCTTCTTTAGATTCTCAAGTTTAGAAAAGATAATATTAAATAAATAGTTAATAATATTTACTTTATTAAAAGCATTAATTTCATTATAGAATTCATTGAAAAAAAGCGTTATGTATGTGCCAACATTGTAATTTTCTGGCACTTGAATTTTTGGCGAGAACATATGAGATGAAAAGAGTCGAACAATGGCTTGTTTAGGCAATTTATTTAACTGTTGTTCGAAATAACGTTCGGTGAAAAGAATCATAAATCCTTTAAGTCCTTCCGTAAATTTAAACGCATTTATTTGCCCTTTTGGTACATAAATAACAGAATTTTTTTGAACACTGTGCCAAACAAAATCTACCAGGTGCTTACTCTTACCAGCGGTGTAGTATACAATAATATTAAAGGCCAATTGATGTGCTTTTTCAGAATCATGATCAATTGTGTCCTTTCTTTGAATTAGATTTTCAAGTGAAATAATTTCTATTCCATTAATCTCTTTATAACTAGACTCAAAGACTATATTTGGAATAACCTTTTGCATTTAAACTTCAATTTATATGCAATATAAGTTAGTTATTTCAATATTTTTTCTGTTTGATTTATTAATGAAATCAAGATAAACTAATTTCAGAAAAAGTATCTATAAAAAAACCGCCGCTAAAAGTAGAATATGCACTCACTTCATTTGGTCAAAGTTTGACGCCTGTTTTAACATCAATTGCTGAATGGGATGCTATAGTAGCAAAAGAAAAAGGGGGCTTTGTTCATCAAGAAATTAAAACCGTTAATAAATCGTAATAAATCTACGCCATCAAATCATCAAAATATGTATTTTTGTGCTTTCAAAAAACACAACTAAATGATTCACTTTTTTGGGGATGTAAACAGCAAGATTTATGCTGTGCAAGCCACATCAGAATTCTCAAACAATACAGAAGAAAAATTAATATGGTTGTTCGGCAACCAACCTAAGATAAACACGGCGTCTCTTGACGCCTTTTTTGTTGGACCTCGTAAGGCAATGATTACACCTTGGAGCACGAATGCCGTAGAGATCACGCAGAACATGGGTATTCAAGGAATCATTCGTATTGAAGAATTTAAATCGGTCTCAAAAGATTTTTCTGATTATGACCCTATGATCTCAGAAAAATATGATGGATTAGATCAAGATTCATTCACTATTGATATTCAACCTGAACCTATTATAGAAATAGCTAATATTGCTGCCTATAATGAACAAGAAGGTTTGGCTCTTAGTGATGATGAAATTGACTATTTAGATAATGTTTCAAAAAAAATAGGCAGAAAGCTTACAGATTCTGAAGTATTTGGATTTTCGCAAGTAAATTCTGAGCACTGTCGCCATAAAATATTTAATGGTACCTTCATTATAGATGGACAAGAAAAGTCTACTTCCCTTTTTAAACTGATTAAAGAAACATCAAAGAAACATCCTAATGATATAGTTTCGGCTTATAAAGATAATGTAGCTTTTATAAAGGGGCCAAAAGTAACGCAATTTGCTCCTAAGCGCCCAGACCTTCCTGATTACTATAGAACAGAAGATTTCGAATCTGTTATTTCGCTAAAAGCAGAAACTCATAATTTTCCAACTACAGTTGAGCCTTTTAATGGTGCCGCCACTGGTTCGGGAGGTGAGATTCGAGATCGTTTAGCAGGAGGAAAAGGAGCCATTCCCCTGGCAGGAACTGCTGTATATATGACTTCGTATTCTCGTTTAGAAGAAAATCGCCCATGGGAACGTGCAATGGACGCGCGCAAATGGTTATATCAAACCCCCATAGACATTTTAATAAAGGCTTCTAATGGTGCTTCAGATTTTGGAAATAAATTCGGGCAACCATTAATTTGTGGATCATTATTAACATTTGAGCATAAAGAAGAGGCTCGGAAACTAGGATTCGACAAGGTAATAATGCTTGCCGGTGGAATTGGTTATGGTAAAGCCAACCAAGCAATTAAAGATATTCCGAAGGAAGGTGACAAGGTTGTTTTATTAGGTGGTGAAAACTATAGAATTGGTATGGGAGGCGCGGCCGTATCTTCTGCAGATACCGGAGAATTTTCAACTGGTATTGAGCTGAACGCCGTTCAACGTTCAAATCCCGAAATGCAAAAAAGAGCTGCGAACGCAGTACGTGGCATGGTAGAAAGTGAAGAGAATTTTATTGTTTCTATTCACGATCATGGTGCGGGCGGTCACCTAAATTGTTTATCTGAATTAGTTGAAGATACGGGTGGAACTATTGATTTAGACAAATTACCCGTCGGTGATCCTACACTATCTGACAAAGAGATTATTGGCAATGAGTCTCAAGAACGTATGGGACTTGTAATTTCTAATGAACATATTAAGACTTTAGAAAAAATAGCCGAACGCGAGCGTTCTCCTATGTATACGGTTGGTGATGTAACAGGAAACAATCGATTTTGTTTTGAGTCAAAAAGCAAGGGCAATAAACCCATGGATTTGGCACTAGAAGATATGTTCGGAAGCTCTCCTAAAACCATTATGAATGATCAAACGATCATCAGAAATTATGATCAAGTTTCATATACCAATGATAAATTTCACACTTATTTAGAACAGGTTTTACAGTTAGAAGCAGTAGCATGTAAAGATTGGTTAACAAATAAAGTGGATCGATGCGTTGGAGGCCGGGTAGCTAAGCAACAATGTGTTGGTTCTTTACAGTTACCTTTGAATAATGTTGGTGTTATGGCACTAGATTTTAATGGAAAAGAAGGGATCGCAACTTCTATAGGTCATTCACCAATTTCAGGACTGATAGACCCCATTGCAGGAAGTAGAAATTCTATAACCGAAGCTTTAACGAATATTATATGGGCTCCGCTTAAAGATGGGCTTCAGTCTATCTCATTATCAGCAAACTGGATGTGGCCTTGTAAGAATGAAGGAGAAGATGCGAGGCTCTATGAAGCTGTAAAAGCATGTTCAGAATTTGCAATTGAATTAGGAATCAATATTCCAACGGGTAAAGATTCTCTTTCAATGAAGCAAAAGTATCCAAATGAGGAAGTTATAGCTCCTGGTACAGTCATTATCTCCGCAGGTGCCAATTGTAATGATATAACAAAAGTGGTAGAACCTGTATTTAAAGTAGACAACGGCCCTGTTTATTATATCAACATATCAAAAGATGATTTTAAGTTAGGTGGAAGTTCATTTGCTCAAATTGTAAATAAAATTGGTAATGAGACACCTAACGTTAAGAATGCTAATTACACAAAATCGGTATTTAATACGATCCAACAGCTAATAAAAGAAGATAGAATTGTTGCGGGTCATGATGTTGCTTCAGGCGGACTAATTACTACCCTACTTGAATTGTCTTTTGCAGAGGTTAATGTAGGTGCCAATATTGATCTATCCGCATTAAACGAATCTGACAGCATAAAACTTCTTTTTGCTGAAAATGCCGGAATCGTATTTCAAGCAACAGATACATCTGTTGAACATCTATTATCATCGAATTCTGTTGAATTCTTCAAAATAGGAACTGTAACAGAAAGTGATCGATTAAATATTAAGAATGGATCAGATGCTTTCGCCCTATCAATTTCTGAATTAAGAGATACATGGTACAAAACCTCTTACTTTTTAGACGATAAACAAACTGCGAACGAATTAGCAAAAGATCGTTTTGAAAATTATAAGAACCAACCATTAAACTATAAGTTTCCAGAACATTTTACGGGTAAAATTACTGACGTTTTTTCCGGTGGAATAAATCAAACCAATAACAGCAAAAAACGGCCTAAAGCAGCTATTATTCGTGAAAAAGGAAGTAATTCTGAACGCGAAATGGCAAACGCCATGTACTTAGCAGGCTTTGATGTAAAAGATGTACATATGACCGATTTGATCTCTGGACGTGAAACTTTAGAAGACATTCAATTTATTGGTGCCGTTGGTGGTTTTTCAAATTCAGATGTATTAGGCTCAGCCAAAGGATGGGCAGGTGCATTCTTATATAACGAAAAAGCCAATGTCGCCCTAAAAAGATTCTTTGAACGGGAAGATACGCTCTCTGTAGGGATTTGCAATGGCGCTCAGTTATGGATGGAGTTAGAGTTAATTAATCCGGATCATAAAATACATGGTAAACTCACGTATAATGATTCTGGAAAACATGAAAGTGCTTTTACTTCAGTGAAAGTTCTAGATACTAATTCTATAATGTTATCGTCTTTAGCCGGAAGCACCTTAGGTGTTTGGATTTCACATGGTGAAGGGAAATATAAGCTTCCAGAAGAAGAAGGAAATTATAATATCTGTGCTAAGTACTCCTATGAAGGCTATCCTCATAATCCAAATGGTTCTGACTACAATACAGCTATGATGTGCGATAAGACAGGACGTCATTTAGTAACAATGCCGCATATTGAACGCTCAACGTTCCAGTGGAACTGGGCGCATTATCCTGATACTAGAAAAGATGAGGTTTCACCTTGGTTAGAGGCATTTGTTAATGCAAGAAAGTGGATAGAAAACAAGAGCTAGTAGAGCAATAACTCAATAAAAAACGGCTATAGAAAATTCTATAGCCGTTTTTTATTTATAACTATATAATATTATTCACTAACGCTTGTTATTGTAGATTCACCAATTACAATTCCTTTTTTAAGGTCTGGATTACCTTTATAAAGAATGCTCGCTTCACCATATGAGGTTACCTTTAATCTATCTGACACATTCAATTGATAGGTTCCCTCGCCATATGCAACTATCTTAGCCTGTTTTGTTTTCACATTCAAAGCTCTTATTTTACTTGATCCGTAAGCCGTTATCTTTTGATTCATGATACTGCCCGCATCTATTACCAAATGGCTCTCCCCAAAAATAGCAACTCTCAAATCATTAAGCTTCGCTTTCTTCACCAAAACTTCAGATTCACCATATATTCTCATTGCACATTCATCTTGATCAAGTGGACTTTCAAAAGTTATCTTTTCTTCTCCTCTCAGCGAAAATACATTCACATCGGTATAAGTAACCTTAATTTTAGCCACAGTATTTTTATAAATGGGTACTTTATGTTTGTAGTCTCCATGCTTATACTTTTCGTGCTTAGTTACTGTTTTTGCTCCTTCTAGATATACCTGAAGTGTTTTATTGACAATTTCGTAGTTGAATTTCTCAATAGGAACTATAATTTCTTGAACTTCAATTTTTGGTGTATCCCCTTGAACAAATTCTACTTCTAAATGAGGACTCACAATAATTTTATCAAAATCATCGGTAAGTGTAATTACTTTTTCCTGAGCAACAGCTGTATAAATAGCACTGAATGCTAAGAATAAAATTGTTAATTGTAAACGTAGTTTCATCGTACTTTTTATTATAGTTTTTAATGGTTTTATTGTATAGACATCTATTATTAATAATTGTTACAGTTTTACTATTGGCTGCCTCTGTATAAAATATAAAAAAACTGTAACAGTTTTTATTTTATGTAGTCTTAATAGTATAATAATACTACAAAAACTACCAATCATGAATAAACTTTTAACTTTTGTTTTTATCTTATCTCTTTCATTAAGTGCATCGGCACAACGCACCGTAAGTGCTTCGAAAATTTTGAAAGATATTAAAGCCGGAAAATCAGTTTCTTATGAAAATGTAACCATCACCGGAACGCTTGATATGACCTTTATGGATGAAAAACTACCAGATTTGCCTAAAAAGCATAAATGGTACAAGAATGGAGGTAGTAATACCATAAAAGAAACCATTGAAGGAAAAATCTCTTTTGTAAACTGCGTATTTGAAGATGATGTATTAGCTTATTTTCATGACGAGTACAGTAAATATACATTTGTAGCAAATTTTGAAAACGATGTACGTTTTAAAAACTGTGAGTTTAAAAGGAATGCTATGTTTAAATATTCTGCCTTTGAACGTACAGCCAATTTCTCAGGATCAAAATTCTTAAGAGAATCAACATTTAAATATGCTAAGTTTGATACACATGCTGGTTTTTCTGATACCCTTTTTGAAGAGTATGCCACTTTTAAATACACAAAGTTCAAAGATGGTGTTTCTTTTAATAATGCTAGATTTGAAGAAGATCTTAATTTAAAATATACAAAAGTAAGAGGTGATTTTAATATTAAAGGAATGAAAGTTGCCCATGATATCAATTCAAAGTATACTGATATTAATGGAGATGGGTTATCTAAATACCTTCTAAATAATTAATTGAGCAAAGCCTTGTTAATTTGCTTAACAAGGCGTGGTCCTTTATATATAAAGCCTGTGTAGATTTGAACTAAATCTGCGCCGGCTTTAATTTTTTCTAAGGCATCTTCTGCAGAATGAATACCTCCAACACCGATAATAGGAAATGCTTTATTAGATTTTTCTGATAAAAAACGAATAACCTCAGTTGATCTTTTTGTTAACGGTTCTCCGCTTAAGCCACCCGTTTCTTTTTTATTCTCAGATTGTAAGTCGTTACGAGTAATGGTAGTATTCGTTGCAATAACACCATCAATCTTTGTGCTCTTAACAATGTCTATAATATCTAGTAATTGCTCCTCATTAAGATCTGGTGCAATTTTTAATAAGATAGGTTTCATTGTTCTTAGCGCACTATTATCTGTCATCTTTTTATTCTCGATTTGCAAAGCATTCAACAATTTTGTTAAAGGCTCTTTATCTTGCAATTCGCGTAAGTTAGGTGTGTTAGGAGAGCTTACATTTACTACAAAATAATCTACATAATCGTAGAGATCATTAAAGCTTAGCAAATAATCTTCTACAGCTTCACTATTTGGAGTGATTTTATTTTTCCCAATATTTCCACCAATTAAAATTGTTCCTTTTCTATTCTTTAAACGTCTACAGATAATATCAAGGCCATCATTATTAAAGCCCATTCTGTTAATAATAGCTTGATCTTGTTTTAAGCGAAAAAGTCTTTTTTTAGGATTTCCTTCTTGAGGTTTAGGCGTTACTGTTCCTATTTCAATAAAACCAAATCCAAAATTTGGAAGCTCATCAATTAGCAATGCATTTTTATCAAAACCTGCAGCTAAACCAACCGGATTCTTAAATGTTAATCCAAATAGTTTCCGCTCTAATTTCTCATCATTTACGCGATAAAAACTTCTTGTAAGTGATGAAACAAACGGTAGTTTAAATCCTAGCTTTAAGAACGAAAAAGTAAAATGATGTACTTTTTCTGGGTCAAAAAGAAATAAAAATGGCCTGATAATGGTTTGGTACATAGTTCTTTATGGTTACTCTTTTAGAAAAATAACGAGCATTAAAACGAAACTTTATCTTAGTTTAGCGTTAAAATTACGCTCAAAAACTTGCTGCAATTTTTGCATCACCTTATCGATCTGTTTATCATTTAAGGTTTTATACTCATCTTGTAATACAAAACTCAACGCATACGATTTTTTACCTTTAGGTAAATTTTCACCTTCATACACATCAAATAGATCTACAGATTTTAATAACTGCTTTTCTGTTTGCAATGCTGCAGTATATAATTCTTTAAATGAAACCGAATCATCTAAAAGTAAAGCTAAATCTCTCTTTACTTCAGGAAATTTAGGTAGATCTTTAACTTTTATTGATTTGTTGCCAATTACTTTTAAAATTGTATTCCAGTTAAAATCTGCAAAAAGTACTTCTTGTTTAATCCCGAATTCTTTTAAAATTGAACGTTTTACAACACCGAACTCAACTAATTGCGTTTTACCTTGTTTAAAAGATAATCCTTCAGAAAAAATATCATTCTTGGTTGGTGCAGATTTTACCCCATTGATTCCGAGTCTTTGAACAATACTACCTAAAACGCCCTTTAAATAGAAAAAATCAGATGTCTTAGCTGTTGCGCCCCAATCATTTTTAGTTCTGTTTCCAGTTACTGTGAGGGTTAGGCGCTTATCTTCATTATATCCACGTTCATATTTATGATAGGTGTTTCCAAACTCAAAGAATTTTAAACGTGCATTCTTTCTGTTTATATTATAAGCTATGGCCTCTAACCCGCTAAAAAGTAACGACTGTCGCATTACGGAAAGATCAATACTTAAGGGATTTAGCATCTCAACATTATGTTCTGTCTTAAGAAGCTCTGATAATTCAACATACTCAGGTTTCGTTAATGAATTAGCCATCATTTCATTAAAACCTAAAGAAACCAGTTGATCAGAAACCAAGTTTTGTATTTTATCGGCATTTATCTTATTAGAATATGATATTGAAGTATTCATTTTAGGTGATGTGGCAATATTATTATAACCATAAACCCTTAAGATCTCTTCAACAATATCTGCTTCCCGAGTTACGTCTACTCTATATGCCGGAATGGTTAGACCCAACCCCGTTTCGGTTTGATTATTAATTTTAATATCTAATGAAGCCAATATATTTTTAATAGTATCTTGTGGAAGCTCTTCACCTATTAGTTTAAAAGCGCTTTCATACGATAAGTGTACTTGATGGTCTTCAATCTTCTCAGGATAAATATCAATTACATCAGAAGTAATCTTGGCACCCGCAATTTCTTCAATCAATAAAGCTGCTCTTTTCAAGGCATATTCTGTGATGTTAGGATCAATACCTCGCTCAAAACGAAATGAAGCATCTGTATTCAATCCATGGCGTTTCGCTGTTTTACGAATCGAAACCGGATTAAAATACGCTGCTTCCAAGAAAATAGAAGTTGTATCTTTAGTTACTCCAGAATCAATACCTCCAAAAACGCCTCCAATACACATCGGATTTAATTCACCATCGCAGATCATAATATCTTCTTCATGCAATTCGCGCTCTACCTCATCTAATGTCTTAAATTTTATACCTGCTGGCAGTGTTTTTACAACAATCTTACCTCCTTTAATCTTAGCAGCATCAAAAGCGTGTAGAGGCTGACCTAATTCATGCAATACGTAATTGGTAATGTCAACAACATTGTTTATTGGGCTTAATCCAATAGCTTTTAATCGGTCTTGAATCCATTGTGGTGAATCTTCAACCTTAATATCTGTAATGGTAACTCCGGCGTAACGTGGTATTAAACTATGATCTTCTACCTCAGCATCAATTTTAAGGGTTCTTACATCAACATCGAAATTACTTACCGAAGGTGTAATTAACTCTAAATCAACATCTTGCTGTTGTAGCCCGGCTTTAAGATCACGAGCAACTCCAAAATGACTCATGGCATCTGCTCTGTTTGGAGTTAAGCCAATTTCAAAAACTTCATCAGTAGTAATATTAAATACTTCAGCGGCGGTTTTACCAACTTCCATATTTTCATTTAATACCATAATTCCATCGTGGTTTTCACCCAAACCAAGCTCATCTTCAGCACAAATCATTCCATGACTTTCTTCTCCTCGTATCTTTCCTTTTTTAATCTTGAACTCATTGCCTTCTTTATCATATAACAAGGTACCAATAGTTGCTACAGGAACTTTTTGTCCAGCCGATACATTCGGTGCACCACAGACAATTTGAACCGGTTCTCCATTTCCTAAATCTACAGTTGTTACTTTCAATCTATCTGCATTTGGGTGCTGCTCGCAAGTTAGTACTTCACCGACAACCACACCTTTTAAGCTTCCTTTTATAGATTCAACCGTTTCAATACCTTCTACCTCCAGACCTAAATCGGTTAATAACTCTCCTGTCTTTTCAGAAGGCCAGTCTAACTTTAAAAATTGTTGTAACCAATTGTATGATATTTTCATTCAGATTTCTTTTTAAAGTGTGCAAAGATACATAATAGAATCGAGTTGTTTAAGAAATGATTTTATAGAACCTCGAGTGTTTACCGGCCGATGAACGGGTTTCTATAATTCGTTAAATTTTATTACTTTGCATTGCTCGAAATTTATGATTTATGACCCCAGAAGTTACACGATTATTTGATTTTCCGTATTATCAACTTGCCAAATTTAACCTTCAAAAATCATTGACCACAAAATATGATGGTAAATGGATTTCAATTTCTACGCAAGAATATATAGACCAGGCAAATGCCATTAGTAGAGGATTATTGCGTTTAGGAGTTAAAAAAAATGACAAAATAGCGGTAATTTCTACTACAAATAGAACCGAATGGAACGTTTGTGATATTGGAATCTTACAAACAGGTGCTCAAAATGTACCAATTTATCCAACCATATCTAAAGAAGATTATGAATATGTTTTAAATCATTCTGAGGCCACGTATTGTTTTGTTTCAGACGAGGCTATTCTTGAAAAACTAAATCAAATTAAAAGAAACACGAAACTTAAAGGAGTTTATACTTTTAATGAAATTGAAGGGGAAAAGAATTGGAAAGAAGTTTTGGAGTTGGGAGAAGATACGAGCAATCAAGATGTAGTTGATGATAGAAAAGATGCGGTTGTACCAGATGATTTGGCAACACTTATTTATACCTCGGGTACTACAGGTAGACCAAAAGGTGTAATGCTTTCACATAATAATATTGTTTCTAACGTAATTAACTCAGAAAAAAGGGTGCCTCTTGATTATGGCAATGCAAAAGGGCTTAGTTTCTTACCTATTTGCCATATTTTTGAGCGCATGATTCTTTATTTATATCAATATTGTGGGGTAGAAATTTACTTTGCCGAAGCTATTGATAAGCTGAGTGATAATGCCAAAGAAGTGAAGCCACATGTTATGACGGCAGTTCCAAGGCTTTATGAAAAAATCTATGATAAAATTTATGCTAAGGGTGAAGAGCTAAGTGGCATTAAGAAAAAATTATTCTTTTGGGCGATTGACTTAGGCTTAAAATATAAACCTTATGGTGAAAATGGTTGGTGGTATGAGAAACAACTAGGTATGGCGCGTAAGCTCATTTTTTCTAAGTGGCGAGAAGCATTGGGTGGTGAATTAAAATTAATGGTTTCGGGTAGTGCAGCTTTACAACCTAGATTAACAAAAGTTTTTGCGGCAGCCGGAATGCCTATTATGGAAGGTTATGGCTTAACCGAAACTTCGCCGGTAGTTTCTGTAAACGACCAAAGAAATGGTGGTTTTAGAATAGGTACTGTAGGAAAAGTGATTGATGGCGTTGAAGTAAAAATTGCTGAAAATGATGAAATACTTGTGAAAGGGCCGAATATTATGCAAGGATATTATAAAGACCCAGAAAAGAGTGCAGAAGTATTAAAAGATGGATACTTTCATACTGGTGATAAAGGAAAAATTGAAGATGGTTTCTTAAAAATTACCGGACGTATTAAGGAAATGTTTAAAACATCTGGTGGAAAGTATGTTATACCTCCATTATTAGAAGGAGAGTTTAAGCAATCGTTATTTATTGAACAAATAATGGTAGTTGGAGAAGGTGAGAAAATGCCAGCTGCGCTAATTCAACCTAATTTTGAATTTATAAAAGAATGGAGTCAAAAAGAAGGAGTTGAAGTTGGAACCAACAATGAAGAAATAATTACTTCTGAAATTATCATTAATAAGATACAAGAAGAAGTTTTTGCTTGTAATGAGAAATTTGGTAAATGGGAGCAAATTAAGCGTTTTGAATTAACTCCTAAAGTATGGAGTATTGATGGTGGCGAGCTTACCCCTACTATGAAAATGAAACGAAAAGTTATTAAAGAAATCTATAAGGATCTTTATGATAAAATTTATAGTTAATTAAGACAGTTTCCTTTCTAACAATCTGATTTAACCAATTTTACAACTACATCTTGCAGTAGGTATTGTTTTTTTTAATACCTTTATACTGCTATGTTTAAGACCTTCTACCAATACCTCAATAAGCTAAAGCTACACCATCTTTTTTTCATCGTTTTATTACTATCTATTGGCATGGTTACTGCCGCCTATGCGTTTTATATCAACGAAGCAGTTAGTCATCCTCAATTTATAAAATCTGATAGCAGTAATGCTTTTATTGAAAACGCGAACATATTAATTGAAGAGAAGAATAGAATTACATCTAAAGTGTTGTTTTTTATCACAGATTTTTTCTGGGCACCACTTTTAATGTTTATGCTTTATCGGATTTTAAAAAGCCTAAAACGATTTAGGCTTAAAGCATGTAAAATTATTTTTATAGTAGTTGCGCTATTAGCATTAATAACAGATTTCATAGAGAATAGTTTATATCTTGCATGTAACATTTCTGTTATCAAAACATTTATAGCAGTAAAAGAGGGACTCTATGCTCTAAGTTTTTTACTATTTCTTTATTTTCTAATACTTCCGGTTTATAAAAAATTACTAAGGTTTGTGTGGTACGCCCGGGTAAGTTTGATTTTTATAGGTGTAATTGTAGTATTGATTACCAAAATTGAAATGGGTGGAGATATTGTTATTCATCTCTTCTACACCCCTTGGAGTTATGTAATCACCTTGATTCTTATTGTCACCATAGCGATACCAACATCTCATTATCCAGAATATTTTAAAATTAAAAGTGATGGAAATAACTCTAGGTATGCATTTCATATCAACCAAGCAAAAAAATCCAGACCTTTTTTATTAGGCATTTTCAATAAGATTATAGAAGCTTCACCATTTCGGATAATCTATTACAAAAGAAAGCCAAATTTAACCACACTCTCTGGTGCTCAAAAAAGAGAAGGGGCGCAGTTTAGTGTTTTTAGAAGAAGCATTGGTGTTCTTTTATTCATTGCTTTTATTTATATTCTTCTAGATAACTATCGAACTTTTTTAAATGTAAAGTTCCCTGTAAGAGCTTTTGTTTTTTGTACTCTTTTATTATTAATTCTCTTTGTGAATTACATCTCTAATTTAAAAAATGAGGCTTTTCAACATATTTTCAAAAAAACACCAACTCAAAGTGAAAAAAATGCCATTAAAAAATTTCAAAAATACGTCGCTGGGTTTTATCCAATGTTTTTAATAAGTATAGCTTGTATAGCTACAGGCCTATATCTTGTAAATATTAGTGATTGGAGAGCTTCCACCTTGTTTTTTACTGTACTTACTTTAATAATTATGGCAATCACTTTTATATTATTTAGTGTTTGTAGGTCGTGGTTTAAATATGTTTTCTGGTTTAAGGCAGGTGGTCCGGTAAGTGAAGATGGGTCTGCTAATTATACAAGTACGGTTGTTGCTGGGAATATTAGTAAAGCCCCCAAGGCTATGTCATTTTTGAATAAGTTGTATTGGTTTAGTGATAATATAAAATATCTAAGAGGCATTATTATTTTAGGAAGTTTATGTGTTGCTGCTTTTATTGCTTTAAATGTAGATTGGAAATTAAATCATCTAATCAATTTTATTACTGTTTTATTAATTGTTTATATGACCTACTACGGTGTATTTCTTATCTATTATAAGCATCGTCTTTATATCAATCAAGAAAGAAAATATGTTCTGTTTTCTGGTTTTAAATATTTCTTTTGGAAGTCACTAATGCCATTATTGGCGGTTCTTTTTATTAGTGTTGGCGCTTTTACGGTTGTAAATGGTAACGACTTGCATTATATACAGAATGACATTGAAAGAGAGCCTTCTAACGAAATAAGTTTAAATGCCTTTAAAGACGCTATTAGAACTAAAGATAAGCACTTGTTTGTTAGTTCATATGGCGGAGGTCTAAAATCTAATGTATGGACCATGTTGGTTTTAAATGCATTAGAGAAAGAAAACGCTACAGATAACTTTTTCGATCATGTGCGATGCCTTTCTGGAGTTTCTGGTGGCGGAATAGGTATTACCAATTATGCCTTACTTAGTGATGATCCTACCCGACGGAAGCAACAAATTGATGCTATTTCTCGATTCAATTTCATTACGTTAGACCTAACATATCTAACTGGAGGTGATTTAATAAGAGAATATATACCTTCTAAGAATTATTTTAAAGGTAGAGATCGAGCTTATTATGGTATGCAACAACATTTATTGGCACGAGATGCGTCTCCTTGCTCTTTACATGATGTTGGCTATTTTGAACAATTTAAACGTACTTTTGATGCTAGAAACTATTTCCCGCCATTAATAATTAATACCATTTCAACTACAGGGAAGCAGGGAATCTCCTTCTCATTACCCGTAAACAATAATCGTACTTTTGATACTATCTTCCCGGGAGCAATTAATATACTGAACAGTAAAAAAGACACCTCTTTATCATATTTGGGAGCGGCCTCACCAACAAATAGATTTCCTATTTTAAGTCCTTCTGCTAGCATTGAAGGTAAGGGGCACTTTATTGATGGAGGTGGTTTTGATAATTCTGCAGCGTTAAGCACCGAAAATCTTTACAATTATCTTAAAAAAGAAATCAAAGATAGCTCAGCAGTGAAGTTTATCAATATAAGTGTATCTAAAAATGCATTTATACAAGACTTTATTGACAGAAATAAAATTCAGAGAAAAGAAATTAAAGCTTCCGCTGAATTACCTGCAATTATCGCAACTGGGGCTGCAACAAGCGGTGTGCCAGCATATATACTTAATAAATTGAGAAATAGTGGTCGATTAATTCAGGTTGTATTACCACATACATTTTCTTTTAAAGACTTGGTAAGCACCTTAGGTGGTGAACCCGATTTTGATAAGACAGAAAAACTCGAAATAATTAAGTTAATTGAAGAAAGTAATCAACAAATAATTGATTTAATTGAAAATCAAACTGCCGATACTTCTATAAAATACCAAGTGGTACAACCTGCAACAGGAAGATTAATGAGTAAGCCTTCTATTAACTTTCAAAAAGTAATGCTGATGCATCCATCTGTTAGGAAAGAAATGAAAAATGTGAGAAAATTCTTATCTACTAAAAATAATGTTAATAATATCATTGAAAAAGAGGGTGCGTAATAGCACATTTTTAAATTTAATTTATAATTTCGTCCTTATTATTTCTATCCCAATCAATGGAACATTTTATAGTATCTGCACGAAAATATAGACCTCAAAATTTTGAGGATGTTGTAGGGCAACAAGCCATTACAAATACGTTGCAAAACGCTATAAAAAATAATCATCTAGCACAGGCACTTTTATTTACTGGCCCAAGAGGTGTAGGTAAAACTTCTTGTGCCCGAATTTTAGCGAAGCAGATCAATCAAGATGGGCAAGAGATTAATCCTGATGAAGATTTTGCCTTTAATATTTTTGAATTAGATGCTGCTTCGAACAATTCTGTAGATGATATTAGAAGTTTAACAGATCAGGTACGTATTCCTCCTCAAACGGGTAAATACAAAGTATATATCATAGATGAGGTACATATGCTTTCGCAAGCGGCTTTCAATGCTTTTCTAAAAACTCTTGAAGAACCACCTGCACATGCTATTTTTATTCTGGCAACTACCGAAAAGCATAAGATTATACCTACCATATTATCTCGTTGTCAAATATTCGATTTTAAACGAATTGGAGTCTCTGATGCCAAAGACTATTTAAAGAAAATTGCCCAGAAAGAACGTATTAATGCAGAAGATGATGCATTACATATTATAGCACAAAAAGCTGATGGCGCCATGCGTGATGCTTTATCAATTTTTGACAGGGTTGTTAGTTTTTCTGGTCAAGAACTTACGAGACAAGCTGTAGCTGAAAATTTGAATGTATTAGATTATGATGCCTATTTTAAAGCTACCGACTTCATCTTAGAGAATGATATTCCTAATGGTTTAATTCATTTTAATGAAATTTTGGCCAAAGGATTCGATGGGCATCACTTTATTAGCGGATTGGCATCTCATTTTAGAGATTTATTAGTTGCAAAAGATAAAGCCACAATTGAGCTATTAGAAGTTGGTGATACCGCCAAGAAGCAATACTTAGAACAGGCCATAAAAGCACCTATGCGCTTTTTGTTGCAGGCTATAGACCTTGCTAATGATTGTGATTTAAAATATAAGTTGAGTAAAAATCAGCGTTTACTCGTTGAATTAACTCTTATGCAATTAGCCTCTATCACTTTTGATGGAGAAAAAAAAAAGCCTAAGCACTTTATAATTTCGGCAAAGAATTTTATTAATACTTCTAAAATTCCTGCAGATGTTTCTCAGGTAAAACAAGAAAAACGTGCAAAACCATTGGCCACTACTAAACAATCTTCTATAGTAAAACCTGCAAAAAAGGTGGATGAGCAAGTAGAAATACTTGAAAAGCCTGTTTTAAGAACAGAAAGAAGAAGAGCATCTGCCCTTTCATTAAACAGTATTCATAAAAAGAAAGAGGTAAAAAAATCAATTAATGTAGATGAAATTAATAGTGATGATTTACCTAAAGACCCATTTACTGAAGCTTCATTTTTAAAACTATGGCATCAGTATATAGAAAAATTACAAAATAATGGTGAGAAAATTGTAGCGTCAATTATGAACACCGATACCCCTAAGTTAAATGGATTTATAGCCGAACTTACCTTTCCAAACAGTATGATGAAAGGTGAGTTTAATAAAGTAAAACCAAGAATATTAAAATTCTTACGAGAGGCGTTAAACAATTATAGTATTGATTTTCAGATAAATGTAAATGAAGAAAACACAAAGAAGTTTGCGTACACTCCTCAAGAAAAATATAATAAATTGCTCGAAAAGAATAAAGCACTAGCCAAACTAAAGAATACGTTTAAATTAGATTTGTAAAATGTTAGGATTAAAATTTGATACCGAAACTTCTTGGGCAGAAGTTGCTGAAAATGATTTGCAACAAATATTAACCGATCATGCTTTTGCCGAACAAAAAGCGGCATCTAATGCTGTTTCTATAATTATAAATTATCCTGAAGAAACAGAATTGGTTACAGCGATGGCAGATGTTGCTTTAGAAGAAATGGAACATTTTAAAATGGTACATGAACTAATGAAAGCTCGCGGTATGACTTTAGGAAGAGAACAACGTAATGATTATGCCTTATATTTGCATAAGTTCTTTCAAAAAAGCGGTGATAGAAAAGTACAATTAGTGCATAGA
Organism: Maritimimonas sp. 2205BS37-2; assembly: GCF_056591755.1. Taxonomy (NCBI): domain Bacteria; kingdom Pseudomonadati; phylum Bacteroidota; class Flavobacteriia; order Flavobacteriales; family Flavobacteriaceae; genus Maritimimonas; species Maritimimonas sp. 2205BS37-2. Next base: position 1,236,712 of record NZ_JBWQOI010000001.1, read on the forward strand.
TTATTATATGCTGCCTTGATCGAGGCCAGAAGCTGTGAGCGCTTTAAAGTCTTTTCAGAGAATTTAGAAGATCAAGAACTTTCTGAGTTTTATAAAGACCTTATGGTTTCTGAAGCCAATCATTACACATTGTTTTTAGGGTTTGCTCGTACGTATTTAGATAGAGATCTTGTAGATGAAAAATGGCAAGGATTATTAGCTTATGAAGCAGATTTTATGAAATCTAGAGGCACAAAGCCTAAAGTACATGGCTAAATCTTAATAGTAAGTAAGAGAATCGATTAAATTTGGGCAAAAAAATAAGGAGAAAAGTTATTGTAGAATTTGCTTGGTTTAGCTGATAACTTCTCTCCTTTCTCCCCTTTCTGTTAACTCCAAATTAATTTGGAGTGAATTTTACGAAAAAAATAGTAAGGAGAAAAGTTACTCGTAGGTGTTAACTCATAGTTTTAACTTTTCGCTTCTCTCCTTTCTCCCCTTTTCTTTAGCTCCGTTAAAGAGTAGATAAGTTGTATAGTAAGGAGAAAAGCTACTTGTAGCGTTATTAAACTTTTCACTTCTCTCCTTTCTCCCCTTATACTTTACTCTCTAGGAGTATATTGTTATGAACGTTATTATACTTTTGATTATTGTACAGGACAAATGTATGGCGAACATCATTATCAGTCAATAGAGCTATCGGTGATTTTTAAAACTCATGGTTTTCAGGGAGTTTAAATAGTATTTATAAACAACTTATTAACAATGTTTTAACACTAAAAAAATGCCGAAAATCTGATTTATGCCAAAAAAACCGGTCAAAAAAACCGGTATTTTTTTTCATTTTTTTTTCACAATTACACAATTCTCATGGAAAACGGGTAGTTCGGTTGCTCTCCATTACTCGCTTTTATAGCATTAATTATTGGAAATATAAAGTAAAAGACTGAAAGTACTACAAAACCTAACAATCCAAGACCAAAAAATAAGATTAATGGTATACATAATAAAGAGTATATAATCATACTTAAGCGAAAGTTGATAATACTCCTTCCATGCTCATCCATATCGTTAATTTTGTCTTTATTGGTTACCCAAATAATAAGCGGTACTAAAAATCCACCTATTATAGTTACTAAATCTAACAATTGACTTAAGTGTGTAATGACTAATAATTGATTATTTTTTTTCATGGTTTTTGGCTTTTGTCCCGTTATTACGGGCAGTTTGATTAATGAATGCTTCTATAAATAGGACGCTAAAACTACTTTTTTGTTACAATACATTATGAATCAACTCATTGAAGTACTTCCTAATTTAAGCGCTAAAGCTTTAGTTTTTACTAATTTTACACTCTTTATAGTAAACTTATGATTCAAAATGATACCATTATTGCTCTTGCAACGCCTTCTGGTGTTGGAGCTATATCAGTATTAAGGATTTCTGGAACCAATGCAATACATGTTGTAGCACAATTCTTTAGATCGATACATAATAAAGATTTAAAAAAACAACGCACGCATACAATACATCTCGGTCATATTATAAATGACCAGAAGGTATTAGATGAGGTCTTAATTTCTATTTTTAAGGCCCCTAATTCATACACAGGTGAAAATGTAGTAGAAATTTCATGCCATGGCTCTGCTTATATTCAACAAGAAATCATTCAACTTTTTTTACAAAATGGATGTAGAATGGCCGATAATGGTGAATTTACCATGCGTGCTTTCCTTAACGGAAAAATGGATCTAAGCCAAGCAGAGGCCGTTGCCGATGTTATCGCCTCTAATTCAGAAGCTTCTCATCAAATGGCAATTCAGCAAATGAGAGGCGGTATTACCAATGAATTAAAAGCATTACGCCAACAATTATTAGATTTTGCCTCTTTAATTGAATTAGAATTAGATTTTTCTGGTGAAGACGTTGAATTTGCAGATAGAACACAATTTAAAGAATTAGTAGCTAAAATAACTTCTGTTTTAAAGCGCTTAATCGATAGTTTTGCCTTTGGAAATGCTATGAAAAATGGGATTCCTGTTGCGATTATTGGCGAACCGAACGTTGGAAAATCTACACTCTTAAATACCTTATTAAATGAAGAAAAGGCTATTGTATCTGCTATTGCCGGAACCACTCGAGACGCCATTGAAGATGAAGTAATTATCGATGGTGTTGCGTTTAGGTTTATTGATACGGCAGGCATAAGAGATACAGAAGATATAGTTGAGAACATAGGTATTAAAAAAGCATATGAAAAGGCCGAAAAAGCGCAATTAGTAGTTTTCTTAGTAAGTGCCGAAAAACTCAATGCGAATAGCATTCAATTTCATACTGATCTGAAAAAGATAAAAGAGCGATTTGCTAATAAACGTCTTTTGATCATAATAAATAAAATTGATGCGCTTTCTAAACAAACAATTGCTTCAATAAAATTAGATATTCCTGAGGCATTGTTGCTATCTGCTAAAAACAGAACTGGTATCGAAAATTTAAAATCTGAATTAACCTCTTTGGTAAATACTGGTGCTTTAAGTAGCAATGAAACCATTGTTACGAACTCACGTCATTTTGAAGCATTGAATAAAGCTCTTGAAAGTATTATTGCTGTACAAAATGGTATAGAAAATAATTTACCGTCAGATCTTTTTGCAATTGATATTAGAGAGTGTCTTCGACATTTGGGTAATATTACAGGAGAATATGATGTTGATAAAGATATTTTAGGGAATATATTTTCTAACTTTTGTATTGGAAAATAGATATTAATTTTATTTGGTTCTATTTACCCTCAAATAGTTGTAAATCAAATGATTGTTAAAAACTTTATAAATTTTTCTTTCCTTTAATTTAATAATATTCATACTTTTATTGTGTCTCATGTGTGTCGCATTTTTGGCGAGACACAAAAAAATGTGTCGTTATGATAAAAGTTCATTTAAGAAAGAAAAAATTAAGGACAGGAAAACTAAGTCTATATATTGAATATTATAAAGGCATACAAACCCTAGAAAGCGGAAAAATTAAACACCTTAGAGATTACGAGTATTTACAACTCTATTTAGTTACTAACCCAAAATCTGCCATTGAAAAGAAGAAGAATAAAGAGCAACTCCAATTAGCTGAGCAAATTCTTGCAATCAGGAAAGCAGAAGTCTACCAAGGAAAATACAGAATTCGGAGTGAACATAAAGGTAAGACTACTTTACTAGATTTTTATGAACAAAAGAAAGAGGAACGTTATGAGACAAAAGGGAATTATGACAATTGGGAAGCCGCACAAAAGCACTTAAAAAAGTATTGTCCGAAACACATAACCTTTAATGATGTAGATATTGATTTCATAAAAGGGTTCAAGAAATATTTGAATACTGTAGCAGTAACTAAAGGCAATAAGAATCTGGCACAAAATACAAAACACACATACTTTAACAAGTTTAAAGCAGCATTGCGAGCTGCTTTTGACGAAGGCTATATGAAAGAAAACCTAATAACAAAGGTCAAAGGGTTTACCATGGCGGAATCCAAAAGAGAATATTTAACTTCTGCAGAATTGCAAAAACTCTCGAGAACCCCTTGTGAAGTAAAGGTATTAAAGTCTGCCTTTCTATTTTCAGCACTAACCGGTATAAGATGGTCGGATATCAATAAATTAACCTGGTCTGAAGTAAGAAATGAAGGAATAGATAGTTCAGGAAATGAAATCTTTCGTATCATTTTCAAGCAGAAAAAAACGGAAGGAATGGAGTACTTGTATATTTCTAAACAGGCAAGGGAATTGCTTGGAGAACGGAAAGAGCCAAATGATCGCGTATTTACCAATCTTCATTATAGTGCCCATATGAATCTAAAATTATTGCGATGGTGTATGTTTGCTGGCATTACTAAACATATCACTTTTCATTCCGCCAGACATACGAATGCTGTTCTACTTTTAGAAAATGGAGCTGATATTTATACAGTTTCTAAAAGACTAGGACACAAAGAAATAAGAACTACAGAGATTTATGCCAAAATTATTGATAAAAAAATGAAAGAAGCAGCACATTTAGTACCTAAACTTGAACTTGAAAACATCGAATAAGACTCAATCTAACGTTTTTGTTGTTAATAACTTCATATTTCATCATTTAATCTCATTTTATTTACTTTTAAATCAAACGTTTTAAAATTTTAATTTATGAGTTTCGTGTATTTTGGATTTATATGTGCTTAAATGAATGTATTTAACTGTTTATCAGTTATTTGTGAATAAAAAAATTCTGAAAAATCCACCTTACACCTTCTTTCTTTTTACTTTTATTTCAAGAATTCAACAAAAAGAAACAAAGCGCTTTGTTCATTATTAATCTATAAATAGAAGAAAATGGACAATATTAAACTAGAAGAAAAACTCGATAGAATTGAGAGCTTATTATTAGGCTCTAAACAAGTACTTACTTTAGAAGAAGCGTGTGATTATACAGGTATATCACGCAGCTATCTCTATAAATTAACTTCCGCTGGTATTATTCCTCACAGTAAACCAAATGGTAAAATGATATTTTTTGATATCAATCGCCTAAATGAATGGCTTTTACGAAATGATCGAAAATCCAAATGTGAAATAGAGAACATGGCACTAGACTATGTTTTAAAGAAAAAATAAACATCTAAATCACATCATCATGAAGACAATACCATATATAAGGGTGGGAACCTCCTATTATAAAAAAGTACAAGCTCCTACCATAGCTGGACATTTTAATGAAATACTAGTACCATGGAGTATTGAAACCATTCGGCAAGATCATGGTAAGTCTTATTTGAGTAAAATCTCAAAGTATGATGGATTTACTTGTATACCAAATCACATTGATTTTAAACAGGAATACAAAGGCTTTTATAATATCTACTCCCCTCTTAGCAAAACACCGAAAGAAGGTATAATAGAAACTTCTCTGAATTTTGTAAAACACATTTTTGGGAAACAATATGAATTAGGCCTAGATTATCTACAACTATTATATGTTAGACCCATTCAAGTGCTCCCTATTCTTTGTTTAGTATCAAAAGAGCGTTCAACTGGGAAAAGTACCTTTTTGAAATGGCTTAAGGAGATCTTTGATAATAACCTTACCTATTTAACCAATGACAGCTTTAGTAGTCAATTCAATTCTGATTGGGCAAATAAGCTATTGATTTGTATTGATGAAGTATTATTTAATAAAGAAGAACTTACTGAACGGATCAAATATCTAAGCACTACTAATATCAATAAGCTTGAAGCTAAGGGTAAAGACAAACGTGAAGTTGAATTCTTCGGAAAATTTATCCTTTGTAGTAATAACGAAGACAACTTTATTAAAATTGACGCCAACGAAACCCGGTTCTGGGTAATCAAAGTACCAGTCATTGAAAAAGAACATACAGATTACCTTAAAAAGCTTACCTCTGAAATTCCCGCATTTCTTCATTTCCTTAAACAAAGACAACTCTCTACAAAACATTTGACACGCATGTGGTTTACACCACAGCAAATCAAAACAATTGCTTTGAAAAAATTAGTTCAACACAATCGTAATCGTGTTGAAAAAGAGTTGGCGAGTATCATTTTAAGTGTGATGGAAAAATTTGATTTGGAAAAAGTACACCTATGCCCTATTGATGCATTACATGCACTTAACAAGACACGAGTTAAAACAGATTTAACACAACTTCGAAGATTATTAAAAAAGGATTGGAAATTAAAGAACCAGGACAATTCTAATAAGTATCAAAAGTTTGTGATTTGGAGTGATGGTGATATGGATTTAAAAGATGCAAAAGGGAGGTATTTTACCATAGAAAAGCCTTTCCTAACCCAAAATTTTGATGAATTGATGACAGATTGAGCCGAAGCCAGTGTTTATGGGGCTTAACGCCGTCATCACTTTGTCATCATTCTGTCATCAAAATAAAAAGTGATGACAGAAAATAATGTAAAAAACACAAAAATGATGACGTGATGACAAAACGATGACAGAGAAAACTCAATGTTTACCAATCTTACAGAGGGATTGTCATCAAATCATCAAAAATGTTCTAAAAAATGAAGAGCTCATGAAAAAAGAAAAAATAAACTGTAAAAAAGCTCGAAATCTTTGCCTGCTCCAGGTGTTGGCAAAATTTGAGCATTTTCCCAAAAAGGAATCGGAAAAAGAAGCTTGGTTTCTAAGTCCATTACGGTCAGAAACACAAGCCTCTTTTAAAGTATCTAAACTAAAAAATAGATGGTACGATCATGGTTTAGGCATTGGTGGAAATGTTATTGACTTAATCATTCAACTATTGAATTGTACAGTTAAAGAAGCTTTGATTTTTTTAAACAATGACACTTCTCTCTTCTCTTTTCAACAGCCGCCCATTTCTAAAATGAAAAGTACTGGGTTGTCAATTATAAAAGTACAACCAATACAGCATTCGGGGCTAATAAATTATGTAACCTCAAGAAAAATACCATTGGTTATTGCCAAGAATTATTGTCAAGAGGTCTGGTATCAAAATAATGGTAAATCATTTTTTGCTATGGGGTTAAAAAATCATGATGGCGGATGGGAATTGCGAAACAAATACTATAAAACTTCTACCTCCCCTAAAACATTTAGTTACATCAATAAGGGTCATAAAAGTTTACTGGTTACCGAAGGTATGTTTGATCTGTTTTCTCTGGATATTTTGTTACAAGAGAAAATAGACGAACTCGGTCTATTAATTCTTAATTCCGTGGCTTTTGTAAAAAGAATAATTCCTATTCTCAATAATTATGAAAAAGTCCTTCTCTATTTAGACAATGACGGTTCGGGTGATTTGGTAACAAATTATCTATTGAATGCATGCTCACAAGCACATGATTGCAGGGAGTTTTACAAAGAATATAAGGATGCAAATGAAAAGCTGATGTCATGGGAATAACAACAAATAAACATAACAAAAAAAATCCTGACAAAACAGTTCTTCAGTTAACTGAAGAACATTTAAAAAATGGTATTACTATTCATTTAGATATCGGTAAAAAAGATTTGTTGGAAACAAATTCGAGATGTGTGCCTGTGGGCACAGTCTCGATTACTCCCGATGGTCGCAATGAAAAAAAGAGTCGGTTTAAGCGGAAAACCGAACTCATAAAATTCAGGTGTACTGCCATGGAAAAAAAATTATTGAAGAACAGGGCGAAAAGATCTGGGTTGACACTCAGTGAATATTTTAGACGAGTAGCATTTGAAAAAAAGATTACTGAACGCTTAACAGAAGATGAGATTCTAATATACAGCACACTGGTCAAATTTCATAACAACTTTAAATCTATTGGTAACATGTATCGCAAACGCAATCCTAAACTTACTAAAGAAGTATATCGATTAGCCAATGAGATAAAAACTCATTTACAAAAATTGTCACCATGATTGGAAAAGGAAAAGCAATCGCTCATACACAAGCTTCGGTAGCATATGGATGGAATCAGGAAAAAGGAGCGGAAGTTATCTTCAAGCAGGGACTGGTTGGGGATAACCCTAATGAAATTACCCAGGAGTTTAAAATGGTCCAGGACCAGAACTACCATTGCCAAAAGAATACACTGTCCTTTGTGATTAGTCCAACCATAGAAGATGGAAAACGATTACAGCAAAAAGATTTAGAAATGATCTGTAAGCGATTTATGAAAGAAATGAAATTGGAGCAAAGACAGGCTATTGCATTTGTCCATAGAAATAAAGAGCATACACATATCCACTTATATGTAAATCGTATTGACTTTCATGGTGTCGCTTATAATGATAGCTTTATCGGAAAACGAAGTCAACATGCAGCTGAAAGAGTGGCGGAGCAACTACAATTGACTATGGTGAAGCAAGTACAATTTGAAAAGCAATTTTTGTTAAAAGAAGTTCGACAGGAAATCAGGAGAAGGCATGAATTGAGCCTAAAACAATTCACTCCTAAGAATTTTGAAGCTTATATCAAAGCCATGCATACCAATGGCGTAAAAGTACTTCCAAGTATCAATAAAGCAGGGAATATTCAGGGATTTCGATTTGAATTTAACGGTTATAATTTAAAGGGAAGTGAAGTGCATCGTAGTATGACCGGAGGCAACATCGGGCAACGGCTTTATGGGCAATCTAACAATTTGGTGAAAAATATTGCTCCGGTAAAAGTTTTGGATAAAGCTATACCATTAGCTCCAAGATTGGCATTAAGTATAGCAAAGAAAATTGCGAAACGTATTATAAAGCATTCTATTGATGCAGGAATAGGAATTTAAAAAATTAAAATAATGACTAGAATCAAAGAATATATGGAACTGCTAACTTCTGAACTAGAAGAGTTCCGTAGTGACGTAAACAGGTTGGAGAATATTAATGACCAAATCAAAGATGTAAAAGTAGCCATTGACCTTTCGGAAATCAAACCTCTCTTAGAAGAGTATAATAAGGAACTTAAAAGGCAAAGCGAACTACAAGAAAGACAATATAGAAGATTTGAAGCCTTATTTAAAAAAGCAGGAGTCTATCCTAAATGGGCGATTATTACTTTTATTCTTGCAATTGTGATTTCAGTGGCATCTTTGAGTATGCTTATCAGACAAACGTAATCCCAGAAAAACCTAAACAAACTACCACTATTGAGAACATATCTAGAAACAACAAGTAATATCAAGCTTAGTATAAAAGGTTAAATTATACTCATAAATGATTTCAACCACTTTTAATTAATACGGTTTATTTCTATTCCGTTATGAAGATAAGAAGGTCTAAAAAACTGAATTTCTCCTGTAGATATCTTTGCTAATTTTGGCGAAATATAGATATAGATTTCTTTTGAAGTATCTTGATTAAATACATAGTTTATTTCTCCATCAACTGCATAAACTTCAGTTATATACTGTCCTCTTCCTAGAAGAACTGATTCACCAGGGTGAGTATTAAACATCTTATAGCTAAGGATATATCTAGCTCCTCCAGTTGCTCTAAATTTTAATACTATCGGAAATATTCTTCCATAATTTATACTACCATCTGAAGTTCTCTCCTGGAAAGAGCCTTTTAATCTTGTAATCTCATCTTTAGAAGTTGCATACCCCCATAAGATGTTTCCTATGCTCCATGCACGTTCTCTCCATAGGCCATAAAATGATTCTAGTTTTAGTTGGGCATCAACTGATTTTGACGGAGTGATTTTCCAAGAATTTATTGGTTCCTCATTGAGAAGTGCACTATTTGCCTTAGATACAGGTATTTTCAATCTATTAAGATCATTGATTGAGATACCCTTAAGATTAATCTTAAGTTCTTTTATTTTTTTACTGATATCATCTTTGCTAATATTGACAGACTTTTTATGCTTTTTAATTTGGGCATGGGTTGCTGTTAACGTTAATAACGCAAAAACGATTATTATCACTACCTTTTTCATTGTCTCTTTTTTTAATTAATTTGATCTACTTTTACCCCACCTTTTGAATTACGGCGTTATAGGTACCATCCTTTTTCTTTAATGCACTATTTGAATTAGTTTCCATGTTGTTTAATTCATGCTTTACCTCTTTTCTTTTTTTTAAAAGTTGCTTGAGGGTTATACAATCAAAGTCCATTAGTGTTTCAAGTTCTCGTATCTTTTCATCGATTAGTTTGTATCCCTCAGCTACAGTAAAAAACTTCAACAGTAATTTGTCAGAAGCGGTAAGGTTTTTAAATTTTAATCCTAGTGGTAATTTGGTAGAAGAATTAAGATTAAATGACTTAGAAGAACTTTTCCTTGCATTTTTTTTAGCCCAACTATGCAATTTTTTACTATTTACTTTAATCATTTGATGATATAAATTATCAACTTTACTATTTCCTGTAAGGTTTTGTGAGGTTATTGAGAATGTAACAAAAATGAATAAGTTTATAAAGACATAATTTTTCATGTTTTCAATATTATTTAAGGTTTTCGATTTTTAATTCACTAATCAGAACACCATGCCACGTATGATTCTCTCCTCCTCTATCAATCATTGGAATTGGTGAAAAACTGAAGATAATATCGGCGTTTTCGTTTTGTTCAAATATATATATGAATTCGTTTTGTTCGTTTAATTCGACTCTTGACACCCAACTATCAGATGCATATGTTCGCCCATTTGATCTATTTATATAAATAAACTCTCTAGCCTGTTTCCTTCTTGTATTATTCTTAAAACTTATACGGTAAACCTCCCCTCCTATTGCTCTAAATTTGAACCATAACTGCCAAATTTTACTTTTAGGAAAATAAGAATAGCCATCATTCATATCATTAACATAATCATCGATTTCACTGTCAGGTCCATATTTTTCGTTATAATACCAATAACTTGGAGAAGTTGACCCACGATTTACGGTTAATTTTAATGCCCCATCAATCATCTTGTTAGGGCGTATTGTCCATATTCTCTTGGGTTCTGACTCTATCTGTTCTTGCGTAGCTCGTGCAATTGGAATTTTTAATTTTTCAAAATCCTTAATTGATTTTAATTTACTTAAGTTATTTATTCTTAGCCCTTGTTCTATTTTAACTTTATTAACCTTTTTTGTGTTAATTGATACTTTAGGTTTTCTAATTTGGGCATAAGTTGCTGTTAACATTAATAATGTAAAAACGATTGTCATTGCTATTTTTTTCATAGGGTCAATTTTTTAATTAATACGGTCAATTTTTATCTCGTGAGTATTGATAAGTTGCCAGTATCCTCTACCATCATTAATTTTGCGATTAACTATGGGTACGCCAGATAATGAAATTATAACCTCTCCTGATTTTGATTTTTTAAAAACATAGTTAAACACATTGTTTTCATTATATATTTTAGAAATAGATCCCTGGTTATTAGATAAAGAATTTATCGCTATATATAAATAATGAGATCTAGATTCTGGATAAACATAAAGCTGCCTGATTTTTAACCTGTATTCTACACCTCCTGTTACTCTAAATTTAATTTTAAGTGGAAAAGTATCATATTTATTGTTTTTTACACGACCTTTATCCAATAACTCAAGTGAGTTTTGTAATTGTCTATCAATATTCCAACCCCAAATCCACCTGTCTTTATTAAATGTTCCTTTAATTGATTCGAATCTTAGGAATCCATCATTTAGCCTCTGAGGATGAATTTTCCATGTTCTAGTCGGCTTAGCACTTAATTTTTCTTTTGTCGCCTTGGCTACTGGTATATTGAGTTTGTTTAAATTTTCAATGGATTTTATTTTACTTAAATCCATCACTTTCAAGCTTTGTCTAGCATTACCTATTTTAACATTTTTAGAGTTTACTGACACCTTAGGTTTAACTTGTGCATAGATTGTGCTAAGTGTTAGCACTATTAAGATGACCGTAGAGAGCGTTTTTTTATTTACAAAATTGGTGTTACCCTTGTAGTGTTCGTGGTTTTTCTTTGAAAAGTCCATAGTTTTAGTTTTTAAAATGAATATTATTATCTATTTGATGTTGGTTTAGTAAAAAAGTATCATTGTAAATGATTAGAATTCAATTTGTATAATTCCTGTTTCTAGTCAAAACGACTTATTATTATTTCCTTTATTCCTGTGGATAAAAAACCATCCACTTTACCATTTAATTTGTGTAATCTTGGCGATATATATATATAAACTTCTCCCGAGTTATTTTGCTTGAATAAGTAGTTAACTTCCTTATGTTCATTTAAATTAACTTCTGAAATATATGATTCTCTACCTATATAAATTGAGGGATTTCTACTAATATTTATGCTTTCGTGAAATTTTATTTTTAAAATATATTCTGTTCCGCCAGCGGCTATAAATTTTATTATTTGAGGGAAAATATGCCTCCACTGTCCACTACCATTATAACCTCCTCTATTACTAAATTCTTCCTTACGGTCTATAATATTTAAACCTATTCTTTCACTCACAGCTCCACTTCCAATCATCCAAGTTTCTCGACTCCATATTCCATATAACAACGTTAGATATAAGTTATCGTCATATTGTTTCATTGGATTTATACTCCATATTCTCGTTGGCTTATCGGTGAGTTTATCTGCACTAATTTGTGAAATTGGGATATCGAGTTTATTCAAATCATTAATAGATATCTTTTTAAAATTTGTAATTTTTATACCTTGTGGTGTAGGCTTATTTTTCTTTATCTTAACTTTTTTATTACTTGTATATATCTTTGGCTTAACTTGTGCATTAACTGTAATTGCGAATGCAGCTAAAATGACTATTACTAATTTTTTCATGATTAATGCTTTTTAATTTTATTCAATCTCAATTTTAAAAGTTAACTTGGCTTTGATTCCACTATCATATCCTTCAATCTCCAATTCTTCACCTACTTGACCTACATAATTTACATCAAACCGTACCCCATCTATATCGCCTAGATATATTTCACCATTTGATGTGTTTATAAAAAGCTCAATCCCTTTAATACCAGGAAAAGGATTAATATCTACAGTTTCATCTCTATTTTCATTACTAGCAAGCCCGTCATCATCCCTCAGTTTTAACCAAACTTTAGCAAATTGTTCATTTCTAGGTATGGCATATCTAAATTGCCAATTTGGTGAAATATCATTATCTGATTCTTCTACTTTACCACTGTTAAACCTTTCAGTTGGATTACCGCTATTTCCTGGTCTCCAGTTCCAACCGGGACCAGTTTCATTTTTCATATAAAAATCTATAGCCGTTTTACGACCTCCATCTTTATCATTTGATCTCACTCTTTGTATAGTAGTTTTTACAATACGTATTGAAGTCAAAGGCTTTGTAACGAAGCTTATGTAATCTTTTTTATAAACTAAATTAACACCATCCACATCCATATCCGATAATCCTCTACCACCTCTTACTGCATCATTGGTTCTTGAATTCACTAAAGTTGGTCTGCCATTTTTACTAAAGGCATTTCCAGAATAATGCATAATGGAATTTGGATCGTATGGTGTAACTTTATAGGCATCACCAACATGTTTTTCGAAATTATGCTTTTGATCATCTATAATATTTTCCCAAAGTACTTTTACAAATCTATCTCTATCACTTCTACTTTGTTCATGCCAAAACCCAGCAGCATGTAAGATTTCATGTATAATCACATCTTTTGGCATATCATGATCAAGGTTTATTCGTTGCCACAACCTATGTCTACCTACTCTACTAGTTCCTCCTCCTAAACCAGGCTTCTTAAAAAATACAATATGATGTACCTGTCCATTGTTTGGTACGATATTTAAGTTAGTTCTTGAATTTATTTCTTGAATTGCCTCTCTAATCGCTCGTCGTTCTGAAGAACTGAACTCATTCCTAATTCTATAAGGAATTATACCATGAGGCCATAACCAGTCTCTGTCTATAAGCCCATCACTAATACGCACAGTAGCAGCTTGAGAAGTAGAATTAGATGTCTTGAAAGTACTAAAATCTCTTTTTTTAGGGTGTGGCTTTGGTTTAGGATCAACTACATTTCGTGAATCTCCTAAAACAATATCTCCTTGATAAATAGCAAGATTATTTTTTATTATATAAGAAATGTTTTGTTTTGTTTTAAAACCTGGAAGTAACACATTCTTCTTCAAAACTTTTACATTACTTATAACTGAAGAGTTCGGCTTCGCCCTAATATACTTATTGGTTGTCAACACATTAAATTGCACTTTTTTTGGAAGTAGTTTCCTGTTTTGATTATAAATAGTCCATTTACTGCCATTATACCAAACACCAGTAGCATTAGGGTTATATGTGCCTATCCAGTTTGGTGTAGTGAATAGCGTAGATTCTTTTGTTAACTGTAAAGGAGAGTTTATTATACTGACATGCCCCTTAGAATTATTACTATACTTAAAGCCGTGAAGATTTAAATAACCGATTTTGTTTTTACCAGAATTTAATACAAGTACATTAAATTTTGTACCAATAGGTATTTTCTGTTTTGTGTTTTCGTTATAAATTTTCCATTTACCTTGGCTATACCAAGTACCTATATTTGAAGTATTATATTTTCCATAATTTTGAGTCACAAAAATCAATGCTTTTGGTTTGTTGTCAGTTAATGAAGAATTTATAGTTGTTATGTGACCTTTGGTATTAGTAGCACTTGTTTTATATACAAATACCTTATCTGAGTTCTCTGGAATTACTAGAATATTGAATCTTGCATTTCTTGGTATAGGTTTTCTATTCTGATTAAAAATTTTCCATTTTCCGCCATTATACCAAACCCCTATTTCATTGTTATTATATGTTCCAGAGTTTTTTACACCGTAGTTCTGTGTAACTATTAAAACCGTATTGCTTTTCCCATTTGTAGCTTGGTTATCAATTGTGGTTATATGACCAATGGTATTACTTGTATTAGCCACATGGCTAATAATTTTCTGTGCATTTAGATTAAAGAAGAATAAAAGCGTTAAAAATTTTATGATCTTTTTCATGATTTTATTTTAAGTGATTCTTGTTTTGTTGATACTGCCTCTATTTTAGATTTTCACAAATTCCACCCTCCTATTATTTGCTTTTCCTTCTATGGTAGAATTATCACTAACAGGTTCAGTTTCTCCTTTTCCTTCAGTACGTAATCTGCTTATATCAATTCCAAATTGTGAGGTCAATAGATTCTTTACTGACGTCGCTCTTTGCTCTGAAAGCAATAGATTGTTTTCATTATCACCATCGGCATCAGTATGACCAATAATATTTACATTTAGATCCGTTTCTTGCTGTAGGGCTTCAGCAATTTGTTTTAATACCCCATATGATTCTGGCTTAATCTGGTCAGAACCTGAATTAAATAAGATACCTGTAGTTGAAAACCTACCATTATTTACCAACTGGCTTCGTAAATCAACACCACTTTCTGCTATTTTTAAATTGGTAATGAATAATTGATCTTGTTCATCTCGTAATTGTCTTGGATGTAGCTTAAAAGAAGTGATATTCTCAGGCACTAATCTGGGTATGTCAATCACTTTATTTTCATTAATCCATAGTCTAAGCCTAGCTCCATTAACTGCTATTGAAACATGTAAAAAATCAACAATCGCTGCCCGAATATCTTTTTCAATAGTATTTCTAATGACACGCTCACCATCAATATTGTTTTCAAATGTAAACCCAGTACTAATAAACAGTGCGAGTGGTATTTCAATTTTTACTCTGTTCTTAGCGCGTATAAATGAATTATTGTCCTCTAACCAAATCTCAAATTTTGCCTGTGAGCTCGTTTTCTGGTCTAGCCCATTGGTTACCATATCAAATTCTATGGTATAATTTTCGGGTAGCAGCTTTTGAACATCTGGAACATAAGTTGATTTACCTGAAAGCATCAACCATTTACTGTCATTTATCTCTACCAACTCACCAGTACCATTGGTATTCCATTTTGAAGGAAAGTCACCTATTTCATCTAATGAAAAATCATCATATAATATAATTTCATCACCAGGTATAAAATCAAACTTAACATATGGTTTGAAAGCTTCAGGTACATTTTCATTAACTGGCTTATTCTTTTTAGATTTATTCTTTCGCTTTATTTTAAAAAGCTTGCCTTGATTATTGAATACAGAATCAAATGCTTTTGCAGTTACATCTTCTGTTTTTTCTTCAACTTTTTGCTCAAGAGCACGTGCTGCAGCTTCTTCAGCTCTTTTTTGTAGTTTTTTTAACAGCTGAGCATGTCCGTTTGTTATAAAGATCAATGCAATAATTAATAATGGTAGTTTTATCCGTATTTTGTTTAAATAGTTTCTGTTGTTTCTTTTTGTAAAGTTCATAGCTTCTTTTTTTTGTGAAAAATATTGAATAAAAAGACTAATAAGGAGGTACAAAAACGACTAAAATGTAATTTGATTTGCGAATCCTTAGACAATAACATCCTATAGCACCATTGCATAAGCAATTGCTTTTAAAATATTCTCTATTGATAAGAGCTAATAAATGTTAAATTAGTTTTAACCTAAACAGTCCGTTCGGTTTTAGAGTCTATAGCCCTTAGTTTGTTCCACTAAAATCTTTTTTAAGTTTAATATCTGTCATTTACTTAGGCTTTTATGTACTATACCTATTAAGGTTTATGATGAATGAGAATAGCTCTTAATTAATGAAATTCGTTAAATATGCTTTCAAACTCATCGGTTGAATATCAGGATATCTAGACACTGCATTCAGCACCCCATCTCTTTCTTTATTTGCCTCTCCTTTAATCCACACAGACCGATGCAGTTGAGTGAATATTTTGGTCAACATACTGTCTGATGTATTCGACGAGTTTATGACCTGATCTAATTGACCAGCAGCAACAAATTCTTTTTCCACAGTTTTCCCACTGATGTCCTCCCACAAAGAAATCATCTCATTCTGAGTTGAGCTTGTAGTAGATATTAGGACTTCTTTATTTATTGTTTTTGGGTCTTCAAGAATGGAGGTAGTATATCGCCCAATATCAGACAAGGCTGTCATATGTGCAGATGTATGTCCATCCCCAAAAACCTTTACATGATCTGGCGGGGAAAGGGCTCCAAGTTCACCTAGTCCGGTAGCCCAAAATTCCATAAAACCATTGGTGTAAATAGGAGTGAATCCAATACCTGTTTCTTTAATTTGTTCTTGTACTGCGGCTTTGGCATCAAACAAATCACAAGACCCCTTTTTGGCAACATATGGATCTATACCAAATTCGCTTGGAATAAATCTTTCTACACCAGCATTCTTTGCTGCCTTCGCTAAATGGATTTGATTCAAAATTTGATCTCCTCCTGCACAAGAGATAACAACGTTCTTCTTATGGCAAGCTCTTCTTAAACTGTCATAGTCTTCAAAATTTCCTTCCAAGAGTTCCACGCCTTGATCTTTAAGCGGTTGGGTTTTAGAAATATCTGCTATACTTGTCGACCTTAGTAATGCTGATACCTGATGACCATTTTTAACTAAGGCCTTTACAATATGTGGTCCAAGATTACCCGTAGCACCAACAACTAGAACATTTTTCATAGTAAATGGTTTTATAAATAGTTATTGAGTTCAAAGTTAAGAGACTGAATTTGATTCTGAAATACTCAATAGTGAGTATTTTTTAGAATTAGAGAAAGCTCTAAATTAGCAGATATAAGAAATAAAGTTTTAAATTAGTGATATGAGAAATTCTGACACTAATCAACCATGGAAGAAAGATATAGTTGAATATCATCTTAATCAACCCTATGGTGAGTTGAAGGTACAGCTTGATATTGATGTTATATTGAATAAGTACCATGCGTTTCCAAATGAGGCATTGTATGTTATTGACTGTAAGCAGGCACAATTAGAAGCAATTTCAGAGAATTTCTATAAAATCATTGGAATAGAACGAAAGAATAAAAACGATATATCTTTATTATATGATCATGTAGATGATTCGAATTCTGCTGCTCTTTACCATTGGGTGATGACCAATTTAAAGACATCTTTCCATAAGTCTACAGGTGTACAAATTGAGAAAGATGTATACAAATGTTTGTATAAGACAATTAACGGGAAGGTTTTACTAAAATCTACTACGGGTTTAATCTATGACTCAGCCGGAGCATTGCGTTATACGCTAGGCAAGCTTACTGACTTAACAGGCTTGACCAATTTTCAGCATTTTGATTGTGAATGGGACGGACCTAATAAGGAAAAGTTTTATCAAATGTACAGGTCAGGAAATGGTCAGGAATGCATTTTAACAAATAGAGAGAAAGAAGTTTTGAATTTACTTAGCGAAGGCTTTACAAGTCGGGTTATTGCATCTAAGCTTTTTATTAGTGTTCACACTGTAGATACACATAGAAGAAACATTATTGACAAAATGGAAACTAAAACTGCTATTGAAGCTTATAGAAAATGTAAAAATTTAGGTTGGTTATAAAAATTGCAATAGAATAAGGGGGTTGCTTACATATTATTTTTCGATAACCCATGACCAATTGTTATTTGTTTTGTCTATTCGACCTAACCCGGGAAAATCGAAGTGAAAAGTTTGTACTAGCATCGAATTAGCATAGGCCATACTTAACAATCGTAGCTTTGACTTTTTAGCAAGCTCGTGGTTTAGGTCAACAGTATTCTTCCAATCCAAATGTTCTATATGCAGTGGGTGAAGCCAAGCGTCAGATATATACAATAAATTTTCTTCATTTGAATTGAGATGTACAGCAAGTTGGCCGGGTGTATGACCTGGAATATGAATCAAGTTAATACCTGGAATAATTTCTACCTCCGGCTTATCGATCAATGTTAAATATTGATTCTTAAGTGGGTTCACCTGTTCTAGAACAGTATAATCAAATACTGGAGAGGAACCCATGATGTAATCCTTACGCCAATAGTCCCATTCTGCTTGATGCACTATAATTTCGCTATTTGGAAAAAAACATTTTTTGTCCTCCGAAAACAATCCTCCTACGTGATCAGGATGCAAATGGGTTACTACAATTTTATCTATCTTAGATAGCAATTTGTTTTCAATTAGATCTGGTATTAGGTGCCCATCGAATCTAAATTGATGTCCTTTGAATTCTAATATCTGAGATCGCTTACCCAATCCCGTATCCACCAGTATTTTTTTATCATCCGTTTCAACTAATAAAGCTACATAAGGAGATGGAATCAAACCTTCATTAACACTATATTTTTCAAGAGCTTTAAGGGCCACTTCTGTACTGACATTTTGGAAATAATCTTTCATATGGTAGCTGTATTGAAAATCTTTAAAAAGTGTACATTTGAAATTACCGACTTTAAAGGAATATAAATTTTTCATTCTGTATTTCATTATAATTTAATATTCTTCATATAAATGACCATCTTACCAAATAACGTACAGGTTTAATTATTTCTAGTATACTGTAAGTAATAAGTATTCATAAATATAAGAATAATGTAAGTCAATTAGAACCGTTAAATCAATACACGATTAATTTCGAAAGTGAATTTTAATATTAAATTCCCTTTTAATAAAGCTACTATATTGAAGATAACGTAATCAAATTTTATTAATATTGCCTATAAAATCGTAAAGGATTATATAAAGTATCATTATTTTGCGTCTCATTTACACCTCAATAGGCTGTAAGCCCAGTAAAATAAAATATTGTTACTTTTTGTATTGGAAAATAATTTCAGCTAATTACATAAAATCATTTAATCTCATTCTTCTTATCCATATAATCTTGTCATAAAATAAGAACGTATTTGTCTTTATAAAGCTTTTCCTTTTTTGAGAATCTGTTAGATTTGTAGATATTAAATAGATGTACTTATATATATACGATAATAACAATAGTTACTAAAAGAGCAAATGAACTTAATTGTATTTGACATAGACGATACGCTGACGAAAAGTGAATACCAACATCAATTGGCTTATGTAAATACGATGAAGGAATTCGGAATTACAAAAATCAACCAAAATTGGAAAGAGTATAAGCATCATACCGATAGTTATATTTTAAAAGAGAACTATGAAAAGAATCTTTTGAGAAAGTTTGATTTTTCATTCATTGAAGGTTTTGAAAATCGAATGACGGAATTAATTCTTTCCTTAAAGGAAGTTACTGAAGTCAAGGGCGCTAAAAACATCATAGATTTTTTTATTGATAAAAATGACTACGTTATTTCATTCGCCACAGGTTCACTGTTAAAACCAGCATTCATCAAACTAAAGCAATCAGAAATAAATTATGATGAGAACTTAGTTGTTGGATCTAATGGAATTTATGAAAGAGAAGGAATTGTAAAAATGGCCATTGAAAAAGCGAAAGAATTTCATAAAGTAGAATCATTTAGCAATATAATTTCAGTTGGAGATGGGATTTGGGACTTAAAAACTGCACGAAATTTAGGATTGCACTTTATTGGAATAGGAATGAAAAATTATTCAGATTTTAAAAATGAGAACATTAAAGTGTATATTAAAGATTGGAATGAATTTGACCTAAACCGAACTGAACAAATTTTGGGAATATAGAATACATTTGTTAACAACGTGTATAATTAATTGCGACGGAATTTTACCTCGGAAAATCACTCGCAAAAGAACTATCGCCAGTTTTATTTGTTAAATTAGCTACTAGCTAACAAGCCTAGTTTTTCTTACTAAGCCTACTTATGTTGGTACTAACTATGGGTAAAAAAGAATTAGTAAAAGAATATTTAAATTTTCTTGAACAGGGAAATATTGAGCAGATTATAGAATTATTTGATAAGGATGGAATCGTAGATTCTCCTTTATATGGAATTAAATCTGCTCCAGAGTTTTATCAAGAACTAAATAATGACACCTCTAATTCTAAACTTATTCTAAAAGGAATATTTGAAGATAGTGATTCCAACGATCTAGCACTTTATTTTACTTATAATTGGACATTAAAGAATAATGAAAAAGTAACTTTTGATGTTGTTGATATTGTAGAATTTAATTCTCAAAATAAAATTAAGAAGCTAAAAATCATTTATGACACCGTGCTTGCAAGAGCATTGATCGAACAATTATAAAGTTTAAAATCTACTACGGGTTATTTTATATAGAACTAAGCTAACTTCAATAACCAATCAGGGTTTGGACAATTTTCTTTATAAAAATCTAAATTCTTTTTACTGCTAACGCCAGGATAATCGCCAAATAATCCTTGAATATCTTTAATTAACTGAAAATGTAAATGGGGTGAATAACCGCCATTAACCTCAGACGAACCCAATACTGCAATTGTTTCACCTTGAAACACTTTCTTGCCAATTTCTAAATCTTTCAATGAATCTAAACTTAAGTGTCCATATAACGAATAAAACATTATGTTATTCATATTATGTTGTAAAATAATTGTTGGCCCGTAGTCACCAGAATTCTTATTATCTCGAAAGCTATGAATTTCACCATCAAGTACGGCTAATACGTTTGTTCCCGCAGCACTCCAAAGGTCAATCCCTAAGTGTATTGATCGTTCTTCTACACCGATAAAATTATGCGCCCCGTTATATAAATTTCGCTCTTCAAGATAACCACCATAAGCTACCTGAGCTTTTCTTTCATATAAGTAATTAGAAATATACGCTTCGCATGCTTCAACCAATGAAATATCAATGGCCTTTAAACCTTCATTGTGAATAGATAAATCAATGTTAACGTAGGCATTCAATGGAATGGTTGCATCTAAAACATGCAAGCCTTCTTTAGA
The DNA here is from genome assembly GCF_056591755.1 of Maritimimonas sp. 2205BS37-2. Taxonomy (NCBI): domain Bacteria; kingdom Pseudomonadati; phylum Bacteroidota; class Flavobacteriia; order Flavobacteriales; family Flavobacteriaceae; genus Maritimimonas; species Maritimimonas sp. 2205BS37-2. The sequence goes on from NZ_JBWQOI010000001.1 coordinate 1,257,914, forward strand.
AATCATTTTAAGAAATTTTTCAAAGTACATTACTCAATTGTATTAGGTAGCTAAACTAATACTTTGTATTTTTAAGAAAAAATCTAATACAAATGAAAGCGGTACGCGTACAATACACAGTAAAGCCAGAATATGTTGAGCAGAATAAGAAAAATATTAAGGCAGTAATGGAAGCACTAAAGGCTAATCCAATAGAAGGAATGTATTATTCTACTTATCAACTTGAAGATGATGTTACATTTATGCATCTAAATGTAGCGAAAGACGATGAAACGATGAGTAAATTGAATAATGTTGAGGCCTTCGGAAGTTTTAGAATGCAATTAAAAGCAAGCGGCCCTGTTCATCCTCCGAAAGCTGAAAAACTTGAGTTCGTTGGTGCTGGATGGCTATAACATTTATCAAAAATCTTAAAAATTTATGAATCAGTTTTCAGAAAGAGAACAGGTTATTGAAACCGTTAATAAGTTATTTATATATACAGATCATATGAACTGGGATAAGCTTCAAAATGAAGTTTTTGCCAAGTTTGTTAATTTAGATATGACCTCTATGGGTGGTGAAGCCAGAGAATTATTAGCTCATGAAATTTGTGAAAATTGGCAACAAGGATTTAAAGATCTTGATGCCGTTAATCACCTTTCAGGAAATCATTTAGTAACTATAAAAGACCATAAAGCTGAAGTTTTCGCTTATGCCACAGCCACTCATTATAAAAAAAATGCGAAACATGGTACTACCCGTAACTTTATTGGAACCTATGATTTCAATCTTGTAAAAAATCCTGAAGGATGGCGTATTACGAAAATGATATACAATTTAAGATATGCAACAGGCAATCTTCAGTTAAAATAGCCATTTTGCTAAAGTCGTGTTAAATTTTTAATTGCCATTCTCTTATTGATTAAATTAGTAACAACTATAAATCAATAAAAATGAGATTATATATTTCTGCTCTGGTTCTAATGATTTCGTTAGCCACTTATTCTCAAAACAATAACAATCCTGAATTAATTCACACAGATCAAAGGATTTCAACTATAGATTTTGTAGAAATTTTAAATAATAATGTAGATGAAGTCTTATACTACTATAATAATAACTGGAAACAATTAAGAATATTAGCATTAGAGAAAAACTACATAAAGTCTTATCAATTATTAAAAACACCTTTAACAAAAGAGAGTAAAGTTGAGATAGTTTTAATCACAACGTATGCAAATAAAGAACAATACGACAAAAGGGAGGAACATTTTCAAGAACTTATTAAAAAAAGAGGAAAACTAAGGTTACTTAACAGCAAAAAACCTAATGAGTTTAGAAGAGTTTTGTTTAATAAAGAGCAGGTACAACATATAAAATAAACAAATGCAAAAGATTATACTCTTATTTTTATTAGCAACGGTGTCTATACTTTCTGCTCAAAACGGAGAAAGTAAAACGATTACGTTTTATGCAAAAGACTCTGTTCAAATAACGGCTGACACCTATTTTATTGATAATGCCAAGGCTACGGTGCTTTTATGCCACCAAGCTGGGTTTAGCCGTGGAGAATATATAAAAACAGCAAAAGAATTGAACGGATTAGGTTTCTCGTGTATGGCGATTGATCAACGCTCTGGTAAAGAAGTAAATAATATTAAGAATCTAACTGCAATAGATGCTAATAAAAAGAGAAGAAATGTAGGGTTTGCCGGAGCTAAACAAGACGTTGAAGCTGCTATTAATTATTTGTATACATATAATAATGAAAAACCAATTATACTAATAGGAAGCTCCTACTCGGCTTCATTGGCCTTGTGGATTGCCGGTGAGCGTAATAAGAAAATTAAAGCGGTAGCCGCGTTCAGTCCGGGAGAATATCTAAAGGGTAAAGACTTAGCTAAGCTTATAAAACCGATAAAAATACCCGTTTTTATTACATCTTCTAAACGTGAAACATCACCGGTTACTAAATTATTACGAAATGTAAAGCCAGAATATGTAATGCACTATAAACCAAAGGAAGTTGGGATTCATGGTTCTCGCGCACTTTGGAACACTACCGATGGATATCAAGGGTACTGGGATGCATTTAAAACGTTTTTAGAAAAGATCGCTAACTAAAATAAGAGCATTCTATTTCCTTTTTTTATTAAAATAAACAAACGACTTAAAATTATAATAAGTCTAGAATACGCTCTAAAGCCATTCCTCGAGAAGCTTTAATAAGTAATGTTGAATCTTTGGTGGTTTGATTTATAAAATAATCTTTAAAATCTTCAAAAGTTTTGTATCGGTAAATATTCGATGAAGAGACATTATAGAAATTTTCACCTACTAAAAAGATCTTGTCAATATTCAAATCCGTGGCTAAATCAGCTATTCTCTGGTGCTCTTCTTTTGCTTCAGTTCCTAATTCGAACATATCACCTAAAATAGCAATTTTATGATCGTCTGTTAAACCAGAAAAGTTCTCAATAGCCGCTTGCATGCTACTAGGATTTGCGTTATATGCATCTAAAATAATCTTGTTCGACCCTTTTTGAATAATTTGAGAACGATTATTAGTCGGTCTATAATTTTCAATTGCTTCCTTAATTTGGGCATCATCAACTTTAAAATAATTACCAATGGTTATAGCAGCAGCGATATTATTAAAATTATAAGACCCTATGAGTTGACTATCAATTTGTTCATCTCTATAAACTACCTTAACAAAAGGGTCTGCATCTACAAATGCTACTTTAACAGCGACACCATTATTACCAAAAGTAGTTTTTTGAATATTGTGAGATTTTTCAACTTGCTTCTTATCATTGGTATTAACAAATACATGTTTATTATTTGCTTTTAAAAATTCATATAGTTCGGTCTTCCCCTGTACTACGCCTTCAAGGCTTCCAAAACCCTCTAAATGCGCTTTACCAAAATTGGTGATATACCCATAATCTGGTTCGGCTATCGTACATAAAAACTCAATCTCTTTTAGATGATTCGCCCCCATTTCAACAATGCCTAATTCTGTTTCAGGAGTCATTGATAATAATGTTAGTGGAACTCCAATATGATTGTTTAAATTTCCTAAGGTAGCGGTTGTATTAAACTTTTTTGACAATACAGTATTGATAAGTTCTTTAGTTGTTGTTTTACCATTGCTTCCTGTTAAAGAAATGATTGGAACTCCAAGTTTTCTTCTATGAAATCTCGCCAAGTCTTGCAGTGTTTTTAATACATTAGACACCAAAATAATCCTTTCATTCGTTTGAAACTTCTTTTCGTCAACCACCGAATAGGAAGCTCCTTTTTCTAATGCTTCTGCCGCAAATTTGTTTCCATTAAAGTTATCGCCCTTTAAGGCAAAGAAGATGCTGTTTTTAGCAATCTTTCTGGTATCTGTTGTTACAAGATACGATTGTGTATATAAATTATAAAGTTCGTTTATATTCATTGGCTAAAAATAGAAAAAAGCTCGATACAATGTACCGAGCTTTTTTAATATTTGGTTGGTGTCTGATTTAATTATTTTACTACAGCCGACTTACGTCTTCGTTTATGGGTCATTGCGCCTAGTTTATCTGTTGCACAACGGAAACCTATAAAGTTCGTTGCCATATACTCTGGTAGATATCTACGTTGCGCAGGATCTAACCAGTACTCTCTATCTCTCCATGACCCACCTTTGTATACTCTAGATTGATCACTAATTAACGTAGTACGCTTTTTTGTATCATATTGCTGTATGATTAATCCACTTTCACCAATCTGACGTGGGTTCTTAGGTGAATTATACATTCTTGGTTTAATCTCTAACTCATCTTCGTCTTGGTAGTATTGCTTTGTTGAAGCAATATCTCCATCTCTATATGCTATATTGTTAGCTTTTTCATAATTAGGTCTCATAAACGCATCACGCTTCGTGATTGGAACATATTTTACACTACCTGGTAAATCTTTTGGTACAATTTTACCATTATCTAATGTATCAAATTCAACATTATTATAATCAACCACAACTACCTTACCTTCTTCATCTATTAATGGTTTCTTAAATACATTCCCTCTAAAGTAGTTAAAGTCATTTGCATCGTTATCAACTATTGGTCTGTAAACATCAGCTACCCATTCAGCAACATTACCCGACATATCATATAATCCAAATGCATTTGGGTCATAAGATTTTACTTTAATTGTGATATCAGCACCATCATTACTCCATCCAGCTAAACCACTGTAATCACCTTTACCTTGTTTAAAGTTTGCCAGTTGATCACCAGCTCTACGTTTTGAACGATCTCTAGTATGACGACCATTCCAGGCATATTTTTTACGACCTCTAATCGTGTTATATTCTCTATTTTCAATATATGCTTTTGCTGCATACTCCCACTCAGCCTCGGTAGGTAATCTAAAACGAGGAGTTAAGATACCATCAGATGTTTTAACATGACGACCTGTAAACTGTCCTTTAGATGATTTACCCGATCTTCTTCTTTCTCTTTTCGAAATTTTATTTCCGTCAGCATCAACTTTTGGAGCTTTATTCTTTTTCTTGCTTTTAGCACGTTTTTGACTATAATCTGGCAATCCTCTATTATAGATTGAAGAATCACCATCAAATAATAAATTAGGATTTGCCAAATAGGTACTTGTATCAAATCTGTTTTTTCCTTCTACTGTAACAGAATCCATTTCAAAAGTAGAATTCAAAACACCTTTATCTATTAATATTTTTTCATTCACGCGATCCGTTCTCCACTTACAGTATTCTGTAGCTTGTAACCAAGATACTCCAACCACAGGATAATCTGCGTACGATGGGTGACGTAAATATGTCTCGGTTAATAACTCATTAAATCCTAAAGCATCTCTCCACACCAAAGTATCGGGTAAGGCCGCTTGATAGATTTTTCTATAGTTATCATCACTTGGAGGGAATACCTTTTCTAAATATTGTAAATAAAATAAATATTCAAGATTAGTTACCTCAGCCTGATCCATATAGAACGAACGAATTTGTTGTTTAGTAGGAGTTGTGTTCCAATCAAACATCACATCGTCTTGTACTCTACCCATGGTGAATGTACCACCTTCAATAAGTACCATTCCTGGAGGCGTTTTTTGCCCTTGATAATTGGTGTTAGCTGTAAATCCTCCGTACGTAGGATCATTAAAGTTCCAACCTGTTAGTTCAGAAGATGTTCTACCTTTTCTACCGCAACTAATCAAAAGACCTGCAGCGAGAACAGCTAAGAAAACTTTTTTACCTATAAACCTTTTCATATTTACTTTAATATTTAATTTAGGGGTTTTGAAGTCCTGTTTATTTATTTGATTCAACTTGGCGTAAAATGCCTTTGATGCATGTATAACGATTGTTTTTTTTCTTTATTATGTGTATCGTTGCAAAATATTAAAATAACTCATTTTTGACTTCGTTTAAATTATATGATGTTAAAATCCTTAAAATACGTAGTAGTTCTAGTATTTATTTGTTGTTCTTTTATAGAGGCTCAGCAAGCACAAACCATATTTACCAAATCTTCTACAGTAAAAAACTCGGTGCTTTCAAGTGGTACTTGGTATAAGTTTTCTGTTGATACAACCGGTGTTGTAAGAATAGATAGAGCTTTTTTGCAAAATCTTGGAGTCAATGTTAATGAACTCAATCCAAAAGACATTAGGATTTTTGGAAACGGCGGGCGCTTACTACCTATGCTTAACAGTGATTTTCGGTATGATGGATTACAAGAAAATGCCATTTATGTTGAAGGTGAAGATGATAATAGCTTCGATACAAATGATTTTATTCTTTTCTATGCGCGAGGTCCGCATGGTTGGACGCCAAATACAACACAACCTGAATTAACACGCCATGAAAACAATATTTATAGTGAAAAGGCCTATTATTTTTTAAGCGTTGATAATGGAGTTGGAAAACGCCTAACAACCGCGCCTGATATTAATGGCACTGCTAATCTGCAAGTCACCACTTTTAATGATTATCTTGTGCATGAAGAAGATGAAGTAAATTTATTCTCAAATGGTCAACAATGGTTTGGGCAAAATTTAAGTTTTGAAAATACAACGCTTGTTAACTTTACTTTTAGCAATATTGATACTAGCAAAGATATTTATGTGCGAGTTCGAGGTGTTATTGAATCGTTCACGCCAACCTCCATGCGTATTAGAGTAAATGGTCAAGATCTAACAACAATCAATTTTCCAGCTATTTCTACATCGATTAATAACCTAACACTTGCTATTCCAAGAGAAGCAATAGATGCAATTAGGGTATCAAGTGAACAAATAGCAGTAGAAATAACCTATAATAATAATGGAAACCCTTCGGCGAAAGCTCATTTAGACTATGTTGAAGTTATTGGTGAGAAAAACTTAATAGCAAACAATAAGCAATACTCTTTTAGAAATTTTGAAGCCTCAAATCAACCTTTTACCTCAATTATTGAATATTCAATTCAAAATGCGAATTTAATTAATAGCGTATGGGATGTATCCGACCCTATCACCCCACTAATTATCACAAATCAGTCTGGAGGAACAAATTTTAGTTTTAAGGCTACAGGTGGAGCATTAAAAGAATACGTTGTATTAAGCAATAATGACTATATAATCCCCGAAATACCCATAGACAATACGGTTATCAATCAGAACTTACACGCGCTACAAGATGTTGATTATGTAATTGTTACTCAGAATTATTTAATGGGGGAAGCTGAAAAACTTGCACAATACCACAGGGTTAATTCCAACTTAGATGTACGCGTAATAGAGCTACAGCAAATCTATAATGAATTCGCGTCGGGCTCTCCAGATCTCACCGCTATACGTGATTTCATAAGGCATTTATACATTAATGCCACAACTCAAGAAAATCGAATTAAGTACGTTTGCTTGTTTGGGGATGCTACTTTTGATTTTAAAGATCGAATCGGCAGCAATAATAATATTGTTCCTGCATTTCAATCTTTTGAAAGTTTTGATCTTGCCCGTTCTTATGTAACCGATGATTATTACGGTATGATGGACCTTAATGAAGGCACTTTAGTTGTCACCGATCAACAAGATGTAGCCACAGGAAGGTTTCCGGTATCTACAATCACTGAAGCCAAACAAGCAGTAGATAAAACCTTATCTTATTATGCAACTACTTCGTTTGGAGATTGGCGAAATAAAATAGCGGTAATTGCCGATGACCCCGATACAGCCGGAGAATTTGTTCTACAACAAACCGTAGAACGAATTGCTGATGATATAGCAGCTAATAAACCAGAGTTTAATATTGTTAAAGTCTATTCGGACGCTTTTGTGCAACAAACATCTTCTGGAGGAGAACGATATCCTGATGTTGAAGAGGCTATTAACAATGCTATTGAAACCGGATCGCTTGTGGTAGATTATTTTGGGCATGGAGGTGAAGATGGTTGGGCAAGTGAACGAATACTGGAAGTCGATCAAATAAGAGACTGGCGCAATCCGAATACATTGCCCTTAATGATTACTGTTACTTGTGAATTTTCAAGATTTGATAATCCTATTAGACCAACAGCTGGCGAATTTGTCTTTCTAAATCCAAGTGGTGGTGCTACAAGCATGATAACCACTACGAGAGAAATTTTTATTTCAGTTGGGCAACGATTTAATGAAGTATTGGTACGTAAATTATTCGCTTTTAACAATGAAGATTATACCATTGCTCAAGCTCTAATGGAAATGAAAAACGACCCATTGTCGCCAAGAACCAGCCAACGATTATTCGTATATTTTTTAGGAGATCCAGCAATGAAATTGGCACAGCCTAGGCCAAATATTAAGATCACTAAAATGAATGACGTTGATGTAACTCAATCATTAGATACCCTAAAGGCCTTATCTAGAGTAACTTTAGAAGGTATTGTAACAGATGCGTCTGATAATCTACTAAATTCATTTAATGGAACACTTTCAGCAACGATTTTTGATAAATCTGTAGATCGAACTACACTTGACAATGACAATTTTGGTAGAACCCTAACTTTTGATGCCATAGAAAGTAAAATTTTTAGAGGCCAAGCATCTGTTACTAATGGAACGTTTAAATTCGACTTTATCGTTCCAAGAGATATTCGTGTTGCTTTTGGTAAGGCTAAAATTAGTATGTATGCTGATAACCAACAATTAGATAAGTCTGGTTTTAATACAGATGTTATTATTGGTGGAATTAATGAGAATGCTCCAGAAGATACTACTGGCCCTACCATTCAACTCTTCATGAATGATGAGTCTTTTGTAGATGGCGGAAACACCAACGAATCGCCATTTTTAATAGCTAGTTTAGAGGATGCCTCAGGTATTAATACTTCTATTACTGCTGTTGATCATGATATTATTGCTATTTTAGATGGTGATCGGGCAAATCCGTTTATATTAAACGACTTCTATCAGACTGAATTAGATGACTTTACAAAAGGAAAAGTAAAGTTTCCTTTTAGAAATTTAGAAGCTGGAACACATACAATAGAATTTAAATGTTGGGATACATACAATAATCCCTCAGAAGCTACGTTAAGTTTTGTTGTAGTAGATGATAGAGACTTGGTATTGGATAATGTTTTAAATTATCCAAATCCAATGATCAACTATACACAATTTTGGTTTAATCATAATAAACCCAATGAACCCCTTGAAGTTCAAGTTCAAATTTTCACAGTATCAGGTAAATTAATTAAAACGATTAATCAAACTGTGCAAACTGAAGGAAATTTAGCAAGATCAATTTCATGGGATGGTTTAGATGATTTTGGCAATAAAATAGGTAAGGGAGTTTATGTTTATAAACTAAATGTACGCTCAACTCTTTCGAATGCCAAGGCCAAAAAATTTGAAAAATTAGTAATATTACAGTAAATTCCTTTTTTATTAAATAATTGACTCTCATTTTCATGAAAAAAATAACTTTATTTTTATTAGCAGCCTCTACTTTATTATCTTTTTCGAAAGTAATCGCTCAAGAGGACAATCCAATAACAACTGCTGCACCCTTTCTGTTAATTGTGCCGGATGCGAGAGCTGGTGGTATGGGTGACATAGGTGTGGCTACCAAACCAGATGCAAATTCTCAACATCATAATCCGGCAAAATATGCTTTTCAAGAATCTCAATTTTCTATCGGAGCTAATTATACACCATGGTTACGTAATTTAACGAATGATGTATTTATTAGTAGTGTAACTTTTTCAAATAGAATTAATGAAGGCAGTGCTTGGGGAGCCAGTTTAAAATACTTTTCTCTAGGTACTATTGATTTAACAAATTTTGAAGGGCAAGGTATTGGCTCTGAAAACCCAAATGAATTAGCTCTTGATCTTTCGTATGCATTGAAATTAAGCGAAGAATATTCAATGGCAGTAGCACTACGCTATATTCGCTCAGATTATGCGTTAAATGTTGAAAATTCTAATATTAATACAGTAAATACGTTTGCAGTAGATGTTGCCGGTTATTACCAAAGTGAAGAAAAAAACTATGGCAGCTTCAATGGTAAATGGCGTGGTGGATTTAATATTTCTAACATAGGCCCTAAAGTTACCTTAACAGATGGAGGACAAGAAAATTTTATCCCTACAAACCTTAAATTGGGTGGTGGATTTGATTTCATTTTAGATGACTTTAATACCATTTCTACAAATCTTGAGTTTAATAAATTATTGGTACCTACACCTAGCGAATCTATTAATGGAGATGGGCAACCACCATATAGACAAGAAGATGTTGGATTCTTAGGTGGTATCTTCCAATCGTTTGGTGATGCTCCTGGTGGATTTAGCGAAGAAATAAAAGAATTTACTTGGGCCTTAGGTGCAGAGTATTTATATGATAATACATTTGCTTTTAGAGCAGGGTACTTTAATGAAAGTGAAGAAAAAGGTCAACGTAAATATTTTACTTTAGGTGCTGGTTTTAGATTTAATGCAATTGAATTAAACTTATCATATCTTCTAAACTCATCTGACGTAAATAACCCTCTTGAGAATACTTTGAGATTCTCTTTAGCATTTAACTTTGGTGATGTTTATGAAGATTATTAAAATATAACATTATATAATAACACATTAAGAAATAATCATTTTGGCTAGTCGCTAAAATGATTATTTTTTTGCCTATATTTAAAATTCCTATTTAGCTAAATGAAAAAAATAGCAATTACATCAGAGTTTGTGGTTTATGATGATTTAACTCAATTATCAAAAGATGATCAACATTTAATGAAGCAAGCTATTGACGTTCGAAAAAAAGCATATGCTCCCTATTCAAATTTTAGTGTTGGAGCTGCTATTTTGTTAGATAATCAGCAAGTTATTTTAGGTAATAATCAAGAAAATGCAGCTTACCCATCGGGCTTGTGTGCAGAAAGAGTTGCTATTTACAATGCAGGAGCTAATTATCCGGATAATTCTATCTTAAAAATTGCCATTTCGGCAAGCTCATTATCTAAACAAGTTGATAAACCTGTAGCTCCATGCGGGGCCTGTAGACAGACAATTGCCGAATACGAGGTAAAACAAGAGCAACCTATAACCATATTATTTATGGGCGAAACTGGAAAGGTGGTACAAACAGAGTCGCTTGAAAACTTACTCCCTCTTGGTTTTGATAAATCTTTCTTATAAAGAAGATGAAAAAAGATATCGCTAACAGAGCAGATATTGAGTTGTTTGTTCATAAGTTTTATCAAAAGCTTCTAAATGACCATAAATTAAAGCATTTCTTTGATCATATTACAAAAGAAGAACAGCTCGATTCGCATTTAAAAACAATTTCAAATTTCTGGGAAGATATTCTCTTTCTAACTACAAACTATACAAATAATGCAATGAAACCACATCTGGTTTTAAATCAAACGCTCCCTTTTCAAGAAGAACATTTTAACAGATGGCTCTTACACTTTAATACCACTATAGATGATTATTTTATAGGAGAAAAGGCAATTCTTGCTAAAAATAGAGCTTTATCTATTGCTACTATTATGCGAATCAAATTGAATAATTGACATTAATCACTTATTTAAATTATCATATTCGTAAAAATTACCATTTTTCAGCAAAGTAATTAAATGAAAATCACGTCTTTCATGTAAAATATACTAGCTTCGCTGCTCAACTAAAAACTACCCAAATGAATTCTGTCATTACCGGTACAGGCAGCTACATACCTAAGATTATTAAGACGAATGCTGATTTTAATAATGAACGTTTTTATAGTGATAAGAGTGAACCTTTTGAAACCAAAAATAACGTCATCATTGAAAAATTTAAGGCAATCACCGGTATAGAAGAACGTCGTTATGTTACCGATAATATGCAGGCCAGTGATATTGCCGCCATAGCTGCTCAAAAAGCCATTGATGACGCAAATATTGATCCTGAAGAGTTAGATTACATCATCTTAGCACAGAATTTTGGTGATATAAAGAAGGGGACCATACAAACAGACATTTTACCAAGCTTAGCTGCCCGAGTAAAACATTTGTTAAAAATAAAGAACCCAAATTGCGTCGCTTATGATATCATTTTTGGGTGTCCAGGTTGGGTAGAAGGAATGATTCAAGCACATACATTTATTCAAGCTGGTCAGGCAAAAAAGTGCCTCGTTATGGGTGCCGAAACCTTGTCAAGAGTTTTAGATATGCATGACAGAGACTCTATGATTTATTCTGACGGAGCCGGAGCATGTATTATAGAATATAGCGAAAATGGTAAATCTGGTGTTATGAGTCATGCCACTCAATCGCACACTTATGAAGAAGCGAATTATTTATTTATGGGTAAATCCAATATCCCAGATACTGATCCTAAAGTACGATATATTAAAATGCATGGTCGAAAAATTTATGAATATGCATTGAATAATGTTCCGCAAGCTATGAAAGCAGCATTAGATAAAAGTGGTGTTTCCATTAATGATGTAAAGAAAGTATTTATACATCAAGCTAACGAAAAAATGGATGAGGCTATTATAAAACGTTTTTTTAGATTGTATAAGACCCCTACTCCAGAACACGTAATGCCAATGAGCATTCATAAACTAGGTAATAGTTCTGTTGCCACAGTACCTACGCTACTTGATTTAGTAGTGAAAGGACAATTAGAAAACCATGAAGTAAAAAGGGGTGATGTAATAATCTTAGCTTCGGTTGGTGCAGGTATGAATATCAATGCCATCGTATACAAATACTAACAATAAAAGCAATATTTATTACTAGAAACACTCTAAAACTTAAAAAGACTTTATATAATTAGATTTAACCTCCAGAGCCATAGGAGGTTTTTTTATACTAAACTTTAAATAGTGCCGTTATAAGTTATTGTTAACCAATCTTGATGATGATGACGAATAAAATAATTTTATCACTTTTATTGTTTGCCTTTCTTCTTGTATTGCAAATCATCAATTCTGAGAAGAAGAAGAGAAAAATAGTTCATAAGCGAAAAGCTGATAAACTTATTGATCAAGAGCTTCATGAATAACATCTCCCGTAACTCCATTAGGGAAACTTATCTTTAATAAATTTGATAATGTAGGTGCTATGTCTATAATGGGTACGTATCTCTTTAAACTCCCTTGTTTTATCCCTTTACCGTAAAAAATTATCGGCACATGTGTATCATAACTATATCCCGATCCATGGGTAGTCCCGGTTCTTTTTCTAATAATGTAAGCGGGGTTTGGAATAACCAAAACATCTCCGGAAAATTTCTGATTATATCCGTTTTGGAGTAGCTCTAAAATTCCAGAGTCAAAATTTGTGTTCTGTAAGGTCTTCGCTGTCACCACTTTATAAACACCTTCAAAGTGTATAGCATGATCTGCTATTTGTTCACTCACTATAGCCGGGTTCAAGTTTAAATTTTTAAGTTCTGACTGATTCAAAAAAACTTGGTAGTTAGAGATGTTTTCTACCAATTCTTCTGAATTAAATCTTTCTTTGGTAAATGCATTTAAATAGGCTCGAAAACCACTGGAATTAAAATAACCTCCCGGAGCTTTTAGTGATTCGAGATATGAGGGCACCTGTACTGCAGCATGGTCTGCGGTTAAGAAGAGCGTATAATTGTCTTTACCTACATGTTCGTCTAAAAAATTAAGAAAGGATGCCAGGTCTTGATCTAACCGTAAATAGGTGTCTTGTGTTTCAATAGCATCTACGCCAAAACGGTGACCAACGTAATCGGTGCTAGAAAAGCTGACCGCAAGAAAATCCGTATACTCATCTTTCCCCAGTGATTCGCCTAAAATGGCAGCTTTGGCAAAGTCAGCGGTAAAACTATTACCAAAAGGAGTTTCTCTAACAAGGCCACTTCCTTCATTTTTCTTCTTAAGTTTTGGTAAATTATGAGGAAAAACGGGTGCCTTTTCTCCATTAAATGGTTCTTCATACTCATTATCATCAGCGATACTCTCTGTATAAGTACTAATATCATAAAGTGTATTCCAAGGTTTAAAAAGATACATATTTGCCTTATCTAATGCATTAAATTGTTGTACCCATTCTGGTAGTTCATCCATATAAAAAGAACTGGTAATCCATTTTCCTTCTTTACCTCCATCAAACCAATACGCTGCATTTGCAATATGACCAGCAGGTAATATTGATGATCTGTCTTTAATAGCCACTCCAATGGTTTTCCCTCTCATGTTTTGGCCAAGACGAAGCTCATCGGTTACTGTTGTAACTTGCATTCGATAAGGAGATTTTTCACCTTTATCAGACTTTTCACCTATTGTTTTATAATTACTGTCATCAACACAGTAAATTGATTTCTTTAGATATTTATCAAACCACCAGTTACCAATTATACCATGATTTTGCGGTATTGTTCCAGTATATATTGAAGCATGCCCAACCGCTGTATACGTTGGTATATAATTATAATGAGCATTTTCAAGATTAAAGCCATTATTCATTAGTCTTTTAAAACCTCCTTCTCCATATTTGTCATAAAACCTTGTTAGATAATCGTAACGCATTTGATCTACAACAATGCCCACAACCAGCTTAGGTCTTTGTTCCATTAAGCTTTTATCTGTTTGAGCATAAAAATTTATGGAGGTAAAAACGATCAAAAAAAGAAGAGCAATCTTGTGCATGAAATTTTAATTTAATATTTATCAAAAGTAGTTCATTTTATAGATAAAACCCTATTTTTGAAAAAACATAACATTATTTTAATACCCTTCAAATTTTCTATTAGTTAATGAATTACATCGAACATATTGGTAAGTATTTTAAAATGCTCAATGATGTATTTAAAAGGCCTTTAAAAGGGTCTGTATTTAGAGAATTAATCTTTAAAGAAATTGAAGATTTAGGCATAAGTTCTATAGGTATTGTGGCATTCATCTCGTTCTTCGTAGGTGGTGTGGTTGTTATTCAAACCGCGTTGAATTTGGAAAATCCATTAACACCAAAATATCTTATTGGATTTGCCTCAAGAGAGTCTTTACTTTTAGAATTTTCGCCAACCTTGATCTCTATTATTCTTGCCGGAAAAGTAGGTTCATTCATTACATCAAGTATTGGAACCATGCGTGTTACAGAGCAAATAGATGCATTAGAAGTAATGGGTATTAATTCTTTAAATCATTTGGTATTACCAAAGATCATAGCTACCGTTTTCTTTTATCCATTTATTATTATAATTAGTATTTTTTTGGGCATTGTTGGTGGTTGGTCTGCAGGATATATTACCGGACTCGTAACATCAAATGAATATATTGAGGGAATTCGATTTGGATTCATTCCATTTCATTTCACTTATTCCATAATTAAAACTTGTGTTTTTGCATTCGTTATTGCCACCGTACCTGCATATCATGGCTTTTATGTTAATGGAGGTGCCATAGAAGTTGGTAAGGCAAGTACACGTGCTGTAGTATGGACGAGTATCGTAATTATAGTATTGAACTATTTTCTAACTCAAATGATTCTTGGTAAATGATTGAAGTAAGAGATATATATAAAGAATTTAGTGGCACCCCAGTATTAAAAGGCATTAATGCCACCTTTGAAAATGGTAAAACGAGTTTAGTAATTGGCCAGAGTGGATCGGGTAAAACTGTTTTCCTAAAATGTATGCTTGGTTTATTTACTCCTGAAAAAGGTGATATTCTCTATGATGGTGTGAGTTATACCGATATGAATGAAGATAATAAAAGAGATCTCAGAAAAGATATCGGCATGGTCTTTCAAGGTAGTGCCTTATTTGATTCTTCAACGGTAGAAGATAATGTAATGTTTCCCTTAAAGATGTTTACGAAACAATCGCAAAGTGAAATGTTAGAGCGGGTTAATTTTGTATTGAAACGTGTTAATTTAGAAGGATCTAATAACAAATATCCCGCTGAGCTTTCAGGTGGTATGCAAAAGCGTGTTGCAATTGCCAGAGCCATTGTGATGAATCCGAAGTATTTATTTTGTGATGAACCTAATTCTGGACTTGACCCCAAAACAGCTATTGTAATAGACAACCTTATTCAAGAGATTACTAAAGAATATAATATTACCACCATTATAAATTCACATGATATGAATTCGGTAATGGAAATTGGAGAGAAAATCATCTTTTTAAAAGACGGCGTTAAAGAATGGGATGGTCATAGCGGGCTTGTTTTTAAAACTGATAATTCGGCATTAACTGATTTTGTATATTCTTCTAACCTATTCAAAAAAGTTCGAGAGGCCCAATTAAAAGAAGGCGAACGATAGTCTATTCGTGTAATTTTGAAGAATCAGACACAAGCCTATTCAATTCTTTCAACTCATTATTTGTAAAATAACGCCATTTGCCTACAGGAGTATCTAACGAAATATTCATTATTCTTATCCGCTTCAGTTTAGTAACTCTATAACCTAAATATTCGCTCATGCGACGTATTTGTCGATTTAAGCCCTGCGTTAGAATAATCTTAAATTTACGCTTAGCGATTTGTTCAACATAACATTTACGAGTTACCGTATCGAGAATAGGCACTCCATTACGCATTCTTTCAACAAATTCTTCGGTAATTGGTTTATCTACGGTGACTATATATTCTTTCTCATGATTATTTCTTGCACGAAGTATTTTATTAACGATATCACCATCATTGGTTAGAAAGATCAAACCTTCACTTGGTTTATCTAGTCTACCAATTGGAAAGATCCGTTTTGGGTAATCAATATAGTCTATAATATTATCTTTTTCAACGCGGGTATCTGTTGTACAAACAATACCTCGGGGTTTATTAAATGCTAGATAAACAGGCTTTTCTCTTGATTCAGTAACGAGTTTACCGTCTACCCTTACTTCGTCATCAGGGGCAATTTTTGTTCCTAGTTCAGGAATTTTTCCATTGATGGTTACTCTGCCTTCATCAATAAGTCTATCGGCTGCTCTTCTAGAACAATAACCAACTTCGGTTAGATACTTATTTATACGTTTTAAAGATGGTTCTTTCATTTTTAATTGCTAACTCGCAAAGTATCTAGTTTTAATCGTGTTTTTAACCAATTTCTTAATTGGGGTTCTTGCGCTCTTACGGTTCTCCTAGGTATAGAATCATACCAATTAAACTGAAATACACGAATAGTATCAATAGCCTTAAAATTGGTTCTTATTTTATCTGAATATGACAATTCCTCTAAAGCAGAAAATAAAACTCTTGCCTCTTCCCCTACTTGATATAACGGAACACTACTTTCACTTATACGTGCTAATTGTTGCTCTAACAAACGAATTTTTTCATCTTTTTCTTTAATCGTTTCGTCTCGTGTGGTAATGATTTTTTGATTTTGAGAATATAAATCTTGAAGATCTTGTACCTGTTGCCTAATCTCAGAATCATCTCCTTGTTGAATAACCAATTCAGCATTTGTTAAACCCATTTCTTGCATCTTGATCTTCCATCCATCTATTTCAGATTGTGGCCTCATGCTTCCAAGTAACGGTAACGTTATTGTTTTATTTAGATAATTTACATTCTCTTTATCCTCACCTAATATAGCCACACCCCCATCTTTTAGCTCTTCAATGAAATTATGTGCCAATTGCTTGAACTGATTCTCTTTAAAAAGGTTGTAGAATGAATAAATACTACCCGAAAAAATAATAAAAGCAATTACTGATGCAAAACGCGCAATGGTTTTTCGTCTGGCTGAATTAATGTATTTCACCATAGGGAATCGCAAGTACTTTACGATCAAAAAAGTGGCCAGTGCTATAAAAATTGTATTAATCGTAAATAAGAACATTGCTCCGAAGAAGAATTTTAAATTCCCGGTTCCTAATCCATAACCCGCGGTGCATAGAGGTGGCATTAAGGCAGTAGCAATAGCAACACCTGCAACGGTATTGGTTTGAGGTGAAGGGCGACTAATCGCCACAATTAAAGCTAAACCACCTGCCAGCGCAATAAATACATCACGAACATCTGGACGCGTTCTAGCTAATATTTCTGGTGTTGCTTCTTGAAATAATGGAATTAAAAAGAAAAGAAAAGAAGTTAATAAACTCAAACCGATCATCACACCTAAATTCACCAAAGACTTTCGTAGTGTATCAATGTCATTAATTCCAATAGACATTCCAACACCTAAAATAGGCCCCATTAACGGAGAAATAAGCATGGCACCGATTACAACAGCTGTTGAATTTGCATTAAGACCAATGGAAGCTATGGTAATAGAAAAAACCAAAATCCAAGCCGTATGCCCTTGCATTGAGATATTGTCTTTTATTTCTTGTATGGTACCTTCTTTATCGGTTCCAAGACGTATATCAAGTAGGTCTTTTAAAAAGTGTTTTATACTACCTAAGAAGCCGGTAAATTCTTTCTTTACTTCTTCTTTTTTTACTTCTAATTCAACCTCTACTTTTTTATCTTCATCCATAGTTTTTGCTGGTTTCTAAACTTTTAAATTTAATATTTTAAAATTTAATCGGATTAGATGCATTTTATTTAGAAAACTTAACCGCTAAAATTTAGGGTATTTCATTTTTAGATCAATTACAAATTATACCAAATCGTCACCAAAAGTATCTCTTACTTTAGCTACTATTTTTTTAATATGCTGCTCTTCTTTTTTAGGGCAAATTAGTAAGACATCTTCTTTTTCAACAATGATGAAATCGTCTAAGCCCTGAATCACAACTTTTTTCCCTTTCGAAGTACGTACCATATTACCCGTTGCATTAACAAAAATAGACTCAGCATTTACTTCTGCATTTTTAGTAGTGTCTTTAGGTAATTTTTCATAGAGTGAGCTCCAGGTTCCTAAATCATTCCATCCAAAATCGACTGGCAACACATAGATATTATTTGCACTTTGCATAACACCATAATCGATCGATATGTTCTCGGCATTCTTATAATTAGAATTGATAAAATCATCTTCAAATTCGGTGTTATATACGTTATTACCTTCACAAAACAACGAATACATTTCTGGTAGGTAATTTTTAAATGCATTCAGAATACTTTTGGCGCTCCATAAGAAGATACCAGCATTCCAAAGATATTCTCCACTCTCATAAAACCTCGTGGCTGTTTCAACATCGGGTTTTTCAGTAAATTTCTTTACTTTTTTTATTTCAGAATTAGTCTGTTCAAAATTTATATACCCATATCCAGTGTTAGCATATGAGGGCTGGATGCCTAAGGTCATTAAAATATCTTGTTCTGCGCATGCTTTAAATGAGGTTTCAATATTTTTAACAAACTCATCTTCATCTTCAATCCAATGATCAGATGGAGCAACGATCATTACTGCATCTGGATTGTCTTGATAAATTTTCAATGCTGAATATAGAATACAAGGTGCCGTATTTCTCATCGTAGGTTCAAGCACCAACTGCTGCTCTGTTAGTTCGGGTAATTGTTCAAGAACTAATTTTTTATATCGTTGATTGGTAGATATTAGTATATTGTTACCCGGTATCAACTTTGTTAGCCTTTGAAAAGTCTTTTGCAATAAAGAATCTCCTGTCCCTAACATATCGTGAAATTGTTTCGGATAGTCTTGAGTACTTACCGGCCAAAAGCGCGAGCCAACTCCACCCGCCATAATTACGGCATAATAGTTTTCTTTCATATATATCCCTTTATGGGTATGTTTTAATTAATAGAATTCCCTTCAAGGAACGAAAAATATTTTACATCAATTCAACTTCGGCATTTTGATGAAATAAATACGTTTTACCAGAACTTATTTCAATACATCCATATCGTGTTCGACGTTTTGCTCCTTTTATATAAACACGTTTGTTGTAAATAAACTTGCTTTCTAAAGGGAGTTCAAAGATAAAATTCTTTCCGTTTCTGGCATCATATTGTTTTAAAGCTAATGAAAGTTTAACGTCACTATCCGTACTAGCCTTAGGGTTTTTAAAATAATTGGCCAAAAATGGAAGTAAATTGTTAGGGTACACTTCTGGATTTATAAAAGGCAGCATTAAATATCTAAAGGTATGCTTCCACTCTTTTCCATGTGGCTGTACCCGTCCATATTTTTGAAAGGTAACTAAATGAGCTATTTCGTGAATTAAGGTCAGCAAAAATCGATATGAATTGAGATCATTATTAATTGTAATTTGCAACTTACCATCTTTTAGACGCCTAAAATCACCATGTTTCGTTTTGCGATTATTTACGATTTTCAGCAGGCAAGGGTACTCATCTAGTAAATCAACAACCTTATCAATTGCATTTTCCGGAATATATTTTTGCAAAACTTCTCTCATTCCAATTATGGAGTACTCGCTGATACCTGTAATACTTTTCCATTATAGAATTGATGTCCCGTTAAGGCAAAATCGGAAATATAAGTAGCCATTTTTTTTGCGGTAGTTGGCGCTTTATATCCTGGAAAAGCTTCTTCTAACATTTCAGTTTGTACAGCACCTAGTGCTAGCACATTAAATGCAATTCCTTGTTCTTTATATTCTTCTGCCAGTAATTCTGACAATGTGATTACAGCTCCTTTGGAGGAACTGTAAGCCGCTAATCCTGGAAATTTCAAGCTTCCTTGTATACCCCCCATACTACTAATGGTAACTACATGGCTATCCTTTTTTAAGTATGGTAATACCATACGTGTTAATTCTGCAACTGCAAAAACGTTCACTTTGTATACCTCTAAAAAGTCTTGCGCAGTTGTTTCAGAAAACGATTTATTTACCAAACTACCTGCATTGTGAATAATGGCATCTACCTGTTTCCAATTGTCAATTATAAACTCATTTACTTTGGCAATTTCAGTCGTGTTTCCAAGATCAACACTTATATTTTTACAGGGCAGTTCTTTTAACGGGTCTATATTGCGAGAAAGTGCCAAAACATGATGACCTTTTTCTGTTAATTGCTTAACCAATTCAAAACCTATTCCTCTACTGGCTCCAGTAACAATAATATTTTTTGACTGCATTTCTATGAAATAAGATATGATGAGAAATCTACCACTTTTTTTTGATACATTTATAACTTCTAAAAAATAATTTATACCATGAAACAATTGTTCTTATTTATTTGCTTTATTCTAAGTTTAACGGTGTCAGCTCAGGATACTTATTTGCACTGTGGAAAATTAGTTGATACCAATACTGGAAAAATTAAAAATGAAATGACCGTGGTTGTTTCGGGTAATAAAATCAAAGATGTAAAAAAAGGGTATTTGCAGCCTGCTTCAAGCGCTGATAAGGTAATTGATTTAAAAGGTAAAACTGTAATGCCGGGGTTAATCGATATGCATGTACATATTGAAGGACAATTAAATCCAAAGTCTTACATAGAAGATTATGTATTAAATGATGCCGATGTAGCGTATGATGCTCAAAAATATGCAAAAATTACCCTAATGGCTGGCTTTACTACTGTGCGAGATCTTGGTGGCAGCGGCGTTAATGTTTCTTTGCGAAATGCCATAAATGCCGGAAAGGTAGACGGTCCGAGAATTATTACTGCAGAGAAGGCAATTGGGACAACAGGTGGTCATGCCGACCCAACAAATGGAAGACGGAAAGAACTAATGGGTGATCCAGGGCCTAAAGAGGGCGTTGTGAATAGTGTTGACGATGCTAAAAAAGCTGTTCGCCAGCGCTATAAAAATGGCGCTGATATGATTAAGATTACTGCTACCGGCGGCGTATTAAGTGTTGCTAAGAGTGGCCAAAATCCGCAATTTACAACTGAAGAGGTTAAGGCTATTACCCAAACAGCTAAAGACTATGGCATGCATGTAGCAGCACATGCGCATGGTGATGAAGGAATGCAACGCGCAATTATTGGAGGTGTAAAAACTATAGAACATGGTACATTGATGAGTGAGGAAACCATGGAATTAATGAAAAAACACGATGCATACTATGTTCCAACAATTACCGCAGGAAAATCGGTTGAAGCGAAAGCTAAAATTAAAGGATATTTTCCGGCAATTATTGTTCCTAAAGCATTAGCAATAGGGCCTAAAATTCAAGATACTTTTAGTAAGGCTTATAAAAAAGGTGTAGGTATTGCTTTCGGTACCGATGCAGGGGTTTTTGATCATGGCGAAAATGGTAAGGAGTTTGGTTATATGGTAGAGGCGGGAATGCCAGCTATGGAAACCATTCAATCTGCTACAATAACTAACGCCAAGGTGTTAGAAATGACAAATCAAATTGGTTCTATTGAAAAAGGAAAATTGGCAGATATAATAGCTGTTGATGAAGATCCGACTAAGAATATCAATACCATGGAAAAGGTAAGTTTTGTAATGAAGAATGGTAAGGTTTATAAGAAATAGTAAATCGTTTATTGAATAATCTTAGGGATAATTGCTATATTGATGATCCTTATTTAGAGTATATCGAGTAAGTAATTTGAAAGATAAACGTGTTTTAGAACTTATCGATACGCTAAAGAATACGTTGATTCGTTAATTCACAATAGATTTAAAATAGGGCCGCACTTTAGCTGCTTAAGTTTGATCCGTTAAAAATTCATCGAATAAATTAAGAAGACCAATAGTAACGGGTGAAGCACTAAGCGGATAAAAACTACGTACCATTTGATAAAATCCATCATTGAAAAATTGGTGATACTCGAAATATTACTAATATACTTATTAGGTATTTAGATAGATGACTTCGTTAATAACCTAAATCTTATTTAATTACTATATATTTTTAAATTAACTAAGAATTTTGACTATGAGTCATAGAAAATTGAAGCGAAGCTCATTAAAAGGAAAGAATTTGCCTTCCAAAAAACTCCTTAAAGACTCAGTTATTTTAAGAAAAATATGATATTGCATTGGGAAATAAACTCAATTATTTATATTAGTGCAATATAAAAATCCCTTGTATTACAAATACGTCACTTAATTAAAAAAACATGAAAAAGATTTTGCTAAAAATTATTAATAAAGCACCCCTTTTAATTTTGTTATTCATTTTTTATTCTTGTGCAAGTAAAGGTGAAGTTGTCTACTTTCAAGATGTTGATGTGACTACTTCGAGTAAGTCAATAAATAGCTATAATGCAGTAATAAAGTCAGATGATATGCTGTCAATAGTAGTTTCATCTCTAGATCAAGACTTGGCTAGGCCATTTAACTTAACATCAGTAACTTATACGGAAAAAGACGGAACGGGGAAACTACAACATCAAAATTATTTAGTTGATCCTAATGGTAATATTGAGTTTCCGGTATTAGGCACTTTAAAATTGGGAGGTTTAACAAGAGCTCAAGCAACGAATCTTATTAAAGATCTTTTAAAAGAATATTTTACACAACCACCCATTGTAAACTTAAGGATTGAGAATTTTAAAGTAACCGTATTAGGAGAAGTTAGTAGGCCTGGAACCTATAACATATCTAACGAACGAATTACTATAATTGAAGCTTTAGGGTTGGCAGGCGACTTAACCATTCACGGTAAAAGAGATAATATACTGGTTATTAGAGAAATTGACGGTAAAACCACATATAATCGTGTTAGCTTAACCTCTGAAACCATTTTTAACTCACCTGTGTACTATTTAGTACAAAACGATGTTATATATGTAGAACCAAATAACACCAAAGTAAATACTTCTACAGTTAGTCCAAAAACGTCTGAAAACCTAAGAATAATAGGCACCCTGGTAACTGTTGCAGCATTAATAGTAAGTATAACAAAGTAACGTATTTAATTTTAGTTTGATTAATGATAGAAGAAAATAGCTTTGATAGAACGGAATTAAGTAATCTTAATTTCAAGAATCATTTAGATAATTATCTTAAGTACTGGAAATGGTTCTTACTCTGTATTTTAATTGGATTGCTGTTAGCCTATTTTAAGCTAAATTTTACAAGAGCCCAATATCAAGCTTCAGCTACAATTCTTATTAAAAATGATAATAGAAGTGAAGATTCTAAATTATCTGTTTTTCAAGATTTAGGTGTTTTAGGTAAAAATGCAGATGGTATTGAAGATCAAATTGAGATTTTAAAATCAAAAGACCTGATAGCTGATGTGGTTAAGGCCTTAAATCTTAACATTAGGTTTTTTATGCAGAAAAATACCATCAGTTCATTCATGGATAATAACCTATCTACTGAAACGAATTTTTTTGAAGTAGAAAGATATAAGAATCCGCCTCTCAAAATAAACTTCTTTTCATCTGATTCAATTATTGATAGGTCTAATTCACAGTTTTTAATAACGATTATATCTCCTACTCAATTTTCTTATAAGGGTAAGGATAAGAGCTTTAAAAGTACTTTCGGACAAAAGGTGAATACAGAGAATCTTGGCGATTTTATTATTACCCCTAGCTCAAAAATTAGTAAATCTATGATCGGCCAAGATGTATTGGTTAGAGTGAGTCCAGTTAGAGGTTTGGCAAATCTTTATTCAAGCAGTATTGCTGTTGAGCCTAGAAACGATTTTTCTAATATTATAGATTTATCATTTAGAAGTAATGTACGTAGTAAGGCTATTGATTTTTTAAACGAACTTATAAAAAAATATAATGAGCGATCTGTTATTCAAAAAGAACAATTAACAAAAAGTTCTTCAGATTTCGTTAATAGCAGACTTAAAATTATAGAAGAAGAGCTCTCTGATATAGATCAAACTGCTGAACAGTTTAAAACTAGATACCGCATATCTGATGTTGTTTCTGAAGCCGGATACAACCTTCAAAGTGATCAAGAAATAGAAAAGCAAATTGTAAATACCAGTACGCAGTTGGAGAAAATTGGGTTTATGAAAGATCTCGTTGGGCAAAAAAGGACCAATGAGTTAATTCCAGATGTTGACGTTGGTGATGCTAGCACTATTTCTTTTCAAAAACAATACAATGAGTTGATGATTGAAAAACAGAGGTTATTAAAAACTTCAACAGAAAAGAATCCTATCGTAGTTAATATTTCTGAACAGTTAGAAAGCTTAAAAAGCAACTTTGTTCAAAGCCTTGATAATTTAGAATCTACGCAAAGGATTTCTCTAGATGCCTTAAATGAACAAGACAGACGCATAAACTCAAAATTATACTCGGCGCCAAAAAAAGAAAGAGGTTATCGTACTATTACAAGACAACAACAAATAAAAGAGCAGTTATTTTTATATCTATTACAGAAAAGAGAAGAAATTGCGGTTACTTTGGGCGTTGCCGAACCAAGTGCTAAAATTATTGATAAAGCTGTGGGAGGTACATCACCGGTTTCTCCTAATAAAAAGGTAATCTATATGGTCGGCGTATTTTTAGGTTTACTTTTACCGTTCGGATTTATATATGTAAGTGATTTTCTCGATACGAAGGTTAAAAATCGCGAAGACATTCAAAGTATTTTAAACATCCCCGTTTTAGGTGATATTCCTAAAGTTGAGTCGAAAAAACGTTTCTTAATTTCAAAAGATGATCATTCTAATGTTGCGGAAGCCTTTAGAATACTAAGAACAAACCTTAATTTTCTGTTAAGTGATAAAAAGGAAAAGGGTAATACCATATACATTACCTCTACTATTGCTCATGAAGGTAAATCATTAGTTTCTTCAAATCTAGCGGCATCGCTTTCTATGGCCGGAAAGAGAACACTACTTTTAGGCATGGATATAAGAGCGCCAAAGATTAAAGAATATCTAGGAATACGAGGAAATGTAGGGGTAACAAATTTTGTCATAAATAAAAATCTTAAACTAGAAGATATTACGATCAATATTCCAAAGTTCGAAAATTTAGATTTAATTTCTTCCGGTGATATTCCTCCAAACCCGTCCGAATTACTTCTTAATGAACGAATCAGGTTGTTATTTACAGAGCTGCAGAAAAAATACGAGTATATTATCGTAGATACGGCCGCATCAAGTATCATAACTGATACTATGGTCATTAAAGATTATGCTGATGCATTTGTTTATGTGATTAGAGCGAATTATCTTGATAAAAGACAGTTAGGGCATGTGAAGCTAGTATACGACACAAAGAGGTACAAGAACTTGGCACTTCTTGTAAATGGAGTTGATCAAAAGAAAGGTGGTTATGGATACGGATATGGTTATGGGAACCAGTTTGAAAAATCTAAAAAGAAATGGTGGCAGGTCTTTGGTTAACCTTTAAAACTATCCATATTAGAAAAATGCCTTACTTAACCTCTTAATGCTCTTAAATACTTTAGGCTTTATTTGTGCAATTGTGTTGTTATTTTTTTCTCTTGCCGGATCATACATTAAAGCTGTACACAAGCACATTTTTCGCTTAGTGCGTTGCAGTACATCAAAATTTTTACATGTTTTACAACCGTCCCAAAACTTTTGATCTTTGGTTACTTCTGAAAAAGTAACCGGTTTATACCCCAAATCACTATTCATTTTCATCACAGCTAATCCTGTTGTTATACTAAAAACCTTCGCGTTTGGGTATTTAGTTCTCGACAATTCAAAAATTTTATGTTTTATTTTTTTGGCTAATCCTATACCTCTATAATCAGGATGTACAATTAATCCTGAATTAGCAACATATTTACCATTGCCCCAACTCTCTATAAAGCCAAACCCTGCGAACCTTTCTCCATCTAGAGCAATAATAGTATTACCTTTTATCATTTTATCAATGATATATTTAGGGGTTCGTTTGGCTATACCTGTACCTCTTAATCTTGAAGCTTCTCCTATGGTTTGGCAAATCGTTCTAGCGTATATACTATGTGATTTGTTAGCAATAAAAACTCGCATAATTTCGTTGATTTATAGTTTACATGAACCAAACAATTAATTCTCTGACCTTTAAAAAAATTATATAACTAGTAAAAACTACCTATAAACTGAACTTTAGTTAAAATTTGAGTTATTCTTTTTGAAAGGTGAGATTATTGGGATTTTAATAATTCTCTTTGTCTATACTTCTGGTATAGTGTGTCATAGCCCGCTTAAAAGGAAATGAAAGGAGATTTTTATTAAATCTCCTTTCATTTTATTATTAAGCACTTCTTTTTCTTTTGAAAAGTATATTATAAACAGCACTAAAAAAGTATCGCGTGTCTGTATAATATGGTTTCTCTATCTTCTCTTCGAGATATTCTTTTTCAGCTTGTAATACACTCTCAACCGAGCTAACTCTGTTTAGAGCTACATATGGTGGTATGCATCCAGGCTTTTGAGTTAACCTTAACTGTTGCATATCTAAAGGTATATCTTGAAAATATCTTTGAGAAACTGGTCTAACACCAACTAATTTAAGATCTCCTTTAAGAACATTTATTAATTGAGGTAATTCATCCAACCAATATCTTCTTAAAAATTTGCCCCAAGGCACTAATCTAAAATCATCAGCTGGCTTACCAGTATCAGAATATCCGTTATGCTTTAGAACATAGTCTTGTAGGTATTCAGAATATGGGTGCATTGTTCTGAATTTATATACACCAATAATTTTTCCATTCTTACCTACTCTATTCATTTTAAACAAAGGACCATAACTTGGATTCATATCATAGCAAGGCTCTTTAACCTTTTTAGCTACGAAATAGTGCATGCCGTTTATAACCTTAACATCAACTATTTCAAACCCACAACAAACCAATCTACCTAGAGCCTCTGCCTTAGATAGTAATCTATTTTTCCCTTTGGTAAGAGAAAAATAAAGTTTCTTAAATACCGGTAATTTTGGCATTACTCTTTTAAAAGCAAATTCTGCCCCTAAATAAAAGTATTTAACAATTGGTGTCTTAGCGATTCTATCTTTTTCATATTTAGCTCTGAACGTCTCAAAACAACCCAATAATAAACCATCTTTAGGAAGTTTTTGATTTACTTCTTCCAAATGTTTATTAATTTTTCTAAAGTTGTTCATTCTATTCAGAATAAAAACATTTTCAATAGAGTAAAAATTACTATATGAAGTTAATCTTTCTTTGAAAGGTATTACTAAACTTCTAGAAGAGCCAAGGTCTTTAATGTATTTCTTATAGAAATTATACACTTCACCTCCCGCTTGTTCTAAAATGAGTTTTTTATTAGATAAGGTAATCTTTTCTCTAATTAAAACTTCTTCAGAATAACGATTAAAAGCAGTGAGGAAATCAGCTTTCCATTGAAAGTAATCACTTGCTTTAATTCTTTCTTTTTCACAAATTTCTTCTACCGTAGCATCTTTAATTAAGCTATCAACTACGATCCTAATTCTCTCCAAAGAAGAAAATTCGGATGCATTCTTAATACCTCTGGCTTCTTTTCTAAAAAAGAGCTTTTTAGGCATCACTGATCCATCAAGTAATTGCTTACTTGAAATCTGATCACTACGTTTAATAATGTGATTTTTTTTGAGCAATAAATCCTTCTCAAGGAATTTATCCAGCTCTAGGGTGTCATTTAAAAATTCTTTTATCATAGCAATAGTGTTTAATCCTAAACTCTTATAATAAGAGTTACACTTATTTTATCTATGAAAGAAATTCTCAAATCCAAAGAATTTGGATTACGCAAAACATAACTATACTACATCCTTTTACAAGGACAATAGCTAAGAAATATTTTTTGTAATAAAATTGGCATTTAAGGGGACTTTCTTTTCTATAGCATTGCAAATATATGCATTTTTATTTAAAAAAAACAATATTCAAAAATATATTGAAAAATTAAGGTAAAGAAAATCAAGATATTATCTTATTGTAAAGCTTACGTTCCTTTAACGTAAAGAACCTTCTTTACAACGTTTTTTATATTCTGTACTACATATTCTTTGCTCCATTGGTATAAAGTATCATTCCATCGTTGTGGGTGGAATGTAAACATAATATTATCAGGGAGTTGACCTTTATTACCTGCAGCAACTATTTGATCCGTAGAGTGGAAAGAAATATTAAAACTACTTGCAACTTTATCTCTTACGCTTACCTTATTTCCATCCCATCTTCTACCAGTGTCTGTTAAGTAAAATACCTTATTAAAATCTGTATCAAAATAAGGCTCGGATGTAATATCAAAATCTCGATATTTATAAGTTTTCCACAGATCTCTTGAATCATATTTAGACATTGGGCTACCATGCATACAAATAGTAGAAACCGGAGCAAGCTTTCTTAATTCAATCAAGTTATTCTCAAAGTCTTTAATAGCCTTGTCCATATCACCTTTACAGGTTGTAAGGCACTCGTAATGATAACCTATTTCGTGACCAAGTGCGGCAATTTCTTTGATAATTTTCTCATCCCAGCTTTGAGGAACCGCTCTAAAATAATAAGTTCCTTTTACTCCATGATCACTCTGGATTCTTGCAAATTCCAAAGAGTTTCCGGGCATTAGATCTACATCATGCCTTAATATAACCACTTTATGTTTGGGATTTGAAATAAAATCTCTATAAGTTTGAAAATCATATCCTTTAGAGATTAACATCTGTAGTAATTCTTTATATTTAGAAACCGTGAAATCCATTAGGTTAATTTAAATTTCTTTTGATATTCTTTATCATTTACCAAAATCTCCTTGCTTTTAGGAAAATTTTCTACAAACCAAATTAAAAGCATTGTAATATCAATTTTATTTTCTAAGAATCGTTCTTTATTTTTTGAAAAATCATGATTGTCATCTAGCAATGCTTGAATTTCTTTTGCCTTTTGTAATACTCCTTTGCCTGATCTAAAATTTGAAACTAACCCATAATCTTCTAAATCTTCATTATTACATCCTCTTAACGAATTCACATATATTGCAGGTACTCCGAGTACGCCCGCTTCTGATGCCATGGTAGCTCCTTCGCTTATTACAAGTTCAGCAAAGGCCATTGCATGGTGAATTTTATCTGGAGAAAGTTTAAATAGGTACTTCTGATACTTTTCAGGCAATTCTGCCTCTGAGCTTATAAATAGCCTGTATTTTGATGCTAAATAACTTATAAGCTCATCCTTTTCTTCAGCTGAGAATCCACCTTGACCAACATCATGCGTTGCATTCCAAGAAACAAATCTTAGAATAGCGTACTTTTCGCCCCCTTGAAGCCCTAGGTATTCAAATATATTTTCATCTGGAGAAAAATAGTTAGGTGCGAGGTAGGCAATCTCATGAAAAGAATTGTATCTCAACTGTTTAACACCCAATTCACGCTCTAATTTTTCTGGCGAAAAGATTACTTCGGTAAACGGTAAATAAAAGCGTATTTGCTCCATATTACCTGTATCTTCAAACAAAATATGGGGTTTTCTAAATAAAAATGATACCTGAGCCGCATACATCGAACCTGCGCTAAGAAACACATCTGGTTTAAATTTTAATGCCGTTAAGAACATTTTAAAGTCAAACTTTACGAGCCCCCATAATTTACCAAGTTTGGTTTTATAATGTTTTCCGAACGAGACATACTTAAACTTTGAGGCAGTTAAAAGCTCAATTTCGAATTCTTTTTGTCTACAAGTGAATAGCAACTCATGCCCCTTGTTTATCATTTCTTCGGCAAAAGGCCTAAAAAGATGAACGTGTCCAGGATGGCCAATGTCAATAAGTATCTTCATCTTTAATATCTTGCCTATTTTGGTAGTGTAGCGATTATTGTTGATTTCGCATAGGTTTGTTCTCCTATAGTTACATTCACCTCGCAATCAATAGGAATGATTAAATCTACCTGACTTCCAAAGCGTATCATACCGAACCAATCACCTTTAGCAATTTTTTGATTTTCGCTAACATAGCTGTCTATCCTTCTTACTAATTTGGAAGCGGTTTGTACGATACCAACCATCATTTCATCATTTTTAATTACCAAGGTGTTTCTCTCATTTTGAATGATCGCATTTGGTTCTTTTAATGAAAGAAACTTCCCATCTATATGTTTATTGAGCACAATTTCGCCATCAATTGGTGAGCAATTCTTATGCACATCAAATGGAGTCATATTTATTCCAATAAGCCAGCATGGTGTTTTTAATATATTAGTTTGGGTAATCTCATCCAATCTTGCTTCTAGTCCCCTTTTAATAGAAACTGGAATCTCCCCAGCTTCTACCTTTTTTATATACAATACATTACCGTCTGCCGGAGATACTAACTCATTACTTTTGGCTTTAATTTTTCTATTTGGGGTTCTCCAAAACCTTATCATAGTAAGAGCAAAGGCAAATCCAAGCACCAAAATTGGTATGAGTAAATAAAGTATCCAAGAATATTGATTGTTCAGAAGTTTACCCAACCCAAACAAAACCAAGCATGATAATATAATTACAATTAAATTATCAGAGTATAAGAACTTTAAACTAATTCTTGTTTTCTTGTGTAAATAAATATAAGTTAAGAAGCTTAATGCTACTACAAGCACATAAAGTATCAATGAATTATACATAAATTTATCTTTTAATTATGTTATATGGTAAATATAAAATCTCAAAAAAAGCCGGAATTAAGTCATTCTTATCCCAAACGGCATATTTTGTATTTTCTTTTGTTTTTGAATAGTTAATTCCTTTTATTTTCATTTTTAACATCGTCGGGATATCTGTAATTAAATGCCTAAAAGTAGCATTATTCTGTGTGTTTTTTACAATTGAAGGTAAATCAAAACTACGGTTATATAGGCTCATTAAAATAGGTGAATCACTTTTTTCTGCTATAGAATGCCACTTCCACGTTCTTGGATTCACTTCAAGGAACTTAAAAGAATTATCACGAATATCGAATTTAAACTCAACCTCACAAACTCCAATAAACCCAACTGCTTTTAAAATTCGCTCTGCATAACCAACAATTTCATCGTTATCAATGGTTTCTGCATAGGTTGTAGCATTACCAAAATCAGGTGGGTGTTGTCTTGCTCTTCTGGCACTAAGGGTTACCAAGGGTTTATCTTTATCGAACATATAGCACACCGAGTATTGATGTTCACTGTTTCCCGGTATAATATCTTGAATAATGACCTCTTCTTTAGGGATTATCTCTATTGCTTTAGCATAATTTACCTCTAGCTCTTCCTTATTGGCACAAACAAAAACCTTCTTTTTTGTATTAGAATAGAAGGTATGCATAACAGCGGGTTTGATAATAATCGGATATTTAACCTCCAATTTACTTAATTCCTTTGCAGAATCTGGCATATACGTTTTAGGTATAGGTATACCCAATTCCATAGCAAGCTTGTACGTATTTCTTTTATTAAAAAAATATTCTAGAACATCTCTATCTGCCGAACTAATTTTAAAATATTTTGACAGCTCTTCCTTATAATCACTTAAAATCTCTACATGAGCATCATTGGTTGGCATGATTAACCAATTTATAAACTTCTTTGATTCACCAAGTTTTAAAAGTGTTCTTAATAACTCGCCCTTTTTATACTTTATAAACTTTTTACAATATCTAGAATGTTTTGCAAGGTTTATAAAGCGGTCGTCCATGACTACAATAGGAATCCGGTTTTTACCATATATTCTGGTAATTCCAAGGCCCTGAACATGTCCTCCGATAACAATAACTCCAGTTTTAGTAAATTCTTTTTCAACCATTTTAACCTATTGTTTTAGCATATAGATTAATCAATTTATTCGCTATCTCAGTATCATTCAAATGCGCAATATTTTCTCTACCATTTGTTCTCCCATCAAATATTAGTGCAGCTTTAATTTTATCTGAAAAATCATTAGTATCAAACTTAGAGATATAACATCCTTCGGTTTTACCAATATTCTTTTTAACATCACCAACATCAGTTGAAACTATAGGAATATTACAGGCCATAGCTTCTTTTATAACGTTTGGGCTACCTTCCCAAAGGCTGGGTAGTAATATAACGTCAGAAGCATTTAAATAATAAGGAATTTCATCGTTAGGCACATTCACCAACCAATGTAATTCAACCTCATCAGAATTCAATAGTTCATAGGCCTTCTGTGCCAATTCAAAATTCTTTTCTGGCCTATCTGGATTTGAGGTAAAAAGCAAGTGTTTTTTGGATATATCCCATCCAATTCTTTTCATAGCAGCCATTTTATCTATGGGTCTAAATTTACTAAAATTAACTCCATTAGGAATAACATTCACATTATTTAATTGAAGTGTATTTTTCATGTCTTCAGACTTAACGATAATAGATTTCCAGTAAAAAAATCGAAATATTCGAATGAAGTATCTATAAATCCCTTTACTTTTTACATCACTACCCATTAATGAAACTACTAATGGCTGTGCCCCTGATAGACTTGTTACAAATGCTGTTAACGAGTAATGCGCATGAACAATATCAAAAACATTTGATTTTAGAAACTTTCTTAATTTAAAAATTGCAGCGATGTAGGCTTTAATTCCGTTACCTTTAATTGGATAATAATGCAACTCAATAGATTTCTTGAGCGATTCTCCTTGGTTTAATATAATTGGTGAAATACCAATTACAGAGTTATATCTACTTACAAATAGCACTTTCATCTTTTATTTGGCTGAGAGTTTCTTGTATTGATCAAAAGAGATTATAAACTTTCTTTTACCAGTTTTAGTGGTATTAATTTGCGCTACTTTTTTAAAGTTTATTTTCATGTTTCCGAGAAAGCTCTGATAGATATCTATTACGCTATTTTTTGCCGTTTCACTAACAATATCATCTGTAACATACTCAACATCTATTTGGTCTATTGCCACTTGTATGATTCGAATCCCTTTTATATTAAACTCTGTTGTAAAACCAGATTCCAGAAGTGCATCGTCAAAAAAACCTCCATGTGCAATAGTACCATTTACTCCGGTAATAAAATCATACGACCTACCCTCAATTTTTTCAATCAGAGGTGAGTGCCTCCCACAAGTACAAGAACTTGAAGATAGCGTTGCCAAATCTCCGTTTCGATATCTTAATAACGGCATTGCATAATTATCAAGATTGGTAACTAAAATACTACCCGTTTTTGAAGGTTTATCATTTTCATCAACCACTTCAAGTATTGAATGCTCAAATGCTTGATGCATCCCCTTATGCTCTTTGCATTCAAAGGCAATAGAATTTGTTTCGCCACAACCATATTGATCATATAACTCATTTCCAAAAACATCAGTAATGTCTTTTCTATAGTAATCAAAAAGTTGTTCGGCTGAAACCGAAACTGAGTTCAGTTTTGCTTTAACATTCATCGCTTTCATTCTTTGGGCAAGAATATATACTGCAGATGTATAGCCTCGAAGGTTTTTATATTTCCCTTTAGAAATATCATCAACTAGGTCATCTAAAACCTCATTTGTAATACTATAAGTGTCAATTAGCTTATAATTATACAACCATTGCTTTAGAGATGATTTTAGTTTATCTTTTAATCCCATTGCGTGCCCGCCCCATAGTAATAGCTTTTTGGTTTCAAAAGTATTACCAATATCATTATTAAATCTTTGAACCAACGCTAATTCAACTATTTTACTTTCATTATTTACCGCCACAGACAAGGGTTTACCTGTTGATCCTGAGGTGATTCTGTTAAAATCTGGAGATATATTGGTCGCTAATAACTGTGGTGAATTATTTTGAATATCTTTCTTTTCTAATACTGGCAATTTGTTAAGATCTTCAATCGTTCGAATATCTTCAGGCTTTATTTTTCTATCATTAAAAAGTTTATGATAATAAGGCACATTGGTATAGGCATGAAGAATAATCTTTTGTAATTTTTCTTCTTGATATTTCCGTATTTCTTTTTCAGTAAAAAATTCGGTATCGCTTAATTCTTTTAGTTTTTTCTTTAAACCTTTCTTGTTTAAAAAGACACTATTTGCAATGAAGTTTCGTATCATTGGTAGTTAGTTTGATTGAATAACCTCATTAAACATTTGAATATATTTTTCAACCACTTTTTCAATATTGAATTCTTCATCTTTGAATTCAAGAATATTGTTTATTATTTCTGTTTTCTTATCTTCAGAAATAGTAATGGCTTTTTCCATGGCTAACATAAGGTCTTCGGGTGATTCATTTTTGAAAAGAAATCCGTTTTCGCCGTCATTAACATATTCTAGAAAGCCTTTTTCATCAGATGTAATTGGTATTAAATTATAATTATACGCTCTAAGCAGTGGTCCACTTTGAGTTACTTCTCGATAAGGTGCAAGAAAAAAATCGGCATCTTCAAATAGACCTGGTAATTCTTCTTTAGCAATGTATCTAATTTGTAGGTCTAGGTATTTATCATTTGTAATTAGCGGTTGATATTCTGCTTCCCAATCACTTGAACTGCCAGCAATAGTAACTTTAAAGTTGGTATACTTCTCACTCAACATATTAACTGCCTTCAATAGAACATCAACACCTTTATAGTAAAATATTCTACCAAAAAATAAGAAATTTGTCTTATTTATATCTTTGTTAATCTCTTTTTTAGGTAAATCTGTACCCACCAAATAGATTCGTATTACAAAGCTTTTCTTTTTTGGAAAATCGCTGTCAAAAAGTTCTCCTTGAGAATACGAAAAAAAGTGAAAGTATTTATAGAAATTTAATTGTACAGATTTATAAAACCTTTCACTAAATTTAAAACTTCCTTTAGATCTTTGATGCAACTTATAATCCATCATTGAAATGATGATCTTCTTATTTCCGAAAACAAGCCTATACAAAAGAGCTAAATAAGGACTTCCTAAATTTTCGATATAAATAACATCTGGATTAAATTTCTTGATTTTTTTAATAAGACTTATATCTTTGAATAATCCCAATAAGCTACTCGCACGTCGTTTTTCAAAATCGTGAAATATATAATCTACATTATGTTCTTTACAAAAAGCATGAACATCATTAGCTGTTACATTCTCACTTGGATAATAAGGATAGACGAGTAAAAAATCAGTCTTCTTATTAAGTCCATCCATTATTTCTCTTTCACGGACTAAACTATCAGATATAAAACAAACCTTCATAAAATTACCAATTTAAACCAATGTACCCCGGATGAGATTCAAACTTTTTAACTCTACATAAGTCAACGACCACTTTATCATCTGGAATTTCTATAGCTTCAATATTTTTCATTTTATTTGGAATAACTACAACATCACATTGGCCAATTAGCTCATCAACTGTATTACATAATAAATTGGAAACATGAGGGAGTTTTTGCTCTATATAACTCTTATTCGCTCCTATTAGTTTAGAAAGACTTACATTTTCGTCAAAAATCTTAATCTGTTTTCCTTTTCCTAATAATTGTTCAATGATTTCCACTGAAGGGCTATATCTTAAATCGTCTGTGCCCGATTTAAAACTTATACTTAAAAATCCAATATTGCTTTTCCCTGTTTCAAGAATTGTATTTAAAGCTACCTGTTTATGATTTAAGTTACTATTTTCAACTGCATTTATCACAGGCGAATCAATATAATTATCATAGGCCAGCATTTTTAACGCTCTAAGATCTTTGGGTAAGCAAGATCCTCCATAGGCAAAACCAGGTTTTAAATAACTTGGAGAGATATTTAATTGTTTATCCATACAAAACACTCGCATTACTTCATGTGAATCTATATCAAGTTTTTTACAAATATTACCTACTTCATTGGCAAAGACTATTTTTAAAGCATGGAATGAATTGTTTATATATTTATTGATCTCAGCAACTTTAATATCAACAACTTCAATTGGCCCGTTCACTTTAGCATAAATTTCTGACATTACTTTAATAGCTTGCTCACTATCACTTCCTAAAATGGTTAATGGAGGGTTATAATAATCTGATACTGCAGAGCCTTCTCTTAAAAACTCTGGATTTGAAACAACTGCAAAACCCACGTTTTTCTTCTTTCCTGAAGTATCTTCAATTATTTTTGCAACTTTTTCATTCGTTCCAGGTAAAACTGTTGACCGGATTGCAACTACATGAAAGGTATCTTTCTCTTTAAGAGCTTCACCAATTTGACTGGCTGAGTTGAAAACATAATCTAAATTTAGATGTCCTTCTTTAGAGGATGGCGTTCCCACACAAATAATAGTTACTTCACTTTTTATCACCGCATCTTTAAAGTTTGTTGTGGCACTAATGGTTCCATTCTTATGCTGCTCTTCTATAATTATATCAATGTCTTTTTCAATAATTGTTGGCTTTCCATTATTTATTAAATCAACTTTTTCATTTAAAATATCTACTCCAATAACATTGTGCCCATTTTGAGCCAGGCAACCCAAACTTACACAACCAACATAGCCTAATCCGAAAATACTTATATTCATATCAATTATTTAATTATTTGTAATGGTTTAATTCTTTTGTTTTTTAATCCCCATTTAAGTGCTGATAAAAATCCTTCCCAACTTTTCAATAAAGTCTTTAGCTTTAATTTTAGTATTGACTTTACTGACAAAATAAAAAGGTATTTTCTCTTTTCTTTATAATAGTACTTATAGTCTTTATATTCACGATGCATCATATGCGCAATCAACGGATTTCTAAAGTTAAAATACATTTTAAAAGCTGAAACTTTCCCTATAGTAACGCTTTCTTTATGCCATAATTTTGCATTGGGTGTATAAAAAATTTTATATCCAGCTTTTTTAGCGCGTACTTGCCATTCAAAATCTTCTGCTTGAAACGCAAATTCGGTGTCATATCCTCCAACTTCATTATATACTTTTTGACTTACTAACCAGAATATGTCATCGCACCAAGGAAGTTCTCTTTCGTTATCATATTGACCTTTATCCTCCTCTCCAATACCTATATCTTCTCCTCTCCAATTTTTTTCATCCCATTCACGACCACAAGTTTGTAATGTATTGGGAGAATCAAAGTAATATACCTTGCCCGTGACGAACCCAACATTATTATTGGATTCTGCAGTTTTTATGCATGAACTTATGATGTTCTTATCAACCTTAACATCATTATTTGTTATTAAAACATAATCTGCATTTTGTTTTTGAAAGGCATATTCTAGTCCAAAATTAAAGCCTCCGGAATATTTTAAATTTATATCGGTTCTTAGTACCTTAACCTGTGGCCATTTGTTTGAAACATATTCTTTAGTTCCGTCATTAGAGCCATTATCAATCACTACAACTTCAAAATTCTCATAATCGTTTGCGAGGTAACTCGAAACGGCATCATCAAGTAGTGGTTTCCCATTGTAAGACAGTATTAGAACTAATACTTTTTTCTTTTCTTTCATTTTTATTTTTCTCAAAATTGTAAAACACTTCTCTTGAGGCAAAATACATTGCCAAATATACATACCAGAAAGAACGGCCTGATAAAGAGACAGGTGTAAACCAGTTAATATATTGTATTAAATGATATAAAAAGTAAATTATGAAGGTCATTAACGCCAGAAATTCTATACTATAAAAAGAAATTTCACTCCTTCGTAAATATTTTAGATCATTAGCTAAGCATCTAATTAAAATTATATAAACAGGTAAAAAACACAAAATTCCAAAAATTCCTGTCATAGCAATTGCACCTAAAAATGGATAATCTGCAGCTTCGTACCCTTCTTCATCTCCCTCTTTGGTTCTCCATTTATTATCAAACCCAGTTCCAAAATACGGGCTACTAACAATTAAATTTTGCATAAATTCTTTGCCGAAGCCTAAACGAGCATCTTTAGATCCTGTTGAAGTTTCTCCTTGATTAATCACATTTATTGACTCTTCAATACCAATCTTAGCGGCTTCAATATGCTTTGGAAGACTAAGTGATAGAACAAAGCCTAGTATAACTAAATACACCGACATGGAGGCCACTTTTTTTATGGGCACCAAAGGCTTTCCTGAAACATAATTAAAGAGTATGGTGGTCAAGAAAAAGTAAATGAAGAATCCTAACAGGTGTCTTCTTGTTATTGTAAGTAATATGGTTGC
This sequence comes from Maritimimonas sp. 2205BS37-2, assembly GCF_056591755.1. NCBI lineage: Bacteria > Pseudomonadati > Bacteroidota > Flavobacteriia > Flavobacteriales > Flavobacteriaceae > Maritimimonas > Maritimimonas sp. 2205BS37-2. The sequence continues at coordinate 1,296,197 of NZ_JBWQOI010000001.1, forward strand.
TGCAGTAAGTAAAAAAGCCATTAGTATGTATTTTTTCCACTTGAAACTTTTCTTTAAAAATACAAGTACGATAAATCCCATAGGCTCTAACAAAAAGAAATCACCATAGCTAATGAGAAATATACGCTTTACATCTACGAAACCTCTATTATTTTCTGTATACGGAATGATATTTGCACCTGTGAGATAAGATAATAAGAATAAAGACAGTATAATTATTGATGATATGATAAGTGTCTTAAAGAAAATAATGGCGCTTCGAATGTAAAATGCATATACCATCACAAAGAGCAAGAAACTATAAATTGTATACCTACTTTTTTTAAGGAAAGTAAGATAGGAATATCCCGTGTTACCATTTAAAATTGGCACAAAAAAGCCAAACACCAGGAAATAATAGATGGCAAAAAAACCTAAATATTTGATTGTACTAGTATAAGCCTGATTTTTAATAGTACTACGACTAAGCATATAGCAACCAAATAATAAGAAAAAAATGGCATCTTTTACACCTACCGATCCTTCAGAGCCCTTTAATCCAACTACATTTAATATTCCTCCAGGATTGGAAAACATTATCAATAGAAACCAAAAAACATAGTCAATAGGATGATATTTAGGCTTGCTAGCTGTCATTTCTTTATTCCTTTTTTAACTATCCACTTTAAGCAATATAATAAGTATATTGGTTTCTTTATGAAGATAGAAAAAGTCGGAGATTTTTCTTTTAGGCTTAAATGTTTACTTCTTATTAGATTTACAAAGGTTTTTGCAAGAATATCTTGATCAACATTTTTGTTAGTAGCGACATAGTATTTTAGAGCCGATTGTTTTACCAGGGGCGTTCTTTTCGCAAAAAAATTACTAATTCTGCTGATTCCTAAATCATGAACTCTATAACTAGCGGTATCTTCATTGAAAAATTTAATCTTGCCTAATGTTGCCATATGCAACCATAAGCGATAATCATACGAAAACTCCTCTAATAAAAATTCATTAAAATAATTGTGAATATATTTAGTTTTGGCACAAATAGTTAATGTATTTATAAAGTTTCCTTTCATCAAATCCCAAAAAATATCTCCACTTTTATACATAGACTTCAATTTCTTATGGTAATCTCTTTCAAGTTTAATATTGTCTTTATCAATCATTGAAATATCTGAATACACCATACCATATTCGCTGTTTTGATCTAAAAAATCAACTTGTTTTTGGAGTTTATTTGGGTCTGTCCAAAAATCATCTCCCTCACATATTGTTAGATATTCTCCTCTGGCGCTTAATATATTGTTAGTAAAATTGAACTTACCAGTTGGCGTACCATAAACTTTAATATTATTGATTCTGGAGTGTAGAAATAGTCTGATCTTATCTGAGTGCTTTTTTGAATATTCTAAACATATTTCTCTAGTTCCATCATTTGAATCATCTTCTCCCAGTATTATCTCAAACTGGAAATTTGTCTTTTGATTTAAAATTCCATCTAAGCACTTGTTTATATATTTTGCATGATTATAGGTTGTAACACAAACAGAAACTTTTGGTTTCTGATTTACTTGGTTATCATTTTCTATTACCGGTACCTTTTGATATTGCTTTAAAAATTGTTCTCTAGTTAGCATGGGTACCTTCAATTGATATAATTATTATAACCGTGCTGCCTTAAAAACCCATCAATCTCCATAATTATTTTAGGGTCTAATTCCTTTTCCCAACTATTATCAACTTTTTTAACTTTATAAACAGAGTAGGCGTCTTGATCATTTTGAGATTTACTCTTGTTCAAAAATCCTTGCGTTTGAGAGTCAAAAGGGATTTTACAAAAGTCAAAAACATATTTGACTACCTTCTCAGTATTTATTAATAGTTCATCATAATTTATTCTATGGATTCTATTCGGATGTTTTTTTTCAATTCTCTTGAAAATCTCTTCACACTCTATCCATTTTCTAAAGCCATTAAACTCCTCTGGTTTACCTAGGTTCTTTTTAGGTGCATCTAACCACTCTTCATCTTTAGACCAATTCAATTCTTTTTTAAATTCTTTTGGAGCATTAAACCAAGAATTTAAAGCTGCCTTAGGGTTTCGCGTTAAAGCAATTAGTATTAGTTCGTCATCGACTTCCATTAAATGCTCAAGAAGATTATGATACCTAACTTCTTTATAAGCAATATGCGTGCAGTTTTCTTCTTTTTTAAATTGAGGGTATCTACCATCTTTAATATGTTGAGTGCTATTGATAAAGGCGTCATCGCTTTCAGCAATAGCGTCAAAAAATTCAATCACATTTTCTCTTTTACTTGACAGCGTTAATGCATCCTTAAATGCATAAGAAAAAAGGGGTTGTAATCTATAGCACACGTGGGTTGAGCTATTAAATATCTGCCCTAACCATGAAGAACCAGATCTTGGAACGCTATGTATCGCAATTCTTTTTTTCATATAAGCTCAAAATCATTAAGGTATTCTTTGACCCTATCTTTGGTATTGAACATCAAAACATCAATTATTGAAAGGTTTTCGATGAATTCATTTTTAAATTGCTGATAAACTATTGGGTTCGATTTCAGGAAATTAAGTTCATAACCGTTCTCTTTAAAATATGTTTTGTCATACAAAGAAGTTCCTCCAATTGGGTTAATATAGTGATCAATATTTAAATGTTTCAATTTTTCAATTTTCTTTATCACACGTTCTTGTACGCTTAAATTTTGGTCATTATTAATCCGCCATGTTTTAGAACTTAAAAAAGAAGTCTTTATCTCTAGGTAATCACAAAGAATTCGTAACTGATTTTCAATAAATCTAGAAATATTCAAATCTTCAAAATCGAAAATCTCGTTAATCAATTTAATTGTTGGTTGATAACAAGGTGCCTTTTTATACGCTAATTCTAGTTTTCTAAGAAATTTATCTTTTTCTTTTCTGAAATTATCAGCAAAATAACGTTGGTCAATAGTTGAGTGGTGAGAATCTTTTTTAACAGGGAAAGAGAACAAACAGTCTTTACCATGCATTAAAATTCTATTTCGGTTTATCCATCCTTTTTGTATGTATTGAACGTCATCACCAATACCAAAATAATCAACTGCCTCGATAAGCTGGAAGTAGCCTAAATAGGGGAACAGATAGGGTTGCATCACAGCAATTTTCATAGCTTAATTTTTTATAAGATCAACTATTAAATCAATTTCTTCACTGCTTAGATTTGGATAAATTGGTAAACAAATTACCTGATTCGTTAATATTGTTGCTTCTTTTAAATTTTCAGGGCTGGCAGATGGAAGACCTCTATAAGTAGGGAAATCACTTATTAAAGGATAAAAATACCTTCTACTGAAGATATTGTTATTTTTTAATTTATAATATAGTTCATCTCGGGTTAATTTATATTCTTTTTCATTTATAAAAATAGGGAAATATGAGTAATTATGCTGAATATTTTCTATATCATTTAAATATCTTACTCCTTTAATTCCTGATAGTTTTTCTTTATATAATTCAGCGATTTTTTTTCTTTGTACTGTAAGTTCTTTAATATTCTTTAATTGTAAGATACCATATGCCGATTGCAATTCATTCATTTTCGCATTGATCCCCGGAGCCACAACAGTTATTTCATCAGCAAAACCAAAGTTTTTTAAGTAATCTATTCTTTTCTTTGTTTTTTCATCGTTACATACTATCGCGCCCCCTTCAATAGTATTAAATGTTTTCGTTGCATGAAAACTCAATATTGAAAGATCTCCAAAATTTAAAATAGATTGGTCATTCTTTTTAACATCGAATGCATGTGCCGCATCGTAAATAACCTTAAGTCCGTAAATTTCAGAAATTCGATCTATCGCTTCTACATCTACTGGATTACCATAAACGTGAACCGGTAATATAGCCGTAGTTCTTGGTGTAATGGCTGCTTCAATTTTTGACGGATCTAAATTACCATAAACCGGATCTACATCAACAAACACAGGTTTAATACCATTCCAATGTAATGCATGTGTGGTAGCCACAAAAGAATAAGGTGTTGTAATTACTTCACCAGATACTCTTAAAACCTGTAACGCAGTAATAAGCGCTAATGTTCCATTAGAGAAAAGACTAATATGTTTTACACCTAAATGATTTGCAAGTTTTTTCTCAAATTCTCTATGGAATTGCCCATTATTAGTTAACCATTTTCTTTCCCAAATGGTTTCTAAACTTTTTACAAAGTCATCTAGATCTGGTAAAGTAGGTTGCGATATTAGTATTGGTTTTTTACTTTTCATTTGTTTTATTTTCCCAAGGGAAATTTTTTTGATCAGTTTCTATACCTAAAAAATTAGCCAGCTTTTGGTATGATCCATCTTCGGCAACGTTTAAAATTAATAAATCTTCCTTTCTAAAACGAAAGTATTCTTTTACAATTTTATTATGAGTTTCATAATAGTCAACCAATGCTTCTTTATTATAAAGATCATCATCAGTAACATTATTTACATGTATCCTTGCATAATAAGGAAATCCCTTATACACATAATTGGCATTCTTCAAATCCTCGGCAGTTGGTGGTACATTACCATTGCCCCATAATTTCCCATGATATTTAACTAAGGAGTTATACCATTGATCTGACGAATCTCTAACCGTTAAAATAAATTTACTTCCACGAAACGCTTGGTCCATGGCCATGAATGTATAAGGGTGACTAAAAGGAGAATCCTGAAAGAAAACTGCAGTTTTACAATAACTTATTAGCTTTCTAAAATCTCTTTTTACCCAAAACTTAAATAAGAGTTCTGCGTCATTTTGATTTCCTACTTTATAACCAAGGTCACGCATTGCTTTTGCTAAAGAAGTTGTACCTGTTTTATTTAACCCAACGCAAAAAATCTTCTTTTTATTAAACGATGTTAAAACATGATATGGCCTAGTAACAGCTCTAATTATAGGTCTTTTCTTTACTTCTATGCCAAATAATAATTTCATTTTATATTTTTTTTACCAGCTTTTCACTAACAATAGATTTTATATTCAAAAATAATTTTTTGTCAAAAACATATATGATAGTAAAATATAAACTCAAAACAAAAAGTGCTGAAATTATAGCCTTAATATAGTTATTGTTAATCAATTCAGATATGTACCAACCAGAAGCAGTTAATAATACTGCTGTTATTAGAATAATTGAAATATCTTTTAGTTGTTCTAACATCCCATAATTTAGAAACTTTTTGGTATAATAAGTATTAATAATTAGAGCCAAAAAGGAAAGTATAATCTCTCCATAGATTATATATAAAACTCCAAATCTATACATTACAATTATGTTAATAACTCTAAACGCGTTTTTAAGCATGGATAAGTTAAAATTCAGCTTCATTTTTCCTTGTGCTGTTAACACTTGTACATTTACCATTTGTATGGGATACAAAATGCCTGCTATTAATAACAGTTGAAAATAAGGCACCATTGGTAACCATTTTTCTGTTAGTAAAATTAAAAATGCTGGTTTAGCAATAACTATAAAAACTGCTATCAAAGGAGCCATAAAAAATATAATATGTGTAATGAATTTTTTCATTGCTTCTTTAAGTACTTTTTTATCATCTTGAATTTTCGAAAATACCGGGAAAGCAACGGTTCCAACGGCATTCGATGGGGTTCTTGTTACTACTATTTGAAATTGCTTTGCTTTTGTATAAAAACCTAATTGGGCAGCAGGAAAGAACTTACCAATAACGATAAAGTACAAATTCTCAAAAAAAGTTGCCATTAGATTTGTGGTTAATGCCCATGTGCTAAATGACAATAATGACTTTAAAGAACTAGTGCTAAAATAGAGTTTTGGCCTCCATTTATAAAATATCCAAAGGCCTAGACTTTCTATACTTGCTTTTGACAATGTTTGAATAACCAAACTCCATACACCATAACCGTTTAAGGCAGCATAGATTCCTAATGCTCCTGAAATGATAGTACTAGTAATTATGAGCAGGGTTTTTTTCTTAAAATTGACTTCTTTTGTAAGCTTCGTAATCTGAATCATTCCAAAAGAATTGATTATCAGCACTAAGCTCAAAACTCTTATAATATCAACTAATTTTGGTTCTTCATAAAAATTTGAAATTAATGGTGCTGAAAACCATAATATGATATACAGAACAGTACTTATGAATAAATTGAAATAAAATATGGTACTAGCATCTTCTTCATTTGTGTCTTGCTTTTGAATATAGGCTAAACCAAATCCGCTATCAATAAATATTAAAGAGAGCGAAATAAAAATGGTAATCATACCGATAAGACCATAATCAGCAGGACTTAAAATTCTTGCCAAGATGATCCCTAAAAAGAGTTTAATAAACTGTATACCAAACTTTTCTGTTAGGTTCCAAATAACTCCATCTATAGATTTTTTCTTTAAATCTTTCAAACTTCAATTTTTTTCTTGGTAATCAAATAAGCTATTTGCCCATCTGATGTTTCCAAATAGATGTTATTCGCATTATCTAGATAAGGGATTTTAGTTGCTAACTGCCAACTATTAGTCTTAACTACATTAATAACATGAAACTCTTGGTTCTTAAATTTATAGGTTGCATTAGAGTTATAAGCTCTAGAAGATAAAATCAGGTTTCTAAGCTCATTATAACTCAATCTATCATGAATAAGGCGATGCTCTTTTTTGAATGGTTTTTCATAGGAGCCTTGTTTAGGGTCATTATTTAACAATTCTACCTTTTTATTGTTTTTAAGGCCTACTATTAGCCTAACAAGTAGTAATTCACCTAGTCCGAATAAATATTTATTTAACAGTTCTGTAGTTTCTAAGCCTGTTACAGGAACTTCGTATTGTTCAATAATCTCTCCTTCATCGATGGCCTCATTGATATAGTGAAAAGTTATACCTGTTGCACTTTGACCATTTAAAAGTACCCAATTGGTTGGTGAAGCGCCTCTATTATTTGGCAAAAAAGCTGGATGAAAATTAATACATCCTAATTTTGGAGCTTCGATAATAAAATTTTTGAGAATTCTAAATCCGTATGTAAATGCATAATCTATTTGGTGCTCTTTAATAATCTTTTCAAACACTCTTGTATTCACTTGATTAGAATTATAGACAGGTATTGAATACTTTTTAGCCAAAAAATAGGGTTTAAACTTTTGTTCAAACTCGGTTCTTTTAGTTAGATATCTTATATATCGCTTAACTTTTAATATCAGCGTTTTTAAAACACCTGTTTTCTTAATATAAAATGGCGTATCTGTAACCACAAATTGCGGAATTAAGCCAGACATGATTAACTCTTTTAAAACATTGTTGGTATGAGAAGGGTTTGTTAAAAGAATAAATCTCATTATTAAGTTTTAGTTATTTTCTTTACCATCTTATATCCTAAAGAATTTTTAGTGTAAATAGGGTATTCTATTATATTACTAGAAATTCCTGTTTTAAATCTATAAATAGCTGGTAGAATCTCTTTTTGCAGATTTCCTAAGTCGTAGTATTTCACTTTCAACTCTTTTGAAAGCTGGATCGCTTCCCATTGCAACAACTCCCCCTGCCCTTCATTCTTAACATTAAATGTAGAGGCTCCTTTATAATACAACATTGAATTTTTATTGCCGATTATAAAGATGCCAGATATCGGTTTTTCATCTTTGAAAGCAACTAAAATTATCGCTTGTTTTTTAGGCCCATAATGATCGATAAGTGCTTTGTAATAACGTTCATTAAGATGCGTATATCCTAATTTTTGGTGTAATTCATTTAATATTGGCCAAAAATGAGCAAGACCTTCGCTTGAAAAAAAAGCTTTTGATGAAATTCCTGATTTTTGAGCCTTTCTTATCATATTCCTCCGCTTAGAGTGGATCACATTGCTAAATATATCTTCGGCATCTAAGCTAAGATCAATAACACAGGTTTCACCTTTTTGAGAAGCCAAATCAATATTTTTATTGTTTTCGATTGTCGGTAGACCACAATAGTTTAATGAATTGAAAAAACCTACAGACAAATTATTATAATCTATCAATTCATCTTTTACAAAACCAGCATATGGTATATCATGAAGTGGTTTAAAATGATACCGTTTTAAGCCAAACTTACCTTTTTCCATATGAACAGGTGATAGATTACCAATATCATTAGGGTTATCTACAAGATAAAACAACTCAGTATTGAATTCTTTTTCAACAATTTTATTTAGATCAAACTCCTGAAAAACAGATCCATTATGGTCATTAATTACCCTCAAGATTTGACTTTCTTGTTTTGAATTAGGTTTTATTAGTGTATAGTTTTTATACTTAAGCATTAAACTCTTTTAAATGTTTAATAACATAATTTACTTCTTCATCAGTTAAATCTGAATGTAAAGGAAGTGTAACAAACCTATTCGCTTCTTTTTCTATATAATTACAATCGCTAGCATACTGTTTAAATAAAGGTTGTAACGTTAATGGTGTGTAATGACAGCCCGTAGCGATACCTTTAGATTTCAAATAGATCATTAAGTCATCTCTTCTGTCTGACCTAATACCGAACATCTGATATACATATGTTTCAGGCTCGAAAGGCAATAAAGGTTCTACTCCATCTATTTCTTGTATTGCATCTAGATACATTCTAATAATTGCCGATCTTCTAGCATTCATACCATCAAGTTTCTTTAACTGCGCTAATCCTATAGACGCCGATAAATCATTCATATTATACTTATACCCTAGTACATTGATTTCATAAAACCAATGCATTGCATCTTTATTAGCATCTGTATAAGATTGTGCAGTTTTCCAGTTATCCTTATCAATTCCAACCCATCTAAAGGCTTTAATATCTTTAATGAGTTCAGTATAATTAGTAACAATCATGCCCCCATCACCAGTAGTCATTAATTTCTTTTCTTCAAATGAATAACAACCAAAATGTCCCCAAGTACCTAAAGGCTTGCCTTTATATATTGCTCCTGTAGTATGGGCACAGTCTTCAATAACCTTTAGATTTTTCTCGTTAGCAAATTCCATTAATTTGTCCATTGGCACTGGATGGCCTGCATAATGAACTGGCATAATCGCAACACAATCCTCATCATATTTATTCTTCATATCATCTAGATCCATCCCTAAGGTTACCGGATCTGAATCAACAAAAACAGGAATTAATCCATTGTACAAAACTGCACATGCCGTGGCTGCAAAGGTTAGTGACGGTACTAAAACTTTCTTTCCTTTCTGGAAATTAAAAGTCATTAGTGCGACGTGCAACGCAGCTGTTGCAGAGTTTAAGCCAATAGCGTGCTTAACTCCAATATATTCTGCCCATTGCTTTTCAAACTCGTTAACGTTAGGACCAAGGCCAATCCATGACCTATCAAAAGCTTCTGATATATTTTGTAATTCTTCCTTGCCTACAGAAGGCTTGAATAATCTTACATTCATAATTTTATAGAATTATATTTAGTGATAAATTCACTTAATGTTAAGTTTTTTGAATCTTTATCTGAAAGTTTAGGGTTAATTATCGGCCAATCTATATTAATTTCTTTATCACTCCATAATAGGCCTAATTCAGCCGATGGCGTATAGTAATTGTCTACCTTATATAATACTTCGCTTATATCTGTTAATGTGCAAAAGCCATGGGCAAAACCTCTTGGAATAAAAATCATTTTTTTATTCGCTTCACTAAGTTCAATACTATCCCATTGGCCGAAGGTATCTGAGCCTTCTCTAAGGTCTACAAATACATCTAAAACAGCACCTTTAACGCAACGAACCATTTTAGTCTCTGAATATGGTGGCATCTGAAAGTGTAATCCTCTAATGATTCCTTTTGTCTCTGATCGAGAATGGTTCTCTTGTACCCATTTTCTATCAATTCCATTTTCTCTAAAAATGGCATCATCAAAGGCTCTCATAAAAAAACCTCTAGTATCACCGAGGGGTTTTAATGTAATTTCATAAACACCTTTTAATTTTCGTTCTTTAATTTCCATAGCTTGTAGTAAGCATCAATTTGTTGATGGCATAAATTCAACACATTGGCTTCTTTATATTTTTTATACCAGTTAACTGTAAACTCAATTGTCTCTTCTATGTTTAAAGCTGGAGTCCAGCCTAAATGATATTTTGCTTTATTAATGTCTAATGCTAATAACTTCGCTTCATGAGGTGCACTCTTATCTGACTTATCCATCCATTGTCCGGAACCATATTTAACAATTAATAATGAAACTAATTTTTCAACCGTTACTACATTATCAGCTTCTGGTCCAAAATTCCATGCTTCAGCATATCTTATAGGATCTTTATGCATCATAGCTCCAAGCATTAAGTATCCAAAAATAGGTTCTAGAACATGCTGCCAAGGTCTAACAGATTTGGGGCTCCTTACTTCAATTGCTTTACCTTCTTCGATAGATCTGATACAATCTGGTATTATCCTATTTTCTGACCAATCACCTCCTCCTATTACATTACCAGCTCTTACAGAAGCAATTGATTTCTTATGTTTATTATAATCTTTTGGATTGAAGAATGAATTTCTATAAGACGAAATTACAATCTCCGAAGCTCCTTTACTTGCACTATATGGATCGTATCCTCCTAATTTATCTTCTTCTTTATAAGGCCATACCCATTCTTCATTATGATACACTTTATCTGTAGTAATCATTAAGGCAGTTTCTACAGAGCTTGTTAATCGAATAGCCTCCAATATATTTGCTGTACCTAGGGTATTTGTTTCAAAGGTTTCAAGTGGGTTTTCATAACTTTCTAAAACTAGTGGTTGTGCAGCAAGATGAAAAACAATTTCTGGTTGCTCATTTTTAAAAACCTTAATCAAAGCATCTTTGTCTCTAATATCTAGCCTAATATCTTTTATTAGTGAAGAAAGGTTTGATAGATTAAAATTATCTAATTCAGTTTTGGGGTCTAGTGCAACACCAATTACTTGGGCTCCTAGTTTTTGAAGCCAAATAGCCATCCATGATCCTTTAAAACCGGTATGGCCAGTAAGAAGAACCTTTTTATCCTTGTATAGATTAAATAATGAATCTATGCCCAGGTTTTCCATGCGGCGTTATTTGCATTCCATAATTTCTCCAAGTCATTTTTATCCTTCAAAGAATCCATAGCTCTCCAAAAACCAGTATGTTTAAAGGCGTATAATTTTTCCGCCTTTGACATCTTTTCTAAGGGATCTCTTTCAAAAACACTTGTTGAGTTGTTTTCTATATAATCAAAAACTTCTGCATCACACATGAAGAAACCTCCATTAATCCAACCTCTTTCTCCTTCTGGTTTTTCTTCAAATGATTTTACGAGTTGGTCATCTTCTCCAAAATCAATGGTACCATACCTACTCTGTGGTTGTACAGTAGTCATAGTAATAATACCATTATGCGAATTATGAAAGTTTACTAATTCATTTAAATTAACATCTGAAACACCATCTCCATAGGTAAGCAAAAACTTATCGTCTCCAATGACAGATTTTGCCTGTTTTATTCTACCTCCAGTCATCGTATTTAAACCTGTATCTAAAAGTGTTACTTTCCAATCTTCAGATTGATTATTAAGCATTTTGATCTCATTATTTTTAAGATCAATTGTAACACTTGAATTATGAAGAAAATAATTGGCGAAATATTCTTTAATCATATACCCTTTGTAACCTAGAAGAATTACAAATTCATTGAAACCATAATGAGCATACGACTTTAAAATATGCCATAATATGGGTTTACCGCCGATTTCAACCATTGGTTTAGGTCTAATACCTGTTTCTTCTGACAATCGGGTTCCAAACCCACCAGCCAAGATGACTACTTTCATGTTTATTTTTTAGTTGGTTATTGTTCTTTACTACTTTTAAACGGATGTTTTGACTTTTCTAATTTAGCCATAGGGTGATAATCTCCTTGTAATGGACTTAACTCTTTATTACGAATTTGATGCACGATACTAATTGATTGACGCGCATCTTCTAATCCAAATCCTTCTCCGTTAATTATATTTTCGTAGCTCTTTGTATGTAAATCGAAAAAGCCATCGCTAAATTCTATTTCTTTACCATCTACTGTGATAGAACGATATGTTCTTTGTCCTTTTTCTTTAACCGTATCTGGCAGTACATCGTAATTAATAGATAAAAACCATCTTACTCTTGCTTTTTCAAGCTCTAAATAACCTGCAGCTCTATCGTGTTCATGTAAATGTACAACATTGTTTTTTACATCACCAAATATGTATGTAAGCATGTCATAAAAATGAATACCTATATTTGTTGCAATACCACCCGATTTTGTAATATCACCTTTCCAGGATGTGAAATACCAATTACCTCTTGAGGTTAAGTATGTTAAATCCACATCATAGATTTTATCTTTTGGTCCATTTTCTATTTGCTCTTTTAATTCAATTATGCTCTTATGAAGTCTTAATTGTAATATGGTATGTACTTTTTTATTGTATTGGTTTTCAATATCAACTAAAGCATCAATATTCCATGGGTTTAAGACTAACGGTTTTTCGCATATAGCATGTGCCCCACTTCTTAAAGCCATTCTTATATGAGAATCATGCAAGTAATTTGGAGTACAGATGCTAATGTAATCTAAACTGATGTTCTTCCGTCTTAATTTCTCAATATGTCTATCAAACCGTTCAAATTCAACAAAAAAAGCAGCATCGGGATAATAGCTATCCATGATACCAACACTATCGAATTTATCTAGTGCAACCAGAAGATCATTATTAGTCTCCTTAATTGCTCTTAAATGCCTAACGGCTATATAACCACCAACTCCAATTAATGCGAAATTTTTCATAGAGATTGTTTCTTTCTAATTATTAATTTAAATAATAGTTAAACTTCATAAACGATATAACGTTCGAAAATGCTAAAACATTACTTACCTTAGGTAAAAACTTATTACAACAAGATATTTTGGGTGAAATGTAAAATAAAGAGGGTAATATATTTTTTCTTTTTCAATAATAGGTTAAAAGTAATTAATTTTCAATATTATGAGTTAACTAAACTTTAATTTTATTCTTTTATTACGTTATAATAGATGTATCTATTTTTGAAATTAAGACTATCAATTATATACGAAATCTTATTATAATTCGATTCAAATGTTACGTATATTTCGAAATTCTTGTTCAAAGCATTCAACTTTAAAACGTCATTTGTTTCTAATTTAACATACTTTATTTTTTTAAAACTAGATTCTTCATTTGCATCTATGGAATGAAAACTTTTTGAAAATATAGATACGTCTTTCAAATCATAACTGGTATTGTTCTTTATTTTTATACAAGTTTCTGTTTCGTTTAAAAATTTTGGAGGGAAAAAGAGTGAACCTAAAAATATGATAGACAAAAAACAAGTAATCAAATACTCATTCATTTTCTATTGCATTTTAATTAATCTTCTAGCAATTAACACTTTATTATTACCGTCTACAACTTGAAGCACATAGGCACCGGCAGGTAAACCAAACAAGTTAACGATCTCGATTTGTTTTTTATCTGTAACCAATTCATTTTTTACTTGAGTTCCCATCATATTATAAATGACGATCCTACCGCTAGTCAACTTTTTATCAAGGGTAACAGTAATTTTATTTGAAAAAGGGTTTGGAAATGAACTTATAACCGATACTGATGTGTCTAAACCATCAATAGACTGATTAATAAATATATCTTCTAGTTCTCTTTCTGAAAAAGGAATTCGATTTCTAACAATCTCTATTGGTTGCTTTGACGCGCTTCTGCTAGCAGGTTGTGCATCAATGGTGCCAATAAAATTACCACCACTTGCAACCTCAAAACCAGGTTGCAACACAATTTCATTTACCGATTCAAACTTACAATCGGTACCAGCTGGTATTATAAAATCATTGCCCGCTTGGATTGTAAATTGATAATAGAAATTTTCCTGTGCATTATACGTATTGGAAACCGTATAATCTTCTAGCTGAGCTAATTGATTTTCGGCGTAAAAAACACCCAAGTCTTTTGCTTCTAAGATATCATTTGGATTCACCAAAGGTAATGTCTGTCCATTAAAAACATAAGTTCCATCATATCTTAACATAGAAGTTATAATGTATGAAGACGTACCATTTGCCTCTTGCCAATCATTCCACAACCTATCTACGTTTGCATGATGTAAATAAAAAACAGGATCTCTTGGAGAAAATGATGTTTGCATAGCTCCACGCACCCATCTATGACCTCCGGTATGTGCTTCCTCTCGTTCTAATCGATTAGCGTAAGTCAAGAAATTTGTTTCAGATTGCACATCCACTATATGAGCAGGTGTTGGTAAAAAAGCAGGGTTACCAAATACACGGCCTAAATTCCAATCTAAATCAAATTGTCCCATGAAATTTTGATCCCAAAGCGAAGAATTAATCGATTGATCGGTTGAAGTATCCCAATAAGGGATGCTGATATTAGGATTGATATCTTGTAAAGCCTGTTCTATTTCAAATATCTGTCTTCTATGCCAAGGTAAAAAGATATCTCTTTCTGGTTCATCTGGAAGATTAAGGTGTATGTCCAAGGCCGTTGGAGTAGCGGTATTATCAAAGTTTGCAAAATCTCCATGAAAAACAGCCATGTCATCAAATAAATCAGGACCTAACCGAAGTTGATAAAGCCCGTTTACCAGATTAGCCTTTTCTGTGACAGTCATTTCTAAATGATTCTTCCTAATGGATTGTGAAAATGCCAACTGATTTAAGAAGATACCTAAACAAAATAATATGTAAAAATTTTTCATAGCTTTTTACTTTAAAAGTAATTACATATAATATTATTTATTTCCTTGTTTAGCCTTCTCTTCTAGTATAGTAAGTCTGTTCAAAATTTCCTTTATTTGAGAATTTTCTTTCTTAAGTTGTTCAATTAACTTTTGTTGTTCAATGGTATAAAGTGTAAGTTCTTCTATTTTTCTCAAAAGCTTAGCGTTCATATCACCAAGTTGGATTCCAGAATCTTCTACCTCTTTCGCACTAGGTATATTAATTAAGTGACCATATTTATTTATATGTTCTTCTACCTCCTTCAGCGTAGGTAGGTCATAATCCTCTTCAAAAACATAATCTGGCCAGTTAGCTTGTAATGCAATTCTTATTTCTTCGGCTATTACATTTCCAGCAACAGCTAATCTAAATCCTTGAGTATTGGTTGTTCCAATACCAACATTTCTATCAGCAAACAAATCTCTTGCAGTCCAATCTACAGTTGTTAAATTGGCATTATCAGATGTATAGTCAATTACACTACCTGGGTCTTGAGTTGTTACATTTTCAGTATTACTTACTGCCGATATATTTCCTGCAGCATCTCTAGCAAAAACTGTAAATGCATAACTAGTACTTGCAGTTAATCCAGTAACGTTCATATTGGTTGCTCCACCAGTTAAGCCTATACTAACAGCATCTTGAAATACTTCATAATCTGTTACACCTACATTGTCTGTTGATGCACTCCATGACAGGCTAGTTGTTGTTTGAGTAGTATTTGAAGATGAAAGGTCTGAAACCGCACTTGGGGCTTCTGTATCTGGCCCTGCAGATGTCGTTACATTTTCAGTATTACTTACTGCCGATGTATTTCCTGCAGCATCTCTAGCAAAAACTGTAAATGCATAGCTCGTACTTGCGGTTAATCCGGTAACGTTCATATTAGTTGCTCCACCTGTTAAGCCTATACTTACACCATCTTGGAAAACTTCATAATTTGTTACAGCAACATTATCCGTAGATGCGCTCCAAGTTAAATCTGTAGCTGTATCAGACGTATTTGACGATGCCAAGTCTGTTATAGCGCTGGGAGCTTGCGTATCTGGGGTTGTTACATTTTCGGTATTACTTACGGCAGATACATTATTTGCAGCATCTCTAGCAAAAACCGTAAAAGCATAACTAGTACTTGCAGTTAATCCGGTAACATTCATATTAGTTGCTCCTCCGGTTAAACCAATGCTTACACCATCTTGAAAAACTTCATAGTTTGTTACACCAACATTATCGGTTGATGCGCTCCATGCCAAATCTGTTGTTGTGTCTGTTGTGTTTGACGAAGCCAAATCTGTAACAGCACTAGGCGCTTCTGTATCGGGTTCTGCAGAAGTGGTCACATTTTCGGTATTACTTACCGTTGATATATTATTTGCAGCATCTCGAGCAAAGACCGTAAAAGCGTAACTAGTACTTGCAGTTAATCCAGTTACATTCATATTGGTTGCTCCTCCGGTTAAGCCTATACTTACACCATCTTGGAAGACTTCATAGTTTGTTACACCAACATTATCAGTAGATGCGCTCCAGGTTAAATCTGTTATTGTGTCTGTTGTGTTTGACGAAGCCAAGTCCGTCACTGCTGTTGGAGCCTGTGTATCTGACAAGGTTGTAACATTTTCGGTATTACTTACGGCAGATACATTACCAGCAGCATCTCGAGCAAAAACTGTAAAGGCATACCCCGTATTGGCAGTTAAACCTGTAACATTCATGTTCGTTGCTCCTCCTGTAAATCCGATGCTCACTCCGTCTTGAAATACCTCATAATCTGTCACTCCAACATTATCAGTAGATGCACTCCATGACAAGTCTGTTGTATTCATTGTTGTATTTGAAGACGATAAATCAGTAACAGCACTTGGTGCCTCAGAATCTGAAGATGCTGGCACAATAGAAACTGCATCTAATAACGTATAATCACCTGCTGTACCGTTAGCAGCTGATCCAGCAAAAATTCGTATTCTAGGTAATGTTGAAGTTGCCGTAACATTAAACACATAAGGTGTCCAAGTGGTTCCTTGAATTGGTGTTACCGGTATCGCCATCCCTACCCAGTTAACAAAAGCAGGATCATTACTTTGATCACCTTCTTTAGCCCAAATTGTAATGGTATATTCTTCACCTATAACAGCCGAGAATTGATATTCAACAGACCTACTATTAAGATCTACAAAGTTTAATCTTAAGGCAAAGGCACCATTTTGGGTATCTGTAGCATCCGTAGTCATAACTCCCGGAACTCCAATACCATTCCATCCTGTAGTAGTATTCGCTTCGTTGGATAAAGAAGCGGCATTAGCATCATCGTGTAAATCTTGGGCACTAACAACACTCAATGAGAACATAAACAAAAGTGCCAAGGTAATTTTAATTTTCATAGCTAGAACGTTTAACAAAACAAATGTTATATATGTGTCAAAACACAAAATTTACTTAAACACCCTAATTAAATACTCAGCCTTAGGCTTCTCAATAAATATGTTAACTTAATGGCAGAAGAAAAAACAGCAATTATTTAATAAGGGGAAATAAGTTTTCTCTTTTGGCAAATGTACAAAAAAAACATGACAATTTGTAAAAAATACACCGTTAATGCCTTTTCATCTATAAACGGCAAATAAACCTGTATAAATGGCATATCAATCTACTATTTTATACCATAAAAAAGAGCTTCATGTGAAGCTCCTTAAATTCATATAAAAGTTTACTAAATTATCATGTGCTTACATCACAATAATCTTCTTCGTTTGGGCCTTCCCTTGATTAAATAGCCTTAAAAGATATATTCCCTTAGTGAAATTTGAAAGATTAATTTTATGTTTAATCTGAGTTACTGATTGATCATTCTTTAAATCGTAAGAATAAACCATTACTCCATTCAGATTATATATTTGAATTTCTGTATTTTTTTCATAACCAACTAGATCGATATTGACAAGTCCTTCCGTGGGATTTGGATACACCACCATTTCCTTTTCTAATGATGTACATGAGCCATCTACCGTTACTTTTACATAAGCCGTATCTGAATAACCTTCTTTCGAGACCAAAACTGAATAAACCGTTGATTCGTTAGGATTTACTTTTATACTTTGCTCTGTTTCACCTGTACTCCATAGGTAATTATCTCCTCCCGAAGCCGTTAAAACAATTTCATCTCCAGAACAAATAGAAATATCTTCTCCGGCATATGCAACAATCTGACCTCCATCTGAAGATTCAATAACTGTTACTGTTATCGTCTTTTTCTCTGAACACCCGCCATTTGCCGTTAAAGTAACTGTATAATTAGTAGTTACGGAAGGGTTTACAGTAATACTTGCCGTATCTTCACCAGTATTCCATTTAAAAGCACCGTTCCCTGTTGCATTTAGCGTAACTGTTTCTCCTTCTTGAATAGTTACATTATCTGTTGCAGATAAGTTAGGGCTCTCTCCAACAATCACATCTACATAATCTACAGCCGTACTTTGACATCCTTGAGAAGTTGCCGTAACTGAATATGTAGTAGTAGTAGCAGGACTTACCGTAATACTTGCTGTAGTTTCACCTGTACTCCATAGAAAATCTCCACTACCAGTTGCAGTAAGCATAATACTATCGCCTTCACAAATCGTTTGATCGGCACCTGCATTTACTGTTGGTGAAGTGGTAACAGTTACAGTCACATCATCGGAAGCCGAGCAGTTTCCGTTTGTTGCACTCACCGTATAAACAGTGGTATTTGCCGGATTTACAGTAATACTCGCTGTAGTTTCACCTGTATTCCAAGTAAATGGACCTGAACCCGTTGCTGTTAAAGTAACACTTTCTCCTTCGCAAATAGAAACATCTGATCCAGCATCTGCCGTTACTCCAGGATTTACGGTTACTATAACATCATCTGTTGCAGTAGTACTACACGAATTACTTGTTGTAACCGTATATGTTGTAGTAGTAGTTGGATTTACTGTAATACTAGCCGTTGTATCTCCTGTGCTCCATAAGAAGTTTCCATTTCCAGTTGCAGTTAAGGTAACTGTTTCACCTTCACAAATAGTCTGATCTGAACCAGCATTTACTGTTGGAGGTGTATTTACCGTTACTGTTACGTCATCTGAAGCTGAACAATTTCCGTTTGATGCATTTACCGTATACGTTGTTGTATTTGATGGATTTACAGTAATACTAGCTGTAGTTTCGCCAGTATTCCAAGTAAATGGACCTGTACCGGTAGCCGTTAAAGTAACACTTTCTCCTTGACAGATTGAAACATCAGATCCGGCATCCGCTGTTACTCCTGGATTTACGGTTACTATCACATCATCTGTTGCAGTTGTACTACATGAATTACTCGCAGTAACCGAATAGGTTGTCGTGGTAGTCGGGCTTACGGTAATACTAGCTGTAGTTTCACCAGTATTCCATAGAAAATCTCCGTTTCCCGTTGCAGTTAAAGTAACCGTTTCACCTTCACAAATAGTCTCATCTGATCCTGCATTCACCGTTGGGACCGTGTTGACTGTTACTATTACATCGTCTGACGCAGAGCAATTTCCATTAGTTGCACTAACTGTATATGTTGTTGTTGTTGTAGGATTTACAGTAATGCTTGCTGTAGTTTCACCGGTATTCCAAGTAAATGGACCTGTACCTGTTGCCGTAAGCGTAACATTCTCACCATCGCAAATAGTTTGATCTGCACCGGCATCAGCTGTTACGCTAGGATTTACAGTTACTATTACATCATCTGTTGCGGTTGTGCTACATGAATTACTTGCAGTAACCGAATAAGTTGTAGTACTTGTGGGGTTTACCGTAATACTAGCCGTTGTATCTCCAGTGCTCCAAAGAAAATCTCCGTTTCCCGATGCTGTTAGGGTTACAGTCTCACCCTCACAAATTGTTTCATCGATACCAGCATCTACCGTTGGAGCCGAATTAACAGTTACTTCAATATCATGAGAATCTGAGTTTGTGCCATCAGAAATAGTTACGTTGTACGTTGTTGTATTTGTAGGATTAACCGTTATAGTCTCTGTTGTATCCCCTGTATTCCAAGTATAAGAAGTACCACCAGATGCAACTAGTGTAATACTTTCACCTTCACAAATTGTTGCAGAGGTAGGTGAAACAGATCCTACTCTGGGAGCAGTATCTTCATAAGCCCCAATAGAATATTTACCATCATACCTTTCAATTCCATCAGCATCATATAATACACTATTATTTGTTGTACCCAAATCTTTAATTGCCGAAGTAGGTTGCAAATGAAAATCTTTACCTGAAGGATTTATAAATTCAGGGTCATGTGAAACATTGTTTGAGGAGCTGGATGGCATATTTATATTGCCAGGTGTTGGCACGCTTCCATTTGTATCCCAAAAATTCCAGTAATTATTATTGATTTCAACAAATCCTGTAGGAAATCCTCTGGTATTACCTTGATCCATTCTTTTTGGCGCCCCATTGATTATACAATTAATTAGACGGTTTGTGTTATTACCCATCAAGTGAAGTGCATCACTATATAATGCATCACTCATATTATTAAATGTACAGTTTATGAACTCGTTATTATTAAGGGTTCCATTACCTCCACCCTGTCTTGTCGCAAAAATTCCAATCTTACAGTTATTAAAGACTGTATTTATGATTTTATTATGCTCTCCTGAAGGTTGAGCACCTTGTTCTACATTATCTCTAAATCTCACTCCGTTTTTAGCCCCCTCTATATAACAATTTTCAATTATATTATGATGAGCACCATCTCTAATTACTGGCCCAGAAACGGAATATGTAGCGTTCCATGATATATTTCCTTGTAAAAACTTACAAGATCGCACCACATTATAGGCAACCTCCGCATGTCTTAATTCCATTCCTGCATCAGATCCTACAGAAGTACAGTTTTCAATTAAATTATAAGTAACGCTATTTAAAGTTGTTTGATTATCACTTTTTAAACCTATACCATGTCCACCATGAGTATCTTCAACAACTCTTTCGGTATAAGAGTTCCTAAAAATATTATAATCTCCATCAGCAAAAATATAATAATCAGAAGCCGGCCCACCAGATAATTCATCACTATATACTTCACAATCTGAGACTAAATTATAGTCTCCAGCAATATGAATCCCTGCCATTTCAGCATTTATACTTAATGAATTAGTAACTCTTCCTCGTCTAGTACCAACAGACGTAAAATCAAAACCAGAAGTTGTACTAATTGTGTTCTTTGAAATACAATTGTCAAATATTACTCCTTCTCTCGGGCCATTAATCATAAAATTAAATCTACCCTCAGTAGCTTGAAAATTTCTTATAATAACATAATTGGTTCTTATTCTAACCATACCTTGTAACCCATTTCTTACGGTATTATCAAGTGTTGGCATCTCTGTAACATCTAGTGCAGTATTTACTCCATACTTATAGTAATAATCTGTGATATCACCAGGCGTTGATTTATAACCAATAAATTTAATAGGTGTCGAAGCAGTGGCTCCTTTTCCACTTAACAACAATTGTTCATTTCCATAATCACCGGCCTTTACATAAATTGTCATACCAGGAGCAGAATTTGACTGTGCTTCTTTTAATGTCCATGCATTTGATTCACTAGTTCCATCGTGATTCCCTGAACCATTAACCGATGCATAACGAATCACTGAAGAACTGGGCTCAACTATGTTATTCTCTATGTACTGTAACGTAAAATTATGAATACCTATGTTACTTCCTCCTTCATACCTGACAGTATTATTATCCCAGTAATCAAATGCAGACGACACAGTAAGATAATGCCCTGTAGTTTGGCCATCACTCAATGTGATAGAACTCACTGTCTTACCAGTTATTATAAAACCATTTGCTGTAGCTGATGTACCAGAAAGTGGTAAGCTACTATCAAAATAAACTCTACTTTTTTCAGAATCTTCAACCCTAAAATTAGATAGAACTGGTGTCGTATTAGCAAATACAATATTTATAGTAAGGAGGAGAAATACAATTGAAAATAATTTTTTACTCATAGTAAACCCTTGATAAATAATTAATAATTATTTGTTCGTTATTAATAGTTTATCATTTAGCAATATATACCACGCTCAACAACAATAAAACGCAAGGCTTTATAGGTATCAAGGGGATACAATTAATAAATGAACGGATTTTCTTTTCTTAGCGACGTTCTTCTTAAAACGAAAAAATATATAATAAATTGTTCTATTGATTATTACACCTAATTTGTCTATGAAAAACGCTGCGAAAGTATTTTGGAAATCTTAAGGAAATCTGAAGTTTCTTTATATTTTTAATAAACGGTTGACTTTTGTTAATAAACTGCATTTTTTGTTAATAACAAGCAGCCTTTTTTAATCCTAGAGCTCATTAAAACATGATCATAGCAAGATATTTCTTTTTAAACATTTAATTACTTTTACTCAATGTTTTATATGAAGAAAAAACTAATCTATATTTTTTTGATATTACTAGCTTTGTCATGTGCAAAAAGGTCAGAAATTGCTCAAAATAAAAACAATTTTGTTGTAAACTTAAATATTACCAAAACTGAAGATGGTCAAAAAGTTGTTTTAAGGAAACAAGAAGGTTATTTAACAATTGGTTTAGACTCAACATTCATAAAAAATCAAAAAGCTACATTTTCGGGAACTATTAATTCTCCTGCCGTTTACGGAATCTTCATTGACGGATATAAACAAGGTATATTTCCAATTATTGAGAAAGGGACGATAAACATTAGTTCTGATCTTAAAAATCTTACATATGCAAGAGTGATTGGCACTATGTTAAATGAGCAACTTAATGGCTACAAGAAGAAGTCAAGGGATATTTCTTTAAAGATGAATGAATTGTTTTTTCAATTTCAAAAAGCCCGGGCCGAAAACAATAGTGAAAAGCTCGCCGAAATTAATATGCAAATGAAAATTATAAACGATGAAAAAAACGATTTTAGCGTTGATTTCATAAAAAATAATCCAAAATCATTTGTAGCATCAATGGTTTTGCATTCTTTACTTAAAAATCAAGATTTCCCTAAAGATACCGTCGCTCAATTATATTCTCTTCTTTCAAATGAAGTTAAAAAAAGTGAGTTCTCAAAAGAGATTTCGCTCGAATTAGAGATGCTTTCTATAGAGAAAGACTCAATGCGTTAACTTCATTAATTCAGTTTCTGGAGATAGCTCTATAGGATCATGGCCTTTTCTAAAGAATCTCGCCGTTAAATTACCTCGTAGTGTAATTTCGTTATTTTTAACTTCTAACCAGCTTCCTTCCCTCAAGCCTATTACCGGAGTATCGTTGTAACAATGAAACTCCTTGATTCTAATTTCTCTCGTTTCTCCTTTATGCTTAGAATTTGGATCTGGATCTAGATAATGTGCATTTATATTATAAGGAATAATCCCCATTGTTTCAAAACTTGAAGGCTTTACGATTGGCATATCATTCGTTGTTTTCATTGTTACCCCGCAAATATTGCTTCCGGCACTTGTGCCTAGATAGGGAGTGCCATTTTCAATGGCATTTTTAAGAACGTTAATTAAATTTCTTTTATATAATTCGTTCACCAATACAAAGGTATTTCCACCTCCAACAAAAAGCCCCTTTGCATTTTTAATGGCCATATCAGCATCATCAAATTCATGAATTCCTTTAACCGAAATATGCATCTTAGAAAATGCTTTGGTAACGATCTTGGTATATTCAGCCCAAGTGATTCCGCTTGGTCTTGCATAAGGAATAAACACAATTTCTTTCACACTATTATAGAGCTCACTTAATTCATTTGATAAGTATTCTAAATAATCGCTTCCATAAACCGTAGAAGTGCTTGCAAGTATTAAATTCTTCATATCACTTTTAAGAAAAATTCAAAGGTAAACCTTTAACAAAAGTTTAGGGTAATTTTAATGATTATTTGTGATCGTTAATGCGTAATTTGTAAGAAATCAATTGCCTATGATTAGAAAATTACTTCTCTTCTTTTTTCTCTTTGTAGGTTTTTTATGTTCTTCTCAAAAAGACAGAAAAGTTTTACACGGCAAAATTATAAACGATTCCTTATCAATAAATAAGATTCATGTTGTAAATAAAACTTCTCAAAAAGGCACCTATACAAATAAGCATGGTGATTTTGCAATACCTGTCATGATTAACGACACATTGCTTTTTTCGGGTATACAATTTGAAACTTTTGAATACATTATTTCGAAAGCTGATTTACAAAAGCTGCAGTTAGCCTTTAAATTAAATCCATTAATAAATGAACTGGAAGAAGTAATTGTAAAATCGGTGAATATTACCAAAGCCATTAATCTACCCAATGCAAATAAAAAGCCATTAAACAGAATAGAAAATAGGATTAATGCTCATAATAAATCTAAAGTGCCAGTAGTTGTTCTTGCTGCTTTATTAAATCAACGCGGAGGCATTGACAATCTCTATTATTTATTTTCAGGTAAAAGAAAAAGAGATAGAAAACTTCAAAAAATAATGCTTGAAGATAAGATCAAAGAACAAGATGTTAAAGTTGTACGAAAGATCAAATCACATTTTAAAGACGACTTTTTTATCGACACTATTGATATTCCTTCAGAAAAAATAGATGATTTCATAGACTATTGTCTCAAAAATAATATTGCAATTCTTTTTACTGAAAATAGGTTTTTAGAAATAATTGAAATATTTATTCAAGAACGAGATCAATATCTAGAATTAATAAAGGAATAACTAGAGCAAAAAAATGTGGAACTCAACGAGTTTGGCAAGAAAGATGTGGTAAAACTATCATCTTTATAAGAAGTCAAAATTAACCAAGTCATTAAAATGAAAAACAATCTATTCCTTCTTTTATTACTGGCATCATTAGCTGCCGCAGCTCAAGGTAATCGAAGAATCATGCATGGTAAAATAGTAAGCGATTCTTTATCGGTAAATAGAATTCATATTGTTAATAAAACAACTCAAAAAGGAACAATTTCTAATCAATACGGAGACTTCGCTATTCCGATTAAGGTAAATGATACATTGATTTTCTCAGCGGTACAATTTGAAATTTACCGAAGAATTGTTTCAGAAATTGATATTCAAAAACTTCAAGTAATTATTAAGTTAGAACCAAGAATTAATCAACTTGAAGAAGTAGTTATAAAACCAATAAGCGTTGCAAAAAGATTAAACTTGCCAAACGCCGATAAAAAACCAAAAACAATATTAGATGCCAGATTAGATGGTCATTCAAAAGCTAGCGTACCGATAGTAATTTTAACAACCTTAATTGGCGGAGCCGGTGGAATTGATAATTTGTATTACGTACTATCTGGTGAACGGAAAAAAGATCGAAAACTTAAAAAGCTCTTGCAAGAAGATAAAATCAATGCTTTAAATTTAAAAACAGCAAAAAACATACGTTTGCATTTTAAAGACGATTTCTTCATTTACACCATTGGCATCCCTTCTAAAGAAATTAATGGGTTTATTGATTATTGTTTAAAAAATGATATTGTTATTCTCTATAATGAAGATAGACATTTAGAACTTATAGAAATCTTCTTTCGAGAACGTGACCCTTATCTTAAACTAATTAAAAATTAATTTTTTTGGAATACTATTTGCAAAATGCTTTATGTTTACAATTCTAAAAATTACTAATGAATGTAACTAGAAAACATTTTCTTTTATTTCTAACGATTCCTTTATTCGCATTTGCGGCACATAAATATTACATTAGCTTCACAAAGATTGAATATTCAGAAAAGTCAAAGTCGCTACAAATTATTATGCGTGTTTTTACGGATGATTTGCAGAACGGACTTGATAAACAATTTTCAATAAAAGCAGAATTAGATACCGACAAAGAACTATCAAATGCAGATCAATTTATTTCAAACTACCTGAAAGACAAGTTCTTAATAACAATAAATAATGAGCTGAAGCCTTATAAATATTTGGGTAAAAAATACGATGCCGATGAAACAAAAATCTATATAGAAATTGAAAATATTGCCACTATTGAATCCATTGAAATTCAAAATAAAGTACTGATGGAGTTATTTGAGGACCAGCAAAATATTATCAAATTAAACATTAATAATAAGAAGAAGTCATTTATTTTCACCATTAGAAATGATAAAGATATGTTAAAATTTTAGCTGTTTTTTATCAAATCCCTCTTAAATAAGTATTTTCGCTCAACTAATAAATAAATATTAAGAATGAGAAAATTAGGCTATTTAGTACTATCCTTTCTACTCGTAACTTCTGTTGCTTTTGCCCAAGAACAAGAAGAAAAAAAAGAGAGAAAACCAGGGCATATTAACATCAATAAATTTAGACAGTTAAAACAAGAGTTACCTACTCCAAACTCTCAAAGAACTGCTTCTGGGGCTCCTGGTCATGAATATACCCAGCAAAAGGTTGACTATGTAATGAATATTGCATTAGATGAAAAAAAGAGCCGTATTTATGGTGATGAAGTTATTACATACCATAATAATTCAAAAGATAATCTAGAGTATTTATGGGTACAATTAGATCAAAATATGAGAGCTCCCGACTCAAAGACACCAGATGCTAGGCCAAGTAGTATGGGCGACAATGCATTTAATGGCCCAATAACTTTTACCAAGAATAATTTAAAGAAACCTTTTGAAGGAGGGTTTAAAATAGATTATGTACAAAATGCTGACGGGTCTCCGTTATCACATACTGTTAACAGAACCATGATGCGTATCAATTTACCAAAGCCGTTAGCATCTGGAGAGAAATTTGTCTTTAAGATAAAGTGGTGGTATAATATTCCTCCTTATGTGGAAATTGGCGGGCGTTCTGGTTATGAAGCATTTCCTGATGGGAATAACAATTACACAATTGCTCAATTCTTTCCTCGCTTAGCTGTTTATGATAATGTTGAAGGGTGGCAAAACATGCAATTCTGGGGTCGCAGTGAATGGGCTTTAGAGTTCGGTGATTACGATGTGAAATTAACCGTACCTGCTGATCATGTTGTTGATGCAACTGGTGAACTTCAAAATGAAAAAGATGTATTGACCAGAGAACAACGTAAGCGTTTCGATGTAGCAAGAAAAACCTATGATAAGCCTGTATTTATAGTAACTCAAGAAGAAGCCGAAAAAGCTGAAAAAGGTAGTACCGATAAAACAAAAACCTGGCATTTCAATGCTAAGAATGTACGTGATTTCGCATTCGCATCATCACGCAAGTATATTTGGGATGCAATGGCTGTAAATATTAATGGAAAAAACGTTATGGCCGTTTCATTATATCCTAAAGAAGGAAATCCATTGTGGGAAGAACATTCAACTCGCGTTGTTGCAAATACTTTAGAAGAATATTCTAAAATGACCTTTGATTATCCTTATAGCAAAGCGATCTCTGTACATGCAAAACGACAAGGAATGGAATATCCTATGATTTGCTTTAACTATGGTAGACCAAATCCTGATGGAACATATTCTGACAGGGTAAAAAATGGAATGATTGGGGTAATTACGCATGAAATTGGTCATAATTTCTTCCCTATGATTGTAAATTCTGATGAGCGTCAATGGACTTGGATGGATGAAGGAATTAATTCATTCGTTGAAATGATTGCTGAATATGACTATGATCCAAATTTTAATACTGGTAATCTTCCTAGAGATATCATTCGCTATATGAGCCTTGATCAAGATCAATTATCTCCAATTATGTCTCAAGGAGATAATGTATATAATTTTGGCCCTAATGCTTATACTAAGCCAGCAGCTGGTTTATGGATGCTTAGACAAACTATCATGGGTCCAGAATTATTTGATTACGCTTTTAGAACATACTCAAAAAGATGGATGTTTAAACACCCCACTCCTGCTGATTTCTTTAGAACCATGGAGGATGCCTCAGCGATGGATCTTGATTGGTTTTGGAGAGGATGGTTCTACACTACTGATTACAACGACATGGGCGTTAAATCTGTAAAATCTTATTATTTAACCGATCAACCAACAGAAAAAGCAAAAGATATAGCGAAACGCTATAATATGAACTTAGATGAATATAAAGATAAATTAGTTTATTTCGCTGAAGGTGATCCGTCTAAAGATAAAAACGCCAAGAAAGTGGGTGATTTTAACATGTTAAATGACTATTTAGCATCCTTATCTGAAGAGGAAAAAGCTCAGTTAAAAGAAGCTCCTAATTATTTTTATGAGGTTACCTATGAAAAACCAGGTGGCTTAGTATTACCTCTAATTGTTGACATTACATATGAAGATGGAACCAAAGAGCGCAAAAAGTATCCAGCTCAGTTATGGAACAAAAGCGACAAAGAAGTTAAAAAAACCTATGCTACTGCAAAACGTATTAAAAATATTGTGGTTGACCCAGATCTTGAAACCGCAGATATAGATATGTCGAATAATAGCTGGCCAAAAGAAGAAGGGCAGTCTGAATTTGATAGCGTTAAACAAGAGCTAAAGAATTAACTTTTAAAAGTTTAATAATTTAAAAACATCCTGATCAATGATTAGGATGTTTTTTTTATGCTCTTATTTTAAAATGTAATCAATCAAAAAAAATACGACTGATTAACTATCTAAACAACTAAACATATTCGAGATGAAAAAAATAATAATTCCACTTTTAGCAGCAAGCATAATTCTTATGTCTTTTAAAGCAATAGAATCAGAAACTTTCGATGCCGTTGTAGAAGAATCGACTATTACTTGGGCAGCATCAAGACCCGGTAAAACACATGATGGTACTTTATCTCTTTCAAAAGGAAATTTTGTCTTTGAAGGTAACGAACTAATAGGCGGAAACTTCACTATAGATATGAATACCATTAAAGTATTAGATATTAAGCCCGGTAAGAACAATAAAAAATTAGTAGATCACTTAAGTTCAAAAGATTTTTTTGACGTAGCAAATTACGCTACCGGCAGCTACAATATAACTGGCAGCGAAGCCAAAAATGGCAAGACACTTGTTAAAGGACAGCTAACTATAAAAGGAATAACAAATGATGTAAATTTTTTAGCCGATATATCTAATAACGGCAATGAAATATTGCTTAAAACAGGAGAATTCAAAATAGATAGAACAAAGTGGGATATTAAATTTAGATCTGGTAAATTTTTTGACAATTTGAAAAATAAATTAATCTATGATGATATTATAATCACTGTTGGGGTAAAAGCAAAAAAATAAGCGTAAAAAAGTAACTAAACTAAATCCGGCTTTCTGCCGGATTTTTTACATTAAAATTTCTGTACTGTTCTTGAGCTCGCTAATTATAAAAATACTATGCGTACTGCCTATATGATTCAACTTGGTAAGTTTAGTATTCATGAACTCACGGTAGGCCTTCATATTCTTAACTACTATTTTTAATATATAATCATATTCGCCACTTACATTATAGCACTCCAACACCTCATCTAATTGCACTACATCTGATTCAAATTTCGTTAAATACTCATTGCTATGTTGAACCAACTTCAAGTGGCAAAAAACAACAAAAGCCTTACCAACCTTTTCTTTATTTAATACCGCAACATACTTCTCTATAACACCAGCTTTCTCTAGCTTCTTAATTCGTTCATAGACCGCTGTTACAGATAAACTTAAGTCCATTGACAGCTTCTTAGTAGTGGCTTTACTATTCGTTTGTAACAATAAAAGTAGCTTTCTATCTATTTCGTCAAACTGCATAACCGAAATATTTTCTATTTTTTTCTAATTAAGTAAGTAATATCAGATACAATTTACATAAAATCACAACAATATAGATAAATAATCTAAATATTACACCTATCATTGACAAAAAAACTAAATTTTAAGTTATTTGTAGAAAAATAACACCAATGAAATTTAAACCAGCTGACAAAATTCAAGATCTACAATACTTTGGAGAATTTGGAGGTGTAAACCCTTCAATATCTGACTCATCAACCTACACCTTTATGGCTGCCAAATCAATGTCAGACACATTTGAAGGCAATTCAGAAGGTTGCTATTTATACTCAAGACATAGCAGCCCTAGTAATTTGTATCTAGGTGAAGCTTTGGCAGCTATGGAAGGTACTGAAACTGCAAATGTATCGGCTTCTGGCATGGGAGCCATCACTCCAGTACTATTACAGCTTTGTAACGCAGGTGATCATATTGTTTCTGCTCGCACTATATATGGGGGAACCTATGCATTTCTTAAAAATTTTGTGCCAAAATTCAATATTGAAAACACATTTGTAGATATTACGAATTTAGAAAAGGTTGAAGCCGCCATCAATAAAAACACGAAAGTGATCTACTGTGAAACCGTAAGCAACCCTTTATTAGAAGTAGCAGATATTCCTGGTTTAGCTAAACTAGCTAAAAAGTACAATTTAAAATTGGTAGTAGATAATACATTCTCGCCATTAAATATTTCTCCAGCGCAATTAGGTGCAGATGTGGTTATTCATTCATTAACAAAATTTATCAACGGTTCTAGTGATACTGTAGGTGGCGTTGTTTGTGGAACTCAAGATTTTATTAACGATTTGCGTAATGTAAACGATGGAGCTTCCATGTTACTTGGTCCAGTTATGGACAGTTTACGTGCTTCAAGTGTTTTGAAAAACTTAAGAACGTTACACATTAGAATTAAAAAGCATAGTGAAAATGCATTGTTTCTAGCCGAAAAATTTCAGCAAGATGGCATTAAAATTAGCTATCCAGGCTTAAAAGATCATAAGCAACATGGATTATTCAAAACTATGTACAACGAAGAATATGGTTTTGGGGGCATGTTGGCAATCGATGTTGGATCTTTAGATAAGGCCAATGAGTTTATGGAACTAATGCAGGAGCGCAATCTAGGGTATCTGGCGGTGAGTTTAGGTTTTTATAAAACTTTATTCAACGCGCCGGGCACAGGAACTTCATCAGAAATACCGGAAGATGAGCAAACCGAGATGGGCTTATCTGATGGTTTAATCCGCTTTTCAATAGGCTTAGATAATAATATAGAACGCACCTATCAAGAAATGAAAAAGTGTATGATTGAGTTGGGAATCTTACAAGCTAAGCCACAGTTTGAGATTGTAAATAATTAACAACATTATCGTTGATGCGCTTTGTAAGATTTGACAAATCGGCTTTTACAAAGCGTTCACCAGTAATATTTTCATAAAGTTCAATATACCGATCTGAAATCTCATATATCTTTTCATCAGACATTTCAGGAATTACCTGCCCTTTTTTACCTTGAAAGTTATTTGCTATTAACCACTGACGTACAAACTCTTTGGAAAGCTGCTTTTGTGCCTCTCCTCTAGCCTGACGTTCTTCATAGCCATCGGCATAGAAATAACGCGAAGAGTCTGGAGTGTGTATTTCATCAATCAATACGATTTTCCCATCTTTTGTTTTACCAAATTCATATTTAGTATCTACCAAAATCAATCCTCTTTCAGCTGCTATTTCGGTTCCGCGTTCAAATAATTTATACGTATAATCTTCTAAAATCTTATAATCTTCTTCAGAAACAATTCCTTTCGCAATAATATCTTGACGTGAAATATCTTCATCATGTGCTCCTTCTTCAGCCTTCGTAGCAGGAGTAATTATAGGTTGAGGAAATTTATCATTTTCCTTCATTTCATCAGGCATTGAAACTCCACAAAGTATTCTTTTACCTGCTTTATACTCGCGTGCTGCATGACCCGATAAATATCCACGAATTACCATTTCAACTTTAAATGGCTCACATAAATAACCAACAGCCACGTTCGGATCTGGAGTAGCAAGTATCCAATTAGGAACAATATCTGCAGTAGCTTGCATCATTTTAGATGCAATTTGATTTAAAATTTGCCCTTTATAAGGTATTTGCCTAGGCATAATCACATCAAAAGCCGAGAGCCTGTCTGTAGCAACCATGACCAAGAGATCATCATTGATATTATAAACTTCTCGAACCTTACCTCTGTAAACCGATTTTTGTTTAGGGAAGTTAAAATCGGTCTTATTTATTGTATTCATTTTATAGTTGTGTTGAAAACCGCAAAAGTAAACCATCGTCTAATGATTCACAACTAAAAAACTAATCCGTTTCGATACCTTTATATGCAGAAATAATTTTCTTTACCAATTTATGGCGAATTACGTCTTTATCATCAAGATAGACCATCGCAACACCATTAATATCTTTTAAAGCCAATAGTGCTTCTTTCAAACCGGAAATTTGTTTACGAGGAAGATCAATTTGTCCGGGGTCTCCGGTAATCACAAACTTCGCATGTTTGCCCATCCGGGTTAAGAACATTTTCATTTGAGCATGTGTAGTATTTTGAGCTTCATCTAAAATAACAAAAGCGTTATCTAATGTACGACCTCTCATAAAAGCCAAAGGAGCGATTTGAATTACTCCAGACTCTAAATATGCCTGTAATTTTTCTGGAGCTATCATATCTCGCAAGGCATCATATAAAGGTTGCATATATGGATCTAACTTTTCTTTTAGATCTCCAGGCAAAAATCCTAGGTTTTCACCAGACTCAACAGCAGGCCTAGTTAGGATAATTCTGCGTACTTCTTTTTCCTTTAATGCCTTTACTGCTAAAGCAACAGCTGTATAAGTTTTACCAGTACCTGCAGGGCCTACAGCAAACAGTAAGTCATTTTCTACAATAGCATCAACCATTCTACGTTGATTAGCAGTCTGGGCTTTGATAAGTTTACCACTTACCCCATGTACTAAAACATCACCTGCTCTTTTTGAGCTTTTGTCATCATTTTCTGTAGTGGTCAACAAACGTTCGATACTATTTTCATCTAATTTATTATAGCGATTAAAATGTTCTACCAGCATTTTTAAACGCATTTCAAATTCATCTAAAAGCTCTTTTTCACCGTAAATTTTAATCTTACTTCCACGGGCAACTACCTTGATTTTAGGAAAGTACTTTTTTAGCTGCTCAATGTTACTGTTTTGTGTACCGAAAAAATCTTTTGGATTGATTTCGGTTAATTCAATAATTCTTTCGTTCAAATGGTTTTATTTAATGTTTATTATATGTTTAAAACTAGCTTATAATCTGCAAAATTGTAATCTATAAATCATTAGATTTGCACAATAAAGTTAAACAAAATCTAATTCAAACCACTTAACAACCTCGGAAATAATTAACAAATGCCTTTAATAACCCTAACCACAGATTTTGGCACTAAAGATCATTTTGTAGGCACAATTAAAGGCGCTATTTTCAGTGAGTTAGACAATGTTAATGTAATAGATATTTCACATGAGGTATCTCCATTTAACATCACCGAAACGGCATATATTGTTAAAAACGTTTATCAAAACTTTCCAAAAGGAAGCATTCATATTATTGGTGTAGATTCTGAATTAAGTGTGGAAAACAAACATATTGCACTAAAGCTTGATGATCATTATTTTATTTGTCCGGATAACGGTGTGATCTCAATGATCGCCTCAGAAATAAATCCCGAAAAACTTGTAGAGATCACCATACATGATGCCATTATTAGTAGTTTTAATGTATTAGACGTATTTGTTAAAGTGGCCTGTCACATCGCTAGAGGGGGAACATTAGATGTTATAGGTAAAGAAATTGCCAATTATAAACAGTTAACAGAAGTACATCCCTACATTAATGATGATAAAACCCAAATTGTTGGAAGTGTTATTTATATTGATAATTATGGAAATGTAATAAGCAACATAAGCAAAAAATTATTTAACGAAATAGGTAAAGGTCGTGACTATGAAGTAATTGCTAGAAATTATTCTTTTACAAAAATTTTCAGAAAATATAATGAGGTAGTTAATTATAACATTCCTCCAGAAAACAGGCTTGATGATGGTAAAAAGCTGGCCATTTTCAATTCGGCCAACTTTCTTGAAATAGCCATTTATAAGAGTAATTTAAAAACGGTAGGTGGAGCTTCAAGCCTTTTAGGATTGGATTATCGTGATACTATAACTGTAAGATTTAAATAGTATGTTTGTACGAATTGTAAAAATGAGCTTTCAATCAGAAAAAGTGACAAATTTTCTTACGAATTTTGATTTGGTAAAAGATAAAATCCGGGCTTTTGAAGGCTGCGAATTTTTAGAATTATACAGAGATAAAACGAATACAAACATATTTTTCACGTATAGTTACTGGAAAACCGAACAAGATTTAGAAAACTATAGAAACTCTAATCTATTCAAAGGTGTTTGGGCAACAACAAAACCTATGTTTAATGATAAACCGGAAGCTTGGAGCGTTGATAAGTTGGTGTCAATATTATAATTTATGAAAAGAATAAGTTTAATTTTTTGTTTATGTATAATCCTTTTTAAAGGATATTCACAAGAAAGTGATCATCAACAAATTGTAAATTCTTTTGAAGCTTATAAAGAAGCCATTTTAAATGACAATGGCGAAGAAGCCGTTAAATATGTAGACTCTCGAACTATAAACTATTATTCTGAGATTTTAGAAACTACCAAAAAAGCAGACTCAATAGAAGTTGTAAATTTAGGTGTATTAGATAAGTTAATGGTTTTATCTATTAGACATAGAACTAGTAAGGAAGATATTTTATCATTTGATGGTAAAGCCCTTCTCTTATACGCTATAAAAGAAGGCATGGTGGGAAAAAATAGTGTTCTTAGCAATACAATAGGTGAAACAAAAGTAAACAATGATTTTGCCAAGGCGGTATTTATTTACAATGGTCAAAAAACGCCATTTTTCTTTCACTTTTATAAGGAAGAAGGCATTTGGAAAATCGACTTAACAGCCCTTTTTAAAATGTCTCGAGCTACATTTAAAAAAATGATCAGTGATAGCGGAAAAGATGAAAACGTCTTTTTCTTAGAAATTCTTGAAATCTTAACAGGCAAAAAACCAGCTAAAGAGGTATGGCAACCAATAGTACAATGATATGTTAGCAATATTAAAAAAAGAACTTAATTCATTTTTCGCCTCACCCATAGGCTATTTGGTCATTGCCGTTTTTTTACTTGTTAACGGTCTTTTTTTATGGGTATTTAAAGGAGAGTTCAATATTTTAAATGCAGGATTTGCAGACCTCAATGCATTCTTTTATACTACTCCCTGGTTTTTTCTATTTTTGATTCCTGCCATTACCATGCGAAGTTTTTCAGACGAATTTAGATTAGGTACTATTGAAATTTTAAAAACCAAACCTTTGACCGATTGGCAGATCGTATTAGGAAAATATGCTGGAGCACTCACACTAATTATTTTAGCTTTAATTCCTACTTTAATTTATGTGTTTAGTATTGTTAAACTAGGAAATCCTACTGGAAATATAGACACTGGAAGCACAATTGGTTCGTATATAGGTCTATTATTTTTAGCCAGTGCCTATACGTCAATAGGGCTATTCACTTCAACACTATCAAATAACCAAATTGTTGCTTTTATCCTTGCAGTAATCATTTCATTTTTTATGTATTACGGATTTGAAGCTTTGGCAGACCTAAACATTCTTAATGGTATTCAAAATTTAGGAATGAAAGAACATTTTAATAGTATTTCAAGAGGTGTTATTGATACGCGTGACCTAATTTATTTCGTAAGCATTACCGTTTTCTTTTTATTTCTAACAAAATTAAAAATCGAGCAGAAGTAATGAAAAAGCAATTAAAGGCATTCCTATTATTGGCCGTTTTGGTAATACTTAATGTTGTAGTAAACAGCTTTTATAAACGTTTTGACTTAACAAGTGACAAACGCTATACGCTATCAAAAACCACCGAGAATGTTTTAGATGCTGTTAATGAAACTGCAATTGTAAAGGTATATCTTCAAGGTGATTTTCCATCTGAATTTAAGCGTTTACAAACAGAAACTAAGCAACATTTAGAAGAATTAAGAGCGCAAAACAATAATATAAAATTTCGTTTTATAGAACCTCTTGATCAAGCCGAAGATTTAATTAAACAAGGACTACAACCAAGTCGTTTGTCAGTTCAGGAAGATGGAAAAGTATCAGAAGCTGTAATCTTTCCATGGGCTACGATTGAATATAAAGACAAAAAAGAAAATGTAAACTTGCTTTCAAATCAATCTACTGACTCTCAAGAGGCGCAATTACAAGGTTCTATTCAAAATTTAGAATATGCTTTTGCCGATGCTTTTCACAAGGTTTCATCAGAAAAGAAACAAACTGTGGCTGTTTTGAAAGGGAATGGTGAACTAGATGATATTTACCTCGCTAGTTTTTTAAGAAAACTAAGTCAGTATTATCGCTTGGCTCCGTTTACACTAGATTCTGTTTCTCAAAACCCGCAAAAGACATTGCAGAAACTAACTGATTATGACCTTACCATTATTGCTAAACCAACCGAAAAATTTTCAGATCAAGAAAAGTTTACTTTAGATCAATACATTACTAATGGCGGGAAATCATTATGGCTGGTTGATAATGTAGTTGCCGAACTTGATAGCTTAATGCAAAACGGACAATCTTTAGCATTTAATAGGGATCTCGATATTACAGACTTGCTCTTTAGTTATGGTGTACGACTAAATTATGATCTCGTTAAAGACATGTACAGCTCAACCATTCGTTTGGCTGCCGGACAGGTTGGTAACAGAACACAATACCAAGATTTTTTATGGCAATATCACCCTGTAATAACTTCAAAGAATAATCACTCAATTACAACGAATATTGATCTCGTTAACCTTCGGTTTGTGAATTCTATAGATACATTACAAAATGGTGTTAAAAAAACCGTCTTACTGCAGAGTTCTGCTTTGTCTAAGTCTATCGGATCTCCAAGTATTATCTCTTTAGAAGAGGTTTCCAAAAAACCACTTCCCGAAGATTATAATGACGGGAATAAAATTTTGGGCGTATTATTAGAGGGTGAATTTAAATCAGCATATGGAAATCGTATCAAGCCATTTGAAACAACACAGTTCAAAGATCGAAGTGATTTTAATAAAATGATCGTTATTGCAGATGGAGATATCATTGCCAATCAAGTCCATCAAGGACAGCCTCTTGAACTCGGTTTGGATAAATGGACAAATCTCCGTTATGGAAACGCTACTTTTTTATTAAATGCTATTAATTATTTATTAGACGATTCTGGTTTAATCAATTTAAGATCAAAAACAATTAAGCTTCAATTTTTAGATAAACAAAAGGCATTTGCTGAGAAAAGCAAATGGCAACTTATTAATGTGGTTTTACCCTTAGTTCTTCTAGCTTTATTCGGATTTATTTTTTCTTATTTACGTAAACGTAGATATAGTTAAATAAACGTTAAAGCAATAAATCTTGGTTTCAATTTGTAGTATCTTTGAGAAACTATAATAACCTAAATTAGAAAAACCATGATTAAAAAATTCTCTTTACTTGTACTAATATTTATGACGGCGTTTACTTTGAATGCACAAGTACAAACACCTGCTCCTAGTCCATCATCTAAGCTTAAGCAAACTGTGGGATTAACGGATGTGGTTGTAGAATATTCTCGTCCTTCTATGAAAGGAAGAAAAATTTTTGGCGAACTTGTTCCTTATGATCAATTATGGAGAACTGGAGCCAACGCAAGAACGAAAGTCACTTTTAAAGATGACATCACTATTAATGGTGATACATTAAAGAAAGGTACTTATGCTATTATTACGAAGCCTAATGCTGATAAATGGAAGGTATATTTTTATAAAGACCATGAAGGATTTGGAGTTCCTCAAGAATGGAGTGATGCTAAAGTAGCACTAACGGCAATTGTACCGGTGCAAAAAATGCCAATGCCAATACAAACATTTACTATGACGTTCGATGACCTAAAGAATGACGGAGCTACATTAGGTATGTTATGGGAAGATGTATATGTAGGCGTTCCATTCAATGTTCCAACTGATGCTAAGGCCTCTGAAAGTATTACCAAAATAATGGCAGGTCCTTCTGCTCAAGATTATTATGTTTCTGCTGGTTACTACAGAAATAATGGTAAAGACCTTAACCAAGCATTAACTTGGATAAACAAGGCTGTTACCATGAATGATAAAGCCTGGTGGATGAAACGCGAAAAAGCTTTGATTTTAGCTGGATTAGGTAAGAAAAAAGAAGCCATCGCTGCCGCTAAAGAATCATTAAAAGGCGCTGAGGAAGCTGGCAATGCTAACTGGGTTAAAATGAATAAAGAATCTATTGCTGAATGGTCTTCTAAATAATTTTAGTAAGCTTTTTAGCAAAAAACGACAGATACTAAATATAATTTTAAAATCTAAAGATGAGAAAACTAAGTTTTTTACTATGTTTTGTACTTGTAACGTCGGTTGCATGTGCACAAAAAAGCCCTAGAAAAAATGCTACGGGGAATATTAATGATGTAGTTGTAACGGTAGATTACGGTTCACCTTACGTAAAAAATAGAACGATTTGGGGCAGTTTGGTGAAGTATGATGATGAATGGCGCGCTGGTGCAAATGAAAATACCACAGTTAATTTCGACAATGATGTAACAATAGATGGTAAAACACTAAAAGCTGGTAAATATGGCTTCTTTATTATTCCGAAAAAGGATGATAACTGGGTGGTTATCTTTAATAAAAAGAACGATGCCTGGGGTGCCTATTCTTATAAGCAGAGTGAAGATGCGTTAAGAGTAAATGTTAAACCTCAATTTGTTAAAGACAACCAAGAATCTTTAGAGTTTAGTGTTGGTAAAAACGCTATTAATTTTGCTTGGGAAAAAGCAAGATTAACAGTTCCTGTAAAGACAAACTAATTATATAGTTTTAGATAAAAAAGCAGCACTAGAGTGCTGCTTTTTTTATTAAAATCGTTTCTTTTTAATAAGATCACCTTCGCTATTATAATATCTCCAGGTTCCCACTTGCTTATCTTTCTTAAATCTTCCTTTTAACATTACATTCCCGTTGTTATAGTACTCAAAGTAGCGTCCATTCTTCTGACCATCTTTTAGAGCAACCTTAATGCGTACGTTTCCATTATTGTAAGTCTTTACATACGCATTAGCATTGAGATCGTCTGGAAAAATAGGACTCACTTCAAAAACATCTTTTATCAAAATGGCATTGGGCCTATTGTTATGACTACCTTTCAATCTCGGGCCATACAAATCATCAATCTTAAATTGCTCTTTACTAGCTACTATTTTAGGATCTTGGTACTCAACAACCAGCTTACTCTTAAATAGTCCATCATACGGAATTAATTGAAACCCTAATTGCGGGAAGCAAATAATAAAATCTCTGTTTTTATTTATTTGCACTTTCGTTTTGGCATCTGCTAAAGCATAAATACTTTTATATAAAGCTGGTGTATTGATGTAGGTAAAAACACTTGATTTACTTCTAAACTTTTCCTCAAAACGTAAATAATCTTCAGAAGTATTAAGTGTTTCTTTAGCCACATAACTATCGATAATATGTTTTAAAGTAGTTGGTTCGTTACTAAACACTACAAAATCTTCGATTATCGTAAAGTAGGGCTTTTCTAATTTTTCAAAGGCGTTACCAAAAAGTGCTTTAAAAAATCCCTTAATGGCCAAAAAATTGATCTCGTGTCCTTTATAATTTAATTGCTTAAATTTTACCGGTGTTCGTTTTTTAATTTGTTTTATTATAAATCCAAGATTCTTCTTTGCGCTATTTACATCATTCGCTTTAAGTAAAAGCGCAATATTGTTAGTTTGTTTTTTGGCAGTTGGTTGTACCTGTAAAAAAGCTACCTCATCATCTATCCAACTCATAAAGTGCTCTTGAATATTAATTTTCAACAAACGCTCAATTTGCTCATAATTCTCTTGATAGGTTTTATATGCCTCATGATCTTCCTTGAGCAATTGTTCAAAGTTTGAATACAATTCTGTGAAATTCTCAAAACCAAAACTCATATAAATAGCTGATCGTTTTGGAAGTACGGAAGCCGCTGATCTCTTGGAAATTCCAGATTTTTGAAGTGCTTTTAGATATGCAACATTTGACTGATTTAAGTTTGTAGATCCGTTTGCTATGATGGTGTTGTTAGATTTTAGATCTAGCGTGAATCCAGAAAATGCAAGTCTTTGACTTAAAACCTCACCCAAGGCATTTTTTTTATCTGAAAAATACCCTATGTACTCATCTATATAATTATACTGGATAAACAACCTGAACATATCTGCATACCCGGTTCTTTTCTTAATTTCAATAAAATCTAATTCTCTTCCTATGTGAGGCTCTTTGTGTTGATCGATACTAGCTTCGACCAATGTATGCACGTAAGAGGCAATTAGCTGATTTTGGATAAAAGAAATATGTAATGTTTCTTTTGTTCTCTTATCATAAAGCTCAATGATCTCGTGCTCTTTGTATGTTCTTTTACTTAAAACATAATCATCATCTAAAAGTGTATCAAAGTAGGACTTTAAGAGTTTTAACTTTGCGATTTTTTTAAGATCAACTACATAAAAAATACCGTATTCCTTAGGTCGGTACATGTGAATAGAAAATACCAGTGAACGTGCCCCAAAAAGTTCAAATAGTCTTTTCTTCTTATGGAAAATGGTATCTACTTTTTGAATATTTGATGTTAGTTCAGAGAAGTAATTGTTGTTTTGTAAATGCCTCCATACTTCACTTTCTCTAATCTTATCCCAGTTCTCAACCGGTTCTTGGGTCTCAACTAAAAAAACTGCATCTTTAGGTATTAAATAAACAGGCCTTAGATTAGAACTAGGACTCAAATAAAGCATATAGAAGAAATAGCCTATAAAACCAACAACCAGCATTAAAAAAGTATAAAAAATTCTTCTTCTAGTCATTTAGAACTATTGTTTTTTATACAACTCTATTTAAGTAAAAAAAGTATATAATATCAAGAAACAATTTCAGGGTTCTTATTAGGCTTTGTTGTTTGAATAAGTATTGCTAGTATCATTACAAGTCCGCACCCAAATAAGTTAAGCCATAAATAGGGCATCCAATCAAAATACCAACCTACAATTACAATTATTTGTGTAATTAAAGCAGCAACAAAAACGGCATTACTATGTACAAATTTTATAAAGAATGCTAATAGAAATATCCCTAAAACATTTCCGTAAAAGATAGAACCAATAATGTTTACTAATTGGATTAGGTTATCAAATAAATTAGCAACGCATGCCACTATAATTGCCAGCACACCCCATAAAAGTGTAAACCATTTTGAAGCGGTGACATAATGTTTATCTGTTTTTTCTTCTGAAACATTTCGTTTATACAGATCGATTGCCGTCGTTGAAGCTAAAGCATTTAATTCTGAAGCTGTAGAAGACATTGCAGCAGATAGAATCACTGCTAAGAGCAAACCTATTAAACCTCTTGGTAAATTATTAAGAATGAAATGAATAAACACATAATCTTTATCATTAGTTTCAACAGACTCATCGGCCTTTTTTATAAGTTCTTTAGCCTCGGCTCTTAAACTTTTGTCTTGTGCTTGTAATTCAACGATTCGCTGTTTTTCTAAAGTATTAACCTCATTTTGACCAAATTCTAATTGTAGTACTTTTTTTTCTTCTTCTATCTTATGTAATTTATCTTCAAGATTACCATATTCTTTAGCATATGCTGAGCTCTCAACAGCTTGTTTTGCTTCAGGATTAAAATTAAGTGGTGTAGTATTGAATTGATAAAATACAAAAACCATTACACCTACCAATAGAATGAAAAATTGCATAGGGACTTTTAACAGACCATTAAAGATGAGCCCCAATTGCATCTCTTTAATAGATTTACCCGATAAATAACGCTGTACTTGGCTTTGATCGGTACCAAAATAAGACAGTGCTAAAAAACTACCACCAATAATTCCACTCCAAAAAGTATAACGATTCTCAAAATTAAAAGAAAAGTCCAATATGTTCATTTTCCCGCTGGTACCCGCGATATCCAAAGCTTTCTTAAAGGTAATTCCTTCAGGAAGTTTACTTAGAATAATAAAAAAAGCAATAAACATTCCGGTAAAGATTACCGCCATTTGCTGCTTTTGAGTTACACTTACAGCCCTTGTACCTCCAGATACCGTATAGATAATTACCAATACACCTATGATAATATTTAGTGTTATCAGGTCCCAACCTAAAACTGCCGAAAGTATAATCGCTGGTGCAAAAATGGTAATTCCAGCAGCTAATCCTCGTTGAATTAAAAACA
This sequence comes from Maritimimonas sp. 2205BS37-2, assembly GCF_056591755.1. Lineage (NCBI taxonomy): Bacteria > Pseudomonadati > Bacteroidota > Flavobacteriia > Flavobacteriales > Flavobacteriaceae > Maritimimonas > Maritimimonas sp. 2205BS37-2. The sequence continues at coordinate 1,338,211 of NZ_JBWQOI010000001.1, forward strand.
AAATAGCTGTTAAAGTTCTTGTTTTTAGATCAAAACGTGATTCTAAATATTGATATGCAGTGAATACTTTTAGGCGATGATAAATAGGTATAAAAACAACACAAATAACCACCATAGCAATTGGCAAACCAAAATAGAATTGTACAAAGCCCATCCCATCATGAAACGCTTGCCCAGGAGTAGATAAAAATGTAATTGCACTTGCCTGAGTAGCCATAACAGACAAACCGATTGTCCACCATTTCGCTTGATTACCTCCTTTTATAAAATCTTCTACATTTTTACTACCACGTGTTTTCCATGAACCATAGAGCACTATAAATAATAGGGTACATATTAAAATAATCCAATCTAAGGTTTGCATTTGGTTGAATAGTTTAAGAAAAGAATTTCATTAAAAAGAAAAACAGAATAATATAAATAGCGTTGGCCGCCAAAACTAAAGTATAGGTTCTATCCCATTGATATTTTTTAGGCTCTTCCATAATTTTAATTTTTAATAGGTTGCTCTACATTATTCTTTCCTACAGATAATAGATTAGCGAATAATCTGTAAGCTCCGGGTACACCCGCCGGCAATTCTCTAAAAAAGCTCAGTCCGGTATAGATAAAATGTCCTTTTCCATATTTAGCAACCAATAAACTTCCCTGTTTTGCGGTTTCGCCTTTGTCACTCATAGCTAATAAAGGAGTAAATTCTGCACTCCATTCATCTGGAAAATACAAACCACGTTCTTGCACCCATCCTTCAAAATCATTCGAAGTAATTTTATTAGGGTAACTCATAACTTCATGATCTGGATTCAAGATGATAACCTCAGAGTTTTCATCGGTTACACGGTCACGAGAAAGTTTTAAATTATAAGGAGCTACTTGATCAACTTTGGTTCTAAAACTTGTATTGTATTGCACCATTAATGTGCCTCCATTTTCTACATAGCTATGCAAAGCTTCTTGATAATACTTAGACCGTTCTTTTACATTGTATGCCCTGATACCTAAAATAACTGCATCAAAATTTTGTAAATTATCTGTTGAAATTTGGTCATCATTCAACTCAATCACCGTATAACCAATTTGACGTAAGCTTTCAGGTATTTGATCTCCTGCCCCTTGTATATATGCTATTCTCTGCCCTTTTTTAGCAATGTCTAAACGCACTATTTTAGACTCCGAAGGCAATAGTACTGATTGTTTGGGTATGTGCTCATAAGCTATCTCAACAAGTTCTTTATCAAACTTTTCGCCATCAATTGTAATTACCGGATGTAATTTACCCTCACTTTGAGCAGAAGGCGGTGTTACTTTAAACACTAGGCTTGCCTCTCCTCCTTTTTGAGAAATCTTAACTGGACTACTTGCAGGAGATACGCTCCATCCTTTTGGATGATTTAGTGTAACCAAAGCCGTAATATTTGCAGCATTAGCTTTTACTTTCACAGTTACATCCTTTGGACTTGCATCAGCAAAAATGATTACCTTTTCGGTAATACTTGAGGTCACTTTTGGTACTATTTGAAATGGTTCATATAGCTCACCTTTATCTGGCTTCGAATAACGTCGTATGATTGGTCTATAAAAATTTATAGGCAAACCATCTATCTCTAAAGAGAATTTCATCTGTAAAGGTTGTGTTTCTGGTGTACCAATTATTGCAGAGTTATTAACTGTATACATCCCTAAACTTCCCTTTTCTATCAACCAATAAGGAGCGGTTATCCCTTTGTTAGGATCAACGTTGATTGTTTCTTTTGAAGTATATTTCTTATTATTATTCAATTCTTGGTTTATAGCAAAAGAATTACCATTATAGCTTGCTGAGATCAGTTTAACTGCTACGCCACTTCTGTTTAAGGCTTCAATATTTAACTCAGCACTTCCATTGGGGTTTGCATAATTGTCAGTAGCTGAAGCTTCTAGATACAGCCCCATTGTTGCAGTAATAATTTGCGCTATCTGATTTAACTTTATCTCTCTCCAATGAGTGTCTTCTAATTTAGCAATTAGTTTATAAGCCTCTAAAAGTTTCGGTACATGAACTGATGGGTTTTTAAAATCGAAATTTTTCTCAACATTATACAAAATGGTTCCAATCGCTTCACCTCCCTTTACTCTATTCCATGATGTATCAATTCCTTCAAAAGCATTATTGTTATCTGCCGGTAAATCTCCTTTTAGCAATTCTATATACTCTTCTTCAGTTCCGCGGGTGGTTAACCTCCCAAATCCTTGACATAGATGCTGGCTACTTGCTAGCGCTGCAACTTCATTATTAGACAGGCCCTTAAATGGATAATACACACCTGTATCAAATTTTAGCATTTTGCTTTTATCAGCTTCAGCAAATTTTTCTCGACTACCATAAAACCACCAATGTGTATTAAAAAATAGGCGCCTAGGTTGCCAAACGTCTCCAAAATGTGTATTAAAATTTTTGTCATTTGCTAAATCAAAGGCTTCAAGACTTAACATAGCTGAAGACGTATGATGCCCGTGTGTTCTACCAGCGCTTTTATGATCAAATCTGTTTACAATAATGTCTGGTTTAAACTTTCTAATAACAGATACTACATCTTTTAAAACCTCATCTTTATTCCAAATGGTTAATGTCTCATCTGGATGTTTAGAATACCCAAAATCATTTGCTCTTGTAAAAAACTGTTCTCCACCATCAACGCCACGAGCAGCTAATAATTCTTGTGTACGGATCACGCCTAGAAGTTCACGAAGCTCTGGGCCAATTAAGTTTTGCCCTCCATCACCACGAGTTAACGACAAATAAGCTGTTCTAGCCTTTACGTGATTTGAGAAGTAGGATATTAAACGTGTATTTTCATCATCAGGATGCGCCGCAACGTATAAAACAGAGCCTAAAAAGTTTAACTTTTGTATAGACTCATAAATCTCTGAAGAATTTTGTTTTAAAGGTTTTTGAGCGAAAGTAACAGTAAGAAAAAAACAACAAGTAAATAGAGTGTAATACTTTTTCATTTGTTCTTTTATATGGTTTTGTAGTTATATAGAGTCAAGTATAAATGGCTTTTCACGCTAGAAATTCATTGATAGAATTTAAGCTTTTACAGCCTTAGGTTTGAAACAAAGCTAAACATAAAAATCAGCAATATTAATTAATTGTGAAAACCTTAACATTTTGTTATTAACTTGTTGAATTGTCTCTTAAATATGCTTTGCAACTTCGGGTAAATAAAATATATTTGTAGTCCGTTTTTAAAATTTTAACCTCAATGAAATTTATAGTTTCTAGTACGCAATTACTAAAACAGCTTCAGGTTTTAGGTGGAGTAATCAACAGTAATAATACCTTACCTATTTTAGATAATTTTTTATTTGATCTTAGTAATAACCAGTTAAAGATTTCTGCTTCAGACCTTGAGACAACTATGAGTACTACCATAGATGTAGAAGCTGATGAATCGGGTTCTATTGCTGTTCCTGCAAGACTGCTATTAGATACTTTAAAAACTTTCCCTGAACAGCCATTAACTTTTGTTGTTGAAGACAACAACACCATTGAAATCAGCTCTGATAGCGGTAAATATGCGCTTGCTTATGCTGATGGAGCCGAGTTTCCTAAAGCAGTAGAGCTGGAATCACCGAGCTCGACTACTATTGCGGGTGATATCCTGTCTACAGCAATCAATAAAACTATTTTTGCTTCGGGTAATGATGACCTACGTCCGGTAATGAGTGGTGTCTTTTTTCAGTTTTCACCTGAAAATTTGACTTTCGTAGCTACAGATGCACATAAATTAGTGAAATATGTGCGTACAGATGTTACTGCATCTGAAGTAGCAGAATTTATTATGCCCAAGAAACCATTGACCTTGCTTAAGAATATCTTATCAGGAAATAATGATGAAGTAAAAATTGAATATAATGAGTCTAACGCCAAGTTTACGTTTGACAATAGTATATTGATCTGTAGATTAATTGATGGTAAGTATCCTAATTACGAGGCAGTAATTCCTAAAGAAAATCCTAATAAATTGACTTTAGATAGAGGTACTTTCTTAAACTCTGTACGCCGTGTTTCTATTTTTTCTAGTAAGACCACACATCAAATACGATTAAAGATGGCAGGTACATCTTTGAATATCTCTGCTGAAGACCTCGATTTTTCGAACAAGGCTGATGAGCGTTTACAATGCAATTATGAGGGCGATGATATGCAAATTGGCTTTAATTCTAAATTTCTTTTAGAAATGTTAGGGAATTTAGGCTCTAATGAGGTTTTGTTGGAAATGTCTTTACCTAATAGAGCTGGTATTTTAACGCCGATTGACGGTTTAGATGAAGGAGAAAATATTACGATGTTAGTAATGCCTGTAATGTTAAATAATTAAAAATCAGTTATTTACACATTTACAGCTCGCTATTTTCATTTATTTAGAAAAAACTACCATTTGTTAGTATAATGATGCAATTTGCATATTTTCAAAAAATTAGAGCGATTTTTTTGTACATTGCAGTCAATAAGCTATGAACACCCCTTATAAGCATTTAAACCAGGTGCCTTAGTTTAGTTAAACATTCTATCGATATGAGGTAGGATTTTTATTGTTTCAGTTGTTATTTAGGTAACAATTGTACATCTATTAAAACGATGTCTAACTAAATATTATCTATGGTAAAAAAATTACTCTTCACCCTTACATTGTTGGTTATTTCTTTTAGTTCTGTTGGTCAAACCGATTATTCAAAGGTTACCTTTAGTAGTACTATCTATAAATATAAAAAAGAAAAACCCAGAACATCTGAATTGGGTATCGATAAAGAATTAGTATCGAGCATAATCGATTTGCTCGGAGATTCGCTATATAACAAAAAACAAAAAAAAGAGATTATTAATAAAGCTTGGTTATCTTTTGTTAACCCAGAAACTTTTGATTTTGTTTATAAAGATTTTGCTGTTAAAACCAATAAAAATTGGAGTAAAGTCAATTCAAAAGGAGAAATGGTTCTTGAACCTAATCCTTATTTGACTGAATGGACTATTAATGACAATGAGTTTCCATACTTTCAATTGGCATTGAACAAAATTTTAGATCATTATGGCTTGTTAGCCTATGGTGATGATGCACTGGCCGTGAAAACATCTTTCAATAAATTATTATTGACAAAAGATATAAAGTTCACTCCGCCAAAAGATGATGATTGGGCGTATTCTTATTTAGGTAACGCAAATGCTGAATTAGCTAAAAAAGGACTTGTTGCTCTTGTAACCAAAGGTTACTACGATATTATTGTTTGTAAAATTGATCAAAAAGATAAGATTACTAATTTGTTCAATAAGCTTAAATGGGAGCTTATTGCACCATAAATTTTAGAGGCTATACTTAAACAGTAAAAAAAACGTTCTATCAACTGAATGATAGTACATCTATAGCTGAATAATACTAAAAACACAAAAAAATGAAAAAGTTATTATTACTTTTTGCCCTTTCATTTTTTTCAAGTCTTCTTCTTTATGGTCAAGAACAACCGGACTATACGCAGATAAAATTCAAGAAAAAAATAAAAGAGTATAAAAAAAGCACTCCTAAAATTGATGGCTTAAATATTGATAAAAAATTAATATCAGATATTGTAGCCCTACTAGGCACGTCATTTTATACTGAAGTAGAGCGTAATGAAATGGTAGAAAGAATTTGGCTATCATTTACAAATCCTAAGAAGTTTGACATGGTTTATAAAGATTTTGCTATTAGAACCTTGCCAAATTGGAATAAGAAAAACTTTAAGGGTGAGATTGTTCTTGAGCCAAATCCCTATTTAAGTGATTGGACGACCTCAGAAGATGAGCTTGAATACTTTAAAAGCGCCATGCATCGCATACTAATGTACCATGGTTTAATGGGATATGGAGAAGATGCGAAAGACACAAAAAAATCGCTTCAAAAGATAAAATACATTACCAAATATAAATTTCCTAATCCTACAAGTAGAGATTATACCAATTCGTACTTAGATAAAATGGCCTACGCGGTAGATAAAAAAGGCTTATCGGTATTAATAACCAGTGGAAATTATGAGTTTCTAATTTGTGAGAAAGATAAAAAAGAAGCTCTGGTAAACCTATTCAATAAAATGAACTGGGAATTTGTAAAACCATAGAAACATAGACTATATCCAATCAAATTAAAAACAACTTTATCCTTACCGATAAAGTTGTTTTTTTATTATTATTTTCACAAGATGAATTTCTTAGCTCATATCTATTTATCTGGTGATGATAAATTAGTCACTATTGGCAATTTTATAGCCGACGGTATAAGAGGTAAACAATACAAAAAGTATCCTCCAAAAATACAAACCGGTATTTTACTTCATCGAGCCATAGATACCTACACCGATGAACACCTAACAGTTCGTAAAAGTACCAAGCGTTTACATCAAAACTACAGCCATTATTCAGGAATTATAGTTGACATCCTTTATGATCATTTTTTAGCAAAAAATTGGAAGAGCTACTGCGATGTTCCTTTGGCCAAATATGTAGATAATTTTTATGACTCTCTAGAAGATCATTTCGAAATACTTCCGGTTAGAATACAAAAAATGATGCCTTATATGATAGCCGACAATTGGCTATTAAGTTATGCTTCGATAGATGGTATTGCTAAAGTCTTAGAAGGTATGAACCGAAGAACACAGAATAAATCAAAAATGAATAATGCTGTTAACGAGCTCAATATATTTTATAGTGAATTTGAAGAAGAATTCACTTCATTTTTTAATGAATTAATTGACTTTTCTAACCAAAAACTATTAGAGTTATCATGAAAAAAATCTTACTTCTTTTAAGCATCATGTTTCTTATTACATCATGTAAAAAAACACCCGAACTAGAAGTTCAAATAATTAAGAAAAGGGGAGAAATAGTTGATAAAGCGATGGTTGTTTCGGCAAGAGCTGAGGCATCAAAAATTGGAATCGATGTTTTAAAAAAAGGAGGAAATGCATTTGATGCTATGGCCGCAACCGAATTAGCACTCGCCGTTGCCTATCCTTACGCAGGTAATATTGGTGGTGGTGGTTTTATGATTTACAGAAAGAACGATGGTGAAATTGGGGCCGTCGACTATCGCGAAAAAGCACCACTAGCAGCTACAAAAGATATGTACCTAGATAAAGAAGGTAATGTAATTAAAGGTAAAAGTACTTTAGGTGCTATGGCAGTTGGTGTACCTGGTAGTGTAGCCGGAGTTTTTGCTGTTCATGAGAAATTTGGAACACTCCCAATTGAAGATATAATTCAGCCTGTAATTGATCTTGCCAAAAGAGGTATTATTGTCACCAAAAAGCAAGAAGATCGTATAAAAAAATATCAGAAATATTTCCCAGAAGCCAATAAAGATTCTATTCCCTTTGATTACCATTGGCAAGCAAATGACACTATAAAATATCCGGCCCTAGCCCAGACCCTAACTAGAATACTTAAAAATGGCCGAGATGAGTTTTATAAAGGGGAAACCGCTAAAATACTAGCCAAATTTATTCAAGAGAATGGCGGAATAATAACGGAGGAAGATCTTGCTAAATATGAGGTGCGTTGGCGTACTCCCATTACTTTTAAATATGACGATTTAAAAATAATCTCAATGTCTCCACCTTCAAGTGGTGGTATCTGTCTTGCCCAAATAATGAAAATGATTGAACCTTATGATGTCTCTCAATTTGGTCATAACTCAGCTAAAACTATACAAGTGGTAACCGAAGCGGAAAGAAGAGCGTACGCTGACAGAAGCTATTTCTTAGGCGATCCAGATTTTGTTACAATACCACAAGACACCTTAATTAGCACATCTTATTTAACCGGACGTATGAATGATTTTAGCTTTGACAAGGCCACATTATCGTCTGATGTTTCTCATGGAAATGTTCAAGTTATTGAAAGCGATGAAACCACGCACTACTCTATCATTGATCAATTTGGTAATGCTATTTCTGCTACTACAACTTTAAACGGAGCATATGGTTCTAAATTATATTCTAATGAATTAGGGTTCTTTTTCAATAATGAAATGGATGATTTTAGTGCCAAGCCTGGTGTACCTAATATGTTTGGGTTAATCGGAGCTGAAGCGAATAGTATTGTTCCTCAAAAACGTATGTTAAGTTCTATGACACCAACCATTGTTGAAAAAGATGGTAAATTATTAATGTCTGTTGGTACTCCTGGAGGGTCAACCATTATCACTTCTGTGTTACAAACCATTTTAAATGTGCATGAATTTGATATGAGCATGCAGGAAGCAGTAAATGCCCCTCGCTTTCACCATCAGTGGTTACCTGATGAAATTAGAATGGAACCAAAATCTTTTGATAAAAGCCTGATAAAGCAACTAGAAGCATTAGGCTATAAGATTAATGAAGAGGATTCTCCAGTGATTGGTAAGGTGGATGGCATTCTTGTTCTAGAAAATGGAAAACTAGAAGGTGGTGCTGATAGACGCGGTGACGATACAGCAATAGGGTTCTAACGTTGTTCTAATTTCAATAAGTAAAGCGTACTTTTTAACTTAGTAATTAGGCTTTTGATTTCTTCATCATTATAAGTAGCAAAGCCTATTCTAATTGAGTTATGCTTAGAATTAATCATGTCATAACGCTTCCAATTTCCAATATCTAGATTAAACTTAGCCGCAGTTTGAGCTACATCTGCCCATGAATATTTTTTGTTAAGCTGTACCCAAACGGCCATACCTCCTTTTGGAATTTCAAAGGAAAAGAATTCACTTAGTTCATTCTTTAGAAGTCCACAAAATAAATTTCTTCTGGCTTCATATATTTTTAGAACCTTCCTAATATGTCTATCGAGGGCACCAGTTTCTATAAATTCTGCAAATGTTAATTCTAGTAGAGCATCGCCTTGCCTATCAACAATTCTACGTAACCGAGCCGCTTCGTCAACAAAATCTTTTGGCGCAATTAAATAGCCAATTCTAAATACCGGAGCAACTGTTTTACATACAGAACCTATATAAACTATGTTACCATTTAAATCATGACTAGCCAATGGTAAGATAGGTGCATGATTGTAATTGAAATCATAGTCGTAATCGTCTTCAATAATGGCAAATTGATATTGCTTCGCCAGATTTAATAAATGAATTCGTCTTTCGGCCGAAAGTGTTACCGTGGTTGGATGATGATGGTGTGAAGTAACATATACCGCATTTATCTTCTGTTTTTTGCATATTTTTTCTATCTCTTCGGTTACCAATCCATTTTCGTCAACCGACACACGTAATAAATTGGCCTTTTGATGGCTAAAAGTAAGATCAGCCGTGAGGTAATTCGTCTCTCCTACAATAATAATGTCTTTTTCCCTTAATAGTAATTGAGCTGCCAAGAAAATTCCCATTTGGCTCCCTCTGGTGATAAGAATTTGATCTTGATTAATTTTTAGTCCGCGCGTTTTATTAAGGTAATTGGTCAAAACTTTGCGTAATTTATCATTACCGTAAGTAGATCCATAAGACAAGTATTGAAAACTATTCTTTCTTGCAGAAATGCGCCTATATGTTCTGGCCAGTTCATTTACCGGAGTTAGGCGTTCATCTGAAACTCCATCGTTAATTCGGGTTAATTTTTTACCTGTAGAAAATGGTAGGTCATCTAAAATTCTATCATCGTAAAAGGAAAAACCTACGCTACATTTGCGTTTAGCATTATCAGTAGTCATAAAATTTCGCTGATGAAATTCCGGAAGGTTTTTATTTACAAAGGTTCCTTTTTTTGGGATGCTTTCAACCCATCCTTGTAATAATAATTCATCATAACATGCAACTATAGTCTTTCTATGTAGGCTTAGTAATTCAGCTAGTGTTCTACTTCCTGGTAATTTAGTTTCTGGCGGAAGGCTTCGCTCTTTAATAAGATTAATAAATTGATTAGACAATTGAAGATAAATTGCCTGATCACTTTTTCTATTAATTGTTATGCTTGTCTTATAAGGAAACATCTGGACTACTTATTAAATTAATTCTGGATGAAAATAACAGTCCATAAATATATTATTTTTGAGGAACAAAACTCGAAATAAAATGAAAATATCAGACTTAACTTCAATAGAATATAATGAATACTACGAGCGGTATCTAGACAAACTAGATGCTAATGCAATGCTAATTGAAAGTTACGAAATCGGTAAAAAAAATGTTATTAATTTCTTTGAAAACATTCCTTCAACGAAATTAGATTATCGATATGCCCCAGAAAAGTGGAGTATAAAAGAAGTTCTCCAGCACTTAATTGATACAGAACGTATATTTATTTATAGGTGTCTGAGAATTGCCAGAAACGACAAAACACCATTAGCTGGTTTTGACCAAAATACGTACATAGCACCGTCTAATGCCTCGCAAAAATCTAAAGTAGATCTATTAAATGAATTTAGAATTAATAGAGATAACTCTATCACCCTTTTGAAGAGCTTCTCTGAAGAAAATTTAAAGCTTATTGGTAATGCAAGTGGTTTTGATCTTTCAGCAAGAGCCGCTGCCTTTATTATACCAGGGCATGATATATGGCATTTAGAAATTGTTAAAGAAAGATACTTGTAGTTATGTTAGAGATAAGACCTAATTGTGAGCACTGCAATAAAGATTTACCAAGTACTTCAGTCGATGCAATGATCTGCTCGTTTGAATGTACCTATTGTAAAGAATGCGCCTTAACCATTTTTGAAAATGTTTGTCCGAGTTGTGGAGGAAATTTTGTAAAAAGGCCTATAAGACCAAAGGTAATGTTAAGGAAATATCCTGCATCTATTAAACGTGTTATTGATCCGAAAGATTTGAATAAAACTCAAAAGATCTTAGAAAAATATAAAAATGTAGTTCCAGAAAAAAGATGAAAGAATTTGAACAATATCAAGCCAGAAAAATTGAATTTATCGAAGTTGTTAATGCTAATGAATTTTCAGTTAAGGTATATACTATTACCAATAGACTACAGTTTGAAGCTCAAGAAACATTAGATAGTTCTTTAAGATTTTTAGCAAATTGGTTAGATAAAGCGGAAAACTCAACCATTGAAACTCATAAGCATGCATTTTTAATAATTCATGAAGCGAGAGAAGGAGTTTTAATATTATTGTGCTGGTGGACAGGTGAAAATATGATTGAAACCAAAATATACTTTTCGGATTTTAAATCGCCATCGAAAATCGTTCCTTCGATCTATCATTCTAAGCAATTAGTTTGTGTTTGGGAACTCGAAATTTTCTATCATGAACGAAAAGCATGGATACAACATGTATTATCTCGTTCCGAAAATCCTGACTATAAAGCTTACTCTAACAATTACTATATTCAAGAATATGAAAGAATATCCTAAATCCAAACTCAATCGAATTAAAAGGGGGGCAAATAGAGCTACTTATGATGTAGAAAAAATAAACCAAATTTTAGATGCCGGTTTTATTGGGTACGTTAGTTATATATATCAAGGTGGTGCGATAACCCTACCAATGGCCTATGGGAGACTAGAAAATAAAATCTATTTGCATGGCTCTAACGGTAACAGAATGCTATTAGCACTTTTAGAAGCAGGTGAAATGAGCATGACCGTAATGCACCTCGATGCTCTGGTACTTGCTCGCTCTGGACTGCACCATTCTGTAAATTATCGTTCAGCAACATTATTTGGTGCAGTAAAGAAAGTAGAGGATCCTACCGAAAAAGAAAATGCCCTAAAGTGTTTTATGGATCACATGATGCCGGGACGTTGGGACGGTGTTCGAGAAATGCATCCTCATGAGCTCGATAGGACAATGGTTGTTGAATTCACCATTAAATCTGCTTCTGCCAAAATTAGAGATGTAGGAGTAAACGATGAACCAGAGGATTACAACCTTCCTATTTGGGCCGGATTGGTACCTTTAAAACAAGTTGCAGAATATCCGGTTTCCGATGATCAACTCCAGGACAACATACAAATTCCTGAACATGTGTTAAATTATTATAAGGCCAATAAATATAAAATAGATTCATAAGTTTGCTTTTCATTTTTGTAAAACTTAAAAGGAGTAATGACCTATGAAAAAATACGATATTGTAATACTTACAGACCATCGTTATGTCGATCCAAAAGAAATAAATGATTACAATCGCAATGTGCTTCTAGAGGATGGGTTGGTTAAAGATGCATTAGAAAAGCAACATCTAAAAGTTGCCCGTCTTTCGTGGGATGACCATAGTTTTGATTGGTCAAATACAAAGTATATTTTGTTCAGGTCTACATGGGATTACTTTGATAGATATCAAGAATTTTCTGAATGGTTAAACAAGGTAAGTAAACAGACACAGCTAATAAATTGCGAAGCACTGATACGGTGGAATATAGATAAACGCTACATGAAAGATTTAGAGTCTAAGGGCGTTCATATTCCTCCGACATTAGTTATAGAAAAAGGCAGTAAGCAAACATTAGAGGAAATCTATGAGACTGAAGGTTATGACAAAACAGTGCTCAAGCCTGTTTTTTCTGGAGCCGCAAGACATACGTACAAATTAAGTAAAGATAATATTTCACTTCACGAGGCTATCTTTAAAGAGCTAATCGCAAACGAGCCAATGCTTATACAGACCTTTCAACATCGTATTGTAAGTGAAGGAGAAAAGTCATTAGTACTAATTGACGGGCAATATACACATGCAGTGCTAAAGATTGCTAAAAAAGGAGATTTCAGGGTTCAAGATGATTTTGGAGGGTCAGTGCATGTGTATACTCCGACTAAAGAAGAAATTGCTTTTGCTGAAAGAACCATTAAAGCATGTATTCAAAAACCCATATATGCTCGCGTAGATATTTTTAATGATAATACTGGTAAGGTTGCGTTAGCCGAATTAGAATTAATTGAGCCAGAACTTTGGTTTCGTAACTGTCCATCATCGGCTGAAGAACTGGCTAAGGCAATAAGAAAGATGCTTTAACAACACGTTAAACTCAAAAACTCAAACATCATAACTTCTTGGAACAGTGTTTGACCTATCATTTATGAGTGAAAAATAATAAACATATTTTTTAGGGCTCAATTTAAAATATAAGTCAACAAACACAAGCTATGTGGCTAGTTTTTCATACTTTCGCGCTGAAAAAATCTGTAAGCTTTTATTGACTGTTTGTCTGATTTTTAACACATTAATTACTATCAATTTATGCCAAGTTGGCATTTTATTATATGGAAGAAAAAAAATTTGATCTCAATTCATTAATAGGTTTTGTTTTACTAGGTGCAATCATGGTATGGTGGATGTACAATAACCAACCTACACCAGAAGAACTTGCAAAGCAAAAAGCAGAACAACTTCAAGATTCTATTCAAAAAGCGCAACAAAAAAATGTAGCTACTAAAGTAATAGATAGTATCACCTCTCAACCAAACGAGGTTATATCAGATTCATTAGCACAAGTAAATGCCCAAAATAAACTAGGTGCATTTGCCTATAGTGCTACGCTACCTTCAGCAAAAGAAGAAGAAAACTCTATTGAAAATGAACTTGTACGTATAAAAGTTAATAATAAAGGAGGGCAAATTTCGGAGGTTGAACTCAAAGGATACAAAACATGGGAAAAAACACCATTGTATCTTATCAAAGATGCGAATGCATCTTTCAATATTAATTTCGGAACAACAGATAATCGTATTTTAAATACTAAAGACCTCTATTTTGAGCCTACCTTAACAAAAAGTGGTGATAATCAAGTACTATCTATGAAGCTAAAAGTGGCTAATGATCGCTATTTAGAATATAGATATGAATTAAAGCCTGATAACTTCATGCTTGATTTTACAGTACGCTCACAAGGCTTAAGCGATGTTATAAACACATCTCAATCATTAAATCTAGATTGGGAATTAAAGTCGTTTAGAAATGAAAAAAGCTACTATGTCGAAAATATGTATTCTTGGTACTATTACAAGGCAGAAGATGATGTAAGCTATCTTTCTAAAGACGACGATGAAACCGAAGAAGATGTAGATTGGGTGGCTTTCAAACAACATTTCTTTACGGCCATCTTAAAAACAGATACGCCATTTGCATCGGCAAAGATTACTTCAAAAGAATTGGTTGAAGATGAAGACATTGATACTACCTATGCGCGTAGGTTTACAATAAATGCTCCTCTTGAAATGAAAGGAGGAGAACTTAATTATGCCATGAATATGTATTATGGCCCTAGTGATTACAATACTTTAAAACAATATGAAGGAACCGATCTTGATGAATCAGTTGACCTAGGTTGGGGAATCTTTGGGTGGATCAACCGCATTATTTTTGTTCCGGTATTTGGCTTTTTAAGTTCATTCATCGGTAATTATGGGTTACTTATTATACTAATGACGATTGTTGTGAGAATTCTAATGTCTCCTGTAGTTTATAAATCTTATTTGTCGAGTGCACGTATGAAGGTATTGAGACCTGAAATGCAAGCTATTAATGAAAAATATCCTGGTAAAGAAAATGCAATGAAACGTCAGCAAGAAACCATGGCGTTACAGCGAAAAGCAGGTGTAAGCCCATTATCAGGCTGTATTCCTGCCCTATTACAAATGCCAATATTCTTTGCTTTGTTTAAGTTTTTCCCTTCTAACATAGAACTACGTCAAAAGAGTTTTTTATGGGCAAATGATTTATCATCTTATGATACTATCGCCAAATTACCGTTTAAAATTCCTTTTTACGGTGATCATGTGAGTTTGTTCCCAATTCTAGCTTCTATAGCAATCTTCTTTTATATGCGTATGACGCAAAGTCAACAAATGAACATGCAACCACCTGCACAAGAAGGTATGCCAGATATGGGTAAAATGATGAAAATGATGATGTATATGTCACCAGTTTTCATGTTAGTCTTCTTTAATAATTATGCAAGTGGATTAAGTTTATATTACTTCATTTCAAACTTATTAACGATCGCTATTATGTTTGTTATTAAGAATTATGTAATTGATGAAAAGAAAATTCATGCACAAATAGAAGTTAACAAAGCGCGTCCTGAGAAAAAGAAGAGTAAGTTCAGACAACGATTAGACGATGCCATGAAACAGGCACAGGAGCAACAGGCAACGCAACAACGAACTCGCAAAAAGAAATAATCTATTAGATTTTTTTCTAAGCATTTGAAATTACAAAGAATAAAAACCGAAGCAGAATTGCTTCGGTTTTTTGCATGTATTGACAAAATTCATATTTTAGTTAAAAATCATTTCTCTTGGAAACCAAATCAACTAAATGCCTCAATTGCGATGCAGTGCTAAAATCTACATTTTGTGAAGATTGCGGCCAGAAATCATCTACAAAAAGATTCAACTTGTCGCAATTAATTTCTAGCGATTTTTTAGCTGGTGTCTTTAATTTAGAAAAAGGGTTTCTCTTTACTCTAAAATCTCTTTTTACTAAGCCCGGAAACTTAGTAAGAGCTTATATACTCGGAAAAAGAAAAACCTATTTTCACTTCTTTACATTTCTATTAATAATCCTTGGTATTAGCATTTTAGTTGGCGAATATTCAACAATCACATTGAGTGATTTAATGGATATGTCATCTGAAAAATCAAGAAAAATAATGACCGAAGTTGAAGAGTTTAGTAAAAATAATCCAAGAATAATGATGCTCATTCAAATACCAGGGTTCGCAATTTTGAGTTTCATTTGGTTTTTAAAATCTAAATTAAATCTAGCAGAACATATAATTCTAAATACGTATAAAGCATCTGGTGAGCTCATTATAATGACTTTTTTCACCTTAATTACTATTTTCTATACCGACATAACAGTTTTAAAATATGTATTCTATGTCTTTGCGTACGGAATAATGCCATTATTCTTTATCGTTTTATTTTATCAATTTTTCTATCCTTATTATAAAAACAAGGTTTTACTGTTTTTTAGAATCATTGCCTATATAATCGTAGCGCAAATAGTAATTTCTTTTGCTCTAGGAATATTAATAGGAATTAAAATAGCGTTGGAAGGGGGCTTAGATAAATTAGCTACATAAAGTTTTTAAAACTTCAATAGTATAATCAATATCTTCACTGGTTGTATATTTACTTAAGGAAAACCGCACGGATGTTTTCATTGCTTCTTCTTTAGGTAAAATGGTATTCAGTACATGAGATCCTTTATTGCTACCGCTTTGACATGCACTTCCGCCAGAGGCAGCTATTCCTTTTAGATCAAGATTAAATAGTAACATAGGAATCTCATTACGAAAACGTACATTTAACGTAACATAGGTGCTTTTCTCCATATCATAAGAACACCCATTAAATACTACTCCTATATTTAAGCCTTTTAACTGGGTTATAAAGTATGTTTTTAGATTGCTAATGTATTTTGCGTCTTTCTCAACTTCCGAAAGGCAAATCTCTAAGGCTTTTTGCATACCGGCAATATTATGTACATTTTCGGTGCCTGCTCGTGCACCCCGCTCTTGCTCGCCACCGATTAGTAATGGCTTTATACCAAATCCTTTCTTAATAATAGCAAAACCAACTCCTTTAGGTCCATGAAATTTATGTGCGCTTGCCGTAATAAAATCAATAGGCGTTTCTTGCAAGTCTAAATAATAATGTCCGATAACCTGTACTGTATCAGAATGAAATAAGGCATTGTAAGTACTACATAAATCACATACTTTTTTTGTGTCAAGTATATTCCCTAATTCATTATTAATAGCCATTAAGCTTACTAATGTTTTTTCTGAACTACTTTTTAGCAATTCGTCTAAATGCGTAAAATCAACTTCCCCCTCTTCATTTAAATTCACAAAGCTCACCTTGATGTTACTTTCTTTTTCTAAAGCTTCTACAGTGTGCAATACAGCATGATGTTCTATAGGTGATGTAATAATATGTTTAACACCTAAATGGTCTACAGCATTACGCAAAATTAAGTTGTCTGCTTCGCTACCTCCCGCAGTAAAAACTACCTCACCTGCAGTAACATTAAAATGCCTCGCAATACTCTTGCGAGCAGCTTCAACTATAGCACGTGCTTTTCTACCATATTGATGTGTAGAAGAAGGGTTACCAAAGGTCTTTTGCATCACTTCAGTAATAACAGAAATCACCTCTGGATGTATAGGTGTTGTAGCCGCATTATCTAAATATACTTTTCTCATCATTTAACTCGTGCAAAAATAGCTAAAAATACCTTGATGAATCTTCGGATAGTTTTATAAAACACCTATTTTTGTTACGATGAAGAATTTATATATCCTTTTAGTTGTTTTTGCACTTATCGCCTGTGATGATGGTAATATTGATTTACCAGAATTTGTATTTGATGGTAGCCCTTTAAAATGTGGTGATCTTGTTCTCTATAAAGTAAACGGGAGCGAGACCTTGAGTTTAGAATTAAATGTAAGTGATACATTTTTAACAACGGTAAGAGATGAAGCCGATGAGGTATCACTTATTGAAGGTGGTTCAAATACTATTATTTATCGTGCCTTCGATTCTAATGTTACTGGAAGCAATTACTTCTGTCAAGACATTCCTCCTACTACTCCAAATTTAATAAATGAATGGAATGGTAGTGGAACTCTATTAATAACCACAGCGCTAACATTTGATGATGGTGATGATGTGGTAGAATTAATAGATGATAGCGTTGATACTGATGGTGATAATACGCCAAACTATAAAGATAGAGATGATGATGGTGATGGTATTCTAACAATTAATGAAGACGTGGATGGTGATGGTGACCCAACTAATGATGATACCGATGGTGATGGTACGCCAAATTATTTAGATGAAGATGATGATGGTGACACTATAAATACCATCGATGAAAGCGTAGATGAGGATAATAATCCTGATAACGATGACACTGATGATGATGGTATTCCAAATTATTTAGACTCAGACGATGCAATTACTTCGAATACACAATTAACGGTAATTTCAATTCAGTATGATGAGTTGTATGAATCTCAATTAACCATTCAGGCTTTAGAACTTTCAAATGTCAATGGTAACGACATACGCTTAGAAACTTTTGATTTTGGCTCCTATACCGAAACGGTTACTAAAACAGAGTAGTTCGTTTAGTTTTTATTTTGAAAAATATATACTTCGGTAGCACCAAATCCATATTTCTGAAAAGAGGCCGGATATATCTCGACATTATACTTGTTTAATAAAAATTCTAATTCCGTTTTTAATACCCCCTCTCCTACACCATGAATAAAAATAACCCGGGGTATTTTCTTTTTAATGGCAAACTCTAATCTTCGCTTGGCAGTTTCAATTTGTAAGGTAAGCATCTCATAGTTACTCATTTTTTTTGAAGACGATATCAACTGATGAATATGGAGATCTACTTCTAATGGTGGTTGCTTTCTACGTTTAATCTGGTTTTTAACTCCAGTCTTTTTATCTGAAACCTCTTTTTCAATTAAGTCATCATTTTTAATATCAATGTATTTAGAAAAGTCTCTTTGTTCCTCTTCTATTAGTACGAGGTCGGCTTTATCAAATACCATTAAAAAATCATCCTCAGTATTAATGGTAATGGTGCTTCCAACAATGTTTTTTATTTCACCTTTAATGGTATCATCTAAAACAGCAACTTTACTACCTATAAGAAATTGATCATTCATGCTTTAAAAGTACATAGTATAACTATTATTTTTCATATTTTTAAGCAAATTTTAGATGAATGAGCATCGTCAATTTTCTTGAAGACAATATGCTAAGCTGTCAATTCAAACAACATTTAGGCATTGATTGTTTGGGTTGTGGTATGCAGCGCTCTATTATTCATTTGCTAAAAGGAGAATTTGTCGAAGCTTTTTATATATATCCTGCCATTTATACCTTATTAATAATGTTTGGATATCTACTCTTACACTTAAAATTTAGTTTTAAAATAGGGCATAAGATTTTATTATTTTTATTTATCACGAACATTATGATTATGCTCACCAACTATATTATAAAATATCATTAACCTAAAACAACCAAATTATGGAAAAACAAACGTTACCAAATTCAACCTTAATACTTGTAATGGGCATACTCTCTATTGTAGGATGCTGTTGTTATGGATTGCCGGGAATTCTTTTTGGTATTGTAGCTATAATTCTAGCAACAAAAGCGACAAAGCTATATAATGAAAATCCAGAACTATATTTAGGCTATCAAAATGTAAAAGCGGGTAAAATTATGGGTATTATTGGCTTAATACTTAGTGTATTATTTATTGGATATATCATTTGGGTAATGTCTTATTTAGGACTTACTCTTGAAGATTTACAAAATCCCGAAGTATTACAAGAAAAGCTTAACGAATTGCAAAATAAATAATTGTCATTAAACAAATTAAAAAATGGATCATATAAGTCAAAGACCAAAGAATTATTTAATCGAATCCATCTTAGTTACAATTTTTTGTTGTTTACCATTGGGAGTAGTGGGGATCGTTTATGCCACGCAGGTAAACTCTAAATTTGATACAGGTGATATACAAGGTGCAAATCAAGCTTCGGCCGATGCAAAAAAATGGATGACTTGGGGAGCTATAGCCGGAGTGATTGCTATAGTACTCTATTTCATATTTATTTTTGCGATTGGAGGCTTAGCTATACTAGGGTCTTAGTTTAAATGAAGTTAAAACACTTTATAATGCTATTGCTATTTTTAGCAATAGTATTTATTTATTTTACTTTAGATCCTAGTAGTAAAGCTTATTTGTTTCCAAAGTGTCCGTTACACGTTACTACAGGTATTTACTGTCCAGGATGTGGAAGTCAGCGTGCCTTACATGATTTTCTTCATCTTCAAATAATTAATGTAGTAAAACACAACTTACTTTTTCTCCTAGGCCTCTTAATTATTGTTTATCACTTAATTATAGAAGGTACAAATCATTTCTTTAAAAAAAATATATATAACTATATGTACCATCCAAATACTCCAAGAGTGCTATTAATTGTTGTTGTTTTATTTTGGATCTTTAGAAATGTCCCTTACTATCCTTTCAGTCTTTTAGCACCAAATAGTTAAACCTATACCTCTATACTTTTATCGTATGGAATTGATTTAAGTACATGTTGAAAGGCTACAATTCTTGCTGAAGTTTTTCTGTTCGCCTTAATAACTTTAAAAGGAATGCCTCCTTTTTTTGTGTTATCGAACATTTTTGTTTTATAATCTGTGTATACATCCCATAGTTCTTGTGCTTTTTCATCTACAGGAGTCATTTTCCATTGTTTTAATGGGTCATTTTTTATATCCTCAAAACGTTTTGCTTGTTCGCGCTTTGATATAGACATATATATTTTAACCAATCGAATGCCTGATTCTGTGATCATGCGCTCAAAGTTATTCACCTGGTTCATAAAAACCTTATACTGTTCTTGTGTGCAAAATCCGTTAACAGGCTCAACCACAGCTCTATTATACCAGCTTCTGTCAAAAAATATAATCTCCCCGGCAGCAGGAAATTGATTTACATAGCGTTGAAAATACCATTGCGTTTTTTCTTCCTCCGTTGGTTTTGGTAATGCAACAATTCTAAAATGTCGTGGATTAATGCGTTCGGTCATTCTTCGAATGGCTCCCCCTTTTCCGGCTGCATCTCGCCCTTCGAAAAGAATGATAATTCGCTCATTATTTTGAATAGCCCATGTTTGCATCCGAATAAGCTCTACCTGTAACTTAGCTAGTCTTTTTTCGTAATCAACATAACGAATTGCTTTGGCAATATTATAAGGCTCGCGTGACAACAAGGCCATTAATCCCTTTTTTGAATTAAGTTTTTTTACACCAATTTCATCTAAGTTAAACTCTACCATACTTTTAATCTATTTGTAGTGATGAACGATGATAACGCATTATTGTATTAGGATCTGGAAACAAAGTAGTTTCTGCACTTTCTTTTCCATCATACTCAAATTGTGATAATACATATCGCATGCTTTCTAAGCGAGCAATTTTCTTATCATTAGCTTTAACTATTATCCAAGGACTATAAGTTGTATGCGTTTTACTAAACATTAAGCTTTTATAATGTGTATAGCGATCCCAATATTCTTGGCCTTTTTTATCCACCGGGCTGAATTTCCATCGTTTTCTAGGGTTGTCCATGCGAGCGTTGAAACGTTCTAACTGAACTTCTTTAGAAATAGAAAACCAAAATTTAACTACATGTACTCCATCTTCATATAACATATGTTCAAAATCTGGTACTTGCAACATATATTTTTGGTATTGAGCTTCTGTACAAAACCCCATTACCGGTTCTACAACAGCTCGGTTGTACCAGCTTCTATCAAAAAAAACAATCTCACCAGGGTTTGGTAA
Source organism: Maritimimonas sp. 2205BS37-2 (assembly GCF_056591755.1). NCBI lineage: Bacteria > Pseudomonadati > Bacteroidota > Flavobacteriia > Flavobacteriales > Flavobacteriaceae > Maritimimonas > Maritimimonas sp. 2205BS37-2. Next base: position 1,359,560 of record NZ_JBWQOI010000001.1, read on the forward strand.
CTCTTTAATATAACGCTGAAAATACCATTGACCCTTTTCTACTTCGGTAGGTTTGTTTAGGGCAACAGTTCTAGAAGCTCTTGGGTTTAAGTGTTCAGCAAAGCGTCTAATGGTTCCACCTTTACCTGCAGCATCGCGTCCTTCAAATATAACAGCAACGCGCAGCTTATTATTAACGATCCATTGTTGCAGCTTTACAAGTTCAATTTGCAACTTTCGAAGTTCGCTTTCATAATGTAAGCGTGTTTCTATCCATCGAACATGTGCTTTCCTTTGCTTAACTAATTTTAGCAACTCAACATTAGATTTAATTGACTTAAATTCTTCTAAAGTGATCTTATTTTTCTTTTCAACTTTTTCCATTACAATACTCTAGAATTATTCTTCTTTACAACCTTTTCTTCTGCGCGTATCTATAAGGTAAATAATCTTCCATGTGCTTCCGTCATGAAATAACTGAAATGAATTCACACCACAATGACTAAATTTTTTGTTGAAATAGAACTCATAAGGTGTCCAAGCGTTTGCCATATTCCCGTCAATCTGAATTGAGTATGAAAGTAGCTTTTCTTCCCAGATGTCTTCTTTTTTCTTTGAACCAATGGCCTTTAAGAAACGCCCAAAGTCATCATTTCTTAAAACTGATTCTCCTTCTTTATTTTTAAAAGCAGTTTGCAAGACAACCTTATCAGCTAATGTTTCTTTTATTGTAATTGTATCTCCTCCTTGCAAACCTTTAAAGAAATGTTGAATTACTTTTTTCACTTCTTCTTTTTGGTCTCCCTGTGCGGAAAGCTTTCCTGAAAAAGAAAGCAGCAATATTGCTGCTAACATTGTTTTGCAAACTGTATTCATTTTATTTCTTAAATTCAGATATCGTATTAATAATAATAGATATACATTCTTCAAGTTCTTCTTCGTTCATTACCAATGGCGGTGCAAAACGAATAATATTACCATGTGTCGGTTTAGCCAATAAACCATTATCACGTAACTTGATACATATATCCCAAGCGGTAGAACTGTCCTCGCTATCATTAATAACAATAGCATTTAAGAGCCCTTTACCTCTCACTAAGTTAACAAGATCATTTGTTTTAGCAAACTGTCCTAAACGTTCTCTAAAAATTTTACCTAGGTACTCAGCGTTTTCGGCAAGGCTCTCTTCTCTAACTACCTCTAACGCCGCCATTGCCACTTTTGCAGCCATTGGATTTCCTCCAAAAGTAGAACCGTGACTACCCGGTCTTATAACATCCATTATGTTATCATTAGCTAAAACCGCAGATACCGGATAAGCTCCACCTGATAGGGCTTTACCTAAAACTAAGATATCTGGTGTTACATTCTCGTGCTGTACAGCCAATAATCTACCAGTACGGGCAATACCTGTTTGAACCTCGTCGGCTATAAACAATACATTATATTTTTCGCATAATGTTTTTGCTTTTGCTAGATAACCTTCACTCGGTACATATACACCTGCTTCGCCCTGGATTGGCTCCACTAAGAAACCAGCAATATTTGGATTACTTTTTAAGGTTTCTTCAAGTGCTTGTAAATTATCATACTCAATTTTTATGAATCCCTGAGTAAAAGGTCCAAAATTCTTTCGAGCTACAGGATCATTAGAAAATGATATAATCGTAGTAGTTCTTCCGTGAAAATTATTTTCACAAACAATAATTTGTGCTTCATTTTCTGCAATTCCTTTCTTTTCATATGCCCACCTTCTACATAACTTAAGTGCTGTTTCTACGGCTTCTGCTCCAGTGTTCATTGGTAATAATTTATCAAAACCAAAATACTCTGATGCAAATTTTTCATAACGTCCTAACACGTCATTATAAAAAGCTCTTGAAGTTAATGTTAATGTTTCTGCTTGCTCTTTTAAGGCTTCAACAATCTTAGGGTGACAATGACCCTGATTTACCGCGGAATATGCCGAGAGAAAATCGTAGTAGCGCTTACCTTCTACGTCCCAAACATACACACCTTCTCCTCTACTCAATACTACGGGTAATGGATGGTAGTTGTGTGCTCCATACTTGTTTTCTAAATCGATTGCTTCTTGTGAAGTTAAATGTTCTAAAACAGCCATTTTAATTAAATTTTTAATGTGAATAAAATAACCATTCCTACTGTACCTTTATCCTTTCGAAGAATTCGAAAATTCAGCGTGGGAGAGAAATCATCCCTTAAGAGCTGCAAATTAATAAAGTTTTTCTATAAAAATATAGATTAGAATAGATTAAATTTTCGTTAAAAAATTTTTAATAGCATTAATTCCGTGATAAATATTTGGGGCATGTTCTTTGATAAAATCTTCTTGTATGCTTTTTGTTTTCTGGTAATTACTCAACACTTCATTGCCATTAAAATCAACAAAGGCTAATCGAAAGAACAATTCATTGGGATTAAAATAAAAATCAGATGCTGGAAGTAACGCGACTTTAAAATTTGTTAGCAAATAATCAGCCAATTCTTTACTAGTTCGTATGCCCATATCATTAAGTCTTTCTTTAAACCGTTCAAATCCTATCATCATATAAAATGCTCCCGAAGGTTGCGTACATTTTAAATTAACATTACTTAATTCGGCATGTACATAAGACGAAATTTTATCTAGTAGTTCGGTACAGGCATTAATATAATTAGATAGTTCGGGTCTCATTAAATAGGCTTCAATGGCAGCATATTGTATAGGTGCAGCTACGGCGCTAAAGGTTTCACTAAATAGAGATAATATCGGCTTATGTAAGTACTTCAAATCATTTGGTAAACTCATAAAACCTAAGCGATAGCCTCCAGCAGAAAACACTTTGCTAAGTCCACCAAAAACTATGGTCCCTTTAGGGTAATATGTAGCGATACTAGGCGAATAACGACTATTAAAATTGATCTGAGAATATATTTCATCTGAAAGAACTATAATATTATGGGTTTTACAAATTTCAGCAATGGCTCTTAGCTCCTTTTCAGTGTAAACGGCGCCAGTTGGGTTATTAGGAGAGTTTAAAATGAGCACTTTTTGAGTCTTATCGCTATTATCACAATAGGCTTTTAAAACACTTGCCGTTAATTTAAAATTATTCTCAAGCTTCGTTTCTAAAATAGCATATTTACCATTTTTTGATTTAATCTGTGGCACATAGCTAACCCAGCTCCCTTTTGGTATTAGGTAAGTTGCTTCTAAGATCAGAATAATTTGATATAACAATTCTTTACTTCCCGGACCAATAAAAATGTTCTCTGTTTGGGCTTCAATATTTTGATGAACTTTTAAAAATCTGCAAATCGTTTCTCTAAGCTCATAAAGACCTTGAGTTTCTATATAGTTATTATTGTGAGCATTTTGCTTGAGGGTATCAATTATAGAATTATAAATAGGAAAAGGAGATTGACCAAAACCAAAATGGTAAACTTTATTTCCTTGACTTCTTTGCTCTTTAACGCTTCTGTTAATAGCCAAAGTAGCGGAAGGTTTTAATTGGGATATATGAGCATTCAATTTATTCATAACTAGAAATTTAAAAGGGCTGCAAAAAATGCAACCCTTAAATTATAATTGCCTTTATAGTTATTTTATACTAAATGTTAATCTTGCAAATAAATGGCGACCATTCGTACCAAACTGTTGTGAGCGTCTAGAATAAATAAATCTACCTGATGACCTAAACTCAGTAGGTGCCTGATCTGAATATACATCGAGTAAATTATTAGCTCCAATAGTTAGCTTTGTATTTTCGCCAAATTTGTATCCGAAACTTAAGTCAGTTACCACTTTTCCTCCATAATCTACCGGTGTATTATTAGTAGCCTCGGTTACTTCTCCGAAATATGCATTTCTTAAAAAGAAATTCCATTTTTCACCAACCTTTAAATTATGTGATAAATTACCTTTTACTCTTGGTACCGCAGATTCTATATAAATTCTACTTGTTGGGTCAAAAAATGTTTCACTTAAGCCTGCAGATGCAATTGCATCAGGAACATTAATTGCCTCAATCTCTGTGTCAGAAAAAGTAAAAGCTAACGTATTTGTTAAACTTAAGTTTTCACTAAGATCTCCTTTATGGTTCACAACGATATCTATCCCGCTTGTTTTCGTATCGACGGCATTTGCAAAAAATCCTACACGCTCTGCATTGGCCTGAGCAAACAAAACTGCTAACTCTGGGTCGTTATTATCGGTAAATTGTCCAGTTTCAATAACACGATCATCAATATTAACGAGATATCCGTCAACTGTAATTTTTAGATTAGCCGATGGTATATTAGCTGTAAAGCCTACAGACCCTCCAACTGATGTTTCTTCTTCTAATTGTTCAATACCCAAGATCCTTGCAATTCTAGATGTATTAGGGAAAACCCCTACTTCAAAGGGTATTCCATCTACAAATAATGTTGAAGTTGAATTAAAATGTATTTGATGTAATGAAGGGGCACGGAAACCAGTTTGGAATGCTCCTCTAATATTAAAGTTTTCTCCTGCTTTAATTCTTGTAGATATCTTACCATTTAAAGTGCCTCCGAAATCAGAATAATTCTCATATCTAACAGCTCCTGTTAATAAAAATGCTTCTGTGATATCTGCTTCAACATCAAAATATGCGGCTACTGAGTTTCTAAATTCATCGAGCTCATTTTCTGGTCTAAAACCAGGAAATACTTGAATTCCTCCAGGTCTAGATCGACCAAAAAAGTCTGTTGGCACTTCTGAATTCGGATCTGTAGGATCATGAACATTTCCTACCGTATTATATTGCGCGTATGAATTTTCATTGCCAGCAATAATTTCATAATTTTCAAGTCTATACTCAGCACCAAAAGCTATGTTTAAACCAGATAAAATATCTTCAAAAAACCTACTCACGTCAAAGTTTATAGTATTCTCTGTATAAGCAAATCCTCCGGCATTCGCCTCAAAAGGAGTCGAGTTTTGTAAAGATGCATTACTAGAATTCTGAATGTTAAATGTAAACGAATTTCGACCAAATGTGTTACTAAAATCTAAACTCCATTCCCCCAATTTTCCTTTAATTCCTACCGCTAAAGATTTATCAATTATATTGGTATTTATCTCTGGTAAAAAGCCGTTAGGATAGGCTGGAGTATACGTTCTGTTTTGATTAGGCAACCTGTAGAATCCGGTTGCTGAACCATTTCTGTATCCTAAACCACCGAAACTATAAATCTCAGTATTTTCACTCAACGGAATACTTAGGTTCGCAAAAAACTGAGCATTTCTTAATTCAGACTGCCCAACATTCATATTAAAATCACTTCTCTGTAAACCACGAGCAGCTAGCTCAGAAGTTGTTGCATCGTTAATTAAAATATCTTGTAATTCTTCTCTGGTTTCATTACCTGCTAAGCTTATTCCGGCTTGACCGGCAAACTGAAATATATCACTTAAATCATCATCTAAAAGTAAAGATGTATCATAGCCGGAAGATGCGGCAACTCTTTCAATGGAATTATATTGATTAAAAATTGAACCCTCCCACTCTAGCATTCTATTCGTTCTTCCTCTAAAATCAAAAGATCCCGTAAAATTTACGAATCCTCCATCATCACCAATTGGCAGTCCATAGTTTAAAGCGATACCAGCTCTTTCTCCGTCAGTTATATTGTCTTCAAGTCCTGCGATTTCATCTTCTACTTTTGTAAAATTTGCACCAGTGTGCACTACCACATTTAAGTCTGTACTCTTCTTTAAAACCACATTAATAACCCCTGCTATTGCATCAGATCCGTATTGTGCAGCAGCACCATCTCTTAAAATTTCAATTCTGTCAATTGCATGTGAAGGAATTGCATTCATATCGGTACCTACACTACCACGTCCAAAAGTACCATTTACATTTACCAAAGATGTTTTATGGCGTCTTTTACCATTTATTAAAACCAAAACTTGGTCGGGTCCTAACCCTCTTAAAGATGCTGGGTCAATATGATCTGTACCATCTGAGATCGTTTGTGTATTCGATGTAAAAGAAGGTGCCGCATAATTTAGTATTTGATTCACATCAACCTGCGGAGCAGCATCTGTTAATTCTTTAATGTCTAAAACATCAACGGGAACTGGTGTATCGGTTGCCACCCTATTCGGATTTCTAGTACCAATTACAACAACCTCGTCTAATTCAACTCCAGATTTCATAATGATAGAAATAGTACTAGAACCATCCATTACCACCTCTTGTCTTTCAAATCCAACAAAGGTTAGTACTAAGACATCTCCATTGTTAACTTCAAGCGTAAATTTCCCATCAAAATCAGTGGATGTTCCCTGAGTAGTTCCCTTAATTATAACAGATACTCCGGGTAAAGGATCATTATTATTATCAGTTACAGTTCCGTTTACGGTATAGGACTGCGAAAAGGCTGAAAGTGACAACAATAAAATTGCTAACAAAAAGTAATTTTTTGCTTTCATAAGTTAAGTATTTGATTAGTAATAAGTTACTAACGAAGTTAGCAAAAATATATTAAAACACTTAACGTATTGATTTTTAGATAATTAATTGCTTATTTGCTTGTTTCTTAGCATAAAGAATAATCCTATTAAAATAAGTGGAATACTTAGCCATTGCCCGGTATTCAATTGAACTCCAAGGTTTACCCATTCTTCTATTCCACCCTGCCATTCCTTAAAGAACTCAACAATAAATCGAACAGACCAAAGCAGTACCATAAATAATCCAAAAAGGAAACCTATATATTTCTTTTTATCTGTTTTCCAATAAACGTACCATAGAATGGCAAATGTCAATAAATACCCTAATGCTTCATAAAGTTGTGTAGGGTATCGATTTGGCACTTCAGCTAAAACTTCTTTAAAACGAGAACTATTTGCTATGAGGTCATAAGCTCTTTCTACATCTTTAGAACCTGTAATAGTCATTGCCTTGTACTCGCTAATATCATTTCTAATAAATTTAAACCCAAAACCCGATCCTGTTTCCTTACCAACAATTTCTGAGTTAAACAAGTTTCCTAGTCTAACGAACATAGCTCCTAATGCCGATGGAATTACCATTCTGTCTAACACCCATAATAAGGGTTTTTTAACCACTTTTTTTCCATAAAAGTACATCGCTAAAATAATACCAATTGTAGCTCCATGACTTGCAAGGCCTTGAAAACCGGTATATTCAAAAGGGCTCAACTTAAATGGCAAAAATACTTCAGCCAGTGTATAATCTTCTTCATAAAATACATAATGACCTACTCTGGCGCCAATCAGCATTGCAATAATAGTATAGATAAAGAGAGAGTCTAGTTTATCTAAAGAAATACCATCTTTTTTATAGATACGTTTCATTATTTGCAAACCAAGTACAAAGGCCAAAACATACATTAAACTGTAATATTTTATTGGGAAAGAGCCTATTTTAAAAAGGTCAGGATTAAAATTCCAGTCAATAGCCAGCAATAAGTTCATATAAAAAAAATTTGAGTGGTAAATATAAAATAAAGATTCTATCACTTATAAGTAGTAACTAATTTTCTTTTTGATTTGGTTTTTGGTTTTGTTTTGGTTCTGGTACTGGATCATATCCTTCTCCGCCCCATGGGTGACAACTCCCTATTCTTTTTATAGCCAACCAGCCGCCTTTAATTAATCCATGTTTTTGCAAAGCCTCAACTGTATAATGTGAACATGTAGGTGTGTATCTACAACTGGCAGGTGTGTACGGTGAAATCGCAGCTTGGTAAAAGCGAACAAGCAGTATAAACGGATATGTAAAAATGCCTTTAATTAATTATAAAGTTTAGGTACATATAAGCTCTGATAATTCAATTATTAATCAATTTGTCGAAAAGGTAGTGCCGTCTTTACCATCTTTTAGCTGAATGCCAATTTCTAGCAGCTCATCTCGAATTTTATCTGATAATGCCCAATCTTTATTAGCACGAGCATCATTACGCATCGATATAAGCATCTCAACAACACCGGTTAATTTATCAGAATTATCTTGTATTGAAATATTTTCTAAGCCTAAGACATCAAAAACAAAAGCGTTAACAGAAGCTTTAAATTCCTTTAAATCTGTTTCAATTAGAGTAGCCTTATTCTCTTTCAATTGATTTATATATTTTACACCTTCAAATAGATGCGCAATTAAAATTGGTGTATTAAAATCATCATTCATAGCATCATAGCATTGCTGCTTCCATTCAGAAATATTTATCGATGATGTATCTGAAGCCGTTAATTTATCTAATTCGTTAATAGCATTTATTAAACGTTGATATCCTTTTTCAGCTGCTTCCAATGCATCATTAGAAAAATCTAGAATACTCCTGTAATGAGCTTGTAACATAAAGAATCTGGCTACAGTTGCAGCAAAAGGCTTACTTAAAACAGCATTATCTCCCGAAATTAATTCGCCAGGCAAAATATTATTCCCCGTAGATTTTGCCATTTTTTTGCCATTTAATGTTAACATATTTCCATGCATCCAATAACGAACCGGTGAGATTTCTTTGCTAGCTTGCGCTTGTGCAATCTCACATTCATGATGTGGGAATTTTAAATCCATTCCCCCTCCATGAATATCAAATTGATCTCCCAAATATTTTGTACTCATTGCTGTACATTCTAAATGCCAGCCAGGAAAGCCAATTCCCCAAGGAGAGGGCCAGCGCATAATATGCTCTGGTTGGGCTTTTTTCCAAAGTGCGAAATCTTGAGGGTTTCTCTTTTCAGATTGACCATCTAATGTACGGGTATTGTGAATGGCATCTTCTATATTTCTACCACTTAGTATACCATAATGTTCATTTTCATTGTATTTTAAGACATTAAAGTATACTGAGCCATTTACTTCATATGCTAAGCCTTTATCTATAATTGTTTTGATAATTTCTATTTGCTCAACAATATGGCCCGTAGCGGTAGGCTCAATACTTGGTGGTAAAAAATTAAATTCTTTCAAAACCTCATGAAAGTCTACAGTATATTGTTGTACCACTTCCATGGGTTCTAACTCTTCTAATCTAGCTTTTTTTGCAATTCTATCTTCGCCTACATCTGCATCGTTTTCTAAATGTCCTGCATCGGTAATATTACGCACATAGCGCACTTTATAGCCTAAATGCTTGAAGTACCGGAAAATCATATCAAATGACATGAAGGTACGCACATTGCCCAAATGTACGTTACTATATACTGTTGGACCACAAACATACATACCAACATAACCTTCGGTTAATGGTATAAAATCTTCTTTTTTATTAGTTAAAGAATTATAGATTTTTATTTGCTGGGTCTTATATGGTTTCATAAAGCATTTAAAAATTAGCTTTCAAATTTAGAAAGAAAAAGTTAAGTTCAATTTTTTTTATCGAAAACATATGTTAATTATTTTTTTCTCCAATCCTATAATTATGTACTTCTTTTAATAAAAAAATGTATAAGTTTATACCATGAAAAAAATTTTGCTAATTAGTTTAACATTCTTTTTAATCAATAATGCTTACTCGCAATTAAACCAAAATGAAAAAATCTATTATGATTGGTTTGATAACTTAACAGATGCTAAAAACAGTGATTTAAGTAATGGTAAGTCTTATTTTGAGCATTTTAAAACTAAAGAAGGCCATCATAAATACTATTCATCATCACACTTCTTAGAAGGAAATGTTACTTACGATAATCAAGTATATTACAATGTAAAATTGCAATATGACCTGTACAATGATGAATTAATTCTGAGACTTTACAATGGAGAAAATTTAAAAAGTATTGAATTAATTAAAGATAAAGTTCAAGAGTTTTCAATTGATAATAGACGATTTGTTAAAGTATCTGGAATTGAACCTAACGCCAACAGTTTCTTTCAAGTTTTCTTAGAAAATGACAAATTGAGTCTTTATAAAAAATATTTTAAGAAAAGAAACAAGCATCTAGATAAAGATGTGGTGTACTACAGCTTCAAAGAAAAATCGTATTATCTTATTTTTTATAAAAACAACTACCATAGAATAACCTCTAAAAAGAGTATAGTAAGATTATTTCCTGAAAAGAAAAAAATAATCAATAGCTTCTACTCTAACAAAGATTACCTATACAGAAATAACAGAGATGAGTTTATGAAACTACTTTTTCAACAAATCTCTAATTAATAAATAAGCGTCTTTACTTTTTAAATATGAAATTTTTATTTCCTCTTATTATCGCTGTTTTTTGCTTTCAAAATTTAGTAAGTCAAAACAATGAAAAGATCACTTTAAGCTATGATAATTCTAAAAAAATAGAAGTAATTGAACTCATAGAAAAAAAAACGAATTATAAATTCTTCTTTGTTGAAAAGTGGCTTGATACGAATCGAGTTTCGGGTAATTTTAACGGCGCAACGATAAGATCTGTCTTAGACAACCTTTTTAAGAATTCATTGATTAATTATTACGTCTCAGAAGATGGAAAGGTAATTCTTACTGAGAATAGTCTTATTAGATATAAACTTCCTAAAGATTTTTTTGAAACCGAAAGTGAGGAAATTGAAGAAAATAATGAGCCCGTATTATTTGTAGAAGATATCGCTCAAAATAATACTTCAAGAATTCAAACCATAAGAATTGGTAAAGAGAGTTTATCATCTAGTAGAAAAAGATATACGCTCTCCGGTTACGTGCGGTTAAAAAATTCAAAGGAGCCAATTGCTAATCTGGTATTAAATGTAAGTAATAGAAATATTAATACCGTCACAAACAATAGAGGTTTTTATTCATTGGAACTACCCCCAGGGTTAAACATAATTGAAACAAAATCGCTAGGTATAGAAGATTCTAAAAGGAGAGTAATTATTTATAATAATGGTACGCTAAATTTAGAATTAAACGAATCTTCAGAATTACTAGACGAACTTGTCATAGAAGCGGAGGGTGATAGAAATGTAAAAGAAGCCATTACAGGTGTTTCACAAATAAAAATTGAAGAAATAAAAAATATCCCTCTTATTTTAGGGGAACGAGATATTTTAAAAGTAGCAACAACATTACCCGGAATTAAGACAGCCGGCGAAGGGTCATCAGGATATAATGTTCGGGGAGGGAAAACCGATCAAAACCTTATCTTATTAGATAACGGCGTTATTTATAATCCATCTCACTTTTTTGGGATCTTTTCTGCCATTAACCCTTTTACAACTGGAAATGCAAAAATATACAAAGGAAATGTTCCTGCTGAGTTTGGAGGGCGATTATCTTCTGTATTCGATATTGAAACAAAAGCAGGAAATAATGAAAAATTTTCGGGCGAGGCTTCGATTGGCCCCGTTACAAGTAATTTAACTCTAGAACTTCCGATAATTAAGGAAAAAGCATCTGTTATTGTTGGTGGTCGAGGTACTTATTCAAACTGGATCTTAAGATCACTAGACGATGAACAACTTAAGAGAAGTAAAGCTTCATTTTTTGATGTTGTAACTAAGTTTGATGTTAACATTAATGAAAACAATGACTTAAAAGCTACTGGTTATTTTAGTAAAGATAAGTTCAGTATCACCTCTGATTCGTTATACAGTTATAGTAATCGTTTAGCAACACTTTCTTGGAATCACCGATTCAACAAAAAAAATAGCCTGGATCTGATTTTAGCTAATAGTGAGTATAAATTCAATATTGAGTATGAAGGTGGCTTTGATCGTAATTTTGATCTTGGATATAAAATAAATGAAACAGAGCTAAAGCTTAAGTTTAAATACCTAATGAGTGATAAGCACAAATTTGATTATGGTATTTCGAGTAAGTTCTATTCTGTTAATCCTGGAAGTATAAAACCTCTTGATGACAGATCAATTATAGATCCATTAGTTATACCCAAAGAAAAAGCCTTGGAATCTGCAATTTTTATCTCAGATGAATTTGAAGTGAATAAAAAACTACTGTTAAGTTTAGGCTTTAGATACTCTATTTATGCTTCATTAGGTGAATCTACACAAAGAGTTTATTTAGAAGGTTTCCCGCGAAACGAAAGTACCTTAGTAAATACTGTTGATTATGGTAATAATGAGGTCATTGAAACATATAGCGGGCCTGAATTTAGAGCTTCCGCGAGATACTTTCTAGGAGAAGATTTATCAATAAAAGCCGGTTATAATAGCAGCTATCAGTATATACATACCTTATCGAATAACACAACTGTTTCTCCAACCGATACCTGGAAACTTTCTGATCTAAATATTAAACCTCAAAGAGGGCAACAAGTTTCTTTTGGAATATTTAAAAATATAGAAGGCAATAAATATGAGCTAAGCCTTGAGGGTTATTATAAAAAAACCAAAAACATCTTAGACTATAAGGTAGGAGCAAATCTATTACTTAATGAGACCATAGAAGCTGAAGTATTGCAAGGCGAAGGTAAAGCCTATGGTGTTGAATTTTTAATCAAAAAGAATAAGGGCAGACTAAATGGCTGGTTAGGTTACAGTTACTCAAGATCATTTAATAAGCTTGATGGTGAGTTCGCCGAAGAGAGAATTAATAACGGTGAGTTTTTCCCGTCTAATTTTGACAAACCTCACGACGTAAATTTGGTAGCAAATTATAAATTAACGAAGCGTTTTAGCCTTTCTGCCAATTTTAATTATCAAACCGGAAGGCCGGTTACCTATCCGATTGGTAGTTATATCTTCAATGGAGCGGAACAAGTTGTTTATAGTGATAGAAATAAGTTTAGAATTCCAGATTACTATAGATTGGACATTGGTTTAAATATTGAAGGGAATCATAAGATCAAGAAATTTGCACATAGTTTTTGGAATATTTCTATTTACAATGTTTTAGGAAGAAATAATCCATATTCTGTATTTTTTGTTACCGAAAATGGTCAGATAAAGGCGTATCAAAGCTCCATATTTTCAATTCCTGTTCCTACAATTACTTATAATTTCAGATTCTAATTCAATGAGTACTAGATTATATAAAAACTTATTGGCTTTTATAGTGGTATTGCTTAGCAGTTGCGTTGAAGAGTTTGTACCCGAAACAGTTACTTTTGAAAGTATCTTAGTAATTGACGCGTCTATAAGTAATGAGTTCAAACAGCATGAAGTACACTTATCAAGAACTTTCAGGTTTGAGGAAGAACTAGAATTAGAAAATGAGGCTATTGTTAAAGTTATCGACGATCAAGAAAATGTCATTGACTTTTATCAAAGTGAACCAGGTGTTTACAAGTCTATTAGTGAATTTAGTGCAGAACCCGGTAAATCGTATCGATTAGAAGTTGTTACTAAAGATAATGAAGCTTATACTTCACAAACCGAGGCACTACCAAGTAGTACATCTCAATTAGGAGATATTAGTTTTTCAACTGGTACAAATAATCTAGGTGATGAAGGTGTGAATATTGTTATATCGAGCTTTGACCCAAGTAGAAACTCTAAGTTTTATAGATATGAATTTGAAGAAACTTATCAGATAGTTGCTCCTTTATGGAGACCTGATAAGGCTATCGTAATTTCTGATGTACCACCGTTTGAAGTTGATACAGCTCCAAGAACGCGGGAAGAGAGGATTTGTTATAATACCATTACAAGTACCGATATTATACAAATCGAAACAAACAGTTTTATGGAAGATAGAGTGACAGAATTTCCTTTAAAATTTATATCTAAGGAAAGTCCATTCTTAAGAGATCGATATAGCATTTTGGTCAAACAATATGTGCAATCTATTGAAGCCTTTAATTTTTATAAAACATTGAATGAATTTTCTTCATCTGAAAGTTTATTTACCGAAAATCAACCCGGTTTTTTAGATGGTAATATAACACCAAATAACCCTGATGTAAAGGTTATCGGTTATTTTGAGGTAACATCATTTACTTCAAAAAGAGTATTCACTCGATTTGAAGAGATATATCCCGGTGAAGGTCGTGCTCCTTATTTTACAGATTGTGTACTGGTTGCTCCTGAATTAATAAATCCAACCAGCCCATTTTCGTCTCCTTTGATTAACAATATTAAGTTAAATTTAATCACATTTATTGAAAGAAATTCTGCTCCAAGTAGAGAACGCCCAGGACCGTTTCTAATGACAAATAGAGAATGTGGTGATTGCACAGTTTATGGCACTAATATAAGACCAGATTTTTGGATTGATTAATAACAAAATTTCATGAATAGCAAAAAAATAATGTCAATTTTCAAAAGGTTTAGGTATACTAAACTGTTGCTGTTATTGTCATTATTTTTAGTTAGTTGTGTGGAAGAATTCGTGCCTGAGGACATCACTTTTGAAGATATTCTAGTTGTAGAAGGCACCCTTACCAACGAGTTTAAATTTCATGAAATAAAACTATCGAGAACTTTCAGATTTAATGAAGAACAACCATTTGAAACTGGAGCTAATGTTAGACTAGTTGATGATTTAAACAATAAATTTGTATTTATTGAAACTGCTCCCGGTACTTATACATCTTCTGGTGAGTTTGCCATTCAACCACAAAGAACTTATTCGTTAAAAATTACCACAAGAAATAATAACTCTTATTCTTCTTCTGAAGTAATGCTACCAAGTAATACTGCGCAAATTACAGATGTTACCTATGCAAAAGCAGAAAATTCTGAAGGTGATGAAGGTATTGAAATCCTTGTGGATAGTTTTGACCCTTCCGGTAATGGAAAATATTACAGATATGAATTTGAGGAAACACAAAGAATAATAGCACCACAAGGTTTTGGAACTCAAGAGATTTTTATAATTTCTGATACTCCACCTTTTAAAGTTGGTAATAGACCACTTACTAGAGAAAAAAGAGTTTGCTATAAAACTACTATAGATGACCAAAGTATCATACAAACCCAAACCGTAGAACTTAGCGAAGATAGAGTTACTAAATTCCCAGTAAAATTTATCTTTAAAACAGATTCAATAATTAGAGATCGATATAGTATCTTGGTTAAGCAGTTCGTGCAAAGTTTAGAGGCATTTACCTATTTTAAAACATTAGACGAATTTTCTAATTCTGAAAGTGTATTTACGGAAAATCAACCAGGATTCTTAAATGGAAATATATTTTCTGATTCAAACCCACTTGAAAAGGTTATTGGCTATTTTGAAGTTTCTTCGGTATCAACAAAAAGATTATTTATAAATTATCGAGAGGCATTCCCTGGAGAAAATATATTGCCTTATTTTTCACCTTGTGAAACTTCGAAACCTTGGTTAACCGATCCTGATGATCCAAGTGCTTCGCCTTTGATTGACCTTTTAAAGGAAAATAAGGTTACCTATTTATTTATAAATGAAGATTTTTTTGGTAATCCCGTTGAAAATCCTCCATATGAAGTAGTAAATATAGAATGTGGTGATTGTACATTTTATGGAAGCAATGTTAGACCCGATTTTTGGATTGATTAATTAAAGAAATGGTGAAAAGCAATAGAATAACATCAAAAGCAATAAGGTTTAGTTACACTAGACTTTTATTACTATTCCTTTTGATGAGCTGTGTCGAAGAATTTGTACCAGAAGACATTACTTTCGAAGACATATTAGTTGTTGAAGCAACACTTACTGACGAGTTTAAATTTCATGAAATAAAACTGTCCAGAACTTTTAGATTTAATCAAGAACAACCCTTTGAATCCGGGGCAAGTGTTAGATTGATTGACGATTTAAATAACGAATATCTTTTTGAAGAAGCAGATCCTGGAACTTATATTTCTTCGAATGAATTTGCCATTCAATCTGGAAGAACATATACATTAAAGGTTAGTACTACGAACAATACATCTTATACTTCTACGGAAGTGATGTTACCAAGCAATTCATCGCAAATTACAGATGTTACTTATACGAAAGCGGAAAATTCTGAAGGTGAGGAAGGCGTTGAAATATTGGTTGATAGTTTTGACCCTACTGGGAACGCAAAATACTATCGTTATGAGCTAGAGGAAACTTATAGAATTAATCCACCTTTTTGGAGTCCACATGAAGCAATAATACTATCTGATTCACCTCCTTTTGATGTGGATTTTGGTCAGAGATCAGATGAGGAGAGAGTATGTTTTAACAACATTTTCAGTAACAGTATTATTCAAACTCAAACCAATAGTTTAACCGAAAGTCGAGTTACTAAGTTTCCAGTAAGATTTATAAGAAAAAATGCTTCCATAATTAGAGATCGATATAGTATACTTGTAAAACAATACACACAATCTCTCGAAGCCTTTCTATATTATGAAACGTTTAATGAATTTTCGAGCTCTGAAAGTGTATTTACCGAGAATCAGCCCGGTTTTTTAAACGGAAATATTGTTTCTGAAACAAATCCGGATGAAAAAGTATTGGGCTATTTGGAGATTGCCTCTGTTTCAACCAAAAGGTTATTCTTTAATTACAGAGATGTTTTTCCAAATGAAAATAAACCAGCATTCTTTGTTGAATGTGAAGAACCTGTGATACCACTTTTAACAGACCCGAATAATCCTGAGGTTTCACCATTGCTTGAAATGTTAAACACTGGTGAATATGAAGTTTACGATCTCAATTTTGAATTTTTCTCAGGAGAACTTAGTAAAATAAATCCATTTCATCTAGTTAAGCGTGCATGTAGTGATTGTACGGTTTTGGGAACAAATATTAAACCTGATTTTTGGATTGATTAATAAAGAACATTATGAAAAAAGCCATTATTCTATTTTTACTTTTAGTGATTAAAGCACATTGTTTTAGCCAATCAACTGTAAACATCAATAACATACCCCAAGAAAAGATTTTCGTTCATATAAATACTACTTTTCTGGTTTCGGGTGAACCACTTTACTATAAAATCTATTGTATCAACTCAGAAACAAAACAACTCAGTAATTTAAGTAAAGTAGCTTATGTAGAACTCGTTAGCGAAGAAAAAAAATCTTTACTTAAGCATAAAGTACGATTGGAAAATGGTGAAGGTTACGGTGATTTTTATGTGCCAACTTCGTTAAAGTCTGGCAATTACAAACTCATTAGTTATACCAAACTCATGAGAAATAAAAATCTATTCTTTGAAAATGACATACTTATAGTTAATCCTTTTCATGATGATCAATCAAAAATTCTTGATACAACGAGTGTTGCTAATAATGAAAAGGGTTTAAAGCTAGATGAACTAAAAAAAAATAAGCAAGAATTTCTTTCAATACAAGTTAAAACAGATCAAGTTAAATCAAGAGAAAAAGTTGCTTTAAAAATAAACGCAATGCAGGGTCAAAACTCTTTTGGTGATTATTCTATTTCTATTAAGAAGAAATATCCTGTTAAAACAGCGGAAAAACTATCAAGTACAAATTTTGCAAACTTATATAGTTCGACTAAGAATTCTAGTGCAAAAGGGGGCTTCTTTATTCCGGAGTTTAGAGGAGAACTTATTAGAGGAAAAGTAATTCATAGTAAAACGAACACTCCGGCTTCCAATATTAAAGTTGCACTTTCAATTCCTGATGAAAAGCCAATATTTAAAATTGCAGGAACGAATGAAGAAGGTACTTTCTTTTTTAACTTAAAAGAGCGATACGAAAACACTACTGCCTTAATTCAAATTGTTGGTAACACCACTGACGATTATGAAATATTAATCCCAGAAGAAAGTCCGATTGACTACAGTCAATTTAATTTTAAGAGATATTACATCAATAAAAAAGATAAAGATATTATTCTGTCTAAGAGCATAAACAACCAAATAGAGAACTCCTACAGCAATGTTAAAAAAGATTCTATTAAAATGAATGCCATAAATGAGCCTTTCTACGGTTCAATAGGTAGCGCTTATTATCTAGATGATTATAAAAGATTTCCAACATTAAAAGAAACCTTTGTAGAGGTAATAGAAAATGCCTGGATAGCAAGAAAAGGGGATAAACATCAGTTTAAAATTAGACGTAATTTTAAATCATTAGATTTTGATCTTCCTAGTCTTTTATTGGTAGATGGTATTTTGGTTCAAGATCATGATGAAATCTTATCTTATGACGCCAACAAGATAAATAAGATTAGTGTTATTAGAGATCAATATATTTATGGCCCTCACATTTTCGAAGGCATCATTGCTGTTGAGACTAAAAACAAAAACTTCAAAAGTGCTACTAATGGAAAAGCAATTGAATTATTTAAACCAACCTCTTTAAAGAGATATTATTCACCAGATTATTCAACTAATTCAAATAGCTATAAAAGAATACCTGATTATAGAGATCAACTACTTTGGGAGCCTAATTTAAAGATCAATAAAAAAGAGCAGACTTTAGCTTTTTATACTTCTGATGAAAAAGGAACCTATGAAATTAGCGTTGAAGGATTTACTCAAAAGGGAACTCCTGTTTCAGTGCAAAAGTTTATCTATGTGGAGTAATTAAAGTAAAAACCGCTAGATACTGAATTGGTTTCAATAGATAGCGGTTCTTTTTGGTTAATTTTCTAATTAATTATTTGGGAAAGCTCATTGAGCCGTAACGGACATTCATGTTAAATTTGGCATCTTTAGGAGCTTTTATTTTAATCAGCTTTTTTATTTTTAATCGCTCTCTCTTTTTTAAGATCTTACTTGCTTCAGCCCTGTGCTTTGCTAATTCTTTCTTTCTCTTTTCCATAACTTCTTGACGCTTTACTAAAGCCAGTTTTCGTTCTGCTTCTCTCTTCTTCATAAGCTTTTCTCGTTCTTTCATACGCTTCTCCATACGTTCTTCATGCTTTTTCATACGTTCTTCATGGCGTTTTTCGCGCTCTTCCATTCTCTTCTCAATTTCTCTTTGTCGACGCTCCAATTCTTCTTTTGAAAGATCATCTCTGTCTGTTGATATTGATATAGAATTTCTACCGATTTTAATATTAGCTCCTTTTAAAGCTTCCTTATTACGCTCTTTCCACTCTTTTAAATACCCTTTGTCTTTTTTATACTTATCAAAATCAAATCTTTCAATTATCATTAGATCATCTCTAATGTCTTCTATATCTATAATTATAGGATCAATATCGGGCAGCGGTGGTAATTCAATATCTGGCATTACAAAATCTAAAGAGTCCAATAACTCTAAACTGGCAATTGAGATTTCTGGTATTACAAATTTCAAGTTATCTCTAACATTTGCCAATGATTCAGCAACAATAACGTCATAATTTGGAGCATCGAAGTCAATAGAATGTATATCAATATAGCTACTGGTTCCTGATTTAATTCGCACTTTATCTTTATTCCCAAAAGCTTCAAAATCCCATTGATCATAAAACTTAGCGCGCATTTCTTCATTTATTTCTTCACCCTCTACCTTCATAAAAGCTTCAACAACTACTTCATTTTTATCCCAGGTTTCAATTTCAATATCTGTATACTTCGTATTGATATCAATAACTACATCTGGTTTTACTATAAATCGTTCTTTAAAGCTTTTTTCTTTCTTTTGAGCATATGTAGTAAATGCAAGTAAAAAGGTAAAAGCAATAATTAAATTATATCGTACTGTCTTCATTTTTTATAGTGTTTGCTGTTTGTAATTCTTGTAACTGGTCTTTTAACTGTAATAATAATTGTAATCGTAGTTGTAGATTGGTTATTAAAGCATTAATTGTTTTTTCGTTAATTCCTTTTTCGGCCAATTCTTTATTTAGTCGTTGGTAATCATCATCTAGTTTACCAATTTTTTCAAGATAATCATCGAGTAATTTCTTATTCTCCGGAGTTTCTTCTAGGCCAGCTAGCTCATAACTGATAGCTGTGAGGTAGTAATTTTCTACCTTTTGCATTTCTGGAGACACACTACTAAGGCTTGTGAATTTTATTTCTGTTAGGTCTTCTTCAGGCGTTTCAACAGATGCTATATTTCCTTTTAAAGCAAAATATCCTAAGCTGATGAGCACTAACAAAGAAGCCGCAATTTTCAAAAAGAAGAAAGTAGCATTCTTTTTAGGCTTATGTAATTCTGTAAGCCTATCTTCAAAACGAGCTCTATGATTTTTTGGAAGCTCTAACTCGTGCTGCTCGGCATCCTTTAAAATCTCTCTAATATCTTTAGGCATAATTATATTGTTTTAAAAGTTCTTTTAATTTGTTTTTTCCTCTATGAAGTTGTGATCGTGATGAAACCTCAGATATATTTAATATCTGTGAAATCTCCTGATGATCGTATCCTTCTAATAAAAATAGCTTCACTACCACTTTATACTTTTCAGGTAATTGATGAATCGCTTGCTTAATATTCTCAATGGTTGTATTGTCATCGACCTCCCAATTTTCTTCATCTGCTATCTGTATTTTTTGATTATTCATTGACACAATTGTAAGCTTACGGCGTTTTAACCAATCAAGGCAATTATTAATTACAATTCTCTTTAACCATGCTCCAAATGATACTTCTCCACTAAAACCGCTTATGTTATAAAAAGCCTTAATGAATGCTTCTTGTGTCATATCTTCAGCTATAGCCTCATCTTTTACAAAATTGAAAGCCGTATTATACATCGCCTTACAATACATATCATATAATTGCAGCTGGGCTTTTTTATTATTTTTCTTGCATTCTGCAATTAAACGTGATTGCAAAAATTTAGTTTGGCTCATGTTTTATTTTTGATTCTATTTTAAATACGACAATTTATTGTAAGCGTTGCACTTTGCTAAAAAATTATTCTAAATTTACATTTTATCAGCTATACAGAAAGCTGAATATTCGAGTAGAGCTACATGAATAAACCTAAAAAACATAAAAGTGCATTGCATGAATTAGAAGGTATTGAACCTCCTAAATCTGTTGATGTATCGTCTGTTAATAAGATAAAATTAAGCAGAAATAAGCTACCTGACACCAAAGAGTTTGTAAAGCACATTTTAAAAGGGGATCGAACTTATTTAAGTAGAGCCATTACCTTAATTGAAAGTACAAATACAAAACATCAGCTTCAAGCATCTCAAATTATTACGAATTGTTTACCTCATGCAAATAATTCTATTAGAATAGGTATTACTGGCGTACCAGGGGTTGGAAAAAGTACATTTATCGAAGCTTTTGGGAAGCATCTAACCAGGTTAGGAAAAAAAGTTGCTGTACTTGCCGTAGACCCAAGTAGTTCTATAAATAAGGGAAGCATACTAGGCGATAAAACACGTATGGAAGCCTTGGTAAAAGATGAAAATGCCTTTATTAGACCCTCGCCTTCTGGTGAATCTTTAGGTGGAGTAGCTCAAAAAACACGAGAAACTATTATTCTTTGCGAAGCCGCCGGATATGATGCCATTATTATCGAAACTGTTGGCGTTGGGCAAAGTGAGACGGCAGTACACTCTATGGTGGATTTCTTCTTATTGTTAAAGTTAGCAGGTGCTGGTGATGAATTACAGGGAATAAAGCGTGGTATTATAGAAATGGCAGATGCTATAATTATCAACAAAGCCGATGGAGATAATGTAAAAGCGGCGAAGTTGGCGAAAACAGAATTTGCACGGGCTCTGCATTTATATCCTCTTAAAGATAGCTCTTGGCAACCCAAAGTGGCAACTTGTAGTGCCCTACACGATGAAAGTATTGACACAGTATGGCAGATTATTGAAGAATATTTGTCTCTTACTAAAAGCAACAACTATTTCAATCAAAAAAGGAATAATCAGAACAAATACTGGCTATTAGAAACAATCAATCAACAGTTAAGAGATCAATTTTATAATAATCCTCAAATAAAGAAGGAATTAGAGAAGCAGTTAGAACTTCTTGACAAGGATAAAATTACGCCCTTTGAGGCAGCAAAAGTCTTATTAGCCATTTATCATAAAAAAAACGAGCACTAAGCCCGTTTTTTAATGTTTAATTGTAAGCTCTTACCTTATCTAAGCAAGCATTTTCTTATTCTGACTTTTCATCTACGACCTCAATCTCAAATATCAAATTGGTATTTGGAGGTATGGGTCCGGCTCCTTGTGAACCATAACCTAAATGAGATGGAATAAATAACATTGCCTTATCTCCATAATTCATATTAAGCATTCCTTCTCTAAAGCCAGGCACTAAAGTTGCTTCTTCACTATACACCATTGTAAAAGGGTTGTAAGCACCCATCATTTCTTTACGCTTATTGTACTTATTCATTTTCTTTGCTAATTCCATATAACTGGTATCAAACAAATTTCCATCAGTGAAATATCCGGCATAATTTATACGTACGTTGGTGCCTTTTTTGGGTTTTACGCCAGATCCCTCTTTAGTGATAATCATTTTTAGTCCAGAAGGCAATTCTTTCGCTTTCGCTTTATTCTCTTCAACGACCTTTAAAAAAGCTTCCTTTGCTTTTGCAATCGCTTCGTTCTTTAATCTTGTTTGCTCTTCTAAACCTTTAAAATAATTAGCAAACACCAAAGGTGCATCAAATTTTTTGGCCTCCTTACCTACTCTAATGATATTAATATGATTCATTTTATCACCTACAGCAATGCTATCGACCACATTTTGTCCTTCCATCACCTGTCCGAAAATGGTATAATCACCATTGAGGCTTGGATATTCTACATGTGTAATAAAAAACTGACTTCCATTGGTATTTCTACCAGCATTGGCCATAGCTAATACTCCAGCCTTATCAAAAAGAAAAAGTTCTGTGCTATCTGCCTTTTTGGGATGCTCATTTTCAAACTTATATCCGGGTCCACCTGATCCATTTCCATTAGGGTCACCTCCTTGGATCATAAAGTTTGGTACCACTCTATGAAAGGTAAGTCCATCATAAAAAGGTTTTCCTTTATATTTATCTTCTACATACATATTGCTTCCTTCAGCCAAGGAAATAAAATTTGCTGTAGTTATTGGAACATCTTTATATTCTAAAGAAAGTAAAATATCGCCTTTAGTGGTTTCAATATCGGCATATAACCCGTTAGATAGGTCTTTATACTTTACAGTTTTACATGAAGTAAAAGTTATTATAAAGACTACTAAAATTAAATTTAAAAATCGCATTATCTCTTTATTGTTTATTCTGAATCTTTTTTAGCGTTACTGTATAGCGTAATGGTTGATTACCTCCTATTTTCTGATAACCGGCATAACCATATGCCTTATATGATGGAAACAAAAAAACAACTGTTTCCCCTTCTTTCATTAACTTTATACCATCTTGTAAACCCGTTATTAATTCTTCCTTATCTACCAAATAATTACGCTCTCCCAGATCTTCTTTAGTGTAAATTTGTGCACCATATATATCGGCTATTTCATATTCATAAATAACCTCATCTCCTTTTACAGGAAATTTACCAGAGATAGAGTCTTTGGTCTGATAATAATACCAAAATCCCGTTGGAGATGCTATATATTGATTCAAAGAATCTAAATCCATTAAACGTTTTAACTCATTTTCTTCAGCCTTATTAATAGTCTTATTTCGTTCAATAGATTCTTTTAAAAAGGTTGAAGTTTTACGACTAATTGGTTTCCTCGGTTCGGGTATTCCACAAGCAACAACCAGTAACGTTACCAATAAAATTAGGCTATTCTTCATAAGATTTTTGTAATTCAGTTTTATATTGATGAATTGTATTTAAAAACTTCTCTACCGTTTCTTTTAAGCTCAATTCGCTTCTTCCTCCCGCGGCATTGTCATGACCTCCTCCATTAAAATGATTTCTTGCAAATTTATTCACCGAAAATTTCCCTTTAGATCTGAATGATATTTTAACTATACCTTGTTTTTGATCTTCAATAAAAATTACTGCTAAAACAATTCCTTTTAATGATAATCCATAATTTACAAACCCTTCGGTATCGCCTTTCTTAAAATTATGCCGACTCATTTCTTGTTGCGAAAGTGTTATATATGCAGCTCTACAGTTGTTGACGGTACGTAGATTTTTTAAAGCTGTACCTAACAGTTGTAATCTATTATAGGAGTTTGTATCATAAAGATTGTTATGTATTCTTGTATGATCAATACCTCTACTCATCAAATCAGCTGCAATATTCATTGTAACCTTAGTTGTTAATGGAAACTTAAAGGATCCTGTATCGGTTAAAATGCCTGAATATATGCAAGTCGCAATAACATCATCAATTTGATCAAGAACATTTAGTTTATCAAATAAATGATATATCATTTCACATGTTGAAGACATAGAGCTATCTGAATATGTAATCTTAGCATATGCATCTGGCTGTTCATGATGATCGATCATTATAAATGTTGCATCGGTATTTTCAAGCGATTGTTGCATTGCTGCTCCAACACGGTGGAGAGCATTAAAATCAAGTGTGAAAATTAAGGTCGCATTATTTATAAGCTCGGCAGCATTTGCCTCGTCTTCTTCAAAAATAATGATATCATCAGCTCCGGGTAACCATTTTAAAAAATCTGGAGCATCATTTGGTGAAATAATAGAAACCGAATGTTCATTTCTTTTTAGATAATGGTATAATGCCAAACATGAACCGTAGGCATCTCCATCAGGATTTCTATGCGGTATAATTGCAATTTCTTTTGAATGAGAAAGTAATTGCTTTAACTCATTAATCTGCTGTTCATTCATCGATTGCGAATATACAATAAATTAAATTCTGTTTTCGCTGTTTTTAGTTACCATGTTTGCGCCTAAAATATTAACATATAGATAATTTTGGCAATCAATAAAATAATCTATTTTTGCAGCAAATTTTACAAAAGACAAAATGGCAACAAATAGAACATTTACTATGCTTAAACCTGATTCTGTAGAAAAGGGTAATATAGGAGCAATTTTAGAAAAAATAAATGCTGCAGGTTTTAGAATTGTAGCGATGAAACTAACACAAATGACGCAAAGGGATGCTGAAACATTTTACGCAATTCATAAAGAGCGTCCATTCTTTGGAGAGTTAGTACAATACATGACAAGAGGACCTATTGTAGCGGCGATTTTAGAAAAAGATAACGCTGTTGAGGATTTTAGAGCTTTAATTGGAGCTACAAATCCAGCTGAAGCTGCTGAAGGAACAATTAGAAAAATGTTTGCTGAGTCTATCAGCGAAAATGCAGTTCATGGTTCTGACAGTGATGAAAATGCAGCGATTGAAGGTGCATTTCATTTTGCTGAGAGAGAAATGTTCTAAACTTATTTTAGATATAAATTTAAAGCCTGAGTTTTTCTCAGGCTTTTTTTATTTGATGTAGTTAAAATATTCTTTAAGAATTTGATCATTACTTTCTCTAGGTGTAATAATCTCTAGTAATTTTGGTTGATCAGTAAGTTCATAAAAGTCCTTGAGTTTATCTTTTAAGTCTGTAATGTTAACCGCATTCTCGTAATCAAACCCGAACATCGTACATAGGTGTGAGGCGTTCAAATTATGTGGTGTTTCAAAATAATCTAGAGCATTAGTAGATTGAGGGCCTGGTATAAAACGAAAAATTCCGCCTCCAGAATTATTAATAAGAATAATTCTAAAATCATTTCTAATATGGCTATTCCACAATGCATTACTATCATAAAAAAAGCTAATATCACCAGTAATAAGTACTGTTTGTTCATTAATGGGTAATGAAGCACCTATTGCCGTAGATGTACTACCATCTATCCCACTTGTACCCCGGTTACAAAATACTTTTAACGTACTATTGAGGTCAAACAACTGAGAATAACGCACCACTGAACTATTACCCAATTGCAATTGTATATTATTGGGTAAAGTGTTTAAAACATAATCGAATACTTTTAGATCTGAGAATTCAATTGTGTCTAAATATTGGTGGTGTTTTTGATTTCTAATATCTTTTAACCGTAGCCAGCTTTGTTGATACTCACCATTCTTTGTTATTTTTATAAGCGGATTGAATTGCCTAAAAAAGTCAATAGGTGCAACTTTAAAATGCTGGTTTAAGCTATTGTACGTATTCAAAGCTTTCTTAGTATCAACGTGCCAATGATACTTTGGCTTGAAACTTCTTAAAAATTGCTTTACTTTTTTCGAAACAATCAGTCCCCCAAAAGTTAGTAGGATTTCTGGTTGCAGTTTTTCAAGTTCGATATTATCTAGTGGTAAAATGACCTTATCAATACTATTAATAAATTTTGAGTTCGCAACATTAGAGGTGGTTTCTGTTAAAACTATTACTGATTCCTTATCAGTAAAATAATCAAGCTGCTTTTGTAATTCTGGATTAGGAAAATTTGTGCCAATTAATATCATTTTCCGTTGACTTTCATTCCAAACTGTTGCAAACTTGTGCAATTCATTTATTGAATCGTAAGTTACACTACTCTTCTCAGGTAAAACATCAAAAGATAACTCCTCAACTGTTTCATACAAAGGTTCATCAAATGGAACATTGATGTGCACCGGGCCTTTTTTATTAATAGCTGTTTTTAAAGCATCTTGCAATAGTAATGCGTTGTGCTTACTTTGATCTGCATTAGCTATTAAATTGGCGTTAAATAATGAATGATTATTAAATACATTTTCTTGCCTAATGGTCTGACCATCTCCAATATCAATTAAATGTTTGGGGCGGTCAGCAGAAATTATAACCAAAGGAATATCACTATAAAAAGCCTCGGCTAAAGCTGGATAATAATTCAATAATGCTGAACCTGAAGTGCATACCACAGCAGTAGGTTTTCTTTTTTGTTGTGCAATGCCCAATGCAAAAAAAGCTGCGCAACGCTCGTCTGCTATACTATACGTTTTTATATTTGGGTGATTCGTAAAACCAACTGTTAAAGGCGCATTACGAGAACCTGGAGAAATTATAACATCTTCAATCTGGTAGGCTGCACAGTGCGCAATTACTAACTGCGCAAGCTCGTCTTTGGGATAGCTCATTAATTATTTTATTCCGTAAGTATCAAACAAGTAAATAATAGAGGCCATTGACGCTGCGCCTAATTCCAACTCACGTTTATTTACTTTATCAAAAGTATCTATTGCGGTATGATGATAATCAAAGTAACGTTGTGAATCTGGACGTAGACCTAATATAACATTTCCATCCTTTTTTAGTGGCCCTATATCGGCTCCACCTCCACCACGATCAAAAATATGTAAATTATAATGTTTAAATAGAGGCGTCCAACTTAAAACTTGTTGATAATTGCTATCATTACAAGTAAACCCAAAACCACGAGGTGTAAATCCTCCTGAATCAGATTCTAATGCTACAATATGCTTTTCGCCTTTCTCTTCGGCAACTCTAGCATACTCCTTTCCACCACCTAAGCCATTCTCCTCATTCGCAAATAGCACTACTCTAATTGTTCTTTTAGGTCTAATTTTTAGCTCTCTAAATAAGCGTACTACCTCCATTGATTGAACTATACCTGCTCCATCATCATGAGATCCATCACCGACATCCCAAGAATCGAGATGCCCACCAACAACAATAATTTCATCAGGAAATTCTGACCCTTTGATCTCTCCAATTACGTTATATGATTGTGCATCTGGTAAGGTTTGACAGCTCATTTTAAACCTGAATTTTACTTCCATAGTTTTATTCTTAAGGAGTTTACTCAATATTTCGGCTCCATTGGTACTAATCGCCGCTGTAGGTATCCTTTGGTTTTCAGGGTTATCTCCGTAGCTCATTACACCGGTATGAGGATAGTCATCAAGCCTCAAATTCATTGAACGTACTATTGCTCCTGCGGCTCCATATTTTCCCGCTACCCGAGCGCCGCTATAGCGTTGATTAACACTAGCTCCATAAGCCTTCATCGTTTCTATCTTATCAGCTGGCATTGGGCGATTGTAAAAGACAATTTTCCCTTTTACCTTATCACCTAATTCTTCTACTTCTTTTAGGCTCTGCACTTCTACTACCTCTGCTAAAATACCTTCATTAGGGGTGGCAACAGAGCCACCTAAAGCCAAGATTGGTACTTTGAATTTCGCGTTTTTCAATTCAACATACGCTTCTTCTTTAGCGCCACGAACCCAATGAGGAACTGTAACAGGTTGAAGCCAAACGTTGTCTAAACCTAGTTTTTCAAGTTCGGTTTTCCCCCATGCCACTGCTTTTTTATCACCTTCTGAACCAGAAAGTCGATGTCCTATTTTTTTTGAGAGATGTCGAAGCCATTCGTAACTTTTCCCATCAACAAGTACTTTATTAAATATTTTTCTAATCTCAGTGGAGTCTTTCGTGTAGTTCGTTTGTGCCGTAAGCGTTAAACAAAAAATCAAGAGCAGAAGTGTGATTATTTTTTTCATAAATTATATCAACAAATGTTGGTTGTTTCTAAATTAATTACTCCTAAGAAGTATATCTTACAATTCTTTTTCTAACTGTGCCTTAAAATCGGTTAATTTACTTTTAGTTTCGGCGTCCAGTTCGGGTTCTTTAATATCTTTATATTGTCTTAATGTTTCTATAATCGTTTTGGCTACGATATACCTTGCTGTAGGCTTGTCATCAGCTGGAACTATATACCATGGCGCATGCTCTTTAGAAGTTCTATTTAATAAATCTTCATAGCATTCTTGGTATTCCTTCCATAACTTTCGTTCTTTTAGGTCACCTCTAGAGAATTTCCAATTCTTTTCTTTGAGATTAATTCTACGTAATAAACGATAAGCTTGTTCTTCTTTTGATAGGTGCAAAAAGAACTTTAAAACGATAGTGCCATTAGCTGCAATATGCTTTTCAAAATTATTGATCTGCTCCATCCGGTTATGATAAAAAGTATCATCTATGTCTTTTACACTTTTTATTGTTGGGATATTCTCTCCTAAAATATATTCAGGGTGAACACGAGTTACCAATACATTTTCATAATGTGTTCTATTGAATACACCTATTTTACCTCTTTCTGGCAAAGCGATATAATGACGCCATAAATAGTCGTGTCTAAGTTCTTTATCTGTTGGTACTTTAAAACTGTGTACAACCACTCCTCTAGCATTTACATCTTTAAACACCTCTCGTATTAAACTATCTTTACCAGCAGAATCCATCCCTTGCAAACAAACCAACATACTATACTTACCATGTGCATACATAGTATCTTGTAATTCACTTAATTCTTTACGAAGGTCTTTTAATTTCTTTTTAGCAGATTCTTTAACTTCTTTCGTAGCAATTTTCTTTAAAACTACTTTCCCTGAAACTTTATAGTTGTCTGTGCTCATAATCAAAAAAATGATGGCTAAAGATATAAATAAAAGCATTTCTTCTATTAGAAATATCTATACTTTTTCAAAGTATTGAAACTTTAAAAGTTGTTATTTAACAATATGAAAAATAAAACGGTAATAATTAAAGGAAGCGCAAGAAGCAATGGCGATACGCAGCTCGTTGTTAAACAATTAAACAACAATGATAATTTTGACATCATTGATCTAAAACACTATCAAATTGGCCATTTTGACTATGAATTTAAGAACGCTAACGATGATTTCATACCATTACTGAAAAATATCATAGCTAAATATGATACATTGGTTTTTGCTACACCCGTATATTGGTATTCAATGAGCGGGCCTATGAAAGTTTTCTTTGACAGGATATCTGATCTTTTGCATTACAAGAAAAATTTAGGCAGGCAATTACGAGGAAAAGACATGGCAATGATTAGCATTAGCAATGCTAATGACTTAAAAAAAGGGTTTGAAATGCCATTTATAGCATCTGCCGATTACCTTGGCATGAATTATTTAGGTGATATACATGCTTGGGTTGAAAACGGTAAAATTGATCGCGAAGCTCTAAACATAATTGAAGATTTCAAAAAATTAATTATTTGACTTAAACTAAAAGACTCAATCTATGGATTGACCTAGAACAAAGAACTATAGTCAACTTATAATCCCAACTTTATCTACTACAAAATTATTTTCTAAATTATTGCGCAAGTAAATACTTTCACATACATTTGCAAGCAATTACTTGCGTATAATATTAAAATTATGAGAAGAGATATATTTAATGCCATTGCAGACCCTACAAGAAGGGGCATATTAATGTCTTTGACAAATGAATCACAGAATGTTAATGCATTAGCTGATAAGTTTGATATGAGCAGGCAGGCCGTATCATTACATATAAAGTACTTGCAAGAATGCGGTGCGGTATCTGTACAGAAGAAGGGAAGAGAACGTTATTGCAGCGTTGAAGTTCAAAAATTAACGGAAGTAGCGGATTGGTTAGAACCTTTTAGAAAGATGTGGACTAGAAAATTGAATCAGCTTGACGTGTTATTGGAAGAAATGCAAACTAAATCTAAAACAGAACTATAAAACACAATTAAAATGGAAAATAAACCATTGATAATAGAACAAGAGTTCAACGCCCCAATAGATCTCGTTTGGCGAGCAATTACCGAAAAAGAATTAATGGAAAAATGGTATTTCGATATCTCTGGGTTCAAACTAGAGGTAGGTAATAAGTTCCGGTTCGAAGGTGGTGAAGAAGGCAAGCGCTACATGCATCTCTGTGAGATTTTGGAAATAATTCCTCACAAAAAACTAAAGTACTCATGGAAATACGAAGGAAACGAAGGTATCTCTTTTGTCACCTTCGTACTATCAACTCTCGGCGATAAAACCAAAATTAAGCTCATCCATGAAGGGCTTGAAACATTTACAAACCCAGACTTTAAAAGGAAAAATTTTATTGGCGGTTGGAAATATCTAATACATGAATCCTTAAAAGCATTCCTAGAGAATGGCAAGGCACTTCGGTATTGGTAGTAGACAGCACAAAAGCCCGATTTAAGAGCGAATAGTTAACTCTTCTTGTCCTCTTCTTTTAAGCCGTTCCAAACTTTTATTTCGTCACCTTCTGCGATACCTTCTTTAATTTCAACATGTATACCATCGCTAACACCTAAATTAACATCTTTTCTATCAAATCCGTCTCCATTCTTTATCTCCACAAAAGGTGCTTTGGTCTCTTTATCAAATTGCACCAATGCTTCTTTGATAGCTATTACACTATCTGCACGTGCTAAAATAATCGAAGCATTAGCACTTAATCCAACTCGAACAAAGGTGGTATCTTGTTTGTTCAATGTTCCTTTTATTTCAAACTGAATAGCGCCATTTTCTAATTTTCCCTTAGGTGCAATGTAATCTAAAACGGCATCAAAAACCGTATTTTCAACAGCTCCAACAGTTATTTCTAACGGCAACCCTTCTTTTACCTTACCAACATCTGATTCATCAATTTTACCTTCAAAAATTAATTTATTTACATCGGCCAATGAAGCCACCGTAGTACCTTCATTAAAATTATTGGCTTGTATTACCTGATTACCTACCTCAACCGGAACATCTAGCACCATGCCCGAAACTGTGGCTCTAATTAAAGTATTAGCAGCATTACCTAATCCTCTGGTAGAACCAGTACGAACAATATCATAGCTTCTATTTGCTGCATTGTAATCTTGTTGAGCTTGCTTATAGGTTACATCAGCGCGTTCAAGATCTTGTCTTGAAATAACACCTTTATCGAATAGTGCTTTTTGACGATCGTAATTTCGTTGTTGGTCGTCTAAGGCTATTTTTGTGGTTTGGATTCTATTCTTAGCGTCATTTAAAGAATTTAGATTGGGTATAACCTTAATCTTAGCTAATAAATCGCCTCGTTTTACATAATCTCCTCCCTTTACATATACCTCTTGAATAACACCTGAGATATTTGGTTTAATTAAAACTTCTTCTAAGGGTAAAATACTTCCGGTTGCAACCGTCTTTTTAACGATACTTTTTTTCTCAGGTTTTTCGGTTTTATAAACCACCGGATCTTCCTGATTTTTTTGGTATAGATAATACATTGCTCCTGCAAAAGCAACTACTATAAAGACTAAAATAAAAATGGTTACTGATTTTTTCATTTGTGTTCGTTTCTGGTTTATTTTTTAATCTGTTCTTAATGCTTCTATTGGTCTAATTTTAATGGCATTTTGTGCGGGTATGAATCCTGCTAAAAGGCCCGAGATAATAAGAATTGTAAGTGCAATAGACACAACTCCAATATTTACACTCGGATTGGCAAACATATCTACGGGTCCGCTACTGTCTAAAGCCAAATTTATCAGGTAAATAAGTAGCGAAGAAAAAACGATTCCTGCCATACCCGAAATGATGGTTAAAAACACCGATTCTGTTAAAATTTGACTTCTGATATTCCATGGAGATGCTCCTAAAGACCTTCTAATACCAATCTCTTTAGTTCGCTCTTTTACTACAATCAGCATAATATTACTTACTCCGATAATTCCTGAAAGCAATACTAACGTTCCTACAAAATAGGCGATTACTCTAATTGCAGTGAACAATCGTTGCACTCTACTATATTCTTGATGAAGATCAAAGTGACCTACCGCGCGTTCGTCATCTGGATGAATTTTGTGGTTTTTTCTAACAATATCGAATATTTTATCTTTAATATTAGTTATTGGTGTATTATCTACAGCTGTAATCGCCATCCATCCTACTCTATCAGCACGATTAAAGGCTTGAGAAAAAGCTGTAAACGGCACATAAACCTGTTTTTGATCTTCTTCTCCATCACCGCCACTGCTTTTCTTTTTATAGGTGCCAATTACCATAAAATTAACACCCTGAATCTTAACATAGGTACCTAATACTTCTTCGTTTTTATCGTATAACTCATTTCGCACACCTTCGCCAATAATAGCTACTTTTCGATTCTGATTAATATCATTATAATTAATAAACCTACCAGAGGTTATATCCATAGGCTCTTGTTTAATGATCTCTGGATAGTCACCATAAACATCATAGGCTCCTGTTTTTATACCTCTTATTACATTGTTAGAGCCATTAAAACCACCTAATTGGTTACGAGGAGAAACATATCGTAAATTAGGAACATTCCTCTTAATATCTTCTACATCAGAAAGGCGATAGCTAAATCGTCTATCTTTTGGCATCCCTTGATATGCTTTTGTGGCTGTACGTGTCCACATAAACATGGTATTCGTAGCTACATCGCCAAATTCCATATTCACCCCATTTTCAAATCCCTTACCGGCAGCTAATAGTATAATCAATATGAAAATCCCCCAGAAAACTCCAAAAGCAGTCAATACTGTTCTAAACCAATTACTTGATAGTACTTCTATTATTTCTTTCCAGCGATCTCTACTAAACATACTTATTCGTCTCTTAATGCTTCTATAGGTTGAACTCTTGCTGCTCTCCATGCAGGAAAAAAACCTGCGATTGCCCCAGCAACTATTAACAAAATGACCATGGTTATAGCTATTGAAAAGTTTACTGTTGGATTAGACACGTAATCTACTTCAACATTTGGTCCTACCAACTCTAGTAAGCCCATACTAAATATCAAACCTGCAAAACCAGAAACTGCTGTTACAAAAATTGCCTCGTGTAATATCATTCCAACAATTGACCAAGGTTTGGCTCCTAATGCTTTCCGGATTCCTATCTCTCTAGTACGATCTTTAACTATGATCAACATAATATTACTCACTCCTACTACACCAGCAATTATGGTACAGATACCCACAAACCAAAAGAACATAGCAATATTATTCGTTAAGGTAAAATATCGTTTTGCTTCTTCTTCTGCACTATATACACCTATTGCACTATTATCATCTGGTGATACTTGATGTGTCTTTTTAAGGTATTTTTTCAGCTTTTCAGTAAATTGATTAGCAGCAAAAACTGATTCGTCAAATGTTTCTTGAGGAGCCAATGTGAAAGACATATTATTCAATCTATTTTGTCCATTAAAAACATTCTGAGCAGTTGTCATAGGAATATAGATTCTATTTTCCTCTCGATCTCCCCCTTCATCGGTATATACACCAATAATCTTAAAATTTATGCCCGATAGTTGAAGATATTCGCTCAAAGGATTTTCAACCTCTTTCATCATTTCTCTTTTTATCTTTTTACTAATCACCACAACCTTTAGGTTTGCATCCATGTCAAGTTGATTCAAATACCTCCCAGAAATCATTTTCATGTTTTCTATTCGTTGGTAGTCTGGACTCACTCCTTGTATCCCATAAGAACCAGATTCTTTCTTATAGTTGAGTGTAACTCCTCTAACTCTAAATACGCCAGAATTAAATTCTAAATCTTCAGCAAAGGCCTCATTGGAATAATCGAGATTTTCATTTTTTAATTGAATGGTTCTTCCTGGGTTTAAGCCATTGTGTTCTTTTGTAGTAACTTGAGTCCATACCCAAACGCGATTAGTGGCATCGGCTTCAAATTCTTTTTTAATTCCGTTTTGAAAACCTTGTCCAAAACCCAATAAAATAACAAGAATAAATATACCAGAGGCCACAGAAAGGCCTGTAAGAAATGTACGAAGCTTATTCTTACGGATGGTATCAAAAATTTCTTGCCAACGATCTATGTCGAACATATAAGAAGGTACTAAATATTATTTTTGAAGAGTTGTTTAGCTAATAGACGAACTTAAATACAAGTTTGTTACAGTTACTAAGATTTTTTTAAAAAATTAAATTTGATTTAACCCAAATTCATTCAAAACAACACGCCATTCATGACTTTCGGTTATCTCAAGAATCTTTTGAGATATTAATTGTTCTAACGCTGCATGTTTTTTAGGTAAGCCAAAAGCATATAGCTGAAGGTCAAATTTAACCGGTAATAATTTAATATCATTAAAGGAATCTTGCTGCTTAAGTCTATATTTTAATATAGGTTCATCATATAAAAACGCATGAATATTTTTATTTTTAAGATCTTCTAGACCATCTTCAACAGTAGGATACGTTTTAACTTGATTAAAAAAATGATCTTTTAAAAAGTCTGTAGAACTTGAGCTAGTTACACTACCTACGGGTTTGTTTTTATAATTATTAAAGTCTTCTACTTCATTTTCTAAATTCATTACGGTAAGACTTGATGCTACACCCGCCGTTAAACCAGAAACAAACAATAATCCACTAAACATCCATATCAATGCTACAATTTTACCTCCTCTACTTTTAGGGTATTTATCACCATAACCAACAGTCGTCATGGTAACTACAGACCACCACATACCATCAAAAAACCCTTTCCATCCTGGTCTAAAATGTGTAGGATTCTTTCGATGTTCAAAGAACCATGTTGCTAAACCAAAAATTGCGATTACAGAAAGTAGTATTACAATTCCTCTTAAAAAATTGCGGTTAAAAAAAGACTTTACAAATTCAAACGCTTTGCTGAAAGTTCCTTTTTTTGTTACTACGATAGTAGAATTAGAGGCATAAAACGAATGTGTAAATTCCATTGTTCTGCTGCGCTCACTAGTTATTGTTAACGGATTAATACAAACATCTACCTTATCATGTCTTAGACTATTAAGCATGTTCGAAAAATCCATTTCAACAAATTTAAAGTTGAGGTTTAAATCGTTGGATACGCGATTCCATAGCCAAATATTTATTCCAGATAGCTTATCATTATTTTTGATAATAAAAGGAGCTGCCGGAGCGTATGCAACTAGTAAGGTGTCATTGGATGTTTGACCAAAAGATAAAATCGAAACGAGTAAAAAAGAAGCAATAAATGTGGTTAATTTCATAAAGTTAAATATACTACTTTTTCAAACCTAATTTCTCGGCTTTTAATAGCATAAATTCATAAGCTTCATTATACTCATTTGCTATTTCACCTTCTAAAATAGCATTTTTTATAGCTTCTTTAATCTGGCCTATCTCACGGCAAGGTTTTAGATTAAAGGTTTGCATGATCAATTCACCAGAAATTGGCGGTTGGAAATTGCGAATTCTGTCGCGGTCTTCAACCTCTTTAATTTTATCTCTTACCTTTCTAAAATTGTTGAGATATTCTTTTTGTTTTTTCGGGTTTTTGGTAGTAATATCTGCCTCACAATGAGTCATTAAATCCTCTATGTCATCTCCGGCATCAAAGATCAAACGACGCACAGCAGAATCAGTTACCTCGTCTTCAGCTAGTATAACCGGTCGCGAACTCAACAGTACCATTTTTTGAACGTACTTCATTTTATTATTCAACGGCATCCGTAAACGTTTAAAGATTTTATAAACCATTTTTGATCCGACAAATTCATGCCCATGGAAAGTCCAACCAATCTTTTTATGAAATTTCTTTGTAGGAGCTTTGCCAATATCATGCAATAACGCTGCCCAACGCAACCAAAGATTCTCTGTTTTTTCTGAGATGTTATCTACCACCTGCAAAGTATGATAGAAGTTATCTTTGTGTTTCTGCCCCTCAACTTCTTCCACTCCTTTTAAAGCTATTAGTTCGGGTAAAATTCGAATCAACAAACCTGTTTCTTCTAATAATCGAAATCCAATCGATGGTTTATCAGACAATAAAATCTTATGAAGTTCTTGCACAATGCGTTCTCTTGTTATGATATCTAAACGTTCAGCATTTCTAGTAATAGCTATACGTGATTGGTCTTCAATCTTAAAATTAAGTTGTGTAGCGAATCTAATAGCACGTAGCATGCGTAAAGGGTCATCAGAATACGTAATATCGGGATCTAATGGT
Organism: Maritimimonas sp. 2205BS37-2; assembly: GCF_056591755.1. NCBI lineage: Bacteria > Pseudomonadati > Bacteroidota > Flavobacteriia > Flavobacteriales > Flavobacteriaceae > Maritimimonas > Maritimimonas sp. 2205BS37-2. The sequence continues at coordinate 1,396,000 of NZ_JBWQOI010000001.1, forward strand.
GTGCGAATACACATATTCTCAATATCTTGAATTCCATTAAATGGGTCTAGTAAGTCGCCATATGTATATTCATTTAAGCTTAAGGCTAAAGCATTAATAGTAAAATCTCTTCGATTTTGATCATCTTGTAAAGTGCCAACTTCTACATTAGGATTTCTACTTTCTTCTGAATAAGATTCTTTTCTTGCACCAACAAATTCAAGTTCTATTTCATTGTAGCGCAACATTGCGGTACCATAAGTTTTAAATATTTGAACCTTGGGCTTATCAGGTAATGCTTGTGCCACTTTTTTGGCTAGTTCAATTCCACTTCCTACGGCTACAATATCAATATCTTTTGCATCTCCTCTTTCTAATAAAAAATCGCGCACATAACCTCCAATAACATACGCTTCAACAGCTAGTTCTCTGGCGGATTTAGAAATTATCTGAAATATTGGATTATTTAATGCTTCCTTATGTGTCATGCAATTTTCAATTATCAAATCACATCTTCAAGCTTGAAATGAGTGATTGTTATGCTCGTATTACTTCTACTTCACCATCCTCTAAGATTCTAAGAATTCTTGATGATTTAGTTGAAATTTTATCGTGGTGCAAATTTACCACATAATCAACGGCCTCTAAAATTTTCGGGTTTATTTCTTTGAAACTTTTAGGTGTGGCCTCTCCGCTAATATTTGCTGATGAAGAGACAATGGGTTTGCCAAATTCTTCAATTAAGTTTTCACAAAATGTATTCTCTATAATTCTAATAGCTACAGTATTATCTTTTGCAATCACATTTTTTGCCAACCCCTTAGGATTGTGGTAGATTACCGTAGTAGGTTTTTTGGAATTTTTAAGAATGTCTAAAGTCTTATTCGGAATGGTTGAAACATAATCTTTTAGCATTTTAAGAGAATTTACCAAAATGATCAAGCTCTTACTTTCTGCACGTTCCTTAATCTTAAATATTTCGGCTACCGCATTTTCATTGGTGGCATCACAACCAACACCCCATACCGTATCTGTAGGATAGAGAATTGTTTTACCCTTATTTAAAGATTGTAATGTATGTTTTAATTCTTTCTTCAATGCTATTTTCTTACGCTGGCAACAGTTGCATATTGCGGATAACGAATATCATTTGCCAAAAATAGTAATGGAATATTATATAAAATTGGCCTTAATGAACCACTTCTATTAATTCCTTTGTGAGTAACCACTTCATATCCTAAATCTTCATACATCTTTTTAATACTTTTTTTAGTAAAAAAACGCAAATGCGTCTTATCCATCACTCCATAGCTTTTATACTCAAATTTTTTACTAAAAATTAGCGGTATCAAAACACTATGGAAGCGAATATTTGGTATCGAACTTATTACAACTCCTTTATTGGTGAGCTTACTTTTCATCTTTTCTAATACTACATATGGATCTACTAAATGTTCAAGAACATCATTAAAGAAAATAGCATCAAAATAATTATCTGGAAGATTATCAATATGTTCTTCAATAGGTCCGGCAAATGATTTATCAAGTACCTTGCTAGCCTTGGCAATTTCATCTTCCATTAACTCAATACCCCAAACTTCTCTATTGTTCTTATCTTTTATAGATGCTGCAAAAATACCATTGCCACACCCCACATCCAAAACTGTTTTAGCTGTTTTAGGAAGATACAATAGCATTTCTTCTCTATCGTCATTATAATATCCATCGGGTTTATGTTCGTAATCCATTATTTCTCTGTTAATGATTTATATACTTCTAGAATTTTTTTAGCGTTTGTTTTACTAGAAAAACCCTCGATTACTTGTTTGTGAGATAATTCAACAAATTGTTTTGCTAATTCTTTATTTTCACTTATTTCAACTAATTTATTAGCAAGTACTTTATAGTTTTCTACTTCTGTAATAAATCCGTTTACACCGTCTTTAATTATTTCAGGAATTCCTCCCGGGTTTGTGGTAACCACCGGAATTTTAAAATAAAACGCTTCGTTTATTACTTGTGGTAATCCTTCAGATTGTGATGTAAATAAGAAGATATCAAATTGCGATAAAAAAGCCGATGCGTTATCTAAAAAACCGGTAAAAGTTACATAATCTTCTAATTTCAATTCTTTTACTTTTTCAGTATACATAGGAGTTCTCTCTGTAAAAGACCCAATTTGAATAAAATGAAAGTCGCTGATCTTCTTTTTATTCACTATTTCATTAATTACATCAACGTATGTTAACAGATTCTTTGCACGTATGTGATTACCAATATGCCCAATAATAACTCTATCTTTTGGAATATTAAATTTGTCTCTCAATAGAAATGGGGCATTTTCTGTTTTATTATCAAAACGAATGCCATTATAAATACTTACTAACTTCGAATGATCTTCAATACTATCTTCTGCAACTTTTTTAGTAGCATCAGAAACGCAAATCATTTTTTTAATTTTCGGATAGTTATATTTATACAAGGTCTGCTTTCTTTGCTTTATTGGAAAAGAAGTTTTCTTATGATAAATAAAAGGTGGTAGTTTACCATATATTCTATCTGCAATTACCGTTAAAGTTAAAGCAGTAGGATCATGCATATGCACGATGTCTATCTTCTTAGATCGACATAAGCTAATAAGCTTTAAAGAAAAGCGTAAGTCCATTTTTATTGCTAACGGAGCAGCAATATAATTATAACCACCCGCTTTTAGTCTATTGTAGAACTGACTACCTTTAACGCATAAGATATATTGTTTAACTTCTCCTTTATAATTAGCACTTAACTCATTATATAAGTTTTCAATATGGTTTTCTCCTCCTCCCCATTCTTTAACTGCGGAAACATGTAAAATATTTATCATTATTCAGTAGCAATTTTTTGTTTCAATTTAAGGCTTTTATATAACGGAAGACCTTGCAATAAAGCGATAACCAATTGAAAATAAGCAGGCTTAAGCATTCCTTTAAACGTGTATTTAATAATCATAAATAATTGAAGTAATAAACCACCTACATACGAGGAATTTTTCTTTAAAACATACAAAAGAGATATTTTCAATTCTTGCTTAATTAATATGTTCTTTTTTGTGCTTTTCCCCTGAAAGTGAATGTATTGAGCCTCTGGAACCAAGTAGCATTGGGTCCTTTCTGCATATTTACTAACCCTATAGGCTAAATCAGTTTCTTCATAGTACAAAAAAATATTTGTATCAAACCCACCAACCGTATTGAATGCATCAGCTTCAGCCACTAAAAACGAACCGGGTACACATTCAACCTTAATCGGTTTGCTATAAATTTTATCTCTTTTAGGGTATCTTTTAGGGTTAAGCCTTTCTAAAAGCTTTCTACCAAATAGCTCTCTCTTAAAAGTCAAAAAATGATCAAATGACTTTAACACTTCATCATTTTCATTAAAGCTTTGAGGTGCACAAATACCAACATTAGGGTTGTCGTTAAAGAAATCTAGAACAATACTTAAGCAATCATTTTTTAATAAGGTATCATTATTTACGAATGCATAATATTTAGCATTAGCAAACTGAACACCGAGCATATTTCCTCCACCAAAACCGGTATTAATTTTACTTCTAAATGCTATTAAATGTTCAAAATCAATTTCTTTGATATTATTTTCTAGCTTCTTAAAATCTTCTATCTCAGAAGCATTATCAACTACAATTATTTGATATTTAACCTTGCTAGATGTTTTCTCAATTAATGACTTGATCGCATCGGTTGTGAAATTAGAAGAATTATAATTTACTAAGATAACAGCAAAGTCAAACATCTTGGAGATTTTTGTTTTGAGAGACCACAAAAGTATAAAACATATTCTAAAATTAGATTACTACATTTGCAATGATTTAACAACTATCTATGAATCGTGTAATTCATCACAATTTCAAGCATTTAGCACCTCAATTTGATTCTATTATAGAGAATTTTGATAAGCCAGGAGTTACTTTTGATTATGAAAAGCGAAACAAAATGCGTTCAATAGATGTTGAGGGTTTTAAGGTTAATGTAAAATCATTTAAAATACCCAACATCATTAATCAAGTTGCTTATAAATTTTTTAGAAAATCAAAAGCCAAAAGATCATATACCTATGCCAATATTCTTCTTGAAAATGGAATTGAAACACCTCAGCCGATTGCCTACTATGAGTTTTTTTCCCCTTACGGAATAAGAAACAGCTATTATTTCAGTGAGCATATTGATTATGATATCATGTACAGAACCTTGGTTGCTGACCCCAATTATCCTGAGCATGAAAAAATTTTAAGGCAATTCACCCGATTCACATATAAAATGCATGAAAAAGGCATTTACTTTAAAGATCATTCTCCTGGAAATACACTTATTAAGAAAAATGGAGATAATTATGACTTTTATTTGGTTGACCTAAACCGAATGAAATTTTTTAATCTAGATTTCGATGCACGTGTTACTAATTTTTCTCGTTTAACTCCTAAAAAAGAAATGGTAGCCATAATGAGTGATGAGTATGCTAAACTCATCAATGAACCTTACGAAAAAGTGTTTAATAAAATGTGGGGAGAAACTGAAGCTTTTCAATTTCGTTTCTTTAGAAAAAAGCGCTGGAAAAAAAGGCTGCTAGGTAAGCCTATTACCGTTGATTAGTCATTTTCTTTAACTCTATAAAACGTTGCTTCACACCAAAAGCATTAAGTTTTGCCATTATATACCCCGACTTTCCATCTAAAAAGCCTCTTCTAATTAAATATTGATAAAAGAAACGGTATAAGGGTTTTATTGCTAGGTGAAAAAAGTTCGGCTTAAGGTTCTTTTGCGCTAGTTCTTGCGCTCTAAGTTTCGCATAATCAGCTAATTTCTTCTTATAACTATCTTCATCTTTGAATGAAAAGTGCAAGATCTTACTCTTTAAAACTGATTTAATTCCCTGAACACTTAATGTTTCGTGTACAAATTTATCTACATTATAAGATGCATGATTCTTATGAAATAAGCGTGTCACCTTATCCGTCTGAAAACTACCATATTTTAGTGGTTTGTCTTTAAAATAGAATTGTCTAAACATTTCATAAGCCACCGCTTTATTTAATGAAGATAGCGCTTGATATATTTCGCTTTGCAGTGATTTAGGTATTCTTTCATCGGCATCTACAAACAATACCCAGTCATGCCTAGCTTTGCTAATAGCAAAATTTCTTTGATTCGAATAATTTAGAAATTCGCGTTGAATAAACTTAACATTTGGATAGTTCTTAACTATATCTACAGTGTTATCATCGCTCAGTGAATCAACGATAATAACCTCATCAGCAAATTCTAAATTCTTGATTAAAGAAGGAATATTTTTGGCTTCATTCTTAGTTATTATAATTGCCGAAAAAGGTTTTCTATTTTGATCGCTCTTTGATTCAACAAGCGCGTCTATATTTAAATCTGAACCATTCTTTAAATTAAAATCAAGAAACAATCCTAATTCATTATAAATAAATTCTGGTTTAAAATATTGATATAAATTAATTGAATTCTTCTTTAGCTCTTTTTCGGTTTTATCTTTAAACAATTCTGGTTTATATTGTTTAAGATGAACTGATTTATGAAACTTTCCATCCTCAAAAGTGGCCCACATTTGTTGTTCTATCCATGGTGAAAAAACAATAAAAGATGGCTTATTCAATGCCTTAGCCATATTAATTGCGCCTCCATCATTTCCAATAATCATATCACATTCATTCATTAAAGCGATATATTCTCTTAAGTTTTTACCAAGTAAATCAAAAAAGATATTCTTTTGAGTATTCGGCTTACATTTATTAAAAATCTCTTGCGCTTCTCTTAACTGATTAGGGATATAATTAAATAGTACATTAGCATTGGTTCTATCTACAATAACATCGATGAGCTCAGCCATATAACTAAACGGATACGTTTTTATATCTGAACTACCAATTATTGACATCATGATAGTCTTTTTGTTTCGATCAACGCCATGTTCATTTAATAGTTTTCTAACCTCAACTTTTTCGCTTTCATCGACATATAACTTAGGAACAGGATCAATATCTATATCTAAATTTAGTGGATCAAGTAAGGAGAGCCTTCGTTCGATAATTAATCCTAGATTTGAAATAGAAACATCATGTGCATTGATTAAATCGGTGTATAAAAAATTCCTGCCAGGTTTCTTATAAGAGATTCGTCTTTTTGCTCCAGAGAAAAGCGTTGTTAACCAACTCTCCAGTTTAGAGTAAGAATCTATAAGCACATCGTAATGCTCTCGCCTAACTTTCATTAAAAAATGAAATAATGCGCGTTTGCTTTTACGTTCTTTTTCAGTGAAAAGTATTAATTTATCTATATTCGGATTTCCTTTTAAAACCGGAAGCGTAGATTCATAAACCATATAATGAATCTCTACATTTGGCAATGCTTTTTTAAGGTTATTACAAAGAATAGAACAGACCAGCACATCGCCAATCATTTTTTGTTGTATGATTAGAATTTTTCTCAAATAATAATTTTAAACGGCTACATCGTGTTCTCTCAAAGCATCATTCAATGAAGTCTTTTTGTCTGTGCTTTCTTTACGTTTGCCGATAATTAATGCACAAGGTACTTGATATTCACCAGCCGCAAATGTCTTGGTATAACTCCCTGGAATCACCACAGATCTTGCCGGTACCCTACCCTTCATTTCAACCGGTTCGTCACCAGTAACATCAATAATTTTTGTGCTCATTGTTAAAACTACATTCGCTCCAAGCACTGCTTCTTTTTCAACACGAACACCCTCAACAACAATGCAACGAGAACCGATGAAACATCCGTCTTCAATGATTACCGGAGCGGCCTGTAATGGTTCTAATACACCACCAATTCCAACACCACCAGATAAATGTACATTTTTACCAATCTGAGCACATGATCCAACTGTTGCCCAAGTATCTACCATAGTTCCTTCGTCAACATATGCACCAATATTTACATAACTAGGCATTAAAATAGTTCCTTTGGAAATATAAGCACCATGGCGTGCCACCGCATGAGGCACCACACGAATTCCTTTTTCTTGATACCCTCTTTTAAGTGGAATTTTATCATGGTATTCAAAAATTCCGGCCTCCAAAACTTCCATTTTTTGAATCGGAAAATACAATACCACTGCTTTTTTAACCCACTCATTTACTTGCCAACCATCGTTATTAGGTTCTGCAACACGTAGTGCTCCTTTATCTATTAGGTTAATAACCTCACGTATTGCATTTTGAGTTGATTCTTCTTTTAATAAATCTCGGTGTTCCCAAGCGGCCTCTATAGTCTGTTGTAATGTAGTCATGGTCTAAAATAATTTACGCAAATATAAAAGCTTACTTATTATTGGCACAACTTTAGTTAGGTAAATACAGAAAAGCTATTTTTGTTAAAAATTATAATATGGGTAGAATATTAGCCATTGATTATGGTAAAAAGAGAACAGGTATTGCCGTTACCGATGAATTACAGATCATTGCATCAGGTTTAACAACGGTAAGTACAGATACTATTATCTCTTTTTTAACTGATTATTTTACTACTGAAAATGTAGAATTGGTCATTATTGGTGAACCCAAAAAACTAGACAACACGGCTTCTGAAAGCGAAGCGCTGATTAAACCCTTTATGGAAAAATTAGAGCATTTATTTCCTAAAATACCTATTAAGCGAATCGATGAGCGTTTTACTTCCAAATTGGCCTTTCAAACAATGATCGATAGCGGACTTAAAAAGAAGCAACGTAGAAACAAGTCATTAGTAGATGAAATTAGTGCTACTATAATCTTACAATCATACCTCTACAGTAAAAAATAATATATTAAATAAATAGATGGCTAAACTTAATCGCTAAACATACTTTTTATATTAGAACATTTTGAATTTCGTTATTTGAATTTTGAGTTATATTATTTGTACTTTTGCCCCTCAATAAATCAAAAAATATGGTGTTACCCATTGTTGCCTATGGCGACCCTGTACTCCGAAAAGTAGGTGTTGAAATAGATAAAGACTACCCAAAGCTTAAAGAACTTATTGAGAATATGCAAGATACCATGAAAAACGCTCGTGGTGTAGGCTTAGCAGCTCCTCAAATTGGTAAAGCCATTCGTTTGTTTTTAGTTGACACCTCTCCATTTGCAGATGATGATGAGCTTGATTTAGAAGAACAAGAGTTTTTAAAAAATTTCAAAAAAGTATTCATTAATGCAAAAATCTTGAGTGAAGAAGGTAATGAATGGGTTTTTGGAGAAGGATGTTTGAGCATTCCTAACATAAATGAAGATGTGTTTCGTAAAGAACTTGTGACCATAGAGTACCTTGATGAAAATTTTAAAAAACATACCGAAACAGTAGGAGGATTGGCGGCTCGAGTTATACAGCATGAATATGATCATATTGAAGGAAAACTGTTTACAGATAAGCTATCTTCATTGAAAAAACGACTGATTAAAAAGAAATTAGAAAATATTAGCAAAGGAAAAGTAGATGTTGAATACAGAATGCGATTCCCAAAAAAATAATAAAAAATGACAATAGATAAAATTGTAGCTATTTCTGGAAAGCCAGGATTATTTGAAATTCTTTCTCAAACTAAAGGCGGGATTATTGTACGCTCATTAGCAGATAATAAACGCTTCCCGGTTAATGCCATTCAAAATGTAAGTGTATTAAATGATATTGCTATATATACATACGAAGAAGAAGTACCATTGCGTGAAATTTTTTCAACGATAGCAGATAAAGAAAATGGTAAAGAGACCATCAGTCATAAAGAAAGTAATGATAAACTATTATCATTTTTAGGTGAAGTATTACCAAATTATGATGACGAGCGCGTTTATGCATCTAACGTAAAGAAAATTGTACAGTGGTATAACATACTGGTTGCTGCCAATTTTGACTTTGCTTCATTAGCTGAAGAAGAAATATCACAAGAAGAAGAATAGCTTGAACTCTCGTAAAGAACAACTTGACGCTTTCGAAAAGCTTTTAGACATCATGGATGAGCTCCGTGAAAAATGTCCATGGGACCAAAAGCAAACCATTCATTCTTTACGTCACTTAACAATAGAAGAAACCTATGAATTAGGAGATGCCATTCTTGATAATGATTTAGAAGAAGTAAAGAAAGAATTAGGTGATCTCTTATGTCATATTGTTTTTTATGCTAAAATTGGTTCGGAGACCAATGATTTTGACATCGCCGATGTTGCCAACTCCATTTCAAAGAAATTGATTGATCGTCATCCGCACATTTATGGCAACATAGATGTAAAAGATGAAGAGGAGGTTAAGCAGAACTGGGAAAAACTAAAACTAAAAGAAGGAAAAAAGTCAGTTTTAGAAGGTGTGCCCAAGAGTTTACCAGCCTTGGTAAAAGCAAATCGTATTCAAGATAAAGTAGCAGGTGTAGGCTTTGATTGGGAAGAGCCACATCAAGTATTTGATAAGGTTAAAGAAGAGCTGTTCGAGCTAAACGAAGCTATCAAAACTGGTGCACAAGAAAATATTGAAAAAGAATTTGGTGATGTCTTGTTTTCAATGATCAATTATGCTCGTTTTATTGAGGTAAATCCAGAAAATGCCTTAGAACGAACTAATAAGAAGTTCATTAAGCGTTTTCAGTTTTTAGAAGCAGCAGCCAAAAAAGAAGGAAAACAACTTTCTGATATGACCTTAGCAGAAATGGATGTACATTGGGAGGCTTCGAAGAAATTGTTCAAATAATCTTTGTATTTTTAACGAATAAACCTATTCGTTATGAAACGTAACTTTTTCCTTTTAGCAATAATTTCGCTCTTCGTATTTATTTCTTGTAAAAAAGAACCGTCAGAAGCTCATTCCGCTGAAAATACTTCCGAAGTAAATAAAAGTCCTCTAGAAAAAGGCTTTGCCATTGTGATTCATGGTGGTGCAGGCACCATCAAAAAAGAACACATGACATCTGAACAAGAAATTGCGTATCGCGATAAGCTTCAAGAAGCGTTAGATACTGGTTTTAAAATTCTGGAAGAAGGTGGTTCTGCATTAGATGCAGTACAAAAGACAGTAAATATTATGGAAAATTCACCTCTGTTCAATGCGGGCAAAGGGGCTGTATTTAATAGCGCTGGTAAAAACGAATTGGATGCTTCTATTATGGATGGTAAAACCTTAAATACTGGTGCCGTTGCTGGAGTAAAACAAATTAAAAATCCGATTAACGCAGCACGTATAGTGATGGATAGCACCCGGCATGTGATGATGGCCGGTAAAGGAGCTGAAGACTTTGCTAAGCTACATGGATTAGAAATCGTTGATGACATCTATTTTCATACCGAAAAAAGATATAATCAATTACTTAAAGCCCAGGAAAAAGACAAGGTATTATTAGATCATTCTGCAATGAATACTAAAGAGTTGATCGATGATCATAAATATGGTACCGTTGGTGCCGTGGCATTAGATAAAGAAGGTAACATTGCAACCGCCACATCAACCGGAGGTTTAACGAATAAGAAATATGGAAGAGTTGGAGACACTCCAATCATAGGAGCAGGAACGTATGCAAACAATAAAACTTGCGGCGCCTCAGGAACTGGTACTGGGGAGTATTTTATTCGGACATTGGCTACACATGAAATTTCTAACTTAATGCAATATAAAAAACTGTCTTTACAACAAGCCTTAGACAATGTCATTCAACAAATTGGTGACCTTGGGGGTGATGGTGGTTTAATAGGATTAGATAAAGATGGTAATGTTGCCTGGTCTTTCAATACAGCTGGAATGTACCGAGGTTATAAAAAATCGAATGGAGACAATGTGGTGAAATTTTACGAAGATTAATTTATCTGTTTCTCCTATATTTTTTACCGGGTTTTAATTTTTTTCTTCCAATACCTTTAAAGTAAATAGGAACAGAAATATTGCCAGGTTCCAACACCACAAGATGTAAATGAGGCAGTGTTGTAAATCCGGTTAAACCTGAAATTCCAATGGGTTCACCTGCACTAACTACATCTCCTATTTCAACAATAGCGCCATTAAAATCTAAATGTACATAGTTGGCAAAAGTACCATCGTTGTGCATAATAACTATTTTATTTCCTTTGTCAGCATACTCATAAGTTCTTCCATACTCTTTAGAATCTTCCCTTACCATTACCACTAAACCCTCTCTGGCAGCAGTGATGGTATCTCCAATTTGTAAATTAAAATCTATTGCATACTTAGAGTGCCTCTTGTAATGAGAAAATTTGCCCCCAAAACTTTGCACAATCTTATATGACCTCCCTTTTGAAAAAGGTAAAGTATATAAATACTTATCGTTATGCTTTGCCTTTTTAGAATCACCTAATGTACCGTCTACTGAAACATATTCATTTATATCAATACTTGTGGTGTCTTTAATTATTGTTAATGGCGCAACAAAAACATTATTAATTACTTCTTTAGGTTTAAAAAGTATATGTTTCTTAATCTTAAGTTTATTTTTAAAATTGTCCTTTAACGTGAATTTAAGTTCAACTGGAGCTAAAAAAGGATTCTTTAACGATATATAAACAGAATCGTTACCAATGATTTTTTTTGATTCAAGATTTTGAGCACTTGCGTAACTATAAATCAAAATAGAAAATAGGAAAAAATATTTATTCATTTTATAGTTTATGTAAAAGAGTTAAAATATCTCCATTTGTTTCAAAGTTCAAAAAATTAGCTTAATAATTAGTATGGTTTGGTTAATATATAACATTTCTTTTTTATTAACTTTAGATAAAATAGCACATTTTTTTATCCAAAACATGGTATGTTTTTTGTGGGATTTTAAGCAAATTTTGCTAATTTAAATCAACAACCAAATGAAAACCGTTCTTTCTATCTCATTGCTTTTCGTTTTAAGTAATTTCTTACATGCACAAGAAATTATTTCTAAAGTGGTAGATGAAAATTCTAGTGAACCTGTTGTCTTCGCTACAATCAAGTTAAAAAATAAAAGTATTGGTGTTATAGCCGACGAGAATGGAAATTTTAGGTTGCCTTATAAATACAAAGAGCAAAAAGACACCTTAATAATATCATCAATAGGTTATAAAAACAAAGAAGTACTTGCAAATATATTAAAGGATAATGAAGTAAACATTATCACTCTATCCCCTAAAGTAGAAACCTTAGACGAAGTTGTTTTGGTTTCAAAAAAGAAGACTAAAAGTGAAGAACTCTCGGCGCAGGCAATTGTTAGTCAAGCAATTCAAAATATAGATCTTAACTTTCCCAAAAATCCCTTTTCATATATAGGTTATTATAGAGACTATCAGTTATTAAAAGATAATTATGTCAATCTAAATGAGGCTATTATTCAAGTTTATGATGCTGGGTTTTTAACAGATAAGGTTATGAATTCTTTAAACCAGAGTATTCTCTTTAATTATAAAAAAAATACTGATTTTATTAGAGACCCGAAATTAGAAGCTTCTTATAGCGAATCGAAATATATTAAAAATGCAACGCTTTCGGCACACGGTGGAAACGAGCTTACCATTTTGAACACACATGATCCAATTCGAAACTATAACAAAGAGAGCTTTTCTTTCGTAGGTATTTTTAATCAGGATTTTCTACGTAACCATACGTTTAAATTGAAAAAGATACTTTTCTTAGGAGATATTGCCTTATATGAAGTTGGTTTTAGTACCACTAAATATGTTAGGCGTAGAGAATATAAGGCAAATGGTACTATATATATATCCAAAAATAATTTTGCAATTCATAAACTCGATTATGAGGTATTCACAAAAAACAAAAAAAGTCCGCTTTATTCTGTAAAAGTTGAGTACTTACCTAAAGGAGGGCGTATGTACTTAAACTACATTTCATTCAACAATGAGTTTGAAGTAAAAAGTAAAAATGACTTTAAACTTAATGAGATTACCTTTGATAAAGATTTAAAAGTATTCAATCTCAAATTTAATAATGTAGTAGCTTCAAGCTCCTTAAAAAATCAAAGAAATTTCAAGTTTAAATATAAAGACACCAAGCTTACCATTGACAATATAAGACTTAAAAAGCCAAAAATAATAGAAGTTACATTGGCAGGTAATTCTATGAGTTCTATAGATATGGAGTCTGTTGATTTATCAGATTTTAAGTATTCAGTAAAAAACATCGTTGATTATGCAAACAGAAAACTAGATAAATCTTCTGTTATTAGAGTAAATCAACTTAGAGAATTTTTTGTGCAAGAGGTTCTTCAAAATAAGCCGCTTTCAGATGATAAGCACTATGTAAGAAAAACAGCTAATTTATCTGAATCTATTGTTAATAATACAGACAACAAAAAAGAGTATTGGGTGAATACACCATTACAAAAAAGTCAAAATTAATGGATAAAAGCTTAATTTTACTTCGTTTACAATAGCGTCTATTTCTTTTAAATCTGTTTAAAAACAACATAAATCAAACATTGGTTTATATATAAAAATAGTTCGTTTTTTAAAATTAGTTGTATCGGAAAAAACTATCACTAAAAACCAGTAAATTAGCTGCAAACTCAAATAAAAGCATGACTGTAAACGATGTTACAAAAGCTATAGAAGAAATAGCACCTTTGAAATATGCAGAAGATTTTGATAATGTAGGCTTGCTAATTGGCAATTATCAAACAAAAGTAACTGGTGTTTTAATAACACTAGACACATTAGAAAGTGTTGTTGATGAAGCTATAGCAAAGAAATGCAACTTAATAGTAAGTTTTCATCCCATTATCTTTTCTGGATTAAAGAAAATAAATGGTTCTACTTATGTGGAACGAGTGGTGTTAAAGGCAATTAAAAATGATATTGCAATTTATGCCATGCACACCGCTTTAGATAACTCCATTCAGGGTGTTTCGGCTAAAATGGCTGAGATGCTAAGTCTGCAAAAGACTAAGATATTAATCCCCAAAAAAGGACTCATAAAAAAACTAACAACCTATGTCCCTAAAAAAGATGCAGAACAATTAAGAGCGTCTTTATTTGATGCTGGTGCGGGGTCAATAGGTAATTATGATTCTTGCTCTTTTAATCTAGATGGAGTAGGAACTTTTAGAGGAAATGAAAATTCTAATCCCACATTAGGTGAACAAGAAAAATTGCACAGCGAAGAAGAGGTTATGATAAGTGTAGTTTTCGAAAAACATATAGAGAGTAAAATACTAAAAGCGCTCTACGCGTGCCATCCGTATGAAGAGGTTGCCTATGAAATAATTACTACCGATAATACACATCAATATGTTGGAATGGGTATGATTGGCGAGCTTGAAAATGCGCTTTCTGAAGAGGAATTCTTTAAGCTATTGAAAGAAACCTTTCATTTAAAAGGTATTAGACACTCTCAATTATTGAATAAATCTATTAAAAAAGTGGCCGTTTTAGGCGGTTCAGGTGCTTTTGCCATTAATGCCGCAAAGCATTCTAATGCAGACGTTTACGTTTCTTCCGATTTTAAATATCATGAGTTTTATAAAGCTGAAGGTCAATTAGTTTTAGCTGATATTGGTCACTATGAAAGTGAACAATTCACAAAAAACCTTTTGGCTGACTTTCTTACAAAAAAATTCCTTAATTTTGCACCCGCCTTACCACCGAGTAGGGTCATTTTATCAGAAATCAATACAAATCCTATCAATTACTCATAAATATGGCAAAAAAGACTGAAGTAACTGTTGAAGACAAATTAAGAGCTTTATACGATCTGCAATTAATAGACTCAAGAATTGATGAGATAAAAAACACTAGAGGTGAATTACCTTTAGAAGTGGAAGACCTAGAAGATGAAATAGAAGGATTAAATACAAGGTTAACTAATTTTAATAACGACATTGAAAATTTAGAAACTAGTATTAAAAATCGTAAACAAAATATTGAAGAGTCTAACGCTTTAGTTAAAAAGTACACGACGCAACAAAAAAACGTTCGTAACAATCGCGAGTTCGACTCTTTAAGCAAAGAGATTGAATATCAAGAACTTGAAGTTCAATTAGCAGAAAAGCACATTAAAGAGTTTTCGGCAAAAATTGAGCAAAAACAAGAAGTGATTAAGGCAGCAAAAGAAAAGCTAAAAGAACGTCAAGATCACTTAAAACATAAAAAAGATGAGTTAGATGCTATAATGGCAGAAACTCAAAAAGAAGAAAAATTACTTGCTCAAAAATCAGAAGAATTCAGTAAGCTAATTGATCAGCGATTATTAAGTGCATATAAACGAATTCGCGCTAAGGTAAAAAACGGATTGGCAGTAGTTCCGATTAAAAGAGGAGCTTCGGCTGGATCTTTCTTTACTATCCCACCACAAAAGCAAATGGAGATAGCCAATCGTAAAAAAATCACTACGGACGAACATAGTGGTAGAATTTTGGTTGATGCACAATTAGCTGAAGAAGAAAAGCAAAAAATGGAAGAGTTATTCTCATAAGAATAGCAACAACTCAAAATAAAAGCCTTTCGTAATTGAAAGGCTTTTTTAGTATATCAAAATTAGAAGCAACCAAATAATAGGTAAAGCCTCAACGTAGAATGCACTAAAATATTTATGCTGTTTTGATGTAGCTCTTACCAAGAGCATTAATGCAAAAAAAGCAATCGCAAATTCGACTCTAAGCATTTCGGAAGGACTTTCTTTCAAAAAATTAAGCCCTAGAAAAATCATCAAAAATAATATCCCCAAACGTTTGGCTTTAGCGACTCCTAAAACTTTTGGTAGGGTTTTAAGAGATTCATTATCATAAATAACATCTCTAATATCAAATGGAATTGTTATAGCAGCAACAAAAAATACTCGTTGTACAAAAATAATTACTACTTCCTTAGAGAAAATAAACTCATAATTAATTACGGGTAATAAAACGGTAACGGCGGCCCAGCAAAAAGCAATTAAGAATAGTTTAATTCCTGGTAAATTACGTAATGAACTCTTTCCTATAATTGGTATACTATAAAACACGGTCAGTAAACCCAAAGGTATCAAAGCTATTAAAGTGTTAATGTGTAATTGAAATACTAAGTACACTAGCATCCCAAGAGAAATTACTGAAATAACTATTAAATATCGCTGATTAATTTGAATCCACTGATTAAGCCATGATTTAATTTCTGACTTCCTATAAAGACGAATAAAGTTATAGGACAACAGTGTTGCAAAAAAAACAAATAAAGGAAGTTCATTAAGATGAATATTAAAAAAAAGTAAGGTTATTTTCGTAAGACAAAATGTAGCCAATGCTACATGAATATTACTAAAAATATAGAAATCAAACCAACGTTTAAGAAGCTGCATTGCACAAAAATAGTGAAAAGAAATGGTTAAAAAATAATCAATTATGGCATTAGCAAATCAACAGTTTTTGTGTACTTTTGAGCTACAACATTTACCGTTTTAAATTAGTAAAATGAATACAGATTCTTTCGCTTTAAGACACTTGGGGCCAAGAGCATATGAAGTTGATGAAATGCTGGCTACTATAGGTGTAAGTTCGCTAAATGAACTGATCTTTAGCACGATCCCTTCACACATAGAATTAAAAGAGCCATTGAACCTCCCAAAAGCTATGAGTGAATATGAATTTAGTGGTTATATTCAAAAACTGGCTACTAAAAACAAACAATACAAATCATTTATTGGTTTAGGATATCATCCGACAAAATTACCAGCCGTTATTCAGCGTAATATTTTCGAAAACCCAAGTTGGTATACTTCCTACACTCCTTATCAAGCTGAAATTTCTCAAGGACGTTTAGAAGCGCTCTTGAATTACCAGACGATGGTATCGGAACTAACAGGTATGGAATTAGCCAATTCTTCGCTATTAGATGAAGGTACCGCAGCTGCCGAAGCAATGGCATTGTTATTTGCGGCCAGGTCAAGAGATCAAAAGAAAAGTGGAGCGAATCAATTTTTTGTCTCTGAAGATGTCCTACCGCAAACGATCTCTATTTTAAAAACAAGGGCAATTCCTATCGGCATAGAGTTAATATTTGGAAACCACGAAAGTTTTGAATTTACAAATAATGTATTTGGAGCTATCGTTCAATACCCAAATAAAAACGGACAAGTTTTTGACTATTCTAATTTTATAGGAAATGCAAATGAATATAATGCAAAAGTTGTAGTTGCTGCTGATCTATTAAGTCTTGCTATTTTTAAAGCTCCTGGTGAAATGGGAGCTGATGTAGTAGTAGGTACTTCACAGCGTTTTGGCGTTCCGTTGGGCTATGGAGGTCCTCATGCTGGTTATTTTGCAACTAAAGAAGAGTACAAACGATTAATTCCTGGTAGAATAATTGGAGTCAGTAAAGATGCAGATGGAAAACGCGCTTTACGTATGGCTTTACAAACGAGAGAGCAACATATTAAACGCGAAAAAGCAACTTCTAATATCTGTACCGCTCAAGTATTATTAGCAGTAATGGCAGGTATGTATGGGGTTTATCACGGTGCCGAAGGATTAAAGTATATTGCTGGTAAAATTCATTCGCTAACCAATATTTTAAATGGAGCCTTATTGAAAATGGGCGTAAAGCAAATAAATACGGTTGCTTTTGATACCTTACAAATAAACATTACTTCATCTAAAAATGTAAAAAACATTGCCGAAGCCAATGAGGTAAATTTCTATTTTCCAAATGAAACAACCGCATGTATTTCATTAAATGAAACTACAACCTTAGAAGACATACAACTTATTGCTACTATTTTGTCAAAAGCAGAAAATAAGGAACCAATATCTATTAATGATTATGTAGTTACCTCCTCAATTCCTGCAGGCCTGCAGAGAGAGAGTGAATTTATGACCAATGAGGTCTTCAGAAAATACCATTCGGAAACTGAAATGATGCGTTACATCAAAAGATTAGAGCGTAAAGATATTTCATTAACAGATTCTATGATCTCATTAGGATCTTGTACCATGAAGTTGAATGCGGCTTCAGAGATGCTCCCTTTAAGTTCGAGTTCTTGGAATAACATTCATCCATTCGTTCCAATAAATCAAGCCGAGGGTTATCAAGAAATGCTTAAAGATCTTGAAAAATCTTTAAATATTATTACTGGCTTTCATGCTACCTCATTACAACCAAATTCTGGCGCACAAGGTGAGTTTAGTGGCCTCATGGTTATTAAAGCATATCATGAATCTCGTAATGATGATCATAGAAATATCTGCTTGATTCCGGCATCTGCTCATGGAACAAATCCAGCTTCTGCAGTAATGGCAGGAATGAAAGTAGTAGTTACCAAAACTTCTGATGATGGTAATATAGATGTTAACGATTTAAGAGAAAAAGCTGAGCTGCATAAAGATAACTTAGCAGCTTTAATGATTACCTATCCATCTACGCATGGGGTATTTGAGAGTGCTATTCAAGAAATTACTAAAATTATCCATGATAATGGCGGCCAAGTTTATATGGATGGGGCTAATATGAATGCACAGGTAGGGTTGACCAATCCTGCAACAATTGGTGCTGATGTATGCCATTTAAATTTACATAAGACCTTTGCCATACCTCATGGTGGCGGTGGCCCAGGTGTAGGCCCAATTTGTGTCGCCGAACATCTGGCAGAATTTTTACCTTCCAACCCTATAATCACAACAGGTGGTAAAAATGCTATTACATCCATTTCTGCAGCTCCATGGGGCTCTGCTCTAGTAGATTTAATCTCTTATGGCTATATCAAAATGTTGGGCACAGATGGCCTAAAACAATCAACCATTTATGCCATTTTAAATGCCAACTACTTAAAAGCACGTTTAGAGAAACATTATAAAATTCTGTATACAGGAGAGATGGGCTTCGCTGCTCATGAAATGATTGTTGATTTCAGAGAGTTTAAAGCTAAGGGTATTGAGGTAACTGATATTGCTAAGCGTTTAATGGATTTTGGTTTTCACGCTCCAACATTATCTTTTCCAGTTGCTGGTACCTTGATGATAGAGCCAACTGAAAGCGAAAGCAAAGAAGAATTAGATCGTTTTTGTGATGCCATGATTCAAATAAAGACCGAAATAGATGCTTATAGCAATGGAGAAGACTCTGTGTTGAAAAATGCACCTCATACACAGTCTATGATAACCGCCGATGAATGGAATTATACTTATTCTCGCCAAGAAGCTGCTTTTCCACTAGCATTCGTTTCCGAAAATAAATTTTGGCCTCCGGTAAGACGTGTAGATGATGCGTACGGAGATAGAAATCTGATCTGTGATTGTAATCCAATCGAAGATTATATAGAAGCTTAAGAAAATCCCGCCATGGCGGGATTTTAACTTTTAAAGCCATTCTTAAAACCCAATCTATTCTATTAAAAAGTGAGTACAATATTTGAACGGTTACGTATCTCAGGCAAAGAACTAAATCGTTAACGTAAAATAATATTCTCATTTTTTTTCCCACTATTTCTAAAATAGTATTTTTGTAGTTACGTTTGTACTAATCGAATTTTTACTCTATGAAAAAAATCACGAAAGAAACCTACTTAAAGTGGTATAAAGACATGCTGTTTTGGCGCAAGTTTGAAGATAAGCTTGCCGCCGTTTATATACAACAAAAAGTGAGAGGTTTCTTACACTTATATAATGGTCAAGAAGCCGTGTTGGCGGGAGCACTTCATGCTATGGATCTTACCAAAGACAAAATGATCACTGCTTATCGTAATCATGTTCAGCCAATAGGTATGGGAGTTGATCCGAAAAAAGTAATGGCTGAGTTATATGGTAAGGGCACTGGTACCTCTCAAGGCCTGGGTGGTTCTATGCATATATTCTCTAAAGAACACCGGTTTTATGGTGGCCATGGTATTGTTGGCGGTCAAATTCCTTTAGGTGCAGGTATTGCTTTCGGCGATAAATATAAAGGTTCTGATGCAGTTACATTAACATGTTTTGGTGATGGTGCTGCACGCCAGGGTTCTTTACATGAAACCTTTAATATGGCTATGTTATGGAAATTACCAGTAGTGTTTATAGTTGAAAACAATGGATATGCCATGGGAACTTCTGTTGAACGAACCGCTAATCATGAAGATATTTGGAAACTAGGTTTGGGTTATGAAATGCCAAGCAAAGCTGTTGATGGTATGAATCCTGTGAAAGTGGCCGAGGCTGTACATGAAGCTATTGAGCATGCGCGTAAAGACGGGCCATATTTCTTAGAAATGAAAACTTATCGTTATAGAGGACACTCTATGAGTGATGCCCAACATTACAGAACGAAGGAAGAAGTTGCTGAGTATAAAAAAATCGATCCTATTACACAGGTACTTGATGTAATAAAGAAAGAGAAATATGCCAGTGATGAAGAGGTTGAAGCAATAAATAAAGAAGTGAAAAGTATGGTAGCTGAATGCGAAAAATATGCTGAAGAATCAGCTTTTCCGGAGAAAAATGTAATGTATGACGTTGTGTATGAACAAGAGGACTATCCTTTTTTAAAACACAGAAAATAATTAAAACAAAATTTAATTTAAAAAATTAAATCTTTATGGCAGAAATTATCAATATGCCTCGTTTAAGTGACACCATGGAAGAAGGTGTTGTAGCAAAGTGGTTAAAAAGCGTTGGTGATAAAATTGAAGAAGGCGATATTTTAGCTGAGATTGAAACTGACAAAGCCACCATGGAATTTGAATCCTTTCATGAAGGTACCCTTTTACATATTGGTATTGAAGAAGGACAATCTGCCAAAGTAGATTCGCTGTTAGCAATTATTGGCGAAAAAGGAGAAGATTTCACACAATTATTAAGTGACGCTGCTAGTGAAGCTCCGGTTGAGGAAAAAGAAGAAACCCCAGCTAAAACAGAAACCACTGAAACTGTAGATAATGGCATTGATCTTCCCGAAGGTGTTGAAATTATTACAATGCCTCGATTGAGCGATACCATGACAGAAGGAACCGTGGCCTCTTGGTTAAAAAAAGTTGGAGACGATGTAAGCGAAGGAGATATATTAGCCGAAATAGAAACTGACAAAGCCACTATGGAATTTGAATCATTCTATGAAGGTAATTTATTATATGTTGGCATTGATGAAGGAGGTTCTGCTCCAGTTGATAGTGTTCTAGCAGTCATTGGTAAAAAAGGTACAGATATTTCTGGTGTAGTTGAAGGAATAAAAAGTGGTGCTTTTTCAAAAGCTGAAGCTAAACCAGAAGCTAAAAAAGAACATGCTTCTGCTAAGATGGAGCCGGCCAAAGAAGTATCAAAAACTCCTGTACTAGCTTTCGAACCTGCACCTGCAGTAAGTACCACAAGTTCGAATGGGCGTATTATTGCTTCGCCTTTAGCGAAGAAAATCGCTGAAGAAAAAGGTATTAATCTGGCAAACGTAAAAGGTACTGGAGAAAATGGTAGAGTAGTTAAGAGAGATGTAGAAAATTACACGCCAACCACGAGTTCTGCTTCTGCAACTCCATTCGTGCCATCAAGTACTGAAAGCTCTGAAGAAGTACCTAATTCACAAATGCGCAAAGTAATTGCACGTCGTTTAGGAGAATCCAAATTCTCAGCTCCACATTATTATCTTAATGTTGAGTTTAACATGGATAATGCGATTGCTTTTAGACAGCAGTTCAATTCAATACCCGACACAAAAATTTCATTTAATGACATTGTAGTAAAAGCTACTGCACTGGCATTAATAAAACATCCAAAAGTAAACTCGCAATGGTTTGATGATAGAATTAAACGCAATCATCACGTGCATATCGGAGTGGCTGTTGCTGTTGAAGATGGTTTAGTGGTACCTGTAGTTCGATTTGCAAATGAACAAACGTTACCGCAAATTGGTGCACAGGTAAAAGATTACGCAGTAAGAGCAAGAAATAAAAAATTAACCCCGCAAGAAATGGAAGGGAGTACCTTTACCATTTCTAACTTAGGAATGTTTGGTATTACAGATTTTACATCTATAATAAATCAGCCTAACTCGGCAATTCTTTCCGTTGGTGCCATTGTGCAAAAGCCTATTGTTAAAAATGGAGAGATTACCGTAGGTAATACTATGAAACTAACTATGGCCTGTGATCACAGATCTGTTGATGGTGCAACAGGCGCTGAATTTTTACAAACCTTAAGAGGATATATAGAAAATCCAGTTACAATGATAGTTTAACTGCAATTGTATAAAACAAAAAAAGCGACTGGTAAGTATCAGTCGCTTTTTTTATTGATTATTATTTTTATTCTTCAGTTGCTACTTCGGTTTTGATTCTATCATCAACTTTCACCAAATTTAGTCCGTCATACTTAACCAGAAAAACACCGCTATTTACAAAACCTTTGTTAAAACCACTGCCTTTATAATCGAATTTAGTACTCATACGTTCGGATACTCCAGCATTCAATGCATCATTAATTACATCATAACTAGCAAATCGCAATAAAGCATCATAAGTAATGTCAAACCCTTTAAAAGCATACTCACTCGGATCGGCATGGTTTAAGCTCTTATATTTTGATATAAAACGTTTTACATCCTCATCTTCATAGTCAATAAAACTATGTGTAGGATAATGAAAATTAACATGCGCTAAGTAGTTATTAATATCTTTTTGAGCATCAAAATTTTTGCCTTTATTCAAAGTAAAGAATGTAGTTTTAATCTCCTCAGGTAATACGCCCAGATTATTTATTACGTCACGTGTTACCACAGCGTCTTCACTAATAAGAAGCACCCAGTTTTCTTTATCTTCCAATAATTTCTCTCTAAATATCTCAGGTTTAATATATCCTTTTTCTGGTTTAATAACTTCAATCTTATTTATAGAATCGATTCTTTTTAAACTATGCAAAGCTTTATTTAAAAATGGTTGCGAAACTTTAGCAGTATCAGAAATAATAAGGAAATTTTGATTATTATAGTTCTTAGAAATATATGAAAGTACCTTATCTGATAAAGCTTCTTTTGATGGCGCCTCTTGAATAACACTTCTAATACCCAAACTCGAATGATCGTTTCTTGAAACAGGAGAAATCAATGGAATATCATTATCTCTAATTAAGCTAGACATATACTCTAAATTACTATAAAACATCGGACCAATAATTAGGTCGGTATTGCTGAGATCTACTGCAGAAAAAATGCTCCTAAGCTTGTCTTTATTGTTTTGAGTATCAAACACCTTAACATGAACCGACAATCCCTGTTTCTTTAAAGAATCTAGCGCCATTGCAGCCCCTAAATAAAAATCTGAAACAATATCACTTGTTCTATTCTTTTCAAAGTTTATAGATGCTTTATTGCTCATGAAAGGTAAAAGCAACAAGGCTCTTATTTCTTTCTCAGGAGTAATTATAGGTGTGAAAATTTGCTCTTCACCCCCTATTAAGGGTATTTGTATCAGCATTCCTTCTTTTAATCCATCTTGCAAATCAGGATTTATGCTTAGTAAATCTTCAACACTAACTCCAAAGCGCTGTTTTAAATTAAAGAAAGTATCTCCTTTTTCCACTTGATGGGTAACATAGTCTTCATTCTCATTCAGAATTTCAGTGGTATTTGGTACTTGAATAATTTCACCAATTTTTAAAACCTCGTCTTCCAAGTTTGGGTTAATAGCTATCAACTTAACTACATCTATACCAAACCTTTTAGCAATACTATACTTTGTCTCTTTCGGTTTAACTAAATAAGGTTTTGTCTTACTTTCAGATAATTCTTTAGTATCAGATTCTGGTAATTCAAAATCAGCATCGACAGGTATTTTAATAATTTGACCAATTCTTAAATTTTCCCTTCTTAATGCCGGATTATGTCTTCTCAAGGTCTTTTTATTAACTCCAAATTGTCGCTTTAGCCCAGAAAAATTTTCTTTAGGTAATACTTTATGGTATAAAAAACCATCTTCCACGTAATCAATGTGTTCTTCGGGTGAAGTCGCTTTATAGTTTTTATTTGGTATGATCAATACTCTTACTCCTTCTATTCCATCTTTGAGGTCTGGATTTAATTTTAATAAATTATAAGGTGTAATTGAAAGTTTTTGAGATATACTCTGTATAGTCTCCCCTTCTTGAACTTGATACTTAATGTATTTCTTTTCCTGAGAAAATGCCGAAAATACACCTGTAAAGAAGATTAAAAAAATAATTATTATCCTATTCATACTAATTTTATTCCCATTCGATGGTTGCTGGAGGTTTTGAGCTTATGTCATATACTACTCTATTCACTCCTGGCACATTATTGATAATTTTATTCGATGTTTCTTGCAAAAACTCATAGGGTAAATTTGCCCAATCAGCTGTCATACCATCTGTTGATGTAACTGCACGTAAAGCAACCACTTTTTCGTATGTGCGTTCATCTCCCATTACACCCACAGAATTAACGGGTAATAACATAGCTCCCGCTTGCCATACTTTATCATACAAATCCCACTTTCTCAATCCATTAGTAAAAATCGCATCTACTTCTTGTAAGATTCGTACTTTTTCAGCAGTTATATCTCCTAAAATACGTATTCCTAAGCCTGGCCCCGGAAATGGGTGTCTCCCGAGAAGGCTAGAACTAATTCCTAACGATCTACCAACACGTCTTACCTCATCCTTAAAAATCATTCTTAAAGGTTCAACAATCTTCAATTTCATAAAATCTGGTAATCCTCCTACATTATGGTGACTCTTTATAGTTGCTGAAGGCCCTCCAGTTACCGAAACCGATTCAATAACATCTGGATATATGGTTCCTTGGCCTAACCATGCTACATTTTCTATTTTATGAGCTTCATCATCAAAAACATCAATGAACGTATTACCGATAGCCTTGCGTTTCGCTTCCGGATCAGTAATTCCCTCAAGGGCTTTCAAAAAACGTGCCGAAGCATCAACCCCTTTAACATTTAAGCCCATTCCATGATACTGCTCAAGTACACTTTCAAATTCATCCTTACGCAGTAAACCATTATTAACGAAGATACAATATAAATTTTTACCAATTGCCTTATCTAGTAATACGGCAGCAACTGTAGAATCAACACCTCCAGACAATCCTAACACCACCCTATCATCTTTCAGTTTCTCTTTCAAACCATTTACCGTAGTTTCAACAAAAGAGTCTGGCGTCCAGCTTTGCTCTACACCAGCAATATCTACCAAAAAGTTTTTTAAAAGTTGTTTTCCATCTGTAGAATGATATACTTCTGGATGGAATTGAATGGCATACGTCTCTTCTCCTTCTACCCTAAAAGCAGCATTTATAACATCATGGGTACTAGCAATACGCTGGTAATTAGAAGGTAATTCTATGATCGTATCAGAATGGCTCATCCATACTTGGCTATCATCTTTGATTCCTTTAAACAATTCACTTGAATCATCGATTAAAGTTAGCTTAGCCCTACCATACTCTCTAGTATTCGAAGCACCAACCTGTCCACCAAAAAAATGTACCAGATATTGTGCTCCATAGCAAATTCCAAGTAGTGGTTTTTTCCCTTTTATTCTGGAAAGATCTGGTTGAGGAGCATTTTCACTTCGAACGGAATGTGGGCTTCCTGATAAAATAATCGCTTTATAATCGTCAGGATTCACCTTTTCACTATTAAAAGGATGAATTTCACAATAAATATTAAGCTCTCTAATTCGGCGGGCGATAAGTTGTGTAAACTGTGAGCCGAAATCTAAAATAAGTACCTTCTGTTGCATTTGCAAAAGTAAAACTTAATTGAGAATTCTTGAAATGGTTTCTGCAAAATATTTAGTACTTTGTGATGATTATAATTTATTCAAATGAAACCATCATTTTCTCTAGCCATTATCTTCTTTTTAAATTTGTTTTTTTCTTATGCTCAAAGTGAGACATACACACAAAAGAAGCTTCAAAAAATAAAAGATGGTTCTGTTTTTACCAAAATTATTAAGAGAGAATTACCAGCTACGATAGTATATGAAGATGATGACGTAATAGCCTTTGTTCCTTTAAGACTTCAGGCGCCTGTTCATTTACTTATTGTACCAAAAAAAGAAATCTACACGATAAATGATGCAAGTGAAGAAGATCAAGCCTTACTTGGCAAGTTATTTTTAGTTGCTAAAAAATTAGCTAAAGAAAAAGGTATTTCAGAGACAGGATATCGTGTTTCTATGAATATTAATGAAGATGCCGGCCAATCGGTATTCCACATACACCTTCATCTCTTGGGCGGAAAAAAATTAGGCCCAATGGTTACCCAAGATTATAAAGATTCAGATCATTAAAACTTAACTAAATCTATCAACATGAGTTTCAAACTAATAACCCTTTTAACCACTTTTTCGCTTTTTGTGTCAATGCATGGCTTTTCGCAAAATTCAATTCAAGAATTTAGCGACGGCCCTTATTCTCAATTAATTATTAGAGGTGCCACCTTAATTAATGGTAATGGTGCTCCTCCAATAAGCCCTGTAGACATTGTAGTAGAAAAGAATCGTATTAAAGACATTAAAGTTGTTGGTTACCCTGGTGTTAAAATTGATGAAAGTAAACGCCCAAAGTTAAAAGAAGGAGGTAAGGAACTAGACGCCACTGGAATGTATCTGCTACCTGGATTTATTGATATGCATGGACATATTGGTGGTGAAGCTCAAGGAGCCAGCCCTGATTATGTCTTTAAACTATGGATGGCTCATGGGGTAACAACGGTTAGACAACCGGGAGGTATTGATGCCATTCAATTAAAAAAGCAAAGTGCTGCCAACGAAATTATTGCGCCCAGAATAGTTAGCTATACTTTTTTCGGAACGGGATCTAAAACACCAATTAGCACAACTGAACAGGCGCAGCAATGGGTACGGAACAATGCTAAAAAGGGTGCTGACGGTATTAAATTTTTTGGAGCCGCTCCAGAAATTATGATCGCTGCTCTTGATGAAAACAAAAAGTTGGGATTAGGTTCGGCTTGCCATCATGCACAATTATCAGTTGCTCGATGGAACGTTTTACATTCGGCTAGAGCAGGATTAACTTCAATGGAACATTGGTATGGATTGCCCGAGGCTTTATTTGAAGATAAAACCATTCAGCATTACCCATTAAATTATAATTATAATAATGAACAGCATCGTTTTGAAGAAGCAGGTAAGTTATGGCAGCAAGCCGCAAAACCTTATTCAGACCATTGGAACAAAGTAATGGATGAATTACTTGAATTAGATTTTACACTAGACCCTACTCTTAATATTTATGAAGCTAGTAGAGATTTACAAAGAGCTAGAAGAGCCGAATGGCATGAAGACTACACTTTACCTTCCCTTTGGAAGTTTTACCAACCCAGTAAAATATCTCATGGTTCATATTGGCACTATTGGGGCACTGAACAGGAAATTGCTTGGAAGAAAAATTACAAGCTTTGGATGACCTTTATCAATGAGTATAAAAATAGAGGTGGTCGTGTTACTGCGGGTTCAGACTCTGGGTTCATTTTTCAGTTATATGGATTCGCTTATGTTCGAGAATTAGAATTATTGCGTGAAGCAGGATTTCATCCATTAGAAGTAATAAGAGCAGCAACCTTAAATGGTGCTGAAGCCTTAAAAATGGATGACAAAATTGGCTCTGTAGAAATTGGAAAACTGGCAGATTTTGTAATTGTTGAAGAG
Source organism: Maritimimonas sp. 2205BS37-2 (assembly GCF_056591755.1). Lineage (NCBI taxonomy): Bacteria > Pseudomonadati > Bacteroidota > Flavobacteriia > Flavobacteriales > Flavobacteriaceae > Maritimimonas > Maritimimonas sp. 2205BS37-2. Next base: position 1,423,603 of record NZ_JBWQOI010000001.1, read on the forward strand.
AACCCTTTAGAGAATTTAAAAGTATTATATGGAACCGGTGCCATTAAGTTAACGGAAGATAATGAGGTAGTACGCGTAGGAGGCGTAAAATACACCATTAAAGATGGGATTATCTATGATGCTAAAAAATTATTAAAGAGCGTAAAACAAATGGTTGATAAAGCTAAACAAAATGAAAACTTCAAAATAACCCAGCCCGGTATTAAAAATTAGAATGTAATGATTTTCGATTTGAGCGTCTAAAGTTTCAAAAAACAAACTGATAGGTTATGTTAAAAAAATATCTTCCTTTAATTATAAGAGTAGCAGTAGCAGTGGTCTTACTTCAGACCCTATACTTTAAGTTTGGCGGTCACGAAGACAGTATTTATATTTTTGAAAAAACCGGATTGGGCAAAGCCGGCAGAATCGGATCTGGTATTGTTGAGCTAATCGCTGCTATTTTTATTTTAATACCAAGAACGGTTTGGCTAGGAGCACTAATCACTTTAGGTGTAATCTCAGGAGCTATTTTTATGCATCTCACAAAATTAGGTATTGAAATTAATGGTGATGGAGGTACTTTATTCGGAATGGCAGTAGGAGTTTTTGTGTTAGCGTTCATCACTTTACTGATTGATAGAAAAAATATACCAATTATTGGCAAAAAGCTGTAAATCATAAATTTTCAGTTAATTGTAGTGCATTCTTCATTATATTTGATCAAATCTATATGAAATATGATAGATTTAAGTTGCTATGAGAAACCCGATTTCTCTCCCTTTTTTTAATTTGTTTATACTCTATTTAAGAGTACGTTTTTAATGCTGTTATGCTATGAATTTATTAAATGAAGTCAAAGAAGAATTCTTTTTTACAACCTACAACATTGATCAATTAATATCTAGTTACCTCATCAAACGCTTAGGCGTAAATGATATTGAAACTATTAATGCCTTAGGCCTAAAAGGGCGAATGACATTTGAAACTCGTTTGGATCTATTGCTACAGATAAAATCTGTTTCATCGCTTAATAAAAAGAAATTAGAAATCTATTCGAAACTATATCAATCTTTAATGCTAAAAAAGGATGTATTAATAAGTGATGACAATGATTACTTTAGATTTTTAGCCGAAAATTATTCACAAAAGGAAGTAATAAATACCGATAAAAAGGTTGGTAAAATACTTACCGATTTTGTACTAGATGTTCAACAAATTGTGAGGCAAATATCTAGAATACCTACCTTAAGAATCTTAAAGGATGATAACAAAGAGGTTGAAGAAGTAATTCCACTTTCTGCGATCTAAAATTTTCTAAATATTATTGGTATTTTTGGGTTATGACAGTAGATACTTTTCGCATAGCTGTGTTAGCCATATTGGTAAATAAAGATGGTAAAATACTAATAGGTTCATCACCACGTGATGGTGGTTATAAGCTGCCTCAGGGTGGTTTAGATCAAGGTGAAAACGCTTTAGATGGGGTAAAAAGAGAACTTAACGAAGAACTAGGAATATCAATATCTGATGATGATATAGAAGTGCTTTTTGAAGAAAAAGTGCGATACACTTACCCTCCTGAAGATCCGTATTATATTTATAAAGGTCAAGAACTATCGGTTGCCAAAATTAATTATAAAGACACTTGGGAATTAATACCACAGGATGACGAATTCGAAGAATTACATTGGATTGACCCAAATCAATTGACCAATTTTGATGTTGGGTTTAGGGTCAAAGCTTATACACGTGCACTACAATTATGCAGGCTTTTATAAAGTAATTATGGTAAATTCCTGTTTTAATGGATCTAACTGTTCCTTCAAAGATTTTATTAAATACCCCCCATACTCTAAATAATATTCTGAAAAATTACGCTGTCTTTCTTCTAAACTATAATTAGGAAACAACTCATCTTGCAACTTAGAAATTCTATTGGTTAAACCTTGATGTTTTCTTTTTTCTGCTTTTAATAAACGTTTTTCTAGTTTTTCTAACCCGTTTAGCTGCTTCTTGGTTTGGGCTTTTACCGCTCCCATAAAAGACTTATCGGTTTGCTGAGCCATACGCTCTAATTCCGCAAATTGATTTTTTAAAAATTCTTTTTGTTTACCAAAATCTATTTCAAGTTCAGAGATATCTTTAATTTTTTTCGAAATAAGATCAGACTGTTTCAAAAAGATTTCTTTCTGCGAAATATTTAATTTTTCGAGCTTTTCTAGCTGTTTTTCTGATTGCAACAGTACAGAATTTCGCAGCAATAAAATAGGAAATGGTACATCGATCGTCTCGAAATATGTTTTCAACTCGAACCAATAGGCTAGTTCCCCTCCTCCTCCTATGTAGCATAAATTAGGTAAGATTACTTCCTGATACAATGGCCTTAGTAATGCATTTGGGCTAAATCTTTCTGGGAAATCATTGACTTCTTTAAGTAGCTCACCCTTATTCCAAGTAATATCTGTATTATTCACTCTATAAATTCCCTCTTCAAGAACTATGCGATCACGTAAATTATCCGCTAAATAAAATAAGTTAATTTCTCTAGGATTAACTTGAATTTTATAATTCTTTTCTAAACTCGCAATTGTTGAGGTCACACTTTTATGACTAGTTAGATTTACCAACTCCTCCTCCACAAATGGAGCAAATAATTTTTTTAGCTCCTTATCATCGCCATCAATGATTACCAAACCATTCTCTTTAAACAACTCATTTGCAATATATCTCGTGGCTTCTGTTAAAGTAGCATGTTCTATATACCCTTTCTTAAAAAGGTCTTTTAAATAATTTGCGTTAGATGTATTTGGCAATAGCTTAGAGAATTCGTCAAATACAGTATCTAACCCTTCGGTCGATAGGCGTCCAACAGCACCTTCACACGCTCGTTTCCATTGAATCTTGTGTCCGTTAAGATTGAAAAAATTGATTTCATCAAAATCATGATCTTCGCTTGCCATCCAATAAATAGGCACAAAATCATTTCCCGGAAATTCTTTCTTTAATTTTTCTGATAAATTAATTGTAGAAATGATCTTATATAAAAAATACAACGGGCCGGTAAAGAGATTTAGCTGGTGCCCCGTGGTAATTGTAAAAGTATTTTCACTCCGTAAAGATTGTATATTTTCTTTAGTCTCAGTAGATGATTTTATATGAGTGTATTGATTTTTAAGAGCAGCAACTAATGTTTCGCGATGCAACTTTGAACTAGTCTTAGAATTGCGTTTTTCATCTATTTGTTTTGCAAAACCCTTTATGTTGGGAAAATTATTATAAAAAGGAACGATGCCTTCGTCCTTATCAAGATAGTCACAAATGGTTTTTGAGAAATAACCTGTTTGTTTAAAAGGAATTGTTGTTACTTTAACTTTACAATCTTCTTCGGTCATTGAAATGCTTTTGGTAAGGCTAAAATTACTAAAATTTAGTCCATATGTCGCTAGTTAAAGATATTACTAACATATTTTTAACTTTTATGATGGCAAGAGGTCACAATACCAAAATGAGGTGTCCCAATTACTTTTTTCTTTGGTATGGTAATGCTTTAATACTTTTTCTCCCACTTTAAAATCAACAGGTCTCTTAAAGATAGGTCCATCATAAACAAAAGTATGAAACTCCCCATTTTCGCCACAAGGATCAACTGTTTGCGGTAGGTCATTAATAAAATCGTGATCTATGAGCCTTCCCACAAAACTTTTATCCAAGTGTTTTGCACTAACGCTAACTGTTATAGCTTTAAATCCTAATGCTATGAACTCATTTATAAGCTCACTGGTATTCTTATTCCATAAAGGGAATAGTGCTTTTAAGCCTACCTGCTGTAATTGTTCTTCCCTAAATTTTTTTAAATCTTCCAAAAAAATATCACCAAAGGCAGCATGAGAATAAGCTTGATTTTTCAATCTTGTAGTTACGCGATACATAGTAGTCTTATAGTCTTCCATTGAAACTTCTCCAGATAAATAGAGTTTTTTAAGTGGTAAACCTATACTTTTTACCTGAGCATTCAATAATTCCTCGCGAAGACCATGCATGGAAACTCTTCCAAGGTCTTTGTTTACAGTAGTTACTAAAAGATCTGTATGAAAGTTCTGATCTTGCAACAGATGATATAGAGCCAGTGCAGAATCTTTACCACTACTCCAATTAAAGAATGCTTTTTTCATAGCATTGTTCTTTATACCGGAATTCCTTCAAGGTCAAAATCACCCGCATTCGTAATTTTAATATCAACGAATTGTCCTATTTGGACATAATGATTACGAGCATCTACAATAACATCATTATCTACATCGGGTGAGTCAAACTCTGTACGCCCAAAGAAATAATTACCTTCTTTTCTATCAAAAATACATTTATAGGTTCTTCCTATTTTTTCTTGATTCAATTCCCAAGATATTTGACTTTGAATCTCCATAATTTCGGCAACACGCTTTTCCTTTACTTCCTCTGGAACGTCATCTTCTAGCGTTGCTGCATGTGTATTTTCTTCATGTGAATATGCAAAAGCTCCTAAACGATCAAACCTTGTATCTATGACCCACTGTTTTAATTCGTTAAAAATTTCATCTGTCTCACCGGGATATCCTACAATCAATGTTGTTCTTATTGCCATATTTGGCACGGCTTCTCTAAATTGTTCTAAGAGTTTATTTGTTTTTTCGAATGTAGTACCTCTACGCATTGATTTCAGAAGTTGCGTATTGATATGCTGTAACGGAATATCTAAATAATTACAAACTTTAGGCTCATTCTTCATAACCTCTAAAACATCAAGTGGAAATCCGGTTGGAAAAGCATAATGTAAACGAATCCATTCAATTCCATCAATCTTGATCAATTCTTTTAAGAGATCTGCAAGGGCTCTTTTCTTATAAATATCAAGACCATAATACGTCAAATCTTGTGCAATAAGAATTAACTCCTTAATACCTTTTTCTGCTAATTTAGTGGCTTCAATTACAAGCTCTTCTATTGGAGTAGATTTATGTTTACCGCGCATTAACGGTATTGCACAAAACGAACAAGGCCTATCACAGCCTTCTGCAATTTTTAAATATGCATAATGTTTTGGAGTGGTAGTTAGGCGCTCTCCTAATAATTCATGTTTATAATCGGCTTCTAAAACTTTTAAAAGGTTGGGCAGATCATGTGTTCCAAAATATTGGTCTACATCCGGAATTTCATTTTCTAAATCTGGTTTATAGCGTTCACTTAAACAACCAGTAACGAATACTTTATCAACCTCACCTCTCTCTTTTTTATGGGCATAATGTAAAATGGTGTTTACTGATTCTTCTTTGGCTTTACCAATAAACCCGCAAGTATTAATAACCACTATATTTCCATCATCTTGCTCATCTTCATGTACAACTTCTTTACCATTGGCTTTAAGCTGCCCCATTAAAACTTCAGAATCATATATATTTTTTGAGCATCCTAAAGTAACTACATTGATTTTATTTTGCTTCGTTGACTTTGTTCGCATTTAATTAACATTTACATCAAGCGCACTATCTCCTAGAAAAAATTCGAGTATTAATGGCCCGAAAACAAAAATTGAAATAAGAAATATGGCCAAAATGATTAAAAGTGGTTTTGAAAATCTTCTTTTTATGATTGCACTTGAGGCTATTAAAGCTATAATCAAATAGAGTAAAGCTTTTGTATAAAATGCTTTAATAAAAAGGTTCGCTATCTCTTCAGAAAATTTAGGGTCTTCTGCCGATCTTAAATTAAATATTGGGATAATATTTAAAGCAACACCCGCAATTGAAAACAATACAACAATTGCATATAAGATCATTAAATTTCTCGTAGAATTCTCCATTATTTAAAGAAAGAATCTACAAATTCATGTTTATTAAACACTTGTAAATCATCGATACCTTCTCCAACACCGATATATTTTACTGGAATTTGAAATTGATCTGAAATACCTATAACAACGCCTCCTTTTGCTGTTCCATCCAATTTAGTTACTGCCAACGAAGTAACTTCGGTCGCTTTGGTAAACTGTTTAGCTTGTTCAAAAGCATTTTGACCAGTAGATCCGTCCAACACCAATAATACGTCATGTGGAGCATCAGCAACGGTCTTTTGCATTACACGCTTAATTTTAGACAATTCATTCATTAGGTTTACCTTATTATGCAAACGCCCAGCAGTATCAATAATTACCACATCTGCATCTTGATTTACTGCAGACTGTACCGTATCGAATGCTACAGAAGCTGGGTCCGAACCCATTTTTTGCTTTACTATGGGTACACCTACTCTATCTGCCCAAACTTGTAATTGATCAATAGCGGCAGCTCTAAATGTATCTCCTGCCCCCAATACAACTTTTAGTCCTTGGCGTTTAAATTGGGCGGCCAGTTTACCAATAGTAGTAGTCTTCCCTACTCCATTGACACCAACTACCATAATTATATAAGGTTTTTTATCTTTTGGAATGGAAAATTCGGTTGCCTCGCCAATATTAGTTTCCGAAAGTAGTCCTGCAATTTCATCGCGAAGAATCTGATTGAGCTCATCTGTACCAAGATACTTATCACGTGCTACACGTGCCTCAATTCTTTCAATAATCTTTAAAGTTGTAGCGACTCCAACATCTGAAGCTACTAATACCTCTTCCAGGTTATCTAAAACATCATCGTCAACCTTAGACTTACCGGCAACTGCCTTAGAAAGTTTAGAAAAGAAAGTTGTTTTACTTTTTTCTAAACCTTTATCTAAGGTTTCTTTCTTTTCTTTTGTAAATATATTTTTAAATAAACTCATTTTTAATTGATGTGTTTATAGACTTATCGTTATTTAGTTTAAAATTTATCAGAAACAATATAGTATTAGCTTATTTGAATCTTCTTAAAACCCATCTGTAAATATAAAAAAGAAAAGCTACTCTCAATAGAATGAAAGTAGCTTAATATATATGCTTTACAGCTATTTATTTCTTTAAAAAATCGTTTACTTTAGAAGGATCCATAATCGCTTCAACAAAAGTATAAGCACCTGTTTTTGGTGACTTAACCATTTTGATAGCTTTAGTTAATCTTTTAGAACCTGTCTGTAACGACGCTACTGCTTTCTTTGCCATGATTCAAAAATGTGTTATCTGAAATTATTTAATTTCTTTGTGAATTGTCATTTTTTTTAAAATAGGATTGAATTTCTTCAATTCCATTCTATCAGGAGTATTCTTTTTACTCTTGGTAGTAATATATCTAGAAGTACCTGGCATACCGCTATTCTTATGCTCTGTACATTCTAAAATAACCTGTATTCTGTTACCTTTCTTTGCCATTGTCTACTATTATTTTTTCAAAAAACCTTTTGCTCTTGCTTCTTTAATTACAGCAGAAATACCCTTTTTATTGATATTCTTTAAAGCAGAAGTAGAGATTTTTAACGTAATCCATTTATCTTCTTCAGGAATATAAAAACGTTTTTTTATTAAGTTCGCATCGAACTTACGTTTCGTTTTATTCATGGCATGAGAAACGTTATTCCCTACCATCGCTTTCTTCCCGGTTAACTCACAAACTCTTGACATTTCTTAACTGTTTTTATGGTTGTTCTAAAACGAGGTGCAAAAATAGAAAATTTTAAGAAACCCAGCAAACTATTTTAACTGTTTTTTAAAATTGACTTTTTTAGCAGTTCCAATGCTTTAACAGACGCCTTTTGAATCACCTTCTGTCGTGGAGGGCCAAATAAATAATCCTTTACATAAACCTCACTTGGTGAAGCAATTGCTATGTAAACCATCCCGACAGATTCATCAGTTTTATCTTTAGTTGGCCCAGCATTTCCTGTAACACCGATCGCGTAATCTGTTCCATAAACTTTTTGCATTCCTAAGGCCATTGCTTTAGCAACTTCAGCGCTCACCACCGAGTTTTTATCAATAATTTCCTGTGGAACATTTAAAAACTCCGTTTTCACACGTTCGTGATAGCTTGTTATAGATCCAATAAAATACTTTGAGGCTCCAGAGACCGAAGTAATCATTTTGGCAATAGCTCCTCCAGTACAACTCTCGGCAATTGATACTGTTTGATTCTTTTCTTTTAGCAAATTGCCCACTTTGGCTTCTAGACTTTCGCCTTCATCAAATCCTATCGCGATGTCACTAATCAACTCCATAAGCTTTGCTACTTCTTCGTTTAGAGTGTTCTGTACTAATTTTTCATCGTTCCCTTTAGCAGATAAACGCAAGCGTAGCTGTCCATAATTTGGTAAATAAGCCAGTTTAATGAAATGTGGTAAGTTATTTTCCCAATCTTCAATGCGCTCAGCAACCTTGCTTTCACCCATACCATAGGTAAGAATTGTTTTATGAATTATATATGGTAGATTAAATGATTCTTTTAACTTAGGCAATACCTTTCTTAACATCAAACCTTTCATTTCATTTGGAACACCTGGTAATGAAATAAAAATCTTTCCATTCTTCTCAAACCACATCCCAGAAGCGGTGCCTAAATAATTTTTTAAGATTGTAGCCTTTACTGGCAATAATGCCTGCTGCCTATTAAGTTCTGTAAACTCGTAGCCAATTTTTGCAAACATTTCTTTGATATGCGTTTCAATTTCTTCATTGATTTCAAGTGAAGAATCAAAATATTGAGACATAGTATGCTTGGTAACATCATCTTTTGTTGGACCTAAGCCCCCTGTAACAATTACAATATTAGCATTCGATTCGGCTTCAGATAAAGCCTTAAGAATATGCGATTTTTTATCTTGGATGGAAGTTATCTGAAAAACAGAAATACCAATTTTATTTAACTCTTGCGCAATCCATTGCGAGTTCGTGTCAGCAATTTGACCAATTAATATCTCGTCACCAATTGTTATAATTTCAACGTTCAAATCTTATCGTTTACATTAAGCCTGCAAAGGTATTAAATAGAAAATATTTTAGTAGTTTTAAATTCAATTCTTTAACCCAATAAAAATGAATCAATTAAAACAAATCAATATTTATATCATTACATTTTTTACATCTATAATGCTCATCTCTTGTGATCAGCAAAAAGAAGGTGTTAAAAACACTTCTGAAATACAAAAACAAGAGATTAAACCTGATTTCACCTTAACAAAAGATCAAACTCACAATAAATTTAGTAGTAAGATACCTCCTATTCTTAAGGTAAAATCGGGTGCCATAATAGAGGCTTTCACCGAAGATGCCAGTGATGAGCAAATTTCAATAGATTCAGATGTTTCAGTTTTAGATTCCTTAAAATTTGATCCGATACACCCACTAACAGGCCCTGTCTATGTAGAAAATGCAAAGCCTGGTGATGTATTAAAAGTAACCCTACATAAAATTGAAATGGGCGAATGGGGTTGGAATGCAATCTTTCCTGGGTTTAGTTTTGTCGCCGACTCCATTAAAGGCGCTTACCTAAAAACCTATAGCCTTGGTAAAGATAAAAAACACATCGATTTTAATGATCGCATGAAAATACCGTTAAATCCTTTTCCTGGAGTAATGGGTGTTGCTCCTGCTACCGGTGAGATGCTATCAACCATTCCACCCAGGGCAAATGGTGGCAATATGGATGATCCGAATCTCGTAGAAGGAACAACCATATACTTTCCTATTTTTGTAGAGGGTGCATTATTTTCTATTGGTGACGCACATGCAGTTCAAGGGCTTGGTGAAGTTTGTGGTACAGCTATTGAGGCACCCATGCGTTTTATTTATCAACTTGAGGTGATTAAAGACAAATCAATTAAAGAACCTCAATATGAAACCGACACCTACTATGCAACCACTGGTTTTGGCACAACTATAGATGAGGCAGCTAAAAAAGCAACATTATATATGATAGATTACCTTCAACGAGAACATAGCTTGACTGAGCATGAAGCCTATGCATTATGTTCTCTTGCAGGTGATTTAAAAATAGCTGAAACAGTAGATGTACCTCACATGTTAGTTACTATGCACATGTCTAAAGAGATTCTAGGCTCTAAATAAATCTGGTTTTTGTTAAATTTTTGAAAATCATTCAATATTAAATTACCTTTAGCATCCTTTAAATTTTAATCATGAAAAAAACGCTACTAACCTTACTATTTTTAATACCAACAATTGCTCTTAATTCGCAGTCGGATGCAGAAAAAACAAAAGAAACGATTTCAAAAAATGACATCGAAGGACATATTTATTTTTTAGCTTCCGATGAATTACGAGGAAGACAAACCGGAACACCAGAAATTGATATCGCTGCATCATATTTAGCCAATACCTTAAGAAGATATGGCGCAAAACCAGCTAATAATGGAAGTTACTATCAAGAAGTTGAATTACAAAATACTTCTGCCCCAACCAAACTCGGCATTAGATTAAATGATTTTTCGTCTAATAAACTGATGCAATTAAGAGGGCGCAACACTTTTTTTAATGGCCAAGCTATTTATCTTAATTATGGATTAGAGGATGACTACAAGGGAAAAGATGTAAAAGGGAAACTTGTTGTAGCAAAAGCCGGTACACCAGAAAGTTCAAATCCGCAAGCAGCATTTGGTGCTGGTACCACTAAAAGAGAACTTGCTAAAAAAAATGGAGCTACCGGTTTAATTGAATTAAGCGATGCAAATGATCAATTATGGGAACGTTTCGCCCATTTCTTCAATAATGATAAAATGGGCTTAGCCAATAATGATACCGAAAAATCAATTCACTTATGGTTGCAAGATACTGATGGAGCCATTCAAAATAAATTGGCAAATGATAAAAAAATAAATGCCAATTTAAATATAGAAGGAATTACCAAAACTCCGGTAAAGGCAAAGAATGTAGTGGGCATGGTTGAGGGTACAGACCCTAAATTAAAAGATCAATTTGTAATTTATTCTGCGCACTACGATCATGTTGGTGTTGGTAAACCGAATGCTCAAAAAGATTCAATTTTTAACGGCGCTCGAGATAATGCTGTTGGCGTAGTTACCGTTTTAAGTGCAGCAGAAAATATTGCAAAATACCCTACTAAGCGTTCTGCTTTATTTATATTATTTACTGCGGAAGAAAAAGGCCTATTAGGAAGTAAATGGTATGTAGAGCACCCGGTGGTACCACTTGATAAGATGGTTTACTGTTTTAACAGCGACAATGGTGGTTATAACGATACTGGCATTGCCACTATTATTGGTTTAGAAAGGACTACGGCTGACAAGCATATTAAAAAAGCAACAGAGACCTTTGGCTTAAAAGCAACAGATGATCCAGCTCCAGAGCAAGGCCTATTTGATCGTTCAGATAATGTGCACTTCGCCTCTAAAGGCGTGCCCGCTCCAACATTTAGTTTAGGGTTTACAGCTTTTGATGCGGAAATCGGAAAATATTATCACCAACAAGCAGATAATCCTGATAGTCTAGATTATGATTATCTTGAGAAATTCTTTCAATCATATGTATTGGCGTGTAGGCTAATTGCCAATGATCCCGAAATTCCATTCTGGAAGGAAGGTGATAAATATTATAATGCCGGCGTAAAATTATATAATAGGAAAGCCATTAAAAATTAGACTTTAACATCAAACTAAACAACTAATTCAAATATATTATGTACAAAATTCAACTTTTCATCCTCATCGGGGTGTTATCCCTTTTTGGAATAAACGCTCAAGATAAAAAGGATAAAAAATGGGATGTTTCCAATCCCGAAGGTGATTTTAATTTTAAGGAAATACTTCTTAATACTGATGAAGGCACTTGGATGAATTTAGATGTAAGCCCTAATGGAAAAGAAATTGTTTTTGATCTATTAGGTGATATCTATAAAATGCCTATTACAGGGGGAAAAGCAAAACTATTACGCGAAGGTCTTCCTTTTGAAGTTCAACCTCGATTTAGCCCCGATGGTTCAAAAATATTATTTACAAGTGACGCTGGCGGTGGTGATAATATCTGGATGATGAATACTGATGGCTCAGATGCAAAACAGATTACTAAAGAAAAATTTCGATTATTAAATAACGGTACTTGGGCGTCTGACGGTAATTATATTATTGCTCGTAAGCATTTCACTTCACAGCGTTCATTGGGTGCTGGTGAAATGTGGATATACCACATTACCGGAGGCGCAGGAACACAAATCACTAAGCGGAAAAATGATCAACAAGATGTTAATGAGCCGAATGCTTCTCTTGATGGTAAATATTTGTACTACAGTGAAGATGTATACCCAGGAGGATTCTTTCAATACAACAAAGATCCAAACAAGCAGATTTATGTAATTAAACGTTATAATTTTGAAAATGGTGAAACTGAAACTATTACTGGGGGGCCTGGAGGTGCAGCCAGACCACAAATATCTAGAGATGGTAAAAAATTAGCCTTTGTTAAACGAGTTAGAACCAAATCTGTATTGTTTATACATAACCTAGAAACTGGTGAAGAATGGCCCGTTTATGATAATTTAAATAAAGATCAACAAGAAGCTTGGGCGATTTTTGGCGTATATCCAGGATTTAGCTGGATGCCTAATAACGAAGAAATCGTTTTTTGGGCCGGCGGTAAAATCCATAAAATAGATATCAATACTCTCAAAATTGATACTATTCCATTTGAAGCTGAAGCAAAAATTAAAATCGCGGAAACAGTAGCTTTTGATTACCCCGTTTTTGAAGATGATTTTACAGCAAAAGTAATTCGTGGTACAGTTACCTCCCCTGATGAAAAATCTATTGTTTTTAATGCATTAGGATATTTATGGACGAAGAAACTTCCAAATGGAAAACCAAAAAGACTGACAAAAGGCACAGATTTTGAATCTGAACCTTGCTTTTCTTCAGATGGAAAATCTATCGTTTATGTTACTTGGAATGATGAGAGTTTAGGAGCAGTTTATAGAATTCCTGCCAAAGGAGGAACTCCTGTAAAGTTAACCTCTCAAAAAGGAATTTATAGAAATCCAAAATTCAATAATAGTGGCTCCAAAATCGCTTATGTAAAGCAAAATGGTAATGGAGACCAGGGAAGAACTTTTTCAAAAGAATCAGGTATTTATTTAATAAATTCTAACGGTTCAAACTCAAAGCGTTTAACAAAATCAGGTAATTATCCTTCATTCAGTAAAGACGATTCACGTGTTTTATATCAAACAGGCGGTTATCTCTTTGGTAACTTGACCAAGCAATTAAAAAGTGTTGATCTTAACGGGAAAGATGAGAAGACACATATAAAATCTAAGTATGCAAATCGATTGGTGCCTAGCCCTGATAATAAATGGATAGCGTTCAGTCATCTACACAAAGCTTATATCGCTCCATTATTATTAACTGGCAAATCCATAAATCTAGATAATAAAACAAAAGCTATTCCTGTATCACAAATTTCTAAAGATGCAGGTATTAATTTACACTGGTCTAAAGACAGTAAAAAAGTATATTGGACCTTAGGTGATGAATATTTCTCAAATAAAGTAACCGACAGATTTACTTTTTTGAATGGTTCACCCGATAGTATTCCTCCAGTTACCGAAAAAGGTCTTAAAATTGGTTTAACATCTAAAAGTGATAAGCCTAAAGGGCGTATTGTCTTTACAAATGCCAGAATCATTACAATGGAAGGTGATCAAATAATTGAAAATGGCACGATCGTTATCAATGAGAATAAAATTGAAGCCATCGGAAACACTGGAGAAGTTGCAATACCTAGTAATGCAAAAGTATATGACGTAGCGGGTAAAACAATTATGCCTGGTATCGTTGATGCACATGCACACGTAGGTGGGTTCCGATATGGCCTCTCAACACAAAAACATTGGCAATTCTATGCCAATCTTGCCTACGGGGTGACAACGGCGCATGACCCATCGGCTAATTCAGAATCTATTTTCGCCATGTCTGAACTCATAAAAAATGGAACTATGGTGGGCCCTCGCCTCTACTCTACCGGCGTGATTTTATACGGTGCAGATGGCGATTTTAAAGCTGTAGTAAATAGCTTAGACGATGCACGTTCTGCCATAAGAAGAACTAAAGCTTTCGGAGCAAAATCTGTTAAAAGTTATAACCAACCACGAAGAAATCAACGGCAACAGGTTTTACAAGCAGCTCGCGAAGAAGGAATTTTTGTAGTTCCTGAAGGAGGTTCTACTTTCTATCATAATATGAATATGATTATGGATGGTCATACCGGCATAGAACACAATATACCCATCGCTCCTGTTTATAAAGATGTAATTACTTTATGGAGCAATAGTAAAACGGGTTATACTCCTACATTAGTTGTTAATTATGCGGGTATGAGCGGCGAATATTATTGGTATCAAAAAGATAATATTTGGGAAAATGAAAAGCTCTTAAAATATACTCCAAGACGCGTTGTTGATGCCCGTTCTCGACATAGAACAATGGTGCCGATGGAAGAATATGAAAATGGACATATTCTTACCTCTAAAACTTGTAAGGCACTAACAGACGTTGGTGTAAAAGTAAACTTAGGTGCACATGGACAATTACAAGGATTAGGTGCACATTGGGAGTTATGGATGTTACAACAAGGAGGAATGACAAATCTAGAAGCTTTACGAGCGGCAACCCTAAATGGTGCTGAATATATTGGATTGGGTAAAGAAATCGGATCACTAAAGGCTGGCAAACTAGCAGATTTAATAGTGCTAGATAAAAACCCGTTAGATGATATTCTAAACACTGATAGTGTTAAATATACCATGGTTAACGGTAGGCTATATGATACGGAAACGATGAACGAAATTGGCAATACTGAAAAAAATAGAACTAAATTTTATTGGGAAAATAACAGGTATAATCAATCTTTTGAATGGCATGAAGATGCACAAAGCTTTACATTACCTGGTTGCGGGTGTGGTCTTGGTCATCGCGATTAAATAAGCACTCATGATTACTAAAATAGCACCACAATGGATTGTTGAAAATCTTAAAAATTCTATCAAATTTTATACTGAAAAATTAGGTTTTGAAGTTGATTGGATCAGCGAGAACAATCCCTTGTTTGCTATTTTAAGTCGTGACAATTTTTCACTTATGTTACGACAGTTAAAGAAGGGAAATCTTGTGCGACCCAATAAAATTCCTCTTATGGAAGCTGGGTGGCATACTAAAGGAGAGGAGGCCTGGGATATTTATGTGTGGGTCGATGATGCAGATGAGTTATACAATGAATTTAAAAAGAAAAACATCATATTTATTAAAGAAATTCAAAACACTGTATATGGCAATCGTGATTTCGAAATAGAAGATATAGACGGTTATGTTCTTTGTTTTGGTCATATACTTTAAATCAAAAAAATGATATTTAATACGCATGTTTTAAAAAGTCCAATAAAGAAGTATATAGAATCTATTTTTCATTTTAAAGGCTTTGTGCCAGATCATTCTATAGAACGTGTGGTGCCCACAGGGCATATCTTCTTGATTTTTGAACTTGATGGTTTTCTAAGAAATACTTTTGATAATGAGACTTTAAAACCCAACAAAGAATTCACCAAAGTTTGGGTTTCTGGAACACATAAAAATTACATTTCAATTTCGGCACACGAAAATTCAGAAATGTTTGTTGTCCAATTCAAACCCTATGGGGCTTATCCCTTTATTCATAAACCAATAGTGTTATTGAACGAAAAAATTCTTCCAGCCGAAGAAGTTTTTGGAAATGAAATTCTAAAACTTAGAGAGTCAATAGTGCAGAAAACCACATCAGAGGAAAAATTTATCGAAGCAGAAAATTGGCTACTCAATAAGTATGATGATCAAAAACAGCCTCCTGAAGAAATCATTGATGCCTTAGATAAATTAAGTACTGATTCGTCTGCCAATTACCAAAAGATTGTAGATAACTATCCTAACACTCAAAAACATCTAATAGATCAGTTTAAGAAATATGTTGGCCTAACACCTAAGTATTATCAGCGAATTCAACGTTTTAATGAAATTCTTCAAAAGATCTATCAGAAAGAAAAAATTTCCTGGGCTCAAATAGCTTATCAAAGCGGATTTTCAGACCAATCACATTTTATCAAAGAATTTAACCATTTTTCGGGTTTTAATCCGCAAGAATTTATTTCTAATGATTTCCACCAAGAAGGCGAAAAGAACTTTTTCCCTGTTGATAAGCAAGGTTAATTTTTTACTATACAAAACACCTAACTGTTGTTAAACTTGCAGAAACTAAACCACATTTATCATGGATTTAACAACAGCTTTTTCAAACATTAATTGGCTATCTGTATTAATAGCCGCTATTTCTGCATTTCTATTAGGAGGTATTTGGTATGGGCCGTTATTCGGAAAGCTCTGGATGACCGAATTTGGTTTTAATGAAGAAAACTTAAAGCAACGAAACATCCCTAAAACTTTTGGTATTTCATTAATATTAGCATTTATTGCCGCCTTTATTTTAGATCTCTTTATTGGTGCGAAAGCAGATATTACTTTTGGCGTATTAGCAGGGTTCTTTGCTGGTTTTGGGTGGGTAGCGACCATGCTTGGTATTTTATATCTCTTTGAAATGAAATCATTAAAAGCGTTTCTAGTAAATGCGGGATACTGCACTGTAGCACTAACTTTAATGGGGCTTATTTTAGGAGCTTGGTAAAACTTAAAATAGTTGTAACAAATAGCTCAGAAATGAAACTAATAAATAGAACTATAAATTTCAAATAACAATGACAAAAACAACTCTTTTTAATAGTTCGTTTGTAGTTTTCGTAATACCAATATTATTTATCGTAAGTTGTATTGCTTTGATACATATTCCAGCTTTTAAAGCCAATCAAAGCACCTTGTCTTTCGCTGTAACTATAGACCTTTTATTATCTACACCTCTTATTTACTATCTACTCATTAGAAAAAGAAAGATACCCAAAACTACGGTTGTTCTTGTTTTTATTCTTGGAATAGTTGTAGGATCAATGATAATCCCCAAAGAAAATCAACAATTATTAGAACTGGCAAAAACTTGGATATTACCCTTGGTAGAATTAGGAGTACTATCTTATGTTGGGTATAAAGTTTATAGAACAATTCAGTTATTTAACCAAACAAAAAAAAATTCTACAGATTTTTTTATTGTTGCAAAAGAAGTATGTAATGAAATAGCACCTAAGAAAATAGCAATGCTTTTGACCACAGAAATAGCAGTTATTTATTACACCTTTTTTAATTGGAAAAAGAGAAAATTAGGCAATAACGAGTTTTCCTATCATAAAAATACTGGGAGCATAACACTTTTAATGAGTATTGTTTTTATTATTGGTATTGAAACTGTTGTAGTGCACATACTTCTTGCTAAGTGGAATACAATTGTAGCATGGATCATTACAGGGGTTAGTATTTATACCATGCTTCAGATAATCGCCATTATAAAGTCGATTCCAAAAAGACCAATTCGTATTGAAAAAAATAAATTATATTTAAAATACGGCATCCTTAATGAAACCATCATTAATGTTAAAGATATTGAATCTGCCACCATAACAACTAAAGAAGTTAAAACAGATAAAAAAATTAAAAAGCTATCTCCTTTTTCACATATGGAAGGACATAATATTAGTATTAAACTTAAAAAAGAAAACATCCTTAACGGATTCTACGGTTCACAAAAAAGATATACTACTATTTTAGCACAGATAGATGACGTTAAAAACTTTAAAAACAAATTAGATTCACTTTTAAATCAAAAAAATGGATAAAGCATTGCAAACAATGATCAGTAACATGCCAGAAAAAACGGGTAAATCATTAGAAGAATGGATTAAAATTTTAAAGACCAAAAATTTTGCTAAACATGGTGAATCAGTAAAGTTTTTAAAAACCGAACATGGTGTTACCCATGGTTTTGCCAATACAATTGTAACCTTATCAAAACAAAGTAACGATACACCAGATGATCTCGTTACGAATCAATACCAAGGAAAGGAAGCGCTAATACCAATCTATAATAAACTAGTTGAAGAAATAATGAAATTTGGTAATGACGTTACTAAAACTCCTAAAAAAGGAAGTGTAAGTTTAATTAGAAAACGACAGTTTGCCTTAATTAAACCGGCAACCAAAACGCGCATTGACCTTGGGTTAAAATTAAAAGATAAACCCACTCAAGGCAGATTGGGTGATTCAGGTCCGTTTGGCACCATGTGCACACATAGAGTTCAATTAACTTCAATGGAAGAAATTGATGCGGAAGTTTTAGGCTGGATTAAGGAAGCTTATAACAAATCTGTTTAAGTTAATCTCTTAGTTTTCCATTAAAAACACTTGCTTTAGAGTTAAAAGGATTTCCAGAAGCTCTGCGCATTAAAACTACTTGTCCTGTATGCCAAATTGCGTCTGCTATAGGACCGTTAATATTATTCCAAAAAGGATATTCTGACTCTCCAAACTTACTCTTGAAAATAAGTTTAAAATCAGATAAATCTTTTTGACCTCTTAAGATGTCTGCAGCTTTTTTAAGATTAAATAAGGTTTTCTTTCTTTTCTCTTCGAAAGTCAATTCTTCTTTTATAGGTTTAGTTCTATCATTTATAGTTTTGGTAGCCGCGTTAATAACAACATTCGATAAACCATATAAATGATCTATAGTTTCTTTACACGCTCTACCGCTTTCACTTGGTTTATAGTCTAGGTCTTCCTGTCTTAAACCTTCAGTGGCCCAATAGTATCTAAACCCCAATCCATCGATCATTCTTGCAGCTACAGATCCAGCAGTATAGGTTTCAGGATAATCTGGTATTTGATAATAAGGTAACTCATCTTGAGCATTTAAATTAACAGTCATAAACAAAGCAATTAAAAAAGTAATAGAATATTTCATTATTTAAAATTTGGTAGTGTTAAAGATACTATCAAAATATTAACTTTACTGTTAAATAATTTTTAATGAATTTAGAAAAACCTGAATTATATTTTACAACTGATGTTGATTGGTATGATTGGCTCTTAAAAAACCATGATAAATCTGGTGGTATTTACCTCATCCTTTACAAGCTAGAAACAAATATTCCTACGATGCGTTGGGAGCAAGCCGTAAAAGTAGCTTTATGTTTTGGATGGATAGATTCAACGGTTAAAAGTTTGGGAGACGGAAAACGTAGACAATACTTTTGCCCAAGAAAGCCCAAAAGTGTATGGAGTGCTCTTAATAAAAAGTATATAAAAGAACTATTAGCAAATAACAGGATCCATGAAAGCGGCCTAACTAAAATTGAGGTGGCAAAAAAAGATGGCTCTTGGTTTGCTCTTGATGATGTAGAAAACTTAATTATTCCTAAAGACTTGCAAATAGCATTCGACGAACATCGTCGAGCTTTTGAAAATTATCAGAATTTTTCAAGAAGTTATAGAAAAGGCTATTTATACTGGCTTCATCAGGCCAAAAGGCAAGAAACACGACAAAAGCGCATCGACAAGATTATTGAATTATGCAGACAGAATATAAAATCTAAATAATTCATTAAATGATAAATACCTTTGTTAAAATCTACTTTAAGCCCCAAATTATTTCTATATTTGTGTGATTCCTTATCCCTACAGGCAATCAAAACTAAATAGTATGAAAAAACAGCTCATTAGAATATTAGCTCTATTCTTTTGTATGGCTTCTGCGTATGCACAAGATAGAGTATTAAAAGCGGACTCTGCAGTTATTACAAAAAATACTGTAACAGTTAATGGCAAACTTATTCCTTATACCGCTACCGCCGGCACTCAACCTGTTTGGGACAAAGACGGTAAGGTAATTGCCTCATTGTTCTACACTTATTACAAAAGATCAGGAATAAAGAATGATGCTGCTAGACCATTAATTATTTCATTTAATGGAGGTCCTGGATCGGCATCAGTTTGGATGCATGTTGCTTATACAGGACCCAGAGTTTTAAAAATTGATGATGAAGGATATCCGGTTCAACCTTATGGCGTAAAAGAAAATCATTATTCAATTATTGATGTTGCCGATATTGTTTACGTAAACCCTGTCAATACCGGATATTCACGTATGTACAAAGATGAAAAAGGAAAATATCCAGATAGAAAACAATTCTTTGGCATCAATGCTGATATTAAATATCTGGCAGAATGGATCACCACCTTTGTTTCTCGAAACAACAGATGGCAATCACCAAAATATATAATTGGAGAAAGCTATGGCGGTACGCGTGTAATGGGGTTAGCCGGTGAATTGCAAAACAATCAATGGATGTATCTTAACGGGGTAATTATGGTCTCTCCTGCAGACTATAAAGTATTTGAGTCTGATGTGCCCGTTTCAACCGGTATTGATTTCCCCTATATGACTGCCGCTGCATGGCATCATAAAATGCTTTCTTCAGAACTCCAAAACAAAGACCTTTTAGAGATTTTGCCAGAATCAGAAAACTTTGCTGTTAATGAACTCGTGCCGGCATTGGCTAAAGGTGGTTTTATAAGTGATGATGAACGTAAAGCAATAGCGAAAAAAATGGCATATTATTCAGGATTAAGTGAGAAAGCCATTCTACAAAGTAACTTAGATGTAACTCCTCGTTTTTTCTGGAAAGAATTACTACGTGATAAAACCGGACAAACTTTAGGAAGGCTCGATTCTCGTTATTTAGGGATTGATAAATCTGAAACCGGAAAATCACCTGATTATAGTGCTGAATTAACGTCTTGGTTACATTCGTTTACCCCTGCTATCAATTATTATATAAGAGAGGTTTTGAATTATAAAACAGATATAAAGTACAATATGTTTGGGCCTGTTAGGCCTTGGGATAGAACAAATAATAATGTTAGAGAAACGCTTCGACAAGCTATGGCTCAAAACCCATATTTAAATGTATTGACACAATCTGGTTATTATGATGGAGCAACCACTTACTTTAGTGCTAAATATAGCATGTGGCAGATTGACCCAAGTGGTAAAATGAAAGATAGGTTTGACTTTAAAGGATATCGAAGCGGACATATGATGTATTTACGTAAAGAAGATCTTGAAAAAGCAAATAATGACCTAAGAGCATTTATTAAAAAAACACTTCCTAAAAATGGAGTTCCAGCTAAATATTAGCGCTTTAGTATATGAAAAAGATATTAACAATATTAACTATATTAATTTCCAGCCTAGGTTTTTCACAGCAGGCTACAGAAGTGTACCTATTTGATTTTGTGGTCAATGATAGCCTGAAAACTTATACACTAGAAAATCCCATAAATATTTCTGAGAACGAAGGTGTTTATGATAATCAACCTTCTTTTTTATTAGATGGTACGGGTGTGCTATTTGCCTCTACAAGAAATGATCAAACAGATATTGCACTATATGATTTAGAAAATAAGTCTAAATCATGGCTTACCAATACTTTAGGTAGCGAGTATTCTCCAATACAATCTCCACTCACAAAGTATTTTACAGCCATTAAATTAGATGACGATGAGACACAATTATTGTGGTTATATCGCTTTAATAGAAAAAAACCCAAAGTATTAATTGAAAACTTAAAAGTAGGTTATCACGCCTGGTTAAATAAAAAAATGGTTGTTTCTTTCGTTTTAAATGATCCTCCTACCTTAGAAGTATCTAATCTTAAGTACCAGATTAAATATCCTATTGAAAAAAATATTGGAAGGTCCATTCATATTATTCCTAATACACAACTGGTTAGTTATATTAGTCATGAACATGAAGATCATGAAATCTATTCTATAGATCCTTTAAATAGTCAGAAAGAATATATAGTTGATGCCATAAAAGGCTCACAAGATATGGCGTGGACACCTGACGGTACTATTTTAATGGGAAAAGGCAATAAGCTCTATAAATTCAAACCGAAAGAAGATAAAGATTGGGTGGAAATTGCTTCATTGGAAGCATTTGGCATTGAAGGAATTACACGCCTTGCAGTTAGCCCTTTAGGTAACAAATTAGCTATTGTAGTAGATGAAAAAAATGGGGAAAGTGCCAACCAAGAAGATTAGTCTATTCTTAATTTTAGTGGTTCTTGCAATATTTTCATGTAGCCCTAAAGTTTTTAAGACGAAGTGGGTTAAAAAACAAGCTCCAGAAGTTTTTACAGCACGTTTCGAAACTACCAAAGGCACCTTTGATATTGAGGCTCGCAGAGAATGGTCTCCAAAGGCAGTCGATAGATTATACCAACTCATTTCGAGTGAATTTTACACCAACATTGCATTGTTTAGAGTTGTACCCAATTTTGTTGCCCAATTCGGTATACACAACGATTCCATTCTTAATAATTCTTGGAAAAATTACAAAGTACCTGATGAGCCAGTAATAGAAAAGAACTTAGAAGGAGCTATTTCTTTTGCTAGATCTGGAAAAGAAAGTCGAACAACACAACTTTTCATTAATCTTAAAAGTAACTCGCCTCGCTTAGATACAATATTCTATAATGATGTTAAGGGTTTTCCGGTTGTTGCTAAAGTTACTAAGGGCATGAATGTTATTAAATCATTTTATGATAAATATGCTGGAAAACCTTCAACTCGTCAAGATTCTATTCAAAAATATGGCAATAGTTATTTGACGAAAAAATTCCCAGAATTAGACTACATACGCAAAGCCTATATATTAAAATAGTCTTTTCTTTTTATCGATAGCTTATACTTGATCTTAATAGATTTTTTATAACTTTATAAGCTATGATCGAATTTTTTCTTAACGATAGACTCATAAAAACCGAAGAAAATTCGGGAATTACATTACTAGATTTCATACGGTATCATAAACATTTAAAAGGCACCAAAATTGGATGTCGGGAAGGCGATTGTGGTGCTTGTACTGTATTAGTTGGTGAGCTGCAAGAAGACAAATCTATTGCCTATCAAAGTATAACCTCATGTATTTCGCCATTAGGCAACGCAAATGGCAAACATATTGTAACTATTGAAGGGATAAATTTGGAAAATGAATTGAACGTGGCGCAAAAAGCTATGGCTGACAATTACGCTACCCAATGTGGATTTTGCACTCCTGGTTTTGTAATGTCTTTAACTTGTTTTGCTCTTAATAAAAGATCTCAAAATTATTTTGATGGCCTCAATGCAATCAGTGGAAATATTTGTAGATGTACTGGTTATAAATCTATTGAAAGAGCCGTAAAAGAGGTTACGAATTCCATAGATGAACGAGACTCAAAGAATACATTAATATGGCTAATAGATAATGGTTTTTTACCTAGTTACTTTGCGAACATCCCAAAAAAACTGATTCAACTTAAAAAGAAGACCATGGGTAAGTCTGGACAAAATTTTGTTGGAGGTGGTACCGACTTATATGTTCAAAAAGCTGATGAGCTTTCAGAGAAGAAGATACATCTATTAGCCGATAGTCATGATATTAGAGGAATATCATTTTATAAAGACACCTGTGCAATGGGTGCTTCAACCACCGTTACCGACATAATGAATAACAATTCTATGTCTGTCTATATACCTGATATCAAACAGTATTTAAAACTGGTTTCCTCCGAACCCATTCGTAATATGGCTACCCTAGCCGGGAATTTTGTAAATGCTTCTCCTATTGGCGATATGACGATTCTTTTTTTAGCTTTAGACAGCAAGATCACTATCAAAACAAACTCAGGTAAATTAAGAAGTGTTTGCCTAAAAGATTTTTACAAATCTTATAAAGTCTATGACTTAAAGAAAGGAGAAGTAATCACAAATATTTCGTTCAATGTTCCAAAGCCCGAACACAAATTCAACTTTGAAAAAGTAAGTAAGCGTACGCATTTAGACATTGCAAGTGTTAATGCTGCTATTTGTATTAAAACTAAAAAAGGTCTCATTGAAGAGGTACATTTATCTATTGGTGGTGTAGCTCCTATTCCAAAATATTTGCATAAAACAGTTGATTATTTACAAGGAAAAGAACTCATCTTAGATACAATTCAACAGGCAAATGAAATAATGCAGGATGAAATCTCACCTATTAGCGATGTTCGGGGGTCTAGTGATTATAAACGATTATTAGCCCAACAATTATTTTTTGCGCATTTCACAAAACTATACCCTAAAAAGTTTAACCTAAAAAAATTGGTTGATGCCTAAGTCGGTTAAAAATATAGATTCATTCGGTCACGTAAGAGGAGAGTCCTTGTTTGTTGATGACCTAAGCATGCAGCAAAACACCCTACATGGTGTAATTTTTGACTCACCAAAAGCGCATGGAAAAATTATTAATACTGATTATTCTAAAGCTCGAGAATTAGAAGGTGTGATTCGTATTTTTACACACCTTGATATTCCAGGAGAAAACCAAATAGGTGGTATTATAGCAGATGAGCCTTTGTTTGCCACAAAAGAAGTTCATTTTATGGGGCAGCCGATCGCATTTATCGTTGCAACATCTGAATTCATTGCTAGAAAAGCTCGCTCGTTAATTACAATAGAAATTGATGAATTACCTGTTATTACAGGTGCTAAAGATGCGATTGCCAAAGGAAAATTAATTAATAACCCTAGAACATTTAAGCTAGGAAATACTAAAAACGCTTTCACAAAATGCGATTATACTTTTGAGGGAGAAGTATTTTCTAATGGTCAAGAACATTTATACTTAGAAACCCAAGGTGCTTATGCCGTTCCTCTTGAAAATGGAAATATAAAAATCACCTCCTCTACGCAAGGGCCTACAGCAGTTCAAAAGACCATAGCCAAGGTTTTAGGCATTGGAATGCATAAAATAGAAATTGATGTTATAAGATTAGGTGGTGGATTTGGCGGTAAAGAAGATCAAGCTACTCCTTGGGCGGTAATGGCCGGCCTGGCAACTTATCATTTAAAGAGCTCTGTGAAATTTGTTTTAAATAGACATGATGACCTTAGAATGACGGGCAAAAGACATCCTTATGAGAGTGATTTTAAAATTGGTCTTAATAAAGATCTAAAGATCGTTGCCTTTGAAGCCGATTTTTATCAAAATGCAGGCGCGGCCGCAGATCTTTCTCCTGCCGTAGCAGAAAGAACTTTATTTCACGCCACCAACGCATATTTTGTTCCGAATGTAAAAGCCTCGGTGTACAGTTGTAAAACCAATCTTCCACCTAATACCGCTTTTAGAGGATTTGGAGGGCCACAGGGCATGTTCGTAATAGAAGCTGCAATTGCAAAGGCGGCAAATGAAATAGGTGTAACAGCAAAAGAAGTTCAAGAGGCAAACTTGGTTCAAGAAAATGATGAATTCTCTTTTGGGCAGATAATGACTCAAACAGAAGCCAAAAACTCTTGGGAAACCGCTTTAAGAAAATTTGACTACAATAGGCTAAAAAAAGAAGTTGACAATTTTAACAGCAAGAACTTTGATTATAAAAAAGGTATTGCCTTAATGCCAATCTGTTTTGGAATTTCTTTCACCAATACACCAATGAATAATGCACGCGCATTAGTACATGTATACCAAGATGGCAGTGTTGGGGTAAGTACAGGGGCGGTTGAAATGGGTCAAGGCGTAAATACCAAAATGTTACAAATTGCAGCACAATCATTTGGCATTTCTCATAGCAAAGTTAAGCTAGAAACCACAAATACTACACGGGTTGCCAATACATCACCTAGTGCCGCTAGCTCAACAGCCGACCTTAACGGAAAAGCTTTATTAAAAGCCTGTAATGCAATTATTGCAAGAATAAAAACGGTTGCCGCCAATGAACTTAAAGTAAATGAAGAAGAGCTGTCCTTAAAAAAAGAATATGTTTATCTAAATGGAAAAAAATCATCAGTTTCATGGAATGATTTAATTGCTAAGGCTATGTTAGCTAGAGTGTCGCTCTCAGAAAAAGCACATTATGCCACTCCTACTATTCATTTTGATAAAACAAAAGAGAAAGGGCACCCATTTGCATACCATGTTTATGGCACAGCAATAATTACTACTACCATAGATTGTACAAGAGGTATTTATACCATCGATACTATTAAAATAGCGCATGACTATGGTAAAAGTATGAGCGAAGGTATTGATTTAGGCCAGGTAGAAGGGGCATTGGCACAGGGAATTGGTTGGATGACCATGGAAGAAATAGATTATGATAAAAATGGCCGATTAAGATCTAATGCATTATCAACCTATAAAGTTCCTGATGTTTTTTCCATCGCAGAAGATATAGAAATTATTCCCATCGATACAAATGGGCACGAACATGCCATATTAAAATCTAAAGCTGTTGGAGAACCACCGTTAATGTATGGTATTGGTGTTTATTTCGCGTTGCAAAATGCTATCAAAGCTTTTAATGATAATTATGAGCTGGCATTCCATTCACCGATGACACCTGAAAAAGTTCTCATGGGCTTATATCAAAAGCAAAAAAGTTAATGAGTGAGTTTTTACTCTATAGCAAACGCTGTTGGATTGACTCTCAATTACGAGAAGCCACATTACATATAAAAAATGGTAAAATACAAACCGTTTATAATGGTAAATACCTTATCGATCAAATTCATTATTATGATTTTGAAGGCTCCGTGGTAATGCCAGGTTTGATAGATGCACATGTGCATATTAATGAGCCCGGAAGAACCCATTGGGAAGGTTTTGATTCAGCAACCAAATCAGCAGCTTTAGGTGGTGTAACTACCTTGATAGAAATGCCGTTAAATTCAGATCCTGTTACCACAAACTCAGATGCTTTTGAGCAAAAAAAACTAGCAACTAAAGGTAAATTACATGTACACTGCGGTTTTTATGGCGGCGTTATTCCAGGCAATGAAAATGACATAGATTCACTTATAAATAAAGGCGTTTTCGGAATTAAGGGATTTCTAACTCATTCTGGAATTGATGATTTTCCGAATGTAACAAAGCGCGATTTAGAGAAAATCGCGCCAATTCTTAAAAAATATAATATTCCTTTATTATTACATTGTGAATTAGGGGAGAAAAAAAACATTCCGCAGGCGTCAAAGAATCCAAAAAGCTATAACGCATATTTAGCATCTAGACCCACGGAATGGGAATTAAATGCACTTAAACTAACGCTTGATTTACAAGAAAAGTATAACATAAAAACGCATATAGTTCACCTCTCTTCTGCAAGTGGTTTAAAATCAATAAATAAGCGAAAAAAAAAGACCAAAAAAATTACAGTTGAAACCTGTCCGCACTACCTCTTCTTTGATGCTGAAAAAATACCTGATGGACAGCCAATTTATAAATGTGCACCTCCAATTAGAGAAAAAGAAAATAATGATCAATTATGGAATGCTCTACTCAATAACGAATTTGATTTTTTAGCTTCTGATCACTCGCCTGCTCCACCGGAAATGAAAGAATTAAAAAGCGGTAACTTATTTAAAGCCTGGGGTGGTATTTCAGGACTACAATTTACCTTGCCTGTGGTTTGGACCGCTGGTCAACATAAAAAATTAAGTATGGAAACTTTGATTCCATTACTCACCTCAAATCCTGCTAAGTTTCTAGGCTTAGCTCATATAAAGGGACAATTAAAGGAAGGATACGACGCTGATATTGCTGTTTGGAATGAAAATGAAGAATTTATTGTTACAGAAAATATCATTGCTCACAGACATAAAAACACTCCATACTTAAATCTAAAACTAAAAGGCAAAATAATTCATACCTTTGTTAGAGGGAGTCATGTAGTTCAGCATGGTAAATTAAAGGAGTTAAATGCAGGCAAGTTATTGTTAAAAACCTAAAACCTTTAATTGTGAAGCATGAATTATTAAAATATACAGATCTGGCATCAGAAAAAATTGGCGGACAGGTAGTCTATGCCACCGATGATTTTTTTGCCGAAAAAGAGAATCTTATCAAACCCGAACAGGCCATTTTTATTGAAGGGAAATATACCGATAGAGGAAAATGGATGGATGGATGGGAATCTCGCAGAAAAAGAGATAAGGGCCATGATTGGGCCGTAGTAAAACTTGGTGCCGAAGGTAAGATAAAAGGTTTTGACATAGACACCAGTCATTTTTTAGGAAATCATCCACCCTTCGCCTCGGTTGATGCACTTTATTTTGATGGTGACGTTGAAGACTGGCAATTAGCCAATTATTTAGAATGGGATGAAATTTTGGAAAAATCTCCCTTAGAACCCGGTAGTCAACATTTTTTTGAGGTAGATACCGGTAAGATCTATAATCATGTTAGATTACATATCTATCCAGATGGTGGCGTAGCTAGATTTCGTGTCTATGGAGAAGTACATAAAGATTGGGCAAGAATAAAAGATGATGAACAGCTAGACTTAGTTTTAGCTAATAATTGCGGTAAGGCACTGAATTGTAACGATATGTTTTTTAGCGCTATGGAAAATCTCCTTAATCCTGGAAAAGGAAAAAATATGGGAGATGGCTGGGAAACAAAACGCAATAGAACACCAGATAATGAAGATTGGGTTATTATTAAGTTAGGGCACAAAGGGTTTGTAGAAAAAATTATTGTTGACACCTATCATTTTAAAGGTAATCACCCTGAAAGTTGTGCCATAGATTATTGTATTTCTGAAAACGATGATGACGTAATAAATAATAAAGTCAATTGGCAAGAATTAATGCCCAAAAAAGGATTAAAACCTCATAGAGAAAATCCGTTCTCTGATAAAGATATTAGAGATCATGAGGCTATAACGCATGTGAAATTAAAAATATACCCAGATGGCGGTGTAAGCAGATTACGCTTACTAGGAAACATAAAAAAATAATATGATAGGAACCTTAGCTTTACTTATTGGTGTTATTTTATTAATAATTATAGTTAAAGCTACCTATACCCTACATCATCAGATGAAGCGTGCCAAATCAACTGATGATGATTACCTTGTAAAAAAAATTGCAGTAAAACAAAATGTAGCTTATACCTTATTGGTATTGACAAGTCTACTATGTATTTATTTTCTCTACTATTTCTTTATTAAAAGTACTATCTATGAAAGTCATTTTTTTGAATGGCTCAATCTAATTATTAGGTGGATACACATTACTTTTGGTATTGCTTGGATAGGAGCATCATTTTATTTTGTCTTTTTAGAAAATGCCTTAAACAGAACTAAAGATGTTCGCGATGAGTTGGCCGGTAATCTATGGGCCATCCACGGAGGAGGGTTTTATTATCTCGAAAAATATAAACTAGCACCAAAAAAAATTCCTAAAGAACTACACTGGTTTAAATATGAAGCCTATTTCACTTGGTTAACCGGGTTCTGTTTGTTATTTGTGGTATACTATTTTAACGCCAAATCATTTTTGATAGATCCAGAAGTGATGAACCTAGAACCACTCACGGCTATAACAATAGGTGTTGGTTCTTTGTTATTTGGATGGGCTATTTATGATTACTTATGTAAAAATTTTAACCAAAGATATACTTTTACTTTTATTGGAATTTTCATTTGTATTTGTTTTGCTTGGTTCTATGCTCAGGTATTTAATGCACGCGCAGCTTACATTCATTTTGGTGCCTTGTTAGGAACCATCATGGCGGCCAATGTATTTTTTGTGATTATCCCAGCGCAAAAAGCTATGGTAAACGCTGCTAAAAAAGGAAAACTACCTGATGCCTCAATGGCAAAAGCAGCAGGAATGCGCTCATTACACAATAACTACTTAACACTTCCTGTACTTTTTGTAATGATAAGCAATCATTTCCCCAGTACCTTTGGACATACCTACCAATGGATCGTATTATTACTAATTTCGGTGGGAAGTGCCGGTATAAAACACTATCTAAATCTGCGCGAACAAGATCAATTATCTGTTTGGGTAATGCCAGTATCTATAATAATGTTATTAGCTGTGGCATTTGTTACTGCACCTTCATCAAAAGTAGAAGGGTGTGAAGAAGAAATTACTTTTACTCAGGTAAATACTATCATACAGAATAGATGTATTACTTGTCATTCTGTTACTCCAACCGATGCCGTTTGGAAAACAGCTCCCAATGGCGTTAAATACGACACTGAAGAACAAATTGTTAACTTTAAGGATAAAATTTTTCAACGGGCTATCATAAGTAAAGATATGCCCTTAGGAAATCAAACCGGAATGACACAAAAAGAACGTGATTTAATTGAATGCTGGATTCATCAGCAAGCATTAAAATAAAAAGTATGACGTTAAACGAATTCAATAAACTATCTGTTCAACAAGCTAAAATGGCTTTGGAAAAATGCTGCGTTTCTACATCATGGATTGCTAATATGGTTGCCGAAATGCCTTTTTCTTCTACTAGTGATTTAATAAACAAAGCATCAAATGTTTGGTTTAATAGCTGTAATGAGAAAGATTGGAAAGAAGCTTTCTCTGGGCATCCAAAAATTGGAGATGTTAATAGCTTAAAAGAAAAGTTTGCAAGCACAAAAGATTGGGCAGGTAATGAGCAGGAGAAAGTTTCTCAAGCTACAAATAATATTATTCAAGAATTGGCTATAGCCAATTCACTCTATGAAGAAAAATATGGTTATATTTTTATAGTTAGCGCTAGTGGAAAATCGGCTGCTGAAATGTTGTCAATTTTAAAAACTCGATTACACAACGAAAAAGAAGATGAGATTTATGTAGCCATGAATGAGCAGCACAAAATAACCGTTATTAGACTTGTTAAGTTAATAGGTGAATTATCTGAAGCTAACTTAAGAAGTGCTATTACCACACATGCTTTAGACACCTCAATTGGTATTCCGGCTAATGGTATGTTAATTACCTTAAAAGGGATAAGAGATGATGAATGGAAACCTATTTCTAGTGGTATTACAAATGATGATGGACGAATAGCAGACATACTCCCACCAGGCAGGACCTTAGAAAAAGGAATTTATGTAATGCAATTCAATACACAAAATTACTTTGAAGCTAAAGGTCAAAATGGTTTTTACCCCGAAGTTTCTATACAATTCGAAGTAAAAGATAATAAACATCATCACATTCCATTATTGATCAATCCTTTTGGTTATTCAACATATAGAGGAAGTTAATTTTTTGAATATTTAGAATGAATTTAAGTATTAAAGACAATAAAAGAACAGTCATTTTTGACAGATTAAAAGAAGCAAATCAAACTTTTAATAAAATATACAAAGGTGATCGTGAAGATCGCCAACCTATACATACTGTTTATGGAGGCGCTAACCTATTTAAGGCTGACACTCCAAAAGTATTAGGTGAAATTGCCTTAAAAGGGCTATTAACTTATGCTCCCGATTTTATTGAGTTTGGCAAGGCATTCCAGTTACAAGGACATGAGCGTCTTCCAAATTCTGAATTAGACAAAGTTGAATTAATTAAAAATATTGAAAATTTATCTAAAGAAGATTTAAAAGAACACCCCGCAGGCTTCTCATACAGCATTTATAATAAGGTAATTGCAAAATTAAAAAGCGAAGCAGTAGAAGATTTTAGAATAGATTTTGAAGATGGTTTTGGTAACAGACCCGATGCCGAAGAAGATGAAACTGCTATAAATGCAGCAAAAGCTGTGGCAGAAGGAATGAGAAAGAATATACTTTCACCTTTCATTGGAATTAGAATTAAACCATTTACGGAGGAATTAAAAGAACGTGGCTTGCGCACTTTAGACATCTTTCTAACCACATTATTAACTGAAACCAAAGGAAAATTACCAAATAACTTTGTAGTAATGCTTCCTAAAGTAACCATCCCCGAACAGATTGAGGCAATGGTCGCTTTTTTGGAAATTATAGAGCAAGAATTCAGTCTTCCAAAAGGAAGTTTAGAAATGGAAATCATGGTAGAAACTACTCAGTCTATCATGGATAAAGACGGTACAAATCCATTACGCAGATTTATTTCTGCTAGTAAAGGTAGATGTATTGCCACACATTTTGGAACTTATGATTACACAGCTTCCAATAGTATTACAGCCAAATATCAAGAAATGGATCACGATGTTTGCGATTTCGCTCATTACACAACTAAAGTTGCCTTAGCTCATACTGGAATATGGTTATCTGATGGTGCAACGAACACTATGCCGATTGGGCCACATAGAGGTGAATTAACACCTAAACAAGAAGAGGAAAATAAAGAAGTAGTGCATAAAGCTTGGTTGAAAGGTTATAATCACATTAGGCATTCGCTATACAAAGGATTATATCAAGGCTGGGATCTAAACCCCGCTCAATTGCCAATGCGCTATACTGCGGTTTATGCCTTTTTCTTAGAAAGTTATGATGATGCAGTAATGCGGTTAAAAACCTTTGTAGAAAAAGCAGCTCAAGCAACGTTAATAGGTGATGTATTTGACGATGCGGCTACCGGACAAGGGTTGTTAAATTATTTTCTAAAGGCATTAAACAGTGGAGCTATTACCATAGATGAAGTACTTGCTACAGGGTTAACATTAGACGAAATAAAAACGCGCTCATTTGCTAAAATTTTAAAAGATAGAAGAGCAGCTCAAAAATGAGGTATTGGGAGTTCATTTATAACAAGTTAAGCCAAAATAAAAAGCTATATGCTATGACTGTTATTCATCACAGTGGTAGCTCACCTGGTCGGCAGGGCTTTAAAATGGCAGTTGCAGATGATCATGAAATCTATGGCTCTATTGGTGGTGGTATTATGGAACACAATCTGGTAGAATTATGTAAAGACCTTCTTCGTAAAGATCAACTTAGAATATTTCTTAAACGTCAAAATCATAAAGGAACCAGAAATGATGGTTCTGGAATGATATGCTCTGGTGAGCAAACCGTGGTTTTTCATCCTTTAGACCCAAAAAATAAAATAGTAATTGAAGATATTCTTAAGTGTTTGCAAAATAATGAAAAAGGTAGCCTTTCTATAACACCATCATCCTATTGCTTCGCTCGCGAAATTCTCGCAAAAAAATATGAAAGCAAAATTGAAAGTCAAGAAAATTGGCATTATAATGAACTTATAGGGTTTAAAGACACTATTTATATAGTTGGAGCCGGACATGTAGGACTTGCAACATCTAAATTATTAGGTGAACTTGGTTTTTTTGTTATACTATTAGATAATCGAACAGAGTTAAACACTTTTGAAGAAAATCATTACGCACATCAAAAACTTATCATTGATTATAACGCTGTTGCAGAATATATTCCTGAGAAATCAGATAATTATATTGCTATTATGACCAATAAATACACAGAAGACAAATTGGTTTTAAGTAAGTTGTTAGAGAAAAATTACTCATTTATAGGAGTTTTGGGAAGCCAGGCAAAACTTGATGTTATGTTTGATGTGCTTCAAAAAGAAGGATTTACCAGAAACGAACTTTCGAAAGTATATGGGCCTATAGGCCTTTCTATTAATAGCCAAACTCCCGAAGAAATTGCAATTAGCATTGCAGCTCAAATCATACAAATAAAGAATAAAGATTAAATCAATTCATTACTTTTGCTGCATGCGAATTGATATAATTTCTGTTGTCCCTGAATTAATAAAAAGTCCTTTTGAGCACTCCATTATAAGTAGAGGTATTAAAAAAGGACTGGTTGAAGTCCATTTTCATGATCTTAGAAAATACGCTGTAAACAAGCATGGTAAAATAGATGACTACCAATTTGGAGGCGGTGCAGGAATGGTACTTATGGTAGAGCCTATTGATAAATGTATTTCAGAATTAATATCGCAACGAGATTATGATGAAATTATTTACATGACTCCCGATGCTAAAGTTTTAAACCAGCAAATAGCGAATAATCTTTCTCTAAGCGAAAATCTTATTATTCTGTGTGGACATTATAAAGGAGTAGATCAACGTGTACGTGATCTTTTCATTACTAAAGAAATTTCAGTAGGTGATTATGTCTTAAGTGGGGGCGAATTAGGAGCTGCCATATTGTGTGATAGTATTATAAGGCTTATCCCAGGTGTAATTGGGGACGAAACTTCCGCTTTATCGGATTCTTTTCAAGATGGGCTTCTAGCTCCTCCTGTATATACAAGACCATCAGATTACAAGGGACATAAAGTGCCTGATGTATTACTTTCAGGGAATTTTCCAGTAATTGATGAATGGCGTTCAAATAAAGCTCAAGAAAGAACAGAACAAATTAGACCTGATCTTTTACAAAATGACAAAAATAACTTCGATTAAATTATTGAAATAAAAACTTTTAATTATCTTTGCACTCGCAAAATTAACCTCTGACGATAATCGTGAATGTTGGTTTTGATAAACAAATAAAACAAGTAAAATGGAATCGTTAGTAAAATTTGTACAAGACGAGTTTGTAACTAAAAATGAAATGCCTGAGTTCTCTGCAGGTGATACCATAACAGTTTATTACGAAATTAAGGAAGGTAGTAAAACAAGAACACAGTTCTTTAGAGGTGTAGTTATTCAAAGAAGAGGTAACGGTGCTTCAGAAACATTTACAATTAGAAAAATGTCTGGAACTGTTGGTGTAGAACGTATTTTCCCTATTAACTTACCGGCCATTCAAAAAATTGAATTAAACAAAAAAGGTAAAGTTAGAAGAGCAAGAATCTTTTATTTTAGAGACCTTACTGGTAAAAAAGCTAGAATTAAGGAAGCAAGAAGATAAGATTATCTTTTATATAAAATCAGAAGCCGCTTTGTTAAATCAAAGCGGCTTTTTTTATATTAACATTTGTTGATAAACGTAGCTAATTTTTTATTAATAACTAATTACACTAATTATTTCATTATCTCAATTTCATCTGTATATTCGCTAAAGAAATTATAAACAATTAGATGTTTTAATAATGAAATCGCAAGATTAATTAGAAAGATATTTAAGTATAATTTCTAAGAAGAACGTTCTTTTGTTTTTTAAATTCTTAACTATATAGAGCCAAGTATTTAGCATGAATAATTGGAACTTGTAAAGAAGTTAAAAAACGAGATAATTGTAATCATATAAACTTTGATTATGTACGTAAGTAGATGAACAAATTATACGGTTAGAATTGTCTGAAACAAATTAGCAGAGTGAACTGTTTCAATAAATAGTAAAGTGTAGTTAAGCAATTAATTACAAACTCGTGTTAAATGTTTCAACTGAATGCCAATTATGGAAACATGGTTGGCATTCGTTTTTTAACAACACAGTTATTAACAATTGTTAATAACCCCTGTTTAGTTGTAGTTAATAAGTTGATTTGCCAAAACATATATAAACAGCAGGGATTCTATTACTTTTATAATTAGAATCTAAATATATTAAAATTACCCCTTTTTTAATTTCGCTGTGAAAAAGAATTACTATGAGCTATTTAGATTCGATTTTGACGAGAAATCGTTCTAGTTGTTATTTTTAAGTTTCATAATTCAGTGTTTAGCGCACAATTTTTTGATAAAAAAGCTATTAAAAATAACAATACAAGCACCTTAACTCCTACTAAGGTGCTTTTTTATTTACAATTACCCAATACCACGATATAAAATTCTTTCATAAATCTTTTTTTGAAAAGTATTCATCAAAAAAATCACCAAAAAATTTAGCTATAAATAGTATATTTGCTCGTCAAAAAAATGGCTGCTAAAAATTCTTCAAATTTTATAGGCCGAAAGACACATTACAAATCTCACAGTAAAAATTATAACATGCCAGATAAAGCACAGATTATCTATACTAAAACAGACGAGGCTCCTGCATTGGCTACCCGATCATTCTTACCTATCGTAAAGGCTTTTACAAAATCATCAAACATTGAAATTATTACTAAAGATATTTCATTAGCTGGAAGAATCTTAGCTAACTTTTCTGACTATTTGACGGAAGATCAGCGTGTAGAAGATTCGCTTGCTTTATTAGGTGAATTAGCAAAAAAGCCTGAAGCAAATATCATAAAACTCCCCAATATTAGTGCTTCTGTACCACAACTCGAAGCCGCGATAAAAGAATTACAAAGTTTAGGGTATGCGCTACCAGATTATCCTGAGGAAGCTACAACTGCAGAAGAGAAAGAAATATTGGCTCGTTATAATAAGATAAAAGGGTCTGCTGTTAATCCCGTATTACGAGAAGGAAATTCTGATAGACGTGCACCCAAAGCAATCAAAAACTACGCAAAAAAGAACCCTCATTCAATGGGCGCTTGGAGTCGAAATTCTAAATCGCATGTTGCTACTATGAGCAGCGGTGACTTCGCACATAATGAGAAATCAGTAACCATTGATACTGCTACTTCAGTGAATATTCAATTTGTAGATGAAAATAAAAGTACTTTTTTACTAAAAAAGAATATCTCTTTGTTAAATGGTGAAATTATTGACGCTACAGTAATGAACAAAAAAATCTTGCTTGACTTCTTGGAAGAACAAGTTAAAGATGCAAAAGATCAAGGTATCTTATTTTCATTACACATGAAGGCAACAATGATGAAGGTATCAGATCCAATCATTTTTGGTCATGCCGTTCGTGTTTTCTTTAAAGATGTTTTTGAAAAACATTCGGAAGTTTTTGATGAAATTGGTGTGGATGCCAACAATGGGTTTGGTGACGTACTAAACAACCTTGATGAAGTTTCTGAAGAAAAAAGAAATGAAATCCTCACTGATATCGAGACGGCTTATGCAAATTGCCCCGATTTGGCAATGGTTAATTCTGATAAAGGAATTACCAACTTACATGTGCCATCAGATATAATTATCGATGCGTCAATGCCTGCAATGATACGTACTTCTGGGCAAATGTGGAACAAAGAAGGAAAACAGCAAGACACAAAAGCGGTAATACCTGATAGTTCTTATGCAGGCATCTATCAAGTAGTAATGGACTTTTGTAGAGAGCATGGCGCTTTTGACCCTACCACTATGGGTACAGTACCAAATGTTGGTTTAATGGCTCAAAAAGCTGAAGAATATGGTTCACATGATAAAACTTTTGAACTAAAAGGCAATGGTATAGTACAGGTTATAGATGAAAATGGTACCGTTCTTATTGAACATAGTGTTGAAAAAGGGGATATCTGGCGTATGTGCCAAGTAAAAGATGCACCAATACAAGATTGGGTAAAATTAGCAGTAACCCGTTCTAAAGCCACACGAACACCAGCGATTTTCTGGTTAGACAAAAGTCGTTCACATGACGCTGAGCTGATTAAAAAAGTTGAAAGCTATTTAAAAGATCATGATATAAACAATTTAGAGATAAAGATCATGTCTCCAGTTGAAGCTACTCAATATACTTTAGAAAGGATTAAAGATGGCAAAGACACCATTTCTGTAACTGGTAACGTTTTACGAGATTATCTAACAGACCTCTTCCCTATTCTTGAATTAGGAACTTCTGCAAAAATGTTATCTATCGTTCCACTTATGAATGGTGGTGGTCTATTTGAAACAGGAGCTGGGGGTTCTGCACCCAAGCACGTACAACAATTTGTTAAAGAAAACCACTTACGCTGGGATTCTTTAGGAGAATTTTTAGCCCTAGCCGTATCATTGGAGCATTTAGCGGAAACAACCAATAATGAAAAAGCTAAAATATTAGCCGAAACATTAGATGAGGCCACTGATAAGTTCTTAGATAATAAAAAATCACCATCGCGTAAAGCGGGTGAATTAGATAATAGAGGGAGCCATTTTTATTTAGCAATGTATTGGGCACAGGCTTTAGCTGAACAAAATAATGATAATGAGCTTAAAACACAATTTAATTCCGTTGCTAAAAAAATGGAGGCTAACGAATCAGCTATAATTGATGAGCTAAATGCCATTCAGGGTGATTCAGTAGATATAGGCGGCTATTATGAACCTAACGATGATTTAGCTAATGAGGCTATGAGGCCTATCAAAAAGTTAAATGCTATTTTGACATCAATATAGATAGTAAAATACTCCTTAAATCAAAAGCAGGTGAAAGTTCACCTGCTTTTTTAATTACCTCTCCTTTTTAATTCGCATTTATTTCTTTTAATTCATAGCGCTAAGCTATCAACTCAAAACCATACATTAATTTAGACACACTCTTTTAAGAAAAGTCACTTTTGACTTTAAAAAATAGTGACATAACTGTTTAATCAGTATTTTTGAACTATGAGTTTTACCAAAACTACCGAACAAGATTCGCATTATGACCATCTTGAGGATATGTCTATTTCTGAGTTATTAAAGAACATTAATAATGAAGATAAAACTGTTCCATATGCTATAGAAAAAGCGATGCTTCAAATAGAAAGGCTCACAGAGCAGATTGTGGCAAAGTTGAAAACAGGTGGGCGACTATTCTACATCGGTGCTGGTACTAGTGGGAGATTAGGAATTGTAGATGCTTCAGAATGCCCTCCTACATTTGGTGTTTCGCATGATTTGGTTATTGGGTTAATGGCGGGCGGTGATGCCGCCATAAGAAAGGCTGTAGAGTTTGCAGAAGATAGTACAGAACAGGGGTGGTTAGACTTAAAAGAATATAATATTTCCGATAAGGATGTTGTCATTGGTATTGCAGCCTCTGGCACCACTCC
The DNA here is from genome assembly GCF_056591755.1 of Maritimimonas sp. 2205BS37-2. Classification (NCBI taxonomy): domain Bacteria; kingdom Pseudomonadati; phylum Bacteroidota; class Flavobacteriia; order Flavobacteriales; family Flavobacteriaceae; genus Maritimimonas; species Maritimimonas sp. 2205BS37-2. Next base: position 1,461,985 of record NZ_JBWQOI010000001.1, read on the forward strand.
ATATGTAATTGGTGCGCTAAAAAAATGTAATGAACATGGTATTATTACAGGTTGCATTACATGTAATAATGAAAGCCCTTTAGCACTAACAGCCCAATTCCCTATCGTTGTTATAGTTGGGCCTGAATTTGTTACCGGGAGCTCACGAATGAAAGCAGGCACAGCTCAAAAATTAGTTTTAAATATGCTTTCTACTGCCACGATGATACAACTTGGTAAAGTGAAAGGCAATAAAATGGTTGACATGCAACTTTCTAATAATAAATTAGTTGATCGAGGTACTAGAATGGTAATGAATGAATTAAATATTTCTGAAAGTTTAGCTAACGAGTTACTACTAAAATACGGCAGTGTACGTAGTGCAATTAAAAGCTATAAAAAATGAGTGCTAAAAAAACATCTGTATCAAAAGGATTAAAATACTTTGCTTTGGCATTACCACTACTCTTTGGTGCTCCAATAGTAGTTACCATTGGCTTTAAGGCCTTGGCAAAAGATAACACCTATCTAATTCTAATTGTAGGAATAATATTAGCAATTCTAGCCATTTTACTTACTGCTAAAGCCGTAAGCACCATTATGAAAGCACTGTTTGATAAAGATGAAGACTAAAGTTTTTTACACAAAACTAACACAATGGGAGCATTGGCCAACTTTTATGTTTTATGTGCCATTAATTCCCTATTACTTCTGGAAGGCCATTAAAGCAAAAAACTTGGTGTTTTACCTGGCCACTAATCCGGCAATAAAATATTCGGGTAATGGTACCGAATCAAAGTATAAGACGATACAACTAATCCCCGAAGCATTTAGACCTAAAACGGTATTAGTCCCTACTCTACAAAGTTTTAAAATTACCAGCGCTCGAATTAAATCGGCTGGTATTACATACCCATTAATTGCAAAGCCAGATGTAGGGTTTAGAGGGTACTTAGTTAAAAAGATAGATTCAGAGAATGAATTAAAGGCATATTTAACGCGAAATGATGTTGATATTATTATTCAAGAATTTGTAAGCTATAAAAATGAATGTGGTATTTTTTATTCACGGATTCCAACTAAAAACAAAGGTGAGATTTCATCAATTACCTTAAAGAAATTTTTAACAATTAAAGGTGATGGTATTGCTACACTTTCTGAGTTAATTCTAGGCGACAAGCGAGCATATCTTTATTATGATTTACTTGAAAACATCCATAAGGAAGCAATGAGTACCATTCTAGAAAAAGGTGAAGAAAAAGTCTTAACGGTTATAGGCAATCATTCTAAAGGCACTCAGTTTTTAAATGGAAATCATTTAATATGTAAGGAGTTAAGAAAAACCATAGATACCATTAATAAGCAAATTAATGGATGGTACTACGGGCGATTAGACATAAAGTATGATACTTTTGAGGGCTTAAAACGAGGTGAAAATTTTAAAATATTAGAAATTAACGGCATTATTTCAGAGCCCACACATATCTATGATGCGCAAGATGCCACTTATTTTGATGCACTAAAAAGCATCAAAGATCATTGGAAAAAAATAAGTACTATTGCGCGTACCAATCATGATCAATTTGATGTATCATACCCAAAGATCATCCCCTATCTTAAAGATATTTTTTGGTTACGAAAATATTCAAAGAAAATAATTGGTTTAAACAAGGTCAATTAAGAACCTATTCTACGTTCAAACTTAGGTGTAGTTGGATTGTATCCAAAATCAGCATCAGGTAGTTCAATACCCAATTCAGCAATAATATACCCTATACTTGCAAAATGATGTATGGCATGGCTATGTGCTTGAATTAAAATGGAATTTAACGTGTAGTTAGCGGTAACCTTACCTAAACCCAAGTCGTCGGTAACAGCAACTATTTGATTCAAATCATAGTGATCAACTTGCCTCACCTTCTCTAAAATATCATCGAAATATGCCAATCCAAAAGCCGTTTTCTGCTCCGCCAATTCATTTCGTTTTCTAGCTGTAAGATCTATTTTTCCATTTTCAAGACCGCAAAAGACACAATCAAAAACATCTAAAATATGTCTCATATGCCTTCCAATGCTCGAATAATAAGGTTTTACAGATTCATCACTATACTGCATATCAGTAATACTATTCAGTAAACGCACGCCCCTATTTAGGTTGTGCTGAATTGCTTCGATCATATTCTAATGGTTAAGATTGAGTGCTTAGTCGCAAAGATAACAATTAATTTACGCTACGATATAATAACTAATTTCATTAATCAATATCTTATCAACAAATCGGCTCACTAAAATAGAGAAATATCACAAAGTACAAAAAGCCAATTTCTCAAAATAAATTAAATTACTTACAACAAATTGATTTTCAATAAATTAAATTAAAAAAAATATTCAATGATTTTCAACAAAATTTTCTTTGGCACGCTCTTTGAAAATTAACTAACAAGTGAAAGCCGAAAAACTGATAGAGTAGGCATAATCCTTTAAAACCATATATTATGAAAAAAGGACTACTATTATTTTTAGGAATGCTCATGATGGTTTCTACTGTTGAAGCCACAAATGGCATTAAATCAAACATTAAGGGTTATTACAATTATTACGGCTCAAAACCTATTAAGTTTATGGAACGCGGAATAAAATTTTATGTATTTCCGAACGGTGAAATAGATTTTAATACCCGCACTCGTCATAGAACCAAACATTACTATAGAAATGGAAGGCGCTACGCTAAACGAATTCCATATAGAGGAATATCAATAGACAGAGATTATTTCGGTAGAGTACGTCGAGTAGGAAATGTTTTTATCAATTACAATAGATATGGTAACGTTACAAGAGTTGGTTCTGTATTTATTGACTACCATAGAGGTAGAAGATTAAAGCGTGTAGGCGGATTAACAATTAGATATGATCGTTACGGTAAGATAAGGTATTATGGACAAGTGAAGCCGCGATATGGAACAGGAATTCATTTTGATGAACATTATTATGGACCAATTTATGATTATAATGATGATTTCTTTTACAACGATGACTTCTACGAGTACTATGAAGATTACGGAGAAGATAATGACTATTATTATTATAAATCTAAAAGCCACAGAGGCTTGAAAAAAGGACATAAAAAAGGAAAAATCATCAAGCGTAAAAAATTAAAAAAACAAGACGATTACGATGATGATTATAAAGATCGAAAAAGAAGAAGGTAGATGAACGTTAGAATCCCGTACTATTAAGGTACGGGATTTTTTATATTGGTAAATAGCGTTTCAAGAATTCTTCAATATCTTCTGAAACTTTTAACTTAATAATTAAGAACACATAAATAACGGAAAGAATCAATACTTTTAAAAGAATATTCGCAATAGGATGAAATGGAAAATTCCAAAAATAAAATGCAAAAAACATTGAAACAATTAGTAATGCAACCTTAATAGTATTAGCTGAAAAAGGTTGCATATTTAATTTTCTATGTATATATAAGATTTTAATAAAGCTATATACAAATACTACTAAAAATGTTGCCAACGCCGCTCCATTAATACCAAATACACCAATAAGCCACTTATTCAGAACAATAACGCTAAGCGCCATTGCAACCGAAAAATAAAAAAATACTTTGTAATATTTTGAGTTAGTTAAAATAGCTCCATTTGTACCAAGGGCTAGCTTTATAATTTCTGAAACAGAAATTAACAAAACAATTAAAACACCTACCGAAAACTCGGGCTTATCTATAACTTTATATAAATCGCTTACATTTAAATTAATTAATAAAAATAGAAGTCCTCCAGCAATAAGTAAGTTGATAGAGCTTTTTTTATACAAGCTTTCAACTTCGGTTAAATTATTAGCACTTAGTTCTTTTGCAGTGATAGGATTGATGATCTGCTGCATTGCCCTAGAAGGTATAGCAATCACAGAAGCTATATAAATACCAACAGAGTAATAAGCCACTTTAGCGATCTGTTCTAATTGAGGAATCATAAACTTGTCAATCTCTAATAAAATTCCGGCTGCAGAACCCGCTAAAATTATATAAAAAGAGTAAGACATAATCTCTTTTAAGTTCTCTGGTTGCTTAAAAATGAATTTTGGTTTATATAAAGAGAAAGCATAAATCGACATTATCAACATTCTTATCGCATAAACAAAAACAAGAGCATAAATAAATTGCTCGTTCGATATCTTTCCTAAATAAACTAAAAACAAAAGGATACTTGTTGCAAAACGAGCAAAAATCTCCTTGATAAAGTTGCCAAAAACAGACTGTAATTGAATCTTACTCCACGCATAGAATACTTCAAAATATCCCATAAAAACGGCTACTAAAAAAATAAGGTATGTATAAGGTTTTATAATAGCATTTTTAGCAGACAACCAACCAGCAATACTTTCGTAGGCTAAAGCCCCTATTATTGCCAGAGGAATAATAATTAACAAAGGTAAAAATAGTGAAGCAGTTAAAAACTGATCTTGTTGCTTTTTGGTTTTATAAGAACTAAAGAATTTAATAATGGTATGTTGCATACCAAAAATCAGTAAAGGCAGAATAATATTTGCCGAAGATAATAGGAAAGTAATTAAACCATAATAATCTTCATGTAAAAAATGAGTATATAAAAACAGTACATTAATACCTCCAATGGCAAAGCCTAGAAATAGAACCAAAGTATTAATAAAAGATTGTTTTAAAACAATACCCATATTAGTGTTTCTGAGTGATTAACTTTTTAGTGAGATAGTTAAACCTAATGTATAACATTACTGCAGAGGCGGTGAGTCCAGCTAACAATCCAATCCAAATCCCTACGCTACCATATACATGTTCTCTTCCTAAAAAATAACTAATAGGAAAACCTATAATCCAATAGGCTATAAATGTGATTAGTGTTGGTATTTTAACATCTTGCAATCCACGTAAAGCACCTAAAACCACCACTTGAACACCATCTGATATCTGAAAGATTGCCGCTACCAATAGCAATTTGGCTGCGATTCCAATCACAGTCATATTATCTGCTTGATTGGTTAAATCATGTTGATCAAGATATAGTAAAGGTAAATCTTGATTAAAGATCATAAAAATTAATGCAAAGAAAATATCAAGAATAACAACTAATAAAAAAATAGAAAATGCAATACGACGAAGTTCTTTAAAATTCTTTAGACCTTTTTGATTGCCTACGCGTATCATGGCCGCCACACTTAAGCCCATAGCCACCATAAATGTCATCGAAGATAAATTTAGAGCAATTTGATTCGCAGCTTGAGGGTTCTTACCTAACACGCCCGAAAGCCATATAGCTGCCGTAAAAACTGCCACTTCAAATAACATTTGTAAAGCAGATGGAAAACCTAGGTCAATAATCTTCTTTAAAATTGATTTTTTAATCTTTTGAAAACTAAAACGCTCTAAATAAGGTTGAAATTTTTTCTTTTGTTTTAGCAAAAACCAGATGAATATTAACATGACAATTCTTGATGCCAAAGTACCAATTGCGGCCCCTATAATACCCAACTGCGGGAAACCGAACTTACCAAAAATCAATAAATAGTTTAAAAGAACATTAATCACATTCGCCAGAATTGTAGCCCACATAGCATACTTGGTTTGTGATAAACCATCAGCGAACTGTTTAAAAGCCTGAAACATAACAAGCGGAACCAAAGAAACGGCAACTAAATTCAAATATGGCATCGCCAATTCAACAACTTCTACCGGCTGATCCATATGATACATCAATGGCTTAATCATTAAGATCATTAAAAAGAGTGATACTCCCAGTATGGTACATAGAAATAATCCATGATTAAAAGCTTGCTTTCCTTTTTCTATATTTTTTTCACCATCAGCTTCGGCAACCAAAGGAGTAATTGCGGTTGAAAACCCAATACCTAAGCTCATGGCAATAAAAATAAAACTATTACCCAATGAAACTGCCGCCAATTCAGCAGTACCCAATTGACCAACCATAATATTATCTATAAATGCTACCAGGGTATGACCAATCATACCTAACATTACCGGATAAGCTAGTTTAAGGTTATAACGAAATTCTGAAGTATATTGACTTAGGCTCAAGGTTTGTGTTTGATTTTTAGCAGGTAAAGGTACATGTTTTCTTCTACCAGTAAAAATGAGAAAAAGCACAATAAAAAAACAATAAATCAGTTATAGATAATGCTAAACAATTTATATCATGAATAGAAAATTATTATTCTGGACACTTCCCTTTATTTTAGTATTGATATCTTGGTCTGATGCAGGTCTTGATGCCAATCCTAATATTGTAGATGAAACTACGATAGCAAAACAACTTATTTCATTGGTAAACAACCATCGCCTAAGCATTGGAAAGCCTCTATTGGTTAGAAATGCTACTGCCGATAAATTAGCCGCTGAACATACTACCTATATGATTGCTAAAAACAATGTAAATCATGACAATTATGATTTAAGGTGGGAAACTTTAGAGCTAAAAGAGAATGCCGAAGAAGTTACCGAAAATATTGGCTATGACGTTAGCGCAGAAAAAGCCATTGCAGAATGTTTAGATAACATCTGGCTAAAAGCTAATGTAGAGGGAGATTTTACCCATACTGGTATTTCTGTAAAAAAAGATAGTAAGGGTAAATATTACTATACACAACTGTTTTTTAAATAAAAAAGGGAAACTAATCTAACCGAAAGTTAGGAGCTAGCTGTATTTTCATACAGCTAGTTTTGTTGTCTTTAAAAACAAAATCTTATCATGAAAAATAAATTACTCTTAATTGTAATTATATTATTTGCAATAGCATCTTGTACAGAGGAAGAACTTATTCTGGATGGTAATCCAGATAATAGCGAAGTTGTCGATGATAATGATTCTAATAATAATGACAGCGACAATAATAACGATGGTGGCAACGATGGAAGCAATGATGATAACAACGGCGGAAGTGATGACGATAATAACAACGGTGGAAATGACGGAAACGATGAAGGAAACACCGATGACAATAGCTCAGATAATGACTGTAATGATTCTAATTCTAATGAAGTAAGTATTAGCAATAAGATATTAGATCTTGTTAATGAGCATAGACAAAGCATAGGAAAATCGCCTCTTGAATTAAATTGTACCGCTACAGAACTAGCAATTGAGCATACCGAATATATGATCGCTCAAAATAAGATTAGCCATGATGACTTTAGTTTAAGGTTTCAAGAATTACAACAAAAAGTAAATGCAAGGAGCGCTGGAGAAAATGTAGCTGCCGGTTATTCATCTGCCGAAAGTGTAATGAATGGTTGGTTAAATAGCGATGGTCATAGGGCAAATATCGAAGGTAATTTTACACATATTGGCATTGCTGCAATTAAAAATTCACAAGGAAGATTGTACTACACACAATTATTTTATCGATAGAATTGTACTTTAGTAACACAATAATTGTTACTAATGGTATTAGATATTTATCAAATTGATGCTTTTACTGCTAAAGTTTTTGGCGGTAATCCTGCGGCTGTTTGTCCGCTAGAAGAATGGTTATCAGACGAAACGCTATTAAATATAGCCAAAGAAAATAATTTGGCTGAAACAGCCTATTTTGTTAAACTTGATAATGGAAACTTTCAGCTTCGTTGGTTTACTCCACGAATTGAAATGGACTTATGTGGTCATGCAACCTTAGCTTCGGCATTTGTATTATTTGAACGTTTAGATTATAATAAAGAAGTAATTTCCTTTGAGACCCTTAGCGGAATATTAAAAGTTAAGAAAGACAATGGTTTATTTGAAATGAACTTTCCTAGCCGACCTCCAAGACCTACAGAATTACCACAAATTATTAGAGACAGTTTAAATATTCAACCACAGGAAGTTTATAAAGACCGAGATTATTTATTGGTTTATGAAAATGAAAGTGATGTAAAGAATATTCAACTTAATCAGGTATTGCTAAACCAAATTAACTTAGACCCTGGTGGAATAATAATTACCTCTAGGGGTAACGAAGTAGATTTTGTTTCTCGTTTTTTCACTCCTCAAGCACCTATATTTGAAGACCCGGTAACAGGATCTGCGCATTGTACTTTAACTCCATTTTGGTCTGAAAGACTCAATAAAAAAGAACTACACGCTTTACAAATCTCAGAGAGAGTTGGTGAATTGTTCTGCAGTTTAAAAGATCATAGGGTTTTTATTAAAGGAAACGCGATAAAATACCTTCAAGGGAAAATCACCTTATAAAAATAAAAAATCCCACTCATTGAGCGGGATTTTCTATATTTAAAACAGTCAAAAAACTGTTACTCTTCTTTCACTTCTTCGAAGTCTACATCTTGTACATCGTCTCCTTCATTTGAAGAACCAGAAGCATCTGCATCTGCAGCGCCATTTGCTCCGGCTGCTTGCGCATCTTGCTGAGCTTTATACATTTCTTCAGAAGCAGCTTTCCAAGCTTCATTGATCTTTTCCATTGCAGCATCAATCTGATCTAAATCTTTAGACTCATGCGCTTTTTTCAACTCTTCTAAAGCGGTTTCAATTGGTGCTTTCTTATCAGCAGATAATTTTTCACCAAATTCACTCAATTGCTTCTCTGTTTGGAAGATCATAGAATCTGCAGCATTAATTTTTTCTGCTGTTTCCTTTGCTTTTTTATCAGCCTCAGCGTTTGCTTCGGCTTCTTGCTTCATTTTTTCGATTTCCTCATCTGTCAATCCAGAAGAAGCTTCAATTCGTATATTATGTTCTTTACCTGTACCTTTATCTTTAGCAGATACATTAATAATACCATTCGCATCGATATCAAAGGTTACTTCAATTTGTGGTACTCCTCTTGGTGCAGGTGGAATTCCGTCTAAATGGAATCGTCCAATGGTTTTATTATCAGCAGCCATTGCACGTTCTCCTTGTAACACATGAATCTCTACAGAAGGCTGATTATCTGCAGCAGTTGAGAATACTTGCGACTTTTTAGTTGGTATTGTTGTATTCGCTTCAATTAACTTAGTAAATACATTACCCATTGTTTCAATACCTAATGAAAGTGGCGTTACATCTAATAACAATACATCTTTTACATCACCAGTTAAAACACCTCCTTGAATTGCAGCACCAACAGCAACAACTTCATCAGGATTTACACCCTTAGAAGGTTTTTTACTGAAGAATTTTTCAACAGCTTCCTGCACAGCAGGAATACGTGTAGAACCACCAACTAAAATAATTTCATCAATATCACTTGCAGAAAGATCAGCATTTTTTAATGCTGTTCTACAAGGCTCAATAGTTCTTTTTACTAAATCATCAATTAACTGCTCAAACTTAGATCTCGTTAATGTTCTTACTAAGTGTTTAGGTCCGCTAGAAGTAGCCGTAATATAAGGCAAGTTAATTTCCGTTTGTTGAGAAGATGATAATTCAATTTTTGCTTTTTCAGCAGCTTCCTTTAAACGTTGTAAAGCCATTGGATCTTTACGCAAGTCCATATTCTCTTCAGACTTAAACTCCTCAGCTAACCAATTAATAATCTTTTGATCAACGTCATCACCACCTAAGTGCGTGTCTCCATCGGTAGATAATACTTCAAATACTCCATCTCCTAATTCTAGGATAGAAACGTCATGTGTACCTCCACCAAAATCAAATACAACTATTTTTTGATCTTCATTTTTCTTATCTAAACCATATGCTAAAGCAGCTGCAGTGGGCTCATTAATAATACGCTCAACTTTTAGGCCTGCGATTTCACCAGCTTCTTTTGTAGCTTGACGCTGTGCGTCATTAAAATACGCGGGCACCGTAATAACCGCTTGGCTTACCGAAGTTCCTAAGTAATCTTCTGCAGTTTTCTTCATTTTTTGAAGTACCATAGCCGATAATTCTTGAGGTGTATATAAACGACCATCAATATCAACACGAGGTGTATTATTATCACCCTTAACCACTTTATATGGTACACGCTCTGCTTCTTTTTGAGATTCAGAGTATTTGTTACCCATAAAGCGCTTGATAGAATAAACCGTTTTGGTTGGGTTTGTAACCGCTTGACGCTTAGCCGGATCACCAACCTTTATCTCACCACCTTCAACGAAAGCGATTACTGATGGCGTTGTTCTTTTACCTTCAGCATTAGGAATTACCACAGGCTCATTACCTTCCATAACAGAAACACATGAATTGGTAGTTCCTAAATCTATTCCTATAATTTTACTCATAATATTGTTTTGTTGTTTTTGTTTCTCAGAATTTTTAATATGCTTTAAAGTAGACAATGACTATGCCAGCAGTGTTTTTAAGGTGCTTTGGCAGTAAAGTTTTTTAGAAAATGACAGAGTGGCAGTAATAAATCTTAGAATGACAATAAAAAGAAAACATTAGTAATTATCATCTGTTTTTTTACTTTAGCCTAAATTTATATAGTAATGGAGAGCATTAGTATTTTTGACATGCTTAAAATCGGCATCGGCCCCTCAAGTTCGCATACACTAGGACCATGGCGAGCCGCTGAGCGCTGGATCAAAGAACTTAAAGATACCGGAATCTTTAATAAAGTGGAAAAAATAAAGGTTGATTTATACGGTTCTTTATCTCTAACAGGAAAAGGGCATGCCACAGATTTAGCGGTAATATTAGGACTATCGGGGGCAGACCCCGAAACTATTCCGGTTGAAGATATTTCAAAAATTATTAGTATTACGAATACAACAAATACGATAAGTTTTGATGGAAAAAGCAAAGTTCCATTTCGTAAAGAAGCTATCGTTTTTAACCGAGAGTTTTTACCATTTCACGCTAACGGTCTTACATTTACTGCATACATAAATCAAAAAAGCATCTCTTCTACTTTCTATTCAATTGGTGGTGGGTTTGTGGTAAAAGAAGCCTTAGAAAACTCTAAAAAGAAAGAAGATATCTTTAATAATATATTCCCTCATCCTATCCAAAAAGCGAGTGAATTACTAACCTATTGCAACAACTTAAACCTTTCAATCTCTGAAGTAGTTTTAGAAAATGAAAAATCCATTAGATCCGATAAGGAGATAGACTATGAACTTCAACGTATTTGGAATACCATGTTAGAGTGCATGTATATTGGTTGTCATACAGAAGGTAAGTTACCAGGCGGACTTAATGTGCGTCGCCGTGCATTTGATATGCATCAAAAATTAATAGGTGATTTACCTTATGCTTCTTTCAATGAGTGGTTAGAAACCATTCGAAAAACCGAAGTTAAGTTCAGACAAATACTTAAATGGGTAAGCTGTTTTGCACTAAGTGTAAATGAGGTGAATGCCTCTCTAGGACGTGTTGTCACTGCACCAACCAATGGAAGTGCAGGTGTGATTCCAGCTGTTTTAATGTATTATATGGTGATCGAAAATCATCATGCTGATTTTAAACATATAAAACAGTTCTTATTAGTGGCCGGAGAAATTGGTAGTATTTTTAAAAAGGGCGCCACAATATCGGCTGCCATGGGTGGCTGCCAGGCAGAAATAGGTGTATCTTCGGCTATGGCCGCTGGTGCTTTATGTGAATTGCTAGGAGGAACACCAGAGCAAGTAATGATTGCATCCGAAATTGCCATGGAACATCATTTAGGCTTAACCTGTGATCCTATTGCAGGTTTGGTACAAGTACCATGTATTGAGCGCAATTCAATGGGAGCCATCAAAGCTATCAATGCTGCTGAGTTAGCACTAGAAACGGATCCTGAACATGTTAAGGTGCCTTTAGATAAAGTTGTGGATACTATGTGGGAAACTGCTAAAGACATGCATAACAAGTACAAAGAAACTTCTGAAGGAGGATTAGCAGTAAAAGTTAGCTTGACTGATTGCTAGTTAAAATTATTTTATTTTTAACAGCTTCTAAATCGATTTTTAACAGACTTGCACTCAAAACAATTCCAATTAAACTGAATTAGAATTAACCTTTACTTAATTTCGATTTTCTCACCCAAAAATTTGGGTTGTACTCCTGTTAAAATATCTAAAAATACCTTGGTTCTAGCTAAATACTCTCTTAGTTTCACTTTAAGTCCATACCTTCCATGTATATCTTTGGCGTTAAAACCAATAGCATTTATTCCAAAATTCTTAGCTAAATAAATTGCTCTTTCATTATGAAACTCTTGGGAGATAATGGTGATACTATCTTGTCCAAAAATTTCTTTGGCGCGTACCATCGAATCCAAAGTTCTAAAACCAGCATAATCTAGGTAAATTTTATCCTGAGGAATTCCATGATTAACAAGATCATTTTTAAAGGTAGTTGGTTCATCGTAGCTTTTAGTACTATTATCACCACTAATAATTATATAATCTATTCTTTTTGATCTAAAAAGAGAAACTGTTGCATCAATACGATATTTATAATACAAATTAATCGTCCCATTTTGAAGAAATTTAGAAGTTCCTAATACAAGTCCAACTTTATTTTTAGGAATAAGATTTACATTTGAATAGGTTTTTCCTTTACTAACATATTCTATTCTGGTATTTGACCATAAAATAAAAGCTAGCATAATAAAAGAGAGAATGAAACCGACCTTAAATAGCCTAAAGAATCTTCTCTTCATCTATCTTGTAAATACTAACTCAGTTTCAGAAGACATATTAGCATCAAAAGCATAGCCTTCCTTATCAAATCGTTTCAATCCTTCAATAGTATCAACATTATTATCTACTATATAACGTGTCATATACCCACGTGCCAATTTAGCAAAGGTCATTATCGTTTTGTATTGACCATTTTTAAAGTCTTTAAACACACAAGTAATTACAGGAACTTTTAATAGCTTGGGTTTTATTGCCTTAAAATATTCTGCACTCGCCAGATTTACAAATACCTCGCCATCTTCTAACTCTTCGTTTAAAGCTTCAGTGATGGAAGTATCCCAAAACTGATAGAGGTTATCTTTTCTACCAACTTTTAAACGCGTGCCCATTTCTAAACGATAAGGTTGCATTAAATCGAGTGGCTTTAAAAGACCATATTGACCAGAAAGAATACGCAATTTATCTTGCAATTGATCTAATTTTTCCTCCGGTAAAGAATCAATGTCGAAACCTCGATATACATCTCCTTTAAACATATAAATAGCTTGTCGAGCATTATCGGTTGTAAAAGGTAGCGACCAATTTTGATTACGCTCATAATTCAACTGCCCCAGATTATCAGAAATGCTCATAAGCTTTGATAACTGTTTAGCACTTTTCTTTTTTAGTACGCCGGCCAATTTTTCTGATTGTGTTAAAAAAGCTGGTTCCGTATATTTATTAGTAGGTATTTGCGTTTCGCAATCAAGTGATTTGGCAGGTGAGATAACTATTTTCATTTGCTAGATTCTTTTACATGATAAAAATACAACTCAAAATCGCAATCATCAAACTTTTAGTACTTTTAAAATTGATAACTATATTGTTAAAATTTATGGATACATCCGAATACCTTGTTCGCAATGCAAAACCTAACGAATTTAAGATTATAGGCCAATTAATGGTTGCCGTGTATTCACAATTAGAAGGGTTTCCTACACCTAAAGAGCAACCCAAATATTATGATATGCTTGCAAATATCGGTGAGCAAACAAAAAAACCTAAAACTGAATTGTTAATAGCTGCAACTCATTTAGGAGAAATAGTTGGCGGGGTTGTTTATTTCGGTGACATGTACTATTATGGTTCCGGCGGCCCGGCTACTAAAGAGAAAAATGCCTCAGGGTTTCGATTGTTGGCAGTAGCTCCAAATACAAGAGGTAAAGGTATTGGCAAACTATTAAGTTTGGCCTGCGTAGAAAAGGCAAAACAATCAGGTAATAAAACATTAATTATTCATTCTACTGAAGCCATGAAAATAGCTTGGAAGATGTATGAAAAGCTCGGTTTTCAGAGATATGAATACATTGACTTTATGCAAGATAAACTTCCGGTTTATGGATTTAAACTACCTCTTAATTAATTTATGGAAACAATAGCTAAAAGACCAAAAGATATACCGCTCTTATTTATTCATTTTTGGAATATTAGGGATGCCAAGGGTATAGCAAGCTTATTTATAGAAGATGCTGAGTTTATCAATGTTGTTGGGCTATGGTGGCATCATCGTGATGACATTTTCAAAGCTCATGATTATGGACTAAAAAAAATATTTAATAAATCTACTGCCGAATTACGAAAAACAAAGGTAAAGTTCTTACAAGAAGACATCGCCATTGTTCATGCTCGTATGAAACTGAGCAATCAAACTGAAATAAAAGAAGTCGCTAATCCGGCTGACCGAAAGAATATATTCACTTTTGTTGTTCAAAAGAGCGAGGGTAGATGGTTATGTATTGCAGCTCACAATACCGATATTGTGCCAGGAAAAGAAACCCACATTGTAAACGAGGATGGCGAAATCACCGCTGTTGATTATAGAAAAAAGAGCATAAAATAGTGTCAAGTCTTAAAATCATTTGCCAAAATAGATACAAATTAAAAACTTCGTATAATAAAACTCAAAATGAAATCGGAAATTGAAAAATGTTTAGCAGGAGAGCCCTTCAATTCTGCGGCTCCTGAAATACTAAAAATGATTAAAAGGTCGAGAAAATTAACATATAAGTATAATGCTTTACCTTACCATAAGCCCGAGAAAAAGACTAAAGTGTTAAACAAGTTACTAGGCGCGATTGGAGAAAATGTGGCAATCGATGTACCGTTTTATTGTGATTATGGAAATCACATAGAAATAGGAAATAATGTAATCGTAGGTATGAATTGCACCTTTGTTGATTGTAATAAAATTACAATAGGAAATAATGTAATGATTGCCTCCAACGTTCAGATTTACACCTCTACACATCATACTGATAAAAATATAAGATTAAATGAGCATCATAAAAGTGAAGGGCTTCCTTTTTTTAGAACTTTTGCTCTACCTGTCAAAATACACGATAATGTTTGGATTGGAGGTGGTGTTATTATTTTACCTGGTGTTGAAATTGGAAGAAATTCTGTTATTGGAGCTGGTAGTTTAGTGAATAAGTCCATTCCAGAAAACGCAATAGCAATTGGCAATCCTTGTAAGGTAATTAGGGCTCTAAAAAAATAAATATTAATCTTTTCGATTAACAGTATAAGATCTCCACTTCTCTAGTGCGGCAACCATATCATCTGGAATTTTTGAATCAAACTCTAGCCATTTTTTAGTAGTAGGATGTTCAAATCCTAACGTTTTCGCATGCAGTGCTTGGCGAGGTAATATCTTAAAACAATTTTCAACAAATTGTTTGTATTTACTAAAAGTGGTTCCTTTTAAGATTTTATTACCTCCATAACGTTCATCGTTAAATAAAGTATGGCCGATGTGTTTAAAATGTGCTCTAATCTGGTGAGTGCGTCCAGTTTCAAGCTTACACTCAACCAAAGTAACATAACTAAATCTTTCTACTACTTTGTAATGAGTTACAGCGTGTTTTCCATGTTCGCCATCAGGAAAAACATCCATCTGTAAACGATTCTTATAACTTCTACCAATATTGCCAGTGATAGTTCCTTCCTCATCATCTAAATTCCCCCAAACTAAGGCGAGGTACTTTCTATCGGTAGTTCTATCAAAGAATTGCTTTGCTAAATTGGCCATGGCATATTCAGTTTTAGCAACAACCAATAAACCACTCGTATCTTTATCAATTCTATGAATAAGTCCTGGGCGTTCATTAGAATTTTTAGGCAAGTTTTCAATATGATGAATCAAGCCATTTACCAATGTTCCGCTGTAATTACCATGCCCTGGATGCACAACCATACCCGCTGGTTTGTTAACAACAATGAGTGCATCATCTTCGTAAACAATATCAATGGGTATATCTTCTGCTACCAGTAAATTTTCATGTGGTGGATGCGCCAATACCACGCGAACAACATCCTTTGGTTTTATTTTATAATTGGCCTTTACAACCTTTTCGTTTACCAAGACATTACCTGCCTTAACAGCTTGCTGAATTTTATTTCGCGTAGCATTTTCAATAAAGTTCATTAAAAATTTATCAACTCTCAAAGGTTCTTGTCCTTCAGCTGCGATAAACTTAAAATGCTCGTAAAGACCGTCTTGTTCTATTTCGGTTACGTGCTCACTCATTAATTCTGATCTTCATCAACATCACTATCATTTCCTAATTTCCCATCACCAAGTACCAAATCGATAACCGAGTTTTTTGCGATCAACTCGCCCTTCTCAATATCTTTATTATCAAATTTTAATTTTCTAACCACATCTTTACCTATATCTGGTATATACGTAGATTTCCCAATTCTAAATCCTATAGAAGTTAAATGCGTTACCACCTGACGTTTGGTTTTACCTAATACATCGGGAATAGCTATCTTTCTGTAATTGGAAGCATTTAAGGTTAAATAAATCTTTCTACCTTCTTTAACAAAATCGCCTGCTTCTGGATTTTGTTCTATTACAGACCTTGGTGGATAATCAGGATTAAAACTAGCAGAATCTATTACAATACTAGCCAGATCTACCTCTTCTAATTTTTTCTCGGCTTCATCAAATGAAAGTTTTGCCAGGTCTGGTACAGAAATTTTCTGATTGTGATTCGTTCTAAAACCTAAAAACCTAGTCAATAAAAAAACAGCAATTACCAAACTTAGAATCATAGTTATAACTGTTCTAATAAATTGCTTACTTTTTAAATATTGTAATAGTTGCATTCTGGTTGTATTTAGTAGAGGCAAACTTACTTAAAAAACGATAAAAAACGTATTTTTATGGCTTAATCTAGTTTACTTCTAGTAGAATATGAAGAAAAATATTGCCATTATTATGGGAGGCTATTCATCAGAAGTTGAAATTTCTATGATGAGTGGAGAAGTTGTTTATAAACACCTGAACAAGGAAAAATATGATGTTTTTAGAGTTCATATTTTAAAAGAAAAATGGGCGGTCATTACAAATGAAAATGAATATTTAATAGATAAGGGTGATTTCTCTTTTATAAAAAATAACAAAAAAATCACTTTTGATTGTATTTTTAATGCTATTCATGGACATCCGGGAGAAGACGGAACAATTTTAGCATACTTTGAACTTTTAGGAATTAAACATACTTCTGCCCCATTTTATCAAATGGCGCTAACGTTTAATAAACGTGACACCTTAAGCGTAGTACGTCATTATGGAATCAAAGCTGCAACCTCGGTTTATTTAGATAATGGTGATAAAATCAATGAAGATGAAATTTTAGAAACAGTTGGTTTACCTTGTTTTGTAAAACCCAACAATGCCGGGTCTAGCTTTGGTATCAGTAAGGTTACAAAAAAGAAGCATTTAAAAGAAGCTATTAATTATGCCTTCGCAGAAGATAACGAGATTCTAATAGAGTCATTTTTAGATGGTATTGAAGTTTCCGTTGGCGTTATAGATTATAAAGGAAAAACTAAAGTGCTACCTGCAACTGAAATCGTTTCAGATAATGACTTTTTTGATTATGAAGCAAAATATCTTGGAGCTTCAAAGGAAATTACACCAGCTAGAATTTCTAAAAAACAACTACAGCGTCTTAATTCTGTAGCGAAACAAGTATATGAAATTTTAAACCTAAGTGGATTTTCAAGAGCAGAATATATCTTTATTGGTGATGAGCCTTATTTCTTGGAAATTAATACGGTGCCTGGATTAACAGAAGCTAGCTTATTACCTCAACAGGCTAATGCTGCTAACATTAGCTTAGAAGCATTATTTGGAAATGCAATAGAAACCGCTCTAAATCTTTCTAAAGAAAAGAAATAAATCATTTTCTAAGGAGTTTTTTCTACATTTATACTTTATTAATTCTTCTCCCTAAATGGGAAAATCAAAGAAGGCATGAAAAAAGCACTATTCCCAGGATCTTTTGATCCAATCACTCTTGGTCATTATGATATTATAAAACGCGGTGTTCAATTATTTGACGAGGTAATTGTAGCTATTGGTGTAAATGCCGAGAAAAAATATATGTTTTCGTTAGAAGAGCGAAAACAATTTATAAAAGATGCTTTTAACGATGAACCAAAAGTAAAAGTTGTTACGTATAAAGGCCTAACGGTTGATTTTTGTAAAGAATTAAATATTGATTTTATTCTACGTGGCCTTCGAAACCCAGCAGACTTTGAATTTGAAAAAGCCATTGCTCATACCAATAGGGATCTTGCCCCTATCGAAACTGTTTTTCTTTTAACTGCAGCGCGTACTTCTTATATTTCTTCTTCCATCGTGCGCGATGTAATTCGTAATAATGGTGATTACACCAAGCTTGTTCCAAACAGTGTTATAGTTAAATAACGTGCTGAAATTAAACACGAAATTAAATGTCGGGCAAATGTCGGGTGAAAGACTTCTCAAATAATTGTGCAACTAAATTCTGTAATGTAACATTGTTATGAAATCGCAAAACATACATACAATGAAGCAGCCAGAATTAGGTAAGAAAATTTTAGAGTTAAGAAAGATTAAAGGCTTCACTCAAGAAGAGCTTGTTGAAAAATGCAATCTTAATGTACGAACAATTCAACGTATAGAGGCAGGTGAAGTAACACCAAGAAGCTATACCATAAAATCAATTCTTGATGTGCTGGGCTATGATTTTAACACTATCCTTGATGCTAAATTCTCAAGTCATGCACGCAAATTTCTCAAATTAGCATGGATATTTGGCATCATCTATTTCATTACAGGTTTTTTTGAGTTTGCAGCAGAATATTATCTCATCTATCATGACATGCTTATTTACACCAATCTTTTTTATGTTTTTGTAAAATTAGTTGTATTGGTGAGTTTTTCTTTCTTTATGTACGGGTTTACAATTATCAGTGATATTTTTAAGAATCCCATTCTTAAAATCACTTCATACCTTTTATTAATTTCTTTCTTTTTAGCTATCAGTTTTGACATTCTTTCTTTATACTTTGACCTCTTACCAAGAGAAATTATTTTAACTATAGAATCGATTACTTTTGGATGCATTCAATTGGTTTTTGGAATTGCTTTAATCAAAATAATGAAAGATCTAGGTAATCTTGCTCTAGCAACGGGTATTTTAGAAATTATTACCGGAGCACTACTAATTACTGTTTTTTTAGCCGTTGCTGGCTTAATCGTATATATCCCAGCCATGGTATTTGAAATTATACTACTTTACAAAGCTTCCGATCTTGTTAAGCAGTAAGTTATCATTCTTTTTATTATGAAGAAATTATCTAAATACATTGTATTTACAGTAGTTTTATTATTAATATATTTCTTTTTTGAACCAATTATTCTTTACAACGTTGGTAGGAAAAAGTTACCTAATCTAATAAGTCAAGAGGTAAATCTTAAAACGAATTTTGGGGAAGCCGATAGCATCTTAAAGAATGAATATTTAAAACTCAAAACACCTGCCCTTTCGGTTGCAATCGGTATAAATAATACTATTATTTGGTCAAACTCAATTGGCTTTAAAAACTTGGACAAAAGATTGAAGGTAGACACTAATACTAAATTTAGGATAGGTAGTACTTCTAAAGCACTTACCTCTATGGGAGTTGGTGTTTTGATGCAACAAAATAAATTGAAACTAAATTCGATGGTGAAAGATTATGTTCCGTATATCAGTGAAAAGTTGTCTAAATTAACCTTAGAGCAAACAGCATCTCACACATCGGGAATAAGGAACTATAAAACTTGCCTATGCTTTCCAATTTGGGAGTATTACAATACCCGCGAGTTTTATTCTATCAAAGAAAGCGTGACGGTATTTAATAATGATCATTTGCTATTTGAACCTTCAACTAATTTTAGTTACAGCAGTTATAATTATACATTATTGAGCGCTATGATTGAGGGTGCTTCAAACAGTAATTTTCTAGATTTTATGAGTGAAAATGTGTTCATTCCATTGAATATGCATCATACGATAGCCGATAGAAAAAATCAAAAAGTCACAAATGTTTCGGAATTTTATACTATTAAAGATAACATGTATAAAGAATCTTATGACGTAAATAATAGTAATAAATGGGCAGGCGGTGGATTCTTATCTACTCCAAATGACCTTATAAAATTTGGAAATGCCATGCTAAACAATGCGCTACTAGATAGTACCATCTCGAAAACACTCTTCAGTCCAATAAAACTAAAAAATGGAAATGTTAATAAACAGAATTATGCCTTAGGGTGGAGAAATGACGATAGTCAAGCTGTACTTCAAAACGAGCTAAAAATTAAAGTAATACATCATGGAGGGGTTGCCATGGGTGCTTCAGCGTTACTAATTCTGTTACCAGAATATAATATCACAGTTGCAGTTATGATAAACCGAACCCATGACTCTTTTAAATTATTTGATACGGCCTATAAAATTGCAAGACTATTCATCAATAAAGGAACAGAAAAAATTAATCCAGCACCTTAGACATTACATGATAACGCGGGTCATCAATGTCTTTTAAGATAACGCTAGCAAGTCTTGGAGAGGCCTTTACCATAAGTCGTTGGCAAGAAGGGCTTAAGTGTTTAATTTTCACTCTCTTTCCAACCTCTTCATACTTTCCGATTAAATTAAAAAGAGCTTCTAATGCTGAATGATCAGATACGCGAGATTCTATAAAGTCAATTTCTATGTTATCAGGGTCATTCTTCACATCAAACTTACTGTTAAATGCTTGAATGCTTCCAAAAAATAAAGGCCCCCAAATTTCATAAACTTTCGTTCCATCTTCTTTTTCATATTTTTTTGCTCTGATACGCTTTGCATTTTCCCATGAAAACACCAATGCCGAAATGATTACACCCGCTATTACCGCAATGGCTAAATCAAAAACAACAGTCAACGCAGAAACCGCCACTAAAACTATCACGTCACTCAGTGGAATTTTATTTAAAATTCTAAAACTACTCCAAGCAAAAGTACCAATCACTACCATGAACATTACCCCTACTAGAGCCGCAATAGGAACCTGTTCAATTAAACCAGAAGCAAATAAAATAAATGCTAACAACGCTAATGCAGCTACAATACCAGATAAACGACCTCTACCGCCGCCTTTTATATTGATAATAGACTGGCCGATCATTGCGCAACCACCCATACCACCAAATAAACCAGTAACAATATTAGCACCACCCTGTGCCAAACATTCTCTATTTGAGTTTCCACGGGTTTCAGTAAGCTCATCAACAAGATTTAAAGTCATTAAAGATTCTATAAGTCCAATCGCTGCAAGTATTAATGCATACGGACCAATAAACCTTAAAGTTTCTATGTTTAATGGAACCTTTGAAAAAATATCAGATTGAAATATAGGTAATCCTCCTTTTAAGCCTTCTCCACCTCCATCTTTAATAAAGCTACCAACGGTAGCCACATCTAATCCTCCGAAAATAACAATAGCTGAAACGGCTAAAATAGCTATCAAGGCCTCTGGAAGTTTTTTGTTTAGCTTTGGTAGTCCAAACATAATTCCCATTGTTAGAGCTACGAGGCCAATCATAATCCATAACTCAGTACCATGCATCCAAACCTTTTCGCCATTAACTACTTCTTTAAACATTCCCAATTGAGATAAAAAGATGACAATAGCCAATCCATTTACAAATCCCATCATAACGGGATGAGGAATTAAGCGTACGAACTTACCCAATTTAAATACTCCTGCTAGCATTTGTATAATCCCCATTAAAATAACAGTGGCAAATAGATAGTATAGTCCTAAATTTTCACCTTCTGACCCTAGTGCATTCCCTTCTGCAACCAAATGTACCATCACAACGGCTAAAGCACCGGTAGCACCAGAGATCATTCCCGGTCTACCTCCAAAAACAGAAGTAATTAAGCCAATCATAAACGCGGCATACAAACCCACTAATGGATCAACCCCGGCAACAAAAGCGAAAGCCACCGCTTCAGGCACTAAAGCCAAAGCTACGGTTAAACCACTTAAAATATCATTTTTAGCATTTGCTGCGCGTTTTCTGATAAATTCTGTCATAATGGTAGTTTTTACAAGGCGGCAAAGATACACTAATTTAAAAGCCTGACAAATTGAATTTTAGCCATAAAAAAATCCCACTCACGTGGGATTTTCATACTCGTTTATACTTAACTTACTCTTTTACTAATTTAAAAGAACCTGTTTTATCATTTACTTGTGCTTTTACTAAATAAGTGCCTGAAGATAATGACGCTAAGCTTATGTTATCCTCAATTTTGGAAATGCTTTTCCTTAACACTTCTTGACCTAAAATATTAAAAACACTAATGCTCGAAATTTCTTCATCGGCCTTTAAATGCAATTGGTCTTTTACCGGGTTTGGATAATAATTAAATCCTACCAAATCTAAGTCTCCTGTACTAGCTGTTGCACCACTACCATTAACATTCAATACTATTTTAACATCTGGTCGACCTTGATCAAAAAAACTGGTAGGAGTCGACAAGTTACAATCAGTTGATTGGATATAAGAATTCAACTCATTATCAACAAGAGCATCATCTCCGTCTACATCTCCATCACCATCGATATCACCATCACCATTAACACCGCCTTTATTTGAACCAATTTGAAATCGTACCTCTCCATTTCCACCTACGCCCGGGGCATCGCTAGGCACTGATATTCCAATTGCAAACTTTCCATTAGCTGGAATAGTTGTTGAAATTGCAACATTTCTCATTGTTAATGCTTGATCTTGTAAATTCTCTGTAACCTGAGTCACTAAGGTTAAAGTTCCTGCAGGGAAACCTCCGCTAACTGAATAAATCCCTATAGAAACAGGGAAACCTCCGGCAGGAGCATTTTCTAATTGCTGCACAGCATAATCAATAGATGTAATATCATAGCTGCTGGTAATTCCAAAATCATTTAGATCAAAATATCTATAAAATGTATTATCATTCACATAGATAATGTTTCCATCATCATCTTTAGTTGTACACGCAACGGAATTACCATCTAATATAACTTGAGATGAAGAGTACGTTAATTGTTGTGCAAGGCTAACCTGCATAACAAGAAACATAATAAATACAAGGGAAGTAATTTTTTTCATACGCAATTCTAAATTTCTAATATTTTTATAACTCTATTTAATATATAACAACATTAAGAGATTTTATCCTACTTATTAGGGAGAGCAAATCTACATAATAATTTTATGTTTTCATAAGTGTTAACAAGCACTTTTTGCACTTTAACACTATCTTTCCACACTACTTTTGTAATATTTTCTTCTAATTGAGGATTTAATTTTTGACCGCTATCAGCAAACATTTTATACCAATGTGTAATCTTTAAAATCCTATTGTCATCATATCTATAAACATGATACGTTTCGGTAATAAGACACACAATCTTTGATATGGTCACTCCACATTCTTCTTCTACTTCCCTAACTGCGGCTATTTCTTTAGTTTCTCCTTTTTCAATTTTGCCCTTAGGTAAATCCCATTTATCGTTTCTGTAAATCCAAAGAGTTTCATTTTTTTCATTAAGAACCAAACCTCCCGCAGCTTCAATAATCTCAAAAATAGTTTTGAAATCAATCCAAAGTCTATTCAAATCACTACTATACACATTAATAGATTTTAATGTTCCTATTTCAAGATTATCAATGGTTTCTTCTAAACTAATTTTATCGTAGTTTTTGGCCAGTATTTCTTCCTTTTTCATTGGTTTTTCGGTTAAATAAATTACCGATTCATTGATAAAAATTGTATACATTTGCGGCATGATTTTAGACAAAAATACGGCAAAAAAAACTGCTGAATTGCTTTTACAGATCAAAGCTATTAAACTACAACCCAACGAACCTTTTACTTGGGCTTCTGGCTGGAAATCTCCAATTTATTGTGACAATAGAACAACACTTTCGTTTGTAGAAATTCGTAATTTTTTGCGTGAAGAGCTGGCAAAAATAGTTGAAACCAAATATGGCAAGCCTGATGTAATTGCCGGGGTAGCAACCGGTGCCATAGCCATTGGAGTTTTAGTAGCACAAGAATTAGGTGTTCCATTTGTTTATGTGAGACCTGAACCTAAAAAGCATGGACGTCAAAATCAAATTGAGGGCTATTTAGAAAGTGGCCTGAATGTTGTAGTGGTGGAAGATCTAATAAGTACAGGAAAAAGTAGTTTAAATGCTGTAAAAGCGTTACAAGATTTTGGCGCCACTGTAAAAGGAATGGTTGCAATTTTTTCTTATGGCTTTGATTTTGCAGTAGCTAATTTTGAAAAATCTAATATAGAACTATTAACTTTGAGTGATTATACTAACTTGTTAGAGCAAGCAATAGATACCAATTATATAAACAATACAGAATTAGAAACGCTACAGTTATGGCGCAAGAGCCCTGACACGTGGCAATAATTTATAAATAGAATGAATTTAGAAAGTCCAACAGTTACAACAAGTAAGTCTGCAGAACAAATGTATGAGTTTTTAGCAGATCCGGCTAATTTCGAAAAAATAATGCCTGAGAATATCGACAAATTCGAAACTCGTGAAAACGGTTTTGTTTTTGCATTAAAAGGTATGCCAGAAATCAAACTAATAGTAAAAGAATTAGTACCAAATAGCACGGTAGTTTTAGGCGCAGCTAGCGATAAGATACCATTTACTTTAACTGGTAATATTTACGAAATTGATGATGAATCTAGTGAGGTTCAACTTGTTTTTGATGGTACGTTTAACCCGATGATGGCGATGATGGTTAAAAGTCCTTTAAAGAAATTTATTAGAATCTTAAGTGAAAATATAGAACAGCTTTAAATAAATTGAATCTCTTTTAAGTCAAAAGATCTTACGGATTCATCTTCTATTTCAACAAGCAAATTTCCTAGTTCGTTAATACCAAGTATTTTTCCCATAAACTGGAACCCCGATGGTTCTTTATACATAGCAGGGGTATTAATTCTATATAGATGCTTGTGATAGTTCTTTCTAATAGTAGAGAAAGCTTTTTGCTCAATTTGCTGTACTAATAGCTTAAGTTCTCTAATGATTTCATCTAGTAGAGATACTTTGTCAAAATTGTTGCCAGAAATTAACTTCATTGAAGTTGCTTTAGATAAACCGGCATCAAACTTTATTTGATTTACATTTAAACCTACTCCAATAATAGCGCGTGTAATATTGGCGTTATTGACAGTATTCTCAATCAAAATTCCGCATAATTTTTTTGAATGTGACAAAATGTCGTTAGGCCATTTTATGCTTAATCTATCAGGAATATATTTATAGAGTACATTAAGAATTGCCAGTGACACAATACAATTTAGATAAAAGGCATTTTCAGCTTTTAAATCATTAAATTCACATAAAACGCTAAATGTTAGGTTTTTACCAGGCTTAGACTGCCATTTATTCTTAAATTGCCCTTTACCGGCAGTTTGGTTTTCAGCGATAATAACTGTCCAGTTTTCTACGTTAGTATTCTGTACCAAATCTTTTAAAAAAATACTGGTAGAATCTATGGCATCAAGTTTGACTAGTTTCATATATATTTATACAAATATAACATTTCATTAACGATAAAATATAATACCTTTGTGGTAATCATTAAAGCATTTGAATGACGAAGATTAAAGTGAGTTCTGATCAGTTGATAACTGAAATTATTAAGGGAATTGAAAAAGTAAAAGGCGATAATATAAGCATTTTAGACCTAAGAGAAATAGAGAATACCGTTTGTGATTATTTTGTGATTTGCGAAGGAAATTCTAATACTCAGGTAAACGCAATCACCGGATCAGTTCAAAAAGTAGTAAGTAAATCATTAAAAGATAAGCCTTGGCATGTAGAAGGTGAAGCTAATGCAGAGTGGGTGTTGATAGACTACGTTAATGTTGTTGTTCACATTTTTCAAAAACAAGTGCGGGAATTCTACGATATAGAAAGCCTTTGGGGAGACGCCAAAATTACTTCAATCCAAACCACTTACTAAATTAACGTTTACAGTATTTTATGAGTCAAGACAAAAAAAATAATAAACCATTTAAGGAGTTTAAATTCAAATTTAATTTTTATTGGGTTTATGGAATTCTTTTCGCATTGATAATTGGATATCAATTCTTTAATAATGCAGATTTAAATACCGATAAATTATCTAACAACGAATTTAAAACTATCCTTCAGAACAATGATATTAAGAAGATTATCATTGTTAATGATGATTTCGCACAAATCATTATTAAGGAGAATGCTCTAGATAAAGATAAACATAAATCAAAAACAAGTAGCCCATTCTTTAATAAATCAAAACCATTGTATGTGTTTGATTTTGGTGATCTACAAAATTTTGAGAATGAATTAAAATCAGCAAAGACAGAATATGCTCTTGATTTTGACCGGGATAATGCCAAACAGACTAATATTTGGGATGGTATTTTTATGTGGTTACCCTTTATTTTTATTATAGTTATCTGGATTTTCATTATGCGCCGTATGTCGGGTTCTGGTGGTGGTGGCGGTCCAGGCGGACAAATATTCAATATTGGTAAGTCAAAGGCGAAACTTTTTGATCAAGATCAGAAGGTACAAACTTCTTTTAAAGATGTTGCTGGTTTAGAGGGAGCGAAAGAAGAAGTTCAAGAAATTGTGGATTTTTTAAGAAACCCTGATAAATATACCAAACTAGGTGGTAAAATACCAAAGGGAGCATTACTAGTAGGTCCTCCGGGAACTGGTAAAACCCTTTTGGCAAAAGCCGTTGCTGGCGAAGCTAAAGTGCCTTTCTTTTCACTTTCGGGCTCAGATTTTGTTGAAATGTTTGTTGGTGTTGGTGCTTCTCGTGTGAGAGACCTATTTAAACAAGCTGCTCAAAAATCACCATCTATTATCTTTATTGACGAAATTGATGCTATTGGTCGTGCCAGAGGTAGAAATAATATTACGGGAGGTAACGATGAGCGAGAGAATACTTTAAATCAATTGCTAACAGAGATGGATGGCTTTGGTACTGATACCAACGTGATTGTGCTAGCTGCTACCAACCGCGCTGATGTACTTGATAAAGCTTTAATGCGTGCCGGAAGATTTGATAGACAAATCTATGTTGATTTACCAGATATGAATGAGCGTAGAGAAATCTTTCAAGTGCATGTTAAGCCTTTAAAGTTAGATGGCAACGTAGACATTGAATTTTTAGCCAAGCAGACTCCTGGTTTTTCAGGTGCAGACATTGCTAATGTATGTAATGAAGCTGCTTTAGGTGCTGCACGAAATAACAATAAAACAGTAACGCATCAAGATTTCTTAGATGCCGTTGATAGAATTGTTGGTGGTTTAGAGAAGAAAAATAAAATTATCACCAAAAAAGAAAAAGAAACTATTGCATATCATGAAGCCGGTCATGCTACCGTAAGTTGGATGTTAGAGCATGCTGCTCCTTTAGTAAAGGTAACAATAGTGCCGAGAGGACAGTCATTAGGTGCTGCATGGTACTTACCAGAAGAGCGCATGATTGTTCGTACCGAACAAATGCTAGATGAAATGTGTGCAACTTTAGGTGGTAGAGCCGCTGAGAAAATCATCTTTGATAAAATTTCTACAGGTGCTCTTAGCGATCTTGAAAAAGTTACAAAACAGGCACGCGCTATGGTGGCAGTGTATGGTTTGAGCGATAAATTAGGCAACATTACTTACTATGACTCCAGTGGTCAGTCTGATTATAATTTCTCAAAACCTTATAGTGAAGAAACTGCTCAATTAATCGACAAAGAGATTTCTAAAATTATTGAAGCACAATATGAACGTGCTCAAGAAATTTTAAAGAAACATA
This sequence comes from Maritimimonas sp. 2205BS37-2, assembly GCF_056591755.1. NCBI lineage: Bacteria > Pseudomonadati > Bacteroidota > Flavobacteriia > Flavobacteriales > Flavobacteriaceae > Maritimimonas > Maritimimonas sp. 2205BS37-2. Next base: position 1,489,753 of record NZ_JBWQOI010000001.1, read on the forward strand.
AAAAAGAATTGACAGAATTAGCTGATTTACTATTAGAGAAAGAGGTGATTTTTAGCGATGATCTCGAGCGTATTTTTGGTAAGCGTCCTTTCAAAAAGGAGCCCCTTGCGTACCCTAAAGAGAAAGCTGCTGAAAAAACGGCATCTAAAGAAGAAAAACAAGATAGTAAAGAAGACAGTCCGTTAAAAGATTTAAACAATGAGGGCGAGATTTCAACAGAATTCGCTTAGTCTGTCCAGTTTTATTATTTTTGATTAGCTCATAGAAGAATAATGCATGAACTTATTCAAAAAACTTTTCAATTCTAAAAAAGACTTTTCACCACAAAATATACAAAGGTCTGCTGTAGCAACAGATACGGCAGACCTTTCTTTGGATGATATTTTTGTTCACAACTTCATAAAAAAGGGAGGCAAGTTCTTATACTGCACTCATCAAGAAGAAGTTAATCAAAACTTATTAAACATAATTGAGGAGAACCATTGGAACGAAATAGCTTGTTTAGACAATGATCTAGGTAAGCTATTAACTATTATTGGTAAACATAACACAAATAATTTCTCAGCAAACAATCCTGTACTTACGTTCTGTGAACATTTAGTATCTGACAATGGTAGTGTGATGTTTTCTTCGAATCAAGTACAGCAATACAAATTATCAAAATTACCAGATCACTTTATTGTTTTAGCCAGAACGAGTCAATTGGTGAGAACTACAAGTGAAGGGTTGATGGCTATTCGTAAAAATTATGTGCATAATTTCCCTACTAATATCAGTTCTATTAAAAGTTATATGCCCGGTAAGGCTGCCGATGATTTTTTAAGCTACGGTAATGCCAATGCCAAAAATTTGTACTTACTTTTGTTAGAAGACTTGTAAAAAATGAAAGAACTATTGATTCGAGCCACTTCCGGCTTAGCGTATGTTGCTATAATTGTGGGGTCTGCATTACATAGTAAAGAATCGTTCTATATCGTTTTTTTTGTATTAATGATGCTTTGCCTTTATGAATTCAAAAAGCTTATAAACTTAAAGTACAACTGGGTTTTCGTAGTTGCATCACTCATTTATTTTAGATTTGCTGAACTCCCTATACTTAATTCTAAATATTTTCAGTTCTTTGTTATTATCTCGTTATTTATCCCATTTATATATCAATTATTCATAACCAAAATAAGTATTACTTCTAGTAAGATTGGGCATTTCTTTTTAGCAATAGCTTATATTGTGTTGCCATTTACTTTTATGACGAGTATTCCTTTTATTAACGGTGAGTATCATCCAAAAACTATTATTTCAATTTTTATCTTGATTTGGACCAATGACACCTTTGCATATCTGGTAGGCAGTACAGTAGGCAAAACAAAGCTCTACGAAAAAATTTCACCAAATAAAACAGTTGAAGGGGCCTTAGGAGGCATGATTGCTACTGTAGTAGCTGCTTATTTTTTAGCACAATACGTTCCTATTTTAACATTAGTTAGTTGGTTGATTATTGCAATACTGGCAGTGATCTTTGGGCTATTAGGTGATTTAATTGAATCAAAATTTAAGCGGGAAGCACAGGTAAAAGATAGTAGCAATTTGATTCCCGGACACGGTGGCTTCTTAGATAGACTAGATAGTATTATCTTCGCTGCTCCTTTTGTTTACGTATATTTACACTTATTTTACTAAGCATGTTTCATAAAGAAGGTTATAAAATTATTATTACTACGATCATAATTTTAACGGCACTATTTTTATTAATTGATCAATTCGTTACGGTCGATTGGTTGAATAGACTGTTAATGTTTGTTTTACTAATACTATTCATACTAATACTACAGTTTTTTAGAAACCCAAAACGTGTAACGATTGAGAATTTAGACCAAATTATTGCTCCTGTAGACGGAAAAGTAGTCGTGATCGAAGAAGTTGAAGAAAAAGAATATTTCAAAGATAAGCGCAGGCAAGTATCTATCTTCATGTCTCCGGTTAACGTGCACGTTACTCGTTATCCTATTAGCGGAAAAGTTAATTTCAGCAAATATCATCCTGGGAAATATTTAGTGGCTTGGCATCCAAAATCATCTGAAGAAAATGAACGTACTACCATTGTTGTTGAAAACAAAAATGTAGGTGAAATCTTATACAGGCAAATTGCTGGAGCTCTCGCAAGACGAATCGTTAACTACGCAAATGAAGGTGAAGAAGTAAAACAGGGTACAGATGCTGGTTTTATAAAGTTTGGATCAAGAGTAGATATTTTTTTACCTTTACATATGAAGGTAAATGTAGCTTTAGATCAAAAAGCGAAGGGAGGGATTACTGTAATTGCTGAAAACACCTAATGGTGATCGGTATGGAAGAAGTTAATAGAAAGTTTGAAAAGGCCTATAAAATTTCTTCTTCAATGAAGGAAAAATTACCCCCTGACATCATGCTAAAGCTATATGCCTATTATAAACAAGCTACAAAGGGTACTAATTACACAACTCCTTCCGGTGAAAATGAAGTTAGAAATGCCTTTAAATTAAATGCTTGGTTTCAAATTAACATGCTTACTGAAGAGGAAGCTAAAAAACATTATATTGAATTAGTAGAAGCCATAACTGAACAAAATATCGAATAACGTTTATGAAAAAAATAGCTCTTTTTACGCTCGTATTTGCATTTCTTTTAACATCATGTAAGAAAGAAGTAAAAAAGGAATCGGCAAAATTCTCTGTTATTGCAGAGACTATCACTGTAAATTGGACTGGTTATAAAACCACCTCTAAAATTCCTGTTAAAGGTCAATTTAAAACCGTTGAAATTGCAAATAGTAAAGAAGCCGCTACTGCCTTAGAAGCTTTAAACGGCACTACATTTAGCTTACCCGTTAGCAGCTTATTTTCTGGTGATGAAGAACGTGATGGTAAATTAAAGCAACTTTTCTTTGAAGTAATGGATGCAACTGTTGCGTTAACAGGTACTTTAAATTTAAACGAAGATGGTAAAGGAACTGTGAATCTAAAAATGAACAATGTAAGTAAAGAAATACCGGTTACTTATATTGCAAGCGGACAATTAGTTGAACTTAGTGGTACATTAGATATTGTTAATGATTTTCAAGCCACTGCAGCCTTAGAATCGATTAGTAAAGCCTGTTTTGAATTACATAAAGGCCCAGATCTAGTTAGTAAAACATGGAGCGAAGTAGGTATTGATGCCGCTATTTATCTAAGAAAAAAATAAACGAGGTCTATTGAGAAGGCAACTACTATGACAAACCGTTATCAAATAAGATTAGTACATGCCATAATGATTTTCAGTTGCTCGTTCTTAATTTGCTTAGCAGTTTCTTGTAAAAAACAATCTCATTCTATAAAAGAATCGAATGACTCCACCCGAAAACTCATAGACCTATCTCATGATTTTTCAGAGGAAACCATTTACTGGGTTACTTCTAAAGAATTCAAATTAGATACTGTTTATGCTGGGCAAAACCCTAAAGGGTTTTATTATACTGCCAATAATTTTAGTACGGCAGAACATGGAGGTACACATATTGATGCTCCTATTCACTTTGCTGAAAATAGGCAAACGGTAGATCAAATACCTCTTGAGAATCTCATTGGCAATGCTATTAAAATTGATATTACTTCAAAAGCACTTCATAATCCTGATTACCTTATAAGTATAGAAGATCTAAAGAATTGGGAAAAGGTAGCGGGAGTTAAAATTCCTGATGAAAGTATCGTTTTATTGCAAACAGGGTATTCAACCTATTATCCAGACAAAATGAAATATCTTGGAACCAATGAACGCGGTCAGCATGCCATAAAACAGCTCCACTTTCCAGGCCTTTCTCCTGAAGCAGCCGAATGGTTAGTACTGAACCGAAATATCAACGCCATAGGGATTGATACACCTAGTATAGATTATGGACAATCGGAATATTTTAAAAGTCATGTCATTTTATTAGATAAGAACATACCCGTTTTTGAAAATCTTACTAATCTTGAACAATTACCAAATAAAGATTTTGAGATTATCGCGCTTCCAATGAAAATAAAAGGAGGAAGCGGAGCTCCTTTAAGAGTTGTTGCTGTTTTAAACAACTAATCAAACTAAATTAAAATTTAAGCATATATGTCACAGTCTCATCAACTTGCAGATAGATTTCGAGAAGTAGTATTAGATGGTAAATGGGTAGCCAATACCAATATGAAAGATCAATTGGCCGATGTTTCATTTAGAGAGGCTATTACAAAAATTGGGACTTTAAACACCATAGCCGTTCTTACCTTTCACATCAACTATTATATTGAAGGAATTGTTAATTTTTTTAAAAACGGAAAGCTTGAAATTAGAGATAAATATAGTTTCGACATGCCACCACTAGAATCTAACGACGATTGGAATACTTTAGTAAATACCTTAATCCATAATAGTGAAGAATTTATTAACTACGTTCAAGCAATGTCTGATGAAAAAATAAATGATGTCTTTGTTGATAAAAAATATGGTACTTACCTAAGGAATATCAATGGAATGATTGAGCATACCTATTATCATTTAGGTCAGATTTCGCTAATCAAAAAACTTATTCGAGAAAAAAGTTCACTATCCTAAGTTTGCCAAACTTGCCTTAATAGTTTCAATTTTAGCTAAAGCATCAGCTTCTTTTTTCTTTTCATTGGCAACTACTTGTTCGGGCGCATTATTTACAAAACGTTCATTTGCTAATTTCTTTTGAACAGATTTCAAAAACCCTTCTGTATAGTTCAATTCTTCAGTCAACTTTTTAATCTCATCTTCTATATTAATATTATCAGAAGAAATTGGGATAAAATATTCATTTGACTTCACACGAAAACTTAAAGCTCCTTCAATTTTTTCAGTGGTGTAAGAAAGGTTATTAATATTTCCTAGCTTCTTTATTACAACATCAAAATCAGTAGAAACCTCTTCATGATTTAATATCACTAGTTCTATTGGGTTCTTAAAAGCGATATTTTTTTCTTTACGGATACTTCTGATACCAGAAACCACCTCAGACGTAAAATTAAATGCAGTTATTAAACTTTCATCAACCGTCTCTATCTCTGGATATTTAGCAACGATAAGGGCGTTTTCTGGAGTTCTTTCAGCAATATACTGCCATATATCTTCCGTCAAGAACGGCATAAATGGGTGTAGTATCTTTAAATTATTTTCAAAAATGCTTATAACCTCATTGTATGTTATAGCATCAATTGGTTCACCATAAGTTGGCTTTACAATTTCGAGTAACCAAGATGCGAAATCATCCCAAACCAATTTGTATATCGCCATGAGAGCATCGGACAATCTATATTTACTATAGTGATCTTCAATTTCCGCTAAGGTTTTATTGAATTTAGTCTTATACCAGGCAATTGCTATTTTAGCCGATTCGGGCTGCACTGTTTTGGCTACTTCCCATCCTTTAACAAGTCTAAAAGCATTCCAAATTTTATTTGCAAATTGTTTCCCTTGTTGGCATAATGCTTCATCAAACAACAAGTCATTTCCTGCTGCAGAACTCAATAATAAACCTACGCGAACACCATCTGCTCCATAATCGTCAATCAATTTTAATGCATCCGGTGAGTTCCCAAGGGATTTACTCATTTTACGTCGTTGCTTGTCACGTACCAACCCCGTTAAATACACATTTTCGAATGGTCGTTCGCCTTTATATTCATATCCTGAAATAATCATACGTGCAACCCAAAAGAATAGTATATCGGGGCCTGTAACTAAATCATTTGTTGGATAGTAGTATTTAATTTCATCGTTCTCAGGATTGCGAATTCCATCAAAAACAGACATTGGCCACAACCACGATGAGAACCAGGTATCTAAAGCATCTGAATCTTGACGTAAGTCATCAACCGTTAACGCATTATTATTTGTTCTTTCTTTAGCTAAATCCAATGCTCTTTCCCTACTTTCGGCAACAACAAAATCTTCCTTTCCTTCTCCATAATAATAGGCCGGAATCTGCTGTCCCCACCATAGCTGTCTTGAAATATTCCAGTCACGAATGTTTTCCATCCAATGACGATAAGTATTATTGAACTTTTTTGGAAACAATTTTACTTCATTGGTTTCTAACACCGCTTTGATTGCGGGTTTCACCAATTCTTCCATTTTCAAGAACCATTGATCTGATAACCTTGGTTCTATAACTGCTTTTGTGCGTTCTGAAGTACCAACATTATGTGTAATACTCTCTGTTTTAACCAAAAGATTAGAATCCTCTAGCTCCTTGGCAACATCTTTTCGAGCTATCACTCTATCTTTTCCTTCATGATGTAATCCGAAGCCATTCATGCTGCCGTCTGCATTTAGAACATCAATGATTTCTAAATTGTGGCGATCGCCGATTTCCTTATCGTTTACATCATGAGCGGGTGTTACTTTTAAGCATCCTGTACCAAACTCAATATCAACATAATCATCTTGAATAATTGGCACAATACGATTACAGATAGGTACAACTACCTTTTTACCTTTTAAATGGGTATAACGTTCATCATTTGGATTAATACATACTGCTGTATCTCCCAAAATTGTTTCTGGGCGTGTAGTTGCAATTGTGATGAATTCATTTTCGCCCTCGATTTGGTATTTCACATAGTATAGCTTATCTGTACGTTCCTCATGAATTACTTCTTCATCAGACAATGTCGTTTGCGCTTGTGGATCCCAATTTACCATACGGTAGCCGCGATAAATATGTCCCTTATTATAAAGGTCTATAAATACCTTTACTACCGCTTCACTCATATCATCATCCATTGTGAATTTTGTACGTGACCAATCACATGAACATCCTAGCTTCTTTAACTGCTCTAAAATGACCCCGCCATATTCATGTGTCCAGTCCCAAGCATGTTTTAAAAACTCTTCTCGAGTTATATCATTTTTATCAATGCCCTGTTCTTTTAGCTTTGCTACTACTTTTGCCTCAGTTGCAATAGAAGCATGGTCGGTACCAGGCACCCAACAAGCATTTTTCCCTTGCAAACGTGCACGACGAATAAGAACATCTTGAATAGTGTTATTCAACATGTGTCCCATATGCAAGACTCCTGTTACATTAGGTGGTGGAATAACAATCGTATAAGGCTCTCTTTCATCTGGTATAGACTTGAAAAACTCGTGCTTCATCCAATAGTTATACCACTTCTCCTCTACTTTTTTTGCACTATAAATCGCTGGAATTTCCATTTGGCGTACTTCTTGATAAAAATGAAGTGCAAAGGTACAATTATCAACAATATGTTAAAACTTTACCCGTTACAATTTTAAGGGTAAAAATTAAGTATATTTACCCTGTAAAAAGAACGATAGAATTATGAAAAAAATAGCTTTATTATTATTTATTGGACTGATAGGATTTTCTGTGAGTGCGCAGACTAAAGTTGAAGCAAAAAAAGTAGATCCTAACGCTCCAGTGTTTGAATTTGAAGAAGAGACCATTGATTACGGAACAGTTGAAAAGGGATCGGACGGGAAACGCGTTTTTAAGTTCAAAAACGTAGGAAAATCACCTTTGATCATTTCTAATGTAAAAACTAGCTGCGGTTGTACGGTACCTACGGTTCCTAAAGAACCTATTATGCCCGGACAAACTGCGGAAATGACTGTAAAATACGATACGAACAGGGTGGCCCCGTTTAATAAAGCCATTACCATTTTTTCGAACGCATCAGATGCTAAAAAAGTGGTATACATAAAAGGTGTAGTTAAAAAAGTAAGTGCTTTGACCCTTTTAGAACGAAAGGAAAAGAGTGTTGTAGAAAATAACTAATTAAAGCGGTTAAAAGCCGCTTTTTTTATTTAAGCATGTCTTCCAACCTAAATGAGTAAAACAGTTTTTTACCATTTCTATCAATAAATAGTTTAATTAACTTGCCTTCTTCTTTAGAGAACATATGAATGATCTCTTCCAGCTCATACTGATAAGCAGGCTTTCCATTTATATCAATTATAATATCGTTTGGTAATAAACCTGCTTTCGAAGCAGGAGAATTTTTCCGCACAAGTGAAATTCTATACAAAGGTTTAAAATCGTATACATACTCATAAACAATTTGCACTATAGATTTATTTTCTGTACTTCGGCCGAATGCATCTCTTGAATGCCTCTTCCCTTTAACCATCATTGTTCCACCATGTAAAAGCTCAATACCGCTCATATTATATAAAAAAGGCTCTCTGTAGTACGACGATTTCTTTTTAATAACAAACTTTTCATTTCTATAATCAAAAAGCAATCTAAAGCGTTTTAAAATACCTGCTCCCAAACTACCATTGCGCTCTTTAAAACGATATGCAGTAGCTACAGAAGCCGAATCTGGATATGCTACATTTGCATTTCTAAAGCTATAGTTCCCTAAAATAATTTCATCAATTTTACTTCGTCTTCCATAAATATTTCCACTAAGACCCCTACCCAAAAAATCTTCAAAATAGTTTTTGGGTAATTTTATTTTCTCGTGAGATTTATCAAAAAGCCATAATGTTTTTCCTCCACCGGTATCAATTAATAACTTGGTTTCTACAATTTCATCATTAGATCTTACTTTAATGTCAATGTAGGGCTTTCCCCTATTGAACGAAAGTTTATAAACCTCGCAGGTTTTACACTTTTTATATTCATACTCCTTGGGATCATAAAACTTTATCCTTTTGGTAGTATAATTAATATCAATTACAAAATCACGAAATAGATCACCTCCAATGATTCCATTAACATCGACTCCCAGGCGAGCTGCTAAATCAAATTCTTTCCCAGGTATCAAGTATACCATATGTTGACCATTGGCAATCTTACCAATTTGAAATAGATTTCCTTTAGATCGTATGGCGTCTATATAACTTCCTTCACCCAGTCCACGAATACGTATTTTTTGTGTGTTCTTTAATCGTGTAGAATCTTCAACACTTAAATTGAAAATGATCGTTTTATTAACGCCTGTATCTAACAAAAAATTAAGTTTAGATCCATTTACTTCAACGGGTATTACAATAAGGTTATTAATCATTTTAAAAGACATTCCGTGACTTTTCCCATTTCCTTGGATTCTAAAAATGTCTTGTGAGTATGAAGAAAACACACATAAGTTAAAAAGAAGAAAAAGTAATAGTACCTTTTTTAAACTAGTCATAGAATTGGTTAAGTAACTAAATCTACAAAAAGCTGCTTCAAGGTCGAAATATTTAGCATAATTTTAACGCTTATAAAATCTTGATAAAAGTATTTCTCAATCCGTTTTAATTTCTGAAATTTGTATCAATTTTAAAGTAAAGTTCATGCCAACTATATCTCAAAAGGGCATTGCAATGCCCGAATCACCAATTCGAAAATTAGTTCCGTATGCCGAAGCCGCTAAAAAAAGAGGAACAAAGGTTTATCATCTCAATATAGGTCAGCCCGATATTAAGACACCTCAAGTAGCTTTGGATGCTGTAAAGCAAGCTGACATTGATGTCTTAGAATATGCACGGTCAGAAGGATCTGAAACCTACCGTGAAAAATTGGCAAACTACTATGCAAAAAACGATATTGAGGTAAATGCAAATGATATTATTGTCACTACTGGTGGCAGTGAAGCTTTGCTCTTTACTTTTGGTAGTATTATGGACACCGATGATGAAGTAATTATACCTGAGCCCTTTTATGCAAACTATAATGGTTTTTCAACGGCTTCGGGAGTAAAGGTTGTACCAGTAATTTCAAAAATCGAAGATAACTTTGCGTTGCCTCCAATCGAGGAATTTGAAAAATTAATTACCTCAAAAACAAAAGCGATTCTTATTTGTAACCCTGGTAACCCAACAGGATACTTATATAGTAAAGAAGAAATCCAACAATTAGCCGCTATTGTTAAAAAGCATGATCTCTTTTTGATTGCTGATGAAGTATATCGTGAATTTGCGTATGATGGAGCCACACATTATTCAGTTCTACAAGAAGAAAGCATTAATGAAAATACAATTGTTATTGACTCTGTATCTAAACGATATAGCATGTGCGGTGCCAGAATAGGTTGTATCGTCTCTAGAAATAAACAAGTAATAAAAACTGCCCTAAAATTTGCTCAAGCACGTTTAAGCCCACCAACGTATGCATTAATTGCTAGCGAAGCCGCTTTAGACACTTCGCAAAGTTATTTTAACGAGGTGATTGAAGAGTATGTAGATAGACGTAATACTTTAATTACTGAATTAAAAAAAATAGATGGTGTGAAAGTAGCAAAGCCTAGTGGTGCTTTTTATTGTATTGCCGAATTGCCAGTTAAAAACGCAGATGATTTTGCTCAATGGCTACTTGAAAAATTTGATTTGAGTGGAGAAACAATTATGGTTGCTCCTGCAGCTGGATTCTATTCAACTGAAGGATTAGGTCTTAATCAAGTGCGGATTGCCTACGTCTTAAAAAAAGAAGCTATGATACGTGCTGTAGAAATTTTAAAGGCAGCATTGAAGCAATATAATAACTAAAATACTATCTTAACCTAGTTGAAAGGTCTCGATTTTTCCTGACCTTGCAAAAAGAAAAATTTGAACATTCAACAAAACATATCTTTAAAACCTTATAATACATTTGGTATTGATGTTTTAGCCAAAGAATTTATAAGTGCAACCTCTATAAATGAACTGAAGGCGTTGATTGCAAAAAATAAAGATTTCCTTATTCTTAGCGGAGGAAGTAATATGCTATTGACCAAAGACATTGATCAATTAGTTGTTCATATTAACTTAAAAGGAAAGGAGATTCTTCGTTCTGCCGAAGATAACATTTTTGTAAAAGTTGCCGCCGGTGAAAACTGGCATGAGTTTGTGCTTTGGTGTTTAGAAAATGATCTTGGTGGTGTAGAGAATTTATCACTAATCCCAGGAAATGTTGGTACCGCTCCTATCCAAAATATTGGAGCATATGGTGTTGAATTAAAAGATTTTATGCATGAGCTCCAAGCCTTAGAAATTGAATCAGGTGATTTGGTTACGTTTAAAAATGCGGAATGTGAATTTGGCTATCGTGATTCTATTTTTAAAAGAGAAGCTAAGGGTAAATACCTTATTACCAGTGTAACCTTTAAGCTAACGAAGACAGGTCATAAGCTTAACACTTCCTATGGCGCTATTCAATCAGAACTCGAAAAAACGGAGGTTAAAAATCCTACAATAAAAGATATATCGAATGCGGTAATTGCAATTCGTCAAAGTAAATTACCAGATCCTAAAGAAATAGGCAATAGCGGTAGTTTCTTTAAAAATCCTGTCATTTCGAAACATCATTTTAGGCAATTACAACATAAACATCCTGAAGTTCCATATTATACCGTTTCTGAAACTGAAATAAAAGTTCCTGCCGGTTGGTTGGTTGAACGATGCGGATTTAAAGGACAGCGCTTTGGCGATGCCGGAGTGCATAAAAAACAAGCGTTGGTACTTGTAAATTATGGCAACGCTAAAGGGCAAGAGATTTTCGAGCTTTCAAAGAAAATTCAACATACGGTTAAAGAAAAATTTGGAATAAACTTAGAAGCAGAAGTAAATATTATTTAGAATTTACAATCAATTTCGCAACAAAGTTTGGCGTCCTCCAAATAAAGGTAAATTCTAAGAAGTCATTGTATTTTCCAAAAACTAAGTTATATTTACAATGTGAGTCCATCTTATAAACGTTTTATTGCTTATTTTCTATTGCTTTGCATGGCGGTAACGCTTATTCCTATTAACTCACTTCATAGCCATGAAGACGACTCACATCACTGCAAAGACGACCTAGAGTTTGAACGCAACCTTTGTCACATACGTATTTATCATAAAGTATCTTTAGTAGATCACTGTGAACATAAGCAGCATGTTTCTGATGGCGTTGAAGAATGTGAACTCTGTAAATATATTACTTCAAGAAAATTCGAACTAATATTTAATCAAGATTCCTACACAATTAAGACAGCCTTTTTTCAGGGTGTCAAGAAGGTTAGACATTCTTTTTCCCCTTTCAATTTAAACAACAACATTCTCGGTAGAGCACCTCCCTCAATTTAATCAACATAAATAGACTAAACATACAGGTCACAATAGTTACTGAATTAAGCTAAATGTTAATTTTTAGTATTCAATAAGCCGTTGTGAACTATCAAATAATTTTTTATTAACCAGGTTGATAAAACTAGTTTATTACTTGAATTCAACCATTATATAACAAATCATGAAAGAAAAATTAAGTTTTTACGATGTAAAAAGCAAGTCTAAATTCGAATCAAGCGAATATGACATACGAGAAAAAAACAATCGATATTTTGCAGTTACACAGTCTCCTACCGGCAATTATGAATGCTGGAGGGTTTTGTCAAAAGAACAAGGAGAAAGGCTTAAATAATGCTATGATAATTGATAACACAACATTTTTAAGTTCTAGAATGATAGAACAATGGAAGTCTTTGCTTCAAATTTCAAACTGGAATATCTCCTGTGAATTAATTTCTGAAATGCAAGTAACAGACGCCCTTGAAGGTGATACTCCAGGTCATGAATTTGTAGGAATAGCCATTAATTTTGAAGAAAAAAAAGGCACTATATTTCATACTAGACCGCTACTCGAAGATGATATCATTCACGAATTATTACATGTTCGTTTTCCAAAATTTAGTGAAGAAGAAGTTGATTTTTGGACAAACTTATTAATGGACAGAACTAGAGTTGAAATGACTCCTAACAGAAGTACAATTGCTGTAAATCAGTAATTTTTCTTACCTGTTAAAATTAAAACTGAAGGTGTGATAAAATATACACCTTCAGTTTTTAAAAAAAGATAAAATCCCCAGCTCGAATAGCTCATTCTAGATCTATTGTTTTGCTTATCTGGTATTTTTCATTGAAATTAGCTCACCAACTTTAATTTGATGAATACTTTAATCAATCACATCATTCAACAACTAATAGAAATTCAGAGTGGGAAAATTTGGATAGGAAGTTCATACGAAAGTAAATTGAATAAAATTAGTAGTGACTTAGTTTTTACACGACCTATTGACGATTTACATAGTATCGCCGAAATCATTTCTCATCTCACGCTATGGAGAAATGAGGCCATCTTAAAAATCAAAACAGGAAAAGGAAGTAAAACAGATGATTGTGAAGAAAATTGGCAAACAAATGAAAAGCTAAAAATTAAAGGTTGGATTCAAATAAAATCAGAATACGACACAACCCTTTCAAACTTAATTACATTATTAAAGGCAAAAGACGATTCTTTTCTTGATGAAACATATTATGACACAGACTTTAAAGGAGTGTATAAATACCATTTTTTAATAAACGGAATGCTTCATCATGATATCTACCATTTAGGGCAATTAGGAATTATCATTAAGTATTTAATTAAAAATAGCCCCGCTCCTTAGTTCTTTTAGAGTTTGGTTTTTTACATTTCCGGTGATAAAGTCACACTACAAAACAAATTAAAAACCTCACAATAGCGAGGTCTTCAGAGCTAAAAAATTCAATTATATATAAATACCAAGCATTTTGCCTGGTATTTAATACTTTGAAAGCTTAATTATTCATTAATCTTCTTGAGGTTTAATTACTTTCCAAAGTAAGGCTCCAATTAAGCCTCCAATTAATGGTGCTACAATAAATAACCACAATTGTGACAAGGCTTCACCACCTACAAATAAGGCCGGACCTATACTACGAGCTGGATTTACGGAAACCCCTGTTACCGGAATCCCTACAATATGAATCATGGCTAATGCTAAACCAATTGCAATTCCGGCAAATTTTCCATTCGCATTTTTATGTGTTGCTCCAAAAATAACCAGTAAGAAAAGAGCTGTTAACACTACCTCAGCTATAAAGCCAGCTTGCATATCATAACCATTTGGAGAACCGGTTCCATAGCCATTTTGCCCTAATCCATTTACAACAATATCATAACCCGATAAACCTTGAGCAATAACATACAATACTCCTGCACCTAAAATTGCCCCAATAATTTGAAATACGATATAACCACCAGCGTCTTTCGCATTAATTTTTCCTGAAAAGAGCATAGCCACTGTAATGGCAGGATTGATATGACATCCTGAAATTGGTCCAATAGCATAAACCATAGCCAGAACGGCAATACCGAACGCAAAAGAAATTCCTAAAAACCCAACATCACCACCAGCAATAACCGCACTACCGCAGCCAATAAATACAAGAACAAATGTTCCAAGCATCTCTGCTAGATATTTTTTCATAATAAAAAGATTTAATTAATTGATTATAATTAAGACACTTACAAATAGATAAGGTCACATTATCTCAAAGATACAATATTCTTTTTTCGTCTTATTTAGTTTGGCTTTTTTGTATCTTTGCATAAAGATTTTTAGCATGAAATTGTTTTTTATTACACTAGGGTTATTAGCATTGGCATTTGCAGGAATTGCGATTAAAATATGGGCAAAAAAAGATGGAGAATTTGCCGGTACCTGTGCTAGTCAAAATCCAATGTTGAATAAAGATGGCGATGCATGTGGGTTTTGTGGTAAAACACCCGATCAATTTGATACTTGTACTGAACCTCAACATAAATAAGTAAGTTTGTAGCTTATGCTACTCACAGTCCTATTTTACCTTTTTGTACTTTTTACCTTCATTCAAGTTATTTATTGGATAGTCCTATTTGGAAAATTCGCATTTTCCACTGTAAATAATAATGATGAACATTCAAATAATACTCCTGTTTCTATTATTATTGCCGCTAAAAATGAAGCAAATAATCTTCAAGAATTTTTGCCACTCATTTTAGATCAAGAATACGCCAATTTTGAGGTTATTATAATCAATGATGCTTCCACTGATGAAACAGAACAAATAATTATCAGTTTTCAAGAAAAATACAAGCATCTAAAATTGGTAAACCTTAAAGCCACTCAAACATACAGCGGTAATAAAAAGAACGCGATTACAAAAGGAATTGAAGTAGCTACTCACGACATTTTATTGTTTACAGATGCAGACTGCTACCCAAACTCATCAAACTGGATATCTGAAATGCTTTCGAATATTAATCAAGAAAAGCAGATAGTTTTAGGTTATGGTGCATATCAAAAGTTACCGTCATTTATTAATAAGTTTATTCGATACGAAACCTTACTAACAGCAATTCAATACTTTTCGTATGCAAAAGTAGGATTGCCTTATATGGGTGTTGGAAGAAATCTACTATATAAAAAA
This sequence comes from Maritimimonas sp. 2205BS37-2, assembly GCF_056591755.1. Lineage (NCBI taxonomy): Bacteria > Pseudomonadati > Bacteroidota > Flavobacteriia > Flavobacteriales > Flavobacteriaceae > Maritimimonas > Maritimimonas sp. 2205BS37-2. Next base: position 1,504,996 of record NZ_JBWQOI010000001.1, read on the forward strand.
ACACTCTTCTATAAAGCTAATGGGTTCAAATTGCATCAGTCTTTAAAATCGGGTGACGATGATCTTTTTATCAATCAAATAGCAACTTCAAAGAATACCACATTTAGTCTTTCAAAAGAAAGTTTTACCATTTCTAAGCCAAAAACAACTTTAGCCTCTTGGTCTAAGCAAAAAAGAAGACATATTTCTACAGCTAGCTATTATAAAAACACACATAAGTTCTTATTGGGTTTATTTTATAGCTCGCAACTCTCGTTTTGGTTGTTAGCAATAATTTTACTCGCTTTCTCGTTTAATTGGCAAACTGTAACTATATTAGTAACTATTCGTCTAATCTCTCAATACATTGCCATTTATAATGCTGCATCAAAATTGAATGAAAAGGATATTATCTTTCTATCTCCTATTTTAGATTTTTTATTAGTCTTTTCACAGTTATTATTATTTGTAAATAATGTATTTAATAAACCTAAGCATTGGTAATGGGTGAAAAAGATAAAATAATTGAAGCTATACAAAACGCTAAAAAAGGTGAAGAAGCTGCTTACACACTGCTTCTAAATACTTTTTGGAAAGATGTATATCGTTTTTTGTTCAGTAAAACTAGTAATGAGAATGAATCCGAAGATCTTACTATAAGAAGTTTTGCAAAAGCGTTCGATAAAATAGATTCTTTTGACGAAAAATATAAGTTTAAAACCTGGCTTCTTACCATTGCTAATAACTTACTAATTGATCAACTTCGCAAACAGAAAACAGAGACCGTATCGATACATAAAGATGACTCTGAAGCGTACAGAGTAAAAGATGAAGAACCAACCCCAGTAGATAAATTAATCATTGAACAAAATCTTGCTCAATTATTAGCTTATATAAAACAGTTAAAGCCCCATTATCAAGAGATTATAAACCTGCGGTTTTTTCAGGAAATGAGCTATAAAGAAATTGCTAAAGAAACCAATGAGCCCATGAATAATGTTAAGGTAAAATTACTTCGGGCAAAAAAGCTTTTGGCTGAAATTATTAAGAATTCTAATTCTTAATTTCAACATTTATTCTTATTGTACTTTGAAAACCACTTATTAATTTATTCTTAATTTCACCAAGTTTAATTAATAAGATTTTCGATTACATTCATAATAACTATGAAAAAACTCTTACAATCTCTCGGACCAGGCCTACTGTTTGCGGGAGCCGCCATTGGTGTTTCGCACTTGGTACAAAGTACTAGAGCCGGAGCCGATTTTGGTTTTGGTTTACTTTGGGCCCTGTTATTAGTAAACTTATTTAAATACCCATTCTTTCAATACGGCCCAAGATATGCTTCGGCCACAGGTGAAAGTTTAATTGATGGGTATAAAAAATTAGGGAATGGTGTTTTATGGGCTTATTATTTGCTCACTTTCGCAACCATGTTTACCATCCAGGCCGCAGTGACCATTGTTACTGCAGGTTTAGCAGCAAACCTATTTGGTATTACCGTTAATACCACCGTATGGAGCATTATTATCACAATTATTTGCCTTCTTATACTTATGGTTGGTAAGTATAAGGTATTAGATAATCTCATCAAGGTAATTATTATTACTCTTACCTTAAGTACTGTTATTGCTGTAAGCATGGCGCTAGTTAACTCTGGTACTCCATCAGATTTCACTCAAATTATACCCAAAGGGAGTATAGAGATAGCTTTTTTAATTGCCTTTTTGGGTTGGATGCCCGCTCCACTTGATATTTCAGCTTGGCATTCATTATGGGCACTTGAGAAGCAAAAGGCAACAAGCGAAGACTTTAATACGAAAAAAGCTTTATTTGATTTTAATATAGGCTATATCGGTACTGTTTTTTTAGGAATTTGTTTTATTGCATTGGGAGCATTGGTAATGTTTGGATCGGGAGAGCAGTTTAGCGGATCGGCAGGAAAGTTTGCCCAACAATTGATAAACCTTTACACCCAAAGCTTAGGTAGCAATACTTCAATTTTTATCGCTATAGCTGCATTTACAACAATGTTTAGTACCACCCTAACCACACTCGATGCTTCGCCTAGAGCCATGGCCAGGTCTACAGAATTATTATTTAATAAAACATTTAAAGCTAATTATTTAGTTTGGATACTTTTACTTTCAACAGGTACTATCATAATACTTTCTTTTTTTGTTAACAGCATGAAAGATATGGTCTATATAGCTACCATTTTATCCTTTTTAACAGCTCCTTTTTATGCCATTGCGAATTTTATATTAATCTCTGGAAAGCACACTCCAAAAAAATGGCATCCTTCGTTAGGTATGAAGATATTGAGCTACTTAGGTATTCTTTTCTTAATTGGATTTAGTGTTTGGTATTTATTGAACCTATAATGTGTATGTGTAAAAAGTATTTCTTTGTAAATTTGCATTCTGATTAACAATTATGTCTGAAACATCTGTTATACAACCTGTAAAAAAACCCAAATGGCTTCGTGTAAAATTACCTGTTGGTAAAAAGTACACCGAATTGCGTGGTTTAGTAGATAAGTATAATTTACATACTATTTGTACTAGTGGTAGTTGCCCAAATATGGGCGAATGCTGGGGCGAAGGAACTGCTACATTTATGATATTAGGTAATATATGTACGCGTTCATGTGGTTTTTGCGGAGTAAAAACAGGAAGACCAGAAACAGTTGATTGGGAAGAGCCTGAAAAAGTTGCTCGTTCTATAAAATTGATGCAAATAAAACACGCGGTAATTACCTCTGTTGATAGGGATGATTTAAAAGATGGAGGATCTATTATCTGGGCAGAAACAGTAAAAGCAATTCGCAGAGCTAATCCAGAAACTACTTTAGAAACTTTAATTCCAGACTTTCAATTAATTCATAAGAACTTAGATAGAATCGTTGACGTGGCTCCTGAGGTAGTTTCTCATAATATGGAAACGGTACGACGTTTAACCCGTGAGGTGCGAATTCAAGCTAAATATGACAGAAGCTTGGCTGTTCTAAAATATTTAAAAGATCAGGGTATTAATAGAACAAAATCTGGAATAATGCTAGGTTTAGGAGAACGTGAAGAAGAAGTACTACAAACAATGGAAGACCTAAGAAACAATAATGTTGATGTTGTTACCATTGGTCAATACCTACAACCAAGTAAAAAACACTTACCGGTAAAAGAGTTTATAAACCCTGAACAATTTGATAAATACCAAAAAATTGGTCTAGAAATGGGCTTTAGACATGTAGAAAGTGGTGCTTTAGTACGTTCATCATATAAAGCACAAAAGCATATACTCTAAAGAATCTTAACAGTTCTATAACACCTGTTTAACTGTTCATTAACTCTTAAAAAGCAATTTTCGTTCGATCTTTGCGTTATATTATTGATAACAAATAAAGTTTGTTTTCATTGTATAAATTATTTGAGTTAGTTAAAAGAAAACGTCCTTTGCTTAAAGGGCGTTTTTTTATGTAAAAATTTTAGAGTTTTGAAAGTTTGGCACGTGAATTGATATATAGATAGTGAAGCAAATTAAAGGTTTGTTTTCATTGTATGAATTATTTGAGTTAGTTAAGAAATGCGCCCTCTCTCGAGGGCGCTTTTTATTTTAACATTTCTTCTTTCAGTTAAATTAATATCTTTATCTGCAAATTATTTCTAGCAAATGGAATTTAGCAGAGAGCTCTTATTTTTTTTCAGCGCTTTGGGTGCCTTTAATGGCCTCGTATTAAGCATGTACTTCTTACTTTTTGCTAAACCAAAGCACATATCTAATAAATTTTTGGGTGCTTTCTTATTAATGTTAAGTGTTAGAATAGGAAAATCTGTATTCTTTTATTTTAATCCAGATCTATCTTTTGATTACTTACAACTCGGACTTACAGCCTGTTTTTTTGTTGGTCCATTTTTATACTTCTACATAAAATCTATAGCTGAGCCCACAGGTAACATCAAAAGAATCTGGAAGTATCATATTGCTATTTTACTTCCAATTGCCGTAATTGTAGGCTATCTATATCCATTTGAAACCAATATAAAACTTTGGAGACCCTATTTCATTAAAACGATCTATATCCAATGGTTTATCTATATAATTGCTTCAATTTACACGGTACGACATATTTTTATAAAAATATTTAATAAGAATGAAAAACTTACAAGCTTAGATATATGGTTACTTAGTATTCTCATCGGTAATTTATCACTTGTAGCATCTTATTACTTTACGAGCTTTATCAATTATATATCGGGCGCATTAACGTTTTCATTTTTACTTTATCTATTAATCTTATTTGTTTTCTTTAATAGAAATCAAAAAGCCATTTTATTTAATAAACATAATAAGTATGCAGATAAAAAGATTGACACAAATAAAGCTGTAGAATTAGTTCAAAAATTAGAGGTAATTATGGCCAATGAAGAGTTGTTTAAGAATGCAAATCTTAAATCTTCAGATGTCGCAAAAAAAATACAGTTATCCACACACCAACTCTCTCAATTGTTGAATGATAATCTTGGTAAGAATTTTTCTGTTTTTATTAATGAATATAGAATTGAAGCGGCTAAAAACATGCTTATACAGAATAACAATATAACCTTAGAAGCCGTAGGTTATGAATGTGGATTCAATTCTAAATCTACATTTTTCACCACCTTTAAAAAGATAGCCGGCACAACTCCTTCACAATTTAAGAGCAGTTTTAATTTATAAATCCGAACTTCTAATTTATAACTCAAAAACCATTTTTGGGTTTCAAGATTCATTTTAGCTGAAAATTACTTCGGTTATGCGTTTATTTATCTTTTTACTAGGCATTTGTTTATCCTTTAGTTGTACTGTTAAATCAGAAAGTGAAGAAGATTTATCTAAAGGGAAAATCTTATTCATTGTTTCTAATCAACACACATATGGCAATACAGATATAAATACTGCAAATCACTTCGGTGAAATAGTTCTTGCCTATGATGTATTAGTAAATAATGGCTATCACATAGATTTTGTTAGTCCAGATGGCGGAGCAATCCCTCTTGGTTACTTGTACACCTCAGACTCTATAGAGAAAAAGTATCTATACGATGCTAAGTTTATGAATAAACTCAAAACAACCTTTAAAGCTACTAAGATCAACCCAAAAGCTTATAAAGCTGTGTATTATGGAGGTGGTGGAGCAGCAATGTTCGGGGTTCCAGAAAATGAAACCATTCAAAACATTTCGTCTTCTGTTTATAATAATAATGGGATTGTTTCAGCAATTTGTCATGGAACCGCGGGCATTGTACATCTAAAAGATAAAAATGGAAACTATTTATATAGCGGAAAGCAGGTAAACGGTTTTCCAGATCTATTCGAAAATAAAAATGCACAATACTATAAAACATTTCCATTTTCTATTCAAGAGCTCATTAAAGAACGGGGAGGAAACTTTAGCTATTCTGAAAAAGGATGGGACAACTATTTTAAAGTTGATGAGCGATTAATTACCGGTCAAGATCCAACCGCTGCCGCTTCTGTAGCAAAAGAAATTATCAAGGCATTAGAAAATCAAAACAATTAAAATTATACAAATGAAAAGACTTTTTACATTTTTATTACTTGCCATCACTTTCGCATATGCAAACTCGCAATCAGAAATTGAAAAAATAAATAAAGTGCTTTATGATTATATCGATGGCACTGCGAATGGTGAACCAGATCGTTTAAGGGAAGCTTTTGATGAAAACTTCAATCTCTACTTTGTTGCCAATGATACTTTAAGGGTTTGGTCTGGTAAACAATATATAAATAATGTAAAGCCAGGGCGAAAAAGTAATCGTATTGGAAAAGTAATTTCTATTGATTACGAGGGCGATGCTGCAATGGCCAGAATAGAAATTTTAATGCCAGCCAGAAAACGCATTTATACCGATTATATGCTACTTCTAAAAGTCGATGGACAATGGAAGATAATTCACAAATCATTCACTTTTAAAAACTATCCTGAGTAATGAAACCAATTTTAGTATTTCTCTTAATAGCTTATACAACTAATCTTTGCTCTCAAGTTGAACAAAGATTTGACAGTATTCTTTCTCCATGGAAAGATACCAGTAAACCTGGAGTTGCTGCTGGTGCAATTCATAATGGAAAAATAATTTACTTAAAAGGGTTTGGCGCTTCAGATATTGAATCCCAAAAAAGGATAACACCTCAAACCAAATTTCAAGTTGATGATCTTGCCAAGCAGTTCACCGTTCTAGCAGTGCTACTTTTAGAACAACAAGGAAAACTCTCACTTGAAGATAACATCAGAACATACTTACCAGATTTACCAATATATAGGCATTCAATAAAAATTAAACACTTACTAAATCATACAAGTGGTTTAAACAATTTAGATCCTATCAAAGAGCTCTTGGGTATTCGTCCGAACGATCTATTTACCAAAGAAGATGCACTAAAAATAATCAGTTCTCAAAAAGAATTGAATTTTATTCCTGGGTCTGACTTTTCTTACCACAGATCGGATACCGAAATTATTTTATTATCAGAAATAGTAGCAAAAGCATCAACTCAATCCTTTATTGCATATACATCAGAGCATTTATTTAAACCTCTAGAAATGAATAATACGATATTCAATAATACAAGGAATATTCTGAAAAATACGGCTAAGTCATATCAAGTTCAGGAAGAAATAAATTATAATCCTATTAATGATTTAACGCTTGGAGCAACTAATCTATATACATCTGCAGAAGATTTAGCCAAATGGTATTTGAACTATACGAACCCAACACCTCAACTTGGAAAACTTATTAAAAAACTAGATACTTTTGTGACTACCGATTCAGGCAAAAATTTTACTTCTTCTTGGGGCACCATGACGTATGGAAGATATTTTGACCATCTTGAAAGAGGGTTGGAATCAATATGGCAATTTGGTTTAATGGGCGGCTATGGAAGCAATATTTTTAGATTTCACACAAAAAACTTTATTTCATTCGTTTTAGGAAACAACAATAGATATAATGGCATGCCCGCAATGTCTATGGCCTACGACTTATTAAAAGATGACTTCCCAAGGCCCCAATCAATAACATTTAATGACGATGACACTAAAAAGCTATCATTAAATCAACTCAAGAGGCATGAAGGTTTTTATTGGAGGAATAAAAGTGGGCTCGCAAGACAAATATATATTAAAAGTGATACCCTCCGTTATAAGCGATTAGAAAGTGGCCGAGAAACCGCATTGGTGCCATTAAGTAAAAACAAATTTCAATTTGTAGTTGACAGTGATGATATTATTATTGTAACATTTAATAATGATCAATATTCGGTAACCATTGGTGATAGCGAACCTCAGATCTATAAAGAATATCAACCTTCTAAACCCACACTTACAGAATTAAAAGATTATGAAGGAACCTATTATAACAGTGAATTAGATGTAGCGTATACACTTACTTTAAAAAAAGATAATCTAGAAGCAAGAAACTTAAGAACTGGGGTAACACAACTATATGCAGTTTTTAACCAAGTGTTTAGAAGTAATACCTATATGCTTTCTGGCCTTGAATTCATTAAAAATGAAGAGAATAAAATAAGTGGGTTTTCCATAACTACTGATGGCCTCACTAATCTCAAATTTAAAAAGGTATGATTTCTCTCTATATAAAATGATTATCTTTAAAGGATGAATCATTCATTATGAGCAATTTTTCGAGTTATAGATTAATTTTCTTGATGCTTTTTTTATTGTTTTCTTCATGTAAACAAAATGATAAAAATGAGGAATGGAAAATTATCTATAAAAATGATAAAGAAGGAAATAGCTTGATCGGATCAAAATCTAATGTAATTAATGCCATAAGAAATGGAGCAGAAATAAAAATAGGTTGGGGAAGTAAAGGAAAAAATCATAGTATTGAACATTTAAGCGAACCTATTTGGTTAGCCATTTTAGACGAAAAAGAAGTAATAGCTCATTTAGACCCTCAAGTACTTTCTAAGGTAGATTGGAGTCAGTTATCCGCAAGTTACGCTGACACCTTAAAATTGGTTGAAGAATGGAGAGTGGTGATTACAACCAAAGGTGAATTTGATGCCGTATGGTATGACAAAAAGCGTGATACGCTCATTAAAAGAATTCCACAAAACCATATAATGACCTGGTTCGCTAATATTAGTGATAATAACGCCAAACCATTATTCTTAAAATAAATGGCCATGAAAAATATTTCAATATTCTTCCTTTTAACATTACTGATTTCATGTACTACAGATAAAATGAAAACCGCTGAACATACTTATGGTTGGCAAAAAGTATTTCAAAATGATGCCGAAGGAAATTCGATTTTTGGAGATAAATCCGAGCTCCTAAATGCAGTTAGATTAGGATATCCGATTCGAATTGGTTGGGGAAGCAATAGAGTTGAACATGTGGCTAGTGCCGATTTTCTTACCATTTTTGAAGGTAAGGAGGTGTTTGCCCAAATCAAAACAATTATTGGCCAAGCACCGGCTATTGAAAATGATTCGTTAAAATTGCGATTTAGAATGCAAAATCATTGGACAAAAATTGCAGGTACTAATGGATATTCGTCTGCTATTATGGTTGATTATTTTAAAGACAGTTTAGTTGGTGGTGGTACGGATAGGTATAGCGCCACCACTTGGTATGTTCTTTATCCTAAAAATCCGAAGGAAATAACACCAACTCCACTATGGAGAGAAGGATCCTCCAATTGGGAGCAATGGAAAAAAGAAAATCAATAATTATTTTCTGCTCTTTTCAATATAGGCATTGATCAAAGTATCGAAATCATTTCCGTGGGCTATAAACTCGGTTTTAATGGGTAAGTAATAAACATCATTACTACTTGAAAAAGCACGTACATAATCCTTTTCAGTAGTCAGAATAATCTTTTTATCGGAAGTCAATTTCGAGAACTGATCGTTAATTTTAGCATAATCAACTTGTGAGAAGTTATGGTGATCTTTAAAAGTTAAGTGCTCAAAAATAACTTTTTGCTTTTTTAGAAAATCAACTAAAGGCTTTGTTTTAGCAATACCTGTTACCAATAGCAACTCATATTCTTTTAAATCTTCTATTAAAATCTTATTCTTCTTGCTAATAATAGAGTCATTATACGCTATTTTAGTAAAGAATACCGTTTGATGTAACGTGCTATTTAATTTGTTGCTTAGTTCGAATTGCTCTTTTTCTGATAACGTTTCAGGGCACTTTGTAACAATAATAACTTGTGCCCTATCTGCTCCATCTACTTTCTCGCGAAGATCTCCTGTGGGTAACATGGTATCGTCTACATAGAGCTTGTCATATGATGTAAGCAAAATATTAAATCCTGCTTCTACTTTTCTGTGTTGGTAGGCATCATCTAATAAAATAAGATCTGGGTTTTTAAGTTCAATAAGTTGATTGATTCCATTTACACGATTGGCATCTACGGCAATGGTAACCTCATCTTTGAACTTAGTGTAAAATTGCATAGGCTCATCACCGATACTTTCTACAGAAGTATCTTTATTAGCAATTACAAAACCTTTTGAAGCCCTTTTATAACCTCTACTTAGCACAGCTACTTTATAAGCATCCTTTAATAGGCGAATTAGATATTCAATTTGTGGGGATTTTCCGGTACCACCAACACTTAAATTTCCAACCACTATAACCGGTAGATCAAATTTTGTAGACTTTAATACACCTTTATCATATAGTTTATTGCGAGTACCTGTAATCTCTCCATAAAGTAAGGAAAATGGATATAATATTTTACGGATTAAACTCACGATAGTAAAAGTATAAAATACTAGTAAGTTACTGTGTCTATAATTTCTAGTCCGTAACCAATAATACCTACACGTTTTTTTAGTGTTGGGCTATTAGATATGATTCGAAGCTTACTAATATTAAGGTCATGTAAAATCTGAGCTCCTATACCAAAATCTTTTGCGTCTAGTTTAATTTTTGGCACTTCATTCTCTACTTCAGATTGTAAATCTTTAATCATTTTTAACCTATTAATTAGATTAAATGATTGGTTCTCTTGATTAATAAAAACAACCACTCCTTTACCAGCTTCATTGATTAATTTAAATGTTCTACTAAAGGTGTCATCTGGTTTGCTTGTCAATAATCTTATAATATCATTATTGATAAGTGTTGAATTAACGCGTACTAGTACAGGCTCATTTTCTTCCCATTCGCCTTTACTTAATGTTATATGAACTTGATTATTTGTTGTTTGCTGGTACGCTCGTAAACGGAATTTACCAAATCTGGTTTCCATTGTAAAATCTTCAACTTTTTCAATCAATGAATCATGTTGCATTCTATAAGCAACCAAATCTTCTATAGAAATTATCTTTAGGTCATGTTTCTTCGCAACTTCAATAAGTTGTGGTAAACGTGCCATAGAACCATCTTCATTTAAAATTTCAACTAAAATACCTGCTGGTTTGAATCCTGCTAAACGTGCAAGATCTATCGCAGCTTCTGTATGGCCTGTTCTTCTCAAAACACCTCCATTCATTGCCTTTAGAGGAAAAATATGTCCCGGGCGTCCTAAATCATGAGGTTTAGTGGTATCATCAACTAATGCTTTTATCGTTTTAGACCTATCATGTGCAGAGATCCCTGTAGTACATCCGTGCCCTAATAAATCAACGGAAACCGTAAACTGAGTATGATGTAAAACGGTATTGTTTTTAACCATCATATCTAAACCCAATTCCTCACATCTATCTACAGTTAAAGGAGCACATATCAACCCTCTACCATGTTTAGACATAAAATTGATCATTTCTGGTGTTACAGTTTCTGCTGCTGCAATAAAATCACCTTCATTTTCTCTATCTTCATCATCTACTACAATTACCAGTTTACCATCTTTAATGTCTTTAACGGCTTCCTTGATCGTATTGAGTTTAAATGTTTCTGGTTTTGTTGAAATCATCTTAATTTATTTTTCGTTTTTTCGATTGAAACAATCGTTTAAAAAAGTCTGTAATTGGTTGTAAAAACAGATCAACATTGAAAATACCTTTATCTTGTGTTGCTCTTCGCATTAGTAGCAAGCCCAATGGCAATAAAATCAGGGTCGCTAACCATCCTCCAAATACAGCTGTTATTGAACTCGAATGTGCCATATTTCTTCCTAAAGTAGACACAAAATAATAGATTACAAAGATAAGGATTGCTAATACCATAGGTAGTCCAAAACCACCTTTTCTTATAATAGATCCTAACGGAGCTCCAATAAAAAATAAAACCAAACATGCGATTGAAAATGCCAATCGTCTATGATATTCGGTATTATAAACATTGAGAAACTTCTGTTTATTTTTAAAAGTCTTTTTATAAGTAGAAATATCAGAAATAGTTCTGTTAATATTGCTAACTGCATTATCTAATACCAAAATCTTATTTACTGAATCAAAATTTGCAAGTATTTGTGGCTCTAAATCTTTTTTAAATAATGAATCTGAATACATTTCTCCTACCCCTACTCGAGTATAAAAACTTTCGGCTTTGTTCTTTATAAATTCATCATAGGGTGTTTTTAAAGAATCAGTATAATAACCAAGCTGTCTTAGGCTTAACATCTCACGATCTTGCTTGTATTCTGATGCATTTATATCACTTAACTTAGAAACATCAATATTCACGGTATACTCATCAAAATACGATTTCGTAAAAGGCATACTCTTCGTTTTTTGATAGGTTCTTTTTGTAGGAATGATATCTTCGTAATGATAACCTTTTTCTAAAATTAACGTCATGTATTTACTACCATCTTCCGAGACAATCTTACCATGTTCTGCCTTAATAACTTTAGTATTTGCATTTCCTTTATCGAGATCATAATAGATGTGTACATCTTTTAAGAGATTATCTTCTTCTCCATATTTTTCGGCAAACTTGATACTATAGCCAGGTATTTCTGTGTTGAAGGAACCAGGAATTAATGCTAATGCAGGTTTCGTTTTTTGCATATCGAGCAATAAGTTCTTGAATTTAAATGCCGCTCTGGGGAAGGCATAATTTAGGAACAAAAAATTTAATCCGCTCAAGACCACCATTAAAAGTATTAATGGCCGTAAAAATCGCTGTAAGGAAATTCCGGCTGATTTTACAGCGGCAAATTCATAATTTTCAGACAAGCTACCAAGTGCCATAATTGACGAAAGCAAAATTGCAATTGGCAATGCTGTTGGCGTCATCATCTGAGCTATGTATCCAAGAAATTTAAGAATTAAAAGTATGCTAATTCCTTTTCCAGCTATCTTATCAAATTGCAGCCATAATGTTTGCATTACTAACACAAACAATATCACAAAAAAAGTAGCTAAAAATGGTACTAGAAAGCTCTTGAGTATGTATCTGTTTAATATTTTCAACGTCAGATTTTAACAGGTCAAAACTACATAAAAAATAAGTATTCCCTTGTTAGAGAATACTTAATTATTTCAAGGGTATTTCACCTTCTATTTTATCAATAACTAAAGTTTATTGATCAGGTATCCTTTAGCTCTATATTTTGCTTCATCAAAAGAGAAAAAGTTACTCGCTAATTCCTGATTTGGTTTAAACTTAGACACTGTTAATGTGGTTACAGTTGTATTTTTTCCTGTTTCAATTAGATTATAAATATGTTTTGTATTCACATCTACACCTAGTAATACACTAGCAATCGGTGAATTACTATCAATCGGATTTAATTTAACATATTGTATTTTTCTACCATTTACATTTTTAAGTTCTGCCCAATCATATGTAAATCCGTTTTTATAGAAAGAGAAAAATTTTGAAGGAGTTAAGGTATCATCTTCTTCGGCATCAGCATCGGTTATATTCACTTCTTCATCTTCTGGTATAATGGTATATATTTTTTTACCATCGTACAATTGATTTGTACCTAAAAAATTCACATTATACAAGTCACCTTTCATTGTCGCGTTACCACGTGTTTCTTGATGCACATTTTCTTTAGTATTATCTAGCACATATTTAAACTCTACATACATATTCTCATAGGAGTTCATTTTGGCAGAGACCTCATCTAATAGCTTCTGTGCTTTTGCACCGTTTTGTGCAAATGCTACCGTTGTTGAAATAAATACTATTAAAAAAGTAAAAATCTTCTTCATTTTAATTGGTTTTATTATTCGTTTCATTTTTTAAAAATTCTTCAAGCGCTAATATATCACTTATCAATACTTGTCGTGCTTTGCTTCCTTCAAATGGCCCAACAATTCCGGCCGCTTCTAATTGGTCTATGATACGTCCAGCTCGGTTATACCCTAACTTTAGTTTTCGTTGTAATAAAGATGCCGACCCTTGTTGTGCATTAACAATAACATGCGCTGCTTCAGCAAAGAGTACATCTCTATCCGCTATATCTATATCAAGACCTGTGCCACTCTCTTCGCCAACATATTCTGGCAGTAAATGAGCATTAGGATACGCTCTCTGAGAACCTATAAAATCAGTAATTCTGTCGACCTCTGGTGTATCAACAAAAGCACATTGTAATCGTACTAAATCACTTCCTGTAGAAATTAACATATCTCCTTTACCTATTAATTGGTCTGCCCCTTGCGCATCTAAAATTGTGCGCGAATCAATTTTTGAAGTAACTCTAAACGCCACTCTTGTAGGAAAGTTCGCTTTGATCAATCCGGTAATTACATTAACAGAAGGCCTTTGTGTTGCTACAATCAAATGAATACCAATTGCTCTTGCCAATTGAGCCAAACGTGCAATTGGGCCTTCAATCTCTTTTCCAGCAGTCATAATTAAATCTGCGAACTCATCAATAACTAAGACGATATAAGGTAAAAACTGATGCCCATTCTCTGGGTTCAATTTTCTAGCCTTAAATTTTTCATTATATTCTTTGATATTACGAACATATGCATCTTTTAAAAGATCGTAGCGATTATCCATCTCTATACAAAGAGAATTTAAAGTGTTCACCACTTTATTAGTATCGGTAATAATGGCTTCTTCAGAATCTGGTAATTTAGCTAAGTAGTGTCGCTCTATTTTATTGAATAAGGTCAGTTCCACTTTTTTAGGGTCTACTAATACAAATTTCACCTCTGCCGGGTGTTTTTTGTATAATAATGAGGTCAATACAGCATTTAGACCAACTGATTTTCCTTGTCCGGTAGCTCCTGCCATTAACAAGTGAGGCATTTTTGCTAAATCAACAACAAAAGTTTCATTAGAAATTGTTTTACCCAAAGCCAATGGAAGCTCCATTTTAGCTTTCTGGAATTTTTGAGTTGACAACACCGATTTCATAGAAACGATACTCGGCTTCTTATTTGGCACCTCAATACCAATAGTTCCTTTGCCGGGAATTGGTGCTATAATACGTATACCTAATGCAGAAAGTGACAATGCAATATCATCTTCTAAGTTTTTAATCTTAGAGATACGTACACCTTTATCGGGTACAATTTCGTACAAGGTAACCGTTGGGCCAATGGTTGCCTTGATACTTGCTATACCAATTTTATAGTTACTTAATGTTTCAACAATCTTGTTTTTATTAATTTCTAGCTCCTCTTGATCAATGGTTATATTTTGATTGCCATAATCATTTAACAGGTCTAGCGTAGGAAATTTATATTGAGATAATTCTAACGTAGGGTCAAACTCGCCAAAATCTTCTACCAATTTGTTTGAAAGATTTTCTACCAATTGATCTTCTTCAAAGGTTTTTTCAACCTCTACTTTCATTTCATCAATTTTTGGTTCTTCCTTCTCTACTATTTTCTTTGTACGTTCAAATTCTAATTCAGGGCTTACTGTTTTTTCTTCAACAATTAGAGTTTCCGGCATTTTTAATTCTATTTCAGAAACTGGTTTCTCTTGAATCGCCTCGGTAACATAGCCCTCATCAGTTATATCATCTACAACATTTGTAGCTTTATTTTTTAATTTCCTTTTCGGAATTTTTTCTTTAATAAGTTCTGGTGTCAATTTAAAACGAGAAATTAAAAAGGCCAACATGCTAAAAAGCAATATTAAGAATACTCCGGTTTTTCCAATATAATCGTTTAGAAAATCATTAAGTTCAAAGCCCACTACTCCACCAAATAATGGCTTACCAGGTAAAAAGAAGCCTAAAGCTAAAGAAATCCAAACGGCAAAAACAAGTCCTAAAAACCAGGACTTTCGAAGAAGTTTTAACTGCAAACTAAATGCGGCAACCAATCCTGTAAAAAACATTAGAATTGGTAGTATAAAAGACGCTAGTCCAAAACCTTTATAAATAAAAAAATGGCTCACCTGCGCTCCTAATTTCCCTAGTAGATTCTTAGCTTGTTCAGTACGTTCGGCAAACTGTGCTAACTGACTTTGATCTGCTTGCCAATTAGAAAAAAATGAGAAAAAAGAAACCAACAAGAAAATACTAAAGAGCATTAAAAAAACACCAAAAATTAAATGTGTTTGTTTACTCTTAAAAAAATTAATTATGCGATTATTTCCCTTTTTTTTTGTAGTGCCTTTTTTCTTTTTTGCCATCAATAATTCAGTATGTCACAAAAATACACAATTTTATAAGAGTGGCTATTTATCATTACGGTTTAAGAAAATTTTGGCAAATAGATAATAAAGCCAATTATCGCCGCAATTATTGCTGCAAAAGCCGGAGCTCCGGCAGCAATGTCTTTAATAAAGCCAATGTCTTTATGATAATCTTTATGTATGAAGTCAGCCAATTTTTCAACAGCTGTGTTGGCAGATTCGGCAACAAGCACCAAACCAATAGCTAAAAATTGTAATATCCATTCTGTAGCCGATAGATGTACTATAAAACCTAAAATGGTCATGAGTATTGCGATTACAAATTGCACCATAATACTCGCCTCTGTAGTTATTAAGAGCCAAATACCTCTTAAAGCGAATTTTACACTTTTTATTCTACTAATAAAGAAATCATCTTTTTGTTTAAGCATCCATCAACGCTTCTAACGCAGGTTTATAATTTGGTTCATCTCCAACTTCAGGTACTTGTTCTGTATATAAAACCTTTGCATTTTCATCTAAAACAATGACTACTCTAGAATGTAGATTTTCAAAAGGTCCTTCTACGATTTCCACCCCATAATCCTTCCCAAAAGAGGCAGTATCAAAATCAGAAAGACATAATACATTTTCTATACCTTCAGCAGCACAAAAACGAGCTTGAGCAAACGGCAGATCACGTGATATGCATAATACTTTCGTATTTTCTAATTCTGCCGCTTCCTTGTTAAATTGGCGTACCGAAGCAGCACAGGTGCCAGTATCTACGCTAGGAAAAATATTCAAGACCACTTTTGATCCCTTAAAATCTGATAAGCTGGTTTTTGATAAATCAGGTTTTCTCAAAGTAAAATCTGGTGCTTGAGAACCAGCTTCTGGTAAGTTACCTATAGTTTGCGTAGGAGTTCCTCCTAATGTTATTGTTGCCATATTAATATATTTTTTGAGTTTTAAAATTAAAAAATAATAAACATTTGATGCTAACTAGGCGTATAAATATTTTCTTCAATGACAGCTATTTATTATAGGTAAGAGCTTCTCTATAAAAATTGATTATTATAAAATAGTTAGAATCAATTTTTGAATCTTCTTTTAACAACAAAAATCAGTAACTTTAGATACCTCAAAAAACAAATAACCATGGAAGGAAATAACAATACAAATGGGGCAAACGGATGCCCATTTCATAATGGAAATGATAAACAAAGTGCCGGCGGCGGAACCACTAATAGAGATTGGTGGCCAAATGAATTAAAACTGAATATTCTAAGACAGCATGCTGTAAAATCTAATCCGATGGGTGAAGATTTTGACTATAGCAAAGCGTTTAGCAGTATTAATTACAATGAATTAAAACAAGATGTTATTGATTTAATGACAAACTCACAAGAATGGTGGCCTGCTGATTATGGACATTACGGACCATTTATGATTCGTATGGCTTGGCATAGCGCCGGGACATACCGTGTGGGAGATGGGCGCGGAGGAGCCGCTACAGGAACACATCGTTTTGCACCATTAAACAGTTGGCCTGATAATGGAAATTTAGATAAGGCCAGATTATTATTATGGCCCGTAAAAAAGAAATATGGTAACAAAATTTCATGGGCAGATTTAATGATTCTTGCTGGAAACTGTGCTTTAGAATCTATGGGATTTAAAACGTTTGGTTTTGCCGGTGGTAGAGAAGACGTATGGGAGCCCGAACAAGATATTTATTGGGGATCAGAAAATCAATGGTTAGGCAATGACGACCGCTATGAAACCGGTGAATTAGAAGGACACTTAGGCGCTGCTCATATGGGACTTATTTATGTAAATCCAGAAGGGCCTAATGGGATTCCAGATCCTTTAAAGTCTGCACATGATATAAGAATTACATTTGGACGAATGGCTATGAATGATGAGGAAACTGTAGCGCTTGTTGCGGGCGGACATACTTTTGGTAAAGCGCATGGTGCAGCCGATCCAGACCAATATGTAGGTGCCGAACCTCATGGAGCTTCCATCGAGGAAATGAGTACAGGATGGAAAAATACATTTGGAACCGGTGTTTTAGATGATGCCATTACAAGTGGTTTAGAAGGAGCTTGGACTCCAAACCCTACTGAATGGGATCATGATTATTTTGATGTATTATTGAATTATCACTGGGAGTTATCCAAAAGTCCGGCAGGAGCACATCAATGGACTCCTTCTGCTGCTTCAAATGCAAGAATGGCTCCGAAAGCTGGCGATGCTAATGGTAAGCAAGCATTGATCATGTCTACGGCTGATATGGCGCTTAAAATGGACCCTGGATTTTTAGAAATATCAAAACGTTTTCATGAAGACCATGCTGCTTTTGAAGATGCGTTCGCTAGAGCTTGGTTTAAGTTAACACATAGAGATATGGGACCGATCGATCGTTATTTAGGACCCGAAGCGCCTCAAGAAGAATTAATTTGGCAAGATCCAATACCTAAGGTTAGTTATACATTGAGTAATGATGATGTTTCTTCACTTAAGAAAATGGTTTTAGCTTCTGATTTATCAATTTCTGAATTAGTAAGAACAGCTTGGGCTTCTGCCTCTACCTATCGTGGTTCTGATATGCGGGGTGGTGCTAATGGAGGTCGTTTGCGTTTAGAACCTCAAAAAAGTTGGGAAGTGAATAATCCGGCGAATTTAGAAAAGGTGTTAAATACATTAGAAGGTATTCAAAATGAATTTTCAGGAACAGTATCTATGGCAGATCTAATTGTAATAGCCGGAAATGCTGCTGTAGAAGAGGCAGCTGGTAAGGCCGGATATTCGGTTTCTGCACAATTCTTACAAGGAAGAGGTGATGCTTCTCAAGAACAAACGGACATTGAATCATTTAATCACTTAAAACCATTGGCAGATGGATTCAGAAATTATATGAATCCTCATTTAAAAGCTGCAGCCGAAGATCTATTAGTAGATCGTGCCAATTTATTGACACTTTCGATACCGGAAATGACCGCGCTTGTAGGTGGACTACGCGTACTTGGTGCTAACTTTGATGGTTCCAATCATGGTGTTTTTACAGATACGATAGGACGCTTAACCAATGACTTCTTTACAAATATTCTAGATTTCACATATACCTGGAATGCAATTAATGAAGATGATACTTTATTTGAGGGGCGTGATCGTAGCACAGGTAAAGTTAAATTTACAGCTACTCGGGCTGATTTAATCTTTGGCTCAAACACAGAATTAAGAGCAATATGTGAGGTTTACGGTGCTAATGATGGAGAACAAAAGTTCGTGAACGATTTTGTTGCTGCCTGGGCGAAAGTAATGAATTTAGATCGTTTTGATTTAAACTAAACTATCTCTGTTTAAAATGAAAAGGCCAGTTTTTAAAAGCTGGCCTTTTTTATTAATGAGCGTTTATATCTCTAATTTAAGTGTTTCGCCAAATATTCAGCAACACCCTCATGGGTAGTTTTTAAACCTTCTTTTTCAGCATTCCAATTGGCTGGACACGCTTCTCCGTGCTCTTCATTAAACTGTAAAGCATCAATCATACGTAAAGCTTCATCAACGTTTCTCCCCAAAGGTAGATCGTTCACAATCTGATGACGTACCACACCTTCTTTATCTATTAAAAATAGACCTCTATAAGCGATAAGTTCCCCTTCAGCTTGTAGCATATCATTATCATCATAATAATAATCGCCTGCTAACACATCATAGTTTTTTGAAATTGTTTTATTTGTGTCAGCAACTAAAGGATATGTGATTCCTTTAATGCCCCCCTGGTCTTTTGCTAATTGTAACCATCCCCAATGCGATTGTTCAGTATCTGTAGAAACAGCTACTACGGCAGTATTTCTTTTTTCAAATTCTGCTAATTTCTCTTGAAACGCATGTAATTCTGTTGGACAAACAAACGTGAAATCTTTAGGATAAAAGAATAATACTACATATTTGTTATCGATATATTGATTTAATGAAAAATTCTCTTCAAATACGCCTCCGTTTACCACAGCTTGTGCAGAAAATTCAGGAGCTTTTTTGCCTACTAATACAGCCATTATGTTTTTAGTTTTTTAAAATTAAGCGGCAAATATACGAACTGAATTTGGCAAACAGTACCTCTTGTATTTAAAAATTTTATAAAATAATAGCGAGAATTTATTAGCATTAAAAAAACATGTATATACAAATAATTTGTATATTTACAATCAATTATGAAAAACATAGAAACTCCAAATTTTGATGTTATTGAGCCACAATTTTGTATTAATGCGAAATTGCGAAAATTACACCGTATTTTAAATTCTGCATATCAAAAAAAAATCAACCCTTTTGGATTAAGGGGTAGTATGCTATCTATACTATTTATTATAGGTAAAAAAAATGGTATTAACCAGAAGGCCATTGCAGACATGTTGATCTTAGATCAATCTACTATGAGCAGAGATTTAAAACGTTTAAAGGAAAAAGGATGGGTGCATTCAGAAAAAGGCAATGATCTTAGAAATTCCTTACTATATATTACGAGTGAAGGCTATAAATTATTAGAAGAAGTCGCTCCAATTTGGCACGATCTACATCAAAAAGTTGAAACTATTTTAGGGCTATATAATATTAAACAACTAGATGTGATAACTGAAGCTCTGAGAGCCAATCTATCTGAAATAAGTGAATAATTTTTATAAATATACTTGTATATACAATTAATATAATGCATTATGGAGAACCTACCTTTAAGTTTAGATCTGGCCTTTATTGGCACAACCTTACTAACATTTTATCTCTTCTATAGGGTTCTAAAAAAATCATCAGAATATAGTCATCTCACCACTAGAATATGTCTCGCACTCTCTATTTGGATACTAGCACAATATATAATCACTACCTATGGATTATATTTTGAAAATACGAGAACTACTCCACCTCCATTCATTTATATATTCGGTCCAGTTTTAGTATTTATAACATATTTATTCAGCACGAAAAAAGGAAAAAGATATATTGATAGCTTACCTATGTATGAATCTACACTCCTACATGTGGTACGAATACCAGTTGAAATTATACTATATGCGTTGGCATTGTATAAAACCATTCCCGATCTCATGACTTTTGCAGGTAGAAACTACGATATTCTAGCGGGCATAACAGCTCCATTTATAGCATATTTTGGAATTAAAAAACTTCGTATTAACAAAGCTATATTGTTATTGTGGAATGTAGTGTGTCTCGCACTTTTATTATTTATTGTAGTAAATGCATTACTTTCTGCGCCATTTAATTTTCAACAACTCGCTTTCGACCAACCAAATATTGCGGTTTTGTATGCTCCATATGTGTTGTTACCAGCATTTATAGTACCTGTTGTCTTGTTTTGTCATTTAGTAGCCATTCGGCAATTAACAAAAAAATAGAATTTATTAACAGATATATCTATTGATCAAGCTGTTAAATAATTTGGATATTAAATAAAAAAGATTAAATTCGTCAAGCTAATGGAAAAGTTTAAGTTACTTAAACCTACCAACTATGACTGAAAAACATCATCTACTAACCAATGATGAGTTTGAAGAAAAGTTTGAGAGCTGTATGCTCCCAGAATGCTATTTCACTCATGAAGCCCACTTAAGATTAGCATATATTCACATTAAAAAATACGGTGTTAAAAAAGCTATTAGAAATATTAGTCAACAGATAATTGAATTTGATAATAAATATGGAGATGGCACCAAGTTTAATAAAACACTTACCATAGCATCTGCACATGTTGTGCATCATTTTATGCAAAAAACGAAGGCTATGGATTTTAGAGGTATGCTAGCGGAATTCCCAAGATTAAAAAATAATTTTAAAAGCTTACTTAAAAAGCATTACAGTAAGAATATTTTTACGGATGCCAAAGCAAAAATCGAATATCTAGAACCCGATTTATTGGCGTTTGGCTAATTATTTTAACTTCCATTTGATCTTTTTTGAATTTTCATTGTTCTACGACCATTAAAAAAACAACTATCAGAGGGGAATTATTTTAAAGATAGGCACTATTTTTTAAGACAGTACCTATCCAACGTATCCCAAATAGGAAGCCTATTCAGCTTCTCCTGGTGGTTCTTCTTTTGTATGTAAAGCAACATTACCCGTTATCCAAAAAACAGGCTTTTCGTTACGTAACATATCACTTAAAAAAACAGCTTTTTCCGAAGCTAGTTCATTAACGAGGTTCCAACCACTGGCCGCCGTCTTAATCCAAACTCGAACAGTTTGAGTTGCGGGCTTATAATTCAACCAATAATCGGTTACTATTTCTGTAGCCATAACAATTTTTATTGTGATTACTATTCATCCGTTTAATCGTACTTAATAGCGGTAATCTTTACGCATAAAAAGTAAGACCTATAATAGTCAACTATTATGTGGTAAAAGTACAGCTAAACACTTGTTTGCTGCAAGAGGTATTTACCTGTTTAACAAAGGGAATTACCTGTAGTAAAAAAAGGGGGTTTTACCTATTAAAATTTAAGTCTGGAGATCAAGAGATTTATGTTCCAAAAATAGTTACAACCAATTCTCTAGAACCACCATAATCTCTATGTTCGCAAAGGTAAATTCCTTGCCAAGTACCAAGATTTAATCTTCCATTAGAAATAGGAATTTGCACCGAAGCCCCCATTAGTGATGCTTTAATATGAGCCGGCATATCATCAGGGCCTTCAAAAGTATGTTTATAATAAGGTGCATTCTCAGGCACCATTACGTTTAAATGGCTTTCAAAATCTTGCCTAACTGTTGAATCAGCATTTTCATTAATGGTTAAACTAGCCGAAGTATGCTTTATGAATATTTGACAAACTCCTTGTTTAATCTGACGTAATTCAGGAGTCTTTTCTAACACTAAATTAGTAATTAGGTGATATCCTCGGTTAAAGGCGGGTAAACGAAATTCTTTTTGAACTATTTTCATTGGTGTTAGAATTTGATATTGAAATTATCAATTTTAAATTAAAATCAGGTAACTTAGTAACAGTCTCAATAAAAATAAACTTTTTGTAAAACACATTACTTTTTATGAAATCATTTTGGCAAAAAATAAGCATCGTTCTAGCAAAACGAAAGTTCAAAAAAGAAAGAGATATTAGTACTAACAGAAAGCTTGCAAAGGAAGCCAAATTACTTCGCGTAAATATATGGCATAAAGCACATGATATTTTCTTCATTCTTCTAAGTATTTTCTTTGCCGGGTTTGGGCTTAAAGGGTTTTTACTGCCAAATAATTTTATTGATGGCGGTGCCATGGGCATTTCATTACTAATTTCTGAAACGACAATTTTATCACTCTCCATACTTGTAGTTTTAGTGAATTTACCTTTTATTATTTTAGGATATTTTCATATTGGGCCTCGCTTTGCTTTAAAAAGTGCTCTTGCGATTTTGGGTTTAGCTTTGATCTTATACCTTGTACCTTATCCTATTATCACTTCAGATAAATTGTTAATCGCCGTTTTTGGCGGCTTCTTTTTAGGTGCCGGAATTGGCTTAGCCATTAGAGGCGGTGCCGTAATCGATGGCACCGAAGTACTTGCGATTTACCTCAGTAAAAAAACAGGATTAACCATTGGTGACGTTATACTGTTATTTAATATTCTCATTTTCTTGGCAGGTGCATATATTCTTTCTGTAGAAGTTGCACTCTACGCCATGCTCACTTATTTTGCTGCGTCTAAAACCGTAGATTTCGTCATCGAAGGTGTTGAAGAATATACCGGTATAACCATTATTTCTAAGGAAAGTGAAAAATTACGAATTATGATTACCGAAAAACTAGGTCGTGGAGTTACCATCTACAAAGGAGAAGGCGGATATGGTAAAAGCAGTGAAGAGCGACGTGATCTTAACATTCTTTACACCATTGTAACCCGGCTCGAAATAGCCCGATTGCAAACCGAAATCGATAAAATAGATTCTAACGCCTTTGTGTTTAAACAAAGTATAAAAGATACCAAAGGTGGTATGATTAAGAAACGGGTTTTTGTAAAATAATTAAATGGCCTTATACCGAAAGTAGGTAAACAGAACTCATTACAAACTTTTTTATGAGTTAAATTAGGATCTACTTGTTGAAAGATCAAAAGATTCTTAATAAGTTTGATTGTATTATAAATACTATATTTTGAAATCTGATTTTCTAAAAGAATGTTATCCAAATTTTGATAAAGAGCTACTTATTGAAATAGAAAAACACTCATTGTTAAAAAATTATTTACCAGGGGACTATATTGTTCAACAGGGTCATTTTGTGAAATATTTGCCAATTGTAATCAACGGAACGGTGAAAGTGTATCGTGTTGAAAGTTCTGTTCAGTTGCTTCTTTATTATATTTCTTCAGGAGGTTCTTGCATTTATAGTTTTGCGCATTTATTTAGCAATGAATACGCATCATTTTCTGCGATCACTGAGTCATCGGCACAATTATTATTACTTCCAATAGAACGTGTAAAAATTTGGCTAACTAAATATCCTTCGCTCAGTAGCCTAGTTATTAAAGACTATCAACGACATTACAATGATCTTTTAGACACAACGAAACAAATTATATGCTACAATCTTGAGGAGCGTTTGTATAATTATTTAAAAACAAAATCTAAACTTACTAATGCAATGTTATTGAGCATCTCTCATCAAGAAATTGCTATAGACTTAGGTACATCGAGGGAAGTTATAAGTCGATTACTTAAAAAATTAGGAATTGATAATAAAGTTGAGCAAATAGGTAGAAAAATAAAAGTGCGGTAGTGTGACACATATCACCGATTTCTAATTATACAGAATTTAATTTTGATGTATTAATTTAAAATCAATGTATTATGACGGCGCAAACAACTTTAATTCCTGGTAACTCTTTAATTACCAAAACCCCAGAAGAAGGCCGAGTGTTAGCTATAAAAATTGCTAGGCTTACCATAAAAATTACACAGCCAGATGCCCAAATTCGCGAAAAACTTCGGCCAACATATGCCAATGATGCCAATATGCTAATTGCTATTGGTCAAACGGTAGCTACAGAGTTTGCCATTATTGCCAAAGCAAACAATTACTGGAGACAATAAATATGCAATTAAATTTTATGTAACGATATCGGGTGATCTGACACTAATAAGAATAACTAACTAAATTTTTCATCATGCAGATTACCAGAAATACAGGTCGTATAGTAGGTATCCTTTTTTTGTTAAATATGATTGCCGGAGCTTGGGGCACCGCTACGCGAGGGCTGGCTGGCGTAGCATCTAATAGCAAAGAATTCTTAGATCATTTAGTTGTCAACAGTGATCAAATGAAGTTAGCAATTGGTTTAGATATGCTCGGAAGTGCAATTTCTGTTTTAATTGCAATCTATCTTTATCCGGTTGTTAAAAAATACAGCTCACGTTTAGCGGTTGCCTATATTGGAATTGCTTTACTAAGTTTTTCGATTATTACTATTAGTAATGTTATTCATACTTCTTTATTAACCGTAGCGTCCGAGTATAGCTCAGCTTCAGTAACTAGCTTATCAAATTTCACAACGCTGGCCGCTATGCATCACAGCGCTTATTATTGGGCCCATTTTTTATTATTGATGTGCTATGCTATTGGTGGCGGCATTTTATATTACTTTCTATTGAAGACCACTTTAGTACCAAAGTGGTTAGCTACTTGGGGAATATTAGCACAAATGATTGTGTTTGCCGGTGGTTCTTTACAGCTATTTGAAGTACCCGTATCGTTCTATTTATTTGTTCAAAACGGCATCTTTGTATTAAGTTTTATTATTTTCTTACTTATTGTGGGGTTCAAAACAGAGAAGTACAATGCTATCAATTAATTTTTTCATTTAGAACAAAAGATAAAATGAACACCATTGAATTAAAGTAAAAAGCCAAAGTTTTCACTTTGGCTTTTTAATACTTTATGTAAAACAATTTATAGATTGTTTCGACTCAACAAATTTTAGTTAAGCAATGATTATTAAAGATGTATCACTTCATCATAAGCAGCGGCTACTGCTTCCATAACGGCCTCACTCATTGTTGGATGTGGATGTACTGCTTTAAGAACTTCATGCCCTGTAGTTTCTAACTTTCTACCCAATACAGCCTCAGCAATCATATCGGTAACACCAGCACCAATCATATGACAACCTAACCATTCACCATACTTTGCATCAAAAATTACTTTTACAAAACCGTCTTTATTACCACCGGCACTTGCTTTACCAGATGCTGAGAATGGAAACTTTCCAACCTTAATATCATAGCCCTCTTCCTTAGCTTGCTTCTCTGTTAATCCTACAGAAGCAATTTCTGGTGTACAATAAGTACATCCAGGTATATTACCATAATCCAAGGCTTCCACGTGCTGTCCCGCAATTTTCTCAACACATAAAATTCCTTCTGCAGAAGCAACATGTGCTAATGCTTGGCCTGGAGTTACATCACCAATAGCATAGTACCCAGGTATATTCGTTTGGTAAAAATCGTTTACTAAAATCTTATCTCTATCTACCACAATCCCTACATCTTCTAATCCAATATTTTCAATATTGGTTTTAATACCAACCGCAGATAAAACAACATCAGCCTCTAACACTTCTTCGCCTTTCTTGGTTTTTACTGTTGCTTTTACCCCTTTACCTGAAGTATCAACAGAAGTAACCTCAGCTGAAGTCATAATTTTAATTCCGCTCTTTTTAAAGCTACGCTCTAATTGTTTTGATACTTCTTCATCTTCTACCGGTACAACATTAGGCATAAACTCTACAATTGTGACTTCAGTACCCATAGAGTTATAGAAATATGCAAACTCAACACCAATGGCACCAGAGCCTACAACAATCATTTTCTTAGGTTGCTTAGGCAATACCATAGCCTCACGATATCCAATTACTTTTTTTCCATCTTGAGGCAAACTTGGTAATTCACGAGAGCGAGCACCAGTGGCAATAATAATATGATCAGCACTGTATTCTTTCCCCTCAACATCAATTTTCTTACCCGGTTTTAATTTACCAAAACCTTCGAGTACATCAATCTTATTTTTCTTCATTAAGAACTGAACCCCCTTACTCATTCCTTCTGCAACACCTCTACTACGTTTTACAACGGCTTCAAAATCTTTATCGGCATCTTTTACAGATAAACCATATGCCTCGGCATGTTTAAGATATTCAAATACCTGAGCAGATTTCAATAAGGCTTTCGTAGGTATACACCCCCAGTTCAAGCAAACACCTCCAAGGCTTTCTTTTTCTACAATAGCAGTTTTAAAGCCTAATTGAGAAGCTCTGATAGCAGTTACATATCCGCCTGGGCCACTTCCTAAAACTATAATATCGTATTTCATTTCGTAAATTTTATCTTTAAAGAGTTATTCGTTATGCTGATTTTTGGAAGCACAAATTTAGGTATTTTTTATGGGTTTTTATGTTCTTTTTCTTCAATGCCAGTAACGCACAATAAATTACCAATAAATAAGTAGTTTACTTCCATATGAACTCATAATAATTATTAAAACTAATCAAACTTAATAGCTTTTACCGGGCTAATTTTACTAACAATATAAGAAGGTATTAGAAGCATTAGTAAGCATAAAACTAAGGTACCAACATTTAATAAAACAATATAGCCTGCATCTAAATATACAGGCGCTTGATTTACATAATAAGTTTCAGGATTTAATTTAATTACGCCAAAATACTTTTGAATTAATAGAATACTAATTCCAATAACATTACCCCAAAATAAACCCACTGCAATTAAGTAAGCAGCGTTATACAAAAATATCTTTCGAATGCTCCAATTTGAATTTCCCAACGCCTTTAAAATTCCAATCATTTGGGTGCGTTCTAGTATTAAAACCAATAAAGCTGTAATCATATTAATACCCGCAATTAAAATCATGATACCCAAAATAACATATGTATTTACATCAAATAGATCCATCCACTCAAAAATAGCAGGGTACTTTTCACCAATAGTTTGAGCATTTAACGTTGAACCCACATTTTGATAAACTTCTTCGCCTTTAAATTTTAATTCATCAAAATTCTTAAGTAAAACTTCAAAACCTCCAACTTGATTTTGACTCCATTTATTAAGCCTCTGAATTTGTTTAATATCTCCAATTACATAATTTTCATCAAACTCTTGAAATCCGGAACTATAGATTCCAGCTATAGTAAATACACGTACATTTGGGGCTTTACTTGGATCATCTTTTACGAAAAAGGTGTTGAAGGTGTCTCCCACTTTAAAGCCAAGCCTGTCTGCTGTAATTTTAGAAACAAGTACCTCACTTGACATTTCATCGCTAGTAGTTAATAGCTTGCCGTTGACCAAATAATCTTTAAAAAAAGACCAGTCAAAGTCATGCGAAACCCCTTTTAGAATAATACCTTCAAAATCCGTTTCGGTACGAATTACACCACCTTTAGTGGCATACGTTTGAACACTCTTAACACCTTCAACTGAAGTAAAATCAGGATAAAAATCTTGCTCAATTGGAATAGGATTAACCGTAATCTGCGAATTATTATCCTCATAATTTGTTATCTGAATATGCCCATTAAATCCAGATATTTTTTCTTTAATCTTATGTTTTAATCCAAGGCTCGTAGCAATAGAAATCATCATAATAACTATACCTAAAACGATGGCCGCAATAGCTATTTTTATTATTGGAGACGAAACACTACTTTTATACTGTTTAGCAGCAATGATTCGCTTTGCTATAAATAACTCGTAATTCAATGTAGATGATTAATAGGTGGTTCAAAAGTACATATTTCTTTTCGGTTTTATTTTCTCTTTTTATATTGATTTCCTGCAAGTCACAAACCTCAAAAAAAGAGACCCAAATTGCTGAGGACGCAACTAAACAACAAAAGAAAGAAGTTATTATAAGTGCTAACAATACAAAAGCATACTTAGATCTTTTAAAACAGAAAAATGTAGGTGTGGTAGCCAATCAAACTTCAGTAATTTTTAAGAAAGATCATTCTTATACACATCTAATTGATAGTTTACTTTCAAGACAAATAAAAATAGTGAAAGTTTTTGCTCCTGAACATGGTTTTCGAGGAAAAGCAGATGCTGGCGAACATATTGATGATGGAAAAGACACAAAAACGGGGTTATCCATTATTTCATTGCATGGTAAAAGTAAAAAACCTTCTCAAGAGCAATTAAAAGGTTTAGATATTGTTGTTTTCGACATTCAAGATGTTGGTGTTCGATTTTATACTTATATAGCAACACTACAATATATTATGGAAGCGTGCGCCGAAGCCAAAATTCCGGTGGTAGTTCTTGATAGGCCAAATCCAAATGGACATTATGTTGACGGACCAACACTCGAGCTTGAACACAAAAGTTTTCTAGGGTTAAACCCTATTCCATTGGTATATGGAATGACTATTGGTGAATACGCTCAAATGATCAATAATGAGGGTTGGTTAAAAAATGGCGATAAGTGCGACTTAACTGTAATTCCCTTACAGAATTATACGCATACAACGAAGTATGATTTAGCAATAAGACCATCACCGAATTTACCAAATACCAAAGCAATTAATTTATATCCTAGCCTTGGTTTTTTTGAAGGTACAACTATTAATGCCGGGCGCGGAACCGAAATGCAATTTCAAATTTATGGCGCCCCTTTTTTTGAACCCACCGATTTTAGTTATACGCCAAAAGCAAATTTTGGTGCGAAATACCCAAAACATAAAGGTGAAAATTGCAACGGTATTGACCTAAGAAATGAAAAGCATTTAAACATTGTTAATTTAAAATGGCTAATAGATGCTTATAAGCGAACACCCAAATCAGAAAAGTTTTTTGGTACTACATTTACTATACATGCAGGCACTACCAAATTACAAGAACAAATAGAACAAGGCTTATCGGCAGAAGAGATAAAAAAGACTTGGCAAATAGACCTAGAAAAGTTTAAAAAAATTAGAAATAAGTACCTAATTTATCCTAACTAGACTGTGTTAGTTTGTTATAAGCGGAAGTCCGAAATCAGAATAACTATATACTATTTCGTCATCGGCAATCTGAAAATCATAATCAACACTGATTAGCGTAGGAAATCCATACTCGCCATTATATTCAACAACAAGAGAAGCGGGGTTTTGATCTATTATGGTTTTAATTAAATCAAAAGCCTCCAATATACTATTGGTGTCATTTAAAATATCTTCAGCCGTTTGTGTAGGCGGTAAATGAGATTCATCAAATACTACACTATTCTTAACGTTACTAATTACCATTAATTTACGTTCTAATACTCCTCCACAAAAACAGCTTATATTTTCTGTCCAAAAATAAGTATCTATCCCAGATGAATCCCATAACTGACGATTTTTCATTAGCTCAGTAAATTCACCATCATCATCTGAAGTACAAGAAATAAAAAGTAATGTGGCTGCCAGAAGAAATAAAACCTTTTTCATGTTTATTGTTTGCAGATAAGATGTTCGAAAAAGAAATTGGTTGCTTGTATTATTCTCTAGGATAAATTACTATTCCAATCACATCATCAACATCTTTAAACCCAATTGATCTAGAGTCCATAGAATTAGCTCTATTATCACCTAAAACGAAAAACTTGCCTTTAGGCACCACAACAGGGCCAAAATTATCTTTACTCCATCTCTGATCAAATCCTTTATATATTTTCCCTTTCCCTTCTCCTACAGATATAATGTTTTGTTTAGAATGTAATTGATATTTGGTTGCTATTTTCTTCTCTAGAGATACTAAATAACTATTACTATCAATTTTTGCTCCGTTTAATTCTTTGTTGATAAATCCGTCGCCTTCCAATTCCATAAAATCTTTTTCTTCGATAATATAATTATGAACTAAATTTAAGTCCTTATCCACATTCTTTCCATTTACATAAAGTACGCCATCTTTTATTTCAATAGTATCCTTCCCCTGCCCGCAAAGCCTATTTACTTTAATAAATTTACCGAAATAGTCATCTTCGTGCTTAAAACAGATAAAATCTCCTACTTTAGGAGAAAATAAATTAGAGACCAACATCTTTGAATTCATCTTTAAATTTGGCTCATTAGCAGTAGAAGGATTATTATAGAATTTAAATGCACCCGAAATTTCCGCAATAGAATAGAGTATAATTAAAGTAATAATTACAATTTTAAGTGACTTCATTATAGCTATAAAGGTAGGTTCTTCTTTAGTTCTTCAACGATATTAAATACAGCCGGACATACCTCTGTATTCTTTAAAGTCAAACTCGTTAACTGAGCAAATTTTTTACGATTCGTATGTGGGTATTCTGCACAAGCTTTTGGTCGTATATCATAAATAAAACAAGTGTTGTCAGATTCATCTAAAAAAGTACATGGTGCACTATGAAGTACCATAAAATCATCTTCATCACGGTGTAAATATTTCTCAATAAATTGATGTTCTTTCATGCGAAAGTGCTTTGCAATTCGAGCAATATCTTTATCAGTAAATATTGGACTTGTTGTTTTACAACAATTTGCACAAGTTAAACAGTCTGTCGTTTCAAATTCTTCATCATGCAGCTGTTGCATTAAAAGATCTAAACGCTTCGGGTTTTTCTTCTTTAGTTTGGTAAAATACTTTTTAGTCTCGGCATATTTCTCTTTAGCTTTTCTTGGTAAGTTATTGAGCTGTTCTTCCATATAAAAGTTTAGATCGAAATTACTAGAATTTATAGCTAGCAATTCACTTATTAATCAAACCAAAGTGTAAAGTATTTAATCTTGGCTAAATCAGGTATTTGATCCAATCGTACTTTTTGAAAATTAAATTCGCCTATCCCTAAATCTTTTTTATCAATGGCTATCGTTACATTTAATTCATCAATAAATAAAACTGCAGATGCAGGTGTAGACTCTACTTTATTAACTGTATAATTTTCTACAATATCTTTAAAGGTAGAGCTTAGGTTTAAGCCTTTTACCGTTTTATAGCGTTTGTCAAAAATTTGTATACTTTCAATAACTGATGTTGAATCGTGCTGTTGCTTAGGAATTAAAGTCAGCAAGTGCTTCCCTCCTTTTTCATAAACCAGATGCTCGTCGAATGAAGCATCGGCGAACTCCCCTTCTCCCGTTCTACTAACTAAAGAATCTTTCTTAAATAAATCTTTTAGTTCATACACTTGTGTATTTGAAGTTAGCATTCCTAACTGCCCGCTTGCTATTGTATGTCTATCCTCTTTTTTGCATTGTACAAACATTATTGCTACCAACGCTACTAACAAAAACTTCTTCATTTTTTATTTTATTACTTTTTTTAAAACTCCAAGTACACCTCTTATGAATGTTGCACTGGTTACTACTTTTAAGATCGGATTCATTCGTGTGCTTCTTCTAGTTGTTGTTCTGCCTCTGGTTTTAGCCGCTTCTTTAACTTTTCGTTCTTTTTCTTCTTGCTCATTAATCTTCTCTATTTTGCCATTTAAGATTTCATATGCACTTTCACGATCAATCTCTTCATTATATCCCTTAGCAATTTTTGATTTTGCGATTTGGTCCTTTAGCTCCTTCGGGGTTAAAACATCCATTCTACTCATAGGAGCACGCAACATTGTCCTAGCCAAAGGTGTTGGAATTCCTTTTTCGTTTAAGGCAGATACCAATGCTTCTCCGATACCTAAACTTGTTAATACTTCCTTTGTATCGTAGTATTCAGAATCAGGGTAATTCTCTGCGGTTAACTTTATTGCTCTTCTATCTTTTGCAGTAAATGCACGTAAAGCATGTTGAATTTTTAATCCTAATTGTGCTAATACATCTTCTGGAACATCTTTAGGGTTTTGTGTAACAAAGTACACCCCTACTCCTTTAGATCGAATTAATTTTACAATACTTTCAATCTGAGCCAATAATGCCTTAGAAGCCTCTTCGAACACTAAATGTGCCTCATCAATAAAAAGCACCAATTCTGGTCTGCCAGAATCTCCTTGTTCTGGAAATGTTCCATAAATTTCTGCTAACAATTGTAGCATAAACGTTGAAAATAATTTTGGCTTATCTTGAATATCTGTTAAGCGAAGAACAGAAATAACGCCTCTTCCATTTTCATCAATTCTGGTTAAATCTTGTACATCAAATGAACGTTCGCCAAAGAATAAATCACCTCCTTGTTGCTCAATTTCAACGATCTTTCTAAGAATTGCTCCCGTTGATGCTGTAGAAATACGGCCATACTCTTGTTGTAATTCCTCTTTACCTTCACTGGTTGCGAATTGAATAACTTTTTTAAAATCTTTTAAATCTAAAAGAGGTAATTTTTTATCGTCGCAGTATTTAAATAGGATCGCAACAATACCACTTTGCGTTTCTGTTAAATCGAGAATTCTGGATAATAAGACTGGGCCAAATTCTGAAACCGTAGCACGCATACGTGTGCCATCTTGCTCAGAAATTGTTAAAATTTCAACCGGAAAAGATTTTGCATCAAAAGGTAAACCTATTTTTTGATGCCTTTCATCAATCTTAGGGTGTCCAGGGCTTGGTTGTGCTAAACCACTTAAATCTCCTTTTACATCCATTAATAAAACAGGAATCCCCTGATCGGATAAATTTTCAGCCAATACTTGTAACGTTTTTGTTTTACCCGTACCAGTTGCTCCAGCTATTAAACCATGTCGATTCAATGTTTTTAAAGGAACTTTTATAAAGGCTTCAGTAATTGTTTCTTCACCTAACATGGCTGAACCCAGAGTAAGAAATTCTCCTTTGGTTTTATAACCTTCGTTTATATAATTAAAAAATTCTTCGCTTTTACTCATTTAAAGTGTTCTGTTTGATTGAAGTCATAAAAATAAGATTAAAAATGCCAAAACAAAAATTAACACTTTAATTAAAATACGGGTGTTTTGTATCTTCGTTACAACTAATTTTAAAATCATGAAAAAACTACTACTATTCGTTGGCCTTTTAACCGTACTTACTTTTTTTGGTTGTGATACTATCAAAAAAGAAGAAACTCAAGAAATCGTTACTATTGAAAAATCTAAAATTGATTTTTTAGAATCTAAAATTGAACGTAGAAAAAGTGCTCCTTATTCAGACGCCGTTCGTATTGGTGATATTCTATTTTTAACTGGCCAAGTGGGTTTTAATAATGACTCTTTAAAGATTGCACATGGTGGAATAAAAGCTGAGGCCACACAGGCATTAGAAAATATTAAAGATGTTTTAGAGGCTAACGGCTCAGATCTGGAACATGTTTCAAAATGTACTGTGATTTTAACTGATAAAAATGATTTTGCAGATTTTAATGAAGTTTTTCGTCAGTATTTTCCTAAAAATAAACCCGCAAGAACTACCTTTGTGGCCGATTTAGTAATCGATGCAAAAATTGAGATCGATGTAATCGCTGCCGTTAAATAAATGGATAAAAAAATAAAAGAATTAATCGATAGAGGTGAAATGCTTCCATTAATGGAAGAGTTCTATACAATTCAAGGTGAAGGGTATCATACAGGAACCGCTGCTTATTTCATTAGGATTGGAGGTTGTGATGTTGGTTGTCATTGGTGTGATGTGAAAGAAAGCTGGAATGCAGATTTACATCCTCCGACTGAAGCTAATAGCATTGTTAATAATGCTAAAAAATATTCAAATACAGTGGTAATTACTGGAGGTGAACCATTAATGTGGGATATGTCTTATTTAACTAAAAACCTTCAGAAGAATAACATTAAAACGCATATTGAAACCTCTGGTGCTTACGAATTAACTGGTGTTTGGGATTGGGTTTGTCTTTCACCCAAAAAAACAAAACTTCCGTTAGATGAAATTTATGAGCAAGCTCATGAGCTGAAAATGATTGTTTATAATACAAATGATTTTATGTTTGCTGAAGAGCAGGCAGCAAAAGTAAATGAGAATTGTCAATTATTTTTACAACCTGAGTGGAGCAAGCAAGAAAAAATGACACCACTTTTGGTAGATTATGTAATGAAAAACCCAAAATGGAAAATTTCGCTACAAACCCATAAGTATTTGAATATTCCTTAAATTTTAAATGTTGCATCATTGTTCTATTTTTTTAATGTACATCTCTTTATATTGAATTTTTACTTAACAATTAAATAAGAATAAAATGAAAAAAGAATATGAGAAGTATTACGATTCTTATATCAAATTATTCTCTAATTCATCTAAAGAAGAAATAGATTTTATTAGACCCTACATTTCTATATGTGAGTTCGAAAAAAAAGAATTTTTCCTTAAAAGAGGTGAGATTCAAAAGGAGATGGGGTTTATTTGTAAGGGACTTTTAAGGCGGTATTATATTAACGATAAAGGAAATAAAATAACAACAGGCTTTGCAAAAGAAAATAGTTATGCAACCGATTATCCTGCCTTTATAAAGCAGCGACCCTCAAAATATTTTATGGAATGTTTAGAACCTTCTATTATTATTAAATTACCCTATGAAGTTATTCAGGAGAGTTACAATAGGTTTAAAAATGGTGAAAAATATGGCCGTTTAACCGCAGAAGAGGTTTTAACTATATTAAATGACAGAGTGGAAGGCTTTTTATTTAATACGGCAGAAGAACGGTATCTAAGTTTTATTAAGAATAATAAAGATATCATAAATAGAATTAGTCTTTCTCATTTATCTTCTTTTTTAGGTATTGAGCGCCAATCGCTAAGTAGAATACGAAGCAAACTTGCTAAAAAATAATTATGTCACAAATGTGACAGGTGTATAATCGTAAAATATTTAATGTTTGTAATATCAATACTTTAAATATGTCTTTAACTAAAATTAATCCTCAGAATGCTTTCATAATTTTCTCTTTTTTTATCGGATTTCTCGCCTCATGTCAAACCTCTAAAGAGAAGATATTAATTCATAAAAATATTCAAGAACAAACGGAAATTATTTTTGATAGTCTCATCAAAATTCGTAGAGATTTTCATCAATATCCGGAAGTCTCTCAACAAGAAAAAAGAACTTCGGAAAAAATAGGAGAGTATTTATCATCGCTTGGGTTAGAAGTTAAAACTAACATAGGTGGCTATGGAGTTGTAGGTATTCTAAAGGGAAATAGACCAGGGAAGAAAATTGCTTGGCGATCAGATATAGATGCAATGCCTTCAGATATTCCAGACGTTGTAGATTTTAAATCAAAAAATAAAGGTGTAAGGCATATATGTGGCCATGATGTTAACACAACCATTGGGCTGGGGATAGCCAATGTATTGACAAGTCAAAAAGAAAATTTAACCGGAACAGTTTATTTCATATTTCAGCCATCTGAAGAAAATTTTAAAGGTGCCAAAGCAATGATTAAAGATGGGTTGTTCGATATTATTAATCCAGCTGAAATATATGCTACACATATTGCTCCAATGCCATCAACAATGATTTCAACGAAGCCTGAATGGATGTTCGCCGAATATCGAGTACTTAAAGTATCCTATAAAAGTTCTAATAAAGATGAAGCAATTATAGATCATGCAAAAAAAGTAATATCTAGTTTTCAAAATGTTGAACCAGAAAGCAAATTTTGGGATAATAGAAATTTGTTAGACCCAAATATTGGTATTGCTAATCCGAATACGATTTATAAAAATTATGTAACCGTAAATCAAAATTTTTCCGTTAAAAAAACAGATGAAAAGATATCGATAAGTACCTTTATTAGTTCGAGCATAATGAAAAAACTAGATACTATCTTGCCCTTATTAAAAGAAAAACTTAGTACGTCAAAATTTTCAAAAGACTTAATTAAAATCGAATACCTTGAAACTGGAAGAGCAAATATCGTAAACGATAAAAACCTAACTAAGAAATCTATGAAGAGCATTTCAGAGATTTATGGCAGGGAAAATACCTTTCTTTTATATGGCGAAATGCCTGATGGTCGAGGTGATGATTTTGCTTTCTTTCAAAAGCATGTACCTGGAGTATATTTTTATCTAGGAGGATCTAATTTTGAAAAAGGTATTATTTCTATGCCACATGCACCTAACTTTGCTGTAGACGAAGAATGTATAAAAACAGGTGTAAATTACTTTTCTTCAATGATAGTTGAAAGACTAAAAGAATAATCTCTCATACTTTTAAATAAAAATTTACAGAAAAAAGATATGCCTATTCTTTTTGGAACATTATTTGTTCAAAAGATTGCATAAAATTTAATTATTAACACCAAAAATTCTAACAAAAAATGAGCAAACGAATAGTTCTTATTTCTTTAATTATCCTTCTTAGTAGTTGTGCAACTTTTAAATATAAAAAACAAGGATTTGTAACTGATCATGATTATTTTAAAGAAATTCCTTTCGATTATGTAAATGGTTTTATTTTCATTCCCGTGACAATTGATGGAAAAGAATTCAATTTTTTATTTGATACTGGAGCTGAATTAAATCTCATAGACCCAACAATTGTTAATCAATTAAATTTAAAACGGTTAAAAAAAGGAACAATTTCGAATGGTAAAGATTCAAAGAAAAAAGTAAAGAGAGTTCGAATTGGTGCAATAGATATTGGTGGTATTACATTCAAAGAAACTGTAGGAATGGTTTGGGATATCTCAAAATTTGGAAGATACATAAGCTGTAAAAAGATAGACGGTTTTATCGGAAATAACTTAATGAGAAAATCAAATTGGCAAATAGATTATCAAAAAAAAGTCATTAGAATCTCTGACGATAGTAAAAAGTTTACTGTTTCTGATAATCACAAAAAAATAAAAATGAATTCGGGGATTGTCGGTAACATTCATCTAAATTTAAAGGTAGGAGAAAAAAATAAACGTTTTACATTTGATACCGGATTTAATGGTTTTATCCAAACAGGAGACACTACTGTTTTAAAAGAAAAGCCATCAATTAAGAAAATAGGAGTAAAAGGAGCTAATTTTTCAGGAGCCAAAGAAGGAGTAACTCATTATAAGAAACTAGAACATTTCTATATCAATGATTATAAATTTAAATCGCCATATTATTTTTTAATTAAACCTCTTAATTCTTCTGTTTTGGGGAACTCGTTTTTTCAAAATTTTACAGTTACTATAGATTGGGAAAATGATAGTTTAATTTTAGATGAGAAAAATAAATTAAATTATGTTAATCCTATTATCTATGAGGTAGGTTTTTTTACAGATTATGATAAGGGAATAATCACCATCGGCAATATATATGAAAAAAGTAGCTTAATTGGTAAAATAAAACCTCAATCTAGAGTTTTAAAAATTAACAATATTGATTTGACTAAATATGGACAATCGGGAGAGTTATGTGAGTTTTGGTCAAAAAAATGGAAAAACATTATCAATAAAGATTTACTAAAAATTGAAGTAGAATACAATGGGAATAGAAAGGAAGTAGAAGTAAAAAAAATAGAAAATTTATAATAGTATAGGGATCAAAAACAATAGTTTTTACCTATAAATTTGATACGTAAGACTTATTACTTGTTTTTCTTGTCCATTCTTGTTAGCGCCAAGCTATAAACTCTTTCAAATTGTTCTCGCAAGCCCATATCGCTGTTATCAAATTCTATGGCGTCTTTTGCTTTTTTTAAAGGTGAGTCTTCTCGCGTAGAATCAATTCTATCACGTTGTTGAACGTTATGCAGTACTTCTTCATAATTTACTTTATGCCCTTTATCAAGTAGTTCTTTATAGCGTCTAGCAGCTCTCTTTTCAGGTGAAGCTGTCATAAATAGCTTAAGCTCTGCATCAGGGAAAACCACTGTGCCAATATCTCGTCCATCCATTACAAGACCCTTGTCTTTGCCCATTAACTGTTGCTGCTCAACCAGCTTTCTACGAACTTCAGAAATTTCAGAGACTTGACTAACAAATTTAGATACTTTAATTGTTCTTATTTCTCGTTCAACATTTTCATTATTCAAATACATTTCAGAGAATTTTGAATCTCCGTTATACTTAAATTCTAGTTTTATTTTTTTTAAATCGGCTATCAATCGCTTTGCATCAAGATAGTTAGAAGTTACATAATCATGTTGCATGGCATAATAAGTCACAGCCCTGTACATGGCACCTGTATCAACATATAAGTAATTTAACTCTTTAGCTAGATGCTTTGCAATAGTACTTTTTCCTGTTGAAGAAAATCCATCAATAGCAATGATTATTTTATTCTTGTTTTTCAAATTAATAACGTTTAAAGCCTTCTCTGGCCAAATCAATATTTAAAGAAAATGTATTTGTGTTTGTCTCTGGATGAAACTTGCTAAAAGCATAATTTAGTTTAAATCTACCCATTTTTAAGCCAAAACCAGCAGTAAATCCAGCAAAAGTTCGGCTTTCGGTTAATCGTAATTCTCTTCCACGTCTAAAATTATAGCCCAATCTTAGGTTAAATCCTTTATCAGGAAAAAATTCAGCTCCAACGCTTACATGGCGTATGGCATTTCCTAAAAAGGTAACATCATCATTTGTTGTTTCGCCTCCAATGGAAGTCTGGCTGTCTGAAGGGTTCGGTACACTTAATTTCCATTTTTGCAGGCTATTAATAGTTACATGCCATTTTAGCGGAATGTGTTCTAGTTGATAAGAAGCTCCAAGGGCAATTTCTAAAGGAAGTTTTTCCCGTTCTTCATCAAAAACAGAAATCTGATAACCTATATTACGTATAACGGCAGAGAACATATAAGGTTTAAACTCATCATAATAGGTCAATGCGAAATCTGCCGCGATTCCGCTTGAGGAAAAATTTTCTATCGTTGAATTGATAAACTTTAAATTAGCACCAACATAAAAGTTCTGCCAAGGTAATTCATATGCATAACCAACTTGAAATGCTAAGTCTCTGGCCTTAAATGTGCCTGTTTCGTTACCTTGTTCATCAGCAGCAATTAATTTACCGTAATCTACAAAGGTAATCCCTGCATGGAATGTTCCTACTCTTCGGGTAAATAAATGTGCGAAAGAAAGTGATCCGTAATTTACATCTGTTAAAAAATCGACATAGCTCAGTCCTACTTGGTTATCAATTTCCGGGTTAATCATTGATGGGTTCCAAAGGGCTTGATGAATATCGTCAACTAATGTAAGTGTTTCTCCGCCCAAAGCTGCTTGTCTTGCTGAAGTAGTAACATTTAAAAAATTATAAATGCGTTCGCCACCTACCTGTGCTAAAGAAGTGGCAGAAATGAACCATAAAAGAAATGCTACAATTACTCTCATACAATGCGCAAAGAAAAGAGAAATATAAATTATAACGTAATTATTC